>CAWJZU010000020.1:0-552398 GCA_963847345.1 uncultured Alphaproteobacteria bacterium | reverse complement strand
GTTACACTGGTGGCGCGGCTTATCCCCTCCCAAGTCACGGGCAAAAACGACGTGCCGCTGTTTCCCGATCTAAGTATCCTGGAACTTGAACAAAAGATCGTTGCGCTGCTGATGCGCGCCGGCATAAGCGAGGAGCAGGCCCGCACGGTGCTCGACATGCGATGAGCGATCCTGATCTCCGCGACCTACTCCTGGAGCACGCGCGCCCGGCGGGCGGTAGGGGACAACGGCGAGCCATCTGCGGATGAGCGATGCGCCAAGGCGCGGGCGCTGCTGACCGGCGCAAGCAGGAACGCGGCAACACTCCATGACCGACCGTGCGAACGATCGTCTCCCTTCGCCCCGGCCATGTCGTGGAGGTCATGTTCGGTTCGGTGCTCCTGAGCGCCAGACGCGGGATTGGAAGCGCGCCTCATGTGGCGGCGGCTCCGGGCGCGATGCGCCCCAGCAAGAACTGAAGCGGGTGACGTTGGTGGGGTTGGTGAGGTTGTTTTCAGTACCCCCTAGAACTGTCATGTATCTGTCAACTGTCTGTCTCTGACAGTTCCAAGCGCGCTTAATACACATCGTCACCATGATCTCCATCGTCACCATTCACCCTTGGGTGACCCGCCAGCGCGCGGCCCCACCGTGCTCGACTGTGAGGTCTTGTTCGATACGTAATCCATTGACAATCTTCCCTTTATTCCTCGATAAGTACTTGGCAAGACGCATGCTGCTAATCGCGCCGCGGTCACCGGCGACGGCGAGCAATGCCTCTCGCAAGTCCGCGTTTTTGGATTCCGGCGCGTCAAATGCACCGTTTCCGTGCGTCTGTTCGTTCGCGTATTCGATCGCGCGTTTCACGCTCACGCCGTGGTCTCCGATCGTCTCGACCCATTGCGTTAGCACCTCGACGAGCGCCTGGGTCTGCGGGTCCTCGACACGGGCGCGCTCCATCGTCAGGCAGGGATCGGGCTCGCCCATCCATAGGAGAGCGTCGCGTACCTTGCGGGACCAGTCGCCGAACGATCCGAGCGGCTTCGCGCCTTGAGCCGGCATGCCGGCGTCGATGAAAGCCCGGAGTACGGTCAAGGCGGCAGCAACGTAGGTCGCGCGATCGGCGCGGATGATCTCGAGCGGATCGGCGTCAAACTCCCGAAGCTCCGGCCTCTCTACTTTCGGGTCGAGCGTCGCGACAATCGTCCGCCGGGTCATGTCGCCGGCGATGATCAGGTTGTTGCCGGTCGCGGCGAACAGCGCGTCGGTCGGCAGCGACACAAGCATTGATTTCCCGAGCGGTCGGACCTTCAACGTTCGTTGCGTAAGGGCTTGGCATAGCAATTCGCCACCGAGCGGCTGTTCGCAGTTGTCAAATGAGATCAGCGCGTCCCCGGCAATCAGCGCCGCTCCGAGCCGTTTTTCCATTTCCTCTTCGGTTTTGCCTTGGCTCAGAACCGGCGCCTCGTGCCCGGTCGCGATCATGCTGGCGATATCGACTAGCTTGCTCTTGCCAGAGCCCATGACCGGCGCTGTGAATGCATGCAGCGGCGCGTGGGCGATCGAACGACGGGTAATTGCGGTCAGGATCGCGGATAATGCGACCGAACGGCTAGGCGACGACTTGCTGGTTGCATCTTCCCCATTCTCGTCGACGAAGGGAAAGCCCTTTAGCAGCTTGCAGAGTGCGTCCAGCGCCGCGCGTGCTCGCTTTTGTGTGAGGTCCGACCCTATCGCGTAATAGGAACCGGACGGCACATAGAGAATGCCAGTCGGCTCGTCATATCCAGGCTGGTCGAGAACCGATCCGTCAGAGCGCAGTGTCGGCGCGTCGATGATGCCGGTCAGGATAGAAAGTTTCCAATCGCCGACCCGCTCTAAATAGGCCGTGGCGAGATCAAACGGGCAATTGGTCGAGACCCATTCCTCCGACCGCGCGTCATACCGCTTGAAATCCACAACCCGCGTCAGCCGATCAACCAGATGAACCGCCTTGATCGGAACCATTCGCATGGCGAGTGCCTGCCGATGATCGGCGACCGTCACCAACTCCTTCGCTGCACGAACAACCATATCACCCCGCTGATAAACCTCGGGATCGTGCTGTATCAGCAGCCCCTCGGCAGCGTCGATATTCATGGGCAGCTTGCCACCGCCGAGATTGATGATTGGCAGATTGCGGCCGGCTGATTTTTCAGCCTTGTCCCAGATGCGTTGTAGCTGCCGCTTGTCGCCTTTTTCTTTGTACCATTCGTCCGTTTCAGGATCGGTGCGCAGCGCGTCGCACATCTCCTCGAAAGTCGCGCCAGCGCGGCGCAGTTCACGGCCTAGACGGTAGGCGGCTGCGGATCGGGAGTTATCTCGACCGCCGCTCTTCGTCTTCTTCTTATTACCGTTATCCTTATCCCTAGCGGCGAATGCCGGGCCGTAATCCTTCAGCAGCCAAACCAATTTCTCCGGTGCAATAGTCGCGATAAAGCCCGATGTCCATGCCAGGTGCTGTTCCGTAACGGTGAAAAAACGGAGGTTTAGGAATAATTCAATGGCTGGCGGATGGTTCTTTAGTCCGCCACGCTTGAAGCTACGACCGTAACGTTGTTTGTCTCCGTCCCGGCCTATAATCGGTAGAATCGATGCTAAGTCTTCCATGCGGTGCCGGAAGAATATTTTAACCCCTGTGCCGCTAGGTGATACCTCAGTGTAAGACCCGAACCGTTGTATGACCTCAGCGGCCCATGCTTCTAATGTGCCGTCCTCGTTTCGGCATGTATCGAGATCGATGCCGCCAAGCCCGCTTCCGTCGCCGAGGTCGCCGAGCACGATCCCGATGCCGCCGCCGAGGCCATTAACGACATTGGGAACGCCAGCTTCGACGGCGGCGCGGGTCGTCCAGGTTGACGGATCGTCAGCCTTTGCACGCAACGCACTGGGCTGATAAGGGACTTTCGTGAGCCGGTCGTCGTTGCCTCGCTTCTCATTGCGCCAGTTGAGCCAGCGCCGTTCGGCCGCGAGCGTTTCGAAAGCGGCGTTCATCGGAATTGCAACGAACGAGCGACGGGCTTTTGCCGGCGCGGCAGCGGCTCGTAGTGGCGCTGAAACCGCCGTTCGGCGACGCGAATGACCAGCTCGGCGCCGCGCTCGAACATCAGGTCCGCATTGGTATCGAGCGCGCCGTCAATCTCGCTCAGCACGTCGGCTACGGCGGCCAGGTCAGGCAGAGGGCCGCTATCAACGAGCAGCACCTCGGCACCACAGCGATACGACGCCGAGATGATTACGCGGAGTGCCGGCGCGGCTGGCGCTGGCGCGGCATGTGTGCTATCAGAAACCGCTTGCCGTTCAGCAAAGCAATCCTCAACCGTCGCATTTCGGCTCCATGTTTCAAGCGGCGCTGTCAAGTTCGCTAGTCGAGGTAACGACTTTGCTTAAGCGCGACCGTGCCCATTCGAGCGAGTTACCCCAGCGGTACAGCGGAAATCGGCCAAATTTCTGAAACGGCGGGCCGCCACCGCGTACGGCCAAAGTGGCCAACGTTGTTTTCGCGGTCTTGAAACCAGCTTCCGTCAGAGCTGCGGCGTTCTCCCGGCGCCCGAGAAGCGTGTCGGGATCAGTCGGAATTGCCATCGCTTGTTCCCGTAAGATTGCGATAGCATTGATTTGGCACAAGCGCCGCGACTACTCACGGAGCAGAATGGAAGATATTTTTGCCCAATTATGCTCCTTTGGCGCGCTCGTAGAGATCACGAAGCGCAGTGACGGACTTTCTGATCCCGAGCGGAGCAAGCGCGGCTTGTAGAAACTTCACAAACTCATCGCCTCCGTAATCGGCGCTCCACCCTGTCGGAGTTTTTGGTTGGATCGCGGCAGCCTCATAAATCTCTCGGAGGCTCGATATCAGCTCATGCAAAATCCTATCGGGCCGATTGCCGCCCGGTGCGGTCGGCTGCGCCCGCAGCTTGGCTCGCGCCAGAAGCTGTTGCAGCTCATCCAGGCACGTCAACGTTCTTGCGACCAAGCCGGGGGCAGCCACAACCTCTGCGCCTTGGTTTGGAGCAAAAAGCATTCCCCGATGAACCGACAAAGCCGATTCGTCAAGAAAACGTTCAGTATAAGGATCTTTTTGTGATTCGCGCAGACCTCTAGCGAGGTCTGCCACTTTCTTGCGCAGACGTTCTATCTGCTCTACACGATCGCTTGGCCGCGCTATGATAATATTTTTTCCTTCCAGGTAAATATGTGCGCAAGTTTCAAGAGATCGGCGAAAGCGGACCTCATTGAACCCCTCCTTCGGCCTAAACGATTTAATGATTGTTTGAAACTTCTTATCGCTGTAAGCGTCCGCCATTATCGCGCCCCGCGAAGCGGCACCACGTCCCCCGCCGGCTTTTCGTCGCCCATCAGCTCAGCCGTGCGGCCTGCTACCGCGTCGGCCGCCGCCAGCAAAACCGCGTCGGCGCTGTGGACATACCGGCTGGTGATCGTGTGCCCCTTATGCCCGACCAGAGCGGCGATCGTCGGCTCGCTGTAGCCGAGGTCCGCAGCAAGCGAAGCGAACGAATGGCGCAGTACATGTGGCGTAATATCGGCGGGTAACTCGCCAACCTTGGTGATCTTCGGCCAGAACTTTTTGAACCCGACCATAGGGCCGTCTCCGCGGGTCGCGGGGAACACCCGGTCAGCCCCAAGGCGAGGCAGGCTCAGCAGCACGTCGCAAGCCGCGTGCGACAGCGGGCGGATGCTGCGGCCGGTCTTGCTGTCGGCGAGCGTCGCCGTGCGACGGGTTAAGTCGAGTTCCAGCCACCGCAAAGCCAACGCCTCGCCGCTGCGCCAGCCTGTCAGCGCGAGGAACCGCGCCATGGCAGTTGCTGCCGGCCAGATGTTTCCCTGCGCCTCAGCCCCGAGCAGCGCGCTCCCAAGCGCTGCGTATTCGTAATCCGAAAGGCGCCGCTCGCGCTGTCCATCGGCATAGCGCACGACGCCGTGAACTGGGTTGTCGGCTCCGCACGCCTTTGCGCACGCCGTAGGTAAGATCGCGCCAAGCAACCCCACGGTGCGGGTCGCCGTCCCCTTGCCACCGGTGACGCGCGCCAGACCGTAGCGCCCTGTCTTGATCTGCGCGGCCGTCTTTCCTTCAGCGACGCTGTGCATGAAGCGCTCGATGTCGGCGCGGTCCACTGCGGCAACCGCCATGCGGCCGAGCAACGGCTTTATGTGTCGCTCGACCCGGCCCATGTCGATTTCAAGCGTGCTGATCTTCTTCGCCTGCCCGCGCCGGGTCAGCAGTCGGCCGGCTTTCCCATCCGCGAGATACTGATCGCACAGATCGGAGACAGTCATCGCCTCGCGTGCCTCGCGTTTTTCGGCGGCCGGGTCAGCGCCCTTCACTACCTCGCCGAGCAATCGGCGGGCTTCCACACGAGCGCTCTCCGGGGTCCAAGGCGCACCGTGGCGACCGATCGTGTAGCGTCGTTGCCGCCCTTCACGCGTTCGGTACATCAGCACGTAGGAAACCGCTTCGCTCTGCTGGCGACGCGCGCCGAAACCGGAGACCGCTGCATCCCATATCTCGGCGCCCGGCGCGAGCGCCCGCACCTCGCGCAACCCGATCCGTTTACGCTCGCCGTCATCGCCGCCCTGCCTGTTACCTCGCAACCCTATAGGTAACACCTAGGTAACACGATGGGCAAACCGACGCAATGCCAATCACCACGCTGCAAACCTAAACACCAGAAATCAGGCCATTTCTGCCGTACCATCAACTTGGTGCAACGTCCCTCAATCGTTTGCCCCTACCTTCGGGAGGCAGGGGCCGGAGGTTCAAATCCTCTCACTCCGACCATGAGTCCGATAGCTTGCATCGTGGACACGAAGCCTGCCGCCGAAGGCAGCAACCAGATAGCAACGTCGTCTGAGGGAATAGCGAACCCGATTACCGCGTTCAGAATGGTTGTCAGGCCGGCTCACATTCCCGGACGTGCGAAGGCGGACTTCGAAAAGCCGTGACGAGCACGATCCGATGCCAGGCTGGTGCGATGCGTGCGTTGAAGGTTGAAGGTTGGGCAATCGCGGACGCGCTCCATACAGAGTGCGACCGGCGCGCACCGCTCAATCCGGGGCTGGCGAGCGCGGTTCCATCGTCGGCGAAGCTGACGAGGCCAGTGTCGAAAGCGGCGTCCCACGGCGCGGACAGAAGCAGGCCGTTGTGCACGACACTATCGCGATAGAAAGGCGTTTCCCGAGGGGGACGACCGATCCACAAAGCCGTTTTGGTGATCGAACACCAGGTCCGGGACAGCTTTGCGCGAAAGCATGCGCCCTCTTCCTTAGCTAGCTTTGTCAACCGGCGCGGTAGTACGGCGGAAACGGGCACCGCTGCGTTCGCGCAGGGTCTGAAATGTGACATAGAGCATCGGAATCACGAAGATTCCGATCGCGCTTGCGGCGATCATGCCGGCGAAAACCGGCGTACCGACGCCGTGCCGGCTGAGCTGAGCCGCTCCTTCGGCGACAACCAGCGGGTAAACGCCGAGAATAAACGCGAACGAGGTCATCATTACGGCGCGAAACCGCATCCGCGCGCCGAGTACCGCCGCCTCCCTTATATCCATTCCCTCCTCGCGCCGGTCCTTCGCGAACTCAACGATCAGGATCGCGTTCTTCGCCGCCATCGCGATCAGCACGACGAGCCCGATCTGGGCGTAGAGGTCGAGCGTCACCCCAAAAATCAACAAACCGACAAAGGCGCCGAGCACCGCGACCGGCACCGACATCAGCACCGGCACCGGGATCATCCAGCTTTCATAGAGCCCGACCAGGAACAGAAACGCGAACAGTATCGACAGCCCCAGGATCACGCCGGTCTGACCCGAAGCGGCGACCTCCTGGTAGGCGGTGCCGGTCCATTCGTAGCCATAGCCGGTTGGCAACACTTTGGCCGAGACATCGGCCATCGCGGCCAGAGCCGTGCCGCTCGCCGTGCCGGGCGACGGGCTGCCCTGTATCGGGATCGCGCGGTAGTTGTTGTAGCGAGTGATGACCTGCGGCCCGAGATCGATGCGAGCGCCGGAGATAGCGCGCATCGGCACGTCACTGCCGAATTTATTGCGGACATAGATCTGCCAGATCGACGAGACCTCGGTACGGTCGGCCGCCTCGCCCTGGATATTGACCTGCCAGACCCGGCCGAACAGGTTGAAATTATTGACGTAGAACCCGCCGAGAGTGGATTGCAGCGCGTTGAAGACATCGCTCATCAGGAGGCCGAGCGACTGTGCTTTTTCGCGGTCGATGTCGAGATAGATCGACGGGTTGGTCGCGGTGTAGGTCGAGAATACGCGCGACAAAAGCGGGTTTTGATTGGCGGCCGCGACCAGCCCCTGCATGACGCTGCCCATCGCCGCGGGATCCTGCCCCTCGAGACCTTCGAGTTCGTATTCGAACCCGCCCGACGTTGACAGGCCGATAATCGGCGGCAGGTTGAACGGGATCACGGTTGCGCTGCGGACCTGCTGCCCTTCGGCAAACATGCGGCCGATCAGCGCCTGGGCCGAGTTGGCCGCGCCGCGACGGTCCTCGAACGGCTTCAGCGTGGCAACGAGAAAGGCGTTGTTAGGCTCGCTGACACCGTCGAGGATCGAGTACCCGATGACCGCAAACACGTTCTGAACCTGCGGCATCCGCCGCAGCAGTTCCTCGACGTGGCTGGACGCCTCGCTGGTGCGGCTGACCGATGCGCCGTCGGGCAGCTGCACCGACACGAAGAACGCTCCCTGATCCTCCTCGGGCAAAAAGCCGGTCGGGGTACGCGTGCCGGCGACATAGATCGCCGCGCCTGCCGCCAGGATCGCCACGACCCCAAGCACCGCCACGCGCACAAGACGCCGCACGATGGCGGCATAGCCGTCGCGGACATTGTCGATCCGCCGCAGTATCCAGCCCATCGGCCCGCGCCGCGGACCGCGATGGCGCAGAAACACGGCGCACAGTGCCGGCGACAGGGTCAGCGCGTTTATCGCCGAGATCAGCATCGCGATGCTGATCGTCACCGCGAACTGGCGGAACAGCTCGCCGGAAATGCCGGGAATGAACGCGATCGGCACGAAAACCGACAGCAGCACCAGCGTGATTGCGATGATCGGCGCCGTGATCTCGGCCATCGCCTTCTTCGTCGCTTCGGCGGGCGAAAGCTGTGGTTCCTCCTCCATGACGCGCTCGACGTTCTCGACAACGACGATCGCGTCGTCGACCAGGATGCCGATAGCCAGCACCAGCGCGAGCAGCGAGACGGTATTGGCCGAATAGCCCACTGCCAACAGCACCGCGAAGGTGCCGATAACACTGACCGGCACGGCGATGGCTGGGATCAGCGTCGCGCGCAGGCTGCCGAGAAAGAGGAAGACGACGATCACGACGAGCCCGAACGCCTCGGCGAGCGTGATCATCACGTCGTGGATCGTGGCTCGGACAAAGGTCGTCGTGTCGTAATTTACGCTGTACTTGAGCCCTGGCGGGAAGCGCTGGCTAAGCCGGTCGAGCGCAGCATCGACCGCCGACGCGGTATTGACCGCGTTTGCCCCTGGCGACAGATAGACGCCGATCGCCACGGCCGGGCGACCATTGAGTCGGCTTTCGGAATCGAGGTTCTGGGCGCCGAGATCGACGCGCGCGACATCGCGAATGCGCAGCAAGGACCCGTCCGGGTTGGCGCGCAGCACGATGTCGCCGAACTGCGCGGCGGTCGAAAGACGACCCTGCGTCTGCACGTTCATCTGGAACTGCTGGTCTTTGGCGATCGGGCGTGCCCCGATCCGCCCAACCGCGGCCTGTACGTTCTGCGCCTTGATCGCGTTGACGATGTCGGCCGCCGTCAGCTGCAGATTGTCAAGGCGATGCGTGTCGAACCAGACGCGCATCGAATAATTCTGCTTGCCAAACAGGAAGGCCTGACCCACCCCGGGCGTGCGCGACAGCACATCGAGGATATTGATGATCGCGTAGTTCGTGATGAAGAGGGGGTCGTGGCTGCCGTCCTCGCTGTAGAGCGTGATGAACTGCAAAATCGCCGACGATTTCTTCTGTACCGTCAGTCCCTGCAGCTGCACCTCCTGGGGAAGCTGCGCCAGAGCGGTTTGCACCCGGTTGTTGACATTGACGGTGTTGATGTCGGGATCGGTGCCGAGCTGGAAGCTGACGGTCAGGCTGTAGCTGCCGTCGTTGCCGCTCGCGGATTTCATATAAATCATGTTGTTGACGCCGACGACCTGCGCTTCGATCGGCGCCGCGACGCTCGCCTCGACCACGGCGGCCGAAGCGCCGGGGTACATCGCGGTGACCTGCACCTGTGGCGGCACGATGTCCGGCAGCTGCGCCACCGGGATGCGCAGCATCGCCAGCGCGCCGGCGATCGTGATCACCACCGCGATCACCACCGCGAGGCGCGGCCGGTCGACAAAGACGGCGGAGATCATGGCTTGCCGCCCTGGCCACCTTGGTCAGAAGGGCCTGTGGGGTCGCCATTGCCGGCTGCCGGCCGGTTCGCTGGCGGGCTGGGGGGTGGCGGCGTCGCCGGCGCGGGCGCAACCGGCTGGCCCGGGCGGACCCGCTGCACCCCCTCGCTGATGACCGTCTCGCCTTCCTTGAGGCCGCTGAGCACGACGGCGGTCGCGGGGGTCGATTGACCGAGCTGGATGCGGCGCACCTCAGCCTTGTTCTGCGCATCGACGACATAGACGTAATCGCCCTGCTGGTCGGCCAGCACCGCGGCGCGCGGGATCGCAAGCACCGTGACCGGCTGCACGCCTTCGAGCATCACGGTCACGAATTCACCGTCGGTGAGCTCGCGCAACGCTCCTCCGGGGATCGGCGCGGTCGGGAGCCGCGGGTTCGGAAAAACGCCGCGCAGCGTCAGCGTGTCGGTGTTCTCGGCAACGGTCGGCGACACGTAGTCGAGATGGCCCTCCTGGTTATAGATCCGGCCGTCGGGCAGCCGCAGCCGGAGCACGACCGCTTTGAACCCGCCCTTCGGCCCGTAGCGGGCGCGAAGGTCGAGCGCGGTGCGCTGCGCAATCGGGAACAATACATATATCGGGTGCTGGCTGACGAGCATCGCCAGCGTGCCGCTGGTCGGCGAGACGACGTTGCCCTCGGTAACCGCCGTGGTGGTGATCCTGCCGTCGATAGGGGCGCGGATCTCGGTATATCCGAGATTGATTTGAGCTGTTTCCAGCTGCGCCTGCGCGCCGGCGATCTGTGCGGCGAGGGCGCGTTCGGAGGCGAAGGCGGCGTCGTAAGTCGATTGCTGCCCGGCGGGCGTCGACAGTAGCGCTCGGGCCCGGTCCAGGGTCAGCTGCGCATTGCGGTGCTGCGCGACGAACTGGTCAACGCTCGCGCTGGCGCTGTTGACCTCCGCCTTGAACGGCGCCTGTTCGAGCACATAGAGCAGGTCGCCCTTCTTGACTTCGGAACCCTCGACGAAATTCCGCTTGTCGAGGAAGGCGGTGACGCGCGCAACCAGCGACACGCGCCCGACCGCCTGAGTGCGGCCGATGAATTCCTCGCTCTCGGTGATCTGCTGCCGCTGGACGCGCACGACGCCGACCGCCGGCGGTCCGCCCGCCGCGGGCTGGGCCGCTGCTTGAGCGGACAGCAACGCGAGCAACACAGCCGCCAGGAAACAAGAAGCGCCCGATGTTCGCCTCATTCATGCCTCCGAGTCGTCGCCCCGATCACCTCTGCCTTGCCGCGACATGCCGTCTCGGTCAATGGCTTGGTTGGCGGTGACTACAAACCACCGCGAGCCTAGATGAAGCTCGATAGCGGGTGGGTGATGGCCGATGCCATGACTCCATTTGCGGCTTACCGTCGGCGACATGGCTTCCGACGCATTGCCAAGCGCCTCAAGCGGTTCCGGCATATCACCAGACGCTACTAGGAAATGCACCTTCACTCCGGTCTAGCTCGGCGAACCGGCGACGGCGGTGAGGAAAGGGCATCGCGGCCGCCGCGGCGCAGTCCCGTTCGCCGGAGACGCCGCAGTGGGCGGCTATGGACTTGCCCCCATGGACTTTAACCCTGGGCCGTGGCTATCTGGGGGCGTGCGGTATCGCATCGACATGTCGCGGAGCCGGAAGGGGTTTGCCCGGGTCAATGTGCCGGGCCGGATCTTCGCGCTCAAGGCGAACCGGCATGTCGGTTCGGTCTGGCTGGTCTGGATTTCCGACCTCGCGGGCGACGTGGCGGGGTCGGCGGCAAAGGAGATGGTCGTCGGGCAGACAGTGACGGTGCGCGCCGCCAGCGCCGGTGAGGCCGTGTGGCGCGTCGCACGCGCCGCGGTGCGCGCCGTGGCGGAGATCACCGGCAGCCCGGTCGAGACTCCGGCCGAGAACGGTTTCGAGAATTAGCTGAAGCAACTCGCGAAAGAGGGGAGAGAGACATGCAGAGCGCAACCGATAACGGCGACACGCTAATCTGGAATTTTCGCCAGCTTGCGCACCATTCGCTCGACGGGTTCGGCGGCATGGGCGAGGGTATGTCGATGCAGCTGACCAAGGACGGTCGGCGAATTCTCTGGATGGCGCATGAAAGCGCGCCGAAGAACTATACCGCGGTCGATGTCACCGACCCGAAGATGCTGAAGATCGTCGCGCGCGCCGACCTGCCGCACAACCGCATGCGCTCCAATTCGCTGGAAACGGTCGGGGATATCCTGGCGATCGCCTATCAGACGCAGCAGACCGGCGACCCCGAGGCGGGCGTCGAACTGCTCGACATCTCAACCCCGGAAAACCCGAAGCGCATCGCGTTTTTCGACCGTTCGGGACCGAACTCGCGCGGCGTCCACCAGCTGTGGTTCGCGGACGGCGATTACATCCACATGAGTTCCGGCGCCGCCGACTCGCACCCGACCCACCCGAATGACGATCAGTTCTATCAATGCATCGACGTGAAGAACCCGTCGAAGCCGGTCGAAGTCGGACGCTGGTGGCTGCCCGGCACGCAGGAGGGCGACAACGAGGCGCCGCCGGTGCGGCACACCGGGGACAGCATCGACACCGGCTTCCGCCCGCACAACACCAACGTGTACCCGCAGCGCCCGGACCGGGTCTATATGGGCTATATCGACGGCGGCCTGATCATCCTCGACATCGCTGACAAGGCGCACCCGCAGATGGTGTCGCGCTGGGACTATCATCCGCCGAACCCCGGCTTCACGCACACCGTCGTGCCGTTTTTTGAGCGCAACCTCCTGGTGGTCAGCGACGAGGCGACCCGCAACGACGGCGGCGACTGGCCGAAGCTGGTGTGGATCGTCGATAACCGCGCCGAGGAGAACCCGGTGCCGATCGCGACCTGCCCGTTGCCGCCGGTCGAGGTGTTCTCGCGGCGCGGCGGGCGCTTCGGCGCGCACAATCTTTGGGAGAACCTGCCGAAGGATGGCTGCTGGAAGTCGGAGACGATCGTCCTCGGGACGTTCTTCAATGGCGGCCTCAGGGCGTTCGACCTGTCGAACCCGTACCAGCCGAAGGAAGTCGCGTATTTCGCGCCGCAAGTCGCGAACGCGCCGACCGGCGCCTGCCAGATCAACGACGTGTTCGTCGACGATCGCGGCATCGTGTTCTGCGTCGACCGCCATGCCGGCGGCCTCTACGCGCTCGAAATGGATTTCTGACGAGCCCGGCGACACGCCCGGTCGGTTACCGGGCGGGTCGCCGGAAACCTGGGGGCCGTAGCACCCGGCTATAGCAAATGGCCGCTGCGGGTGGCCTTGGTGCGCAGGTAGCGTTCGTTGTGGCCGTTCGCCGGAAAGACGTGCGGCACCCGTTCGGCGACGCGGATGCCGTAGCGTTCGAGCGCGGCAACCTTGTCCGGGTTGTTGGTCAAGAGCCGCACGGTCGCGAATCCAAGCTGGCGCAGCATCTCGGCCGCCGGCAGATAGACCCGCTCATCAGCGTCGAAGCCAAGCTGCTCGTTGGCGTCGACCGTATCGAACCCGGCGTCCTGCAGCTGATAGGCGCGCAGCTTGTTGACCAGCCCGATGCCGCGACCCTCTTGCGCGAGGTAGAGCAGCACGCCGCCGCCTGCCGCCGCGATCGCGGCGATCGCGCCGCGCAGCTGGTCGCCGCAGTCGCAGCGCAGGCTGGCCAGGAGGTCGCCGGTAAAACATTCGGAATGCAGCCGGGCCAGCACCGGCGCGGCGGGATCGGGGGTGCCGATCAGGATCGCCAAATGCTCGCTGCCGCCGTCGCCGGGGCGGAAAGCGATCAGCCTCGCATCCTCGGCATCGGCGAGCGGAACGCGGGCGTCGGCGACCCGCGTTAGACCGGCCATCGCGGCGCCGCGGCGCAGGACGACATCGCTGGCGACGACGACAAAATCGGCGCGGCGCCGGGCGAACGCGGCTTCCGCCGGGGCCAGCGGCAGCACCAGCGCGGCCGGCAGCAGGGCGGCGAGCTTCGCCAGCGCGACGGCGGCCAACTCGCCGCCCTCGGCCGTTTCGGGTTCGGGCCCGAGGCCAGGCGGCTCGGCCCCGAGCGAAGCCGCCGGATCGGCGAGGTTGCGGATGACCGCCGCCGACAGCAACGGCGCAAGGCCGATCGATACCGCCCCGGAGAGCGCGTCGCGCCCGGCCAACCCCAGCGCCACCGCGCGGCGCCGGGTCACGACAACACGCAACGGTCGGTCGGCCACGGCGCGCAGCCGCACCAGATTATCGTCGTCAACAAACTCGGCGGCAAGCGCCAGCACGGGCCGCTCGCGCCCGTCGAGAAATACCGGCTCGCCACGGCGCAGCGCGACGATAGCGGCGTCGAGCACCCGCCCGCCGGCCAGACCGTCTGCAGAAAGCTTCAGGGGTGACCCCTGGGACGGTTCCCGCGATGGCCTGCGGGACGGCGATGAGATCAACCGATCGGCCAAAACTCCGACCCCATGTCGTGACGGGTCCCATAATAGGTCGTTGCCGCGTGCGCGCCACCCTCTGCCGCGCATGTCAGCAATCAGACACTCACTCGGCGACCGACCTGGGCGATCGGCGAGCCGGCGGTGTTGAAAATGCGAGCCCAAATGGCCGATCGCCGGTTGATCGCCGGCCAGCATTGCCTTGCTCCGGACCGCCGTTTCGGTTACACCGTGCGCTCGCCGCAGGCAGCAAGGGCGCGTAGCTCAGCGGGAGAGCACTACGTTGACATCGTAGGGGTCACAGGTTCAATCCCTGTCGCGCCCACCAGCCTTCTCCAATTGGCGAGCGGCAGAAAAATTAAAACGATCCCGGGAATCGAAAGCAAAGGCAAGCCCGCGAAGGTGCTTCGAGCCGCGGCGCTGTTCACCCTAGCCCTCGCCGACGGCGACAATCCAATGATCGCCGGTATGCCGCCGGATAAGCCCGGCATGCCACCAACCAACAAGCGACGATAAGCATCACGAAGACACCGCCGCCCGGCGAAGAAGCCACCGCCCGTCAAGCGTTATTCGGGACCGCGCCCGTTCACCCACACCGCCGGCCACGGCCGCCGGTCAGACGATCAGTATGATTCCATGCTGAGGCGGGTTGAATCGATAGCAATGCGTCAACGCGGTGTGGCGCCCCACAACGTCGCCGCATTCTTGCGGTGATTTCGGCCGAACGGCCATCGCAACCGTTGGTCATCTGGTCCCCCTTGACGTTCATGCAGTGAACGCCGTAGGGTCGCGACGGGGTGAGGGGGCATGCGACACGTGCGCGAAACGAGCCGGGGTTCCGGCGATCACGAAACCGTGCTCGCTTGACGACATCGCAAGCGTGCTGACCGGATGACCGACACCGTGACCGAGCTGCACGCGCCGGCTATCGCTCCTGCTGCCGTTCACCGGCGTGGGACGGGGATTTTCGCGCTCCTGCGCTCTGTGCTGACGCACCGCAACCTCGTGCGCGAACTGGCGCGTCGGGAAATCACCGATGTTCATGCGGGGCAGGCCGGTGGCGCGATATGGGTGGTCGTCCATCCGATCGTAATGTTCGCGGTCTATGGGTTCCTGTTCACCACCGTCTTCAAGATACGCATCGGCGACAGCGGTCCCTCTGGCTACCTCATCTATCTGTTTGCCGGGCTCGCGCCCTGGCTGATGACACAAGACGTTCTGAGTCGCGCCACCGGCATCATGTTCGCGAATTCGACCATCGTAAAAAAGGTCATGTTTCCGGTCGAGGCGCTAGTCGCGAAATCGCTGCTGGCCTCCTTCAAGGTGCAGAGCATTCTGCTCTTGATCGTGCTCATCTATGTGATGGCGGCGCGTGACGGGGTGCCATGGACGTTGGGGCTGCTGCCGATCCTCTACGCGATGCATGTTGTTCTGCTGTGGGGCTTGGCGCTGTTTCTCAGTTCAATGTCGCCGTATTTCCGTGATCTATCCGAGTTCGTCCGGGTTTTTCTGACGGTCAGCATCTACCTGATCCCGGTCATGTACGTTCCGGAAATGGTGCCGGAGGGTTTAAGGTCGGCGCTGCCGTTCAATCCGTTCAGTCACCTGATCTGGTGCTACCAGGACGTGTTCTATTTCGGCGGCATCGACCATCCGGCATCCTGGGTCATCATGGCGGCAATGTCCGGCGGCGCGTTGTTGGTCGGCTCGTACGTCTTTGTCCGCCTGCGTAGTCATCTGGCAAGCGTGGTTTGAGGACCGGTCCGGTGAGCGAGATCGCGATCCGCGTCCACAATCTGACGAAGGACTTCGAAATCTACCGGAAGCCGGTCGATCTGGCGCTGGAGGTGCTCACTCGCCGCAAGCGGCATCGCGCATTCCGGGCGCTCGACGACATCAGTTTCACAGTCGAGCGCGGTCAGGTGCTCGGCATCATCGGCGCGAACGGCGCTGGGAAAAGTACTCTGTTGAAGATCATCACCGGCGTGCTCGATGCCACTGGCGGCATTGTCGAGGTGGCTGGGCGGGTGACGGCGATCCTCGAACTCGGGCTGGGTTTCAATCCGGAGCACAGCGGCCGCGACAACATCCATCTGAGCGGCATGCTTTACGGGATGGGACGAGCCGAAATCGACAGCAAGCTCGACGCGATCATCGATTTCAGCGGGCTGCGGCCGTTTATCGATCAGCCGGTCAAGACCTATTCGAGCGGCATGCATGCGCGGCTCGCCTTCTCGATCGCGACGGCCGTCGATCCCGATATTCTGATCATCGACGAGGCGCTGGCCGCCGGCGACGCGATGTTCGTGCAAAAATCGATGCGGCGAATCCGGCAGCTATGCAGCGGCGGACGCACCGTTCTGGTCGTGTCGCACGGCACGAGCATCCTGGCGCAGTTGTGCCGCGACGTGCTGTGGCTGGAAGGCGGCCGCATCAAGATGCACGGTCCGGCGCTGCAGGTCATCCAGGCCTATGATCTTGCGGCGCATCAAGGCGCCGATTCCGAGAGTTGGATCGAAGCGGTCGACGACGCAGTTCTGGGCGGCGCGCCCACTGCCGCGCAACTGGAGGACCTTGAATCGGCGCCGCCGACGAACGGCAATTCTGCTGCGCATGCGGAGGCGTATCCCGCATCGAAGCCGAATGCGGACGGACCGCCGCCAGGGTTGGCCGAGCCCCCCGCGATCGCGGCGGCGCCGTCCACCACCGCGTTCACGCCGCAGTCACCGGAACACGAAGCGGCGCCGGCAGCCGAGACAGGCAAGTACGTATTCCGGCGCGGGCCGGTTTTCATCGAACTCGGTGACGATGCTGGATCATTCCGGTCAGCCGGCGACCCGCCTCACCACGGTGCAGCCTTTTACGTTGCGGATTGCCTATCACTGCAAGGGTCCGCTACCGGAAGAGACGCTTGGTGTCGCATTAGCGGTCAACCGCCTGGGCGACCTGGAACCGATACTGCAGTGGTACACCCAGTTCATTCGGCCCGATGAAACCCGCGAGACATATGGGATGGCGCCGTTCCGCGGCAGGCCGGCGCGGCGCGGCACGATCGAACTGGCGTTTGCCTACGCGCCGATGGGCAGAGGCGATTACATCTTGTCGCTGGGTCTGCTGCCGAACGCACCGGGGACTTGGGAATTCTACGAGTACCGTCACTTCTTCTACCCGTTTCAGGTGACCGACACGTCACTCGATGTCGGGGCGCCGATCTTTTTCGAGCCGGAGCAGGTGCGTTTTGTCGATTTGACGATCGGAGCGGAAGGTGAGGAGCGCGCCCGTGCCTGACGACACCCGGGTCACGGCGTCCGCTGTGCCGGCGGCCGGGCTCAACGACCGGGCTGCCGACGACACGCTGAACGCCGAGGTGCGCCGCATTTGCATGCTCGAGGGCGGCTATCCCGGCAAATGGCCGCGCCATGCGCGTTGTCCATGCTGCGGTATCGGCGAACTGCGCAGCCTGTTCAGCAAGCAGGAGTTCAACCACGACCAATGCACGAATTGCGGTTTCGTCTGCGTAAACCCGTATCCGCCAGACGAAATAATCCGCAAACTCTATACTGGGGCCTACTACACCAATTTCCGAGAGTTTTACGAAGCCCGGCATCTCCGCGAGGTCGGTGGCTATAGCGTTACGGCGGCGCCCCTGGAGCTGCTTGAGGAGATGATCGAATGCGCGACCGCGGGGCGCGCGACGGGACGCTGGCTCGACGTCGGTGGCGGCCTGGGAACGGTCGCCGATCTGATCCGCCGCCGGCGCCCAGGATGGGACGTGACGCTGAACGAGTTTAATCCGCGTTCGGTCGAGTTGGCCGGGGAAATCTATGGCCTCGATGTCGTCACCAGCGACGCCTGTGAGCTTCGCGAAGCCGGCCGGCGGTTCGACGCCATTTCCGCGGTGTCGGTGCTGGAGCACGTCAGCGACCCGCTGTTGTTTGTTGAGTCCTACGCTCAGCTGCTCACAGACAACGGTGTGATGGCAATCATCGTGCCGCAGTTCACGGCGCTGAATGCCGCGGTTTCGAAGGCAACGGCGCCGAACGCCACGCCGCCCTTCCACGTATCACTGTTTCACCGTCGCAATCTGCGTTGCTTGTTGGAGCGGGTTGAGGAACTCGGCGATATACGGATAACCCAGTTCGGGCCACCGGCATTCAGCTTGCTGCACCACTACGACACGAGCCGCTACTGGGACGTTTCGATCCCTTCCGCCGAGCAGCCGGCACCGCAGAGCCTCAAGTTGAGGGAATATCCGATCGCAATGGCGATGGGCCTCAATGCATTGGAACAGGCCGAATTGGCTGTCGGGGATTACTTTGCTGATACCGATGGTCGGCTTTACCTGATGGCATTGGCGCAGCGTCGAACAGAAATCGGCCAATCGCACCGGTGCAGCCGATCTGCCCTGCGCGAGAGCAAGCCGGTGCGCGGCTTTACGGCAGCGCTCCCTGAGCCGGAACGCCGGTGCAATTCGGCCGCTTCGAGCGAAAACGGCCCGCTGCGGCAACAGACTGAACGCTTCGCCGCGACGTTTCACGAGGTGACGGGACTGCTGGAGTTACAGCAAGAACGCATCTTTATCGGGCGGCAAGAACTGAAACGGCTGCTGACACTCACATCGGCCGATGATTTTGCCGAGCACGATCCCGGATTGGCCGAACTCAGGCGAGACGCCCGGATTGCGGATCTCGCCCGCGAACTTGGCGAATTGGTCGCCCGCGACGCCGAGGATGCTGAAAACGATCTGCAGAACGGCGAACGCTGGGGTAGATGTCTTTTCAATGAGATGCCCGAAATGGAGGCGCGTGTTGTGCTCGCCGAAGCGCTGTGTGAATGGGCGAGGATACGCGTTGCGTACTGGACAAGCAGGGCTGCGGGATTGGATGCAGCGCTGGCGGACGCGAAACGATCATTGGCCGGCCTCGAACCGCTTACCGCAGTGGCGGTCGCTGGTGCCTCGCTGGCCTCCCTGCAGCAAATTTGCCTGGCTGAAACGCGGCGGCTCGAGCGCGCCTACCACACCGAAAAGGCGTCGTTGGCTCGAATTGATCGGAAGGCCGCTGCGGAAATCCTCGATCTGCAGGGCGTTGCCGATGTCGGCGCGGCAGTATCGCGCTCGCAGGCGGCGCATCGCTTCTATCTGGAAGCGCGGAAGGCGGCCGGCTGGTCCAGCGACACGGGGGCGGGCGGCGCTCCACCGGGAGTGATCGAATTGGCGGCGGCACGGCTGCGGCAAGTCGGGGACGAGCGCGCCGCGTTCGACCGCATCTACTCGAAATTCGTCCGAGTGGCGAGTGAATTGATCACTGAGATACGGGGTCGACGCGGTGCGGCTCAAAGTTGAAAATTCCAGCGCTTCGGACAATCCGGTTTGGATGCACGTCGGCTGCACCGATGCCGATGTGTATCCGATTGTTCCGTTTTCGATGAATTTCGCGTTCGACGCGGTCGTGATGCTGACGTGGTCGGACTGGTACACGGAGCCGCGGAGCAACCGCTACCATTACGCGAGCCGCTTCAGTGCTGAGCTTCCGGTCTATTTCGTGCAGCCGGACGCGGCCTCGACTATCCGCTTCGAGAGCGTCGAGGGCACCAACATCAAGATCGTGCATGTGCCGGCAACGTATGATGAAGCGCAGGCTCGTCGTCTCGACGAAGCGTTGCGCAGCCGCGGCGTCCATCGCCCGCTGCTTTGGATCTACAACGTCTATTTCGAAAGTTACATTCGAATTTGCCGGCCGCGCCTGCGGGTCTATCACGCTACCGAGGATTACGTGACGCCGACCGAGGGGCTGCGCGCCGCAGGGCCGGAGGTCATCGAGCCGATACGCCGGGTTCTCGAGAACGTGGACCTCCTTATCGCCGTCTCCGACGGGGTTGCCTCGGCTTATCGTGCTCATGCCGGATATTCCGGCCCGATCCTTGTCCTTCGCAATGGCTGCGACTACCGATTCTGGCGCGACACCGGAGCGGAACGCTACACAGCGCCATCAGACGGGGCGCGAGTCGTGCTGTTTCAAGGCGGCATCAACGGACGGCTCGATTACGATCTGCTGATCGCCCTCGCGCTGCGCATGCCGGAGTGGCGGTTCTGGTTCTGCGGTGATGCCCGAGAGGGCGGTGCGGGGTGGCGGCGCCTGGCGCGGCAGGCGAACGTGGTTCATTGGGGGCGCTGCTCGATCCAGGAGGTCGCCCGCAAAGCGCAGCAGGCGCTGGTCGGCATCATCCCGTTCAAGCAGGATCCGTGGATCGAGCGGTCGCTGCCGCTTAAAGCATATGAATACATCGCATGCGGGATGCCGGTCGTATCGGTTCCGATCGACGCGCTGATCGATAGCGACGCCCTGTTTGCCATTGAGAAGACCGCCCAGGGTTTCGCCGCCGCGATCGAGCGGTTGGCGCCGACGCGGTACGACCCGCAGGCGCTGGCGGTACGCCGCGCAGCGGCGCGCGAGCAGTCCTATGACCGGCGCTTCGCGGAAATGGCGGGGGCGATCGGTTCTATGGTCCGGCAGCGCTCGACCAGTACGTCGCAGCTCAACATCCTGATGCTCTATGACGAAGGCTCGACGTTCGTCCGTACGATCTACGAGCATCTCGTCGCATTCGATAAATATTCGCGTCATCGGTATCATTTTCTGTCCGCAACCCGCGCGGCGACGGAAGCAGGGGAGAGCGGCAGCGAATTCGATTTCGGCTGCTTCGACGCTATCGCCATCCATTATTCGGTCCGCGTTTCGGTGCCGCAACACATCACGCGCGAAGTGGCGGCGGCGGTCGCCCGCTATCGCGGCCCGAAGCTCCTCTTCATCCAGGACGAATACGAGGGCACCGAAACGGCACGTCAATGGATCGAAGCCCTCGGGATCGATTCGGTTTACACCAACATGCCGCTCGATCAGGTGCCGCTGATTTATCCGAGCGACCGCTTCCCGCGGGTCGATTTCGTCAAGACGTTGACCGGCTACGTACCGGATGATCCGGAACTTGACAGCTACGCACTGCCACTCGCCGCCCGTCCGATCTGGCTTGGCTATCGGGGGCGGCAGCTGCCACACCATTACGGCGCGCTGGGTTATGAAAAATACCGGATCGGGCGCGACATGCGCGCGCTGTGTGCGGCGCGAGACATTCCGGCGGACATCGAAATCGATTTCGATAAGCGCATCGCCGGGACCGACTGGTACCGTTTCGTCGGTTCGTGCCGCGCGATGCTCGGCACCGAAACCGGATCGGAGGTGTTTGACTTCGACGGCTCGCTGAAGCTGCTGTCACAGCGCTACGCGGCACTGAGCTATGAAGAATTCCACGATCGTTTTCTGAAAAACGTTCCCACGCCCGTTGATATGCGGCAGGTATCGCCTAAGATATTTGAGGCGATTCGGTTGCGAACCGCCCTTGTGCTCTTCGAGGGGGAATATTCAGGTGTGGTCGAGAAAGACACGCACTACATTCCTCTGAAGAAAGACTATTCGAATATCGAGGAAGTGCTCGCAGCAATAGCCGATCTGGATTACCTCCAGGAGCTGACTGAACGCGCATACCGCGACATCATCAAAGTACAGCGTTATTCCTACCGTTCCTTCGTCGAGGAATGCGACCGCTATATTGATGCGCGGGTCGGGAAGTACGCCAGGGCGACTATCTTCAGCGTTCCGGTCGTCGCGCTTTACGAAGGCGGGGCGGCCCGCCCTTGGCCGGTATCGGCCGACAAAGGGACCGCTGTAAGCCGGGTCGTCGCGGACGGCAGCTCTGCCCTCGAACACGCAACAGCGGCCATCGCTCTCGCCATCGAAGGGTGCCGTGCCGAGCCCGCCTGTCTCGGGGCACCAACGGCCCCGTCGCCCGCGCTTGAGCCGGTGCCGGAACCGGAACCGGAGGACTGCGCGCCGCCTGAGCCCGAATTCACACCGCTGCCGGCCTTCCCGAAATTTCCGGGCGAGCGGCTGCGGGAGATCGCCGTGCTGCGGGCCACGTGGCGGCTGATCCCGACCGGCCCACGGCTACGCCTCGCCGGTCTGATCGAGTCGCGGATGCGGACACTCGCCGCGCTCCGCTTGCACCGAATGCGCCATGGCCGCTGATTCGGTGGCCATGCTTGCCGGCGACGCGGCGGCTTCGGCCTTCGCCCGGGCGCCGATCATCGGCATCGTATCGCAATCGAGCATTGCCGACGATCCGCGAGTCAGGCGCCAGGGCGACGCGCTGAGGGCAGCGGGCTGGAACGTGATCGGCGTCGGCTTGGCCGGAGCTCGGGCGCAGAATCCGGATTGGCCGATCCTGACCAGCGCGGACGTCGGAGACCTGCCGGAAAGGCCGGGCATGCCGGTGACCGGATACCGGTCCAGCGGCTGGCGGAGCGC
Source organism: uncultured Alphaproteobacteria bacterium (assembly GCA_963847345.1). Classification (GTDB taxonomy): domain Bacteria; phylum Pseudomonadota; class Alphaproteobacteria; order ATCC43930; family CGMCC-115725; genus DATARH01. The sequence continues at coordinate 530,160 of CAWJZU010000020.1, read as the reverse complement.
CGCGATCCGCGCGCTCGGCGTGACGCCGGTGTTGGCCCTTTCCGAGTACGAGCACCGTCTGCTGAGCGTCTTGGTCGATCGCCGCCGAGCGGAAACGGTCTACTGGACGCTCAACAGCGTCCTGTGGGACCTCCTGGCCCTCGGTGCATCGCGCCCGGTCGACATGTGGCTCGGCAACGACTGGACATCATTACCGATCGTCGCGCGATTGGCGCGCCAGCAGAGAGTTCCCTACGCCTACGACACGCACGAGCTGGCGGCGGACGAATTCAACGAAAGTCGCCGCTGGCGCTATGTCGAGCGGCCGATCAGGATCGCGATCGAGGGTCAGTTCATCCGCGACGCCGCTGTCGTCAGCACGGTTTCGTCAGGAATCGCGGCGCGCCTTAAGCGGCTGCACCGGCTCGACGCAACGCCGCTTGTCGTCCGCAGCACGCCGCGGTTCCAGCGAATGGAGCCGCGACCGCTGGGCGAGCAGATACGGGTGCTGTATCACGGCGCCGTATGGCAGCACCGCGGTCTCGAGGCGTCGATCCGCTCGGTCGCCGCGTGGCGTCCGGAGTTCGATCTAACAATACGCGGCCCGGTCAGCGACGGGTACCGCGCCCAGCTTGAACGCGAGATCGATGCGGCCGGCGTGCGCGGCCGGGTGCATATCGTGCCGCCGGTCCCGATGATTGATCTGGTGCGCGAGGCGGCGGCGTTCGACATCGGCCTCTTCGCGTTGCCGGGGCACTCGCGGCACAATCGTTACGCATTGCCGAATAAGTTTTTCGAATACACGATGGCCGGACTTGCGCTGTGCGTTTCCGACCTGCCCGAAATGGCGGGCCTGCTGCGGCAATACGGTCTCGGGCGCCTTATTCCGACGGTCGAGCCGGAGGCAATCGCAGCGGCAATCAATGGCTTCAACCGAAACGCGATAGCGGCCTACAAACGCAACGCTCTCAAAGCAGCACAGGAGCTGAATTGGGAGCGCGAAAGCGAAAAGATGGTCGAGCATTATGGCGCCGTCCTCGCGGCGGCGCGGGAACGGGCCGATGGCTAGCTCCCTGATCCGCCGTTCGGCACGCCGCCTCGTGACCCGTTTGCCCAAGAGCATCGGCGAGCGGACCAGGATGCCGATCATGCTGCCGCGCGCTCGGCGCTGACATTATGGAAACCGGAATGTCGCAGGCTTTTCAGCAACAGCCGCGCGCCGCGACGATCGTCTTCATGGGAGATTCGATCACCGCCGGCCAGTACGTCGACCCCGAGCGGCGCTGGACCGCGTTGGTCAGCGACGCGCTCAACAGGGATTACCTGGCGACGCCAATCAACCTGCTGCTGCTCAATCGCGGCGTTTCTGGCGAGACCACCCGGCAAGGGCTCGAACGCTTTCCGTCCGACGTGCAGCAGCATCGGCCTGACGTCATGACGCTGCAGTTCGGCCTGAACGACTGCAATTGCTGGGTCACCGACGCCGGGTTACCGCGTGTGTCAGAGGCGGCGCTATCGCGCCAATCTGATCGAGATGATCGAACGGGCGCGCCGGTTCGGGGCACGTCATATCATCCTTTCCACCAACCATCCGACACTGCGGCATAAGGTGCTGCTGAGCGGCGAGAGCCTGGAGACGCGGCGGCAGCGCTACAACGACCACGTACGCGAAGTGGCCCGTCTGACCGGGGTCGAACTGTGCGACATCGATGCCGGATTCGCGCATCTCGGCCCGGCGGAGCTGGACGCCATGCTGTTGCCCTATCCCGATCACCTCCACCTCAGCATCGACGGGCATCGGCTTTATGCCCGGTGCATTCAGGGGCATATCGAACGGGCTGTCGCCCAAATCGTCTGCGAATAGGGATCTCGATGACCAAGAGCGATACGGACCGCCACTGGAACGAGCGCGCCATAACGGAATGCGATGACGCCAAGGTCAACATCGCGGACACGGTACAGCGCGACCTCGAGCTGGAGTTCATCTTCGCGCGCTTGCCGAGCGATGGCCGGGTTGTCGAAGCGGGCTGCGGCAACGGTTATGTGACAAAGCAGATCAGGGAGCGCGTGCGGCATGTCGATGCGTTCGATTTTGCGGAAAACATGATCGCGCGGGCTCGCGCCGCGTATGGTGAAACGAACAACCGGTTCTTCCACGGCAGCATCCTGGATCCGGCCACCTGCGATGCCAACGCCTACGATGCCGCCATATGCGTGCGCGTCCTGATCAATTTGCGCAACTTGGCCGAACAGGTGACAGCTCTCGAAAATCTCGCGGGATGGTTGAAGCCGGGCGGAACACTAATCCTGGTCGAAGGCTTCACAGACGGTTTTGCCGCACTGAACCGGCTTCGCAACGCGTGCGGCTTGCCGGATCTGGTCCCGGCATCGATCAACTTCTATTCGTCGCTGACCGAGTTGCAGCCTGTCATCGAACGCTCCTTCGAGATCGCCCACGAGTTCCACACCGGGATGTATGATTTCCTGACTCGCATTGTCTATCCCCAGCTTGTCGGGCCCGATCGGGTCAGCGGCTCCGATCAATTTCACAACAGCATCGATCCGGTGGCGCGCTGCTTCAATCCCGATGACATGAAACATTTGGCACGAGTTCGCGGCTTTGCGCTGATCCGGCGCGATCGCTAACTGCCGCGTCAGCCTAGGACCCGGCCCTCCCGATGCGTGGTACCGCCGTCTCGATCACTCCGGCGCCGCTCGACGCGGACAGCCGCGCTTTCCGGATCGCCTGCACCCTGGCCGATGCCGGGTTTCGCTCGATCGTCATCGAGGGCCGGCGCAGCCGGCAGCGGTTCTGGGACGACAAGCTCGAAGTACGCTCGCTGGAGCAGGCAGAGACGACGCTGCGTCCCGGTGCGGTTTTCGGCGAAGGCGGGTTGCACGACGCCGTGACCCTGGTGCGCGATGGCCGGTTCGGTCGGCTGGGACAGGCTGCTCTGTATGCCGGATACCGGGCCTATGACTGGCATCGGCACTGTCATTTGCCGCGGCGCGCGATAGCACCGGCGGCACTCTATTACCTGCACTCGTTCGAGATGTACCGGGCGGTGGCGCCGCCGGCGGCGCGCACCAGAGCGCATATCGTATACGACGCGCACGATTTCTATTGCGACATCGAACCGCCCGAGCACCAGCGCCCGTTCGACCAACGCTGGCTGCGGCCGTTCCAAGACCGGCTGGAGCGCCGGCTGGTGTCCACCGCCGATGCCCTCGTCACGGTCAGCGACGGGGTCGCCGACGCAATGGCGAGCACATTCGGCCGCCGCCCCGAGGTGATCCGGAACTGCCACGACGAGCGGCACGATTGCCGTGATGCCCCGGATCTGCGCGCCATCTTCGGCCTGACGCCGGAGGATCGGCTGTGCGTCGTGATCGGCAATTACAAAACCGGTATGGCGGTTGCGGTTGCCGGCGCCGCGCTCGCTTTGCTGCCCGAGCGGTATCATCTCGCTTTTATCGGGCGGGGCTACGAAGCGGCGAGCGTGGCGCTGCCGCAGTCCCTACTCGGGTCGCGGCTGCATATCGGCCATTCGTTTCCGCCGGATGCGATCGTGCCGGCAATCCGCTCGGCCGATGTCGGGCTGGTACTGTACGAACCCCGTTCGACGAACTACCGCTATGCGCTGCCGAACGGCTTCTTCCAGGCAGTGGCCGCCGGCCTGCCGCTGGTGCGCGCGCCCTTGGTCGAGATCGAGCGTGCAATCGCGGGCCAAGCGATCGGCGTTTGCCTCGAACGGCTGGATGCCGCGAGTCTGGCCGCAGCAATCGTCCGCTGCTCCGAGGATTCGGGGCTGTTGCGCACCAATGTTGCCCGCCTCGCGCGCGAGCTGTCGTGGCGCCGCGAGGCGACCAGGCTGGAAGCCTTGATCGATCGTGTCGATCGCATCCAGATGGCCGGTGCCGCATGAGCGAGGGTGTGCCCGCATCCGATGCAGCCGGCCTGGATCTGCTGCCGCAGCGTATAGCGCCTCCACTCTTGGCACCGCACAAGCGCCCTCGTGGAGCCCGACGGCCGACGATCTGTCTGCTGGTTTTGTCGGCGGTCGCCGATGATCCGCGCGTCCGTCGCCAGGGTGAGGCGTTCCACCAGGCCGGTTGGGACGTCGTGGCGGTCGGGCTGCCGGGGGCCCGGTCCCCCGCCCCGGAATGGCGAATCGTAACGCGAGAGGATATAGCGGCGCCGACGGACGTCAGCGTCGGTGCGGCCACACCGCCGCAGGCAGCTGACAGCACCGCTCCGCCGCTGGGGCTGCGCGCGACGGCGAGGAGGTGGACAGGGCGGCTGCTGCCGCCGCTCCGGATCGCCTTGAGGTGGGTGGCCGGGCAGAGTTACGAGGTCAGATATCGCCTGCGGTTACTCGCGGTTCGCGTGCGGCCGCAGATCGCGGACTGGATCTATTGGTCCTATTCGCCCGGCATTCGCGACCTTTATGACTGTGCGAAGTCGGTAAGGGCGCAGGTCTGGCTGGCGAACGACTGGTCGACCTTGCCGATTGCTGCCCGTCTCTCGCGCGAGTTGGGCGGCATTTACGGCTACGACACGCACGAATTCGCGGTCGAGGAGTATGGCGACCAGACGAAATGGCGCCTTTTCCGTCGGCCGATGGTGCGTGCCCTGGAGGGCGCGTTCATCGGCGATGCGGCAGTTGTCTCTGCGGTCTCCTCGGGGATCGCCGAACGGCTGGAAGCGCTTTACTGTCTACCCGCGCCGACGCTTGTCGTCCGCAACACCCCGGGCTTCGAGGAAGTGCCGTTCCGCGCCACCCGAGACCGCATTCACGTGCTCTACCATGGGCTGCTCGTAGCCGGTCGCGGACTGGAAGCGACCATCGACAGCCTTGCGAACTGGCGGCCCGAGTTCGATCTGACGATCCGTGGGCCAGGCGCGCCCGCCTATATCGAACGATTGCGGCAGCTTGCCGAGCGGCGTGGCGTTGCCGACCGGGTGCACCTCGTGCCGCCGCTGCCGATGACCGAACTGGTCCGAGCCGCCGCCGCGTTCGACATCGGTTTCTTCGCGTTGCCGGGCAGTTCACGGCACAACCAATTCGCCCTGCCCAACAAACTGTTCGAGTACATGATGGCGGGACTGGCGCTTTGCGTGACGGAATTGCCGGAAATGGCGCGCCTCGTTCGGCAGTATGACGCAGGGATCATGCTGCCGCGCGCGACAGCCGGCGACATTGCGACGGCGATCAACAGCCTCGATCGCGCGCGCATCGACCGGTACAAGCACAACGCGCTCGCCGCAGCCCGCGACTTGTGTTGGGAACGCGAATCGGCGCGTCTCGTCGCGACCTACCAGCGGGCAATAGCATAGCGCCATGTGCGGCATCTGGTTTTCGATCGGCGTCACCCCCGACCCGGCTCATATCGATGTCGTCTCCCATCGCGGTCCCGACGGCCAGGGTTGGCGTGTCTTCGATAGCGCCGCCGGTCCGGTCGCGCTCGGGCATCGCCGGCTCAGCATCATCGATCTGTCCGACGCGGCGCTGCAGCCGATGTCCTATGCCGACGGCCGCTACTGGGTCGTCTACAACGGCGAGATCTACAATTATCTGGAATTGCGGGACGAGCTGGCCGGTTTAGGACACCGCTTCACGACCCGGTCCGATACCGAAGTGCTGCTTGCCGCCTATGCGCAATGGGGCGAGGCGGCGCTGGACCGCCTGATCGGCATGTTTGCCTTCGTGCTCTGGGATGACGTGTCCCAAACCGTCTTCGCCGCGCGCGATCGGTTCGGCATCAAGCCGCTTTATGTGTTCGCCTCGGCTGCCGGCGTCGCGTTCGCTTCGGAGATCAAGCAGTTCCTCGGTTTGCCCGGCTTTGGCCGCACTCTCAACCTGGCGCGCGCCTACGACTTCCTGTCCGCCGGCATCATGGAGCATACCGACGAGACGATGTTCTCCGACGCGCGCCAGCTGCGCGGCGGCGAGTGCGCGACGATGCGGCTGCAAAGCTGGCGGCGCGGCGAGACGCTGCCGGTGCGGCGGTGGTACGGCATCATCGATCCCGGCACGCTCGACCTTTCGGAAAAGGAAGCCGGGCGGCGCTTCGCGGAGCTGCTCGACAATGCGGTGCGCATGCATCTGCGCTCCGACGTGCCGGTCGGCAGCTGCCTGTCGGGCGGTCTCGACAGCTCCGCGATTGTCTGCCTTATGGCGCGCGAACTCGAGGCATCCGGTGCCGGCGCCAAGCCGCACAGCGTCAGCGCCTGCTACGACGTCAAGGCGGTCGACGAGCGCCCGTTCATGGAAGCAGTGGTCGAGCGCACCGGCAGCGTACCGCATTGGTGCTATCCGCGGCTCGAAGACGCCTTCGCGCAGGCCGAGCAGATCACCTGGCACCAGGACGAGCCTTACGGCAGCACCAGCATCTTCGCGCAATGGTGCGTTTTCGCCGAAGCGCGTCGCGCCGGCCTCAAGGTCATGCTCGACGGCCAAGGGGCCGATGAGCAGCTCGCCGGCTATCACGGCTCCTTTCCCTATTATTTCGCCGCGCTGATCCGGCAACGCCGCTGGGCGAGCCTGCTGCGAGCTGCCGTCGAGCGGCGGCGCTGGCATGGCGTCTCGCTGGCCGAGCAGGCGCGCACATACCTGTTGCCGCTGCTGCCTCCCCGGCTGGCCCGATGGCTGCGCCGCGAGCGGCAAATCCTCGTGCAGCATGACTGGCTCGGCGGCGAGGGGCTAAAGCCGTATTTGGGACAGAGCGCATTTGAGTTGGCACGAGAAAGCATCGGGCGCCCGCCGATCGCCGGAATCGGCGATCTCTGCGTCGTGCTGACCCAGTCGTCGAACCTGACGATGCTGCTGCATTGGGAAGATCGCAACAGCATGGCCCACAGCATCGAGGCGCGGGTGCCGTTTCTCGATCACCGCCTCGTCGAGTTCACGCTGGGGCTTGGCGATCATCATAAAATCGTCGGCGGCGACACCAAGCGCGTGCTGCGCAGCGGGCTGCGCGGTCTGCTGCCGGAGATGATTCGCAACCGCCGCGACAAGCTCGGTTTCACGACCCCGGAAGAGGTGTGGTTCCGCGGGCCGCTGCGTGAGGCCGTTAATGCCGGGATCGAAGACACGCTTGCCCGCTATCCGGGGCTGCTCAATCCGCGCGGCGTGCGCGCTCACGTCGCCGATATGATCGAGGGGCGCCGCCCGGTCGATTTCTCGCTGTGGCGCATCATCAACCTTGGAATATGGGGCCGGGTCTTCTCGGTCTCGGCCTGACGCGAGGTGAGTTGATGTGCGGCATAGCAGGTATCGTTTCGCTCGACGGCAGGCCGGTCCCGCGGCTCGATTCGGGGCTCGCGACACTGGACCGGCTGATCGCGCATCGCGGGCCGGATGGCCGCGGCGCTTGGGCCAGCCCGTCGCGTGTTGCCGGACTTGTCCATCGCCGCCTCGCGATCATCGACCTGAGCGATGCCGCGCAGCAGCCGATGCTCGCACCGGGGCCAACGGCGATCACCTATAATGGCGAGATCTACAACTACATCGAATTGCGCGAGCTGCTCGGGCATGGCTGGGATTTCCGCTCGACCTCCGACACCGAGACGATCCTCGCCGCCTATGACCGCTACGGCAGCGACTGCCTCGATCAGCTGCGCGGCATGTTTGCGTTCGCGATCTGGGACGAGCGGCGGCAGGCGCTGTTCTGCGCGCGCGACCGCTTCGGCATCAAACCGTTCTACTACGCCGTCGTCGGCAACCTGTTCGTGTTCGCCTCGGAAGCGAAGGCGCTGCTGCCGTTCCTGCCCGAGATCGACACCGAACCGGCGGCGCTCGCCGAGTATCTGACGTTTCAGTACACGCTCGGCGAGACAACGCTGTTCCGCGGCGTCAAGCAGCTGATGCCGGGACATGCTCTGACCGTCGAGGGCGGGAAGGTTCGGGTCTGGCGCTACTGGGATGTGCGATACGACATCGATTACGAGCACAACTCGCGCTATTTCGAGCGGCGTCTCGCCGAACTGCTGGACGACGCGATCGCGGTGCATCTGCGCAGCGACGTGCCGGTCGGCGCCTATGTCTCGGGCGGCCTCGACTTCGAGCCTGATCGCGATCCTCGCCGGCAAGACCGGGCGCGGCATCGCCGATTGTTTTCACGGTCGCTTTACGGAATTCCCCGGCTACGACGAGAGCGGTTTCGCGCAGGCCGCAGCCAACAAGTCCGGCGCGACCCTGCACACGATCGACATCACCGCCGCCCATTTCCGCGATCATATCGGCGAGGTGATCTACCACCTCGATTTCCCGGTCGCCGGGCCGGGATCGTTCCCGCAATTCATGGTGTCGCAGCTCGCCGCGAGCCGCTTGAAAGTCGTGCTTGGCGGCCAGGGTGGCGACGAGATATTCGGCGGCTATGCCCGGTATCTGCTTGCCTATTTAGAGCAATGCATCAAGGCGGCGCTCGACGGCACCTACAAGAACGGCAATTTCGTCGTGACGATCGAATCGATCGTGCCGAACCTCGGGCTGCTGCGCGAGTACAAGCCGATGATGGCCGAGTTCTGGCGTCAGGGGCTGTTTGGCGGTCTTGACGAGCGCTATTTCCGGCTGGTTGACCGCTCGACCGATGTGACCGAGGAGGTCGACTGGCGGCAGCTCGACAAACGTCAGGTTTTCGATGCCTTCCGGGCGATCTTCAACAACCAGAACAACGTCCAGAAGGAAGCCTATTTCGACAAGATGACGCATTTCGACTTCAAATGCCTGCTGCCCGCCCTGCTCCACGTCGAGGACCGCATGAGCATGGCGCACGGGCTCGAAAGCCGGGTGCCGCTGCTCGACCACCCGTTAATCGAGTTCATCGCGACGGTACCAGCCGATATCAAATTTTCGGGCGGCCGCATGAAACACCTCTTGAAAATCGCCTACGGCGACGAGTTGCCGGTCGAGATCGCCGAGCGGCGCGACAAGATGGGCTTTCCGGTGCCGCTCAAGGAATGGTTTTCGGGCGAACTAAACGATCTCGTGCAGGACACGTTCCGCAGCCGCAGCGCACGCGCGCGACCATTCCTCAACACCGATGCCGTGCTGGCGAATCTCGACAGCGTCGGCCGGTATTCCCGCAAGCTGTGGGGCCTGTTGAGCCTCGAATTGTGGCATCAGATGTTCCACGACCGCGGCGCCGATTACCGGCGGATGCTGGTCGAAGCCCCCGATGCGTCTGCCTTCGCCACGGCTGCCAAATGATGCGAGGGGATGCTCGACAAGCCCGGTTCCGGAATATATCCAGCGGAGCCGATGCGCCGCGATCGCACGATACGGCCGGCGACCCGCACGTATCGCCCATTTTACCGTGCGCAGGCTCGGCTCGGGTTGCGTGCTCAGGAGAGCGGATGAGATGAAGGTTTTTGTTACCGGCGGCTCGGGCCTCGTCGGCTCCACGATCACGGACCGCCTGCTGGCGCGCGGCGACGAGGTGCTGGCGGTCGACAATTTCGCCACCGGCCGGCGCGACAATCTGAAACAACACCCGAAGCTGCGCCTCGTCGAGGACAGCATTGTCAGCGCCGCTGTCGTCAACGATCTGGTCGGCGGGTTCCGGCCCGATGTCGTGATCCACACCGCAGCATCGTACAAGGATCCTGACGACTGGGAATCGGACGCGCGCACCAACTGTGTCGGCACCGCCAACGTCGCGCATGCCTGCAGGACCTACAAGGTCGGGCGGCTCGTCTACTTCCAGACGGCGCTGTGCTACGGCACCAAGCCGCGCCAGCAGCCGATCACGCTCGACCACCCGATCGATCCGGTCAACAGTAGCTACGCGATCTCGAAGACGGCGGGTGAGCACTACATCCAGTACAGTGGCGTCGACTGGATCACGTTCCGCCTCGCCAACGTTGTCGGACCGCGCAACGTCAGCGGTCCGCTGCCAATCTTTTTCGAGCGGCTGTCGCAGGGTAAACGCTGCTTCGTCACCGAGGCGCGGCGCGATTTTGTATTCGTCCACGACCTCGCCGGCGCGGTCATCAGAGCGGCCGATGGCACCGGCAGCGGCACCTACCATTTCTCGTCAGGCCGCGACGTCGCGATCAAGGAGCTTTACGACGCCGTGGTGCGGGCGATGGGACTGAACGAGTACCCCGAGCCCGAGATCCGGCCGCTCGGCCCCGACGACGCCCCGACGATCCTGCTCGACCCGAGCCGAACGTTCCTCGATTTCGGTGAGATCCGCTTCACGTCGCTTGACGAGATCGTGACGCAGACCGTCGCCTATTACCGCGATCACGGTGTGCAGGGCGGCTACACGCATCTGCGCGGCGCGACGAACTGATGCGGCTGCTGATCACCGGCGGCGCCGGCTGCCTCGGCTCGAACCTGGTCGAGGCGTACCTGCCGCACGGCCACGAGATCCTGGTCATCGACAATTTCGCGACCGGCAGCCGCGAGGTGTTGCCCGAACTGCCCGGACTGAGCGTCGTCGACGGCAGCGTCGCCGACCGCACCCTGATCGATTGCTGCTTCGACCGCTTTCGGCCGACCCACGTCATCCACAGCGCCGCCGCCTACAAGGACCCGCAGGACTGGTGCGAGGACGCGGCGAGCAACGTAACCGGCACGATCAACGTTGTCGAGGCGGCGCGGCGCGCCGGCGTCACGCGCTTCGTCAATTTCCAGACCGCGTTGTGCTACGGCCGGCCCGAGCGGGTGCCGATCCCGGTCGATCACCCGCTGCGCCCGTTCACCAGTTACGGCATCTCGAAGACGGCCGGCGAGGCCTATCTCGCGATCAGCAGCCTGCCCTGGGTGTCGCTGCGTCTTGCCAATATCAGCGGGCCGCGGCTCGCGATCGGCCCTATCCCGACGTTTTACAAGCGGCTCAAGGCCGGGCAGGGCTGTTTTTGCACCGCGGCGGTGCGCGACTTCCTCGATATCGAGGATTTCCTCAACATCATGGAAATCGTGCTGCGCGATGACGCGCCGACCGGCATCTTCAACATCTCAACCGGCGAAGGGCACTCCATCAACGAGGTGTTCGACGCGGTTGCCGGGTATCTCGGCATCGCGCCGGCCGAGCCCGTCCCGGTGGTGCCGTGCGGCCCGGACGACGTGCCGGAAGTCGTGCTCGACCCGAGCCATACCGAAGCGACGCTCGGCTGGCGCGCAAAGGTCGGATTTGCCGAGACGATTGCCCGCATGCTGCGCTGGTACGACGCGCACGGCGTCTCGGCGATCTACAGCCATTTGCAGGCACCGCGGAGCGCCCGGGAATGAGCCAGTCGATATTCAACGACGCTGCCGTGCTGGTGGTCGGCGGCGCCGGGTTTGTCGGTGGCGCGCTGGTTCGGCGGCTGCTCGCTTCACGGCCGCGGCGCATCGTGATCGTCGACAACCTGCTATCGGCCGATATCAGCAACGTTCCCGAGCACCCCGAAGTCGAGTTCATGTTCGGCTCGATCGCCGACGAGCGCATCCTGGCGGCACTTCCGGCCGATATCGACGTGGTGTTCCACCTCGCCTGCTATCACGGCAACCAGTCGTCGATCCACGATCCGCTGGCCGACCACGAAAACAACACGCTGACCTCGCTGAAGCTGTTCGATCGGCTCAAGGATTTCGCCGCGCTGCGTAAGGTCGTCTACGCCGCGGCGGGCTGTGCGGTAGCGGAAAAGACCTTCGACGAGGCGAGCGCCACCCCCGAGGATGCGCCGGTCTCGCTGTTTCACGACAGCCCGTACTCGATCTCGAAGCTGATCGGCGAAATGTACGGCAACTATTATTTCACGCGGCACGGCCTGCCGTTCGTCCGGGCCCGCTTCCAGAATGTCTATGGCCCCGGCGAAATCCTCGGCGCCGGACGCTGGCGCGGCACGCCGCACACCGTGTGGCGCAACGTTACTCCGACCTTCGTCTGGAAGGCGCTGCACCGCGACACGCTGCCGGTCGAGAACGGCGGCGTCGCTACCCGCGATTTCATCTTTGTCGAGGACATCGTGCGCGGCCTGATGGCCTGCGCCGAACGCGGCGAGCCCGGCGAGGCGTACAATCTCGCGTCGGGCGTCGAAACGACAATCCTCGATCTCGCCACGCTGATCAACGAGTTGACCGGAAATCCGACGCCGATCGCGCTGGCGCCGCCGCGCGACTGGGACCGCTCGGGCCGTCGCTTTGGCGACCCCGCGAAAGCACGCCGGCAGCTCGGCTTCACCGCCGAAACGTCGCTGCGCGACGGGCTCGCGCAGACGATTGCCTGGACCCGCGCCAACCGCGACACGATCCGAAGCTGCATACTGCAGCACGTCCGCTTCGTGCCGGGTCTGCGCGCCGCCGTCGAGTGAGGCGTTTTCGCGTTCTCAGCGTCGTCGGGGCGCGGCCGCAATTCGTCAAGGCGGCGGCGATGTCGCGCGCGCTGACGGCGCGCCCCGAAATCGAGGAAATCCTGCTGCATACCGGGCAGCATTTCGACCCCGAGATGTCGCAGGTGTTCTTCGACGAGCTCGGGATCGCCGCCCCGCGGGTCAATCTCGACATTCACGGCGGCGGCCACGGCGCGATGACCGGCCGCATGCTGGCCGGCATAGAGGACATGATCCTGGTGGAGCGTCCTGACCTCGTGCTGGTGCCGGGTGACACGAACTCGACGCTCGCCGGAGCGCTCGCCGCCGCCAAGCTACAGGTGCCGGTTGCCCATCTCGAAGCCGGCTTACGCTCGTTCAACCGCGCGATGCCGGAAGAAATCAACCGGGTGCTGGCCGATCATGTCAGCGCGCTGCTGCTGTGCCCGACAGAAACGGCCGTCGCCAATCTGCGGAACGAGGGCATCACCGACGGTGTGCACGAAATCGGCGATGTGATGTATGACGCGACACTGTTCGCCGCCGCGCAAGCACGCCGGTCGAACGTCGTCGAACGGCTTGGGCTTGCTGGGCGCCCCTACGCGGTCGCTACCGTGCACCGCCCCGAAAGCACCGACACGCCCGACGCGCTTCGCGCAATCGTCAGCTTTTTGCAGGCGCGCGCCCGCCAGTATGCGGTCATCCTGCCGCTGCATCCGCGCACCCGGCAGCAGCTGGCGCGCTGGCAGCTCGACCTCAGCCCGATCGTGGCCTGCGACCCGCTCGGCTATCTCGACATGCACCGCCTGCTGCAATCGGCCATCGCGGTCTACAGCGACTCGGGCGGGCTGCAGAAGGAGGCGTATTTCCACCGCGTGCCATGCGTCACACTGCGCAGCGAGACCGAGTGGGTCGAGACCGTGGCATGCGGGTGGAATTGGCTTTGGCAGGGACCCGACTACGCGCCGCGCCGCGACATCGCTGCCTATGGCGACGGGCATGCCGCCGAAAAGGCGGTCGAAGTGATCGTCCGCTACCTCGAATGCCGGGCGAAGGTCCCATCCGCGCCGTGATCTTCTGCCAAAGGGGCGGAAACCCGATTATTGCGGTTTTCACGTCTGCGTGCTCTGAGCTCTGGAAAATTCTCGCTGCCAGCAGGGAATTGCCGCCTCCGCCGCCCGCGGATAGTCTCTCCTGAGCATTCCACAGCGGCACCGGGACGGAGGCGAGGCATGGACATCCGCGACGGTTTTATCGGCACGGTTGGCAATACGCCCCTTATCAAGCTGCGCCGCGCCTCCGAGGAGACCGGCTGCACGATCCTCGGCAAGGCCGAGTTCCTGAACCCCGGCGGCTCGGTCAAGGACCGCGCGGCGCTCTACATCGTCAAGGACGCCGAGGAGAAGGGCCTCTTGAAGCCCGGCGGGGTCGTCGTCGAGGGTACCGCCGGCAATACCGGTATCGGCCTGGCGCTGGTCGGTAACGCCCGCGGCTACCGCACCGTTATCGTCATGCCGGAGACGCAGAGCCAGGAAAAGAAGGACATGCTGCTGTTGTGCGGCGTCGATCTCAGGCTTGTCCCGGCGGCGCCCTACAGCAATCCGAACAATTACGTGCGCTATTCCGGCCGGCTCGCCGAAGAGATCGCCGCTACGGAGCCGAACGGCGCGATCTGGGCCAACCAGTTCGACAATCTCGCCAATCGCCGCGCCCATGTCGAGACGACCGGCCCCGAAATCTGGGCCCAGACCGACGGCAGGGTGGATGGCTTCACCTGCTCGGTCGGGACCGGCGGCACGCTATCCGGCGTCGGCATCGCGCTGAAGGAGCGCAACCCGGGCGTCCAAATCTACCTGTCCGACCCAATGGGCTCCGGCATCTACAGCTGGTACGCCCGCCGCGAGTTCAAGCCGGAGGGCAACTCGATCACCGAGGGGATCGGCAACAACCGCGAGACCAAGAACCTCGAAGGCTTCACCCCCGACGGGCAATATCAGATCACCGACGAGGAGGCGTTGCCGCATCTGTTCGACCTGGTAACCGAGGAGGGGCTCGTCCTCGGCGGCTCGACCGCGATCAACATCGCCGGCGCGATCCGGCTCGCCAGGGAACTCGGGCCGGGCAAGACGATCGTCACGGTGCTGTGCGATTCCGGCACGCGCTACCAGTCGAAGCTGTTCAACCCGGAATTCCTCAGGGAACGCAAGCTGCCCGTCCCGAAATGGCTGGACAAGTGAGATGACCGATCTCGTGTTCCGCGACGATGCCTACGCCCGCTCATGCGCGGCGCGCGTGGTCGCGGCCGATGCGCGCGGCATCCGTCTCGACCGCACCGTGTTCTATCCAACCGGCGGCGGTCAGCCCGGGGATAGCGGCATCTTGCGGCTGGCGTCCGGCGCGCCGGTCGCGATCATTGACACGCTGAAAGGCGGCGGCCCCGACGAGGTGATCCATATCCCGGCGGCGGGAGCGGCTCTGCCGGAGCCCGGCGACGAGGTATCCGCCGAGATCGACTGGGAGCGGCGGCATCGGCTGATGCGAATGCACACCTGCCTGCACCTGCTCTGCGCGGTCGTGCCGGGCGCGGTGACCGGCGGGCAGGTGTCCGACGGGCGCGGTCGGCTCGATTTCGATGTGCCCGGGGCGAGCCTCGATCGCGAGGCGATTGCGGCCGGCCTCAACGAGCTGATCGCGGCCGGCCACCTAGTCACGCCGCGCTGGATCGGCGACGACGAACTCGCATCCCGCCCCGAACTGGTGCGGACGATGTCCGTAAAGCCGCCGACCGGCGCCGGCCGGGTTCGCCTGATCGAGATTGCCGGACCCGGCGGCGCCGTCGATCTGCAGCCGTGCGGCGGCACGCATGTTCGCAACACCGCCGAGATCGGCCCGGTCGCCATCGCGAAGATCGAAAGCAAGGGCCGGCAGAACCGGCGAGTCATCGTCGCTTTCGCGTAGGGCGGAAAAGCGCAGCGCATTCCGCCGGGCCAATCATCGAGACGGCGGATTACGCTCCGCTCATCGCCCTACAGCTCAACGGAGGTTTTATGCCCTATGCCCGACCCGAGGCGCTGGTCAGCACCGAGTGGCTGGCGGCGCATCTCGACGACCCGCTGGTGCGGGTGCTCGACAGCTCGTACAAGCAGCCAGGGATCACTCCAACCGCGCGCGAGGACTACGATTCCGGGCACATCCCGGGGGCGGTGTTCTTCGACATCGACGATGTCGCGGAGCCCGGTACGAGCCTGCCGCATATGATCCCGTCACCCGAACGTTTCGCGGCGAAAATGGCCGAGCGCGGCATCGGCAACGGCGACCGGGTCATTGTCTACGATACGGTCGGGCTGTCCTCGGCCGCGCGCGCTTGGTGGATGCTGCGGCTGTTCGGCCACGACAACGTCGCGCTGCTCGACGGCGGCCTGCCGCGCTGGAGGGCGGAGGGAAGGCCGGTCGAAACCGCCGCGCCGAAGATCCCGCCCCGCAGCTTCACCGCGCGGTTCCGTCCGGAGCTGGTGCGCGACCAGGCGGCTCTGATCGCCGATCTCGGGCCGCATCGCGAGCAGGTCGTCGATGCCCGCGCCGCGGGCCGCTTCGAGGGCACTGCTCCGGAGACCTGGCCGGGGCGCCGCCAGGGGCACATTCCGGGCAGCCGCAACCTGCCGTTCGACAAGGTGACGGACCCGCAAACCCGCCGGATCAAAAGCGCCGAGGAACTGCGGGCGCTGTTCAAGGAAGCCGGGGTCGGGCTCGACCGGCCGATCGTGACTAGCTGCGGCTCGGGTGTCACCGCCTGCGCGGTCGCGTTCGCGGCGCATCTGCTCGGCCATCCCGGCGCCGCGATCTATGACGGCTCCTGGTCGGAATGGGGCCTGCCCGACGGGCCGCCGATCGAGACCGGTCCGGCTCGTTCATAGCAATCCCGGTGACGGCGATCCGGCCGTATCGCGATTCGGATGAGAGCGCCGTCGTTGTGCTATGGCAAACGTGCGGCCTGACCCGGCCATGGAACCCGCCGGTCGCCGATATCGCCCTGCTGCGCGGCTCGGGCCACGGCGAAATCCTGGTCGCGCAACAGGAGGGTGGCGTGATCGGCAGCGTCATGGTCGGTCATGACGGGCATCGCGGCTGGATATATTATCTCGCGGTCGCTCCATCGCGCCGACGCGACGGTCTCGGAGGGCAGCTGATGCGCGCGGCCGAAGCGTGGCTGCGGGCGCGCGGGATACGCAAGGTCGAACTAATGATCCGCGATACCAATACCGCCGTGTCAGCATTCTATGCCCGGCTGGGCTACTGCAAGGAGCCGGTTACGGTTATGAGCCGCTGGCTCGACGGCACCAAGCGATAACGCGCCGATGCCCCTCCTCGACGACGTCATCACCTATCTAGAAATGCGCGAGAAGCCGAGCACCTCCCCGGTGCCGGCGCCCGCCGTCGGCAAGCTGGCGCTGATGCGCGCCGAGCAATGCACGGTTTCGTTCTATCGCTATCTGTACGAAACCGTCGGCGCGCCATGGCTGTGGATCGAGCGCCGGCTGCTCGACGACGCGACGCTTGCGGCACAGATTCGGAAGGAGACAACCGATATTTTCGTGCTCTATGTCGGCGGGGTGCCGGCCGGCTATTTCGAGCTGGACACGGCGGCCCCTGACGAAACCGAATTGTGCTATTTCGGGCTGATCCCCGAATTCATCGGCCGCCGTCTCGGCCCGTTTCTGCTGCGGGCGGCGATCGACCGGGCCTGGTCGCGACCGCTCCGGCGGCTCTGGGTGCACACGCGCAGCTACGACCACCCGAAGGCGCTCGGCTATTACCAGCAGGCCGGGTTTGTCGTCTATGACCGGCGGTCGCTGCGCTTCGAGGACCCGCGCGCCCACGGCATTCTGCCGCGCGATCTGCCAAATCCCCGGCTGCCGCCGCTCGCCTGACCGCACCTACCCCCGCAATAGGCCGCCGGTCGCTTTTTCGACTGCGGCCACCAGGCGATTTGAAAACGCCTCGATCTCGGCATCGGTCAGCGTTGCTTCCCGCGGTTGCAGCGTGACCGCGATCGCGAGCGATTTTTTGCCTTCCGGAAGACCTTTGCCCTCATAGACATCGAATAGCCGGATGCCGCTGACGAGCTCGCGGTCGACGCCGCGCGCCGCGCGAAGCAAGGTCTCCGCCGGCAGATCCCGGTCCACGATAAACGCGAAATCGCGCTCGACCGGTTGGAACACCGAGAGGTGCAGCGGCGCCCGGCCCCTCCCCGCGCGCGGCAATGGCACGGCGTCGAGAAACACCTCGAACGCGGCGACCGGACCCTTCACGTCGAAGGCCTCCAGCACGTCCGGATGGAGTTCGCCGAAATGGCCAAGGACGCTCGCCCCGAGCCGCAGAACGCCGGCGCGCCCGGGGTGATACCATTGCGGCGGGTCGGCGGCGGTCTGCACATTGTCCGACGGAGCGCCCGAAGCGGCGAGCGCCGCCAGCGCATCGGCCTTCGCGTCGTAAAGGTCGGGCGCGCGCGGCCTGTCGCGCCAGTCGCGGGGGCCGAGACGGCCGGCGCGCAACCCGGCTGCGACGGTCATCTGACCCTCCGGGCGGTCGTCGCGGTAAAGCGGTCCCAATTCGAACAGCGCGACATCCGGAAAGCCGCGATCGGCATTGCGCCGCGCCGCCTCGACGAGGTTCGGCAAGGCGCTCGGGCGCATCACGTCGAGATCGGAGCTGATCGGGTTGACGAGGGTCAACTCGGGCTTCGCGCCGCCGAACAGCGCCGCCGATTTCGCGGACAGGAACGAGAATGTGACGGCTTCGGTCAGGCCGCGCTCGGCAAGCGTACGGCGCACCAGTTTCGACGCGGCGACGCCGCGCGTCGATTGCCGGCCGGGACACCGTCGTCTCGCGCAATAGCGGCACTGGGGGGATTTCGTCGTAGCCCTTGACACGCAAGATCTCCTCGACGAGATCGGCCTCGCCCTCGATGTCGCCGCGCCAGGACGGCGGCGACACGGTCAGGCTGCCGTCGTGCGCCGCGGCGTCGCCAACCGTGCAGCCGAGCGCTTCGAGGATCGCACGGCTTTCGGCCGGCGGGACGTGCAGTCCCCCAAGTCCGGCCAGCCGCTCCGGGCGCAACATATAGCTGCGGCGCCATTCCGGCTCGGCCCCGGCCCGGACGATCTCGGACGGCTCGCCGCCGCACAATTCGAGGATCAGCCGGGTGGCGATTTCGAGACCGGGGCCGACAAACGCCGGGTCGATGCCGCGCTCGAAGCGGTAGCGCGCGTCGCTGACGATTTCGAGGCGGCGGCCGGTTGCGGCGGTACGGATCGGGTCGAACAGCGCTGCCTCGATATAAATTTCGGTGGTCGCGTCGGTAACGCCGGTCGGCTCGCCGCCGATCACGCCGCCGAGGCTCTGCACGCCGTTGTCGTCGGCGATCGCGGTGATTTCGGGGTCGAGTTCATATTCGCGGCCGTTCAGCGCCAGGAGCCGCTCGCCTTGCCGCGCGAAGCGCACGACGAGATCGCCCTTGAGCTTCTCCGCGTCGAAGACGTGCAGCGGCCGGTTCAGATCGAAGGTCAGAAAATTCGTGATATCGACGAGCGCCGAGATCGGCCTGAGACCGATCGCTTCGAGCCGGGCCCTGAGCCAGCCCGGGCTCGGGCCGTTTCTGAGGTCGCGAATATGTCGGCCGAGAAACATCGGGCAGGCGGTCAAATCCTCGATGCGGATACCGATCGGCGAGCGGAAGCGGCCCTCGACCGGGGTCGTGTCGAGCGGCTTGAGCCTGCCCAGCCCCGCCGCCGCGAGGTCGCGCGCGATGCCACGGACACCGAGGCAATCGGCGCGGTTCGGCGTCACCTTGAGGTCAATGACCGGATCGTCGAGACCCAGCAGGCTCGCGTAGGCCGCCCCGACCGGCGCAGCCTCGGGTAACTCGATGATGCCGGCGTGATCGTCGCCGAGCGCCAGTTCGGCCGCCGACATCAGCATGCCGCGCGAGGCGACGCCGCGGATCGTGCTCTCATTCAGCACCGCGCCGGTCTTAGGAATACGTATGCCGGCGGGGCCGAACACACCTTTCATCCCGGCCCGCGCATTCGGCGCGCCGCACACGACCTGAACCTCTCGATTTCCGGCAGCCCCGGCATCGACGACGCAGACGCGCAGCCGGTCGGCGTTCGGGTGCGGCTCGGCCGACACGACGCGCGCGACGACAAACCCGGCGAGCGCGGCGGCGCGGTCCTCGACGCCTTCCACGTCGTGGCCGAGCATGACCAGCTTCTCGGCGATCTCAGCCGCGACCGCGCCGGTGTCGAGATGGGTTTTGAGCCAGGACAGCGTCGTCTTCATTGCAGCGGGCCGCGAACCGGCGACGGGATGTCCAGCGGCAGAAAGCCGTAATGCCGCAGCCAGCGCAGGTCGGAATCGTAAAAGGTGCGCAAATCGGGAATGCCGTATTTCAGCATCGCGACGCGCTCGATTCCCATGCCGAACGCAAACCCCTGATATTCGCTCGGATCGATGCCGCAATTCGCCAGCACCTTCGGGTGGACCATGCCGGACCCGAGAATTTCCAGCCAGTCCCCACCCTCCCCGATCTTCAATTCGCCGCCTGCGCGCGAGCAGCCGATATCGACCTCGGCGGAGGGTTCGGTGAACGGGAAGTAGCTCGGTCGGAACCGCACCGGCAGGTCGTCGATATTGAAAAACCCGCGGCAGAACTCGATCAGGCAACCCTTCAAGTGTCCCATGTGGGTCGTGCGGTCGATGACGAGACCCTCGACCTGGTGGAACATCGGCGAGTGCGTCGCGTCGTGGTCGGCGCGGAAGGTGCGTCCCGGCACAATGATGCGCAGCGGCGGCTTTTGCGCCAGCATTGTGCGGATCTGCACCGGCGAGGTGTGCGTGCGGAGCACGAGACGCGAGCCGTCGGGCCGCGGCGGCAGGTAGAAGGTGTCGTGCTCCTGCCGCGCCGGATGCTCGGGCGGGATGTTGAGGGCGGTGAAATTGTGGAAATCGTCCTCGATATGCGGCCCTTCGGCGACCACGAAGCCCATTTCGCCGAAGATCGCGACGATCTCGTCGATCGTCTGGCTGATCGGATGAATGCGGCCGGGCTCGCCGATCAACACCGGCAAGGTGACATCGGCGCGCTCGCTGGCCAGCCGTTTCGCCAGCACGGCGCGGCGCAAGCGATCCCCGGCCTCTTCCAGCGCCACCGTGATCCGATCCCTCAGCGCGTTGAGCCGGGCGCCGGCGGCGCGGCGCTGGTCGGGCGGCAGTTTGCCGAGGCCGCGCATCGCGGCGCTAATCGCGCCGTTGCGGCCCAGCAGCTTGATGCGGATTTGTTCGAGCGCCTCGGGCGTGTCCGCGGCGGCGATTTCGGCGACGTACGCTTCGGCCGTCACGATCGGGTCTTCGGTTTCGGTCTCTGACATCGGGTACCAGCAAGCAAAAAGGGGCCGTCCGACACGGCCCCTCCATTAGACGACAGCTCAGGTGCGGGGCCTGGCGAGCCTAGTCCCCGGTAAATCGCCGCACAACGCCGCCGATCGGCAAAATCATGCTCACCGACCTGCCTGCTCAGGCCGCCGCGGCGGGGATTGGGGCAGCATCGAGCGCCAATTTCGCCTGCGCGACGATCGCCGCGAACGCCTCGGGCTCGCGGATCGCGAGATCGGACAGGACCTTGCGGTCGAGATCGATGCCGGCGAGCTTGAGGCCGTGCATGAATTGCGAATAGGTCAGCCCGTGCTCGCGGACGCCGGCGTTGATGCGCTGGATCCACAGCCCGCGGAAATCGCGCTTCCTGTTGCGCCGGTCGCGATAGGCGTAGCGCAGCGCCTTCTCGACCTTCTCGATCGCGATCCGGTAGGCGGTGCCGCCGCGGCCGCGATAGCCCTTGGCGAGGCCCAGCACTTTCTTGTGCCGGGCATGCGCGGTGACCCCGCGTTTGACCCTGGCCATCGGCTCAGCCCCGCATATAGGGCATATAGGTCAGGACGAGCTTCGCGTCGCCCTTTTCGAGGGTCGTCGTGCCGCGCCGCAGCCGCTTGCCCTGCTTCGACTTGTTGATCAGCAGGTGGCGCTTGTGGCCCCAGTTGCGCTTGACCTTGCCGGTTCCGGTCAGGCCGAAGCGCTTTTTGGCGCCGCTCTTGGTCTTGAGCTTGGGCATTTTCCATTCCTCGGGTCGGGTTGCGGCGGCGAGGCATGCCCGTTCGACGCCCAAAGGCCGCGGCCAGCCGCCGGTTGAAGCGGCGCGTTATAGCGGCACGGCCGCCGCAGCGCAAGCCACCCGCCGCGATCGGTCGGCGCCGCGCGACAATCCCTGACGGTTTGCGCGCCGCCTACCCTCGCCAGCAGATGCCCGTGAATAACGGATTGCACAATCCTCGTTGCCGGGGAACGCGGCAGCCGTTGCAGGGACTTCGGGCGGATGCTCGCCAGCCGCAGGTTTCGATTTGCCGTGCGCAAACTGGGTAAGGTTTAACTTGTATTAATTGCCGGACACCGCGATAGTGCCGACAACTTCGCCGGGAATTTGGCAATCATCGGCTGAACGCCTTCCCAAACTGCAGCGAGCATCGATGTGCGGAGGCCCCTTGATCTGCTTCCGGCGGAGTTCCGCAACGCACGTTCGGCTAATCGAACGCACGTTCCGCTAAGTGAGTGTGACCGCGATGGCGCGGGTCAAGGAGACGCACACCAGCCGCATGCCGCCGAGGATCGTTCTCGACGCGGACTCCACGAGAATTGCTAAAAGGACTTTCCAATGCCGTACTTCGGAGTTTGCTATTCGCCGTATCACCGGAAATCCGGACCCCCGCCTTATGATGTGGCAGCGGAGGAAGTCGACGCCGACATGGCGATGATGAAGGCCAAAGGCATCACCCACATCCGCACGTATGCGGCATCAGCCGGCAACGGTCATAATGTTTATAGAGCGGGCAAATATGGATTGAAGGTTGGCCTTGGAATCTGGATTCCAGATAACACACGAAATAATTCACTGATTGATGAGGCTGTGTCTCAGGCAGTGAATGACGTCAATCTTCATCCGGGTGCAAACACAGTCATGGAGTTGGTCATCGGCAACGAAGTCAACCGGACGGACGACAAGAACCCGCTGGATCCCGACCTGATTCTGGGGTATATGCAATATGCGAAACAGCAACTAAAAACTTATCCTTCTCTTAGTAATGTTCGGGTAACCAGCTGTTTCAGCGGCACGGTATTGCAAGATTCTGGTTCGCCTAACAGTGCGATATGGGGGAATGTCGTCGACCATTGTGACGGTCCGATATATCTCACCGTTTATCCCTGGTACGCTAAGAAGAACGAGGGGGCGCCGCAGCCCAACAACATCAAAGGAAACATGGATTGGTCGTGGAATAACGGCCTGAAGCAGGTGGTCGCCAGAGGGAAAAAGATCGTAATCGCGGAGATCGGTTGGCCGAGTGCCGGCGGCGATTCGAATCACTCGCCAACATCGGTAGAAAACGAGAGTATCAATTATCAAACAACGAAGAAGTTTCTGTCGGGAGCAACCGCTCCCTACTGGGCGCTCGACACTTTCTGGTTCGAGATGTTCGACGAGCCATGGAAGACGGCGGAAGGCCCCTGGGGGCCGCATTGGGGTCTGTACACGTCGGGCCCGAACCCGCAACCGAAGTTTGATTTCTAACGTTCGCGGACGCTGGCGGCGAACCACGTTTCTCGCCGCCGGCATCAACAATACTGATGGGCCGCAAATAACATCGCGCGCCATGCCCGGCGAGTGGCGCGGGAGCTAGGGCCGTGCCAAGCCCGGCGATGGACAGGGCAGAGCCGGCGCTACAGCACCGCGACGGCCTCGATTTCGATCAGGAATTCGGGCTGGGCCAGGGCCGCGACCGCGACCAGCGTGTGCGCCGGCATTTTCTTGCCGAAGAACTCCTCGCGGATCGGGCCGTAATCGGCGCGGTGGCGGATGTCGGTCAGGTAGGTGTTGACCTTGACGATGTCGGCCATCGCTGCCGCCGCCGGCCTCGACCTGCGCCTTCAGGCATTGCAGCGCGGCGCGCGCCTGCGCCTTGAAGTCGCCGGGATGCGCGGCGCCGCCTTCGGGCGTATAGGCAACCTGACCGGCGATGTAGAGGATCGTCTGCGCGCCGCTGACCTTGACCGCCTGCGAATATATCGGCGGATCGTAGACGTCCTTTGCCGCGTACGGCTCGATCTGGGCCATGTCTGTCTCCCGCGGGATCAGCCGGACCGAACGCCGGCAAGCGCAAGCATCCTTCGAACAGTTCATGCGGTACAGCGATTTCACGGAACCGAAGCTCGATCCGCCCGTCGCGGTATAAGCAAACACCGAATGAAGCTTTTGCGGTGGTGCCGGGGATTGACAACGGGTCGCGGGCCGGTCAGTTCACCTCCGCATGAGCGCCGACGATAACGCCGATCCTGCCGCAGCCCGCCATGCGGACGATACCGAGGACCCGTTCCGCCGGGTGCGGCTCGACAAGCTCGAAGCGCTGCGCGGGATGGGGATCGACCCGTATCCGGTCAGCTTTTCGCGCGAGCAGGAGGCGCTCGAACTCGACCGGCGCTACGCCGAACTGCCCGCCGGCGCCGAGACCAGCGATTGCGCGCGTGTCGCCGGCCGCATCCGCGCGATGCGCAACAGCGGCATGTTCATCGACCTGCACGACGCGTCGGGAAAGATCCAGATCTTCTCCCACAAGGATTATCTGCGCCCGGACGACCTGCCGCTCTTAAAGCTGCTCGACATCGGCGACCTGATCGGCGTCGAGGGCCTGGTGCGGCGGACGCCGCGCGGCGAGCTGACCGTCAACGCCGAGCATGTGACGATGCTCGCCAAGGCGCTGCGGCCGCTGCCCGAAAAGTATCACGGCCTCGCCGATATCGAGCTGCGTTACCGGCAGCGTTATCTCGACCTGATCATGAACCCGCAGAGCCGCGAGACGCTGCGCCGGCGCAGCCGCGCCGTGGCGGCGATGCGCGCCTGGCTGAGCGAGCGCGGCTATCTCGAAGTCGAGACGCCGATGCTGCACACGATCCCCGGCGGCGCGGCGGCCAAGCCGTTCATCACGCATCACAACGCGCTCGACATCGACCTCTATCTGCGCATCGCGCCGGAGCTGCATCTGAAGCGGCTGGTGGTCGGCGGCCTCGCCGACAAGGTGTTCGAGATCAATCGCTGCTTCCGCAACGAGGGGCTGTCGCCGCGCCACAACCCCGAATTCACGACGCTGGAGCTTTACGAAGCCTATTCGGACTACACCGGCATGATGGCGCTGACAGAGCGGATCGTCGCACATGTCGCCGAGACGGCGGCCGGCGGGCTGAAGATTTCCTATGGCGGCACCGAGATCGATCTGACGCCGCCCTGGCCGCGTCGTTCGATGGCCGAGCTGGTGCTGGAGGCGACCGGGGTCGATTTTCTCGCGATCGACGACGCCGCGGCCGCCCGCGACGCCGCCCGCCATCTTGGCGCCGCGATCGCCGGCAGCGAGAATTGGGGCCAGGCGCTCGAAGCCGCATTCGGCGCGCGCGTCGAGGACGGGCTGATCCAGCCGACCCACGTCATCGGCTTCCCGCGCGACATCTCCCCGCTCGCCAAGGCCGACCCGAACGACCCGCGGCTCGTCGAGCGCTTCGAGACCTACGTCTATGGCTGGGAGATCGCCAACGCATTTTCGGAATTGAATGACCCGCTCGATCAGCGGGCCCGGTTCGAGGCGCAGATGATGGCGCGCGCCGCCGGCGACGAGGAGGCGCAGCCGCTCGACGAGGATTACGTGACGGCACTCGAATACGGGCTGCCGCCGTGCGGCGGTCTCGGCATCGGCATCGACCGGCTTGTGATGCTGCTGACCGACAGCCCGTCGATCCGCGACGTGATCGCGTTCCCGACATTGCGCCCGCGCTGATGCATGCGGCTGCATTGCTGCCGACAGAACAGGCAATCGCCGTCGAATTGGCCTGCGCCATCGCGCCGACACCGTTATGCTGTTCTCGGCCGCCGGTAATCGCGCCGGTCGGTTGAAGGGGTGTCGCATAAACGCCCCGTATTGATGGAGGACAGCCATGAACCTGTCGCGTCGTGATTTGGCCGTCGCGGGCGTGCTCGCGCTCGGCACCGCCTCCCTGATCGCCCCGGCGCGGGCCGAATCAGGGGATGAGGCGGCTGTCAAAAAAGCTGTCCAGGAGATGCGCACGGCGTACCTGGAGAAAGACAAGGCCAAGCTCGATTCGATGACGCTGCCGCAGCTCACCTACAGCCACTCTGACGGCCGTATTCAGGACAAGGCCGAATTCATCAAGGGCGTGATGGACCGAAAGGCCACCGTCAAATCGCTGGAGTATCCGGAACTCACCGTGGCGGTTGCCGGAGATACCGCGATCGTGCGCCACCTCTGGGTTTCCGAGACCGAGCTCGACGGCAAGACAACGAACACCAGGATCGGCATCATGCAAGTGTATAAGAAGCAGGATGGCGGCTGGAAGCTTTTGGCCCGCTCTTCATACCGGTTCCCGGACAAAGCGTAGCCCGACGGCTCGCGCTTCTGCGCGACGGTGCCGGCAAGCGACACAGGATCGATTGAAGTAGTACTGCGCCGTCGCGATGAGCATCCGCGCCGAATTCGTGCGCCTCGGGCTGCGCTGGTTTCTGAAGCCGACCAGCCGGCCCGGCGTTACGATCACCCGCCGCCGCGAGCAGATCGGCAACTTTCAGCGCTGGGTGCCGCAGCCGCCGGCCGACACCGAAATCGCGCGCGGCGAGCTCGGCGGCGTGCCGGCGCTTACTGTCGCGACGCCGCTGTCGCGGACCGATCGGCACATGCTGTTTCTGCACGGCGGCGGCTACGTCACCGGATCGCCGGAGTTGTACGTGCATCTGCTGTGGCGCATCGCGGCAGCCGCAAAGGCGCGGATCGCAGCCGTGCGGTATCGGCTGGCGCCCGAGCACCCGTTCCCGGGGGCGCTCGATGACGCGCTCGCTTCCTGGCGGGGCCTGCTCGCGGCGGGAGCCGATCCGCGCCGGGCCGTCTTCATCGGCGATTCGGCGGGCGGCGGCCTCGCGCTGGCGCTGGCCTTGCGGGCGCGCGACGAGGGCGAAAGCCTGCCGGCGGCGATCGTCGCGATGTCGCCGTGGACCGATCTCGCGGTGACCGGCGAGTTGATACGCCGCAACACACGCGCCGACCCGATGCTGAACGCCGGCGATGTGCCGGATCTCGCGTCGCGCTATCTCGCCGGCGCCGACCCGCGCCACCCCTACGCCTCGCCGCTTTACGGCGACCCGGCCGGGCTGCCACCGACACTGATCCAGGTCGGCGGCGATGAGATCCTGCTTGACGAACTCGGTGCGGATGGCGGCGCGGATGCGTGAGGCCGGCGTTGTGGTCAGAATCGAAATCTGGCCGCGTATGCCGCACGTCTTCCAATCGTTTTGCACGATCCTGCCGGAGGCCCGTCGCGCCATCGGCCGCATCGGCGCCTTTGTCGATGAGCACGCCGAAAGCTGAGACATTGCCGGCAGGAATAGAGACCGCATCGGCACGTTCTTGCCGCATGCCGCATCGAACTCCGACAGCGCCATGCCTCACGAGGTAACAGCCGCCTTCGGGGGCGCGCGCGTGCTGATCACCGGCGGCGTCGGTTTGATCGGCTCGGCACTGGCGCGCCGGCTGGCCGGACTCGGGGCCGAGCTGGTCCTGCTCGACAGCATGGTTCCCGAAGGCGGCGCCAACCCGGCGAACATCGCCGATCTGGTTGATGGGGGGCGGGTGCGGGTCAACATCGCCGATATTCGCGACACTGCGGCGCTGCGCCGTCTGCTCTCGGGCCAGGACTTTCTGTTCGATTTGGCCGGGCAGACCAGCCATCTCGAATCGATGAACGCGCCGGAACACGACCTCGCCGTCAACTGCACGGCGCAGCTTCAGCTGCTTGAAGCGTGCCGCGAGGTGGCGCCGGAGATCACGATCGTCCATGCCGGCACCCGCCAGATCTACGGAAGGCCGCGCTACCTGCCGGTCGATGAAGAGCACCCGCTGCGCCCACCCGATGTCAACGGCGTCAACAAGATGGCCGGTGAGGCCTACCACCTGATGTTCCACGACGTGTACGGGATTGACACCCGCTCGCTGCGCCTGACGAATGTCTACGGGCCCGGTATGCGGATCAAGGACGCGCGGCAGAACTTCCTCGGCATCTGGCTGCGCCGCGCGCTCGAAGGCGAGGCATTCGAGGTATGGGGCGGCGAGCAGCGGCGCGAACTGCTCTATGTCGATGATGCGGTCGAGGCGTTTCTGCGCGCGGCGCTGACCCGCGAGACGGCGGGCCTCGCTCTCAATATCGGCGGTGAAGCGCCGTACACGCTGCTGGCGTTGGCGGAGACGCTAGTGCGGGTCAATGGCGGCGGCCGTTTCGACCGGCGCGCGTTCCCGGAGGAGCGCAAGCGCATCGACATCGGCGATTTCGTTACAGACGATCGCCGCTTCCGCCGTCTCACCGGCTGGACACCCGGTGTCGGGCTCGACGAGGGGCTGGCGCGCTCGCTGGAGTACTACCGGCGCCGTCTCGCGCTTTATTTGTAAACGGGCCGCCGCGACCCGGCGCAATCACAATCGACAGATTTCGACAGGTCAAAATGCATACCCCGATCCCGCAAACCGACCCGCGCGCCGGTTACATCGAGCATCGGGACGAAATCGACGCCGCGGTGGAGCGTGTTCTGGCCGGCGGCCAATACATTCTCGGCGGCGAGGTCGCATCGTTCGAAGCGGCGTTCGCCACCTGGCTCGGGACGGCGCACGCCATCGGCGTCGGCAGCGGCACCGACGCGATCGAGCTCGCGCTGCGGGCCTGCGGTATTGGAGCCGGCGACCTGGTATTTACTGTCTCCCATACGGCAGTGGCGACCGTCGCCGCGATCGAGCGGGCCGGGGCCGTGCCGGTACTGGTCGATATCGAGCCGAACGGCTTCACGATGGACCCTGCAGCGCTGGAATGGGCGCTTGAAGGGGTGCCTGGGTCGCCGCCGCCGGGCCGCCTGGGCGCCGTGTTGCCGGTGCATCTCTACGGCGAGTTTGCCGATATGGAGCCGATAACCCGGCTTGCGCGACAGCGGGGGCTGCGCGTCATCGAGGATTGCGCGCAGAGCCACGGCGCGATGTACCGCGGCAAGCCGACCGGCGGCATCGGCGACGTCGCCTGCTTCAGCTTTTATCCGACGAAGAACCTCGGCGCGGTCGGCGATGCCGGGCTAACCGCCACAGGCGACGCGGCACTGGCCGCCGCGATGCGCGAGATTCGCGAGTATGGCTGGCGCGAGCGCTATATCAGCGCGCGGATCGGGATCAACACGCGGCTGGACCCGATCCAGGCCGCGATCCTGGGTGCGAAGCTACCGCATCTCGACGCCGACAACGCGCGCCGCCAGGCGATCGCCTCGCGCTACGACGAGGGGCTGGCGGGGCTGCCCTTGGACCTGCCGTCGCGCCGGCCGGAGTGCCGCCACGTGTTTCATCAATATGTGATCCGCACCCGCGATGCCGATCGCGACCGGCTGCGCGAGCATTTGGGGCGGGCGCGCATCGGCACCGGCATCCATTACCCGGCCCCGGTGCATTTGCAGCCGGCCTATCAAGGCCGGTTGGCCGAATTTCCGGCCGGTCTTCCCGAGACGACGCGGATTGCCGGGCGCATTCTGAGCCTGCCGATGTACCCGCAGCTTTCCGCCGAAGCGGTCGAGCGGGTGATCGCCGAAATACGCGGCTACTTCGCCTGACGGCGGCGTCGGCGGATAAGCGCGGTTCTGATGCCCAGCGCGACAGCCAACCCCAGGAGCAGCCCGCCGATCAGCCATACCGAGGATATCGGTTCGCCCTGCCGGCCCGGGCCGCCGACCCGCACGTAGACGCGCGCGATCTCGGTGCCGGCCCGCGCCTCGGCGGTCCAGAACCCGTCCTCGTCGGCCGGAAACTCGAATTTTCCGCTGCTGTCGGTGCGGCCGGTCAGCGCCGGGCTCTTCGGCTTTCCCGGCGCGAAGACGCGCACCTCGGCATCGGCGAGCGGCTTGCCGTCGGCGCTTGCGAACTCGACCGAGACCTGATGGCGGGCGAACAGGTCGAACGCATCGGCCGGAGCCGGCATCAATACGGGGCAAAGCCCGAGGGCAAGCGACAGAATAATACCAAACGCCTTATACCCTGACCGATGCCCCCACCCTTCCCTCCCCCGCTTGCGGGGGAGGGTTAGGGAGGGGGTGCGGCTGCCGGATGTGTCAGGCACAGCAACGGTCGTCATAACGGCCGCCAGAAACGCTTGGCGGCGACCCGGCAACCGGACACTCTGCTGTCGCATCATTTTCTCACGCGGAGACGGGTTCCCGATGAAGATAACGGTTTTCGGCGCCGGAGCGGTCGGCGGCCATGTCGCGGCCCGGCTCGGGGCCGGCGCGGCTGGCGGCCGGCATCGAGGTCGCGGCGGTCGGGCGCGGCGCGCAGCTCGACGCGATCCGCGAGCGCGGTCTGACGCTGTGGATCGGCGACGAGCGCTACGACGCCCGCATCCGCGCGACCGACCGGCCGGAAACGCTCGGGGTGCAGGACGTCGTCTTCGTCGCGCTGAAATCCTCGACCCTGCCGCAGGCCGCCCCGGCGATCGCGTCCTTGCTCGGCCCGGCCACCAGCGTCGTGTTCGCGATGAACGGCATTCCGTGGTGGTATCTCTATCGCTGCCCGGAGAACGGCCTGCCGCGCCCCGATCTGTCGCGGCTCGACCCCGGCGGCGTCCTGGCGCACACGATCGGCCTCGAACGGGTGATCGGCTGCATGGTCGCCTCGGCCAATGTGGTCGTCGAGCCGGGGGTCATGCGCAATTCGGGGGGCACGCGCAACCGGTTCACCCTGGGCGAGCCGGACGGCAGCGATCGCGCCGGATCCAGGCGATCTCGGCCGCGTTCGAGCGCGCCGGTCTCAGCGCCCCGGTCAGCACCGCGATCCGCAACGAGATCTGGGAAAAGCTGCTGCGCAATCTCAGCACCAGCCCGATCTGCTCGATGACCGGCGAGCCGATCAGCGCGATTTCACAGCATCCCGAACTGTTCGAGCTGTGCAAGGCGCTGATGGCGGAGGGTCTGGCGACGGCGCGCGCCCACGGCATCGACCCCGGCATCACGGTCGAGACCGCCTATCCCAAGGCGCCGACCATGCCGCACAAATCCTCGATGCTGCAGGATTTCGAAGCCGGCCGCCCGCCCGAGATCGACGGCATCCTGACCGCGGTCCAAGCCTTCGCCCGCGTCGCCGCCGTCCCGACCCCGCATGTCGACGCGATCACCGCGCTGGTCATCGAAAAGGGCCGGCGGATGGGGCTGTATCCTCCGCCAACCTCGTAGTCGCAGTGAAGTTCGGGGGAAGCAATAAGCCTCTGCGTGATGTCCGAGCCGCAGACTCTCGTTGAGAATCATCTGAAATATTTTTAGAATGCGCTCTATGCGATTTTGCGAAAGGGTTACGGAATTGTCAATGAGGGTGGCCTGAGAGAAACCATATCATGATTATGCGGCTGGAAAAAAACAGCACGACACCTACAGAAAATACTATAATGCGAAGCAGCACGAATTGCACCATCAGAAGAAATAAGAGAAAGAGCGAGAACAACAAGCTCAAACCTGACATTCCCGCTCCCATAAACAGCAACCAGCTTAACGGTTCTTGGGCGTATGACGACAAACTGCCAATCTCTGGAGCACGAGTAGAAATCCATATCGCCAATGTGTTCAGTAGAACGATCCAGAACACAGCCAGCAATGCGAAGTACAACAATCCTTTAAAGCCTGTCCCAAACGGTAGCTCAGCCCATGTTCCCAATTTTGATATCAATGATGTAAGGCGCAACCGGAACTGCGCCAGCCGCTCGCCACCAAGGAATTCCGGCGTTATGAAGATGAATGCCACGGCGTCCAGCCATTGAGAAATAACCTCCAATTCCATTCTCCGAAACTCGATGTTTGCATCAAACCCATGAAGCTCGGTGCTCCCGGCGATATTGTCACCACCGCCGTTGACCGGCTATCGCGCGACACGTCGCACGCTTGGAAAATAGGTGGCCAAGTCCGCTCACAGCTCGCCCTTGGCCAGTGCGTCGCGCAGGACCTTTTCGACGCGGGCGTTGTAGCCCTTGCCGGTCGCCCTTATGCCCGCGACGACATCGGCGGCGAGGCGGAACCCGATATGGACCTTCGGCGCCGCGACCGGCGGGCGGCCCATCCGCTTCCACGCCTTGAACTGCTCGGGAAAGACCTCCTTGAACGGCCTCGCCCGCGCGAAATCCTCTTCGGTCCATTCCGGGTTTTCGTCAAAATCAGCCGGGGGCTTGGGTTTTCCGGTCATGCTCTCTGGCGTTGGCTCTGCGCAGCGAGATCGCCCGCAGCACGGAACCGTGCATCGTGACGGGACCGCGCTGGATCAATGGACGAATAATTTGACTGCGATTGCGACCGTCAGAGCGATATTGAAGCCCATCATCCATTGAAGCACAGCCAGCCGCGCTTCGATGTTGGCAATTCGGTTCTCGTATTGCGCGACTTCTTCGGCTGCCTTTGCGGCCTCGTCATCGGGTGCGCCGGCCGCTCGTAATGCCTGGTAAAGTTGCCGCATCATCAACGCCATCTTTATCCCCTCCTTGGGGATCGCGCGGCCTATCGGTCGCGCGCTCGCCGCCGCAAGCCCGATATCTCGCGCCGCTACGCCCCGCGGGCCTTTGTGTAGGGCCAGATCAAATCGCCGGTTTTGTATTGCGGCGGGGAGAGGATCGAGACGGTCTTCGGTTCGCGGAACTGCTCGATGCCGCTGCCCTTGATGTCGTGATACTGGACCCAGATCGGCCGCGCCTCGGTCCACTCGCCGTCCGGGCCGAACGCGATGTCGCCGACCACCGTGCTGAACTTGTTGTTGTGGATGTAGTCGGCGAGCTTGTCGTCGTTGAGCGTCTTGGTGGCCTCGACCGCCTGCCCCAGGACCTGCAATTCGGCATAGGCGAACGGCGGCAGGAAATAGCCGAGCGGATCGACCCCCTCGGCCGGCGCCCGCTCCTGGTATTTCTTGATGAAATCCATGACGCCGGGGAACTGCATCGGCTTGACCGGCTCCCACAGCTCGATATTGACGACGCCGTTGGCCGCCTCCCCGAGCTGCTGCTTGACGGCTGCCGCCGCCAGCCCCGCTAGCCCGCCGCCGAGCATCTTGGTGTCCAGGCCCAGCTCCTGGACGGCGCGCAGAAAGCCGACCGTGTCGGACGGGTAGGAGGCGAGATAGACGAGATCGGGCCGCGCCGCCCCGACCGAGCGGACAATCGGTGAGAAATCGACGGTGTTCGGCGGATAGGCGCGGTCGTAGACGATGTCGAGCCCGGCCGCCTTGCCGTTGTTGCGGGCGCTGTCGGTGGCCTTGCGCTGAAACTCGGCGTCGGCGCCGACGATCGCCAGCCGCTTCGGCTTCGGGTCCTGCGCCATCGCCAGCTGGAAATACCCCTCGGCAAATGTCTTGACCGGGTCCGGGCCGAACACCAGCATCGAAAAGTATTTCGGGTAATGAAACTGATCGTTGGCGGCGAGCGCGAACAGACCGAAGAACAGCCGGTTGTTCTGGATCGCGACCGGCATCGC
Source organism: uncultured Alphaproteobacteria bacterium (assembly GCA_963847345.1). GTDB lineage: Bacteria > Pseudomonadota > Alphaproteobacteria > ATCC43930 > CGMCC-115725 > DATARH01. The sequence goes on along the minus strand of CAWJZU010000020.1, from coordinate 497,209 downwards.
CGGCACGACGAGATTGGTGCCGTAGCTCGACACCAACAGATCGACTTTGTCGATTTCGATCAGCTTTGTGTAGATGCCCGGCACCAGCGACGGGTTGCTCTGGTCGTCGTAATAGACCAGCTTGACCGGGCGGCCGAGCAGCCCGCCTTTGGCGTTGGTTTCCTCCTCCCAGATCTTGAAGGCGAGCAGGCCGGTCTTGCCAACGACCGCGAACGGCCCGGTCAGTTCCATGCTGAAACCGATCTTGATCGGCTCCTCGGCCCGCGCCGGGGCGATACGCCCGAGAAACGGCAGCGCGGCAACCGCGCCGGCGACGGTGCGTCGGTAATGCGCGTCATCACAGCAGCTCCCGAGCCTGTTCTGGTGGCGGCACGTCCATTGCGCGCTCCGGCCGGCTCGTCTTGCGTTGACCGGCCGGCGGGGAAAGAGTAGCGGTCCGCTCGGCCGCCGGCAAATACCGGAGCACAGAGGAACCCGCCAATGCCGAAATTCGCCGCCAATCTGAGCATGATGTTTCAGGATATCGGGTTTCTCGACCGGTTCGACGCAGCGGCGCGCGCCGGTTTCAACGGGGTCGAGTTTCTTTTTCCCTATGACCACCCGCCCGAGGCGATCGCCGAGCGCCTCGAACGCAACCGGCTGACGCTGGCGCTGTTCAACACCGTCCCCGGCGACTGGAACGGCGGCGAGCGCGGCCTTGCGGCATTGCCGGGGCGTGAGCAGGAATTCCGCGACGGCGTCGACAAGGCAATCGTCTATGCAAGCGCGACCGGGTGCAAGCTGTTGCACACGATGGCCGGACTGTGGCCCCAAGGGCCTGACGAACACGGGCGCGACAAGGCAAAGGGCGAACGGGTCTATATCGACAATTTGCGCTGGGCCGCCGACCGCGCCGCATCGGCCGGGCTGACCTGCATCATCGAGCCGATCAACACGCGCGACATCCCGGGATATTTCCTCAACTTCACCGGGCAGGCGATGCGCGTCATCGAGGCCGTCGGCCGGCCGAATTTGCGATTGCAGCTCGATCTCTATCACGTGCAGATCATGGAGGGCGATCTGGCGACCCGGATGCGCGCACTGGCCGGCCATTACCCGCATGTGCAGATCGCCGGCAATCCAGGCCGCCACGAACCCGATATCGGCGAGATCAACTACCCGTACCTGTTCGAGTTGTTCGACGAACTCGGCTACTCGGGCTGGATCGGCTGCGAGTACCGCCCCAGGGGCGACACTGTCGCCGGGCTCGGCTGGGCGAAGAAATACGGTGTCGGCTGAAGGAGCCTTGGGCTGCCGGCCGGACGCTGGTGGTTGTGATGCAGGGACAGAGGCGGCAATCATGCGCATCGTGATCACTGGCGGGTGCGGCTTTCTCGGGCGGCGGGTCGCGCTGCGGCTGCTCGACCGAGGGACGGCAAGCGGACCGGTCGAGGAACTGGTGCTGTTCGACAATTCGCCGCCGGCGCTGCCGCTTCCCGAGGACAGGCGGCTCTCGGTCGTCACCGGCGACATCGCCGACCGTGAGACGGTCGCGCGGCTGATCGCCCCCGGCACCGACGCGGTGTTCCACCTTGCCGCGATCGTCAGCGGCCAGGCGGAGGCCGACACAGATCTCGGATACCGGGTCAATCTCGACGGCACGCGTGCCGTGCTCGACGCCTGCCGCGCGCTCGGCACCGCGCCGAAGCTGATCTTCGCCAGTTCGCTGGCGGTTTATGGCGGTGCGCTGCCGCACGAGGTAGGCGAGGAGACCGCGTTAGCACCGCAAAGCTCCTACGGCGCGCAGAAGGCGATCGGCGAATTGCTGGTCAATGATTACAGCCGAAAGGGCTTTATCGACGGCATGGCTCTGCGGCTGCCGACCGTCGTCGTGCGGCCCGGCCTGCCGAACCGCGCCGCCTCGACCTTTGCCTCGTCAATCATACGCGAACCGCTGACCGGGCGCGACGCGGTGTGCCCGGTGTCGCCGGATACGATCATGGCGCTGGCCTCGCCGCGCCGCATCGTCGCCGGCCTCGCGCATGCGCTCAACCTGCCGGTGGGCGAGCTTGGCCCGAACCGGTCATTGCAACTGCCGGGCTTTTCGGTGTCGGTGGGCGAGATGGCCGAAGCGGTGCGCCGCGCCGGCGGCGAGGAGGCTTACCGCCGCATAAGCTGGGAGCCTGACCCGCTCATCCAGGAAATCATTTCGAGCTGGCCGAAGATGCTCGCGGCAGACCGCGCGGAGGCGCTCGGGTTCGAGCGCGACAGCGGGGTCGACGAGGTCATAGCGGCTTTTATCGAGGACGACCTCGCGCTGCAGCGCCGATTGGCCGGATAGAAGCCCGGATAGAAGGAGACCCGAGATGCGCCGTACAGCCGGTTTTCTCTGCGTGTTGACCTGCCTGCTCACGGCGGCCGGTTCGCCGCGTGCCGAAACGCGGCCGGTTGTCGTCGAACTGTTCACGTCGCAAGGCTGTTCGTCGTGCCCGCCGGCCGACGCGCTGTTGCGCGAGTTGACCGGCCGGGCCGACGTGATCGCGCTCGGCTTTCACATCAGCTACTGGGATCGGCTTGGCTGGAAGGACCCGCTGTCGACCGAGGCCTCGACCGACCGCCAGAAAGTCTATGCGAGCCGGCTGAGCGGCCGGGTGTATACGCCGCAAATCGTCGTCGACGGGACAAACGAGATGATCGGCTCCGACCGCGCTTCGGTCGCGGCGGCGTTGCGGCAGGCGCGTCCCGAGGCGGTCGCGCCGGTCAGCTTCGCGGCGGACCGTGCGTCGGTCGCGATCGGCGGCGGCGCCGGTGCGGGCGAAGTGGTGCTGGTGCGTTTCGCGCGCACCCGAATCACAAATGTTCCCGCCGGCGAGAACGCCGGCCGGACGCTGCAGGACGCGAACGGCGTGACTGCGGTGACGCACCTTGGCGACTGGGACGGCGCGACGCGGCGCTACCGGATCGAGCCGCCGCGGCCCGGAGAAGGTTTGGCCGTGCTTGTCCAGGCCGCCGACGGCAAGATGCTGGGTGCGGCCGCGATCCTCGGCCCGGATGCATAGATCGGGCGCGGAGATTGAGCGCGCGAACGCGGCTCAACCCTCCATGCCCCGTCTCGGAAACATCGCTCCTTGGTCTGCGCTCGGTCTGACACACCTTGCGGCCGCACCCACTCGTTCACCTCCCTTGCTTGTGGGGGAGGGAACGAGGGCATGGTCCAGGGTCTTCGGCGGCCGTTATTACATCGCCCGCACGCGCGAGGCGGCGCTCGCTACGGCCTTCAGCGAGGCGGTGACGATGTCGCTGTCCAGCCCGACGCCGTGAAGCGCCCGCTCGGCACCGCCATTCCCGCTGCTGCCGATCTGTACATAGGCGGCGGCCTGCGCGTCGGCGCCGGCGCCGACCGCGTTCTCATGATAATCGAGCACGATCAGCGCTATGCCGCAATCGGTCCGCAGCGCATCGACAAACGCGGCGATCGGCCCGTTGCCGACGCCTTCGATGCGCCGCTTGGCGCCGTCGACCTCGACCGTCGCGACGATCCGGCGCTCGCCAACGCGCGGCTCCGGGAACAGGCTGTAATCGACCAGCCGAACGCCGCGACGCTCCGCAGTGCGATCCGCCGCCAGAGCCAGATAGGTGTCCCGAAACAACGACCAGATATCGCGGCTGGTCAGCTCCTTGCCAGTGCGGTCGGCGACCTCCTGAACGATGCGGCTGAACTCGATCTGCAGACTGCGCGGCAGGTCGAGACCGTGATCGGCCTTCAGCACATAGGCGACGCCGCCCTTGCCCGACTGGCTGTTGACCCGGATCACCGCCTCGTAGTTGCGGCCGAGATCCTTCGGATCGATCGGCAGATACGGGACTTCCCACAGATCGTCGTTGCGTTTGGCGAGCGCGTCGAAGCCCTTTTTGATCGCGTCCTGATGCGAGCCCGAAAACGCCGTGTAGACCAGCTCGCCGGCATACGGATGTCGCGGGTGCACCGGCAAGTGCGTGCAGTATTCGGAAGTGCGCACGACATCGTCGATGTCGGTGACGGTCAGGCCGGGGTCGATCCCCTGGCTGAACAGGTTCAGCGCCAGGGTGATGACATCGACATTACCGGTGCGCTCGCCGTTGCCGAACAGCGTGCCCTCGACCCGATCGGCCCCCGCCATCACGCCGAACTCGGTCGCCGCGACGGCGGTGCCACGGTCGTTGTGCGGATGCAGGCTGAGAATCAGGCTGTCGCGATCGCGCACGTTGCGCGCGAACCATTCGATTTGGTCGGCATAGATGTTCGCCGTCGCCATTTCGACCGTGCCGGGCAGGTTAACGATCATCTTTTTACCGGGGGTCGGGCGCCAGACATCCATAACCGCCTCGCAGATCTCGACCGCGAAATCGAGCTCGGTGCCGCTGAAGCTTTCGGGCGAATACTGGTAGATTACTTCGGTATCCGGCATTGAAGCGGCCAACTCGTGTATCTGCCGCGCGCCAGTCACGGCGATATCGACGATACCGGCGCGGTCGAGACCGAAAACGACGCGGCGCTGCAATTCCGACGTCGAATTATACAGATGCACGATCGCGCGCCTGGCGCCGCTTATCGCGTCAAAAGTTTTCTTGATCAGCTCGGGGCGCGACTGCGTCAGCACCTGGATCGTCACATTGTCCGGGATCAGGTCCTGCTCGATGATCTCGCGGACGAACGCAAGATCGGTGTCGGAGGCAGCCGGAAAGCCGACTTCGATTTCCATGAATCCCAACCGCAGCAGCAGATCGAACATGCGGCGCTTTCTCTCGGGGCCCATCGGTTCGACGAGCGCCTGGTTACCGTCGCGCAGATCGACCGAGCACCAGATCGGCGCTTTGTCGATAACGCGGGACGGCCATTGGCGGTCGGGCAAATTGATCGGCTGAAACGGCCGGTATTTGTGGATCGGCATTACAGTCATCGGGAACTCCGGGTTCGGACCGCCGTGCGGCGCGCGGTCGCGTTGACGGTCGTGTCTAGAGCCCGGTTCCTGCGACTGCTTACCGGGCATGGCGTGTGGCGTGAATTGCGTCCGGGCCGGAGGGCTTAGCCCCGGCCGGTGCTAAGTCGGCGCGGGACAGCCCGCGATACAATGCCCGGCGATACAACGCAGCGATAGGAGGAGACCGTCAAAACCATGATACCGTAACCGGGCGTGTTCGGGATTTCCGGCAGGGCCGGGCGAGCGGCAGTCGGCGTCGATCAGGACGCCGAGATCGTAAGTCGCAGCTCGCGGCACGCGTTGGTCATGGCACGCCGCCATATATCGGCAGGGCGAGCCGAAGTCAAGCCGAATGGCGCGTCCATCCGTTGACAAGCAACTGCCGGAGACGATCTTATCCGGCGAGAAGCAAGGGGCGCGGGAGAAGTGAGTGGAAAAACGCAGGTTCGGCAGAACCGGTCTCGATGTCTCGCTGCTCGGCTTCGGCTGCGGCGCGGTCGGCGGGCTGATGGTCAAGGGCGACCCGGCCGACCAGGAACGCGCGGTCGCGCGCGCCCTCGAACTGGGCATCAACTACTTCGATACGGCGCAGCAATACGGCAACGGCGAATCCGAACGCAATCTCGGCCGAGTTCTGAAGGCCTTGAGGCCCGATGTTTATGTTGGCACCAAGGTGCGCTTACCGCCGACCGAGCCAGGTCGCATCGGCGAGGCGATCGCCGCCTCGCTTGAGGCGAGCCTGACTCGGCTGCAGCTTGAGCGCGTCGATCTGTTCCAGTTTCACAACGCGATCGTCGAGGCCACGACGGGTGCGAATTTCAGCGCCGACACCGTGCTCGACCTGGTCGTGCCGGCCTTCGAGCGGCTGCGCGCGCAGGGAAAGTGCCGGTTCATCGGCATCACGGCGAACGGCGAGACCGGCGCGCTGCACCGAGTCGTCAACGCCTGCGCGTTCGATACCGGGCAGGTCAGCTTCAACCTGCTGAACCCGAGTCCGGCGGGACCGGTGCCGGCCTCCTATCCGGCGCAGGATTACCGCAACCTGCTCGGTCATCTGCAAGCCGCCGATATGGGCGTTATCGTGATCCGCGTGCTCGCCGCCGGCGCGCTGAGCGGCACCGACGAGCGACATCCGCTCGGGTCGCCGCCGCCATCGCCGATCGGCTCGGGACATGACTACCGCACCGATATCGAGCGCGGCCGCCGCTTCGAGCCGCTGGTGCATGACGGCCACGCCGACAGCCTGATCGAGGCGTCTATCCGGTACGTGATCGCAGCCCCGGCGGTCTCGACCGTGCTCGTCGGGTATTCGACGATGGAGCATCTCGAATACGCCGCGCGCGCGGTCGAAAAGGGTCCGCTGTCGCAAGCCGCGCTCGACCGCATCGCCGAGGTCCAGCGGGGCTTCACAGGCGAAACGCGGTGAACGCTTGCCCTTTCGTCGGGCGCGGTTTGACCACATATCATGCAGGGCCATCTCCGGCTCGCGAACGGATACGAAATGACGAGACGATCGCCTGTTACGGCCGCGGCGGTACGCCTGTTCGATTGGCGGGTGCTGCTGTCGGTGTTTTTCTGCTTGACGCTGGCGCTCGCGCCGAGCCTCGCCGAGGCGCGGGCAGGCGGCGGGAAGTCGTCGTTCGGCAGCCGCGGCGCGCGCACCTTCGAGCAGAACAATGCCGCGCCGATCACCCGCAGCGCGAACCCCGCCGTGACCCCGGGGCCGCAGGCGACGCGGCCGCTGGCCGGTGGAATGCCCGCCACGGCGGCGGCCGGCGGCAGCTTCTTCCAGCGTCACCCGTTTCTGACCGGATTGACTGGCGGTCTTCTCGGAGCGGCGCTGTTCAGCCATCTCGGCGGAATGGGCCACTTTTTCGGGGGCATTCTGCAATTCCTGATCATCGGGCTGCTGGTCTTTCTCGCGATCCGGCTTGCCAGCAGCTTTTTCGGAGCGCGCCGTGCCCCGGCGGTTCGCGGGCGGTTTCGGCGGAAGGCCCGGTCCGGAGCCGATGCCGCGCGCAGTTGGGGCCGCCGTCGCCCCGGCGCCGCGGTTTCGCGGCGTCGATACGACGGTCAACGACAGCGACCTGCAAGCCTTCCAATCGATCCACGCGGCGGTTCAGGAGGCCTGGTTGAACGGCGATCTCGCGCGCATGCGCCAACTGATGACGCCTGAAATGGTCGGCTACTTCTCGGAAGAGCTGACGAAGAACGCCAGCCGAGGCATGCGCAATGTCGTCTCGGACGTACGCCTCTTGGCGGGCGACATCACCGAGAGCTGGGAAGAAGGCGATCTGCAATACGCGACCGCCTATATGAAATGGAGCGCGATCGATTATCTGGCGAGGCTGGACCGATCGCCGGGCGCCCCCGACTATGTTGGCGGCGGCGACCCGAGCCGGCCGGTCGAGTCCGAGGAGATCTGGACATTTGTCCGGCGCCGCGGTGGCAATTGGCTGCTTTCGGCCGCCCAGCAGGTTTGAGACCACGATCGAACCGCGCCGTCCCGGCGGCATGCCGGCCAGAGGCCGGCGGTCCTTTAGTCCGGTGTTACTGCCGCGCGCCGCGCAGGCGCTCGTCGCCAGGTCCAGGCGATTCGGCGGCGCGATAGCCGTGCCGTTGCCCCGCATCGATGATTTCGTCGATAAACGCGTCGTAGCCGTGACGCGGGTCCGGGTCGTCGTCGGCGTGCTCCTCGGCGGTGCGGCGATGGAACGGAGCGAGAAAGAGCGTGCTCGGCGCCTCGCCGGAAAAGAGCGCCGCCGGCTCCAGCGCGAAGTTACCGTCTCCGTCCGGGGCGGAGGCGATGCGCACGCCCTTCAGGATCTCGATTTGGGGCCGGTCGTTTTCGGCGGCGTCGCGCGCGAAGGCGTCCGGCGGATAGATCCGCTCGATTGAACGGCGGTCGTTTATGTTGGCCTGCGGCATGTTGGCTATGTGAGCTTCGGACATGCACGGGAAACGCGGGGCTCGCGTCACGCGTTCCGGCGGCTCACGGCCCAGCTTCATTACGGCCAAGCGGCCTCGGGCGGCAGCGACATCAGGATGGCCTCGACATTGCCGCCGGTTTTGAGACCGAAGCGGGTGCCTCGGTCATAAAGCAGGTTGAACTCGACATAGCGGCCGCGCCGGACCAGCTGATCCCGGCGCTGCTCGTCGGTCCACGGCCGGTTCATCCGCGCGCGCGCGATGACCGGGTAGACGGAATGAAACGCTTCGCCAACAGCGCGCACGAATGCAAAATCGCGCTCCCAGTCGCCGCTGTCGAGATAGTCGAAAAAGATGCCGCCGGCGCCCCGCGGCTCGCCGCGATGCGGCAGGTAGAAATATTCGTCGCACCACGCCGTGAAGCGGGCATAGCATTCCGGGTCGTAGGAGGCGCAGGCGGCGGCGAGCGCAGCGTGAAATTCCGCCGCTGCGTCCTCGTCGGGATAGATCGGGGTCAGATCGGCGCCGCCCCCGAACCACGATTTGCCGGTCACGATGTGGCGCGTGTTCAGGTGGACCGCCGGGACCAGCGGAGAGCGCATATGCGCGACCAGCGACACGCCGCTAGCCCAGAAGCGTGGGTCTTCGTTGGCGCCCGGAATTTCGTTGCGGAATTCGGCGGAGAATTCGCCCGACACGGTCGAGACATTGACGCCGACCTTCTCAAAGACGCGCCCGCGCATCACCGCCATCGTGCCGCCGCCGCCGCCCGGACGCTCCCATGGCGTGCGCACGAACCGGCCGGGAGGCAGAGCGTCGGCACCGGGGCCGGCATACTCGTCCTCAATAGTCTCGAAGGCCGCGCAAATCCGATCGCGCAGCGCCGCGAACCAGGAAGCCGCAAGCGGCTGGCGCTCGGATGCCGCGGTGGGCTGGGAAGTGCTCTCTGTCATCGGGATCGATGCCTCCGCTGCCTTGGCCCGGCTCGGCTCGGAAAAGGCGGTACGCCGCGCGGCTGTACCACCTTAGTATGCGAGGGGTCCGATCGCTGTTGCCGAAGATCGATGCGTCTGATACTGCGCAAATGGCGCTTCCTGGAGCGGATATGAAGCAGAACCGCGTCGCGATCCTCGGCGGGGCCGGGTTCATCGGGCGATATATCGTGAAACGGCTGGCCGAGCGCGGCGATGTCGTTTCGGTCGGCGGACGCAACGCCGCCGAGGCGAGATTTCTACGGCTGAAGGGAGATGTCGGCCAAGTCGCGCTGATCAATGTGTCGATCGGCGACGAGCGGCTGCTGCGGGCGTTCGTGGCGGACAACGACGCGGTCGTCAACCTTGTCGGAATCCTGCGCGAAAGCGGCTCGCAGCGTTTCGAGGCGATACACCATGTCGGGCCGGCGCGGCTGGCGCGCATCGCGCGCGAGGCCGGCGTCGAGCGCTTCATCCAGATGTCGGCGATCGGCGCCGATCCGCGCTCGACGTCGGCCTACGCCCGCACCAAGGCGGCGGGAGAGGCGGCGGCGCGCGACGCGTTCCCGACCGCGACGATCCTGCGGCCCTCGGTCGTGTTCGGCCCGGAGGACCAGTTCTTCAACCGTTTTGCCGCGATCGCGACGGTCGCGCCGGTGCTGCCGCTGATCGGCGGCGGCGAGACGCTGTTTCAGCCGGTCTATGTCGGCGACGTCGCCGAGGCGGTGGTCCGCGTTATCGACGATTCGGCGACGGCCGGCCGGACCTACGAGCTCGGCGGGCCCAAGGTCTATTCGCTGCGGGCGCTGTTCGAGCTGCTGCTCGAGCAGATCCGCCGCAAGCGGCTCCTCGTCAACGTCCCGTTCGGGATCGCGGCGATGCAGGCGCGGGTGTTGTCGCTGCTGCCGGACGCGCCGTTGACACCTGACCAGGTCGAGTTGCTGAAAACCGACAACATCGTGTCGCCGAACGCGCTGGGCTTCGAGGCGCTCGGCATCAGTCCGACCGCGGTTGAGGCGATATTGCCGACCTATCTCGACCGCTTCCGCCGCGGCGGCTGGTACGCCCGCGAACCCGCCGCGTGAGAGGCGCGCAATTCGCCGGCATAATCGCGGCGTTTCGGGAGTTAGCGAGAGATGGTTGCGATACTGCGCGGGCTGTTGCTCGCGTTCCTGGTAACTGCATTGGGAGGCACGGCCATGGCCGCTGATCTGGAAAATACGCTGTATATCGATGTCCCGGACGGCCGTGTCGTGATCGCGATGCGCCCCGATCTCGCGCCTGACCATGTCGCGCAGATCAAGGCGCTGGCGCGGCGCGGGTTTTATGACGGGGTGCCGTTTCACCGCGTCATCGACGGGTTCATGGCGCAGACCGGCGACCCGACCGGCACCGGCACGGGCGGCTCGGGCAACAAACTGAAGGCCGAGTTCTCGAACGAGAAGCATGTGCGCGGCACGGTGTCGATGGCGCGCGCGCAGGACCCGAACAGCGCCGACAGCCAGTTCTTTATCGTCTTCGCGCCGGCGCCGTTCCTCGACGGGCAATACACGATCTGGGGCGAGGTCACGTCCGGCATGGAGCACGTCGACGCGATCAAGAAGGGCGACCAGGCGCGCAACGGCACGGTCAGCAACCCGGACAAGATCATCAAGATGCAGGTCGCGGCGGACGCGGATAAGGCGAAGTAAGTCCCTCTCCGCCCTTCAGGGGGGAGAGGGAGGGGCCCATCGCGCAAGCGGTGGGAGGGTGAGGTGGGTCTCGACATTATCGGGCGCTTTGCAATTCGCCCCCCTCACCCCAGCCCTCTCCCCCGACGGGGGAGAGGGCGTGAATACGGACGAGAGGGCGCAGGAGAAACCTGCGCCCGGCTACGCCCCTACCTTCTCCAGCCGGTGAATGACCCGTCGCTTCGCCGGCACCGGGCCGCTCGCGAAGCGCTCCCAGGAGCGGCCGGAGAGTTCGCCGACGTAGATGTTGCCGCGCCGGTCGACCGCGATGCCGTGCGGCGAGGTGAACTGGCCCGGCGCGATGCCGGCATGCGGCTTGCCGAGCCGCGCCAGCAGTTCGTGGTTCTTCGTCGTGTGGACGCTGACCCGAGCGCCGATATTCGGCCAGTCGCGGTTGATCGCCCCGGCCGGCCCGCCCTCGCCGATATAGCACAGCGGGTTCGGCCCGTGCCCGAGGCACATCCCGTTGGGACGGTGCAGGTAGTTCCACTGCGTCTCCCAATGGCCGTTGGCGTCGAAAATCTGCACCCGGTGGTTCTCGCGGTCGGCGACATAGACCCAGCCGTCCGGGTCGCAGCAGATATTGTGCGCGATATTGAACTGCCCGGGGTCGGTGCCGGATTCGCCCCAGGAATGCAGCAATTTGCCGTCCGGCGTGAATTTGTGGACGCGGGCGTTGCCGTACCCGTCCGAGACGTAGAGATGGCTGCCGTCCGGCGACAGCGCGGTGTGGGTGCAGCGATGGAACGGCTCGCCGCTCATGAACGGCGCCGGCTTGCCTGGGATGCCGATCGTCAGCAGCACCTTGCCGTCCAAGGTACATTGGCGGACGGTGTGGTCGCCGTCGTCGGTCAGCCAGATCGTGTCGTCGGGCGCGACATGTACGCCGTGCGGTCGCGTGAACACCCCCTCGCCCCAGGTGCGCAACAAATTGCCGTCATTATCGAACACCGCAACCGGATGCTCGCCGCGGTTGAACGCGTAGACATTGCCCTTGCTGTCGACGCCGACCGCGGCGCAATCGCCGAGCACGATCTCGTCCGGGATTTTTGCCCAATCCACATTGACCTCGTAGGTCCACTCGCCAGACCCGAGCCGCTCGGCCATCGCTTCCTCCCGCGGGATCACTGTCCGGGTGATCATAATACGAACTGCCGCCGGTCTGACACATCCAGCCGCGGCACCGCCACCCTAACCCTCCCCTGCTTGCGGGGGAGGGAAAATAGGAAGGGGTAGGCTTAGGCGGTTTTGCGCAGCACGATCTTCTCGGCGCAGGTGCCGAGAAAATGCGGCGCCGAGCCGGCTTCGGCGATCAGGTCGAGGAAATCGTCGGGCCGGGTGATGCGCACCGAACCGAGCACCGAGGCGCCGCGCGCGGCAAAGGCGTCGGGCAGCATCCCAACGGTTGGGCCGACGATCGTGACCCGCGCCTCGGGCCGGGCCAGCGCGAGCAGGTCCTCGAGCGTGTCGTTCAGCAATGTCGCGCCGGTAATCAGCAGCACATCGGCGCGCGGCACGATTTCGGCGGCAATGTCGGCCGGGCGATAGAATGGCATCTCCTCCGGCTTCAGTGCCGCCGGGTTGCGTTCCAGCACCAGATACGGCTGTCGCCGGCGCTTCAGTTCCTTCAAGAACGGGATGAAGGCACCGACCAGCACGACCCGGTCGCCGGGGACGATTTCGGTCGCGTCGAACGCGTCGGCGCCGGCCTGCAATTCGATGCCGGGGCGCGGCCGGCGGCGCCACGCCAGTTCGGCGAGGGCGTTGAGGGTCGCGATGCCGACCGCGCGGCGCAGCCCGTTGTCGCTCAGCGCATCGTGCATCAGCGCGGCGGCTTGTTGTCCGGCGAGACGCTGGTAGCCGGCGGCGCGCGCCGTCACCGGGCAGCAGACGTCGCCCGGCACCGCGTCGCGCGGCGTCGCGCAGCTCCCGGCAACCGTACTGCCTGGGCCGGAAGTCAGCTTGACCCCGGCGAAAAACAGGCCGACAACGGCACGCTCGATCGTGATCGCTTCGAGGTCACGGCCGAGGATCGCTTCGATCGCGTTGATCGTTTCGGTCAGGATGGGGCTGGACATCGCTTCGGCCTCCCGCGTCTGTCGCAACTCGTCTACCACAATGGCGTTACGATGAAATCGACCTCGTTCATGGCCGCCGCGGCGGCGCTTGCGCTCGTTTCATTCACGGCACCGCATCCGGCAGCGGCGCAACAACCAGCGGCTCAGCAGGGAGCATCGGCGAAAATGACCGAACTGGCCAATGGCCTCAAATATACCGATACGACAGTCGGCACCGGCGCGGAAGCCAAGCGCGGCGAGAAGGTCACCGTCCATTATACGGGATGGCTCTACAACAATGGCGAGAAAGGGAAAAAATTCGACAGCTCGGTCGATCGCGGCGAACCGTTTACGTTCAATCTCGGCGGCGGCCAGGTGATCCCGGGCTGGGACCACGGCGTCGCCGGGATGAAGGTCGGCGGCAAGCGGACGCTGATCATCCCGCCCGAGTCTCGGCTACGGCGCGCGCGGCGCCGGCGGCGCCATCCCGCCGAACGCCACGCTGATGTTCGATGTCGAATTGCTGAAGGTGGGGTGACCAGGCACGCTCGCGCCGACATCAGCGCCCCGCGGTGCGGATCCCTTCCGGGCCGCCGGTGACCTTGATCTCGCCAGTGGCGCGGAGGCTCTTGCCATCGAAGCTGACGACGGACAGTAACTGCTTGGCCATGCTCTGGACCAGCAGGGTCTTGCCATCGTGGCTCCAGGCGACGCCCTGATCCCACTTTCCTACCCTCAACTCCGCAACTTTGGTCAAAGTCGGTCCATCCACCTTGAACACAGCAAGTAGCCCGTTCGGATTGTAGAAAGGGTGGCTTGACGCGCGGTTGGAGCCGTCCTGCGCCGTCACCGCAAGGTGGCTGCCATCGTCGGAGAATGCCAGCCCCTCGACGATCTGGCCGACATCGATCGTTTTGACGATGCGCGGCACCGTTCCTTTCAGATCGATGACATTGATCGTGTCGATATCGCCGGCACCGCCGCCCTGGTTGCCCACAACAGCGATATCGCCCTTAGGACTGACTTGCACCGGATACGGTCGGAACCCGCCGGTCAGCATGCGCTTGGTATCCTCGACCTTGGCGCCATCGATCGCCAAAACCGAGATCTTATGATCGCCGTCGCGCGTTACCAGCGCCATCTTGCCGTCGGGCGAGAACGCTGCGCTGCTCGGCTGGGCCTTCGGGTTGCCGAAATCGATTTTGCCGGCCGGGCTCACCGTCTTCCCCGAGATGGCGAAGACGGAGACGGTGCCGTCGCCGCGATTGGCGACCAATGCCATCGTGCCGGCCCGGTTGATGGAAATGCCGGCCGGCGAGGTGCCCGCCTCCACAGTGGCTATTACCGCCGGCGGGTTCGCCTTCAAGTCAATCACCGACACCCGATTGTCGGGCACCAGTTTCCCCGGATTGGCCGGGTCTAGCTTCATATTGGAGCTGACCAGCGCGATCGATTCGTCGGGCGTAATCGCGACATTCTGCGGTGGCCCGACGACGCTTGAAGGCGCTTTCAGCTCGGCAAGCACCTTCGGCGGGGATACGCCGAGATCAATCAATGTCACGGTGTCGGCATTCGGGTTCGCCGGGACCTTGTTGGCGCCGTCGACCAACACGGCTTTGCCGTCATTGGCCGAGACCGCGATCTGCGCGGTCGCGGCAACCGGGACCAGCAGCGGCCCGAAGGTTGCGGCGGCAAGCACGAACGTACGTCGTCTCCGCGATTCCATTAACATCGCCCTCCCTGCGTAGTTGCTTTTTCGTCCGGCTATCGATCGGCGTCGGCCCTCGCGCAACCCGCGACATTCCTATCATATATTTTGATCATTGGCCGATTGCCAGCGAGCCGGGCCGGTCTTGGGCACACCTGCACCGTCTACGGTTGCTGCGGCCCACCGGCCGCGGTTACCCATGCCGCGTCTCGGCATCGGCGCCGGGTGAGAGCGGCGGGGCGCCGGCGATGGCGTGGTGGTCGAAGGCGATGCTCTTGATGACGGCGTAGACGCGGCCGTCCCGGTTCGAGATCCCAGTCTCTCGACCGAGCGGCGCGTCAGACGCGCGATCAGCGGTTCGCCGGCGCAATCGAGCCTGATATCGACAATCGCGCCCTCCGACCGGCCGATTTCGGCGACCGTGCCGGGCAGCACGTTGAGCGCGCTTAAACCCTCCGGCGGTGCGAGCGCGATCATCACGTCGCGGGCGCGGATGCGCACACGCAGCGCAGAGCCGACCGGCATCTCCAGATGGGGCACGCGCAATTCGCCGGCGGCGGCGCGCAGCACGGTGAGCCCGAACGCGGCGTCCTGCGCGGCGATCCGGGTCGCGAGGATTGCGCCGGCCTCAGCGCGGCCGGTCATCGGGAACAGGTCGATGCGGCCCATCACGCTCGCGGTCGGGCCGACCGCGGCAACGCGGCCCTCCGACAGCACGACCAGTGTCGTCGCGAGGCGCGCGACCTCGGCGATCGCATGGCTGACATAGATGATCGGTACGCCGGCCTCGTCGCGCAGCCGCTCGATATAGGGCAGGATCTCGGCCTTGCGCGCCTCGTCGAGGGCGGCCAACGGCTCGTCCATGACGAGCAGACGCGGACGCGCCAACAGCGCGCGGCCGATCGCGACGCGCTGCTTCTCGCCGCCGGACAGGTTCGCCGGACGGCGGCCGAGCAACTCGCCTGATGCCGAGCAGCTCGATGACATGCTCGATTTCGCCCGGCCGCCCGCCTTTCGGTGCGAACCAGCTTCCGTAGAGCAGGTTCTGTCGCACCGTCAGATGCGGAAACAGGCGTCCTTCCTGAAAGACATAGCCGATGCGGCGCAGGCGCGGCGGCACGAAGATGCCCTGCTCGGTGTCGGTCAGCGTCTCGCGATCGACGACGACACGGCCGTGCTCGGGGCGGATCAGCCCGGCGATGACGTTGACCAGCGACGTCTTGCCCGAGCCGGAGCGGCCGAACAGCGCCATTAGTCCGCCCTCGGCCGCGAACGCCGCGTCGAGCATGAAGTCGCCGAGGCGGTGGCGGACCGCGACCTCGATCATCTCACTGGCCCAGCTTAATGCCCGAGGGCGCGGCGGGCGGCACGCTCGACGACGCGCTCCGAGGCGAACAGCGCCGCCATCGAGATCACAACCGCGACCAGCGTCAGCCGCAGCGCGCCAATTTCGCCGCCGGGGACCTGCGTCAGCGTGTAGATCGCGGTCGGCAGCGTCTGCGTCTCGCCGGGGATGTTTGAAACGAACGTGATCGTCGCGCCGAACTCGCCGAAGGCGCGCGCGAAGGACAGGATCATGCCGGCGAGGACCCCCGGCAGGATCAGCGGCAGGGTCACGGTCAAAAATACCCAGACCGTACCAGCGCCCAGCGTGCCGGCGGCGTCTTCGAGACGGCGGTCCACCGCGTCGAGCGACAGCCGGATCGAGCGCACCATCAGCGGAAAGCCCATCACCGCGCAGGCCAGCGCCGCGCCGGTCCAGCGGAACGCGAAGACGATGCCGAGATATTCGGCCAAGAGCCGCCCGAGCGGGCCTTTGCGGCCGAACACCAGCAGCAGCACATACCCGGTGACGACGGGCGGCAATACCAGCGGCAGATGGACCAGGACATTGAGCGCCGACTTCCCCCAGAAGTTTACACGGGCGAGCAGCAGCGCGGTCGCGAGCGCGACCGGCAGGCTGCAGGCGACGGCCCACGACGCAACCCACAGCGACAGGCGGATCGCCGTGATCTCTTCGGCGGAAAAGTCGAACAGCGCGCTCACCGCTCCTGATCGAGCACCATGAAGCCGTATTTCTCGAACAGCTTGCGGGCAGCCGGACCCCGCAGATACATGGCGAAGGACGCCGCCTCGGAGCGGGCCGTTTTGGTCAGCGCCATCGGGTAAACGATCGGTTCGTGCGTGCCCGCCGGGAATGTGCCGACGATTTTCACGCCGGGCTCGATCACCGCGTCGGTCTTGTAGACGATGCCGAGCGGCGCCTCGCCGCGCGCGACGAGCGCCAGGGCGGCGCGGACGTTTTCGGCGGCGGCAACCCGCGCGGCGACCGTGTCCCAGACGCCGAGCTTGGTCAGCGCGGCCTTGCCATACACGCCGGCCGGAACCGAATTCGGCTCGGCCATCGCGAGCCGGCCGTCGCCGAGCATGTCGGCGAGCGGAAAGCCCGGTCCGATCATCACGCCGGCGGCCGCGAGCGGGCTGTCCTTCGGCGCGATCAGCACGAGGCTGTTGCCGAGCAGGTCGTGCCGGGTTTTCCGCTGGATCAGGTCGTGCTCCTGCACGTAATCCATCCAGCGCCGATCGGCCGAGACGAACAGATCGGCCGGCGCGCCGCTCTCGATCTGTTTCGCCAGCGTCGATGTGGCAGCGTAGGAAATCGTCGCCTTTTTCACGGTGTCGGTCGCGTATTGCCGGTTTACGTCGTCGAGCGCGTTCTTCAGGCTCGCGGCGGCGAAGACCAGCGGATGGCCGCTCTGCGCGAGGGCCGGGCCGGCAAAGGACAGAACGGCGATGCAAGCGGCGAGCACCAGAAAAGTCTGGCGTCGCTTGAGCGGGCGGGTTGCGATCACTTCGCCACCATCACGTCGGAAGCCTTGATGACGGCGATCGTCTCGTCTCCGACCGAGAGGCCGAGATCGTCAACGGCCTCGTTCGTGATCGACGCGGTGACGATGACACCGTTGCCGATGTCGATCCGGACATGCGCGGTCGTGGCGCCGCGACGGACTTCGATGATCCGGCCCTTGAGCTGGTTGCGCGCGCTGATCCTCATGGATTGGCTCCGGTTCCGCTATGTTGCATGGGACATAGCGCATCTGAAGCAAAGGCGCTGCCGTTCGGCAAGCTAAAAGCTCAAATCTTTGGAGTCGGTTCGATGCGGGCGCGGCGTCCCAGTGCGGCAAGGTCTTCGGCGGCCTCGGCGTCGGCGAGGGCGTGGATGCGGCGGTAGCGTTCGAGCACCTCGGCGCCGAATTCGGTCAGCGAGGCGCCGCCGCCACCAGCACCGCCCGGCGCCGCGGCGACGAGCGGCTCGGCGAAGGCCTGGTTCATGCTGTCGAGCAGGACCCAGGCGCGCTTGTAGGACATCCGCATGTCGCGCGCCGCCGCCGAGATCGATCCGGTATCGCGGATCGATTTCGAGCAGCCGGGCCTTCCCCGGCCCGATCCGCGCGCCGGATTCGAAAGATGATGCTGATCTTCACCCGCGGCATTGTCGGGCCTGTATACACCGAGTGCTTCGCGAAACAGCTCATGCAATTTGCCTAGCGGCAAGCGCGTTCCTGAGCAAGTCAGCGACTATGCGCAGGTGAACGCTTTGTAGTCTTTGGCGAATGGCGGCGGTTGTGGCTACGATTGCCTCGGTCGGAACAGTCGATGCGGCAGAAGCGAAGCTCAAAGAGGGCATGGACACCACGCTGCTCGGCGTTACTTCGCTCATTTGGATACCCGCACGCGGGTCGGCATTTCCGCGGGTTCGGAGATCGCACAGCGGCGGATCAGTGAGCCGCCGCGCTGGAGCTGTGGAGCAAAGCGCGACTGGAACGAGCACGGCATTCCACCAGGGCAATACAAGAGGTAAATACCGTTACACCGCCTTATCACCGATCCCGGTGCGCGGATTTCCCGCGCCCCCAGGAAATGGGAGCCACCCGGCATACGCTGGGCGGCATTCTCTCTGTCGCAGGACCGGCTATAAGGAAAATCGACTTACCACCCACACGGGTGATCAAGTTGTCTTATGCCCGCTAAGGTTTCTTTTGGCGGACAGATAGTTTTCAGTGTAAATTTGTGCCCAGCAGGCCTTCACCTTGACCACCGAATTGTTCCAGATCAGTGCCACGCGTCGGCTGCCGGAAGTGCGTATGGGCCTGCCACGAATTTCAGCCACGCTTGCCATTCCCGGAATTGCTCAAGGGAGATCTCTGATGAGCAACGGGCAAACCGCCGAAACACCTGCGTCGCCAGCCACACGCGAGACGGGGGAAAGATGGACGGATATATGGAGGCCTGCTATCGCCCTTTTCGGTTTAGCAGTCTTCGGGGTGGCGTTCTGGGTCACAATGATGGCAGACCCGAATACCGAAATATCGAAGTCCTTCCCCATTCTTGTGGGTGCAATCGTGTCGCTTGTTTCGACGATATCTGGTTACTACTTCGGCTCGTCTGTGGGCTCGCATAACAAGGATGCTACCATCCAGAATGCCCTGAAGACCGCTCAGGACGTAGATCAGAAGCCAAGCGGGTGAGATCGTCAGGTGATTTGCGGAGAAATTCGTTCGACGATCGAGAAAATCTGCGCCGCGCACCGCGTGATATTGCAGTTTTCACTGCGCGATCGAGGGCGGCGCAAATTTTTACCTTACATATGCTAGACACAAGATGCCGAAGCATCGCTCTCTTGCTTCCCTCGAAGGCTGATCAGATCGCCCGTCGCCGTCGGAACTGATCGATGAGCCCGCCGGTGCACTGCTCGGCGCAAGCTGGCCAGCCCCCTCAGTACTGCACGCGCTGGGTCAGGGCGCCGTCGATGATCAGGTTGGTGCCGGTGATGAAGCTGGCGCGCGGGCTGGCGAGGAACACGACGGCGTTGGCGACTTCCTCGGGCGTGCCCATGCGACCGGTCGGATTGCGCGCCAGCATCTGCCCGAACATGTCGGGATTATTTTGGCGCACGTTGTCCCACACGCCGCCCTCGAAGAACACGTTGCCGGGCGAGACCATGTTGGCCCGAATATTTTTGGCCGCGAGATTGCGCGCCAGCCCTTTGATGTAGGGCAAGAGCGCCGCCTTGACCGCGGCATAGGAGCGGGTCGGACCGTAGATCTCGGCCATCGCGGTGCTGCCGACCGCGACGATCGCGCCGGCGTCAGAGCGTTCCAGCAGCGGCAACGCGGCCTCGATGCCGAACACGGTGGCCAAGACGTCGATCTCGAACCCGCGCCGCCACGCGGCTTCGTCCATGCCCTGCGCGAGCGCGCTGACATTCGCGACAAAAATGTCGAGACCGCCGAGTGCGTCGCCGGCCTCCCCGATCCAGCGCCGGAGCGCGGCGAGGTCGGTTACATCGAGCGCGCCGCCAAATGCCCGCACGCCGGCGCTTTCGAGCTGCGCGACGGTCCGATCGACCGCCTCGCGATTGCGCGCGCAGATCGCGACGTCGACGCCTTCGGCGGCGAGCAGCCCGGCGATGGCCCGGCCGATGCCGCGGGTGCCGCCAGTGACGATCGCCTTCTTCCCCTTCAGTCCGAGATCCATCGTTCTCGCCGCTCCCTCTCTGTGCGATGCGCGGCGCGAGACCGCTCGAGCACTGCTGCGCCCAAAAAGCCGGCACTCTCCGATGCGCCGCCCTGTACACTGCGTCGGATACACTATGCCGGCCCGCCGCAGGCCAACACCAGCGGCCTGAAAATTTTGAAGCTCCGGCAAACCCACCGCGAAGACATGCGAATCGATCGATGGTTCCGCGGAGACGGCGGCGTCTCCCGCGCGTTGCGTGCCGGTACACCGCCGCCTGTCGCGCGGCGAGCGACACGCTGGACAATGCTCGCCAGACCCGATTTCCGCCGGCTGTGGACGGTGGGTTTCGTGATATCGGCGGTGCGCTGGCTGGAAATGCTGGCGGTCGGCGTTTTCGTCTATCAGCACACCGGGTCGGCCTTCGACGTTGCGCTGATGACGCTGTTGCGCATGCTGCCGCTGGCGCTGTTCGGGGCGGTGATCGGCGCGCTCGCCGAACGGGTCGAGCGGCGCAAGGCGCTGATCGGGGTCGTGCTGCTGATGCTGGCGACGTCTCTGACGCTCGCGGTGCTGGCGCATGCCAGCATTCTGGCCGTCTGGCATCTCGCGCTCGCCAGTTTCTGCAACGGAATCGCCTGGGCGACCGACAACCCGATAAGGCGGGTGATGATCGGCGAGGTCGTCGGGTCCGAAAGCATGGGGTCGGCGATGTCACTCGATGTCGGCGGCAACAATGCGAGCCGCATGCTGGGCCCGACGATCGGCGGCGCACTGCTTGCCGGGACCGGGATTTCCGGCGCGTTCACCGCCAGCGTGCTGCTATATGCCGTCGCGCTGGCCGCCGCGATCGGAGTTCAGCACCGCAACCTTCAGGCCGGCGCGCCGGTCGGCGGCATGCTCGCGCGCATCGTCGAGGGGTTCGTGCTGGTGCGGCGCGAGCCGAGACTGATCGGGATCTTGATCGTAACGATCGTCTACAACGTGTTCGGCTGGCCGTTCACTGCGATGATCCCGGTCATCGGCAAGGACAATCTGCATCTCGGCGCGAGCGCGATCGGGGTGCTCGCGAGCATGGACGGGATCGGCGCGTTTATCGGCGTCGTCGCGATCGCGGTCTATGCCCGACCGGCGCATTACGCGGGGCTCTATATCGGCGGCGTCGCCGTCTACATGGCGATGCTGATCGTCTTCGCGCTGGTGCCGAGCGTGCCGATCGCGGGAGTGGCGCTGCTGCTCACCGGCGTATCGAATGCCGGGTTCAGCGTCATGCAGGCTACGCTGATCTATCTGGCGGCGCCGGCCGAGATGCGCAGCCGAATGTATGGCGTTCTGTCGGTCTGCATCGGCTCGGGCCCGATCGGATTCCTGGCGCTCGGGGTGCTGGCGGAGTTGATCGGCGCTTCGCCGGCAACCGCGCTCTCGGGCATGGTCGGGCTGGGGGCGTTGGCGGCGACCTGGCCGTGGTGGCGCCGGATCGGGCGTGCCTGATTGCTCATCACCGACGTGTCAATCTGCTGGGAAACCGAGCAGTTGAGGAACCCGGCCCTGCACCCGGATGTTCGCAATTTGCAATCAGGAAGGCGGGCCGGGGCCGATGGAAAATCCGTTGAAGCTGAGGGAGCTGGCGGCGTGGTATCGCGAGTTCGCTGAAAAGACGGGAAACCCAACGATCTGGGAATCACGCTTGCGAATGGCCGAGGATCTCGAAAGAGAAGCCGACAGATTGGAACAGCGCCAAGCCGTGCTGCTGGACGCAGGCTGAAGCGATACCCGCCTAGACGGGGTTAGAAATAACGCGAGGTAACATCGCCGTAAGCGGATTGCCTTGCGTAACGTCCGCCCCTTACAGGCTCAAACTTAAGAGTGGCTGAGCTGTTACGTGATGTAGATGCGCTGATGCTGCGCAATCGCGCAGCGTCAATTGAGCCTCGCCTTGCAGCCCCGGCAATTGCCGAGCGGGCGGCCGACTCGCCGTAGCCGGCGAGCCGAAACGTCCTCCCGCTTCAGGTTAGTTCTGAATCGTCACCTCCCAATGGCAGACCGATCGTGTCGACCGGTGTCACTGGGTCGCGGGTGCATCAGGTCAGCGCGGTGACGATTGCCTGGAATTTGGCAATCAATAGCGGGCCGATCGCCTGCAGGGTAGCGATTGCCGCTATCGAAATCAGCGCGACGATGAGGGCGTATTCGATTACCGTGGCGCCGTCTTCGTTTTGCAACAGCTTCGGAAGCGTGCTCGAATTGTCCATTGGAATCTCCTGGGTGATGCGTTTCGGCGCGCCGATGATCGCTTCACGGAGCTTTCCAAAAAGTTAAGACGCGCCCGTAAACATGGCTATCGGATCGGATTTTCTTCAAATCCGCAGAGTATTTCTTGCAACACTTTGTGGCTTAGTTTCGCAGTTTCAGATTCACCTTGTTGCTTTGCAATTCGGCGAGATAGGCATCGACGTCGCCGATAGAGGTCGACAGCTTCATGCGGACCGGAAACAGCATATCGCTGCCGGGGATAAGTCGCGCGTACCAGATCGTCCCCGATTGCGCGCCTTCGTCCTTCTCGGCTTCGTCGACCGAGCGATTGTAGCGGGTCATTTTGCAGGCGGTGGCGACACCTTCGAAATTTTGCCCGCCTTGCGGGCTCAGCTCCTGCCGTCCGCCATCGGTAAACACGAGGTCATAGCGGTGCCGGCCGTCGAAGACCGGAACGGTCATCGCGCAAGTCCCTTTGGTGGCGAGCTGCCGCTCCAGCCGCAGATAGGCACTCAGATTGTCGACGGTGCCACGCGCGGCCTCTGGGGCAACAATGTTCCGCGGCGGTGGGGTTGAGGTTCCTTGGACGGTGCCGTCCGCCGAATAACTGACTTGGCTATTGCGTTCGACCCCGTTGCGCCTTGTCTGGTTGCGGAACGAGTAAGGGAGGGCTGAACCGGGGATTAGCTGCCCGTGCACGACCGCGTATGTTCGCTGATCGATCACCAGCCCGGCCAGCCCGGTGGTGGCGTAATCGACGCTGACCGCGTAACGTCCAGGGTTCTCCTCAAGAATCGAGTGCATCTCGAGAACACGCATACCAAGAGGGCCGATCACGTCGAACTGCAACGCGATGCGGTCCGTCGCGCTAGCCGCTACAACCGGAGCAGAGCAGCATAGCAGCGCCGCGGCAAGGCGAGAAAAGCCGGTGACCCGTCGAGCCTTCATTTGTGCCCCATTACAAACCATTGGCGCAAGTCGATCGCCGCGGTGCGGCAGGCCTGTATGCGGCGACCGGTCCAGCAGTACTCCCGTTTCTGCTCGATTTCGGGCGATAATACGAACGAGACGCAGGACACGCAATCCGGTACATCTTTCGCGCGGCATTGCGGTCTTTGATGTGCGCTATAGATTCTCTTCCGCTCAAGACTGAAGCCTTTTTTACGCCCGCCCATTCACGCTGATTTGCTACGATGGTTCCAACTTGGAGTAGCGATATGGATACCCCGCTGCTGGCGCCATTCGCCGCGCGGCGCCTCGATCCGGGCAAGTTTCGCGACCCGCTGAGAACCGCGTCAGGTGAACTGCGCGCTCGGGTGGCGCTCAAATCGCTGGATACGCTGTGGTTTAACACCGGCACGCTGTGCAATCTGACCTGCTGCCATTGCTACATCGAATCCTCGCCGCGCAACGACCGGCTAATGTATCTGAGCACCGCCGATGTGACGCAATATCTCGACGAAATCGTGGCGCTCCGGCTCGGCACCGGGCTGATCGGCTTCACCGGCGGCGAGCCGTTCATGAACCCGCAATTCGAGCAGATCCTCGATCTGACGCTCGGTCGCGGCTTCCGCGCCTTGGTGTTGACCAATGCCATGAAGCCGATGCACAAGACGAAGCCCGCGCTGATGCGGCTGCGCCAGCGATTCGGCGAGCGGCTGCAGATCCGGGTCTCGCTCGACCATTATGGGCCCGCGGCGCACGAGGCGGAACGCGGCCGGCGCAGCTGGCGACCGACTATCGACGGCCTATTGTGGCTGGCGCGCAATCGCTTTGCCGTGTCGGTCGCGACGCGCCGGCTCTCGGGCGAGAGCGAGGCCGACATTCGGTACGGCTTCGCCGGGCTGTTCGCGGAATTGGGGCTCGCGATCGACAGCGACGATCCGCTGGCGCTGACCGTGTTCCCGGAGATGGATGCAGAGACCGATGTTCCCGAGATCACCGAGAGTTGCTGGGGCATTCTCGGCAAATCGCCCGACGACGTGATGTGCGCCGGCTCGCGGATGGTCGTCAAGTTCAAGGGTGCGGCGCGGCCGACCGTGATCGCCTGCACACTGTTGCCCTACGACCCGCGCTTCGATCTCGGGCCGAGCCTCGCCGGCGCGCTCGGCAGCGTGCCGCTCAATCACCCGCATTGCGCCAAGTTCTGCGTCCTCGGTGGCGGCGCCTGCAGCCGCGGCTGAACCGGTCAGGCGGGGTCGCCGGTATCCGGGGCGAGACCGGCGCAGGTGATCCCGTACACGGCGCAGGTCTCGTCCTTATCGGAGGTATCGCCGCTGATGCCGACGGCGCCGATGATTTCTCCCTCCGTGTCGCGGATCAGCACGCCGCCGGGGACCGGTACGATGCGCCCGCCCGACGCGACGGTCAGCGCCTGGACGAAGGCGGTATTGCCGGCGGCGACGCGCCGGGCAAATTCGCGCCCGCCGAAGCCCATGCCGAGCGTGCCCCATGCCTTGCCCATCGCGATCTCGGGGCGCAGGAGGCTGGAGCGGTCCTCGCGCTTCATCGCCTTCAACTGCCCGCCGGCATCGAGGACGACGACGGTCAGCGGCTGCAGATTCAACTCGCGGCCTTTTTCGAGCGCCTTGTCGACAATCGTCGAGGCTTGGGCGAGGGTAAGGGCTGTCATTTGCGGCTCTCCTATGTCGATTGGTTGATCGCGCGCCAGACCCGTTCGGGGGTGGCCGGCATGTCGATATCCGGAGCCTCGGGCAGCGCGTCGGCGACCGCGTTCATGATCGCGGCGAGGGCGGCGGTCGTGCCGGCTTCGCCGACCCCCTTGACGCCGAGCGGGTTGGTGCGGGCCGGCTCGGGGCGCAGTTCGCTCGTGATGTCGGGCAGGTCGTCGGCCCGCGGCATCGCGTAATCCATGAAGGAGCCGGCAAGCAGCTGACCGGTTGCCGAATTGTAGACGCCGTGTTCGATGAGGGCCTGACCGGCGCCCTGCGCGACACCGCCATGCACCTGCCCCTCGACAAGCACCGGCTGCAACACGCGGCCGCAATCGTCGACCGCGGTATAGGCCGCCAGCGACACATGGCCGGTATCGGGGTCGATCTCGATTTCGGCGACATGCACGCCGTTCGGAAAAGTCGGCGGCACGTCGGCGGTGCGGCGCGTGTCGAGATCCTCGGCAATAGGGCCGTCGGCCGCAAGCCCGCGTGCCTGCTCGGCCAAATCGAACAGGCCGATCCGCCGGTCGGTGCCGGCGATCTCGAAGACGCCGTCGCGGTACACAATGTCGGCCTCGGCGGCTTCGAGCAGGTGGGCGGCAGCGCGACGGCCCTTTTCGATGACCGCATCGATTGTCGCGACCATGGCGCTGCCGACCGACATCGTCGAGCGCGACGCGACCGCGCCGGCGCTCGGGACGCCGTCGTCGCTGTCGCCCTGCGCGAAATCGACCTGTTCGACTGGGAGGCCGAGCCGTTCCGCGGCGAGCCGGCGATAGAGCGTGCGGTGTCCCTGACCGCTCGCCTGCACGCCGATCGCCAGCAGCAGCTGGCTTTCGCCGGGAAACGCGAGCGCCGCGCCTTCGCCGGGCTGGCCGCCGGCAATCTCTAGAAAACACGCGATGCCGAGACCGCGCCGTTTCCCCGAGCGCCGGGAGGTTACGGCCCGACGCGGGAAACCCGTGACATCGGCGGCGGCAAGTGCGGCCTCGAACAGTGCCGGGAAATCGCCGCTGTCGTAATTCGTGCCGACCGGCGTTTT
The DNA here is from genome assembly GCA_963847345.1 of uncultured Alphaproteobacteria bacterium. GTDB lineage: Bacteria > Pseudomonadota > Alphaproteobacteria > ATCC43930 > CGMCC-115725 > DATARH01. Next base: position 471,388 of record CAWJZU010000020.1, on the reverse strand, counting down.
GTACGGCATCCGATCCGGCCGGATCATATTGCGCCGCCGCAGTTCGAGCCGGTCGAAACCGGAAACCCGAGCCGCCGCATCGACGAGGCGTTCGAGCATGTAATTGGCCTCGGGGCGTCCGGCGCCGCGATAGGGTCCGGTCGGCACCGTGTTGGTGAACAGACAGCGGATCCGCAGCCCGATCCGCGCGATATCGTACATGCCGGGCAGACAGCGCGCGAAATTGGCGCTCGCGATAAAGGCGGCGTGCGAGGTCAGATAAGCGCCCATATTGGCCAGCACGTCGATGTCGAGCGCGAGAAACCGGCCGTCGCTGTCGAGCGCCAGCCCAGCCTCGATGATCGTGTCGCGCGCCTGGTTGTCGGAGAGGAACCCCTCGGAGCGGCTGGCCAGCCAGCGCACCGGGCGGCCGGTCCGCTGCGCCGCGACGAGCAGCGCCGGATATTCCGGGTAGCCGGTCGCGCGCATACCGAAAGCGCCGCCGACATCGCCGCTCAAGACCCGGATGCGCTCGGGCGGCAGCCCCATGCAATGCGCCAGGTTCTGCCGCAGCACGAAGGCGCTCTGAGAAGCGCACGAAAGAATGTAACGGCCGCTCTCGCTGTCATACCGGGCCAGCGCGCCGCGCGGCTCCATCGGCGCCATGACGATGCGCTGATTGACGAGAAGGACCCGCGCGACATGCGCCGCCGCGGCGAAAACCGGCGTGACCGCCTCGCGTTCGGTGCCGCCGAAGCCGTGCCAGTCGAGCGCGAGATTGCCCGGCGCCTCGGGCCAGAGTTGCGGCGCCTGCGGCAGCAAAGCGGCGGCGACATCGGTTACCGGATCGCGCGGTTGGAAATCGACAGCGACAAGTTCGGCGGCGTCGCGCGCGATCGCCTCGCTCTCGGCGACGACGAGCGCCACGGCCTCGCCGGCATGGCGGACGCAGTCGCCGGCGAGCGCCGGACGATCCGGTACGACCAGCCCGGCGCCGTTCGGAACCGGGCTGGCGAGGGTCACATTGCCAATGCCGGCCTCTTTCATGTCGGCGGCGGTCAGCACCGTCAGCACGCCCGGCAGCGCCCGCGCCGCGCGCGCATCGACGCCGCGAATGGCGGCGAAGGCGTGCGGCGAGCGCACGAACACGGCATGTGCTTCACCGGGAACGCTGTCGTCATCGCAAAAGCGCCCAGCGCCGGTCAGCAGACGGCGGTCCTCATCGCGCGGCTCGAACGGCAGGCTCATCCCGGCTCTCCTCCAGCTACGGCTGCGGTGGGCTTCGTCAGCTTGCCACAGCCGCCCGTGAGGGCCAGCGGCAAAAGCAAGCGCCCAGATGCACGATCCGGCACCCGGACGCCGCGCCATTGTGACCGTGACACTTCTCAGTGCGCACCGATGCTGGTCTAATGCGATCGATCGGATTGACCGCACGGCAGGCATTGCCGCCTAAGACCGGCGCAGGGGAGACAGCACGTTGGCCGACAACCGGGCGTCGCCAAAACGGCAGCAATGCCGCGTCCCCCAGCCGCTACGCGCGGCCTTGTTCCGCTGACGCCATGGCGGTTTCTCTCGACCTGCTGATCAATGCGATCGTCGCCGGCATCCTGCTGGGCGGGTTCTACGCCGCCGTGACGGTCGGGATCACGATCACCTTCGGCATGCTCGACATCGCCAATATCGCGCAGCCGGCATTCATCCTGCTCGGTTCGTATGCGGCGTATATCGTTAACGGGATGACGGGGTTCGATCCGATCCTGACCGGGATCTTGATGCTGCCAGTGTTTTTCGTGGTCGGCATGATCGTTTATCAGCTCTATTACCACGCGTTCGAATCACGCGGCGAGCAGTCGATCCAGGGGCTCGCGTTCTTTTTCGGCCTGCTGTTCGTCGCCGAAGTGTCGCTGATCCTCGTGTTCGGCGTCGATTACCGCTTTGTCGAAGCGCCCTATATCGGTCCCAGTCTGCGGTTCGGCATATTTGACCTGCCGCTTCGGATGCTGATTCCGTTCGCGGTGTCGCTGGTCATGATCGCGCTGTTGCAGCTTTACCTGACGCGCAGCTTTATCGGGCGGGCGATCCTAGCTGTGTCGCAGGACGCCCTGGCGCTGCGGCTGATGGCGGCAGACCCGATACGGATCAAGCGGATCGCGTTCGGCATTTCGATCGCGACTTGCGCGCTGGCCGGTGCCTTTCTGATCATCATCCAGCCGGTCGAGCCGTCGATCGGGCGCGACTATATCGGCCGCATTTTCGCGATTTGCGTGCTCGGCGGGATGACCAGTTTTCCAGGGATGGTCATGGCGGCGATCCTGATCGGCATCGTCGAGAGCATCACCGCGACGTTCTACGGCCCGTCATGGGCGCCGGCGGTCGCGTTCGGGTTCCTGCTGATCACGCTTGCCGTGCGCCCGGCGGGGCTATTGGGGCGCTGACATGAGAGGCGCATCGACGACATTCAGTACCGGCATGTTTTGGCTGCTGGCCGCGGCGGTCGGGATCGGGCTGCTCGTCGTGACGCGGCTTTGGTTCACCAACGAGTATTTCTTCTTCGCCGCCTATGTCGTGTTGCAGTACATTGTGTTGGCGACGGCGTGGAACATTCTCGGCGGCTATACCGGCTACATCAATTTCGGCACCGGCGCGTTCTTTGCTATCGGCGCCTATACGACGGTCGTGCTGCACAATCTGCACGCCAAGCCGGCCTTCATGCAGGCCTGGTTCGGGATGGTGCTGCCGGCGGTGCCGCTGCCGGTCATGATCCTGGTCGGCGGCATCGTCGCCGGTCTTGTCGGTCTCGGAACCGGTTATCTCACGTTGCGCCTGCGCGGCGTGTTTTTCGCGATCGCGACCTTGGCGCTTGCGGTCGTCGTACAGACGCTGATCGTCAATTGGGACTACGTCGGTGGATCGCGCGGCACCTATGTCATCCGGCCGTCGCACGGGCCATTCGGCGCCAGCTACATTCAGTACCTGTACGCGCTTATGATCGCGCTGGCGGTCATCGCGGTGGCGATCGCGCGCACGATCGAGCGGTCCCGTCTCGGGCTCGGTTTCGCGGCGATCCGCGACGACGAGCAGGCCGCCGAAGCGGGCGGCGTGCCGACGCTCAAGCTGAAGCTGATTGCGACGACCCTGTCCGGCGGGTTGATGGGAATGGCGGGCGCGCCGCTGCCGTACTACGTCACCTATGTCGAGCCGTCCTCGGCGTTCAACCTCTCCTACGCGGTCAACAGCGTCGCGATGCCGGTGGTCGGCGGGATGACGAGTTGGGTCGGGCCGATTATTGGCGCGATTCTGCTCGGGACGATCCAGCAGCTTGCCACGGTGACGATCTCGTCGGCCCTTAACCTGCTGATCGTTGGTCTGCTGCTGATCTTCTTTGTCGTGATCGCGCCGAACGGCATTGTCGGTCTGGTCACGGCGGGGCGGCGCCGGCGCCGGATGACCGACGAAGCCGCCGCGACACAGGAGCGGACGGCATGAGCGATGCGGCCGGGCCGGCCATTCTCACGGTCAGCGGCCTGAGCAAGCGATTCGGCGGGTTTGTCGCGCTCGACAACATCAATCTGGCGGTCGCGCCCGGCGAACGGCTCGGCCTGATCGGGCCGAACGGCTCCGGCAAGAGCACGCTGGTCAACTGCCTGTGCGGGACATTACAGAATGAGACCGGCACCGTCGTATTTGACGGCAGACCTCTCAACGGGCTGATCGCTCACCAGCGCACCCGCCTCGGGCTGGCGCGCAGCTTCCAATTGCCGAAGCCGTTCCACACGCTCGACCTCGTCGACAACCTCCGGGTGCCGCTGATTTACACCGTCAATGCGCGCCATGGACACCGGCACCATCACCGGTCGGCGCGGCAGGTCGAGGAAAGTTGCCACGAGTTGCTGCGGCGGGTCGGTCTTGGCGATAAGATGCGGCGGCTGCCGCGCGATCTGACCCAGGTCGAGATGCGCAAGCTCGAACTGGCCCGCGCCGTCGCCACCGAGCCGCGCCTGTTGTTCGCCGACGAGGCCATGGCTGGACTCTCGCGTGGCGAGATCGAGGATATTCTCGCCGTCCTATTCCGGCTCAACGAGCAGGGCATCACGATCGTGCTGATCGAGCACATCATGAGCGCGGTGATGAGTTTTTCGACCCGCCTCGTGGTCCTTGTCGCCGGTCAGAAGATCGCCGACGGCCCGCCGCAGGAGGTCGTGCGCAACCCCGAGGTCGAAAGGGCCTATCTTGGCGAATAGCCCTATCAATGGCTCGTCGGCCGGAAACAGCCTGGCCATCGCCGGGGTCAGCGCCGGCTATGGTTCGGTGCGAGTGATCGAGGACATCTCGCTCGGCGTGTCGCACGCCGAGACCGTCGTGCTGCTCGGCACCAACGGCAACGGCAAGAGCACCTTGATGAAATGCGTCATGGGGATGGTGCGGCCGAGCGCCGGCAGCATCGTCGCCGAGATCGACGGCCGGCGACACGAGCTGGTCGGCCGCAGCACCGAGGAGATTGTCGATCTTGGGATCGCGCTGGTACCGGAAGGGCGCCGGCTGTTCCCGAAGCTAACCGTCGAGGAAAACCTGCTGCTCGGCGCGTTCCGCCCGTCGGCGCGCGGCGCGATCGCGGCCAATCTCGAACTCCTGCTACGGGACCTTTCCGCGCCTCTTGGAGCGGCGGCGCCAGCTGGCGGGCAGCATGTCGGGCGGCGAGCAGCAGATGCTGGCGCTGGCGCGCGCTCTGATGTCATCGCCGCGCATTCTGTTGATTGACGAGCCATCCGTGGGGCTCGCGCCGATCCTAGTCAGCCGCACGATCGAGAAGATCAAGGAGCTGAAGGATCGGTTCGAGCTGACCGTGCTGATGGCCGAGCAGAATTTCAACCAGGCCGTGCGGATCGCCGATCGCGGCTATGTGATCGTGCACGGCCAGATCGCCTTCGAGGGCCGCGACACCAACGAGCTGAACAACAACGAACTGGTGCGCAAATTCTATCTCGGGCTGTAGGGCAGGATTCGATGCTGCTGATCCCGTGTCCATGGTGCGGGCCGCGCGACGAGATTGAGTTCCGCTACGGCGGCGAGGCGCATATCGCGCGCCCAGCCGATCCCGACGCGCTCGATGACGCGGCCTGGGCCGACTATCTGTTCATGCGCGCCAACCCGAAAGGGGTGCTCGCCGAGCGCTGGGTGCACAGCCACGGTTGCCGCCGCTGGTTCAACCTTCTGCGCGACACGGTCTCGCACCGCGTCATCGCCCCGTACCGGATCGGCGCGGCGCCGCCGCGCTGACTACCCTGCGGCGCGGTTCATGCGGTGATTGACGAGATCATTGACGACGGTTGGGTCCGCCAGGGTCGAGACGTCGCCGAGTTCGCCGTGCTCGTCGGCGGCGATCTTCCTGAGGATGCGGCGCATGATCTTGCCGGAGCGGGTCTTCGGCAGGTTGGGCGCCCATTGCAAGAGGTCGGGGGCGGCGATCGGGCTGATCTCGTCGCGCACCCAGTTCACCAATTCCCGGCGCAACGCCTCGTTCGGTTCTTCGTCGGCGCGCAAGGTCACATAGGCGTAGATGCCCTGGCCCTTGATGTCGTGCGGATAGCCGACGACGGCCGCCTCGGCGACCTTCGGATGCGCCACCAGCGCGCTCTCGATCTCGGCGGTGCCGAGGCGGTGGCCGGCGACATTGATCACGTCGTCGACGCGGCCGGTGATCCAGTAAAAGCCGTCGGCGTCGCGCCGCGCCCCGTCCCCGGTGAAATAGAGGCCGGGGAAGGTCGAGAAATAGGTCTCGACAAAGCGCTGATGGTCGCCGAAGACGGTGCGCATCTGCCCCGGCCACGAGCGCGCCAGACACAGATTGCCCTCGCAGACACCGTCAAGCCAGTTGCCCTCGCCATCGACGATGACCGGCTCAACGCCGAAAAACGGCCGCGTCGCCGAGCCCGGCTTCAGCGGCGTCGCGCCCGGGATAGGCGTGATCAGGATGCCGCCGGTCTCGGTCTGCCACCACGTATCGACGATCGGGCAGCGCCCGTCGCCGACATGATCGTAATACCACAGCCACGCCTCGGGGTTGATCGGCTCGCCGACCGAGCCTAAGAGGCGCAGCGATTTGCGGCTGGTCCTGCGCACGTAATCCTCGCCCTCGCGCATCAGCGCGCGGATCGCGGTCGGAGCGGTGTAGAAGGTCGACACATTGTGCTTGTCGCAGACCTGCCAGAAGCGCGACGGGTCCGGGTAGTTCGGCACGCCCTCGAACATCAGCGTCGTCGCGCCGTTGGCGAGCGGGCCGTAAACGATATAGCTGTGCCCGGTGACCCAGCCGACATCGGCGGTGCACCAATAGATCTCGCCGTCGCGATAGTCGAAGACGTATTCGTGCGTTATCGACGTGTAGACGAGATAGCCGCCGGTCGTGTGCAGAACGCCCTTCGGCTTCCCGGTCGATCCCGAGGTGTAGAGGATGAACAGCGGGTCCTCGGCCGACATCTCCTCGGGCGGACAGTCGGGCGAGGCGGCGGCGCAGACCTCGTGATACCAGACGTCGCGGCCCTGAACCCAATCGATGTCGCCGCCGGTGCGCCTGACGACCACGACGGTCTTGACGCCGGGGCATTGCCTGAGCGCGGTGTCGGCGTTGCGCTTCAACGGCACCTTGCGGCCGCCGCGCAGCCCCTCGTCGGCGGTGATCAGGAACGTCGAGCCGCAATCCTCGATGCGCCCGGCGAGGCTGTCCGGCGAGAAGCCGCCGAACACGACCGAGTGGATCGCACCGATGCGGGCGCAGGCCAGCATTGCGATCGCCGCCTCGGGGATCATCGGCAGATAGATCGTGACCCGGTCGCCCTGCTTGACCCCCTGCCCTTTCAGCGCGTTCGCGAGACGGCAGACGCTGTCATGCAGCTCGCGATACGTGACGCGCCGGTCCTCGCCGGGGTCGTCGCCCTCCCACAGGATCGCGGTCTGGTCGCCGCGCGTCGCCAAATGCCGGTCGATGCAGTTGTACGAGGCGTTCAGCGTGCCGTCCTCGTACCAGCGGATCGACACGTCGCCGGAAAACGAGGCGTTCATCACCTGTGTATAGGGTTTGATCCAGTCGACGCGCCTGCCGTGTTCGCCCCAAAACCGGTTCGGATCGGCCAGCGAATCGCGGTAGAGCCGGAAATATTCCTCTTCGCTGATCTTGCCGATGTTCGGGTGCGCGGCTGTCGCGATCACGCTGCGGTCGGCCATCGCCGTCCTCCTCCCATAGCGGCAAACAGGTTATGGCCAGATATGCCGCAGCCCGGGAAATCCTGCAACCTTGTGTGGTCCGGCTTCGTTTGGCCGGCTTCAGCGCGACGCGCTGCCGGCCAATTCGGTCAGACGCGGAAGATCGTGGATCGACAGGAGCTGATTGTCGAGCAGCGCCACACCCTCCTCCCGCAGGCGATTGAGCGTTCGGTTGATGTGCGCCCCGGTCAGGCCCAGCGCATCGGCCAAGTGCTGGCGCCGCAGCGGGAAGGGACAGGCGAGCGGGTCTATCTCGGCGCGGGCCGCCTGCCGATGGTAGAGGTTCAGCATCAGGAATGCGATCCGGCCGACCGCATCCGAACAGCCGATCACGGTCAGCAGCTCGTCAACACGGCACGCCTCGGCGGCGGCATGCCGTGCCAGGCGCATCGCCAGATTCGGCTCACTGCGAAACGCCTCGCCGACAAGCCGGGCATCGATCGTGCTGACATGCAGCGGGGTCAGGCTGCGCACCGAGTGATCGAGGACGCCCAGCAGCGCTGCCTGCAGCCCGACGACTTCACCGGGCATCAGGAAATCGAGTATCTGCCGGCAACCGTTACCGCTGCCGCGAAAACGGTAGGCCCATCCAGACGCGATTCGGTACAGAACGACCCCGACCTCGCCCTTGTCGACCAGCAGCCGGTTCGGCGGCAGTGACAGCGAGCGGCCGGTCAGCGATTCGAGGAGATGCTTTTCACCGTTGACCAGCGACCGGAATACGTCCTGCGTATGACGATCACTTCGAGCCGTAACCACCGCTTTCACCACGCTTCAACATTCTAACAGAGGCTACTCGTATAGGTAGTGTTTTGCCAAAAATCAAATCGTGATATTGTAACAGAGTACTATCTCCAAATAACGTAGGTTCCATGTCATCTCCGAATAGGTCGATCGGAAGCGACCGTATCTGGTCATCGTGGGCGTAGAAAACCAGCACGCTGAGGAATTTGACCGTTCTCTCCGGCAGTTTGTCGCACCGGAGGCAGCTGTGCTCAGCCGGAAACTCCCGCCATCTCGCAGATGATGCGCCATTCCGTATCGCTAACCGGACAGACCGATAGGCGCGACTGGCGCAGCAGCGCCATGCCGGCGAGTTCGGGCACCCGCTTCATCTCCGCCAGCGAAACAGGCTTGTTCACCGGGGCCACGGCGGCGACATCGACGAGCCCGAACTTGCCGCCCGGGTCGGCGGGATCGGGATAAAACGGGCGCACGATTTCGACGATGCCGACAATCTCCTTCCCCTCGTTAGAGTGGTAGAAGAAGGCGCGGTCGCCCTGCTTCATCGCACGCAGGTTGTTTGCTGCCTGAAAATTACGAACCCCATCCCAATGGGTGTGGTGATCTATCACCATTTGGTGCCATGAATACTTCGATGGTTCTGATTTCAGGAGCCAGTATGCCATCGCAGCTCATCCTATAAATGCTGCCAATGCAGCGTCGGTTTAGCCGGTGAGCGGGTAATCGGCCTGATCCTCGTAGACCGAGCCGGCCTTGGTCGGAAAGCTCGCGATCAGGCTGAAATGGTCGACCGGCAGAGGATCGGCGCGAAACCGCGCGTTGGCGGCGAGGAACTGGCCGAGCGCGTCAAGCGCAGGGTCGCGCAGCCGCGCCAGCGTGACATGCGGCGCGAATTTGCGCTGCTCCGGTTCGAGGCCGACGTGAATCAGCGCCTGTTCGATTTTGTCGCGCAGCCGAACCAGTTCGGGACTGCGCTCGACCCCGACCCACAGCGCGTGGGGGCGACGCCCGCCGAACACACCGGCGCCGGCAAGCTGCAGCGGGAACCGGGCTGCCTTGATGCCGGCCAGGGCTTCGTCGACTTCGCCGGCAAGGTCCTCGGTAATCTCGCCGATGAAGCGCAGCGTCAAATGCAGGTTTCCCGCATCCACCCATTTTGCCCCGGGCACCCCGGTACACAGCAGCGACAGGCGGAGCTTGAGCTCCGGCGGGAACTCAATCCCGACAAACAGACGCAGCATCGTCTGTTGCTCCCGGCACGGCGCTGCCGGTTTATGTGAATACCGTCAGGACGCCGGTGTGGCCGTATAGCCGGTCGCGCGAGATCTCGCCGTTGGCGAAAAACCCGATCAGCGGGAAATCGCCGAACGTCTCGCGGATCAGTCCGGTCTCGACGCCCTCTTCACCGAACAGCGCCGCGCCGCGGGCGATGCAGCTGACATAGATCCCGGCTCGTGGCGGACCGGGCAGTCGGCCCTTCAACTGGTGCAGCATGCGCCCAAGATCGGCGCGCGCACTGTCGGGATCGCGACGGCAGAACAGGATCCGGTCACCCGGCGCGACCTCGGCGGCGAGCGCGATCCAGCCTGACCGCGGATCGATCGCCATCAGGTTGCGCACGAGGTAATCGCCGGTATCGGAGCCGGACACCGGCAGACCAGCGAAGATGACCCCGCCGAGGCGGCGCGGGTCGCGCGCCAATTCGGGGCCGATATCGTCCGTAAAGGCGGCGAGCGCCGGGCGGCCGTCGATCGTAATCACGACATTGTCGCGCGCCTCGTCGATGCGGCGCACCGGCCCGATCGGAACGCAGCCCTGCGTCAGCCCGGTCGCGACAGCAATCTCGGGCGCCAGCAGCAGTCCCGAAACCCCGGCGGCGCCGAACGCGGAGGTGTCGTCCTCGACTCGCGCTGGTATGTCCCGCAAGCAGCGGACGTGGAGAATTGTGCGACATCAGCCCGCCGACCAGGAAGGCGCCGCTCGCTGCGGCGGCGTCGACCGTCACGCGCAACAGGTCGGGACAGCGCGGGTCGCCGTGGACCAGGGCGAGCGTCGGCGCGACGGTCTCGATCCAGCCGCCGTGCGTTCGCGGCAGATCGGCGGCCGGGTTATCGGTCGCGCCGAACAGCCGGAAGCTGTCGGGCGGCAGGTCGGCGAGCAGCAGGGCGGCCGCCGGCCGGTCATGGACCTCGGCCCCAGCAGTGCAGACGCCGAGTCCGATCCCGCCGACCCAGGCGGCGGTCCCGGTCGCCTCGCTCAGCTCGCGGACGAGTTGCGGCAAGGCCGGACCGGCAGGTTCGCTGACATACAGCACGCCGAGCGCGGCGCGCTGTCCCTCGGGCAGCTGACGGCGCAGCTGCTCCGCCAAGCATTCCGGCGTCGCCCTCGGCGAAAGCGGCGGCGAAACCGGCGCTCACGACCGCTCTCCGAGCAGTTCGGCGACGCGCGGCGCGATGCGCTCGACAATTCTGGCTACGCCGCGCCGGTTGGGGTGGAGACCGTCCGGCTGATTGAGTTCCGGATCCATCGCGACACCATCGAGAAAAAACGGATAAAGCGCCACCCCATGCGCGCGCGCAAGCTCCGGATAGATGCGATCGAATTCCTTCTTATACTCTTTGCCCCAGTTTGGCGTGGCGCGCATCCCGACGAGCAGCAGCTTGGCGCCGCTCGCCTTGATCTTCGCGATCATCTTGTCGAGGTTGGAGCGCACCTCGGACGGCTCGATGCCGCGCAGCATGTCGTTGGCGCCGAGTTCGAGGATCACGAGATCCGGCTTGTCGGCGAGCGACCAGTCGAGCCGCGCCAACCCGCCCGCCGTGGTGTCGGCCGAGACCCCGGCATTTACGACGCGGGCCTCGATGCCGCGCGCACGCAGCGCCTGCTCCAACTGCTCCGGAAAGCTCTGGCCCGCAGGCAGGCCGAACCCGGCAGTCAAGCTGTCGCCGAACGCCAGAATCACCGGTGCCTGGTTCCCGGGCCGGGACACCACCCCACCCGGACCCGGCCCAGGTGAGGGCCAACACGATGAGCGCGGCGCCATAGTAAAGGGGCGGGCGGAAATTCGCGCGAGCGGTCACCACATCGTTCCGTATCGGGCGGTCAGGCGGTGCGCCGGATCGGCGCCGACGCTTCCGGCCGCGAATCCTCCCCGGCCTCGGAGCGGGTCTGTTCGGCGTGAACCTGCTCGCCGAGCGCCGCAAGCATCGGCCCGGTGATCTTGACCGGGCGAGGGATCCCGGATCGTGATCCCGTGAGCATCGAACGCCATCTTGATACGGCGGTTCAGCGCCCGGCCGACGGCCCATTGCTTGGCCGGCAGCGTCCGTACGCGGAACATCAGCACCAGCGAGAACTCGTTCAGACTATCCACCCCCAGATACTCGAAGCGGTCAAGGATGAACAGACCGAGTTCGGCATCCTCGGCCAGCTCATCGCACACACTGCGCAGGATTTCGACGACCTCGTCGATCTGTTTCGCGGTAGGCGATTGCGACTCGGGCGACGACGAAAGAGAAATCCTTGGTCAGGTTCTTGACCGATGTCACCTCGCTGAACGGCACGGTATGGACAATTCCGCTCAGGTCGCGCAGCCGGATCGTGCGGATCGAGATCGCTTCGACGACCCCAGCGTGCTCCTTGCCGATATCGACGATGTCGCCGACCGCGATCTGGTCCTCCATCAGGATGAACAGGCCGGTAATGACATCCTTGACCAGGGCCTGGCTGCCGAACCCGACTGCCAGTCCGATCACCCCGGCGCCGGCCAGCAGCGGCGCGATATTGATTCCGAGTTGCGATAGTACGGTCAGCCCGGCGACGACGACGATGACGCACAGCATCGTCGTGCGCAGCAGCGGCAGCAGCGTGCGGCGACGGTTGCGCGCCGGCGCCCCGGCCTGCCCCAACCCTGCGAGATTGCGCTCGATCGCGGCCGAGAAGATCTCCCAAACGGCGAGCGCGACCACCAGCACGACGGCGATCGACAGCAATCCGCCGGTGGCGCGCCGGCCGAATTCGGTGCGGAACCATTCGAAAGCGGCGATGTCCCAGGCCTGCATCACGGCGAGCGCGGCGACGCCGTAGATCGCTACGGTCGCGAGTTTTATCAGCAGGTGCAGGTAGCGGTTAGCCCGCTCCTCGAGCAGCGGAAAGCGCTCCTTCAGGTCGGAAGCGATCGCGAGCCCACGCCGGCTCAGCCGATCGATGCCATGCGCCAGCAGTCGCGCCGCCGCGATGGCGAGCAGACTGAGCGCCGTCGCCCGCAGAACGTAGGTGGAACTACCCTCCTGATGCAGCGAGAAGACGACCAGAACCGCAATGATGTAAATGATAGCCAGAAGGTGCCAGGTGTCGCCAAGATGCCGGCGCAGACGCCTCCATCCGATACTGGACGCGGAGCCGTCCCCGGCAATCCAGGTTGCTACGGCAGCCCGGTTCTGCAGCACAAACACGATCGCCAATCCGGCCAGCACGAAACCGATCGCCTTTTCGATGATCCCGAGAATACCGCCGGGGGCACCGAGCCACCATGCCGCCTGCACGGTCGCGAAGCCGAGAAAGCCCCAGAACGCGAACCGCCGTACCCAGATCAAAAGGTAGTTGCGGGTCTCCTCGCCGGCCGGGATCGGGCTTGGCCAAGCCGGACGCGGCGTCAGCACGGCCTTCGCGACCGCCAGAACCATCCGGGCCTCGATCACGGCCCAAACCATCACCCGGATCGCTTCGGCCCCGGGCTGGTACCGCGGCAGCATGATCGCGCTCGCGGTCAGCGCGCCGAGCGCGAACGCAACAATTGGCAGCGTCTCAAGAATGAGGCCAAGCAAAAACAGCACGAATCGCGCACGGCCATTCTCGTGCGGCGCCGGCGCGTACCGGCCGAGCCTGGCCATGAGACGCCGCGACAGCCACTCCGCCACGACGGCGGCGCCGAATATGACCACGAACGCAAGGCTCACATCGCGCCATTTGGCCCGAGCCGCCGGGTCGCTGATTTGAGCGTGCGCCCAGTCCGCCAAGCGGGGCGCGTCCAGCATGACAGCGATCCCGAGCAGCGCATCGTCCGCCATCTCGTGGAGCCGCTCAGTCACACGGGCGACGAAGTCGGCCGGCGCGGCGGGCTGCGCGACAGGGGCGCCGCCAGCACGCTGCACCACCGCGAGCGCCTGAAGCTGTTTGATCAGCGCGGCGCGCGCCGTGTCGTCCTGCAGCGTTTGCAGCAGTGCTTGCAGCTCGGCGGCGGACGGCTCAGCCTTCGAGGGCGCGGTTGGCGCCGTCGCCTCCGTCACGGGAGGAACTGGCGCGGCGGTTTGTGCCCACACCGGCGCGGCCACCGGCAGCGCCGTCAACAGTGTAAAGATTAGGACCCGCAACCACGCCGATTTCGTGAGGATGATGGGCTCCATGGCGGTCACTCCGCCGCTACTTCGCGCTGGCGCATCAGGACCGCAACCTCGCGCGAGCCCGCGTCCGCACGCCGTTCGAGCGCGGCGATGATGCGCGGCCGGTCGGCCGCCGGCCGGTTTTGGCTCAGCTTGAATTTTCCTTCCAGACGGCTGACTTCGATCTCGATCCCGATGATCCCTCCCAGCATCGATTCGACATATGCCGCGGGCAGGTCGCGCATCCGCCACGGCACGGCCTCACGCGCCTCGTGCCGCGTTGACAGCCGGTCAACCAGGTCGCGCAGCCACTCCCGGTCGCGGATCGCGCGGGCCGTGCCGTAGGCGTGCACCGAGGCGTAGTTCCAGGTCGGCACGGCCGGGCCGGCTTCGTACCAGCTCGGCGAGATGTAGGCGTGCGGTCCGGGGAAGATCGCCAGCACCTCGGCGCCGCGGTCGAGATCGGCAGCCTGCGGATTGGCTCGTGCGATATGGCCTTGCAACAGCAGGACCTGGTCGCTGCGCACGACCAGGAACGGGAGCTGACTCGCGATCAGCTCTGAATTGTCGCCTTGTCTGGCGCCGCTGCTTACCAGCAGCCCGAATTCGTGGTCCTCGATATGCGAGATCAGCACCTCGGCGCGGTCCTCGGCAAATGCCGGCGGCAAATAGACCAATGATTTCCCCTCGTTTTCCACACACCTTTAAAAGCTCAGCCGAGATATCGCGCCAGCACGCTGCCGAGCAGCCCCAACCCCGAGAGCATCAAGATCCCGCCCGAGCCGCGATTAATCCAGACCAGATGATTGCGGCGAAAAGAGTGACGCAGCATACCGGCGCCCAAGGCCAGCCCACCCCACCACAACAGCGATCCGAGCCACACCCCGAGAACGAGAATCGCCGCCCCAGCAAGCGTCGCTTCCTCGCCGGTAAATCCGATGCCGGCAAAAATCGCCAGAAACGCTAAAATCGTGATCGGGTTGGTCAGGGTCAGCGCGAAAGTCGAGGCGAAATCGGCGAGCAGCGTTTCGGGGTCGCGCTGCGACTGCGTACCGGCAAGCGGTTCGGCGGTAAAGGCCGAAACTCCAATAAACAGCAGAAATCCGGCGCCGCCGATGCGCAGCCACTGCTGATAATCGAGCAGCAAATTGGAGACGAATGTCAGGCCGAACCCGGCGATGATCCCGAATATCGCATCGCCCGTCGCCGCTCCGATCCCCGAGACGAATCCGGCAATGCGGCCATCAAAGATCGTGCGCCGGATGCATAAGACGCCGACAGGACCGGCCGGCACGGCGATCACCAGACCGACCAGCACGCCCTTCCACAAAAACGCCAGCATCCACGCCCAGGACTTCGGAAATCGGTCGTCAGTCTCCGGGAATGGCCGATCGCGCGCAACCGAAATGCGTGGCCGCGTCCGGACGGACCAAAACCCCGAGCGGCCCGGCGGGAAACGCGCTATCCTGGTCATGTGCTGTGGAGGGCCCGACATGGCGACAAGCGACGGCGGCACCGAAGACGCGTACCAGTTCGAATTTGCCGCGATTGGCGGCGAACAATTGCCGCTCGCGGCCTGGCGCGATCGCCCGGTACTGGTGGTCAACACCGCCTCGTTTTGCGGCTACACGCCGCAGTACCGCGACCTCGAGACATTGTGGCAACGCTATCGCGAGCGGGGTCTCGTAATCCTCGCGGTTCCGTCCAATGATTTCGGCGAGCAGGAGCCGGGCAGCGCGGCCGAGATAAAACAGTTCTGCGAGACCAGGTATCAGGTCGATTTTCCGCTGACCGAAAAATACCGGGTGATCGGCGCCGCCGCCCACCCATTCTACCGCTGGATCGCAACGCAGCTCGGCGAGGCGGGCGCGCCGCGCTGGAATTTCCACAAATACCTGATCGGACCGGACGGCCAGCTCGCCGGCGCCTGGCCGTCGCGGGTCGGGCCGCTCGACCCCGCCATCGTCGGTGAGATCGAGGCGATGCTGCCGAGGCAATGAACCGGATGGCTGCCTCCGCGGATGGGGAGGCCCCACCTTTCGAGCATTGGCGTTCCAGCGCGGCTGTCGGTAAGTAGCCGCCGCATGATAATACAAGGAGAGGAAACAATGATTGGACTTGGGTGGCGATTGGGCGCCGCTTGCATCGGCTTGCTGCTCGCGCTGTCGGGGCCGCCGGCATTGGCGCAAGCCCCGAAGCCGGGAACGGATGCCTCGAAGCCGGCCGCAGGAACACCGAAGCGCGGCGGAACGCTGACCTACATGATTCCAGCCGACGCGCCGCCGAGCATGGACGGGCATCGCGAGACAACGTACGCGACGGTGCATACCGGCGCGCCGTTTTACAGCGTCCTGATCCGCGTCAACCCCGACGACCCGGCCTCGACGACCGATTTCGTGTGCGATCTGTGCACCGAGATGCCGAAACCGACCGACGGCGGCAAGACCTACACCTTCAAGGTCCGCAAGGGCGTCAAGTTTCACGACGGCTCGCCGCTGACCGCCGCCGACGTGGCGAAAAGCTGGCAGATGATAGTGTTCCCGCCGAAGGACATACTGAGCCCGCGGCAGGCCAATTTCGACATGGTCGAGGCGATCGAGAACCCCGATCCGGAGACCGTCGTCTTCCGCCTGAAATTCCCGACGACGGCATTTCTGCCGGCGCTGTCCGACCCGTTCGCGTGGATCTACAAGAAGGACATTCTCGAAAAGGACCCGCACTGGTACGAAAAGAACATCATGGGGTCCGGCCCGTTCAAGTTCGCCGGATACGAGGTCGGACAGTCGATTAACGGCGTGCGCAACCCCGATTACTACCTGCCGGGCAAGCCGTATCTCGACGGGATCAAGGGCATCTACGCGCCGAAGCAGGCGACCCGCATCGAGGCGATCCGCGCCGACCGCGCCGCGATGGAGTTCCGCGGCTTGCCGCCGGCCTCGCGGGATGAACTCAAGAAGGAGCTTGGCGACAAGATTGCGGTACAGGAGAGCGACTGGAACTGCGGCAGCGTCGTCACGATCAATCATGCGAAAAAGCCGTTCGACGATCCGCGCGTTCGGCGCGCGCTGACGCTCGCGATCGATCGCTGGAACGGCGCCAAGGCTTTGTCGAAAATCGCCAATGTGCGCACGGTCGGCAGCATCATTTTCCCCACGCACCCGCTGGCTCCGACCCAGGAACAGCTGCACGAAGTCGCCGGCTTCTGGACCGACATCGAGAAGTCGCGGGCCGAGGCCAAGCGGCTGCTAAAGGAGGCCGGGGCCGAAAACCTCGAATTCGAGCTGCTGAACCGCGACGTCGACCAGCCATACAAGTATGTCGGCATCTGGCTGGTGGACGAGTGGCGCAAGATCGGCGTCAAGGTCAACCAGCGTGTGCTGCCGAGCGGTCCGTGGATCGCCGCCGAACGCGCCGGGGATTTCCAGGTGGTGCTGCAGGCCAATTGCCACAGCGTCGTCAGCCCGCTCGCCGACGTGACGCCGTACCTGCCGGAATCGCACGAGAACTACGGCAACTATAAGGATGAGAAGGCCGACGAGCTGTACGACCAGGCGCTGCACGAGACCGACCCCGAAAAGCAGAAGCAGCTGATGTGGCAGTTCGCCAAGCGGATCATGGACGACGAGGCGCACAAGATCATGGTCCTGTGGTGGTACCGGATCGTCCCGTACCGGTCCTATGTCAAAGGCTGGAAGATCAGCCCGAGCCATTATGTCAACCAGGACTTGGCCAACGTCTGGCTTGACAAGCCGGAAGGCTGAGCTGGCGACAACAACGTTGCGGCAGCGCGCGGCTCGGGCCGCGCGCCTTGCAACCCGCGACGACGGCAAGAACTGAACGAAGTGAGAGGATGACCGGCGGCTTGTTCCGCGATATGCTGCGCGGTGCGGCTGAGTTCCGCTTCGGTGCGCTGCAGCGGGCAGCAGTACGGCAAGCGGTGATTTGCGCGGAGATGACCGGATCGGGCATATCCGTATAAACACGCCGGGGAGGTTGCCGGAATTACGCCGGGACGCATTCAGGCCAGGCTTCGAGACGCAAATGTTCCGTTACATCATCAGACGGCTCCTCCTGGTCGTACCGACCTTGTTCGGCGCCGCGACGCTGGTTTTCATATTGATGCGCCTCGTTCCAGGCGACATCTGCCTGGTGCGCCTGGGGTCGGGCGGCACCAGCTTCACGGCCGACGCGCTGGCCGCGTGCCATGCCGAAATCGGCATCGACCGCTCATGGATCATTCAATACCTCGAGTTTTTATGGGGCCTGATCACCTTCGACCTCGGCAATTCGATGTGGTCGGGCAAGCCTGTCATCGCCGAGATCGCAACCCGCCTGCCAATCTCGCTCGAGGTGGCGATTGTCGCCTCGATCATATCCGTTGTCGTCGCAATCCCGCTCGGGACGATCTCGGCGCTGCGGCAGAACAGCTGGATCGATCTTGCGGTGCGCAGCTTCTCGATCGCCGGGCTCGCTACGCCGTCGTTCTGGCTCGGCATCATGTCGATCCTGATCGTCCTCGACCTGACGCAGGCGATGTTCGGGCATCCGTGGATGCCGCCGATCGACTACGTCCCATTGTGGCAGGACCCGATCCGCAATCTCTCCATTGTCATGCTGCCGGCAATCACGATCGGCTATCGATATGCCGCGGTCTCGATGCGGATGACCCGATCGGCGATGCTCGAAGTGTTGCGCGAGGATTACATCAGGACGGCCCGCGCCAAGGGTCTGATGCGCCGTATCATCATCAATCGCCACGCGCTGAAGAACGCGATGCTGCCGGTCGTGACGGTGATCGGGATCGAGTTTGCGTTTCTGATCGGCGGCCTCGTGGTCACGGAACAGGTGTTCAACCTGAACGGCATCGGCCGTCTGATGGTGCTCTCGGTGCAGAACCAGGACTACACGCTGACCCAGGCGCTGGTCATGTTCGTCGTGACGGTTGCCATTTTGAGCAACCTCGTCGTCGATCTGATCTATGCCTGGCTCGACCCGCGCATCCGCCTGGCATGACGCTGACCGTATGAAGAAGGGATAACGGCAATGACAGTCGCTTCCCCAACCCCCATCCGGCGCCGCCGCGCTTCGCGACGATCGTTCGCTGGCGCCGCGCGGTCCGTTTGCCGCGACCTGGGATTTCCTGCGCCGTCAGCCGGTCGGCGCGATCGGCATGTTCCTGGTGCTGGTGTTCGGGCTGGCCGGCATCTTCGCGGACGTGCTGGCGCCGTACAATCCGACCGCGAATGACTTCGCGGCGATGACCGAGCCGCCGAGCTGGGCGCATCTTCTTGGCACAGACCAGCTCGGGCGCGACCTGATGTCCCGCATCCTGTACGGCGCGCGCACGGCTTTTCTCGTCGGGCTGACCTCGGCATCGGTCGGCGGTTTCGCCGGGCTGATCCTGGGCGTCGCGAGCGCCTATTTCGGCGGCCAGATCGATCTATGGCTGCAGCGGTTCATCGACATCTTCATGGCGTTTCCGCTGATCATCATGGCGCTGGCCGTCGTGTCGATCTTCGGCACCGGCGTCGAGAACGTGATCGCCGCGATCACGATCCCGCTCGTCCCGCGCTGCGCCCGGGTCGTCCGCTCGAGTGCGCTGGCGATCCGTGAGATTCCGTACGTCGATGCGGCGCGCGCCCTCGGCTTCGGACATATCAGGATCATTCTGCGCCATATGGTGCCGAATGTGATGGGGCCCTTCCTCGTCATCGTGACCGCGTTTGTCGGGCAGGCGATCCTGGCCGAGGCGTCGCTGTCCTATCTGGGTCTCGGCGTGCAGGAGCCGGTTCCGGCCTGGGGGCTGATGCTGCAGGGCGGCGCCGAGGAATACGCGACGACGGCGCCGTGGATCGCCGTTTTCCCCGGCCTCGCGATCATGCTGACCGTGTTCGGCATCAACCTGTTCGGCGACTCGCTGCGCGACGTACTCGATCCGAAGCTGCGCGACCGCTGAGCCGGGCGGTCGCCGGTCCCATCGCTCGCCCGGCGGAGCCTCGCCGCTACAGCGTCAACGAATTGACATAGGCGGCGAGATCGCGTTCCGCCGTGGCGAGCGCGTCCGAGGCCGCCGCGACGGCAGCCGTAATCCTATCGATTGCGCTTTCGGCTTCGGCGAATTTTTCGAGCTGGCTCCTGCGCGGCCCCGGCTCGTTCCCGACCGCCGCCAGATTGGCGCGCACCCGGTCTTCGTCCTCGATCAGCCGGGCGCGCTGCGCCTGGAGGCGGTCAAGCTCGGCCTTTTGCCGCGCGATTTCGCGGCGACGCTCCGCGAGATCGGCCAGCACCTGACGCATTTTCGGATCGAGCTCCGACGCGGATACCAGAACGCCAAGCCGGTTCTCGTCGACGTCGAGCAGCCGGATCGTCTCGTCGACCGGCTTCTCTTCGACGACGGTAAGGCTCCCGTCGCCATCCGCCGGCAGGTTCGCCGGAATGCGATAAACCTCCGGCGTCAGCTCGACATTCTTGGGATCGGGGGAGGTCAGGACCGCGCCGGGGCGTCGTGGCTGCTCGATCAACAGCGCCGGGGGCGGCGGCCCCGCCGATTTCACCCGGTACGTCGTCGTCCAGCGCAAGACGCGACCGATCCGCATTACCCCGTCGGCGACCGAGGCCTTGACGATCGGCTGTTGCTGCGCGGTGCTGCGGTCGATCGTGACCTTGTTGTCGAGGGCATAGCTCAACAGCCTGCCGTCGCCGGCGGGAAACACCGCAAGCCGTGCGTCGCCGAGATAGAGGGCGGTGTTGTCCGGGTTCTGCTGATAGAGGGTCAGGACGCCGGGCGGCAATCCGCCGCCGCTGTCATTGGTCATCTCGATCGCGGCGAGCGGGTGTGATGCGTTTACCGCCGGCTGAAACAGATCGACGCGTCGCGCCGGCAGCTCGCGGTCGAGCAGTGGCAGCATCAGACTTTGCCCGGCCGCGACGGTGACCTTGTAAGGCGCGGTGAAGGCAACCTGCGTCGATTGTTCGGAAACCTGCGCCGCCTCGATCGGGGCCATGGGAACCGGCGAGGGTGGAGCGGCGGCGGCGGACATCGGCGCGCCGGATGCACCGCGCGGGCCGGGCGCTTGGAAGCTGCGCTGTTGTAACGGGGCAGCGGCATCGGTCTTGCCGCGCGGTTCGGCCGGCATCGCCGCCGCCACGGTGCCGGCATCGGGCGGCGGCAGTATCCGGTCCCCCGATTTCGACCGGCACCGTCGGCCGCTTCACGTAATAGCTTTCGTAAAGAGCCTGCCTGAACGTCACCGGGTTGCCGGAAAGCAGTGTCAGCTCGACATCCTGCCAGGGCCGGCCGCTGAAATTTTCAAGCACGGCCCAGCCCTGCAGCCGAGCGGTTTTCGCGGGGATTTTGGCCTCCGCGTCTGCCGGCAGGCTGAGCCGGTACGAAGCCTTCCACAGCGGCATCGCGACGACATAGCCGAGCCGCAGCGTGCGTGCCGCGCTGCCGCGCGTGTGCACGCTGAGCCGCCGCTGGCCCGATATGCGGTAGGCCGCGATCCGCGCCAGCGCGGTGTTGACCTGCCGCTGCAAATCGGGGTCGGCGAACGCGATCGCCTCGACGTCCTGCAGGACCACTTGCTGCAACCCGGCCGGGGTCATGACGCTGACCCGCGCCCGGGTCTCGGCGACGCCGCCGGGCCCCGACACGGTCTCCTGATCGACATGCACGAGGCGGCCGCCGAGAGATCGCGGGCCGACAATGCGGATTTCGGACCCCTGCAGCGCGTTCAGCAGATCGGAAGCGGAATTCAGGACCGCGGGATCGAACGGCAGGTCGGCAAAGCTCTGCGTCAGCGGCTCCCGCCCGGGCAGCGTGACTTCGCCGACGCTGCCGCCGGAATCATAAACGACGAGGCTCTTCAAAACGTCGTCGACCTGATCGAGCGGCACGTCGAGCGTCACTGTCGCATCGCCCTCGACCGGCGCCTCGTATTCGAAATAGCCGACCCCGCCGCTCGACAGCACGACCCGCTTCAGCGTCAGGCTCGCGGCAGCCGCCGGCGTCGCGGCGACCATCGCGGCGCCGACAACGGCGAGAGCCCAACGGGCCGACGATCCAATCATCTCGCTTCCCTTTCGGTCGTGGCGATATCGTCGACGGCGAGGATGGCGATTTTGCGGTATGCTGCCGATGCGATTTGACAACGAGGCGCGTACCGCCGCACTTCTGCCGTTTTGTGGGATCGGCTCGGCGAGGCGTGCGTGACCGTTCGTGACGCAGAGGCGGCGGAAGGCCGGGCAGGGGCAAGGCTCGGGGTCGATATCGGCGGCACGTTTACCGACGTCGCGCTCGAGGCGGGCGGCCGCCATTTCAGCGCGAAGATCCTAACCACCCCCGACGCTCCCGAGCGCGCCGTCATCGCGGCGATACACGACGTGCTGAGGCACGCGGGCCTCGCGCCCGGCGATCTGTCGATCATCATTCACGGCACGACACTGGCGACCAACGCGATCATCGAGCGCAAGGGAGCCCGGACCGCGCTGGTCACGACCGAGGGGTTTCGCGACACGGTCGAGATCCGGCACGAGAACCGTTTCGAGCAGTACGACCTCAACATCGACCTGCCGCCGCCTTTGGTGCCGCGCCGCCTGCGGTTTGTCGTTCCGGAGCGGATCGACGCGCGGGGTCGAGTGATCACGCCACTCGACGAAGGCGCTGTCGAGGCGATGGCGGAAACGCTGTCGGCGCTTGGCATCGAGAGCGTCGCGATCGGGTTTCTGCACAGTTTCACCAACCCGGCGCACGAACAGCGCACCCGCGACATCCTCGCGGCGTTTCTTCCCGGTGTCAGCTTTACGTTGTCGTCCGAGGTGTCGCCGGAGATGCGCGAGTACGAGCGCTTTTCGACGGCCTGCGCCAACGCCTATGTCCAGCCGATGATCGGGCGCTATCTGCGCAATCTAGAGGAGCGACTCGGTGCCGAGGGGTTCGGCTGTCCGCTGTTCCTGATGCTGTCGGGCGGCGGGCTGACGACGGTCGAGACGGCGATCCGCTTCCCGGTGCGGCTGGTCGAGAGCGGCCCGGCCGGCGGCGCGATCTTCGCCAGCCACATCGCGCGGCAATGCGGTCTCGACAAAGTGCTGTCCTACGACATGGGCGGGACGACCGCGAAGATCTGCCTGATCGACGACTACCGGCCGCAGACCAGCCGCGCCTTCGAGGTCGCGCGGGTCTACCGCTTCAAGAAGGGCAGCGGCCTGCCGTTGCGGATTCCGGTCATCGAGATGGTCGAGATCGGGGCCGGCGGCGGCTCGATCGCCCGCGTCGATCGGCTTCGGCGCATCACGGTCGGGCCGGACAGCGCCGGCGCCGATCCGGGACCGGCCTGTTATGGGCGCGGCGGCGAGGCGCCAACCGTGACCGACGCCGACCTGCTGCTCGGCCGCATCGATCCGACCGGGTTTTCCGGCGGCCGCATGGCGCTGGACCGCGCCGCCGCCGAGGCCGCCTTGCGGCGGGAGGTAGCCGAAAAACTCGATCTGGCGCTGCCGCTGGCGGCGTTCGGGGTCAGCGAGATCGTCGACGAGAACATGGCCAACGCGGCGCGGGTGCACGCGATCGAAAGCGGCAAGGACGCGCGCGGGCGCACGCTGGTCGCGTTCGGCGGGGCGGCGCCGCTGCATGCCGCGCGGATGGCCGAGAAGCTGGGCCTCGACCGGGTGCTGGTGCCGTCGCAGGCCGGGGTCGGTTCGGCGGTCGGGTTTCTGCGGGCGCCGATCGCCTACGAGGTGGTGCGCTCGCAATTGCAGCGGCTCGATGCGTTCGACGCCGATGCGGCCAACGCGCTGCTGGCGTCGATGCGGGCGGAGGCCGAGGCGATCGTGCGGCGCGGCGAACCCGAGGCGGCGCTGACCGAGACCCGCGCGGCCTTCATGCGCTACCGCGGCCAGGGGCACGAGATCGCGGTGTCGCTGCCGGCGCGGCCCTACCGGCCGGAAGATGCCGGCGAGCTATTGGCGGCGTTTGAGGAGGCGTATCGCGGGCTGTACAGCCGGGTCATTCCGGGGGTGGAGGTCGAGGTGCTGAGCTGGGTCCTGCTGCTGAGCGGCCCGGTTCCGGCCGAGGAACAGGAGACGCCGGCCGAGCCGCCGCTATCGTATCCCGAGCCGGCCCGCCGCCGCGCTGGTGTTCGACCCGGACGGCGGCGATTTTGTCGAGGTGGCGATCCATCGAGCGGACGGCGCTGGCGCCGGGCGCGGTGATCCCGGGGCCGGCGGTGATCGTCGAGGACGAAACCTCGACCGTGGTCGGCCGCTCGTTCGACGCGCGGATCGACGCCAGGTTCTATATCGAGCTCAATCGACGACATCCCTGATCGCAGGGAATTTTTTGCCGATCTTGTTTCTATGTCTTTGATATTACTGGATTCGTCTCTACGGAGCAGGGAAATCGAGATACCCCGAGCAGGGAATTTCCAGACGCCATCAGGGAACGCCGCGGCCTGAACAGGGAAAGTGCAGGGAACGGGTTTTCGAGCACGGCGCCGATCCGCCTGTGGTTACACGAGCGCGCAGTCTTTCACACGATTGCGGCAATTTTCGCGGCGATGCGGTTAGCGATAGAGTATTGACCGGAACGACAGAACCTTCGGAGGACGCCGATGCGGAATGCGCCGGCGGCGGCGGTCGGGAGCGGCGGGCAATGCCCGACCGGACGGCAGAAGCGGGTGCGACCGGCAGCGGCGGGTTGCTGGGCTGGTGCCGCAGCACATTCATGGGAGCATTATCGGGGCAGCACTCGTCGCTTGCCGCTCACGGGTTGGCTCGGCGGCATTTTTCTATTCCGCGCTGAACGACATCGCTCCGTCCGGGAGCCGAAGCTTTCTGCGCGCTGCGCGAAACCGTTACGTATTACTGGCCGTTCGCGGAGACGCCGAAGCCTTCCGACAGGTTCACGATCCTGATCGCGACGATCGATCGAGATGATGCCGATCACACTTATACGCGGGCCGTCGGGCGCGCGTTTCTGAACCGTGACGGGGTCGAGCGGATCGAGACCTGCCGGGTGTTGCGGCTTTCGAGTGTCGGCCGGGAAGCGGGCATAAAGGCCGTAAATACCGCGCGCGAGTGGCTCAAACAGCGACATGCCGACCTGCTGATCGGCGGCGAATTGCTCAAAAAGGACGAGGCGGTATACCTCTGGTTCATCGGCAACGGCGGCGGGCAAGATTTCCAGGCAACGCCGTTCCGGCTCGACGCCAATCTGCTCAAGGAGGATTTCAAGCAGGCCGCATCGACGCAGATTCTGGGCGTGGCCCTGGCTGCTGTTAACCCGGCAACGGAAGAAAGCGGTAAATACCTGGTCGAGATTTTGAGACCGGTCACCGAACGCCTTCAACACCTGTTGCCCGACGCCACCGGCTTTTCCGAAGAGCAGCGTGCGCAGATTCAGAATGCGCTCGGGCTCGGGCTGTCTGTCGTCGGCGAGCAGAGCGGTGACAGCCAAGCGTTGGAGGGCGCGACGTCGGCCTATCGCGCGGCGCTGGCAGTGTGGACGCGCGAGCGCGTGCCGCTCCATTGGGCGAGGACGCAGAACAATCTCGGCAACGCGCTGGGGAGCGCTCGGCGAGCGCGAGAGCGGCACGGCGCGGCTGGAGGAGGCGGTCGCCGCCTATCGCGCGGCGCTGACGGAGAGGACGCGCGAGCGCGTGCCGCTCCAGTGGGCGACGACGCAGAACAATCTCGGCAACGCGCTTGGAGCCTCGGCGAGCGCGAGAGCGGCACGGCGCGGCTGGAGGAGGCGGTCGCCGCCTATCGCGCGGCGCTGGACGGAGTGGACGCGCGAGCGCGTGCCGCTCCAGTGGGCGAAGACGCAGAACAATCTCGGCAACGCGCTTCGAGTGCTCGGCGAGCGCGAGAGCGGCACGGCGCGGCTGGAGGAGGCGGTCGCCGCCTTTCGCGCGGCGCTGACCGAGCGGACGCGCGAGCGCGTGCCGCTCGATTGGGCGAAGACGCAGAACAATCTCGGCACCGCGCTCAGGAGCCTCGGCGAGCGCGAGAGCGGCACGGCGCGGCTGGAGGAGGCGGTCGCCGCCTATCGCGCGGCGCTGGCGGAGCGGACGCGCGAGCGCGTGCCGCTCCATTGGGCGACGACGCAGAACAATCTCGGCACCGCGCTGAGCGAGCCTCGGCGAGCGCGAGAGCGGCACGGCGCGGCTGGAGGAGGCGGTTGGCGCCTATGAGGCCGCGCTTGAGGTCTTTATCGCGGCGAAGGCCGAGTACTATTCGAGTCGCGCGGCGAAACCGCGACCGGGCCGCCGCGCTGCTCGAACGGCGCCGGAAGAAAGCCGGTTAGAAATTACAGAAATCGCAGCAAATCGTAGGGCGGAAAAGCGGAGCGCATTCCGCCTTCGATAACGGATATGGCTTCGGCGGATTACGCTTCGCTCATCCGCCCTACGGAGCGGTGCGCGGGTGCGCCGGTCCCGATTGCCGCTGTCGCGTTTCGGTGTTTGAAGAACGGCGGCGCGGCGTGGTAATCGGGGAAACCGGAGGGAGCGATGCCACGGACGCCAGCAGCCGACGATTTCGAGACAATCCGCGCCCGCATCGAGGAATTGCGGCGCGAGAAGGAGCGCGAGCACTCATTGGCGAAAAGCGCCGCCGGTGTTGCCGGGCATCGCGGGCCCTGCGCCTGTGGCCTCAGCCTGTTCCCCGACGAATGCGACGGGTCGTGCAAGGCGCTGTGACGGTGGCGGCACGGCAGGGCTGAAATGCTTCTCCGCCCCGGAAGGGTCAAGATCATTCCCACTCGATCGTGCCGGGCGGCTTCGAGGTGATGTCGTAGACGACGCGGTTGATGCCGCGGACTTCGTTGATGATACGCTTGCTCCCCCACTCCCACAGCGGGTCGCGGCCCGGCCGAGGATGTCGTGCGGGAACGGGTAGTAGTCGGCGGTCATGCCGTCGGTCGAGGTAACGGCCCGCAATGCGCAGGCGAAGTCGTAAGAACGCGCATCACCCATCACGCCGACCGTCCTGACCGGCAGCAGCACCGCAAAAGCCTGCCAGATAGCGTCGTAAAGGCCGGCGAGGCGGATTTCCTCAAGGAAAATCGCGTCTGCCTTGCGCAGGATGTCGAGCCGCTCGCGCGTGACCTCGCCGGGGATGCGGATCGCGAGGCCCGGTCCCGGAAACGGATGGCGATCGACAAAATGCGCCGGCAGCCCGAGTTCGCGGCCGAGTTCGCGCACCTCGTCCTTGAACAATTCGCGCAGCGGCTCGACCAGCTTCAGGTTCATCCGCTCCGGCAGGCCGCCGACATTGTGGTGCGACTTGATCGTGACCGACGGGCCGCCACCCCCTTGAAAATAAGCTGGGCTCACCGATTCGATCACGTCGGGGTAGAGCGTGCCTTGCGCGAGGAATTCGGCGCCGCCGATCCTGCGCGCCTCCTCGTCGAAGACGTCGATGAAGGTGGCGCCGATCGTCTTGCGCTTCTGCTTCCGGGTCTGTGACCCCGCTGAGCTTGGCGAGGAACAATTCGCCGGCGTCGCGATGCACGAGCGGGATGTTGTGATGCCCCCGGAACAGTCGCACGACCTCCTCGGCCTCGCCCTGCCTGAGGAGGCCGGTATCGACAAAGATACAGGTCAGCCGCTCGCCGATCGCCTCGTGCAGCAAGGCCGCGGCCACGGCCGAGTTGACGCCGCCTGACAGGCCGCAAATGACGCGACCGGCACCGACGCGGTCGCGGATGTGCTCGATCGCCTGAGCGCGAAACGCCGCCATCGTCCAGTCCCCGGCGCAACCGCAGACGCGGCGCGCGAAATTGCCAAGCAGCCGGCCGCCCTGCGGCGTGTGGACGACCTCGGGATGGAACAGCGACGCCGTAAAGCCGGCGCTCGTCGTCGGCGATTGCGGCATAGGGGGCTCCCTCGCTCGAAGCGACGGCGCGGAAGCCCGGCGGCAAGGCATCGACCTTGTCGCCGTGGCTCATCCACACCTGTTCGCGTGCGCCCGGCGGCCACAGGCCCTCGAAGAGCCGGCAGGCGCCGGTCACGTCGATAAAGGCGCGGCCGAATTCCTGATGCTCGCTCAATGTGACGCGGCCGCCGAGCTGGGCGCACAGCGTCTGCATGCCGTAGCAGATACCGAGCACCGGTACGCCGAGCCGGAACACCATGTCGGGGGCGCGCGGCGTGTCGGCGCGAGTCACCGTGGCCGGACCGCCGGACAGGATGATGCCGCGAGGCGCGAATTGTTCGATGCGGTCCGGGGTCACCGTGTACGGCCAGATCTCGCAATAGACGCCGTTCTCGCGCACGCGCCGCGCGATCAGCTGCGTGACCTGGCTGCCGAAATCGAGGATCAGAATGCGGTCAGTCATTTTTCGGGCTTCAAAGAAGAAGAGTAGTTAACGCAAAGGGCGCGAAAGCCGCGCGAAGGACGCGAAGGTGCCGCGGTTGGTAGAAATGCCGTGGCGCCCTTTGCGTATCCTTTGCGGCCTTTGCGCTAAAGAATCTTATTTTCATCGCTACCGCGCTCGAAGACCGCGACGAAGAAACCGTCCGTGCCGTGGCGGGCCGGGGTCAGGCGGAGATAGTCGTCGCCGGCCGGCGATTGGCCGCCGATTGTCTCTTCCCAGGCGCGCGCCGCGGGATATTGCGCGAAATCGGAATGGGCACCGAGGAAAGCCTCGGCCTGCGCCTCGTTCTCCTCGCGCAGTAGCGAGCAGGTTGCGTAGACGAGGCGGCCGCCGGGTTTCACGAGACGCGCGGCGCTGGCCAGGATGTCGCGCTGGCGCGGCACGAGTTCGGCGAGGTCCTGCGGCGTCGCGCGCCATTTGCCGTCGGGGTTGCGGCGCCAGCTGCCGATTCCGAGACACGGCGCATCGACGAACACCCGGTCGAAGCTCTTCGCATGATGCTTGACCCAGGGGTCGCGCTCCGAGGCGAGGACGCGGCGCTCGACGTTGCTGATCCCGGCGCGGCGCAGCCGCTGGGCAGCGCGTTCGAGCCGCCACGCCGCGACATCGCAGGCGACGAGCTTGCCGCGGTTGTTCATCTGGGCGGCAAGCGCCAGCGTTTTCCCCCGGCCCCGGCGCAGAAATCGACGACCCGCATGCCGGGGCGCGCGTCGGCGAGCAAGGCGGCGAGCTGCGACCCCTCGTCCTGCACCTCGACAAGCCCGTCCTTGAACGCGGCTGTAGCGGCGAGCGGCGCGCGGTGCTTGAGCCTGAGGCCGAGCGGCGACCACGGCGTCGGCTCCGCGTCGATGTGCTCGGCGGCAAGCGCCCGGCGGGCCGTTTCGCGGTCTGCCTTCAGCGCATTGACGCGAAGGTCGAGCGGGGCCGGGGCGTTGAGCGCCGCCATCTCGTCTTCGAGACGGCGGCCATAAACCGCCGCCAGATGCGGTTCGAGCCAATCGGGCAGATCGCAGGCGACGGCGCGCGGCATCTCCGGGTGGGTCAGCGTGCGGCCGCCCAAACCGCGCGCGAGCCGCGTTTCGGCGGGGGACAGCACGGCGGGGCGGAACCGGCCGCCATCGAAGCTCGCGATGATGTCGTCCGGAATCCACCCCCTCCCCTCCCCACCCCTCCCCGGGCTTAACCCGGGAATCACGGCAGCGGGTAGAGTGGGGACAAGCAGCAGCGCGGCAATAACGCGGCTGCGCGCAGCGGGTGCAATTTCGCCTTTCGATGCCCGCGCGATCCACCAGTCGAGCACGGCGCGATGGCGCAGCACCGCGTAGACACAGGCCGCGACCTGCACCCGGTCCTTGGCGCCGATATAGCGGCGGCGCCGGAAATAATCGGCGGCGATGTCGTCGGCCGGCCGCCCGCCCTCGTCGATCGCGGCCAGGATGTCAATCGCAGCTGCGACGCGTGCTCCGGGGGTCACATCTCCTGCCGGTAATTCGGGGACTCGCGCAGGATCGCGACGTCATGCACGTGGCTTTCGCGCAGGCCGGCACCGGTGATGCGGACGAAGGCGCAGTTGCGCTGCATCTCGGCGATCGTGCGGTTGCCGGTATAGCCCATCGCCGCCTTCAAGCCGCCGATCAGCTGGTGGACGATGTTCGCGACCGGGCCCTTGTGCGCGACCCGGCCCTCGACGCCCTCGGGGACCAGCTTCAGCGTGTCGGTGACCTCCTGCTGGAAATAGCGGTCGGCCGAGCCGCGCGCCATCGCGCCGACCGATCCCATGCCGCGGTAATATTTGTAGCTGCGGCCCTGATACAGGAACACTTCGCCCGGGCTCTCGTCGGTGCCGGCGAACAAGGAGCCGAGCATCGCGCAATCGGCGCCGGCCGCGATCGCCTTCGCCAGATCGCCGGAAAACTTGATGCCGCCATCGGCGATGACCGGCACACCGTACCGGCGGCATTCCTCGACGGCGTCGACGATCGCGGTGAATTGCGGCACGCCGACCCCGGCAACCATGCGGGTGGTGCAGATCGATCCGGGCCCGATGCCGACCTTTACGGCGTCGGCGCCCGCCTCGATCAGCGCCCGCGCGCCCTCGGCCGTCGCGATATTGCCGACGATCACCTGCGTGTAGTTCGACATCCGGCGGATCTCGCCGACGGCCTCAAGCACTCGCGACGAATGGCCGTGGGCGGTATCGACGACCATGATGTCGACGCCGGCGTCGAACAGCGCCTCGGCGCGCTCCAGCTCCTGGCGGCCGGTGCCGGCGGCGGCGGCGACTCGCAGCCTGCCATGCTCGTCTTTCGCGGCCTGCGGAAAAAGCTGCGCCTTCTCGATATCCTTGACCGTGATGAGGCCGGTGCAGCGGTAATCGCCATCGACCACCAGCAGCTTCTCGATCCGGTGCTTATGTAACAGGCGCTTGGCCTCGTCGCGCGAGACGTTCTCGCGCACCGTCACCAGATTTTCGTGCGTCATCAGTTCGGCGACCGGCTGCTGCGGATTGCTGGCGAATCGCACGTCGCGGTTTGTCAAAATCCCGGCCAGACGGCGACTGCCGTGCTCGACGACCGGGATGCCCGAAATCTTGTGCTCGGCCATCAGCCGCAGCGCGTCCGCAAGCGTCTCGTCCGGGTGGATCGTGACCGGGTTGACGACCATGCCGGCCTCGAATTTCTTGACCTTGCGGACTTCGCCGGCCTGGCTCTCGATCGGCATGTTGCGGTGAATGACGCCGAGCCCGCCGGCCTGTGCCATGGCGATCGCCAGAGCACCCTCGGTCACCGTGTCCATCGCCGCGGAGATCAACGGGATGCCGAGTTCGATCTCGCGCGTGATGCGCGTTCGCGTGTCGGTCTCGCCGGGCAGGATGCTCGACGCGGCGGGGACGAGCATCACGTCGTCGAAGGTCAACGCCTGGCGGATTTCCATCATACCCGCCCAGTGGATTGTTCGCTTGGCATGGTCTGCATATGTAGGCTCGCGGGCAGCTTGGTCCAGTTTGCGGCGCCTTTCAATGTGCCGCATGCCTCATCCGATCCCCGGACGGCCGGTCTCCCCCCACCGCGCCTTGTCGCCGGCCGATGACGTCCCCATCTACGCTTGTGTCGACTTCTTCATCGTTCGGCCTGGCTGCTCCATGCGCATCGCGCCGGACCTGCTTTCCCGTTCAGTGTTGCGGTGTGACGCTGCCGTTCACTCCGAACGGGGGCTAATTTTTACGAAGGACGACGATGAGTATCGGAACCGTAAAGTGGTTCAACGCCCAAAAGGGCTACGGCTTCATACAGCCCGAGGACGGCTCGCAGGACGTGTTTGTGCACGTTTCCGCGGTGGAACGCTCCGGCCTGGGCAATCTACATGAAGGACAGAAGATCAGCTTCGAAGTGCAGCGCGGCCAGCAAGGCAAGAATTCGGCGGTCAATCTGCAACAGGCATAGGCTTCACGCGGAGCGAGGAGAGGGAGCCGATAAGCGGCTCCCTTTTTCGTCCCGCGGGCGGGTACGGCACACGAAGAGAACCACAACAGGCGGGTCTGACATGCAGGTTTTCGTTCGCGACAACGACATCAATTCGGCGCTGCGGGTGCTCAAGAAGAAAATGCAGCGCGAGGGGACGTTCCGCGAGATGAAGCGGCGACGCGCTTACGAGAAGCCCTCCGAACGGCGGGCGCGGGAGCAGGCGGAATGTGTTCGCCGCCACCGTAAGATGCTGCGCAAGCGATTGGAGCGCGAGGGATACTGACCTGGCATGGAGCAGCCGACCAGCCCTTCTCCGCTCCCTGCCGATTACTACCGGCGGCACGCGGCTCGCGTTCGGGAGTTGGCCCGCGATGCCACGACGCCGGCGATCAAGAAGCATCTAGAGGGAGTTGCACTCGACTACGAGCGTCTCGCCAATCGCGTCGACGAGAGTGGTTCGGCGCATGCGAACGGCGCGGACGCCGGGCACAATCACCCCGGGCGAAGCAAGACGTAGCGCCATGGCAAGAACCCACCCGCATGCCGAAGCCAGTTACAAGGTAATCGCGCTCGAGGACGGCTCGTATGGCGTCGAGGTCAGCATCCCCGACAGCAGTCCGACGGTCGTGACCCCGTTCGCATCCGAGCAGGATGCCGAGGCGTGGATCGCCAGCCACCGGCATCGCGTGCAGTCCCAGGCCGAATTGGGCTACTGGCTGCGGGCCCAGCGCGGCCGCTCCCAGCGCTCGTCATAAATCCCGATATAGCCTATCAAACCGGCGCGATATTCCCCGAACGTTCACTCGGCTAATCCAAAAGGCTTGAGGTGGGGCTGGGGTTTAGCCACGCACCCCGCGAAAGCCCTTGGCTACGACGTAGGTCTCGGCCGATTTGGCGCGACTTGCCGGTGGCTTCGCGTGACGTACCTCGGCGAAAGCCTGTTTGAGCGCTGCGAGAAGATCGCCTGCAGCGCCGCCCTGGAACACCTTCGCGACAAAGGCGCCGCCCGGCCTCAAGACGGTTTCGGCGAAGGCGAACGCATCTTCCGCCAGCCTAACGATGCGCAGATGGTCGGTCGCGGCGTGGCCGGTCGCCGGCTCGGCCATGTCGCTGAGTACGAGATCGGCCGGACCGCCGAGCGCCGCGCGGATTTGGGCGTTGGTTGCGAGGTTGATGAAATCGCCCTGCAAGAGTGTCGCTCCGGGGATCGGGTCGGTCGGGTTCAGGTCGATACCGACAACGGCGCCGGGTATGGCGCCAGGGGGCCCGACGCGCTGCACCGCGACCTGCGTCCAGCCGCCGGGGGCGCAGCCGAGATCGACGACGCGGCGGCCGGGCGCGAGCAGATGAAAGCGCTCGTCGAGCTGGAT
Source organism: uncultured Alphaproteobacteria bacterium (assembly GCA_963847345.1). Lineage (GTDB taxonomy): Bacteria > Pseudomonadota > Alphaproteobacteria > ATCC43930 > CGMCC-115725 > DATARH01. The sequence continues at coordinate 438,816 of CAWJZU010000020.1, read as the reverse complement.
CAGCTTGAAGGCGGCGCGCGAGCGGTAACCTAGACGGTGCGCCTCGGCGACAAACGGGTCGTTCAGCTGCCGCGCCAGCCATTCGGTCGAGGACGGCTTCCGGCGGCGCGCGCGCCTGACGCGGACAGCGAGTGGGCGGGTGCCCGACCCGGATTCGCCGCCGCGCGTCATGCGGTTACCCACTCTCCCCCATGGGGGAGAGTGTCGGGGTGAGGGGCAGCCATTCGCCAAAGGGCCGGCGAAGCAAAACCCGCCACAGGGCGCGGACGAAGACGATGCCGTCGGGTCCGAGGTAAACATCCACCCCACAGCCGACCTTGCCGGCTGGAAAGGGCCCGCACAGGCGGAGGGCACGGGGCGCACGGTGCCGAGCATCATTCCTTCACTGGCGTAAGGATGGGAGCCCCCTTACCCTTCAGCAGCACCACGGCGACCCTGGCCGGCTCTGTATTGCTGGCGTTGCGCCCCACGACGTGAATATCGGTGGGCCCCTCGTAGAACGTCTGCCCGGCCTTGAGCGTGACGGCAGGTTGGCCTTTCAACTGCATGATGATCTGGCCTTCGAGTACGTAGACGAACGCATGGGCGTCGTGCCGATGGACCACGTCTTGTGCGCCCGGCGGATACGACACCTCGATCATGCGACCCTCCTTGCCCGGGTAGTCCGCGAGATCGATCGCGAACAGTTCCTTCACGTCCGCGGCTTCGGTCGGAACGGCTGTGAGCATCAGGAGTGCCGCGAGACAAACGTAGAAGTACAAGTTAGGTGTTTTCATACGTTTGTTCCTTTCAGCATCACCGTCGGGACACGCCATCGTAGAATTGATGATTCTCCGTTCGAGTGTTGACGCGAAGTGCCGAAGACCTGCCAGCCAGCTCGCGCCAGCGGGTGGGGTCTGTGAGTGTACCCCGGATGAAGGATCAGGCTTTTGGCTGTGAGCGGCGGAGCCATTCGTCGAGACCGATGCGGCCGAGGCGCACTTCGCCCAACGGCACGAGCGAGAGTTCCTCGACCCGGCTGCCCCAGTATCGCGCCTCGGGGTCGCTCACGACCTGACGCGGGTCGCCGACCGCCTTCAGATAGCGGGCGACGATTTCGTTGAACGGCGCTCTTTCCGGGCCGGCGATCTCGACGATACCGTTGCGCGGCGGCGCGAGCGCCACATCGGCGACGTTGGCGGCAACGTCGTCCGCCGCGATGGGTTGGAACAGGCCGGGCGAAATCCTGACCGTGTTTCCATCCGTGCCTTCGGCGGCGATGGCGCGGATAAATTCGAGGAACTGGGTCGAGCGGATGATCGTGTAGGGGATGCCGGAGGCCTCGATCAGTTTCTCTTGGGCGACCTTGGCGCGGAAATAGCCGTTGTCGGGCGACCGGTCGGTTCCGACGATGGATAGCGCGACATGGTGCCGGACGCCCGCCGCGGCCGCCGCGGAGAGAAGGTTGCGACCGGACGTCTCAAAGAACTCCAGCACCGCCTTGTCTTCGAATGAGGGCGAATTGGCAAGGTCGATCACCACCTGGGCGCCGGTCACGGCCTCCTTTACGCCCTCGCCGGTGATCGTGTTGACACCAGTATTCGGCGAGGCGGCGACGACCTCGTGGCCGCCTTGGCGCAGAATGGCGACAGTCTTCGAGCCAATCAGGCCGGTGCCGCCGATGACGACAATCTTCATTTGGATTGCCTGCTCCATCCCAGGCATCTGGCTTTACTCGGCGGCGCCGTTGTCGTTGCCATGCATCAGGTCGAACAGGATGCCTTCGCGGATGCCGCGGTCGGCGACGCGCAGCCGGCCGACCGGCCATGTCGAGCAGATCGCGTCGAGAATGGCGCAGCCGCTGAGCACGAGGTCGGCGCGCTCGTGGCCGACGCAGGGGCTAGCAGCGCGGCCCTCGATGTCGAGCCCGGCGAGATGGCGCGAGACCAGCTCGATCTGATCGAAGGTCAGCATGCTGCCGTCTACCATCGCCCTGATATAGCGCGGCAGCGCCAGATTGACGCCGGCCAGCGTCGTCACGGTGCCGGAGCTGCCGAGCATCTGCACCTGCCGGGCGCGGACCTCGCGGCGGATGCCGTGCTCCTTTTCGAAGGGAGCGAGGGCGGCCTCGGCCTCGGCGACCATCGCGCGGTAGATCGTCGGAGTTACCTCGATCCCGCCGAAGCGCTCGGTAAAGGTTACGACCCCGAACGGCAGCGAAACCGAACCGAGAATTTGCAGTTCGGGGCGCACCGGGCGCACCCCGTCATGACGCAACAAACCATGGCGCAGCCAGACGATCTCGGTCGAGCCGCCGCCGATATCGAACACGACCGCGAACGGAAACCGTGGGTGCAGCAGCGGCGCGCAGCCAGTCACCACCAGCCGCGCCTCCTCGGCCGTCGAGATGATCTCGATCTCGATACCGATCTCGTCGCGTACCCGCGCCAGGAATTCACCGCAATTATCGGCGCGCCGACACGCCTCGGTCGCGACATAGCGGCCGAGCGATACCTTGCGCTGTCCAATTTTGCCGGCGCAGACGCGCAGCGCCTCGATCGTGCGCGCCATCGCCGCTTCGGCCAGCCCGCCGCTCGTAACCAGGCCTTCGCCGAGGCGGACGATCCGCGAGAACGCATCGACGACGCGGAACCCTCCGGCCGTGCGCCGCGCGATCAGCAGCCGGCAGTTGTTTGTCCCGAGATCGAGAGCCGCGTAGCTGGTCGCGGCCGGGCGCGCCGACGGCACAAAGCCACCGCGCTCCCGGATGCCAAGCGGCGCGGGCTGTTCGGCGCGCAGCGTCGCGGGCCCAGGGCCGAAGGCCGCGGGATGCGGTTCCTGAAAATGCTGCACACTGCTCGACACGGCGCGATATCCTTTAATGACTCGATAATCTAGCGCACACCGCCGCCGATTCGAAGAGCAGAGACAACGGGCCGCGCGGATCGTCCCTCTTCCGTCTCGGGCAGAGAGGCGCAGTGCGCCGCTGCGACTTGACTTCGGCCGGCTAAGCTGGCGGGATCGCGCCCGGGATTGAACGCGGCGAATGGAGGGTGCGATGGCGCGCGCGAACGGGGTCAGGGAGATCTGGGCGTCCGGCAAGGCGGTCGTGAACAGCTGGCTGGGCGTGCCGTCGAGCTTTTCGGCCGAGGTGATGGCGCATGCCGGCTGGGATTCGCTGGTCGTCGACATGCAGCACGGCATGATCGACTACCAGATGATGATCACGATGCTGCAGGCGATCTCGACGACCAACACCGTGCCGCTGGTGCGCGTGCCGTGGAACGATCCGGCCCATATCCAGAAGGCGCTGGACGCCGGCGCCTACGGCATCGTCTGTCCGATGATCAACAACCGGGCCGAAGCCGAGAAATTCGTCGGTTCATGCCGTTACGCGCCACTGGGCTACCGCAGTTCCGGTCCGATCCGGGCAGCACTCTACGGCGGCGCCGATTATCACATGAAGGCCAACGACATCGTTCTCGCCTTCGGCATGATCGAAACGGCCGAGGCGATGGAAAACCTCGACGAGATCATGTCCGTGAAAGGGCTCGACGCGATCTATGTCGGCCCCTCCGATCTGTCGATCTCGCACGGATATCCGCCGGGCGGCGACAAGCCCGACCAGTGGATGATGGACGCGCTGAAAAAGGTGCTCGACGCCTGCAAGCGGCATAATGTGCAGCCCGGCATCCATTGCGGCGCGCCGGCTTACGCAAAGCAGATGATCGAGATCGGGTTCACCTTCGTTACGGTCGGCGGCGACACGCGCTTCCTGACGATGGGCGCCGCCGCCGCGGTCAGGGAGATGCGCGGCGACGCACCGGTAAACCCGGCCCGCGCCGGCACCTCCAGCCCGTACTGAGTCTCGACGCCGGCCCTGGCCGGAGCGGGCGACTCCATGCCGCTCCGGCCGCCGGCTTTTCCCGGAATCTGTTACCGGCCGTAGTGCACCTCGCCGCGGTAACCGTGCCCGTACGGGCCGGAGTTGCCATAATGCATGTCGTGACCCCGCCGCCCGTAATAGCCGTGGTGCCAAGCATGGTGGTCATTATACGACGAGTGGCCGTTCCAGCACCGCCAATGATGGCCTTCCCAACCGCAGCGCGGCCGCGCTGCGGCCGGGTTCGACAGCATTGCGGTAGCAATAATGCCGGCGCTGATAGCCGTCAGAACGAATTTCATCTGTAACGCTCCTTCGAGGTTGCACAGAAGAGGCAACAGCTCGATCGGCGTTTTTGTCCCAGATTTCCCGTTGCTGGCCCCCCTTGCCGATTTTATCCGCCCATTACTCCCTGCGCCTCGACGTAGAGCGAATAAACCGACTGGCTTGCGGCCATAAACAGGCGGTTGCGCTTCTTGCCGCCGAAACAGACGTTCGCACAGCGCTCGGGCAAGAGGATGCGGCCGATCAGGACGCCATCCGGCGCAAACACCGCGACGCCGTCCTCGCCCTCGCCGCCGCCCCACGCACACCATAGATTGCCGTCGATATCGACGCGCAGCCCGTCGCTGCCGCCCGGCTCGGCGCTGCAGAACTCGCGCCGGTTGGCGGTCGCGGCGCCATCGTCGACGACATCGTAGACCTGGATTGTCCGCTGGCCCGGACCAGGAGTGTCGACGACATAGAGCAGCGTTTCGTCCGGCGAAAAGGCGAGGCCGTTGGGCCGCCGCATGTCGCCGACCGCGATCGTCATCCGGCCGGTGTCCGGCTCAAGCCGATAGACGCGGAACGGCAGTTCCTGCTTGACCGTGTGCCCGAGGTAATTGCCGCGGCTGCCGGCGCCGTTGTCGCTGAACCAGATCGACCCATCCGACTTGACGACGACATCGTTGGGGCCGGTCAGGCGGGTGCCCTCGAAGCGGTCGGCGAGCAAGGTGATCGTGCCATCGTACTCGGTGCGGGTCAGGTGCTGCGTGTCGTGCTCGCAGGTCACAAGGCGGCCCTGCCGGTCGCGCGTGTTGCCGTTGGCGTAGTTCGACGGGCGGCGGAACACGCTGATGGCGCCGGTTTCCTCCTCCCATTTCATAATGCGGTCGTTCGGGATGTCGCTCCACAGCAGATAGCGGCCGTCGCCGAACCACACCGGTCCTTCGTTGAAGCGACAATCACCTGCGATGCGCTCGATCGCGGCATTGCCGAGCACGTATTTCTGAAAGCGCGGGTCGAGCACCTTGATGTCGGGGTCGGGATAGCGGATCGGACCTGCTCCGTCCTGCCAGCGAGTGTCTGCCATTACCCGTCCCTCCCGGAAAGCCTCGCGCCGGCGGCCCGTCTCGGACCGAATGCGATAGGTTATTGCGGCGCGCCGGGCGAGTCAGCAATCATCCGCGTCGCGCAATCGGAGCGAACCCAGCTCCGTCCGCCCGCGCTCGCAGGAGAGCAAGAGGAGAACGATGGCCCAAACCGCACCGACCAACATCAAGAAGCTGCTGCTCCCGGTCACGCTGGCCAAGGCCGGCTGGGCGATCGTCGAGGCGCGCGAAGACGTGCAGGGCGTGCCCTACGACGTTACCGCCGGGAAGGCCGAACTGCACCGGAAGCTCGAGGACGTCGCCGGGGTCGCGCTGTCGGTGCAGCCGTTCAGCGACCCCGAACTCGATGCCGGTCCCTAGCTCGAAGTCGTCGCGCGCATCGGCGTCGGCTATGACGCGGTCGATGTCCCGGCGCTGACCCGGCGCAAGATCCCGCTGATGATCGCCGGCACCGCCAATTCGGTCAGCGTCGCCGAGGCCGGCATCTTTCTGATGATGTCCCTGGCACGGCGCGGCGCGGCGATGGACCAGATGGTCAAGGAGGGACGCTGGGGCGACCGCTACAAGGAACGGATGCCGGTCGATATGTACGGCAAGACCGTGCTGGTCGTCGGCTTCGGCAAGATCGGATCGCGCTCGGCGAGGCGGCTCGCCGCGATGGAATGCAACGTGCTGGTATACGATCCTTATATCTATTCCGAGACAATCCGCGGCTCCGGATACGAGCCGGTCGGCGATCTCGACGAGGCGCTTTCGCGCGCCGATTTCGTCACGATCCACTGCCCGAAGACGCCGGAAACGGTCGGTCTGTTCAACGCGGCCCGCCTCTCGCGCATGAAGCCGAGCGCCTACCTCGTCAACACCGCGCGCGGCGGGATCATCGACGAAAACGCGCTGCACGACGCGCTCACGGGAAGGAAAATTGCCGGCGCCGCGCTCGACGTCTTCGATCAGGAGCCGACCCCAACCGACAACCCGCTGCTGCAGCTCGACAATTTCATCTGCGCGCCGCACATGGCCGGGGTGACGCAGGAAGCCGTCGAGCGGATGGCGATCGTCACGGTGCAGAACATGCTCTCGGTGCTCGACGCCAAGCCGAACCGCGAGAACGTCGTCAACAAGGAAGTGCTGGGCTGACCAGCGCGGCTGCGCGACGGTCTCACCCCGTGAAACAGGGTCGGAGGCGGGTGCGGGATTGACGGACGCCTCTCGCCTCCTTAGAGTGCCGCGCTTTCCGTCGAGACGAGATAACATGCCGCATCATAAATCGGCCGAGAAACGGCTGCGCCAAACCGAGAAGCGCACCGCGACCAATCGCGCCCGCCTGAGCCGAGTGCGAACCTTTGTCAAGAAAGTCGAAACCGCGATCGGCACCGGCGACAGGGAGGCCGCGCAGTCGGCCTTTCGCAGCGCCCAGCCCGAGCTTCACCGGGCAACGACGAAGGGCGTCCTGCACAAGAACACCGTCGCCCGCAAGCTGTCGCGCCTGGCCGCCCGCATCAACGCTCTCTGAGCCGCCGGCAATGAGCCTTCGGCGCGCACGCAACGCGCACCGGGCCGCCACCCCATGTGCTCGCGGACAGCGGAATCCGATTCGCGCGAGTTCGCCTTTCGGTCTTGTTGCCAGCCATCCCACATCAGACTAGAGTTCACACCAACGAAGCCGATTGTATCGGCTTCCTGTATTTCACCTGAAGAAAGTCAAGTCGAGTTTGTGTATTCGGCCACCGGCACCGGCGTTACGGTGCCCGGCTTGCTGGCCTGTTCTTGGAATGGTTTTCGCGTGAGCTTGCAGCTGTTGAGAAACTTGCAGCTCTATTTGCGCCAGGTTGGGGGAAATCCTTCGCAGTATCTGAAATGATGCGACAAGATCGACCGTTGTAGACAGGGAGAAGGCGTGGTGGGGGGACCAGCTCCGATCAGTCCGGTTGCCGAGGCGACGCATCCCGGGACCGGCGAGTTGCAGAGGGTACTCGGGCTGCTAAAGGACGAGGTCGGCGACACCGCCTTCCGCTCCTGGCTGCAGCCCCTGAGGGTCGAACGGGTCGAGGACGGCGAGGCGGTTGTCGCGGTGCCGACGCGCTTCCTGCGAACTTGGATCACCGACCACTACGCCGACCGCCTGCTGGCGCTCTGGCGCGGCGAGAACCCGGCGATTGTCAAACTGTCGCTCGTCGTCGTCGAGCCGCGGATCGCAACACCTGGCCCGGCCGATGATTTGCCGGCGGCGTATGCCGCGGCGATAACGGAGCAAGCCGGCCCGCCCGACATTGCCGAGGACAGGGCGTATCTGTCCGCACCGCTCGATGCGCGCTTCACCTTCGAGAATTTCATCGTCGGCAAACCCAACGAACTGGCGCATGCCGCCGCCCGGCGAGTCGCCGAAACCTGCGCCGGTCCGGAGCAACCGGTGCCGTTCAACCCGCTTTTCCTGTATGGCGGCGTCGGTCTCGGCAAAACGCATCTGATGCATGCGATCGCCTGGCACATCCGGCTACGCGCCCCGGCGCGCAAGATCATCTACCTGTCGGCCGAAAAGTTCATGTACCAGTTCATTCGGGCGCTGCGCTTCAAGTCGACGATGGATTTCAAGGAAGCATTTCGCTCGGTCGATCTTCTGATGATCGACGACGTGCAATTCATCAGCGGCAAGGAGTTCGACTCAGGAAGAGTTCTTTCACACCTTCAACGCTCTGGTCGATAATAATCGGCAGATCGTGATTTCGGCCGACAAATCGCCGTCCGATTTGGAGGGGCTCGAGGAGCGGATGCGCTCCCGGCTCGGCTGGGGGCTGGTGGCGGACATCCACCCGACCACCTACGAACTTCGCCTCGGGATCCTTCAGGCGAAGGCTGAGCAGGCCGGAATACGATTGGCGCAAAAGGTGATGGAATTCCTCGCCCACAAGATCGTGTCGAATGTCCGCGAGCTGGAAGGAGCGCTCAACCGGATCGTCGCGCAGGCTCAGCTGATCGGCCGCGACATCACGCTCGAGGGCGCCCAGGAACTGCTGCACGATTTGCTGCGAGCCAACGAGCGGCGCATCACGATCGAGGAAATCCAGCGCAAGGTAGCCGAGCATTTCAACATCAAATTGGCCGAGATGACCTCGACCCGGCGTTCCCGTGTCGTCGCGCGACCGCGTCAGGTCGCGATGTATCTCGCAAAGCAGCTGACTCCGCGCTCCCTGCCGGAGATCGGGCGAAAGTTCGGCGGGCGCGATCACACGACGGTGATGCACGCGGTCAAAAAAATAGAAGAGCTGACGGCGAGCGACATGTCGCTCGCCGAGGATGTCGAGCTTTTGCGCCGAATGCTGCAGACCTGAGCGAGCCGGACCCGCGGCGAGTGACGGCGAGCGTATCTTTTGCGCCTGGCCCCACATCGACGAGAACCCGGCCGGCCCGTTAGGTGCAACCGCATTGGCGGGTCGCAACCCGGCGGCGCAGGCGCGGTTCTGGACAGGCGCCGCCGATTTCCTCTATAAGAGCGGCCTCGGCGAACGCCCAGGTAGCTCAGTTGGTAGAGCAACGGACTGAAAATCCGTGTGTCGGCAGTTCAATTCTGCCCCTGGGCACCACGCCTAAATCAGGCATTTGCTGTGGAGTTTCGCCTTCGAAGACCCGAAGTGGCGTCCAACCTCGGACGAGACGCTACCCCGGGTTCCGGGTAGCGTCTCAGTTCCGCTTCAGCTTGACAGAGAGCGGGCCAATACCCATAGTCCGCGCTCCGCGCAGGGGGCCGTAGCTCAGCTGGGAGAGCGTCGCGTTCGCAATGCGAAGGTCAGGGGTTCGATCCCCCTCGGCTCCACCATAGCGTGTATTAAGTCAGAATGACCTTTTAATCAGATATTTGTGGAAGCCGGTTGTCGGGTGCGTACCCCTGTTCCCTCCCTCAGAGGGTATTGATCCGCTTGACATTAAAGCCGAATGGCTGTTCTCTGATTAGAACAATACGAGAACACGGTCGCCGCAATGATGCCCCTCTATGCTGCCCGGATTGAGGACCTGAAGTCCGACGACGTCATGCTGGTCGAGTGTGGCGCCTGCGGCCATACCATCGCCATTCCCCACTGCGGCCTGTTGCAGGGGCTGCGGCTCCAACCCACCGAAAAGGTGCTCGACTTGGCACCGCGGCTACGCTGCCGAGAATGCGATGCGAAGGGGCAGGCCATCGTGTCCATCAAGTGGGCGAGCGGACCTATCTCCTCATCAGGCGCGCAGGTGTTTCGACTAGGACATTGAGGATGATTGAAGCTCGGTGGATACGTACCGAGCCCTACGAGTGACCTCTTGAATTCCCTTGAACACTGCTTGCTGACATTCAAGCTGGCACTTGGTGACGAGAGGAATTGGAAATGGTGTGTAGCGGCTGCCGCGCACATCGGCTATGGTGTTCGTGTTGGACAAAGCAAGTCAATATGAGCATTTCGAACCGAAGTCTCGCAAGGAGCTTATAGCTTACCAAGATGAAAGCAGCGATAGCCCCAAGAAGAAGTATCCCCAGTACCTTTACCTCGCCACATTCATAGACTTATATCGTGCCCGCAAGAAACACCTACCGAAAGATGTGGCAATGCCCGAGTTATATAGGGACCTGGAACGTCTGAACGATCTCCGCAATCGCTGGACCCATTTCAAAGTGGACGGTTGGTCCCTCGAAGCAGGCTTACCCGGATCGCAACTTTGGCCGGGATCAGGCTTGTGGATCACCTACCTCTCTACGCCCCGAAATACCGATACGGCAGCATAGACGCGGCCCAATACGACATTGCGGTCTCGTCACTCGTTCGCCTTCTTCCGAGCCGGTAACCGCAGGCGACCATCGCCGGGTTTCCCGCGGTGGGATGGCGGGGCCTCTTGTCTGTAGGGTCGCGCGATCTCTCTCATGACGCGGCCGGCGGCATCACAAAGGGTGGCCGGATATCCAAGGCCCGGCTAAATTCATCCGTTATGAGCGGACCGGTTCCCCACTCCGAACAAGTCGCGGCAAATATGCTGAACCGCTACGGCCTCGCCGCGATCTGGCAACTGCACCTGTCGGCCGCGAAAGCCTACCGCGAGGGCAACGGACTGGCTGCTCTGTCTATTCTGGACATCGCCGATGCTGCCGAGCGTATATGGCTGCGTCGCTCGATCGACAACCGGACCGACTTTCCGCAGCGGCGGGGATAGGCCGGCCCCAGTCCCAAGCGCGGCTCGGCTAGCCATCACCAAGACAGGACCGTTTCACTTTCCCCGACACCGCTCGCCGCGGATAATGGCTTGCCGACTGGCGGAGCCGAATTCGGCTCGGTTGCCGGAGCGAGCCGATGGAGACCGAGCATGAAAATCGCCGATATCCGCACGATCGCGCTGTCCTGCCGCGTTGATCCGCCTTACGCGAGCGCCGCCGGGGTGCAGGCTCAGCGCGGCGCGCTGCTCGTCGAGATCGAAACCGATGACGGCACCATCGGCATCGGCGAGGCCGGGCTCGGCGGCGGCGCCACTGCCACAATCATCGAAAAGGCCTTGAATCCGCTGCTGGTCGGCGAGGACCCGCTGCTGATCGAAGGGCTGTGGCAGAAGATGTTCGCCAGGACCCGTCAATACGGCAGGCGCGGCGTCGTGATGCAGGCGATCAGCGGGATCGACATCGCGCTGTGGGACATTGCCGGCAAGATCGCGAAGCTGCCGGTATATCGGCTGCTCGGCGCCTGCCGCGACCGGGTCGAGGCCTATGCCAGCGGCGGCTTTTACCAGGAGGGCAAGGGCGTCGATGGGATCGCCGGCGAGGCCGAGGGCTACCGCGCCCGCGGCTTCAAGGGCATGAAGATGAAGATCGGGCGCAATCCGTCCACGCAGACCCATCTTCGTCAGCTTCTCGGGCAGAGCGGGTTCTGCGAGGTCGACCCAAGCGAGGATCTGGCGCGGGTCGCGGCGGTGCGGCAGGCATTGGGGCCGCAGGCGAAGCTGATGGTCGATGTCAATTGCGCCTGGAGCCCGTCTTTCGCGATCGAAATGGGCCGCGCGATGGAGCCCTATAACCTTTACTGGATCGAGGAGCCGGTCGAGACCGACGACATCGATGGCAGCGCGCGCGTGGCGGATGCTTTGCATACTCCGATCGCCGGCTATGAGACCGAGCTTGGCCTTTACGGCTTCCGCGAGCTGATCCGGCGCGGCGCGGTCGATATCGTGCAGGTCGATATCGCGTGGTCGGGCGGATTCTCGGAAGGAAGACGCATCGCCGCTTACGCGCAGGCGCATCACCGGATGGTGGCGCCGCATGCCTTCGCCGGCGCGGTCTTGCTGCTGTCCTCGCTGCATTACGCGGCGGCGATCCCGAATTCTCTCGTGCTCGAATGGGACCAGAACCCGAATGCGCTGCGCGACGAATTGCTGAAGGAGCCGCTCCAGCTCGAAAGCGACGGCACGGTAAGGGTGCCGGAGCGGCCCGGTCTCGGCATCGAACTCGACCGCGCCGCCGTCGAGCGCTACCGGGCGTCATAAAGCAAGGTTTATCATCGCCCGCGCAAGCGGGGTCCCATTGTATGCGGCAAGTTGGAGGACCTGGATTCCCGCTTTCGCGGGAATGACGGGAACTGAAATGAAGACGCTGTTCACGATCGGCTACGAGAAGGCGCGGCTCGCGGATTTTCTCGCGACGCTCGCCGGCGCCGGGATCACGACCTTGATCGATGTGCGCGACCGGCCGATCTCGCGCCGTCCCGGGTTCTCGAAGCGGCAACTCGAAGCGGCAATCGAGGAAGCCGGGATGCGCTATCTGTCGTTGCGGGCGCTCGGTACGCCGCCCGAGGGACGCGAGGCCGCAAGGCGCCGCGACTGGGACGGCTTCTGGCGCATCGTCGAGACCAGACTCGCGGGGCCGGAAGCCGAGCTGGCGCTGCATGAGGCCGCATCGACCGCAGCACAGAGCGCCAGCTGTCTGCTGTGCTACGAGGCCGACTGGCGCTGCTGCCATCGCCGCCGCGTCGCCGAACTGCTTGCCGCGCGGCACGGGTTCGCCGTGAATCACTTGGCGGTGGCCGACGGCGCCGGCTGAGCGCTGTCGGCCTTCTTTCACTCCGCCGCGAGCCTTCGGCTTCCGATGCCGAGTTCCGCGACGCGCGCCTGCGTATAGAGGTCGGTCCAGTTCGCCAGCGAGAAATCGGTCACCCGGCGCGGGTCATAGGGCCGGTCGGCGAGGTCGAGTTTCTTGCCGCCGATATAGACGGCGCGCAGCCGGCGTCGGTCTTGCAGGAGCCGGATGTCGGCGAGCGGCGAGCCGTCCCACACGATAAAATCGGCGGCGCGGCCCGGTTCGAGGACGCCGATTGCGTCGCCAACGCGCATGAAGCGGGCGTTGATTTCGGTCGCGGCACGCAGCGCTGCCGCCGGACTGAACCCGAGATCGGCGACGAACAATTCGAGTTCCTTGGCGTGCCACTCGCCGTAGGGCGTGACCGCGAAACCGGTGTCGGTGCCGGTCAGGAACGGGATGCCGGCGGCGACCGCCTTTTTCAGATTGGCGACGCCGATCCGGTAGCGCGTCTCGGTCGCCTCGATGCGACCCTTCTGCGCGGCCGGCTCATGCGGCTGCGTGAAATCGATGACATTGCGCGGGTGCGTCAGCGTCGGGCACAGCATGCAGCCATTCTGCTTCATCGCCGCGATGCACTCGGCGTCGAGATCGAAGCCGTGAAAGATCAGATCGACCCCGGCGCGGGCCGCGTACAGCGTCGCCTCGCGCCCGACCGAGTGCGAGATCGCCTTGCGGCCGAGACGGTGCGTCTCGCGTACAATGATGTCTGTTTCCTCCTGCGTGAAGGCGGCGATTAATTCGCCGTCGGGCCGGCGCTGGATTCCGTCGAGCGCGATCTTGATGCAATCGACGCCGTTCTTTACCTGCCGTCGGACCTCCTGCACCGCCTCGTCGATATTCGTGACGAGCTTGCCGATCGAGGTCTCGGGCGCGCCGATCCAGGTCGGGTACCAGTCGGTCAGGCCCTGGTGCGTCGTGATGTACGGGCCGGCGGCCATGACCCTGGGGCCGTCGAACAGCCCGGCGCGCACCGCATCGCGGATCGACAGCGAGATCTGTCCGGCATCGCCCGGCGAGCAGATCGCGGTGTACCCGGAAGCGGCGACCTTCTGGGCGAAAAACATCCCGCGCAGCGTGCGGAATTCAAGCGGAGCGTAAAGGTCGATGTCCTCCTCGCATTTGGCGTTGCCGTAAGCGAGATGCGTGTGCACATCGATCAGCCCCGGCATCACAAACCCGCCGGAATGGTCGATTGCCCGGTCCCCCACACCGCGGGCCGGCGCTCCCTCCTCGGTGCCGACGAAGGTAAGCCGGCCACCTTCGTCGAACACCAAAACCTCGTCCCGCCGCGGCTCGTCCTCGGCGCCGGTAAACAGAGTACCGCACCGCACAAAGGTTTTCATTGCCGACTCCCGATCGCGTCCGACACGCAACAGAAATGGTAATCGATTTTGCTCAGTGGCGTAACCGTGCCCCTGTCGACTTAAGCCCCGGCCCGCAGACTGGATGTCGCCTCGTTTGGAATTCCGGAGCACGAGCGCCGGCTTCCCGCACGTCGCGAGTACAGGTTTGCTGTTTCTTGCAGGAAAAGAACAGCAAACGCTGGCACGCGCCCTTGCGCCGCGCCGGATTCGCGGCGGCGAGGACGGATTCTGCAGCAAAAAAACAGCAAACACCCGGCCTGCCATCGCTCCGACCAACGGCACCGCATACCTGATACGACCGCAATGTGGCGGATTTCGAGTCGCGCCAGGCAGATCAATCAGTCGGGCGCACGGTGAAATCGGTGCTGCCGTCGTCGTCGGCCTCGCTGACAGCGACATTACCGACGACGGCGGCTTGTGGCCCTTTTCGGCATGCGTCGATCATTGCGGCGACAGCGAGATTGTCGCCGATGACGAGGGTCTCGACGGTGCCGTCGGCGCGGTTGCGCACCCACCCGCACACGCCAAGACGAGCCGCCGTTTGCATCGCCCAGGCACGATAGCCGACGCCCTGCACGCGGCCGGTGATGCGCAGACGCACGGCCCGCATCGGCTCACTCCAGCTCGATGATGACCTGATCGACGACAAGGCTGTCGCCAGGTTTGGCGCGGAGCTTGATCACCCGGCCGTCGCGTCCGGCGCGCAGCACATTTTCCATCTTCATTGCCTCGACGATCGCGATCGGCTCGCCGGCCTTGACTTCCTGTCCTTCATCGACGGTGAGCTGGGTCAGCAGCCCCGGCATCGGCGACAGCACCAGCCGCGACATGTCGGCGGGCTGCTTTTCGGGCATTTTCCGCAGCAGCTCGGCGGCATGCGGCGGCAGGACCTGAACGTCTCTGACAACGCCGCGGTGCACCAGCCGGAAACCGCGCCCGCGCAACCGCTCGACCTGCACGGCGACGATCCGGTCCTCGACCCGCAGATGCATCACCGGATTGCCGGGGCGCCAATCGGTCGCCGCCAGCCAAGTCTCGCCTTGCAGCTCGACCCGGTAAGCGCCACCCTCGGCCACAACCGAAGCCGGACATAAATTACCATCGATCAGCACACTGAGAGGTCGCGGCGCAGCCGACACGATGCCGGGCGCCGCCCCATTACCGCCAATTTCGCCTTCGTGCAGCCGCGTCTCGGCAAGCGCCGCGGCGATCTGGATCACGCCGTCGGCGGCGGTTAATTCCGCCGGCGCACCAAAGCCGGCCGGAAATTCCTCGGCAATAAAGTCGGTCGACAGCGCGCCACGGCGGAATTGATCGCTGGCCGCAATCGCCGCGAGAAACGCGATATTGTGCTGCACACCGGCGATATAGAATTCATCGAGCGCCCCCTGCAGCCGCTCGGTCGCAACCGGGCGATCGCCGCCGACGGCGATCAGCTTCGCGATCATCGGGTCGTAATGCATCGAGATTTCGGCGCCCTCGAAGACGCCGGCGTCAATCCTGATTCCGTCGCTCTCCGGCGGCCGATAGCGGACCAGGCGCCCAATCGACGGCAGGAAGTTGCGCCGCGGGTCCTCGGCGTAGATCCGCGCCTCGATAGCCCACCCGGTCTGCCTGATGTCATCCTGTCCGAACGGAAGTTTTTCGCCAGCGGCGACGCGGATCATCAGCTCGACCAGATCGAGCCCGGTCACCGCCTCGGTCACCGGGTGCTCGACCTGCAGCCTCGTATTCATTTCGAGGAAATAGAAGTTGCGGTGACGGTCGACGATGAACTCGACGGTCCCGGCCGAGGAATAGCCGACGGCGCGCGCGAGTGCGACGGCTTGCGCGCCCATCGCGGCGCGGGTCTCGGGGTCGATGAACGCGCTCGGCGCCTCCTCGACGACCTTCTGATGGCGGCGCTGGATCGAGCATTCGCGCTCGCCGAGATGCACGATGTTACCGTGCTGGTCACCGAGCACCTGGATCTCGATGTGCCGCGGCTCCTCGATATATTTCTCGATAAAGATGCGGTCGTCGCCGAAACTGGCGCGGGCCTCGCTCGCCGCGCCGCGCCAGCCGTCCCGCAGCTCCGCGTCATCGCGCGCGATGCGCATGCCCTTCCCGCCGCCTCCGGCCGAAGCCTTGAGCATCACCGGGTAGCCGACATCGTGGGCGATCGCGATGGCAGTGTCGGGGTCGGCGATAACATCCAGATAGCCGGGCACGGTCGTCACGCCGGCCTCGTGCGCCAGCCGCTTCGATGCAATTTTGTCGCCCATTGCTGCGATCGCGTTGGGGCCGGGGCCGATGAACACGATCCCAGAATTGGCGAGCGCGGTCGCGAAAGCCGGCCGCTCCGACAAAAACCCATAGCCGGGATGAACGGCTTCGGCGCCGGTTTTGAAGCAGGCCTCGACGATCCGGTCGATGCGCAGATAGCTGTCAGCCGACGGTGGTGGGCCGATCAATACCGCCTCGTCCGCCTCGCGAACGTGCAGCGCCTCGGCGTCGGCCTCGGAATAGACCGCCACAGTCGCGATCCCCAGGCGCCGCGCCGTTCTGATGATCCGGCAGGCGATCTCGCCGCGATTGGCGATCAGAATTTTCTTGAACATTCGCGTTCGGCGGGGCGGCGGATTGGGGTGCTACCTGGCCCAGCCAAGGAACAGGCCGATGTCGCCGGGCATGCCGCCGGGATAATCGAGCACGCGCGCCAGCAGATGAAAGCCGCGCGGCTTCAGATCGCGTTCCCAGCGCAGGTAGATTTCGGCGGCCTCGCCGCGCAGGGTGTTCGGCCAGTCCGGCAAAGCGGAATTGATCGCGCGGCCGCTATCGGCGCACAGATCACTCGGAAAACGGAACAGCAGGTATTCCTTGTCGCCGCGTTGGGCCGCCTCGCGCGCCTGGTGCAGCATCGCGTTCCAGGTTTCCTCGCGCACATGGTCGTCGATCAGCTGCTTGACCTCTTCCTGGCGGCGCACGAGCGCGGCGTGCCGAGCGGCTTCCGCCGTTTCTGTCCTGTGGCGTTCGAAATCGGTCATCAGCGCTTGGAAATCGGACACGCTGAGACCGCTGCCGGCTTCGGCGCCAGGAGTTTTCGGCGTGGCCCCGGGAGCGGTTTCGGAATGCCTGCCGAAAAACCGGTTGTCGAGAGTGGCGATTGCCTCGGCAAGGATTCCGCCATGGGCCGGCGCCGCGGTCGGCGCCTTGGCGCTATCCGCCAGCGTCCGCAGCAGATCCACCCGGCTCACGATCCCGACGAGCCGCCCCTCGTGCACGACCGGGACCCGCTTTATGTGGTGTTGCACCAGCAATGCGGCGATCTCGCTCGCGTCGGTCTGCTCGCCGACTTCGATGACCGGTGAGGACATCACGTCGCGCGCGGTACGCCCCGGCTTGAGACTGGTGAGGAAATCCGGGCTTAGCGCCTCGCCTTCGGCCAGCATCTCAAGCCACCGCTCGCGCCGCGCCGTATGTGCGCCCTCGTTGGGGCCGATCAGGTCGCCCTCGCTGACCATGCCGATAACCTTGCCGGACCCGTCCACAACCGGCGCCGCGCTGACGTGATGCGATAGCAAGACGCGCGCGATTTCGTGGACAGGCATCTCGGGAGATACTGAGACGACCTCTTTGGTCATCAGTTCGTCTGCCTTCATAGAGCTTCCCCCATCATTCGTGCGCGTCAGGGTTCGTCGCCGGCGATCCAGCGCCGCGCCTCGCCCGCCTCGCTGGTCGGAAAGACGCGGAGGCGGCCAGGCAGCAGAAAGCGGAATGCGTTCATCGCCAGCCGGATCCATTCGACGTCGGTGACGGCCGCCATTCTCTCCCAGCGCGACAGGTGCTGCATGCCGAGTTGGAAATCCTCCCAGACGGCGCCCGCGTCAATGCCGGAAAATTGCGGCGTCACCTCGTAATAGATGCGCAGCTTTTCATGCCGCCGCAGCGCCGCCTCGACCGCCGGGATCAGTACGTCTTCGTAATCGCGGCGCGTCACCTGCCCCTCGCAAGCGACCGCGATGATGTTGTCGGGGAAGCCTTCCAACAGCCGGATCATCACGAACCTCCTGTGTTCATAGCATCCGATTGGGGCGCAAGCAGCGACAGGTATTCCCAGGCGAAGGTCGCCGCGGCGAGCGCCGTGATCTCGGCCACGTCGTAGGGCGGCGATACTTCAACGACGTCCATGCCCTGAAACCGCAGGCCGGCGAGACGGCGCAGGATCGCCTGCGCCTGCCAGGTGAACAGACCGCCGATCTCGGGCGTACCGGTGCCCGGGGCAAAAGCGGGGTCGAGCGCGTCGATGTCGAAGCTCAGATATGCCGGTGCGTCGCCGACGACCTCCCGAATCCGCTCGGCTGTCGCTTGCGGACCGCGCTCGTGCACCGCTTCGGCGAACAGGATCGTGACCCCGCGGTCGAGGGTCCAGTCATGAACCGACCGATCCATCGGCGAGCGGATCCCGACCTGCACGGTGCGCCGGGGGTCGATCAGCCCCTCCTCGATCGCGTGAAAAAACGGCGAGCCGTGGCCAAAGCGCTGACCGAAGCTCTCGGGCCAGGTATCGACATGCGCATCGAAATGGACGAGCGCCAGGGGTCCGATCCGCGGCGCCAGCGCCCGCAGCAGGGCGAGCGTTATCGTATGATCGCCGCCGAGCGCGACGAGATGCTCGATCGGCCGGGCCTGCGCCTCGATCGCCGCCAGCGAGCCCTGAATGTCGCCGTGCGCGATCCGGAAATCGCCGATATCGGCAATGTCCGTCTCGGCCGGCGCGCGGCCGGAGATCGGGTGGTCGCCATCGACCAGCATGCGGCTGGCCTGCCGGATCGCGGCCGGGCCGAAGCGGGCGCCGGGACGGTTCGAAGTGCCGAGATCATATGGAATGCCGGCGACGCAGATCGGCGCGCCGGGGTCGCTGCGCTCGAGCCCGAGAAAGCTCGGGCGCGTCGCAAATGTCGGGACGGATGTCATGCCCCTAGATATGGTTGGGCCGCTCGCCGCGGCAGCATCGCGCCGACAGGTCGAGCAAAGTGATTTTCCGGATTGCGCCGCGGTCAGCCAATCTGACGGACCGCAAGTGGAAGCTACCGCTCGGCTCTTGCCCGGAGGGCGGCGAGGCGCTCGCTGAGGTTCTGCGGCGCCGGCGACTTGCCGGCAGCGGCGGCCATTGCGGCGGCGATGTTCGGGTCGTCCTGCTCGGGGCGGGTCGGGCGCAGCAGCTTCGCCTTCGCCGCCGCCGCGTCGGCCGAAGCCAGGTCGCGCTGCGCCGCGTCCTGCATTGCCTGCAGGGCCACGTTGAGACTGCTCGTCGAACGCGTGAGGCCGGCCGCCTGCCGCGCCGCCTCGGCCTGCCGTTCGGCGGTCTCGCGCTGCTGTCCGGCGCGCACCATGTCGCGGCGGGCGCGTTCGAGTTCTGAGCGCGCCTGCTTCAGCTTGCCCCCGGCCTGGGCATAGGCGTTTTCGAGCATCTCGAGGAACTCCTGGGCGTCGGTCGCGTCCTGCTTCTCGCGCTCGATCTCCGGCGCCATTTCCTCGAGCATCGCGACCAGGGTCTCGAGGCTGCGTTCAACGGTGGCACGGCGTGCCGCGTCGCCTTCCGCCGCGATCTGGCCCTGCAGCTGCTCAGCGGCGGCCATCCGTTGACGCGACAGCGCCTCGATCTGCTCGGCCTCGCGCTTTTCCTTGTCGTAGGACTGGCGGGCCATCGCGACCTGGCGCCCGAGATCGTCGAGATGCTGCTCCATCGTGCGCAGCTCGGCCTCGCTGGCCCCCTCCGGATCCCACCGCACCAGCGCCTCGACGCCGGACTGAACCGCGTTGTCGGCCTTTACACCGACAAAATTCCTCAAGAACCCGAGCATCCGAAACTCCTGGACTGGAATGCAGCAATCAAACTGGCACCATCACGGCCGCGTTCAACAGGCCGATCGAAATTTGCGCCGCGACCAGCGGGACCGCGGCGGCAACCTGCCCCGCCTCGATCATGCTCCGCATCCCGCGCGCCAGCAGCGACACGATCATGACGGTGACCAGCTGCAAAATGACCGCGACAACTCCCCAGACCAGAATGTCCAGCAGCGGACCGGTCGTCGCCAAAAGCGCGGCAAGCGGGATCGCCAGCGCCACCAAGGCGCCTCCCAGCACGGTCGCCGCCGCGGTATTGCCGGCGCGCACCAGCTCGCGCTCGTGAAATGGCGTTACGGCCATGTAGACGAATATCCCGACGATCAGCAAGCCGAGCACCAGCCCGAAATGCACCAGCAACGACGGCAGCCCGTAGCTGAGCGCGCCGAACACGGTGACCGGAGCCTGCGCTGTCGCGTCCATGTCTCTCTCCTTAGGGCCTTGCTCCGTCAGGGCCTTGCTCTGTCATGGCGTCAGAGATACGCCCGGCAGCTGCAATGCCGCCGGATTGATGTCGATGCCGGCGTCGATTTCGACCCAGGCCTGACCCTCGGCCTCGATCGCACTGACCAGGATGTACTCGGTCTCAGGCGCCGGCGCGGCGCCGCCGGTCGCCGCCCCGTACAGCATCGCCTGCAGGCTGCGGCGCTCGGTGCGATCGACAAATTGCCGCGTCTCCTCAATCTGGCGCGGCGCGGTGCGGCTCTGGCCGGGCGCCCAGGCCCGTCCGTAGAGCTTGCCGTCCTTGGTCTGGAAACTCGGCCAGCCGATCATTCCCTCCCGCGGATCGAGCCAGAAAGCCCATTCTTGCGGGTCGGCCGGGGTGACCTCGTCGAGGACCGAAAAATATCGGCACTCGTCGGGCCGGCCGTCCGCTCCGAGATGAAGCTGAAAGAACGCGCGGCCGCCCGGCAGGTAAAGGCGATGAAGCAGGACATTTCCATATCGCAGCAGGCCGACCGCTTCGACGCTTACCCTGCCGCTCTCGTCGGGCGGCGTGATCTTCGTCAGGCCGGCCGCGAGCAGAAACGGGGCCGGATCGACCGGCAGCACCATGCCGACTCGGAAGCGCAACTCGGCCGAGCCGCCCAGCCCCGGCGGTGCGCTAGTGCCGCCAACGCGCGGATTAACGGCGCGGCGCCGCCACAGCCAGAACAGCAAAACGACGCCTCCAATGACGAGGACGATACCCCAGAGCGAGAATCCGCCGCCTTCCGAATCGCGCTCAACGGCCGGGCCGCCGCCGGTGCTGCCCGGCTGTGCTTGAAGCTGGGCCATTCGTTGGTCGAGTTCGGCGAGCTTGGCGGCCACCTCAGGGTCACGGGCCGCCGCCCGTTCGGCCTCCTGCCGCCACTCGCGATACGCCGGGTCATTGCGGTGCTCGTAGAAATACTCGGCCCGGCTCGGCGATGAGGACAGCGCGTTGAGCGCCGCCCACAGCGCAACCCCGCTAACAACGCCGGTGCCGAACGAGCGCCGCGGGCTGACCGAGCCCCAGCCGCCTCCCCAGGACGGCGCCCGCCGCGGCATCGCTGCCCCCCAACCACCACCCGATGCCGCGGGCGGCGGGGCGGAAGGCCGCGGCGCATAGGCTGGGGGCGGCGGGCGCTGCGATGCACGGTAATTGCGCAGCGCTTCCGACGACTGGCCGCGCGACATTGCGCGGTCCCCGGGAGAGCTGCCGCCGAAGACCGGCGCCGGGGCAGACGGCCGGCGATAGCCGCCGCTGCCGCCGATCGACGGCCGGCGGGTCGAAAACGACCCAGAACCGACGCTTGGCCGGCTGTAGCCGCCGCTACGATACTGGCCCCAGGCAGGGTCAGGCACAGCGCTGGCAAAGACGAGGGCGATACACCCGAGTGCCGCCGCCCAGCCGCGCGTGTGGCGCAGCAACGCCGCGACGGTGCGGTCGACAAGTCTTGGCGGTGGCCGGGATTGCATCGGCGCCGTGCGCTCGCCCAAATCGAGACCATGCCGTTGTAGGCAGCGGGGACGATTAGGTCTAGGGCCGGGCAGATTTTCGCGGCAGGATGCCCCAGACGTTACCGCCGAAAGAGGCCGGCTGGAGCATGGATCAAGAAGCGATGGAAATGCTGGCGCGCCGCGCCGGGCTGGACAAGGCGTTGGTGCAATTCCCCGACGATGTCGCGGCGGCCGCGGCGCAGGCGGATGGCATTGCCGCGCGCATCCACGCGCCAACCGATCCGGCCGCCGAGCCATGGCCGCCGATGCGCGTCGGCCCGTGCCCCCTCCCCTGCCCTCCCCCGCGCGCGACGGCCGACGGCGGGGCAACCGGAGGCGGGCGATGAGCGAGCTTCACTGGCTCTCCGCCACCGAGGCGGCGCGGGCGATCGCCGCTCGCGAACTCTCGCCGGTAGAACTGATGCGGGCGCTGCTGGATCGTATCGAGCGGCTCGACCCGAAGCTCAACGTCTTCATCCGGCTCGACCGCGACGCCGCTACGGCGGCTGCCCGCGCCGCCGAGGCCGAGATCGCATCCGGCCATCCGCGCGGGCCGCTGCACGGCGTCCCGGTCGGCATCAAGGACATTTTCGACGTCGCCGGTCTGCCCACCACCTGCCATTCCAAGATTCTGATCGACAATATCGCGAGCGCCGACGCGGTGTGCGTCGCCCGGCTGCGCGGCGCCGGCGCGATCGTATTGGGAAAACTGTCGACGCATGAATTCGCGATCGGCGGCCCCAGCTTCGACCTGCCATGGCCGCCGGCGCGCAACCCGTGGAACCCAGACCATCACCCCGGCGGCTCGTCGTCCGGCTCGGGAGCCGGCGTAGCGGGCGGGCTGTTCCCGATGGCGCTCGGCAGCGACACCGGCGGCAGCGTGCGCAACCCCGCCAGCGCCTGCGGTATCGTGGGGTTGAAGCCGACCTATGGTCTCGTGTCGCGGCGCGGCGTCTTTCCGCTGTCGTTCACGCTCGACCATGTCGGGCCGCTGACGCGCACCGTCGCCGACAACGCGCTGATGCTCGAGGCGATCGCCGGGCACGACCCGCGCGATCCGGGCAGCGCCGCCGCTCCCGCCGGCCATTATGCCGCCGCGCTCGAAGGCGGCGTGCGCGGAATGCGCTTCGGGTTCATCCGGCACTTCCACGAAGCCGACCTGCCGGCCGACCCGGAGGTGACCGCCGCGCTCGATAACGTCGCGCGGACCTTGCAGTCCCTTGGCGCCGAAATTCGCGACATACAGCTGCCGACGCTCGGCGAATTCGGCGCCGTGAACCGGGTGATCCTGCAAAGCGAGGCCTGGGCGATCCATGCGCCGTGGCTGCGCGAGCGCCCGCAGGATTACGGCAAGCTGGCGCGCCGCCGGCTGCTGCCCGGAGCGTTCTACGGCGCCGGCGACTACGTGCAGGCACAGCGGCGCCGTCTCGAAATGATTGCGGCCGTCGAGGCGGCGTTGCGGGAGGTCGATGTGCTGCTGTGCGCGAGCGCGATGGACCCGCCGAGCCGGCTCGATAATCCGGCGGAGACCGAGCGCACCTATCCGCGACAGGCGCGCACGCCGTTCAACGTCACCGGCCATCCGGCGCTGGCGATGATGGCGGGTCTGTCGTTCACCGGTCTGCCGCTCGCGGTGCAGTTCGTCGGTCCGTATTTCGGCGAGGCGAAACTGTACCAGGCGGCACGTGCCTGGGAGCGCGCTGCCGGCACCGCCGAAAAGCACCCGCCGCTCGGATGACTAACGTCTTTTCAGCGCCGAAAGAGGAACCGATGTCCGCCGCCGCCCCTCTCGCTCCGTACCGGGTCGTCGCGTTCAACACCGCGCACGATTCCGAGAACAAGATCCACGACGACGCAACCGCCCGCCGTTTCGGGTTCGGCGGGGGGCTCGTGCCCGGGGTCGATGTCTACGGGTACATGACGCACCTGCCGGTCATGCGCTGGGGCCGTGCCTGGCTCGAACACGGCACCGCCGAATGCCGCCTTTTCAAGCCGGTGTATGACGGCGACACCGCGACCGTGACAGCGACCGAAATGGATGGCGCACTTGAAATAGCGGTCGAGAGCCGCGGCGTGGTCTGCGCGACCGGCCGCGCCACGCTGCCCGATGCGGCTCCTGTCGTGAGCGTCGATGAATTCCGACAGGTGCCGCAGCGCCGCGAGCGCCCGCCGGCCGACGAGACCTCGCTGCCCGCGAACGGTTGGCTTGGGCTCGACCCGTATCCGATCACGCCGGAGATGGCGGCCCGCTACCTCGCGGATTCGCGCGAGAGCGCGGCGATCTACGGCGACCAGAACCTCGTCCATCCGCGCGACATCCTGCGCAGCTGCAACTTCGTGATCAGCCGTAACGTGCTGCTCGGGCCGTGGATCCATACCGGCAGCCGTGTGCAGCATTTGCGGGCGGTGCCGGTCGGAAACGAGCTGTCAGTGCGCGCCCGCATCACCGGGAATTACGAGCACAAGGGCCACGCCTTCGTCGAAATCGACGCGCTGGTGCTGTCACAAGAGCGCACCCCGGTTGCGCGGATCGCGCATACAGCGATCTACCGCCCGCGCCAGGTTGCGGCGGCGTAACCGACCGGATCGCGGCGGACCGGCCGAACCTCGGGGCTCACTCGGCCGGTGCCGAAACCTCTTCGCCGCCAACCTCGCCGAATGTGTCGCTACCATCCCCGCGCCAGCACCATGTGTTGCTGTCCGCGACCTGCTCGACGACGCCGCGCACCTCGAGCTGGCCGAGCGCGTGGCGAATGGAAGTGAACGCAATCGCCATGCCCTTCTCCCGCTGGATCGTGCTGCGGATCTCTGCCGGGCGCAGCGCTCGCGGTGCATTCGACTGCAGCACTTCTTCGACGAGCCGGGCATTCGTGCCGCGCTGAAGTCTGCCGGCAGCAGCCGCCGCCCGCCGCGAGGCGTTCGCAGCAGTGCGGGGCGGCGGCAGCGAGTCCGCTACGCGCGGGCGTCGCGATGCACGGCGCCGCGCCGGCTCGGCAAATTGCGGCCGCGTATCGGGAGTTTGCGTCGAGGCAAACTGCCGCACCGACTGCATGGCCGCTTCGAACCCGGCGGCAAATGCTTCGCGACGGATCGCCTCGATCTGTTCCTGAAGTTGGGTTACAGCTGTCGTCGCCATGTCTTGTCACCCCTCCGTGCGGGCGCCGAGTTCGTTCTTTTTTTTAAAGGCTATTCGGCAAACGCGCAACGTATGGATGCGAGCTCTGTGTCACGATGGAGCGGTGTCGGTGATCGCAATGCACATCCGGTGCATCGGGTTCTTTGAGTTCCCGGAAATTCTTCAGGATCGTGTGCTTCACGAGTGGTGTAAGAAACGGCAAATGCTCAAGATTTCCAGCGGGCCCCGCCAGTGATGTCAGACGGCCACGGCGGGCAAACGTGATGAACAAATCCGGGCTCAACTGTGCGATGGTTTCCAGGGCATTGAGCGGACGGGCTACGCCATCCTTTTATTGTTGAGACAAGGCGGAGCACAGGCCGGCCATTGGTTTCTGAACCGGACTGGTTGCGAATTCACTTCAATTGTAACTCGACCTTCCCGAAATAGACTGCTGCGCATGGACCGGTACCCGAACGAGGCAGTCCAGCCGTGAACCTCGGTGACCGTGACGGAAAGCGATGAATGACGGCTGAGCTTCGCCTCCTTTTGGCCAGTGCCCGTTACCTTCCGACTGAAGAAGACGGTGTTGCGATCCGGCGGATGCTTGTCGAGGGCATCGACTGGACGCTTTTTGCGCGCAAGGCCGTGGAGCAGGGGCTGGCTGGTCTCGTCGGCCAGACACTCAATCGCGTGGTGCCCGATCTGGTCCCCGACGAGTTGCGCGATGCCTTTCGCGTCCATGGGCAGCAGACGCGCCAGACGAACCGAGCGCTGTCGATCGAGCTCGCCGGGATTCTTGAAGCTCTGGAGAGGGCGGGCGTGGTGGCGATTCCCCTGCCGAACCCGATGCTCGCGATCGCATCCGAGAGCGAATTGGGCTTTCGTACGGTCCAGCAACTGGATCTGCTCGTGCGTGACGACCGCCGCGAACCGAGTCTGGCGGCGCTGCGGAGCCTGGGATACGAGCGCGACCGACAATTGACCGACGCGCAGCTGAATCTGCTGCAGAAAATTCAAGGCCACGAGTTGCTTGCAAAGAAGGCTCTCGGGGTGAACCTTGCCCTGCACACGCGGCTTGCCCCGATCGACATGGTGCTTGCTATCGATTATTCGAGCCTTCGGGAACGGGCAGCCCGCGTGACACTGAGCGGCCGCACAATAACGGCGCTGGCGGCGGAGGATGCTTTCCTCGCCTCGGCGATCCTTGGTGGTACCGAATTGTGGCGCCGCCCCCGAACATTATGCGACATCGCCTATTTCATCCAATCGCATCGGAAACTCGATTGGCCGGTACTCCTCCGGCGCGCGACGAGACAAGGTTGCCATCGCATGGTCGCGCTGGCCGCCGCTCTGGCCCGCCGAAATTTCGGTACGGCCTTGCCCGACGCCGTGATCACCGCGGAAACCGGCGACCCGGCGCTGAACGCGATCGTCAAGCTCATCGAGGCGCGGTGGCTCGGCGAAGAGCCGGCCCCGGCCCCCGGCTCCGCAATTTTCAATCGCGAACGGCGACGGCTACATGATGGAACCATGCGGCGCCTTCGCCATATCGGGCGTAGCCTCGTTTTACCGAAACCGCTGCATGTTGCGCGGGTCCGGCTTCCCGCGTCATTGACGCTTCTGCCGGTGTATGTCCCGGTCAAGATCGTCCACGACGTCGTGCTGTCTCCGCTGGTAGCGGGGCGGCGCGCTCTGTCCGCCCAAGCGGAACGGTCGCGACACGAGCTGGCGAGCGGCGCGGCCAACAGAGACACAGGCGGGTCCGATCTCGATCCGGAGTCGACGCTCGATCCCCGATCGGCTGAGCACGAAATGCGGGGTCAGACCACCCGGATCAGTTTCGAGAATCAGCCGGCCGACAAGCCGATGGTCATGTTCAACTGGCAGCCTTCGAGTTATTTCGGCTGGGGCGTATACGGGCTCAACCTGATGTTGCATTGGGCGCGGCGTCCCGATTTGGCGCTGTGCTGCGCACGGCCGATCAGGAATGATCACCTGGCATTGAATCCGATTGAGCGAATGGTCATCGCTCCGGTGCTGCGGCGATCGCGCGATGCCCGCGCCCGGCTGTCCGGGGTAGACGGCACCGCGGCGGTTTCCTGCCTCGTGCTCGACGCGCTCGGCAACAATCTAGGGGGTGGAGCGCGGCCCAGGCTCATCGGCGCGCCCTCGATCGCCATCGTGTTCTTTGAAAACACGATGTTCGACGCCTCGGGGCACGAGCGCGCGCGGCGTTACCCGCTGATCGTCACCGGTTCGACCTGGAACCGCGAGGTGTTACGGGATCACGGCATCGATCACGTGCAAACGGTGATCCAAGGCGTCGATACGACCCACTTCCATCCCGGTCCCCGCGCGGGCCTGTTTGGCGACCGCTTCGTCGTGTTCTCGGGCGGCAAGTTGGAGCGGCGCAAGGGGCAGGATCTTGTCGTGGAGGCGTTTCGCGCCTTTGCGCAACGCCACTCCGATGCACTGCTGGTCACCGCGTGGGCGTCGCCTTGGCCGCAACTGGCGCGCTCGCTCGAACAAAACCCTTCTGTCAGCCCAATGGCGTTTCGCCCTGATGGCCAGCTGGACGTGGTCGCCTGGCTGGAGGCCAACGGCATCCCGAAGCGCCAGGTGCTCGACCTCGGGCGGGTGCCCAATGCCGAAATGCCGCGGATTTTGCGCGAAGCCGACGTGGCGCTCTTTCCCAACCGCGCCGAAGGGGGCACCAATCTGGTCGCCATGGAGTGCATGGCCTGCGGCTTGCCGACGATCCTGTCGGCCAATACCGGGCACCTCGATCTGATCCGCGGGGGCAACTGCTATGCACTCGAGACGCAAACCCCCATTGCGGACCCGCAATGCTGGGGCTGGGGCGAAAGCAACATCGACGAGATCATCGACGCGCTCGAGGCGGCTTATCGTGATCGCTCGGAAGCGCGACAGCGCGGTTGCCGCGGCGCGGAAATGCTTGCGGAAATGAGTTGGGGGCGACAGCTGGACAAGCTCGCCGAGCTTATCCACCCCTACTTAAGCTAAAGGCGACTTGGGGCGCCGAACGCAACAGCGCCGCGCCGCCAGCCTCGGCCTTGCGGCTATGCCACGGCGCGCTTCCTGAGCAGGTATTTCTGTTCGCCGGTCAGCACGAGTTCGTTCTTCTGGTTGTGCACCGTCACCGCGACCGTGACGACCCCGGTTGTGCGCTGCGGTGTCAGCGCGGCGATGGTCAGGCTCGGATAGAGGGTGTCGCCGGGATAGACCGGTTTCAGGAATTTCGACGACTGCTCGATGAACGCCACAAGCAAATCGCCGATGACATGGGCGAAGGTGCCGGCACCGGCCGCGGTGAAGCACAACACCTGAAACCCGTGCGCCAAGGGGCCCGGATGGCCGCGCTCGCGGCAATATTCGACATCGTAATGGATCGGGTGATTGTCGGCCGAGACCGTCTGGAACGCCGCGAAATTGGCCTCGGTGACGGTGCGGCTCGGGATATAGAACCGTTCGCCGACCGTGAGATCCTCGAAATAGCGGCTCTCCGGAAAACGGTGCCGCCGCCGGTCGAAGGTGTCGCTCATGGTCAGCGCTCACTGTCTCGGGCAATCTCGATCATGATCTCGTTGCGCCGCAGGAACGGCAGCGTCCAGGGCGGGTTGTAGAAGGCGTAGGCGGGAGGGGACAGCGCGCGCAGACCTTTCGCCCTGATGAATTGCTCCAGCTTCTCCCGGTGCCGCCGCAGACTGTCGTCCCGCGCGCTGCCGGGAAAGCGGATCGCCGCGAAGCGCTTGGCTTCGAGATGCTTGAGGGTCACCGCGGGATCGATCGGCCGGGGCAGCGTGTCGGTCGTGTAGCGCGCCGGCATGACGAACCGCACCTGCCAGCTTTCCTCGTCGCCCTGCTGCATCACCGGCGCGGTCATCGCGATGACTTGCATTGCGGTGTTGTTGCCGAAAATGTAATCGGCGAGCCTGCGAAAGCCCTGTCGTATCGCCGTCTCGCGGTCGCCGCACACCGCCGTGTCAGCCACAATCAGAGGCGTGTAGTCGCGGATTTCAATGTCGCGGTCCCGCGCGACGCGCTTGTATCGCGCCCGCTCGACCTGGCTGGCGATCGGTCCCCACAACACTGCGCCGATCGCCGCCGCGCCGCCGATCCCGGCAAGCGCCCACCAGAAATATTTCTTTTTCATGCTCAAGCTTTTACCCGCTGTCCCGTCCCTCGCCGCAGGATGGGCTGCCGAGCGTCGCAACGCCCGTTATCTGGCTGCCGCTTTACAGCATGGGCTTCGCGTTGCTCAGCCCATCCTACAGAGTCTGATGCGCTATTGGTTGATTTCGGGCTCGACAAGCCTCGCCAGGTTTCGCAGCGAACTCCTGCCAACCGAGATAACAGGCCTCTACCGGAATGACGTCCGGCAGGCCTTCCTGAACGATGTTGAGCTCGGTGCCGACCGATACTTTCTTCAATGTCACCGTCACCTGAATGTCGCCGGCCAGGTTGGGATCGTCGAACTTGTCCGTGTAGCGCAAGCGCTCGTGCGGAACGAGCTCGACATATTCGCCGCCAAACGAGTGGCTTTCCCCCGTCGTGAAGTTCCGGAAGGACATTTTGAAGGTACCGCCGACTGTCGCTTCCAGATGCTGCACGGTACAGGTGAAGCCGTTGGGCGGCAGCCACTTCGCCAGCGCGTCCGCCTCGATGAACGCGCGATAGACTTTCTCCGGTGTGGTCGCCAGAACGCGGTGCAAGCGCACTGTGTTGGGCATGTCGGCGTCTCCTTCGGTGGAATTGGCGGAACAAATCAAGCGCCCGGCATCGGCGGAACCGGCGACCACCTCCAAACGGCACTTCAGCATGGGCGTCGCGACGCTCAGCCCATCCTACAACGGTTCCTGTCAGCCGTACGATCCGAGCCAGCGGATTGCGGCCTGCTCGGCGGCCTGCGCCGCGCGCGCGTCGATCTCGGCTTCCGAGATCGTGCTGAGCGGGTGGTCGATCACGACCGGCGCGAGGTCCGGCATGCCGAGCGCGGCGCGCTGCATTTCGGCCTCGTGCAGGAATTCGGTAGTGACGACGACCGCGACCGGCCGCCCGAGCTTTTCGAGAGCGATTGCGTCATGCGTACAGCACGACGTGCACGACCCTCAATCGCCAATCGCGGTCAGGACGATGTCGTTCTCGGCGGCGATTTTCGCCACCAGCGCCGGGTCGGCCGGTTTGGAAAAGCTTTCCTTGCGATAGTAGTTGACCGCGGCGAATTGGTGGCCTTCGCCGAGCCGAGCGGCCGTCTTCCGCAGCAGCCTTCCCGCGTTCCATTTGCTGTTGTCGAGAATGCCGAGCCGCATGCCGTCGAGGGCCGCGACCCGAGCCGCCGGGGCGACAAGCTCCGCCTCGACCCCCCCGCGGGGATCGAACACCATTTGAGTGTCACTCATTCGCTTACTCGTTCATTAGCTATGTCTGTGTGCCTTTGGTCACACTCAAGGTCTGCCGCGGCACAAACAGCACCTCTATGTACTCGCCCTCAACTTTGTGCAGCAGGATGTTGCCCTGGATTTCGCCGGCGTTTACCGGCGCGAGCGCTGAGCTGTATATCTCTTTCCCGGTTCCCTCATCAACATATTGACAAAATTTGAAGGGAACCATGACCGTCTTCAGTTGATAGTGCAATGTGATTTCCAGCCGAGAAATCGGCACCTGTTCTCCCTCTGAATTGACGACATAGAACCCGGAGGGATTGGTATCCATAAATCGGATCTCGACAGGTGAATTGATTGCCATCTCATCCTGAACAGCAGCTATATCAGCCGGCCTCTGGTGCATGCAATTGAAAGCAATCGCGCGCAACCGCTCGGGACCAAGAAGTCCTTCGTTGTCGTAAAGCGCTGGAGCGGTATCCACCGGCATTCTCGGAAAAACTGTGAAATGAGGCCCCTCGATGATCTCTCGTGTATTTGATACAATTCCAGGCGCTTGGCACCAATCGAATTTTTGTATCTCACTGAGGCCGAAGCATCCGATATCCATCATACGTGCTTTTTCTAGCGCGGATTTTGTAAAGCCTAGCGATGAAACTACGATGCCTCGATGGACTCCGGTACGCTCGCATTTTTTCTTGAAGGATTCAATTTCTGGGACGCCAACTTTCCTGCTTCGATCTCGGCATTCGAGCGCCACGATCAGTTCGTGATGTTGCATTGAGAACGTGAGCACCACATCGTGCTCGCGAAGTCGGCCGGTATCCTTATCGCGTAACCGCTCCGGCGACTCGATCCGCAAATTCTCGGCGTTGGCGGTCACCCGTTCTAGAGTTTCGACAAGTTGCTGCAGCTGCTCGCCAGGTTTCATGCCGTAGCAGTTAGGCACACTCGCCGTTGATTCAATGGAACTCGGCTGCCCGGGGAAAGGCGCTATAGATAACACGTCCCGTCAACGCACACCGGCGCGGCGTTCGACCCGGTGCCGTCGATGCTGCGCAGGACCGGGGCGGTCATGTGGCCCCAGCCGGGGATGAAGGCCGAAAAGCGTCCGGCCGCGCCGCCGATCACGAACAGATGGATGTGGTCGGGGCTCGGCACGATCGGGATGCGCGAGTCCAGGTCGCGCCTGTACCAGCGGGGCAGATTGCGGTTATAGACGCGGCCGTAGCGGTGATCGAAGGCCAGCTCGCGGAACAGGTTCCAGGCGTTCTGGTGCAGGTAGCTGCGCACATCGTGCCGCGTCCAGCCCTTTGCCGCGATCGTGCGGGCGTGCTCCGGGCCGATCGCGACCGCGCAATGCCCGGACGACACCGCGTTGTTGTTCGCGATCGTGCTCATCGCCGAGCAGAGGCTGTCGAGAATGCCCTCGGGATCGTCGGCGACGTGGTTCGTGACGCTGTGCGGCGGCTCGGCGGCGATCACGAACACGGTCGAATCGTCTGACGCGAAGCCCCTTTTCGACATGGTACGGCGCCCACGGGCTGTCCGCCTCGTTCTCGGCGACGGCGTAGGTGTATTTGCCGGGATGCCCGAGGGTCGATTTGTCGAGATCGCCCGGCAACGCCGCCGCCGACATTGAGCAATACGAGGCGGATCGCGCGCCCGATCGTGGCGTTGGCGCGGTTGCCCGAGCCGAACGCGTTGACGCCGCCATTCATGCCGATGCGGCGCGCCTCCGGGCCGTTTACGACCAACAGCGGCGCGGCCATGTGCGTCGTCGCCTGCACGCCGTTGAGGTTGAACGCCGGCTGCGTCAGCGCCAGCACAGCGGCGCGCACGACCCGTGCGTATTCCGGCCTGCACCCGGCCATGACGAGATTAATCGCCAGCACCTCGCGCGTGAGATTGCCCAGCCGCGGCGGCACCCGGCACTCAACCAGATCGGGGCCGCCGCCAAGCGCGGCAACGGCGGCATCGACCGCCGCGCGCGTCGGTGGTACCACCGGCAGCCCGTCGGTCCAGCCCTGCGCGAAATACCACTCGACGAGATCGGTGCCGACCGGCACGCACGGCGTATTTCGATCTTCGGGTTGAGCCAAACCCGGCCCTCCCGTCCGCTCGGGCATGCCACCCTCATTCGCAAGTCAACGAGCGGTCCATTGGGGGCCGAAGCGATTTGAAAAGCCAGCCTCTACGCGGCTCGTAATCATATCGGCCCAGTTGGCAGCATCGCCTGCGCCGGGGAGCGGGGAAGGATTTGGTTTATGCCTACAGTTTCTTCAGCCCGAACAGTCGCCAGGGCCGCCAGGCGAGCCCGCATGCGCAAGCTCCTTGTCATCCTCAACGCCATCCTGCGCGACCGCAAACCATGGCAACCCGCTTGACACTGAAGACAACCGCTCGGCATCAGGAAAAAGGATGATGGCATTTCGAAAAAACCTCATCCTGAGGAGGTCGCCGTCAGGCGGCCGTCTCGAAGGACGCACGACGCCGATCCAACCAAACCGCGGTCGTACCAAATCCTCGGGGTCGATCTCGGAGCGGGAAACGCGAGGCCGGAAACCATGACCAGCACGATCGCCGCGATCTATCGCTATCCGGTCAAGGGGCTGAGCCCCGAGCCGCTCGACCGCGTCACCCTCGCGCCCGGCGACTGCCTGCCGCACGACCGCCGCTTCGCGATCGCGCTGCCCACGACCCGCTTCGACCCTCAAAACCCGGAATGGCTGGCGAAGACGCATTTCGTGATGCTGATGCGCGACGCGGCGCTCGCCCATTTGCGCACCAGCTTCGACCCCGCAACCGGCGAGCTGATCATCGCCGACGAGACCGGCCCCCCGCTGCGCGCCCGCATCACCGACTCCGACGGCGCGACCCAGGCAGCCGAGTTTATCGCGGAGTTTCTCGGCGACAGCGTCGCGCGCCCGCTGCGCATCGTCGAGGCCCCCGGCCACGCTTTCGCCGACGCCCGGAAAAAGCCGAACGCGACCGCCGACAAGTACGTCTCGCTGATCAACCGCGCGAGCATCGCCGCGCTCGAAGAGGCGGTCGAAACGCCGGTCGATCCGCTCCGCTTCCGCGCCAATGTCTATTTCGAAGGCCCGCCGGCCTGGCGCGAACTCGACTGGATCGGCTCCGACATCGCACTCGGCGAGGCACGATTGCGCGTCATCTCCCCGATCACCCGGTGCGCCGCGACCGAGGTCAACCCCGAAACCGCCGAGCGCGACCTCGACACCGTCGCCGCCCTGCGCCGCCACTTCGGCCACAACCTGATGGGCATCTACGCCGAGGTGACCAAAGGCGGCCCGATCGCGGTCGGCGATACGCTCACTGTGGGAGGCTGAGGGGTTGGGGAATTGTGCACCTGAAACATGCCGGCGACGGCGACGCGGTTTAGGTCCTTTACAATTTGTGCGAAACTTCTGATTTTCGCCCATCAGAGTGATGTAGCAGCAGCCGACCCTAACGGCGATATCAAGCAGCTCGGGAACAAAATGTTTCAGGCTTCGGAACTTCCGCGTGCGATAAGTGTTTGCTTTTGCCGCGGCTCGTTGGATCGCTGGAGGAACGTCATAACTCGACGCAGGCAATCAGGTAATTGCGGTTCGCACATCCGGATCGGAAGGCGGCCCAATGCGCGATGATCTGATCGACCAGGGCGAGCGCTTCTTCCGTGAACTCGCCGACAACGCGCCGGTCATGATCTGGCGCTCCGGGCCGGACAAGCTGTGTGATTGGTTCAATAAGCCCTGGCTCGATTTCGTCGGCCGCACTATGGAGCAGGAACTGGGAAACGGCTGGGCCGAGGGCGTACACCCCGATGATTTTCAGCGTTGCCTCGACACTTACGTCACCGCCTTCGATGCGCGCCAGCAATTCTCGATGATGTACCGCCTGCGCCGCGTCGATGGGGTCTACCGCGACATTCTCGACAACGGCGCGCCGTTTTACCGCGGCGGCGTGTTCGCCGGATATTTTGGCAGCTGTATCGATATCAGCGATCAGCGCTCGGCTGAAGCACAATTGCGCCAGGCGCAGAAAATGGAAGCCGTAGGTAAACTGACCGGCGGGGTGGCGCATGATTTCAATAACCTGTTGCAGGTGATCGGCTCCAACCTGGAAATGCTGTCGGTCGAGATCGCCGATAACGACAGGCTGAACAAGCGTGTCGAAACCGCGCTGCAGGCGGTTTGGCGAGGCTCGAAACTCGCCTCGCAACTGCTCGCCTTCGCGCGGCGGCAGCCATTGTCGCCGAAGGTCATGAACCTCGGACGCCTCATTCGCAACGCGGATGACATGTTCCGACGGGCCCTCGGCGAGGGGGTTGAGATCGAGACCGTGATTGGCGGCGGCTTGTGGAACACCTGCGTCGACCCGGTGCAGGTCGAAACCGCGCTGCTCAACCTGGCGATCAATGCCCGCGACGCGATGCAGGGCCGCGGGAAGCTGACACTTGAAGCCGGAAACGCATATCTGGACGACAATTACGCTTTGCGTCATGCCGAAGTAACGCCGGGGCAATATGTCATGATTGCCGTCTCCGATACCGGTACCGGCATCGACCCGGATATAATCGAAAAGGTGTTCGATCCGTTTTTCAGCACGAAGCCGGAAGGACAAGGCACCGGGCTGGGCCTCAGCATGGTCCACGGCTTTGTCAAACAATCCGGCGGCCACATCAAGATTTACAGCGAACTCGGCCAGGGCACGACCGTGCGGATTTATCTGCCGCGCAGCCGGGAGGACGAGGATTCGAAGATCGAACTGGTCGCCAGCCCTGTGGTCGGCGGCTCGGAGACCATTCTGCTGGTGGAGGACGACGAGGATGTGCGGGTGACGACCGCGGAAATGCTGTCGGATCTGGGCTACACTGTGCTGCGGGCAAAAGACGCCGACAGCGCGCTGGTCATCATCGAAAGCGGCGCCGCGATCGACCTTCTGTTTACCGATATCGTCATGCCCGGGACCTTGCGGGCGCCGGAGCTGGCCCGCAAGGCGCAGCAGAAGATTCCCGGAATTACCGTGCTGTTCACCACCGGCTATGCCGAGAACGCCGCCTTGCACGGAGGCCGGCTCGGCGGCGGCATCAACCTCATCACAAAGCCCTACGCGCGCGACCAGCTCGGCCGCAAGCTGCGCCAGCTTCTATGCAAGGAATAGCAATGCTCTGCTGCTGAAGCCGGCGCAGGGATAGCGTTCCGAACCGGGCTGCATCAGGTGAAATTGAGTGATCCGCCGCGATCGGCGCTTCCGCGCCAACGTTTACTCCGACGGGCTGGGACTGGATCGGCTCCGACATCGCACTCGGCGCGCGGCTGCGGATTGTCGCGGCGATCACCCGGTGCGCCGCGACCGAGGTCAACCCCGAAACCGCCGAGCGTGACCTCGACACCGTCGCCGCCCTGCGCCGCCACTTCGGGCACAACCTGATGGGCATCTACGCCGAGGTGACCAAAGGCGGCCCGATCGCGGTCGGCGAGAAGCTGACCGTCAGCGGCTAAAGGCCGGGTAATTACGCTACTGAGGCTCGCACAAGAACAGGAAGCGACTTCAGCGGCTTTACGGTCCGTGCGATTTTCCTTTTGCGTATCAACCCCGTTATACGCCGCCCCTATACGTGCGGCCCTGGAAACATATAGAGTCCGCTTAAGAGGGCGCGCAACGACGGCGTTTCAGCCGAGGAAAATCGCTTTTTCCGGTCAGGCTCCCGCCAGGCACCCGAATGAGGGAGGTGTGCGGTGCACGGCTCGGTTATACTTTTTGCGATCGCACTGACCCTGCTCAAAATCTTGAATCTCTTCATACGCCCTCATCTAAGGAAGGCAATCCGCGCGTTTCTGAAGGATACGACGCTTAAACTCGACACACTTAGTTTTGAAGACATGTCAAGGAAATTATGCACTCCGGAAGCTCTTTTTTGTATAACGGTCCAAGGGTATTTTGCGTGGCTGGTCATTATCGAGATTGCATTGGTTTTCCCGGTCGCAACATTGGAGCCTAAACTTGAAATAACCATCCTTCAGCTCATCGGACTAGGTGTATTGCTCGTTACTCTCGTTGCGGGCTGGCGGTGGCCTCTGCCCGGGATTGATGCGACTTCTGGTGGGCGCAGGAACGAATATTGATCACATTGCGTTTCGCGTTGCGCTGCTCGTGTTCTCAGTTATCGTCCTGAGTAATGTTATCTCTGCGCCGTCTTTGTTCGAAGAGCATCCGAGCATCGCGCAGAATGTCGTGCAGTATGTGGTGTCAATACTATTTTGGTCGGCTTTAATGGCTGGCTGGGTGATATTTGTATCTATCGCATTTCTTTTTTTCGCCGTGATGCCTTCGGCGCGTCAAACTTTTGCACGTAGTTTTAAGCTCGTGGACAGTTTTCTATGGCCCCTTATCGAATACGAGAAAGGAGGGGCAGTAGCTGCGGTCTTTGTGATAGCGACCGGTTCGATCATTCTCTTCGAGAAGCTGCGGTAATCAAACGGCACTTCGGCATGAACCATCCCACGGCGTCCGCGAGATATCTGTGATGCATGCCGGAGATTGATCCAAAAATCATTCCGCCGCGGCGTAAAGCTCTGGAGCGAGAATCGGGGCGGCGCGGTTGCGGGCGTGCAGGTAGGATTGCCAGAACAGACACGCCGCTACCGACCGCCACGGCTGCCATGCCTCGCCGATGTCGCGCAGCGCCTTCTCGCTCGGGCGTTCGGCGAGGCCGAGGCAGTCGGCGATGGAAAGCTGCAATCCGAGATCGGCGGCGGGCCAGATGTCGGGTCGGCCGAGCGCGAAAATCAGGTAGATTTCGGCGCTCCACCGGCCGATCCCCTTCAGCGAAATCAGGGCCGCCCTGGCGTCGTCATCCGGCATCGCGGCGAGCGCGGCGAAATCGAGCCGGCCGCTCGCGACCGCATCGGCGAGACCGCGCGCGTAGCCCATCTTTTGCCGGCTGAAGCCGCAGCGTCGCAACGTCGCGTCGTCGAGCGCGAGAAACGTATCAGGCGCCAGCGGCTGGCAGGTTTCGCTGAGCCGCCGGTGCATCGCCGCCGCCGCGTCGATCGACACCTGCTGCTCCAGAATGATATGCAGCAGGGTCGGAAACCCGTTCGCCCGCCGCCGGAAACGCGGCGC
This sequence comes from uncultured Alphaproteobacteria bacterium, assembly GCA_963847345.1. GTDB lineage: Bacteria > Pseudomonadota > Alphaproteobacteria > ATCC43930 > CGMCC-115725 > DATARH01. The sequence continues at coordinate 401,631 of CAWJZU010000020.1, read as the reverse complement.
CCCGGCCCGCTCCACAATCGCGGCGAACACTGTCTCGCCCGTCAGCGCCGCGATGCCCTCGTCAAGATTTCTCGGCGCGAGGATCACGGCGTTGCCGCCCATTCCCGGCGACCGGAACCGGGCAGGAAGGCCGCGAAAATCGCCACAATCCTGTGAGATATTCCGTTGCGGTGCGGCAAGGACGCGGAGCGGGACATGGTGGAGGCGTCTACCTGTTCATTCCCTGTTCGAGCCGGGAGTTTCTCTGCTCGGCCTGTCGAACTTCCCTGTTTCGGTCACGGGAATTCGCCGCGCGCGCCAACCCAGGCCGTTATTGGAATTGACAAAAACGGGAGCGGCGGACCGCCCCCGAGGCGCCGCGGAGGCAAATTCCCTGCGAACAGGGAATTCGCCTTCCACGCGCGCCCGGCGCTACTCGGCCGCCGAGACCTGCGGCACGGGCTGGGTCAGCGAGCCGGCCGGGGTCTCGATCTTGTAGAGACGCGCGCAATTGTCCCACAGGATCTTGCGGCGCTGCTCGTCGTTGAGCGGCAGCCCCAGAAACTGACCGATCGCTTCGGGGAAGGCGCCATCGGAATGCGGGTAGTCGCTCGAGACGACAAAGTAATCGGCCCCCAGATCATTGACAGCATGCACCGCCGGCTCCTCGTCGACATCGAGCGCGATATAGCATTGCCGCCGGAAATACTCGCTCGGCAGCATCGACAGCGGCTTCTCGCAACCGGGGCCGAACTTCTCCCACTGGTCGTCCAGGCGCCACAGCCACCACGGCAGCCACCCCGCCGTGCCTTCGAGAAACGCGGCGCGCAGCTTCGGATGGCGCTCCATGACTCCGCCGGTCGTCAGGCTGGCCACCGCGCCCATCAGCTCGACGGGATTGCGGATCGCGTGCGCGATCGGGTGGAAATTGGCGTGCCCGACATAGCGCCGCCCGGCATCGTCCTTCAGCGACGTATTGCCAGTCGGGTGGAAGCCGATCGGCACGTCCAGCTCTTCGAGCGCATCCCATAACGGCTCGACGGCGTCATCGTGCAGGTGCTGGCCGTTGACCGGGTTCGGCGTGCCGATTACCGCGACCGCGCCGAGGTCATCGACGCAGCGCCGCGCCTCCACGACGGCGGATTTCACGTCGTGCATCGCGATCTGCGCCGCGAATTTGAGCCGCGTCGGGTCGGTCTTGCAGTAATCGGCGGCCCAGTTGTTGTAGGCCCGCGCCAGCGCGGCGGCGTAATCGGGCGCGAGGTCGTCATGGCACAGGATTTGCCGCCCGCGGGTCCCGTACATGACCGCGACGTCGATCCCCTCGATGTCCATCGCGGTCAGGGTCGAAGAGGCGTCGTAGCCGCGCGCCCGCGCCAGCTGGAAATGCGGGTGCCGCGCCCGGCTGCGGCGGCGCAATTCGCGGCTCGACACGGTCGCGCCCTGCTGCATGTTGTGCGCCGGGATCTGGAGGCCCTGCACCTCCATGCCCATGATCGAGTCGGCGTTGCCCTTGTCTTCCTCGGCCTTCTTGAGCTGCTCGCGCTGCCCGCCGAAAAACCGCGGCGGGTTCGCCCGATAGGGCCCGTCAAGATAGCGCGCCCACAGATCGTCGGGCTCCATCATGTGCAGATCGCTGTCAAGGATCAGAAAACCGTCGCGTGCCATCTCGTTTCCTCCCAATACCGTCATCGCGTAGGGCGGATGAGCGGAGCATAATCCGCCATCCGAATGTATAAGGCGGAATGCGCTTCGCTTTTCCGCCCTACCAGGCTCGCCCTATTCCACCGGAACAAAGATGCAGTGGCGGATCTTGCCCTCCACCGCTTTCGACAGGTGGCCCTTGCCGGTCGTGTCCTCGACCAGAATAACCTCGCCGGCGCCGATTACGCGCGCCTCGCCGTCGCTCGCGGTGATCTGCACACCGGCATCGAGATTGATGATGTATTGCCGGCGCGGCGCCGGGTGCCAGTCGAGATCGTAGTCCGGCTGCACCTCGCGGAAGATGATGCCGGTCGCGGGCAGCCGCTTCGACAGCTTGCCGGCCCGGCTTTCCTCGGCCCATTCGACCTCGATGTCGCGGAAATGCGACTGGCCCTGGGCGTCGGTATAGAGATTGTGGATGCGCATGATGCCCCCTCCCTTCGGGTCCGATCGGCGGCGATTGTAGCGGGGTAGCCGGCTCTTGCGCCAGCGCATAGGCGACGGCGATACCAGCCATCCCTTGGGCGCAGTGACAGTTTGCTTGCGCGCCGGCGGGCTGCCCGGGATGATGCGTGCGCTGATCGCGGAAGGGTGGTCGCGGATGGAATTCGGGAGTTTCATGGAGTTTCCGCCGGGTGCGAGCGGTGGCGACAGCGCCGCCTTCGACGAGGCATTGGCCGAGGTCGAGGAGGCCGAACGGGTCGGTCTCGACGCCGTATGGTTGGCCGAGCTGCACGGCGCGCCCGAGCGCTCAGTCATGTCGTCGCCGATGATGGTGGCGAGCGCTATCGCCGCGCGCACCAGCACGATCAAGATCGGCCTCGCGGTGCAGGTGCTGCCGCTGTCGCACCCGCTGCGCCTCGCCGAGGAGGCGGCGACCGTCGATCAGATCAGCCACGGAAGACTGATCTATGGCATCGGCCGCAGCGGCGTCGTGCGCACCTACCAGGATTACGGTCTCGACTATGGCGAGAGCCGCGAGCGCTTCGCCGAGACGCTCGAAATCCTGAAAAAGGCCTGGACCGAGGAGCGGTTTTCGCACGAGGGCAAGTACTACCGGTTTCAGAACGTCGCGGTGACACCGAAACCGTATCAGAAACCGTGGCCCGAATTGCGCATGGCGGCGGCGACGCCGGACACGTTTCCGCGGATCGGCCGAATGGGGCTGCCGATTTTCGTCGCGGTGCGACAGGGGCCGTTCGTGCAGCTCGCCGAACGCATCAAATCCTACCGCCAAGCCTATGAAGAAGCCGGGCATCCCGGACGGGGAAAAGTATTCCTGCGCGTGCCGGCCTATGTCGCCGAGACCCGCGAGCGCGCCCGCGCCGAGGCCCGGGACAGCATCATGAGCTTTTTCGCCTATCAAGCCGAGCTCGGCCGCGATTCGGCGCGCCGGGCCGGCGGCGAGCTGGCCGTGCAGCGGCTGCGCCAGATCGAGCGTCTTGAATCATTGACTTACGACGAAGCGTTAGCGACGCAACTCCTCGTCGACGATCCCGACGGCTTCACGGCGCGGCTGCGCGAGGTCGACGAGGAGATCGGGCTCGACGGCATCCTCGCCGAACTGAACTGCGGCGGGAAGATCCCGCAGCCCCGCGTGCTGAACTCGCTGCGCCTGATGTGCCAGGAGGTCAAGCCGCGGTTTCATTAAGAAGCGGCCGGAGGTTCCGGGGCGCGCTCGCCTCGCGTGTCGCGCCGGGGGTCACGGTCTCACTGAGGCCCTCAGGGCATCTCGGTTTTGGCCGGAGACGTGTCCATTCGCGGCAGGGCGGGCGGGCCAAGCCGCGGGTGGCGCATGATCACCAACAACAGCATGAGACCCGGCAAGGTCAATCCCAGGCTGACGAGGAAAAACTCGACCCAGCCGAGCTGATCGGCGAGCCAGCCGCCGGAGGCCGACAGAATGTTGACGCCGACCGTCGCGAGCGAGGACAAAAGCGCATATTGCGTCGCGGTGAAAGCGACGTTGCACAGCCCTGACAGATAGGCGACGAAGGCCGCCGATCCGATGCCGTTGGTCAGGTTTTCGGTGCCGATCGTCAGCGTCAGCATCATGATGTCGTGACCCGCCCAAACCTGCAGAATGTACATCAGGTTCGACAGCGCCTGCAGCACGCCGCCGATCAACAGCGCGCGGAAGATCCCGAGGCGCAATACTAGGATCCCGCCGATCGCCACCCCGGCCAAGGTCGCGATCACACCGTAGATCTTGGCGACGGTCGCGATCTCGACCTTTGAGAAACCGAGCGTGATGTAGAGCGGGTTCGACATCGTGCCGGCGATCGCCTCACCGAATTTGTACAGGATCACGAAAGCCAGGATCAGGACCAGCCCGGCCGCGCCGCCGCGCCCGAACATTTCGGCGAATGGCGCGACGACGGCGGTGCGCAGCCATGCCATGACCCGCTCGCCAGCCGTGGCGCCCGGCAACGGCTCCAGTGCCCGGATCCCGCCCGGCTCCGGGGTGGCCCATATCGTTGCCATGCCGACCAGCATCAACGCGGCCATCAGGGCATAGGCGAAACCCCAGCCGCCAAAGCTCGCGGCATAAAGCGCGCCGGCGCCCGAGGCGATCATGCCGAACCGGTAGCCCCATTGCGTCGCGGCGGCGCCGGCGCCCTGTTCTTCGGGGGTCAGCAGCTCGATGCGGTAGGCGTCGATGACGATGTCCTGGCTCGCCGAGAGGAATGCCACGACCACGGCGGCAAACGCGGTCATCCACGGATCGGCAATTGGATCGGTGAAACCGAGCCACAGGATCGCCAGCGCCAATGCCGTCTGGATCACCAGGGCCCAGCCGCGCCGCCGGCCGAATCGCGTCGTGATCCCCGGCAGCGGCAGTCGGTCGATGACCGGCGCCCACAGGAACTTGAAGCTGTACGAGAAGCGCACCAGCGTGAACAGTCCGATCGCGGTCAGAGACACGCCAATGTCGGCGAGGCGAAGCGATAGGGTCGCGCCGGTCAGCGCCAGCGGCAGCCCGCTCGAAAACCCCATCAACAGAATCGAGACGAGGCGCGGCTCGCGATAGACCGACAACGCCGCGACCCACCGCCTGACGCTGACCCGATCCCGCCAACCCCGCTCAATTCCTGCTTCCGCCACGCTGTCCCTCTCGCCTGCCGGCCCTCGCCGCACCGCGCCTCTCTTACGGCCCCTGTCACGCCCGCGCCGCCCTTTTTGCGCGCGCCTCCCCGCTCCGGCAATGCTATAGCCTCAAGCACCGCCGACAATTCGCTGCCATGACGGAGGATCGCGAATGAAGACGCGCCTGATCGCGGTCGCCGCCGCTATGCTGCTGAGTCTGCCGGCGCACGCCGCCGACACCGTCAGAATCGGCTTTGTCACGACGCTGAGCGGCCCGGCCGGCATCATCGGCAAGCACATGAGGGACGCCGCCGACCTCGCGCTGGCGATGCTCGACGGCAAGATCGGCGGGAAGCCGGCCGAGATCGTCTATGCCGACGACCAGTTCAAGCCCGATGTCGGCCGCCAAGTCACCGACGAATTACTGAAGCGCGACAAGGTCGATTTCCTGACCGGCTATATCTGGTCGAACGTGCTGCTCGCATCCTATCAGCCGGCCATTCAGTCCGGGAAAATTCTGATCTCGGCCAATGCCGGCCCGCATCAGATCGCGGGAAGCCAGTGCGCGCGGAATTTCTTTTCCGCCTCGTGGCAGAATGACCAGACCCCGGAAGCGATGGGCAAGTTCATGCAGGATCAGGACATGAACGATGTGTATCTGATCGCGCCGGATTATGCCGCCGGGCACGATATGATGACCGGGTTCAAGCGCTACTTCAAAAACCGGGTCGCGGCCGAGACCTACACAAAATTCGGCCAATCCGACTACCAGGTCGAGATCAGCAAGATCCGCGACGCCAACCCGAAGGCCGTCTTTGCCTTCCTGCCCGGCGGCATGGGCATCCAGTTCGTAAAGCAATACGCGCAGGCCGGGCTGCGCGACACGATCCCGCTCTATTCAGCCTTTACGATCGATGAGACGACATTGCCGGCGATCGGCGAGGCAGCGGCCGGAAATTATGAGGTCGGCTTTTGGTCGCCTGACCTCGACGCGCCACGCAACAAGGAGTTCGTCACCGCGTTCCGCAAGAAATACGGCTACTATCCGTCATTCTACGCGGCACAGAGCTTCGACGCGATCACAATGATAGATCATGCCGTCAAGGCGGTGAACGGCGATGTCACGAACAAGGACGGTATGATCGCCGCGCTTGAGAAGGCCGATTTCCCTTCGGTGCGCGGCGACTTCAAGTACAATAGGAACCATTTCCCGATCGAAGATTTTTACCTCCTGCGCATCGGCACGGATGCGGACGGCAATTTTGTCCGCATGATCGAGAAAAAGGTGTTCGACGACCACGCCAATTCCTACGCCGACCAGTGCAGCATGAAGGGCTGAACCGGGGCGGGGCGTGCTTGGCTTGACGCACCGCGAGGCCGCTTCCATAACGAAGGCATGAGCGACGGCGCCACGCGATCGGACGAAGGGCCTTACGACGCGCCGCATCTCGCGCGCAACCCGGCGAATTACGCGGCGCTGACCCCGCTCGGCTTTCTCGAACGAACCGCCGCGGTTTATCCGGATAAGATCGCGGTGATCGATGACGGCCGGCGCTTTACGTACCGCCAATTTTACGAACGCTGCCGCCGCTTCGCCGATGCGCTGCGCCGGCGTGGGATCGGGCGCGGCGACACGGTATCGGTGCTGGCGCCGAATGTGCCGGCGCTGCTCGAGGCGCATTACGCCGTGCCGATGGCCGGAGCGGTGCTGAACGCACTGAACTACCGGCTCGACGCGCGATCGATCGCGTTCATCCTCGAACATGGCGGCGCGAAGCTGCTGATCGCCGATCGGGAATTCGCCGCGCTGACGGCCGACGCGCGGCGCTTGTATGGAAGCGACCTGCCGCTCGTCGAGATCGCGGGCACGAATGACAGCGGATCACTCGGCGCCGTCGAATACGAGGATTTTCTTGGGCAAGGCGATCCAGAAGCCGAATGGTCGCCGCCCCACGACGAATGGAGCGCGATCGCGCTGAACTATACCTCGGGCACAACCGGCAACCCGAAAGGCGTCGTCTATCACCACCGCGGCGCCTATCTGAACGCGCTCGGCAACGCGATCACGTTCGGGCTCGACCGGCATTCGGTCTATCTCTGGACCCTGCCGATGTTCCATTGCAGCGGCTGGACCTATACCTGGGGCGTGACGGCTGTCGCCGGCACGCATGTCTGTTTGCGCCGCGTCGAACCCGAGGCGATCTTCGACGCGATCGCCGCGCACCGGGTCACGCATCTGTGCGGCGCGCCGATCGTCTTGAACATGCTCGTTCATGCCCCGGATTCGGTGAAACGCCGCTTCGACCATGTCGTCGACGCCGCGACCGGGGGCGCGGCGCCGCCTTCGGCCGTCATCGAGGCGATGGAACGGATGGGCTTCCGCGTGACCCATCTTTACGGCCTGACCGAAAGCTACGGCCCCTCAACGGTCTGCGCCTGGCAAGACGGTTGGGAGGGGCTGCCGCTATCCGAGCGCGCCGGGCTGATGGCACGGCAAGGCGTGCCGTACCTGACGCTCGCCGCGCAGCGCGTCGCCGACCCCGAAACCCTGTGCGACGTGCCGGCCGATGGGGTGACGATCGGCGAATTGCTGCTACGCGGCAACACGGTCATGAAAGGTTATCTGAAGAACCCCGAAGCGACCGCGGAGGCGTTCGCCGGCGGCTGGTTTCATACCGGCGACCTCGCAGTGATGCACCCCGACGGGTATGTCGAGATTAAAGACCGATCGAAGGATATCATCATCTCCGGCGGCGAAAATATTTCTTCCATAGAGGTCGAAGAGGTGCTGTACCGGCACCCGCAAATCATGGAAGCCGCTGTCGTCGCCATGCCGGACGACAAATGGGGTGAGACGCCGTGCGCCTTCGTCACGCTGAAGCCCGATGCCGGCGCGGTAACGGCTTCCGATATCATCGCCTGGTGCCGCGTCAACCTCGCGCATTACAAGGCGCCGCGGCAAGTGATTTTCGGGCCGTTGCCGAAAACCTCTACCGGGAAAATCCAGAAATACGCGCTGCGCGAGCAGGCGAAGGCGGTGACAGCGTCGTAGGGCGGAAAAGCGCAGCGCATTCCGCCACTTGCAATCCTTTGCATAAAGGCGGGTTACGCTCCGCTCACCCGCCCTACATAATTGAGCAGGATGGATGACGGAACTACCCAGCTTTGACATCTCCGGCCAAGTGGCGCTTGTTACCGGTGCCTCGTCGGGCATAGGCGAGCACTTCGCCGAAACCCTTGCCGCCGCGGGCGCCAGTGTAGCGGCCGCGGCGCGCCGCGCGGACCGGCTTGCCGAACTGGCGGACCGCATCGCGGCGAATGGTGGCACGTGTCTGCCGGTCGCCTGCGACGTGACCGAGCGGCAGAGCATCGTCGAGGCGATCGCGACCACCGAAGACAGGCTCGGCCCGCTGTCGATCCTCGTCAACAATGCCGGCGTTGTCGTCTCGAAGCCTTTCTTCGAGCACACCGAGGAAGACTGGGATTATGTCGTCGATACGAATTTGAAAGGCGCTTGGCTGGCGGCGCGCGAGTTCGCCCACAATCTTGTTGAGAAAAAACGCCCGGGGCGGATCATTAACATTTCCTCGATCCTCGCCTTCCGCACGATCGGACGGGTGCCGGCTTATTGCGCCGCGAAGGCCGGGCTGACGCACCTGACGCACATCTTGGCGATGGAGCTGGCGCGCTACGGGATTCTCGTTAACGCGTTGGCACCGGGCTATATCGAGACCGATTTCAACCGCGTCTTCTTCCAGACCGACCCCGGCAAGGCGCTGATCGGCCGCATCCCGATGAAGCGCATCGGGCAGGCGCCCGACCTCGACGGCGCGCTGCTGTTCCTGGCGTCGCCGGCCAGCGCCTATGTCACCGGCGCCGTCATCTCGGTCGATGGCGGCCACGGCGTTGCCGCGATTTGACCCGGCGCATCTCGCCCGTTTTCTCGCCGAGAGAAGCGGCGCAAGTAAAGTCCAGGTGGGCGAGCCGGAGCTGCTGGCCGGAGGCGCGATCCAGGAGAATTGGGGCTTTGAGGCGGAATTTTCCGGCGGCCCCTTCGGCGGGAGCCACCGTCTGGTGCTGCGCACCGACGCGGCTACCGGCGTCGCGTCGAGCCTCGATCGGATCGAGGAGTTCGCGGTGCAGCGGGCGGCATGGGCGGCCGGCGTTACGGTCGCGGAGCCGCTCTGGGCATGTGCCGACCCCGAGGTGATCGGTCGCCCGTTCTTTGTTATGCGGCGGGTCGCCGGCACTGCGCAGGGCCGCGAGATTACTTCCGACCCGGCAATCGAGCCATTTCTGTCCACCGTCGCGTCGCGGCTCGGCGCCGAATTGGCGCGGCTGCAGAAAATCCGGGCGCCGCACCATGAACTCGGCGGTCTGCAGGATATCGACGCCGCGCAGCACATTGCCGGGTTTCGCGCCTATCTCGACCGGCACCCGAATCCGCGGCCGGTACTCGAATGGGCGATAAACTGGCTGGAAACGCATATTCCGGAGAAGCTGTCACCTGTGCTGTGCCACCGCGATTTCCGCACCGGCAATTACATGCTCAACGGGCCCGAGCTGACGGCGATCCTCGATTGGGAGTTCGCCGGCTGGGGCGATCCGGACGAGGATATCGGCTGGTTCTGCTGCAAGGGCTGGCGCTTTGGGCGACTCGATCGCGAGGCCGGCGGCATCGCCGGGCGCGAGGCGTTCTATCGGGCCTACGAAGCGGAATCGGGGCGGCGTCTCGATCCCGAGCGTGTCAGGTTCTGGGAAGTGCTGGCGAACGTCCGCTGGGCCGTCATTGCACTGCAACAGAGCGACCGCTATCTGATCCAGGGCGCGCGCGACCTCGTCACCGCGATCATCGGCCGCCGCGCGACCGAATGCGAACTCGAATTGCTGATGCTGCTGGATCCGGGTGAGGTCCCCTCTCCCCCGCCGGGGGAGAGGGTTAGGGTGAGGGGGCGGGCGAGTGCTTCGGCGCTGGCGCCCTCACCCTCCCAGCGCTGCGCGCCGGGCCCCTCCCTCTCCCGCGATGCGGGAGAGGGGTTGGTCGTCGGCGATGGTCTCGACCTCATCCGCGATTTGCCGGACGGCGCCGGGCTGCTGGCGCTTGGGCGCGAGCTGCTATTGGAAAGAATCGTGCCGCTGCTCCCGCCGGAACGGCAACGCGAGTTGCGGCTGGTCGCGACCGCGATGGCGATCGCCGAGCGCGAAGCCGCCTCCGGCGAGGTGCCGAGCCGGGAAATAGCGGCGATGCTGCGCGATTTGTACGGAGCGCGGGCGTCCCACCCGCATTGCGGGCAAGATGCCCGCGCTCCGGAAGATGGCCTGCTGCACCGCTTTGCCGCCGAGCTGCGCGCCGGCGCATTCGACCGATGCGTGTCGCGCGGGCGAATCGCGCGTGCGATTTTGTGGCGGCTCACAATATTGAAACTGCGCGAGGGCAATCCGGCGTTCCTCGCGGAAAACGGGTTCGGAGAGTAAAGCACGTGTCGCAAGCGAGCGTTCGCGAAGCCATCGACGCCTTCGGCCGCGGCGAAATCGTCGTCGTCACCGATGACGACGACCGCGAGAACGAGGGCGATCTGATCATCGCCGCGGTCCACGCCACCCCCGAGAAGATGGCGTTTATCATCCGCCATACCTGCGGCATCGTCTGCGCGCCGATCACCGGCGAGACCGCGCGCCGGCTGCACCTCGCGCCGATGGTCGCCGACAACGACGCGATCCACGGCACTGCCTTTACGATCTCGGTCGATTACCGGCACGGCACGACGACCGGCATCTCAGCCGAGGAGCGCACCGCGACAATCCGCGCGCTGGCCAACAACAATACCGGCCGCGCCGATTTCGTCCGTCCCGGCCATGTCTTTCCGCTGGTCGCCAAGGATGGCGGCGTGCTGATCCGCTCCGGGCACACCGAGGCGGCGGTTGATCTGTGCCGTCTCGCCGCGCTGGAACCGACCGCCGCGATCTGCGAGCTGGTCAATGATGACGGCACCGTGATGCGCGGCCCGCAGATCGCCGCCTTCGCCGACCGGCACGATCTGCGGCGGATTTCGGTCGCCGATCTGATTGCCTACCGGCAGGCGCGCGAAAAGCTCGTGACGCGCGTCGCCGAGTTCACGATCGAAACCGATTCGGGCGAATATGCCGGCTACGCTTACGTGACGCCGTTCGACAAGGTACACCATTACGCCTTCGTCTACGGCAGGATCGGCGAGGGGCGCGACGTACCGACCCGGCTGCACCGCGGCAATGTCGTCGAGGATGTGTTCGGCGGCGCCAAGACGATCCATGCCGCGCTGGCGCGGTTCAAGGAAGCCGGGCGCGGCGTGCTGGTCTATCTGCGCGACGGCACGTCCGGGGTGCCGACCGCCGCGATCGCTGAGGCCAGCGCGATCGCCGAGGACTGCACCGCGTCGGAGCGCGAGCGCAACCGCGAATGGCGCGAGGTCGGGCTCGGGGCGCAGATCCTCCGCGATCTGCGCATCTCCTCGATCCGGCTTTATGCGACGCGCGAGCGCAGCTATGTCGGCCTCGCCGGGTTCGGCATCGAAATCGAATCGACCGAGACGCTCGAAGAAGCCTCGAACCACCGCCTGACACTGCGCAAGCTGCGCGATGGGCCTGCCGCGGATTGCTGACCCCGCCGCCCGCTTCTGTATCGGTTATCGGACGACCCGTTTCGGTCGGGGACGGCGCCAGGCTTCAGGTACGACCCTCGCCCCTGCCCCGCGCACGGCTCCGGTCAGTTCGGCTATCCCGCGCGGCAGAAACAGCAGCGGGTTGCGCAGGTTGCGCTGGTTCTGGTTGCGTTTCCGCCGCCGGTATTTTTTCAATTCGGATGCGGACGGCCGACGCGGATTGATCGTCAGCCGCTCGGGACCGTCATTCTCGGGCTGCTCCAGTGTCAGCGCCGAGAGGAGGTCTGGCGCGGCCGCGACGCGCGGCGTCAGTGGCGGTCCGATATCGAACAATTTGTGCAATGTCGCCAGAATCGAGGTGTGACAGAACGGGTAGCCCTCGGTCCCGTCCGGCGCAAGCGGCGGGCGGATGACGCTGCCCGGCGCGACATAAGGTGAGACGATCACGGCCGGAACGCGAACGCCGTATCGGTCGAACCGGAACCCGTCGGGATAGGGACCGCCGGGCGATACGGCGGCCGGCGGGATCGCGTGATCGAACGTGCCGCCATGCTCGTCATAGACGATGAGCAGCAGCGTCCGCGTCCATAGCGGCGAGCTGCGCACCGCGTTGTAGACGGTCGCGATCAGCTGCTCGCCATACAGCAGATTGTGCGGCGGGTGCTGGTCGTTCGGCATCTTGTCGGCCACCAGCGTCGGAAAGTAGCGCGGCTCGATAAAGCTGTAATTCGGCAACCGGCCGATCCGGGCATGCCGCTCGAATTCCGCCTCGAACTGACAGAAATGGGTCGGGATTTTGGGCCAGAGGTCGAACAGCGACACGGCCTGCGGGATGTCGTGGAAATAGATCTTCCAGCTGTAGCCATGCTTTCCCAAGCGCCGGAAGATCGTCGGCATCAGGCGCGGCCACTGGTACGGAAAGCGGCTCAGCGAGTTGTTGACGTAGCCGCCGGCGGTGCCGCAATGCGCGAAATAGCGATTGGGCCAGGTTTCGCTCGGAGTTGAGGCGTGCCAGCGGTCGGACACGCCGAACTCGGACGCCAGCCGGCTGATGATCGGCACCTGGACGGGCACGAAATAATGCATGATCCCGCTCGGGTCCTCGGGGGTCCAGGGCCACGGCTGGCGTGCGTAATTGTCGACGAACCCGCTCATGTTGGCCTGCCGGCGGTCGCAGTCGACACCGAACAGCTGCTCGTTGACGTCCTCGAACAGCTCGCCCGGCTCCGGATCGGGCAGGCAAACCGCATCGGCCGTCATCGCAATGTTGTTCCAGACGCGGACCTGCTCGACCGTGCCATCCGGCTTGTGCCAGGGATTGCTTTCCGTCCCATCCAGCCCGTCGAACTGCTCGCTCTTCGGGTAGAGCTTGCCGAGCAGGCAATCGAATGAGCGATTTTCTAGCATCAGAACGACGACGTGCTCGATCCGGGGCTCGATCGGATGCATGCATCCTCGCAGGCAGTTTTCCGGTCCGGTGAGAAACACCAGGCCGCGCGGTCCGGCGCGATGCGCGGCGGCGACTACTGCCGCTTGAACAACGCTTCGGCGCCGCTGCGCTGTCTCTGTTTGGCGGCGATTTCGGCGCGGGCGCGGGAAATTTCGGCTTCCAGCGCCGCGATATACGCTTCCAGCTCGGCAATCCCGAGCAAGGTCAGATCCTTCGGCTTCTTCGGCTGGTTGCGCGGAACCAGATCCTCTTCGTCGATGACTGCCATGTCGCGGCTCCGTACTGCTTCCCTCGGCGGGTCCGCCCCATTATATCGGCAGCAACGCACCGTTATCGTCTTCATATCGGGACATTTTTGATGGCCGCTCCGCTGATGCCGAAAGCGACCGCCGTTTGGCTGGTCGAAAACACCTCGCTGACATTCGAGCAGATTGCCGAGTTCTGCGGCCTGCACCCGCTCGAAGTGCAGGCGATCGCCGATGGCGAGGTCGCGACGCAGATGCAGGGGCTCGACCCGGTCGCGAACGGCCAGACGACCAAGGAGGAGATCGAGCGCTGCCAGCGTGACCCGGAGGCGCGGCTCAAGCTGGCGCCGCAGGCGATCCCGCCGCAGTTCGTGAAGCACAAGGGACCGCGCTACACGCCGATTGCGAAGCGCCAGGACAAGCCGGATGCGATTATGTACCTGCTGCGCAACCACCCGGAATTGTCGGACGCGCAGATCTCGAAGCTGATCGGCACGACCAAACCGACGATCGCGGCGGTGCGCGACCGCACCCACTGGAACAGCGCCAATATCAAGCCGCGCCACCCGGTCGGGCTCGGCCTGTGCACACTGCAGGAACTCGACGACGCCGTCGCGCGCGCGCTGCGCGGCAAGCGCCCGGCCGGCGAAGAGGAGATCGGCGGCGCGGTTGGCGGCTACGAGGAAAGCGAACCGGTCGAGAGCTGAGACATTCATCAAGCCAAGGACATATCGCCTCGCGGGAGCACTAGCGCCTAGACACTGTCATCATCCGACTGGAACAATAGCTAAATTGGCCTCGCTTGACGGACCGCCCGGGTACCCTTGTGTTCGGCGTTCGCCTGGGTCTGAAGGCCATTTCGCCGCGAGGTCGTTATGAAATTCCAGATTCTGCCGGCAATCGGCCGCGTCGGTCGAAGGATTCGTTCACCGTTGATAGGCCGGACCGAAGTCAGCCTATGACGCTTACCGCCCCGCGCCGCTGATGCCGCTTGTCGCCGGGTGCTGGGATCGGATCGCAATCGGATGAGGGGACCAGCATTCGGCGGACCTGCTGTGGTAAAGCTTTCAGAGGACGGCCGATCTCTCCGTCTCACGAGGATCTGCCAGCACATTCCAATGCACGGGGGCTGGGTGTGAACTTCACGGTGGATAATTGCCGCCGGGCGAGCAATGCGGCTGCGCGCGGGTTCTCTCGGTTGCTGCTGGTTCTCGCCGTTGCCCTGCTCGGTCTTGCTGACGCACGTGCTCAGCAGCCATCCGATCAGCCGCCGCCCTGCGACCCTGGTGCCGGGCATCGAGGTCCTGGCGACTACGTATCTCTGGTTTCCCTGGACCGCGGTCGGCGTTCGACCTTCGAACACGAACATTTCGAGCGCATCGACGACCATCGGCCCGGGCGATTTGTACGGCCATCTCACCTGGGTGCCGTTCATGGGTCAGGCCGAGTTCCGCAGCGGTCCCTTCGGCGCTCGTCACCGACTTTATCCATGCGCCGCTGAAAGCCAGCGTCACCACCGGTGACGTCCTGTTTGGCGGTGGCACGACGGATTTCACGATCAATACCGGCAGCGCCGTTTTCCTCTATCGGGCGCTGGCATTGCCGGACCAGACTGCCGATTTCGGCCTAGGTTTTCGCGCCTGGGGGCTGGACGGCGCAATCGCCTTGAACCCGCTGCGGCAGCGAGTGTCCCCGATCGTCGTGGCCAACGGCCTCTCCTGGGCCGACCCGCTGATTGCGGCACGCTATCATTATGATTTCGGGAACGGGTTTGCCGCGACGGCCTACGGCGATCTTGGCGGCTTTGGGGTGGGGGCGCATTTCGATTGGCAGTTGCTCGGCACCATCGACTATGCGATAAGACCGGGACTTGATCTTCATGTCGGTTTCCGCAGCTTGAATTTCAGCTACGGAGCGCCGCGGGCAAACATCAGTATGAACATGAACGGGCCGATTATTTCGGCCACGTTTCGTTTTTAATTGGAGGCAGGCATGAAGCTACGAATTATCTTTATTCTCGCCGGCTTGGGCGTTTTCGGTGTGGCTGGCGGTCTTCCCGCTCTTGCACAGACGGCGCAATCGGCGCAGCCGGCGATCAGCCAGGACGTGAGCAGCGCGCTGCTGCAAATGGGCAAGACGCTGCAGTCAAAGGAGTTCTCGTTCAAGGCTCAGACGATTCGGGTTTTCGAGGACGCCGACGCTCAGCCGCTCCACATCTTTCACACGATGAACGTGCTCGTGCGCCGGCCCGATCGGCTGGCGGTTCAGGTAAACGGCGACGACGGATCGGCCAAACTGTTCTACGACGGCAAGACGCTGACCGTGTTCAATGCCGCAAAGAACACCTACGCGAGCGTTGCGGCGCCCGATAGCCTTCAGGAGATGATGAAGGAGGTCGTGGCACGCTACAATGTCGACTTCCCGCTAGCCGATTTCGTCGCCGCCGATCCAGGCAAGGCATTTTTGACGGGAGTGACGACCGGCCGCGAAGTCGGTACCGTGACGATCGACGGAAAGCCTGCCCGCCACCTGTTGTTCACCCAGCCGCCCGGGATCGAGCTGGAGCTATGGGTGGACAAGGACGAAAAAGCGCTGCCGCGGCGGCTGATCGCTACCTATCGGCTATTGCACGGTCAGCCGAGTTTTGTCGCCCAGTTTTCCGACTGGAACTTCGATGTCCATCCGACCGACGCCGATTTCACGTTTCAACCGCCGGCCGGAGCCAGCAAAGTCGAATTGACCGCCGCCGGGGTGCAGCCGACCACGGAAGGGAGCAAATGATGAAGCGAGCCACAGCTATCGCCATCTGCGTTGGCGTATTGACACAACTTGCAGTGATCGAAGACGCGCTCGCCTGGGGCTCCGTCCATGGCGCCTATGGCGGGGCCGCGTATCGTGGGCCAATGGGCGGCACCGCGGTCCGGGGCCCGGGTGGCAACTGGGCCGCCCGCGGACCGGCCGGCGGCACTGCCTGGGGACATAGCGGCAGCGTCTCTGGCGGCTATCACGGCGCTTATTACGGCGGCTATCACGCGGGTTATTACGGTGGCGCTGTCTATCATCCCGCCTATTACGGCGGCGCGGTCGCCGCCGGAGCCGTAGCAGGTGCGGCGGTCGGGGCGGCCGCAACCTCCGCCGCCTACGCCGCCTCGCCCTACTACTACCCGTCGCCCTACTATTACCCGCCGCCGTACTGACGCTTTCCGCGAAACCGCGGCAGCGGCACCGCTGGGCGGGCCGACTGTGCGGTGACGTTCCAGGATTGATCTCCAGGTTGCGGCACAAAGCGGGGCAGAAGGCCGATGCCCTTGCAGAGATCGGACAGATCCGTGTCAGATGAAACGTTCGCGCTCCGGTTTCGTCGTTGGCGGAACAGGGTGCGCGAGCCCGCCCTGACCGCAATGCTGGTCACTCAGGTTGCGCTGGTGGTGCTCGGGGGCCCCTATGCTTCCGCCGGCTATCGCAATTTGGCTCTTGCCTATGAGGTGTTCCGAATCCTGATCGTGATCCTGACGGCGGTGATTTCGCGTGGCCGGATCGTGACCGGTTTCGCGATTATCGCGGTTGTGTTCATCGTATCGGGAAACGCTCTGGAGTTTATCGCGCCGTCGGTATTCACCGTTCAACTAACCCATTCCGGAGCAATCGTCGGTTCGGTCGTGGTCGGCATTGTCGTTGGCCGCGCCGTACTGGCTCCTGGTCCCATCACCGCCCATCGGGTGCTAGGCGCTATCGTCCTGTATCTGAACTTCGGATTGATCGCCGCCGCCATTTACCGCGTAATCTGGGATTTTCATCCCGATGCGTTTCATGGGATTGCCGCCGACGCCACGGCGGCGCAGGCGACCGGCTCGCTGATTTATTGCAGTTTCGTTACACTGACGACCGTTGGCTATGGCGATATTGTCCCGGTCAATGCCTTCGCCCGAGGGGTGGCCAATCTGGAAGCCATTATCGGTCAACTCTATCCGGCGACGACGCTCGCGCGCTTTGTCACATTGGAGCTGGAGTTGCGCCGCCGGTGATCCGCCCGGCCGTTTCAACCGGCCCTGAAATTTGACCCAAATCAAAGCGTATTGTTCCGCGAGCGGCGAAAAAATGCCGTTCCCGGGTGCGCGCGCTGCACTCGCAGGGGGAGATTCGTTACGTGAAGTGCCTCAGCTCACTCAAGGATCACAACACGCCGACCTGGCAAGCGAGCCAGGCCGGGCCGTTCGATCAGTGACCGACCGGGATGGGGTTCGAGCATTTCTACGGGTTTGTCGGCGGTGACGCCAGCCAGTGGGAGCCGAACTGTTTCGCGACACCACTGCGATCTATCCGTATGTCGGGAAGCCGGGCTGGAACCCGACGACGACGATGGCCGACGACGCAATCCAGTGGATGAACCAGCTGAACGACATCAACCCGAAGGTCCGCCGCCATCGCTTTGCTGACGTGAGTGATTCGTTTCTTTGCCGCCGGCTCTCTCGCTCAGCAATATCCGCTGATGGACCGCGTTGCTGACAAAATCGTCCAGAAATACCAGAATTCGTCCTGCGAGCAGTTGGCGGCCGAGCGCGGCCACCGCGCGTCCGCCCGGCGCGAAGAAATGGAAACGCGTCGTCCGCCTGCTGCATGAGGACCCGGCGATGCGCCGCGAATTTATCGGCCGGATTGCCGCGCCGATCGCCAACAAGATGTTTGAATGTGGAATGATTCCTTGAGTGGGATAATTCCCTGAATGTGATAATCCTCTGAGTAAAGGTTTCCCTGGATGACACAGGACCAGCCCATGAGCAGACTTGCCTGGATTTCGGTCGCGGTCAGCTTGTTGGTGGCGGGTTGCAGCGGTTCTCCACCTCCCGGAAGCGCGGCGGCCCGGAGCGAAAGCCTCGAGAACCAATGCGCGGTTTGCCAGATGGAGAACCCGGGCTATGCCGGTTCAGGGGTTGCCAATCCCTGCGCCCAGGTGTGCGTCGCGTCGGGGCAATGGGTACAATATGGACCGGGGCCGCCGGGGCCACCGGGTCGATAATGTCGATGCTCCAGACGCCGGACGGGCGACCATTCGTCATCGGGTTACCGCAAAAACCAGGCTGTGGCGCAGGTCTCGACCGATTTTGAAAACGGCAGGATGACCGCGGGATCGGGGTTGACGGCTTGAGCGGACGGCGGGCGTGTGCGGTCCCAAAAAGGCCGATCATCCTGTGCCTTCTTAGCCTTTGCCTGACCGCAAGTCTTTTGCGCGTCGTAACGCTCACCCGGTCGGCAGAACCGCCGGCGAATGCGGCGTCGGCGCCCGCAGAATTTGTCGGCGGGCAGAATTGCATCGGCTGCCACGAGCCCGAGAACAAACTGTGGAGCGGCTCGCACCACGACAAAGCGATGCAGGAAGCGAGCGATCACACCATCCTCGGCGATTTCGCGAACGCCAGCCTGACGCATTTCGGCGTTACATCCACCTTTTCCCGCAAAGGCGACGAATACGTCGTGACCACCCAGGGGCCCGACGGCAAGCCGCGCGACTACACGGTCGCCTATACGTTCGGCGTGTATCCGTTACAGCAATATCTCACGGCTTTCCCGGGCGGGCGTTATCAGGCGTTGCCGTTCGGTTGGGACACTCGACCGACGGAAGAAGGCGGCCAGCGCTGGTTTCACCTATATCCGAACGAAAAGATCACCACCGGCGATCCGCTGCATTGGACCGGGATGAACTATACCTGGAACTACATGTGCGCCGACTGCCATTCGACGAATTTGCGGCGGAATTTCGATATTTCGAGCAATACCTACAAAACCTCTTGGACCGATATCAACGTGTCGTGCGAGGGCTGTCACGGACCGGGCTCGCGCCACGTTGCCTGGGCGAAATCCGCAGACGCCAAACCGGGATATGCGGGAAAGGGTCTGGTGACGGAACTGCGTGACGGCGATGGCGGTCGCTGGCTGCTCGCCGAGGGAGCCGACAGGCGCCCTGCTCGAAGGGCTGCGCGCTCGTTGATCAGCCATTCCCTGCTAGCAGGGAAATTTTCGCGGGACGCGGCGTAAGCTGTTGAAGCGGTTCAAGATCGGTGATTCGGGCAGGGAATTATTCGGAGAATAACAGGGAATTATAAATTGGAATCAGGGGAAACAAAAACGGCTACCAGGGAATATCTCGGTATTGCTTGATCGGACCGAACTCCAGCCTATTCGACGCAAAGCGTGTATATCACAGCTCGGTGCTTAAATCAAGCGAGAGGTAGATTTAACCCGCGACCGGGGCGTCGGGGGCGCCGGCGGCGAGCGCGGCCATGTAGCCGAGGATCAGGTCGCGCGAGCGGAAACGGCCGCCATAACGCTGTTCTTCTTCGCGGCGGACGATCGGGAAGGTGCCGAGGATGTAATTGGCGGTGTCGCGGTCGATCCCGTAGAGGTGAAAGAACAATGCGTCGAGCCGGGCGCGGCGGCGCAGCCGATCCTCCTCGTCCCAGCCAAACGGCGGCCCGTCATAGCCCTGGTCGCGCGCGAAGGCTCCCATGTCATGCGAGGTATAGGTCAGGCGCAGCACGTCTTCGCGGATGATGTCCTCGGCGGTTTTCGGCCCGAAGCGGCGGGATAGTAGCCTGGCGGGAATAATGGGAAGCTGCTCGACGATATACAAGTTAAGATGTCGTACCTTGTACTTTCCGCCGAACAACGAAATCGAGCGCGAAAGCACATGAGATTTGCAAGCCCGCATTGGCGCGTGCGATTGATACCGCGCTTTAGGAACTCAGAGCTTGAGGAAGAAGGACAGGTAATTGTATTTCCTGCCGCTATCTTGGGGACGAACGCCGCGATCAGTGGTTCGCGCATCCGTAGGGCGCGCGATGTCACTTGAATGCAACAGCGCCCATTCAAGCCTCGGCGGCCAGTCAGTTTCCGCTGTCCGATACCCAGAACTGCGGACTTGCTGCAAACGACGGGTCGGCGTGCTGTTCGGCGGTCGTCAAGAAGCTGTTGAACGGGTTGTGCAGGTTATCCAGGTTCAAAATCGACCGATGCGGCGCGATGGTCGAACAGGTTTATGCCATGCGGCCGGTCATCAGCGGCAGCCAGCGTTCGGCGCCGCGTTCCCAGCGCTGGCCTGCCACGCGATAGGCGCCGAGCCGCTCCAACTCGGCGGCCGTGCGGAACTTGTTCGAGTTGTTGGTCATGTGGAACATCGTGAAATAGCGCACCGGCCATTGCGACACTGGCGGGTCGGGGCGGCGATCGACCAGAACCGGCACGCGGCGATAAATGCCGAGCGTGATTTCCGCGTCGCGAGGCGAGCGGAAAACCGGCGCGGTGCCGGTATTCGGGTTCACCGCCGCGAAATCGGCCGGCGAGATCGGGAAGGCGGCTGCTTCGGCTTCGGCCGCATCCTGCTGAAAGAAGGCGCAATCGGCGTTCGGGAATCGGCGCTCTGCTCCACCGGCGACGAGCGTGCAGAATTTGAAACGGCTATCGACATCGGGAAAGAACGGCTCGCGATCGAAGCGGGGCCGACGGTTCTCGAAATCGAACAGCGCGGCGAGGCGGCCGGTCGTGCTGATCGTGCGGAAAAATCTGGCCGCGCCGAAATCGGCGGCAATGCCGGACGGAACGAGCAGCCCGACAATGCCGTCGCGGCGAACGAGGCGCATCGCGCGCTCGACAAACAGCGAATAGATATTCACGTCGCCGCTCGACAGCAGTGGATAGGCGCCGCAGCCGCGCGCGACGTTGTCGCTGCCTCGGCGACCCAGGCGGCGCGGGCGTAATCGGCGGCGATCGGTTGCCGCGGCTTTGAAGTTCGTTCGACCATGCGCTTGCGGTCGGCGGCGCGCTGGGCGTGGGCGATCTCGGGCACGCGGGCGGCGAACCACTCGACCTCTTGCAGCTTCATGCGGTCCCAAGGCGGGTTGCCGATCACCGCGTCGAAACCGCCGGTCGGCTCGGCGCTTGCCCAATTCGACCAGACGCCCGGAAAGGCGGCCTCCCAATGCAGAAAGCGGCGCTCGGCGGCGAGCGCGCGAGCGGTATCGACGAAGACGGCGGCGGCATTCTGCGACCTCGGCCGGATCGATGCGCCGGTCCGCGATCGGCGGCGCAATTGGCGGCGTCCGCGCGCCCCGGTCGCGAGCGGGTGTCCCGAGGCGATCAGCACCGGGTTGCCGTAGGCGCCGCCGAACAGGATCCCGCGCCCGAGCGCAGCGGCGTCGCTGTCCGGCAGGAGCCAGCGCGCGGCATGCGTCAGGTCGAGAAAGGCGCGCAACTCGGCCGTGTTCTCCTCGACGCCTTCAAAGTATTCCTTGCTGCTGGTTGACTTCGCCGATATCGGCGTCGGCCAATTCCTCGACCCGCGCCATGCCGATCGCGGCACGGCGCGCCTTCTCGACATCGGCATTGACGGCGAGGCCGTAACGCTCGCGCAATTCGCGCTCGACCGGCGCGACGAACTCGCCGAACAGCGAGTCGCCAACGCGCAGATGATGGTCGAGAAACGACATCGGCGCGCCGACCGTGAACGAGTGCAGCCACAACGACAGCTTGGCCAGCTCGACGGCCATCGGGTTCAGATCGACGCCGTAGATGACGCGTTTCAGGATGATGCGGCGCACCAGATGCCGGTCGTCGAGCTGCTCGTCGGGCACGTCCCAGCCGTTCCGGTCGGCCGAGCGGCGGATGTCGGCGCGCAGCCGCTCGACGCGCAGGACGAGCGGCGAGCGGTAGGGTTCGGCGGGGTCGGCCCAAGCGACGCGGGCGGGGGCCTCGGTGATCTCGGTCAGCACCGCGTCGGTGAGGTAATCGACCAGCGACACCAGGAAATGACCGGAACCCATCGCCGGATCGCAGACGCGCAGCCTGACAAAGGCCTCGGCAGGGTCGAGGTCGCGCAACTCGCGCAGCCGCTCGGATTTCGGGCGGCGGTCGTGCGCGAGCGTTTCGGCCCTGCCGGTGAAGGCGGCGCGGCGCTCTTCGAGCAGCGGGCCGATTGCGCGGCGCAGGATCAAGCGGACGAGTTCGTCGGGGGTGTAATAGGAGCCGGTGCTCTTGCGCGCGAACGGGCTGGGGCGCAGGCGAAGTTCGCCGGCCTCGTCGGCGACGACTTCCTGTTCGAGCAGACGTTCGTAGATGCTGCCGAGATGCTGCACCGAAAGATCGCGGTAGTTGATGCGCAGCCGTTTTTCGCCTTGTCGCTCGCGGGAAAGCGCGTCGATTATTGGGGCTAGCTGCGCGTCTGGTAGGGCGATCTGATCAAGCAGCGGCGCAATTGTGTCGTCGAACAGCCCGCCATTGTAGGGCGGCAGCCCGAGCCCGATATCGCCCTCGGCGATCGCCTGGAAGAGCCCGTTCAGCCGCATCCACCAATTGGTTCGCTGCGTCGATAACGTGCGATTTTCATCGACCGATTGGGCCGCCATGTCCCTGAGCTGCTGCAACCCGTACTCGCGATAGGCGTCGCGCCGGACCGGCAGCAGATCGCGGTCCTCGGCATAGAGCAGGAACAGCAGGCGATAGAGCAGCCGCAGGCTGGCTTCGCGGACATCGGCGCGCCAGCTTGGATCGTTCGGACGCGGGCTGGGGGCCGCCTTGCCGATCGCCTGAACCAGACTCGGAAAGACCAGCCCGAAGACGGCGCGCGACAGCGCTTCGGTGACGCGTTGTTCATAAAGGCGGCCTTCGTCGAGGGCGCGGTCGAGAAAGGTCAGCGCCCGCGGGCCTTGCGGTATCAGCGCGTCGCGTCCGAACAACAGCATGAAGACGCGCAGCCAATGATGCTCGTCGGCGCCGGGCGGAGAAGACGGGGGAGCCGCAAGCCCGCCGGCCGGCGCCACGCCGACCACGGCCGGCAGGTCGATTTCGACGAAACCCTCGGCGCGGGCGCGGGCCTGCGCCCAATAGAGCCGCCAGAAGCGGCCGTTGGTCAGCAGACCCCAGCGCACCCGGCCGCCGGATTGCGCCTCGGCGCGGCCCAGATAACGCAACAATTGATGGGCCGGTGCTTCGCCGCCACTGCTGGCGCGGTCCAGCGGCCGGTCTTTCGCCTCGTTCTCGACGACGATTGCGCCGAGCCGGAAGCGATCAACGGAGCGGAGGGGGCGCGCTTTCGCAGTGGTTTCCCGATCGAGAAACAAGAGCGCGTCCGCGACGTGTTGTCGGCCGCGTCCAGGTTCCTGCTGCGGCAAGTGCTCCCAGTCGAGACGCGCCAGGATTGGGTTGATGAAAACCGCCTCGGTCTCGGCTTCGGAGGGGCGCGGCATCTCGTCCAGCGCTTGCCAGTGGCTCCGAACCACGGCGGCGAATTCCGTCAGGGTGGCGGCGTCGAGCCGTGCGTATTCGGGCAGACCGCGTATGCCGTCCTCGAGGAAAAAGCGCGTGAACAGTCCGCCGCGGATCATGTGCGTGAGCCTCCCCCGATCGCGCCCAGGTTCCGGGCAGGCCTGGGGTTTGGCAAGCGATCCTTTCCGTCGCGGATGCGATGGCATAGAAAGCCGCATGATCACGATTCGATTTCATTAAATGAGCGAGCCAGAGAGCGGGGGGCTGTTTCCGGCGGCGGACGGGGAGCGGTCGACGGGGCTGTTGCCGGCGCAGCTGCTGCGGGCGGCGGTGCGGGGCGGGCACGAGGTCATGGCGGCGGCGCCGATCGGCGAGGACCAGATTCAGCCGGCGAGCATCGATCTGCGGCTCGGCGAGGTGGCGTACCGGGTGCGCGCCAGCTTTCTGCCGGGGGCGCGGGCCAGCGTCGCCGATAAGCTGCAACAACTGTCGATGCACCGCATCGACCTGACCGGCGGCGCCGTTCTTGAAAAGGACTGCGTGTATATCGTGCCGCTGCTCGAACATCTGGCGCTCAGAAGGCGCATGTCGGCGCTGGCGAACCCAAAAAGCTCGATCGGCCGGCTCGACGTGTTCGCCCGAATCATCACCGACCAGGGCGCCGAGTTCGACCGGGTGCGCGAGGGCTACAGAGGCCCGCTTTACGCCGAGATCAGCCCGCTCGCCTTCAGCATCCTGGTGCGCACCGGATCGCGGCTCGTGCAATTGCGGATACGGCGCGGGTCGCCGCTGTTCCGCGACACGGCGCTGCGGCGGCTGCACGCCGAGACGCCGCTGGTCGAGGCGCCGGATGCGGCCGGCGGCGCGGCCGGAACGGCGTCTGTGGACGGCATCGTGATCCGCAACGGATTGCCGTTTACGGTCGATGTGTCGGGCGACAAGCAAACCGGAGTGGTCGGCTATAAGGCGCGCCGGCATACCGACGTCATCGATGTCGACCGGGTCGATTACTACGATCCGCGCGAGTTCTGGGAGCCGGTCTATCCGCACCGCGGCGCGCGCGGCCCGGACGGGGTCGTGCTCGATCCGAACGACTTTTACATTCTGGCGTCGCACGAGGCGGTTGTCGTGCCGCCCGACCATGCCGCCGAGATGCTGCCGTATGACGCGTTTGTCGGCGAGTTCCGGGTGCATTACGCCGGGTTCTTTGATCCCGGCTTCGGCTCGGTCGAGGCTGACGGCAGCGGCAGCCGCGCCGTGCTCGAAGTGCGCTCGCGCGAGGTGCCGTTCCTGATCGAACACGGGCAGGTCGTCGGCCGCATGCTCTACGAGCCGCTTATTGCCCGCCCGGACCGGCTCTATGGCGGCGCGATCGGCTCGTCATACCAGCGCCAGGGGCTGGCCTTGTCGAAGCATTTCAAGAAGGTGGCATGGGGTTAGGCCGAACGGGCCTTCTTCCGCGGTGCGGGAGAGGGATTATGGGGCACTCAGCCAGTCGCGGCGCAGCCGGCCGCGGTGGCGCAGGAGCCAGTACAGCGCGACGACGGTGTGGCCGCTCTCGATCTCGCCGGCGTCGAGCATTGCTTCGGCCTCGGCGACGGTCTTGACGGTGACGCGGATGTCCTCGTGCTCGTCGGCGAGGCCGTAGAGCCCGGCGGCATCGGTCGAATCGACCCGGGCGCAATACAGCCAGATGACCTCGTCGAGCGTGCCGCTGGCCGGCAGGATGCGCTGGATCGGGATAAGGTCCCCGAGCGGTTCGAGATTGCTCTCCTCGCGGGTCTCGCGGCGCGCGACCTCCTCGGGTGTCTCGTGCTCGGCGTCGATCAGCCCGGCGACGTTCTCGATCTGCCACGGCGACCGCCCGCCGAAGAGAGCGGCGAGACGGAACTGCTCGACGAGCACGACGCTGTCGCGGTCCGGGTCATAGAGCAGCACCGCGACCGCCTCGCCGCGACGGACGATGTCGAACACGCGTTCGCCGCTCCAGCCGCCCGCGAAAAGCCGATGGCGGAAGCGCACGACATCGACCCGGATGTGCCGGGCGAATCCGGTCTCGGCGGCGATGATTTCGAGGTCAGGGTGGGACGGCGGCGGCGCCGTGGGGCGCGGTGTGGCGGACATGGCGGCTCCGATGCGGCGGCGGACGGGACGGCGGCGGGTCAGGACAAGATTGGCATATCGAGCAGGGTTTCGACGGCGGCGCTCTCGATTTCGATGACCCACAGATCGGGGTCGCGGGTGCGCTGGCGTGCGATATAGGCGTCGGCCTCGGTCTCCGCGACCGGCTGCGGACCGGTTGCACGCAGCCACACGGCGCTCCCGTCCGGGCGGCGCGTCTGCGCCAGTACAGTGCATCCGGTCTCGCGAGCGTTCAGCTTGAGCAGGATGGCGCCGGCGTCCGGGTCGCCGCGCGAGGTGACCGCAACCCCGATCGCGGCGAGATCGCAGCGCCGGATCAGCGCCTTGACGCGGATCGCGCTTTTCAGCCGGGGTTCCACGGCGGGCGCCGCTCAGCGCGACAGCCGTTCGAGCGCGGCGATGCCGCGGTCGTGGTGGATCGCCAGCAGGTCGCGGTCGCCAAGCAGCACGTAGGCCGTGCCGCCATCACCGCAGGTCAGATCGGCAACAATATATTCCGGGCCGGTCAGCTGCGCGGCGAGGCGACGGCGCAACTCGGGCTGCTGCGGCGTCAACGCAAGCAGCGCGTCGCGGCTTTTCCGCTCGTAGCCGAAGCGGAACCGCCCCTCGCAGACGGCGGCGCCGAGCGGGGTCGGCGGCAAGCCGGGCGGGTTCATCACGACCGTGTCGTCGCGAAACGCGATCTGCTGCCGCTCGGCGGTGTTCCAGGCACCGGCGAACGGATTGGCGGGCGGAGGCGGCGCCAATGGTGCGCAGGCGGCGGGGAGCAGGGCGGCGAGAGCCAGCGCGATGCCGCGCATTCGTTGTCCGCGGCCCGGCCGGCGCCGAAGAGCCTGGGAGCTAGAGTCGGTCAAGCGATCCCTCCTGCCACAGCTTGCGGCTCAGGGCCCGCTGGATTTTGCCGCTGGTGGTTTTCGGCAACGCGCCGGGCCGCAGCAGCGCGATCTCGTGCGGCACGATGTCGTGCCCGGCGACGACCGCCTCGCGGATGAGCCCGACAATATCGGCGATGTCGATGCGGTTGCGGTACGTGCGCTCGACCTCCTGGACGATGACGAGGCGTTCCGCGCCGTGGCCGTCCTGCGTCGCGAAGGCCGCGCCGCCGTGGCGGCGCAGCGCCGGGTGCGCCTCCTGGACGGTATTCTCGATATCCTGCGGGTAGTGATTGGCGCCGCGGATGATGACGACGTCCTTGAGGCGGCCGGTGACGTACAATTCGCCGGAATCGTCGAGGAAACCGAGATCACCGGTGCGCAGCCAGCGTCCGCCATCCTCGCCGACACCGTTCTCGCCGAGAAGTGTGGCTCCGAACGCGGCGGCGCTCGCCTCGGGGTTGTTCCAGTAGCCGCGCGCGACATTCGGGCCGGCTACCCAGATTTCGCCGATTCGGCCGGCGGCGAGGCGGACGAGGGTCTCCGGATCGACGATCGCGATCCGCTCGCAGTCGATCGCGTGGCCGCAGCCGACGAGCGTATGCACGTCCGCCGCATTGTCCGGCGGCGCAACGCGGCCGGCACGGAGTGCGCTGCTGCTGACGGTGAGCGTCACCGGGCCGGCGCCACGATGGCCGGCCGATACCAGCACGGTCGCCTCGGCCAAGCCGTATGCCGGCAGCATCGCCGACGCGGCGAAGCCGTGCGCGGCGTAGGTCTGCGAGAAGCGGCGGATCGATTCGGCGCGCACCGGTTCCGCGCCGTTAAAGGCTACCTTCCAGCCGGACAGGTCGATGCCGTCCATCTGCTCCGGACGGTACCGCTCGACGCACAGATCGAAGGCGAAATTCGGACCGCCGGCGACTTCGGCGCGGTAGTGAGCGATGGCGCGCAGCCAAATGAGCGGGCGCTGCACGAAGGCCACCGGGGTCATCAGCACGCAGGCCGCGCCGACATAGAAGCTTTGAAGCGCGTTTATGATCAGCCCCATGTCGTGGTAGAGCGGCACCCAGCTGACACAGGTCGAGCCTGGCGTGTTGCCGAAGGCCCGCGCGATCATCGCCAGATTGGCAAGCAGGTTCGCGTGGCTGACCATGACGCCCTTCGGGGCCGAGGTCGAGCCGGAGGTGTATTGCAGGAAGGCGATGTCGTCGGGGACCGGCTGACCGTTTGGGTCGGGCTTGCAGTATCCCGCGTGGGCGGGGTCGAAAGCCGGTTCGGCGTCGTCCGGGGCCAGAAATTCAATGCCGGATTCAGCAGCGCGGGCCGGCACGAAGCGGGCGGCGAGATCGCCGCGCTCGCCATCGATCAGGGCGCGCGGGGCGAGCGCGAGCCGCGGCGTGCAGTCGGCGACGATGGCGGCGGTTGCGTCCCGTGCGGTGTTGCGGCGCGGCGCCATCATCGGGATCGCCGCGACGCGCGACAGCATGCAGGCGAAAAACCCGACCATGAAGCCGACGCCGTTCGGGCAGACGATCAGGGCCCGGTCGCCCGGCTCCGCGCGAGCCGCAATGCGGAGGGAAAGATCAGTCGCGCGTCGCGCTAATTCGGCGAAGGTCAGCCGCGCCATCTCCTGCCCGCGATCCGACAGCTCGATATAGGCCGGGTCGTGCGGCTGCACCGCGGCGCGGTGATGCAGCAGATCGGCGAGCGTCGCGAAATCCGCCCGAGCCACTGTGCCGGCGGCCGTGGTCAAGCCGCCCCCGTCACGTCGAGTCACCGCCGTTTGCGGCGCTCCTGCGAGCGGCAATGTGGCGGGCCAGCTCGGTCACGGTCGGATAGTCACCGACCAGCTCGGGCTCGAGTTCGACACCGACCCATTCCTCGAGTTCGACGATGAAATAGGCGGAGGTCGCCGAATCGAGACCCATCTGCGGGAACGGGATGTCGGGGCCGATCGGGATCGACGGGTTATCGATCGTTCGGGCGAGGTAGGCGAGGCACCAGTCGCGGATCTCGGTTTCGCTCGGCATCGGTTCCCGGAAAGGTGGCGGGGCAGTGTGACGGCCTCCGCTACCCTCTACCACCAGCCGCGCGATCTGCCCAGCAGCCGGGGCGTGCCGACCCTGCAAAATTCAAGAAATTCGAGCCCGGCTCACGCTTACGCGCGGGGCCGAATGCGGCGTCATCGCGTCCCGACCGTCCCCTGACCCTCCCCCGCTTGTGGGGGAGGGGGACTCTGGGGTGTGCGGTTACCCCTGCGCGGCCTGGTACCGGGAGTTGCGCAGGACGCGGCCGGGCAGGTTGCCGGTGTGCTCGCCTTCCTTCATCAGCATGCTGCCGTTGACGAAGGTGGCGTAGATGCCCGCCGCCGGCTCCTTGTAGCGCCAGCCGCCGGCCGGGAAGTCGTGCACGATGAACTCGGGCAGCGGCTTCACCGTGTCGGGGTCGAAGATCGTGATATCCGCGGTCATCCCGGGCCGCAGCAGGCCGCGGTCATAGAGACCGAAGGTCGAGGCCGAGTCGAAGGTCAGCCGGCGCACCGCCTTTTCGAGGCTCATGACCTGCTTCTCGCGCACCCACTCGCCGAGCAGGCGCGACGAGTAGCCGTAGCCGCCGTGGAACTGCACGTGCGCGCCGCCGTCCGACAAGCCGATCAGCGCGTTCGGGTAGTTCAGGATCGCGCGCATCGCCTCGGGGTCGATGTTGTTCTCGGCCTGCATGAAGACGGTTTCGAGCTTTTCCTCGACGACCAGATCGAGGAACGAGTCGATGATCCGCTTGTTCTGCGCCTGGGCGATCTGGCTGAGGGTCTTGCCCGTCATCCACTTGTTCTTTTCGAGCTTCGGCTCCTCGACCCAGATGTAATTGTACCATTCGCGCGCGATCGTGTTGCCGGGGATCTCGACCTTCCACTCGACCATTTCCTCGTGCAGCTTCTGCCGCACCGCCGGGATCGGCGTAGGCGCGCAATTTCTCGTCGTCCGAGGACAACAGGATCGGGTGCCAGGTCGGCGAGCCGCGGAACACCTGCGTGTTCGCCATGTTGAAGGTCTGCGTCGTGGTATTCGGCGAGCACAGCGGGTAGGCGCGAATGCCCTTCGCCGCGGTCTCGTTGACCCGCTCCATGTGGCGCTGCCAGTCACCGGGACGGCGCACGCTCTGGCCGAGATTGTTGTAGATAACGGGACGGCCGGTGGCCTCCGATAGACGCGCCATCAGCCCGTCCTTCATTTCGGCGTCACGGCCGCCGCCAGACTGGATTATGCCGGTGCCGAGTTCGCGCAAGACGTCCGCGAGGGCGAAAATCTCCTTCTCGTCGGCCCACAGCGCCGGGATGTGGACGCCCTGCGGGTCGTAATGGCCCTGGTTGCGCGACACCGACAGGCCGAGCGCGCCGCCTTCCATGCTCTCGCGGACGACCTGTTGCATCGCCTTGATTTCGTCGTCGGTCGCGGTCCGCGTTTGGCACTCGTCGCCCATCACGTAATAGCGCACGGCGGTATGGCCGACCAACGTGCCGACATTGACGCCGAGGTTCTGGTCGAGCCGGTCCATGTATTGCGGGAAGGTTTCCCAATCGACCTCGATCGTGTTGAGGACCTCCATCGGGATCGCTTCAACATAGGACAGGAACTCGGCCATGCGGGTCGCGTTGCCCTTGCGCACCGGCGCGAGCGACAACGAGCAGTTGCCGATCACGACCGAAGTCGCGCCGTGGTCGCACGAGAACGAGCAGAGCGGGTCCCAGGTGACCTGCGCGTCGTAATGGCAGTGGTTGTCGATAAAGCCGGGCGCGACGGCCTGTCCGCCGGCATCGACGACCTGATCGGCAGCGCCCGAAAGCTTGCCGATTTCGGCGATCTTGCCGTTCTTGACGGCGACGTCGCCCATGAAGGACGGCATCCCCGAGCCGTCCACGATCCGCCCGTTCCTGATCAGCAGGTCATACGCCATCGGTGTCCCTCCTCGATGAAGCCGCAAGGCTGCGCAGTCGCAAAGCTGCTACGTCTTGTCGCAACCATAGCGCATTTGTGCCAGGCAGGACGCGCGACATCTGCGCACGCCGGCCATGCAGCCGGTTCGTGCGAGGCCGCGGGCGGAAGGCCCGCAACGGGCCGGCACGCCTCATCGCGCGGTTCTCGATCTACGAGCCGGGCTATTAGCCGGGCCGATAAGCTGAACGATGCCGCTTGCGCACAGGGTGGCGAGCGCGAGGGCGCAGACGATCGCGGCGCCGGTCGGCAGGTCGGCGATAAACGAGGCGACAAGGCCCAGCGAGTAACCCGCCAACCCGACCAGGTAGCCGAAAGCCAGCCGGCGCCGTGCAACCGATACCGCCGCCAGCGCCGGCATAATCAGCGAGGCGAAAACCAGAAACACCCCGATCAGTTGCACCGAGACCGTGATCGTCACCGCGAACAGCAGGTAGAACAGGGTGCGCTGATGCCGCAGATCGAATGCCGCGACGCCAACAAGCACGGCTGCGTAGACCGCCGCGACCGGGATCAGCTGGCGCGGCTCGACCCACAGAATCTGGCCGACCAGCAGATCCTTCAGGTGCTCGGCGCCGTGCGGGTTGAAGCCGAGCATAATGAGTTCGGCGCTGGCGGCGACGACGAACACGCCGCCGATCACCGCCTCTTGCAGTTCGGGCATCCGCCGCTCGGTCCACAGCAGGAACCCCGCGCTCAGCAGCGCCGCCGAAACGGCGCTGATCTGCACCGACCAGCCCTGCGGTTCCCAGCCCATCGCGTCGGCGGCGACGACCCCGAGACCCGCGACCTGCGCAATCGCGAGGTCGATGAAGACGATGCCGCGCTCCAGCACGAGGCGGCCGAGCGGGACATGCGTCGCGAGGACGAGGATCCCGGCGAGAAACGCCGGCAGCAGGATCGACATCTCCGAGATCGAAATTTCCAAGATTGATGCCTCATTGGCGGGCATGCGCGGCTCCGGCGAGGCCGCGCACCAGCCGATCGATCGTGTCGTCGAACAGGCCGAAAAGATCGGTCGCGCGCTCGCTGCCGCCGACCGTGAACGGCAGCTCGATCGCCGGCACGCCAATATGCGTCGCCACGAATTCCGCAGCGCGCGGGTCCTCGTAGGCGGCGTACAGAACGCCGCGCACCCCCCGCGCCGGCAATTCGGCGACGAGTTGCGCCAGATACTGGCTGCCCGGCGGCACGCCCGGCTTCGGCTCGACCGTGCCCACCTCGCGAAGGCCGAGCCAGTCTTCGAGATAGGCCCAGTTCTTGTGATAGACCGCCACCGGCGTGCCGCGCAGCCCCGCCGCCTGTGCCGCCCAGCGCTGCGCCGCCGCCGCCCAGCGCGCCATGAAATTCTGGCTGTAAGCGGCGATCGTCGCGGCATTCGCCGGATCGAGAAGCTGCATGCGCTGGGACAGCGCGGCGGCGACCGCAGCGATATTGCGCGGATCGGTCTGGATGTGCGGATTGCCGGCGGCATGCACATCGCCCATCGCGCGGTCGAGCTGGGCCGGAACCTCGAGCAGCCGCACGTATTGCGCCGCTTCGAAATAGCCAGGGGAGCCCGGCTGCACGTTCGGGTTGGCGGACTGGCGCAGCAGCACCGGCATCCAGCCGATTTCCAGTTCGGCCCCGGTGCAGACGACGAGATCGGCGGCGCGCAGGCGCGAGATCAGCGACGGACGGGCCTGGATATGGTGCGGGTCCTGGCGCGCCGTCGTGGCGCTGAACGCGGTTACCGTGCTGCCGCCCAGTTCTTGCGCCAACGCGGCCCATTCGGGTTCGCAGGCGAAGACATCAAGCGCGCGGGCCGCCTCGGCCCGGAGCAGCACAAGCAGGCAAAGCGCGAACCCCGCGCCGCGGAAAAAAAAGCGGATCATGCCAGCTCCTTAAAAAATATGAGCGCCGTGCGCCCCGAGGCTGATGATGTATTGCAGAAAGATCTGGTTGTCGAAGGAGCCGCGCGACCAGTCGGCATTGTATTGCGCCCGGAACCG
This sequence comes from uncultured Alphaproteobacteria bacterium, assembly GCA_963847345.1. Lineage (GTDB taxonomy): Bacteria > Pseudomonadota > Alphaproteobacteria > ATCC43930 > CGMCC-115725 > DATARH01. Next base: position 369,274 of record CAWJZU010000020.1, on the reverse strand, counting down.
CCCGAATTCGCTGGTATTGTATTCGAGCATCGTGCTGGCGCGGCGCGGCGTCGTACCCTGGCTGTCGACCACGGTGCCGGCGAGGTCCCCGTTTTCAGTGTTGCCGCTCACCTGGTCATAACGCACCCCGAAACGCCAGCGCGGCATGAATTGGTATACCCCTTGCGCATAAAATCCGGTCTGCCAGCCGAAATAAGGGATGCTGTTGAACTGACCATCGTTGCGGTTCGCGAAGACTTCGGTCTGAAACTTGAAATTGGTTTCGGTCGGATTGCCGTTCGGCGCCCATTTGTAGACAAGATCCCAGATCAGCGTATTGACTTGCCCGTTGAAGAGGTCGAACGTGTCGTTCGTATTGGTAAAGGTGACGCGGTCACTGGCGGTCGCGTGCAGCCACGACAGGCCGGTGCGGTAGCTGCTGCTCTCGTTGATGTCTCCGCCGGTGTGGACAAACGCCGTGTTGGTGCCGAACCCGACGTGGGCGGCGCCGGCCGCGGGGAAGGCGGCGCCCCGGTAGATTTCGGTGCCGAATTCCAGGAACTGCTTTGTCGGCGCGAGCCAGCGCAACTGTACGCCATCGTCGTCGTACTGCGTGTTGAGAAACGCGCGGTACGGCAGCGCCGTATCGACAAAGTCCCAGGTGTGCGAGTGCTGCTCGTTCATATACCCGATGCCGGAGAAAAAGCGGCCGGCACGCAGCGTGAAACCCCAAGGGAGGCTTTTTGTCTGAAAGAAGGCTTCCTCGACCGAGACCTCGTTGTCGGGAGACAGCGAGAGGGTCAAATTCCCGAACAGATACGGGTCGGCGTTGGCCTGGAAGTTCAGTTCGCTCTCCTGGAGCGCTAATCCGCGATCACCCGGGCTGGTGTCGTCCCCCAGCGCAAAACCCCGCACGAAGTAGGTGTCGGGGTTTTTGGTGAGATATCCTGCCGTCCCTTGCAGAATGACGCCAATCGCCGCGTTGAATGCATTCGCGGCGGCTGGAACAGGTGGCACCACCGGACCAATAGCCCACGGTTCACCGGGCGGCGTGCCTATCGTGAAAGTCAACGGTCCGCCCGCGGCCGGCGGCATCGTCAGGATCGGCGTTGGCGCGGCCGGAGCGATCCCCGGCGCACCGGCCGGAACGAGCGGCTGGGACGGCGGCAACGGCGCGGCGGTCGCAACCGGCCCGACCGGCGCTGTACCCGCCGTCGCGGGGGGGCGGCTCTCGGCCGCCTTGAGGCGCGCTTCGAGACGGCGCAGACGCGCGTCGTATTCCTGCCGCATGCGGCGCATTTCGGCCTCGTATTCGCGCTTCATCTGGGTCAGTTCGCGCTGCACGTCGGATGTCGTCTGGGCCGCGGCCGGGAGCGGCAGGACGAGCGCGGCGGTGAGACCGGCGCCGACGGCGGCCGGCCAGGCACGGCGGCCCGCGCGCATGTCGCGGTGCGCCGCCAGGAGGCGGTTCATGAGAAACTCCGTTATCGAGATCTGGCTGAACCATGCACCGCGTCGAGCGCGACGCACGGGGTCGGGTCAGGCGGAAATCCCGATGACGGGCGGGGCGCGCGGGGGTGGCCGGAGGTGCGGCGGGACCGTCGTAGCGGTCGCGACAGAAACTGCTTGCGGGCGGGCGGGTTCGACACGGGTCGGGACAAGCACCGGTGCCGACCCGGCGATGATGCCGCTGGCCCCCGCCAATAACCCGAGCCCGACAGCGCAGTGATCGATGTCCGGGCTTCCGTGGCCGCCCGGAAACGGGCCCGGCTGTGGATTCCGGGCGCCGCTCTCCTGATCGAAGCCGGCGAGGGCGCCGACGAGATGATCGAAGTGCCAAGCGGTATGCGCCGTGCCGAACGCGAGCTGGAAGGCCAGCGCAACGAGCGCCAGCCAGGCGCCGACGGGGCGCCTAACCATCACTGGCCTGAGCCTGGCAGGTCGCAGGCCGGCCGACAGCGGCGCCTCGCCCCGGGTGAGCAGGCGCGCATCGGTACGGAACCGCAGCCGGTGCGATACATGGTGGAAACAGTAAGGTCCGGCCCCGCCTAAACGCAAGTTACTTTCTGATTGAGCCAGAGCAACCTAGGGGCGAATGTGTCCGCGTGTCGCGGAAGCCGATGCCGCTCGTCAAACCGATTTGGGGTCTGCGCCGAATTGGCCGGTGCGCGGCCGATGCCCGCCCCGCTTTCGCCCGCGGCGCGGGAGAGGTTACATCGAGACGCTCACCTTCCCACGCCTTCGGCGCGGGCCCTCCCTCTACCGCAGTGCGGGCGAGGGCCTGCCAATCAGGCGCGGTATTTGTCGATCGCGGACTGGTCGAAATCGAGGCTGATTCCGGGGGCGATCGGCATCAGCAGGTCGCCGTCCACGGGTTGCGGCACCTCCTTCCAGAGCGGGAAGAGGCGCGGCATGTATTCCACGGTGAGGCCGTTCGGGGCGGCGCCGACCAGATGGACGTGGATTTCGGGGACGCCGTGGCTGACGACCGGCAGGTTGAACGCTTCGGCCATGCCCGCGATCTTGAGCCAGGGCGTGATGCCGCCGGCGCGTACCTGATCGATCATCGGGATGTCGACCGAGCGCTGCTCCATCATGTGGCGGAACGGCACGATGCCGTAGAGATACTCACCGCCGGCGACCGGGGTCGCCAGCGCGTCGGCGACCCGCGCAAGACCGGCGTAATCGTCGTGCGTCGTGACGTCCTCGAGCCAGAACAGGCCGACGCCGGCATCCTCGACCCGGCGGCCGATGTCGATCGCCTGTTCCGGCCGCCAGCGCTGGTTGATGTCACACATCAGGTCCATGTCGGGGCCGACCGCCTCGCGGATCAGCTTTGCCTGTTCGACCTCGCGCGCCGGCGTCGTGACGCCGGGCAGGCCGAGCTGCATTTTGGTTTGGCGGTAGCCTTTCTCGCGCAACCGGCCGGCGGCGGTCACGGCCTCGTCGAGCTTAAGGCCGCGCCTGAGCGCCCCGCTGGCATAGGTGCGGATGCGGTCGCGCCCGCCGCCGAGCAGTTTCCACAACGGCAGCCCGAGCGCCTTTCCTTTGATGTCCCACAGCGCGACATCGATCGCCGACATCGCCATTGTCAGGATGCCGGCCGGGCCGGAGGAGCCTGCCGCATCGCGGAGCTTGCGGGCGATCGCCTCGACCCGCAGCGGGTCGTCGCCGATCACGAGCGCGCCGAGTTCATCGACCGCGTGGCGCAGGGTGCGGGTCAGCGCGCCGCCGAAATAGGTGACGCCGAGCCCCTCAATCCCGTCATTGGTGCGCAAGCGCAGCCAGACGATCGGGTTTTTCGCGTTCGGGTTCTCCGAGAAGCCGGCGAGCGGCTCGTCGTTCGGCAACAGGACGATGCCGGTTTCGAGCGAGGCGATTTTCATGCGCGACTCCTTACGCCGCGAACCGCGCGACGGCGGCTTTGTCGAACGCGATGCCGAAGCCGGGTTTGTCGGTGAGGATCATTTCGCCCTTCTCGACCGACGGAGTCTCGGCGAACAGCTTCAGCATCCAGCCCATGTATTCGACGGTCAGGCCGTTCGGAGCGGCCGCGATCAGCTGACAGTGGAACTCCGGGATGACGTGGCTGACGACCGGCAGGTTGAAGGCTTCGGCCATGCCGGCGATCTTTAGCCACGGCGTGACGCCGCCGGCGCGCACCAGATCGATCATCACGTAATCGACCGAGCGCGCCTCGATCATGTGACGGAACGGTACGATGCCGTAGACCAACTCGCCGCCGCAGATCGGCGTCGCCAGCGCCGCGTTGACGCGCGCGATGCCGGCATAGTCGTCGTGGGTCGTGACATCCTCAAGCCAGAACAGGCCGACGCCCGCATCCTCGACGCGCTTGCCGATGTCGATCGCCTGCTCCGGTCGCCAGCGCTGGTTGATGTCGCACATCAGCGCGATGTCGGGGCCGATCGCCTCGCGTACCCGGCGCATGCGGTCGACTTCCTTGGCTGGGCTGGTGACGCCAGGCAGCGCGAGCTGGGTCTTCATCTGCGTCCAGCCGTCGCCTTTCAGCTTGGACGCGGCGCTGACCAGCGTGTCGAGCGGCAGACCGCGCCGCAGTGCGCCGCTGGCATAGGCCGGGACGCGCGAGCGCCAGCCGCCGAGCAGCTTCCACAGCGGGAGGCCGAGCGCCTTGCCCCTGATGTCCCACAGTGCGATGTCGATCGCCGCCAGGGCCAGGGTGAACATGCCGCCCGGCCCGGAACCGCCCGCCGCGGCCCGCAGTTTGGCGATGATCGCCTCGACCCGGTGCGGGTCGTCGCCGATGCACAGTTCGCACAGCTGATCGACAGCGCTCTCAAGCGTCTTGGTCAACGCGCCGCCGTAGAACGTGACGCCGACGCCCTCGATCCCGTCATCGGTGCGCAGGCTCAACGTCACGACGGGACGGGTCGCGCCCGGGGTCTCGATCGCGCCGGCGAGCGGGTCGTCCTCGGGGACGTTTAGGATTTGTGTGGAGAAGGAGGCCAGCTTCATTTACAACTCCACTTGCACGGCATTGCCCCGCATGCTTCGAGACGCGCCCTTCGGGCGCTCCTCTGCATGACGGATGTCAGTTTATCGGTAAGAACCAGTTTATCGCTAGGAAAGAGCGGCATCCTGAGGAGAGGGCGAAGCACTCGTCTCGAAGGACGGCACACCGCAATCCGACGCCTTACGCCTTGTAGCGGTCGAGCGTGGGCTGGTCGAATTCGAGGCCGAGGCCGGGCGCGGTCGGCATCGCGAGTTCGCCGTTCTGCTGTTCCGGCACCTGTTTGAACAGCGGCACCAGCCACGGCATGTACTCGACGGTCAGGCCGTTGGGGATCGCGCCGATCAGGTGGACGTGGACTTCCGGGATCAGGTGGCTGACGACCGGCAAGTTGAAGGCTTCCGCCATGCCGGCGACTTTCAGCCATTGCGTGATACCGCCGACCCGCACCAGGTCGATCATCGGGACATCGACCGAGCGCTGTTCCATCATGTGGCGGAACGGAACGATGCCCCAGACATATTCGCCGCCCGCCACGGGGGTGGAAAGCGCGTCGCTGATGCGCGCGAGGCCAGGGAAATCGTCGGCCGTGGTGACGTCTTCGAGCCAGAACAGCCCGACCCCGGCATGCTCGACACGGCGGCCGATGTCGATCGCCTGTTCCGGCCGCCAGCGCTGGTTGATATCGCACATCAGCTTGATGTCGGGGCCGATCGCCTCGCGGATCTTGACCATGCGCTCGACCTCGATGGCCGGGGTCGTTTCGCCGGGCAGCGCGAGCTGCGTCTTCATCTCGCGCCAGCCCTTGTTCTTGAGCGTTTCGGCCGCCTTGACGACCCGATCGAGCGTGAGGCCGCGCATCAGCGCGCCCGAGGCATAGGTCGGCACCCGCTCGCGCGCGCCGCCGAGCAGTTTCCACAGCGGCAGGTCCACCGATTTGGCGCGGATGTCCCACAGTGCCATGTCGATGGCCGACAGAGCGAGGTGGTAGATGCCGCCCGGCCCGGCCGAGCCGCCCGCGGCGTTTTTCAGCTTCTGATGCACCGCCTCGACGAGCACCGGGTCGTCGCCGGTGACGAGCGCCCCGAGTTCGTCGATCGCATGCGCCAGCGTGCGGGTCAGCGCGCCGCCGAAATAGGCGACGCCGATCCCCTCGGCCCCGGCGTCGGTCTGGACGCGCAAGGTTACGATCGGGCGCTTGCCGTTTGGGTTTTCCGCCGCCCCGGCGAGCGGCTCGTCGGCCGGCAATTCGACGATCTGCGTCTTGGTCCCGGTAATCTTCATCGCGTCACCATGAGGTTCGAATTGTCGGAGGCGGTTCAGGCGAAGAACTTCACGGCCGAGAGAACGCCGGTAAAGATGACTAGCATGGCGCCGAAGCGGATCGTCATTCGCCGAACGACAGCATCGAATTCGGCTCGCATCTCTGCCCGCAGCGCCTCGTTCTCGTCGCGGACATTGGCCTGATCCTGCTTCGTTGCGACCTGTTCGGAAACAACGTTGGCGGCAATTTGACCGCGCGGACGAGTCCCATTCCTTCGGCTTCGTCTCCGAATAGCGGAGCCTCGCGGACCCGTCAAAACATTCCGGGCGCGGACCGCCACGGCTATTCGCCGATCAGGGTCACGATCAGCTCGCGGCGGTGCGGCCGGGCGCGGTGCTCCAGCAGGAAGACACCTTGCCACGTCCCCAGTTGCAATTGCGCGTCGATGACCGGGATGGTCAGCGTTACCTCGGTCACCACCGCCTTCAGATGCGCCGGCATGTCGTCCGGCCCCTCGTCGTTGTGGCGATAATGCGACGGGTCCTCGGGTGCGAGGCGGCCAAGGAAGGCGTCCAGGTCATGGCGGACGTCTGGCGAATAGTTCTCCTGGATCAGCAGCGAGGCCGAGGTGTGCCGGATGAACACGTTCAACAGCCCGCAGGACATGCCCTGACGCGCTGTCCACTCGGCCAATTCGCGCGTGATTTCCTTGATTTCGCGCGGCGCCGTTTCAAATGTCAGCCGATCCTGCGCGATCCGCATCGCACGCCCTCCTGTGTTACCGGCCCGCATGCGTTATAACGTCGCAAAGCCGCGGCGTAGCGCCTTTCGGGAGACAGCGTCGCGGCTCAAGCTGGGAACCGGAGAGGTGGTCGCATGAGACGCAGGATCATTGCCGCGGCGCTGGTCTGCATGGCTGCGATCGCCGGTGTCGAGAGCGGCGCGCGCGGCGAAACGGTCGATTTGCTGCTCGTGCTCGCCGCCGATGTCTCGCGCAGCATCGACGACGAAGAGTTCAATCTGCAGCGCAAGGGTTACGCCAATGCGATTACCGACCCGGAGGTGCTGAGCGCGATCATCGGCGGAAAGCATCATGCGATCGCGGTCACCTTTGTCGAATGGTCCGGCGCCGGCGAGCAGAATGTCGTCCTCGACTGGACCGTCGTGCGCGACGGGGAAGCGGCGGCGGCGATCGCCTCGACGATCATTTCGGCGCCGCGCTCGTTTGTCGGTCGGACCGCGATCGGCGCGGGGATCGATTTCGCTGTCCAGCGGCTGCAGGCATCCCCCGCCGATGCGGAACGGCGCGTCATCGACGTTTCCGGCGACGGCACAAGCAATTCGGGACGCGCGGTCACCGAGGCGCGCGACGAGGCGGTGGCGGCCGGGGTTACGATCAACGGGCTGGCGATCGTCAATTCCCGCAGCAGCCCGGGCTACGCGTTCCACACCCAGCCGCCGGGCGGGCTGCCGAAATATTATCAGGACAACGTGATCGGCGGGCCCGGCGCGTTTCTGATCACGGTCGAGGATTTCCACAGCTTCGCCGACGCGATCACCCGCAAGCTGGTGGCCGAGATTGCCGGGCTTCCCGCTCCGTCCTCGCGGCGGTTGGCGGGCTTCCGGTAACCACGACGAAGCAGCGGCGCGAACTGCACGGTCCACCCCGCCGCGGCGGCTCGATCCTAGCGGCCAGCCCCCTTCTTCGGAGCGGTGGGAGTCTGTGAGGAACCAAGCAGCGCCTGCTGCACCGGTTCCTTGCCCTTGATCAGCGGCCGCAACTCCGGTTCGAGCACCTTCAGCAGCTGGACGGCGACGGCGCTGGTGAAGTCGTATTTGTCCGCCTCCTCGCCGTCCACATAGGCCGTCACCGTGCCGAAAAACCGGTCGCCAATGTAGAAGACGAAGGTGGCGGTGCGGTTGACCGCCTTCGACGAGATCAGCACGCCGCTCGACGAGTGCCGCTCGAAACGGTTGTCGCCGGTTCCGGTCTTGCCCCCGACGTTGAGGGGACGTCCGTCGGCGCCGGCGAAGACCCCGTTGATCCGGCGCGCCGTTCCATCGGCGACGACCGCCGTCAGCGCGCGCTGCAGCGTCTGAGCGACCTCCGCCGGCATCACGCGCTGAGGTTCGACGATCGGTCCGAGATCGGTCTCGTACGGCGTGTCCGCGGCGAACCGCAGCCGCTCGATCGACGCGGTCGGCAGGCGCATGCCGCCATTGACGATAATGCCCATCAGCTCGGCCAAGGCCGCCGGCCGGTCGCCGGACGAGCCGATCGCGGTGCCGAGCGAGGGCACGAGCTGGCCGAACGGAAATCCGACCGAGCGCCAGTTCTCGTAGAGCCGTTCGAAGGCGTCCTGTTCGAGGATGATGCGGATGCGGGTGTTCTGCGCCCGGGTGCCGCCGTTGAGCAGCCAGCCGTAGGCCTCCCGCCGGACCGGCGCGCTGGCTTCAAGCACCGCGTCCCACGACGCTTCCGGATGGTCTTGCAGGTAGCGCACCAGCCACAATTCGAGCGGATGCACGCCGGCGACATAGCCGCGATCGGACAGCGACATCCCGTTCGGGGAATAGCTGAGGTAGAGGTCCCAAAGCTGCTCTTCGGTGAAATGCGTCTGCGGCAAGTGCGCGGCGAGAAATTTGTAGAGGTCGGCGATCCGCGCGTGCGGATAGAGGGTCATATAGGCCGCCGCCAGCTTGCGCGGCGCCGCCGCCACGCGGCCGGCGAGGACCTCGACCGCATCGTCGCCGCCGAGGCCGCTGTAGTCGCGATAGTAGCGATACAGAAAGCGGCGGCTGTCCGCTTCGACGAAACGCTGAAGGTATTCCTCGCGCCGCGGGTTGTCGGGATCGGCGAGCAGACGTTTAACCTCGATCCCGTTCTCGGCATTGTAATAGTTCAGCACGTCGCGCAGCAGACGGATGAAAGCAAGGTTCACGGACTGCTCGAAAGCCTCGATGACGGTCGGGTTGGTGTGGTCTTCCCAGCGCGCGAAGTTCTCGAAGACATGCGATCCGCCGCCGGTGAAGAATTCCTCCGGCGCGGCAGAGTAGCGCCGCTGCAGCGCGGCTTCGAGCATCGGCTGCAGGCTGCGGTCGCCGGCGCGCGCCAGATAGGAGGCAGCCCAACCGCTCAGCGCGTCGTCGGCCGAGGCGGCGAGACGCGACAAGTCGCGCGCCGGGACATCCGCAAGCTGCTGATGGAGCTTGGCGATGATTTCCAGATAGGTGGCGAGCGTGCGCAGTTTGGCCGTCGAGCCGAGCTGCAATTTCGACCCCGAGTTGATGTCGAACGGCCGGTTGAGGCTGTCCGCGTGCACGCGCAAATGGTTGCGGTTACTGTCGCCGCGTTCATACAGCACGAAGCTCCAGGCGATTTTCGACGGGTCGGCACCGTTCAGCAGGCCACGGCCGTACATGCCCGCGCTGCGCAGGAAAGACGGATCCGACAGCCGCTCCATCACGTTGGCGACCCGGGTCTGCGTATCGGTGTCGATCGATGTCTCGACGCTCAGGTCGAGGCGGTCGAGCGCATACAGATCGGGAAGACGCAGCAGGCCGACCAGCCGGTTGCGCACCTCCTCGGTCGATTTGCGCTGAATGTAGGAGACGGCGGCCGTGGTCTCCGGCGGCTCGGAGCGGAAGTGCAGGTCGGCGTTCAGCGCGGCGTCGCGTAGCGACGGGCTGATGACTCCGGCATTGGCCAGCGCGTACAGGTGGTTGTCGATCAGCACGTCGAGCGCGGCCCGGTCATCGAGCAGGTAGTAGCTCGGCCGCCGGCCCGAGACGATGAACGCCAGAATCTGGCGATAGATCTCGCCTTGGCGCGCAAGTTCGGCGGCGGTCCGCGGCGTCTCGTTCAGGATCTTCGTGGCGTCGCCGAGATCGGTGCCGAACCAAATTCGCAGCGCGTCGGGCAATCCGATGACCTCGCCATAGCCCGGCATCGAGGCCAGCGGGGTCGAGTTCAGGTAGGTCGTGACGATCTCTTCCCGCCGTTTGAGCGTGTCCGGCCCGTCATAGTAGGCGCGGAGCGACGCCGTCAGCATCTGCCGTATTTTGTCCAGGGCGCCGCCGGTACGACCGCCCGCCGAGTGCCGGTATTTTTCAAGTTGAGTGGCAAGCGTGCTGGCGCCGCCGGCATCCGCGTCGGAAACGATAAGCCCCGCGACCTGCCCCGCGGCGGCCAGCGCGAAGCGCTTCCATTCGATCGCCGGGTTGCGCTCCGGGTTTTCCCGGTCGAGCACGTAGCGATCCTCGACAAACAGGAGCGTGTTGACGACAAGGCTCGGAACGCTCGCGAAATCGGGAAAGACGCGCTCGGGAAAGCGCGCGCAATAAATTTCGCCGCCGGTGCGGTCGACGATGCGCAGCCCCGCTTGATCCTTTTCGCGATAGATCGGGAACAGCTTATGGTCGGCGGCCTCGACAAGAGCAGGCGACCAGCGCGCCTGATTGTCCACCTTGAACCCGTGCCTGGTCAGCGACGCGATAAAACCGGGGAGGCCGACATAGCCGAGCCGCTCGTCATAGGGGCCGCCCTTGGGAAACCGGATCGCCTCGCTCGCACCGGGCGCGACGCCAAATGTCATCTTGTGCGCCAGGCGAGAAAACAGCATGGCTTGGTAATGCGAGGTGCCCATCTCCCACATTGCCGCCCACGCGATCAGTGCGAAGACCGCCGCCGCGGTGAGCCAGCGCAGCCCGGCGATGACGAAGAGCAGGCGAGGCCGCCGCGATCGCTTCGGCGTCTCCGCGTCGTCCTCGGTCGGGACGAAACCCGGTGAGTTGGCCACCGGCGAACCGTCGTCAGGCGGATTGCATCGGGTGAGCCGTCCCCATACGGTGTCGACCATGGCCATGCCTGCCGCTCTTTCCTGCGTCACATATGCGAGAGGTGCCGCGGTTTTACCTGGGGCTGAATATCGCGGATCGAGATGCGCCCCCCGCCACGAACGCTCCGGACTTGGAAAGCGATCCTGCGTCCGCGCGCGGCGATTATTTCGCAATCCAAAGTTCAGGCGATGATCCAGATCAAACCATTTGAACAAATCGAGACAGCAAGGCCGACAGTTCTGCGATGAAAGTAGGCGTCGTCTCCGACATTCACTGCAATGCGCGCGGATTGTCTCAGGCTCTTGCGATGATGGGCGATGTCGACGAGCTGATCTGTCTCGGAGACAGCATTTACGAATACCGCTTCTCGAACGAGGTCGTCGCGCTGCTGCGGCGGCGCGGCGCGCAGGTGATCGTCGGCAACCACGAGGAATACTTTTTCGGCCCGCAGGGCGCGCGCGCCCGCGCCCGTAACGGCAACGACCCGGAGCTGGCGGCCTGGCTGGCCGCACAGCCGCACCGGCGCGCGCTGACGCTCGGCAAGAAGCGCCTGCTGCTCGTCCACTCGACGCCGTGGGAGCCGCGCGGCGCCTATGTTCATCCTGGCAGTTCGCTGCTCGCCGGTTTCGCCGAGGCAGAGGCCGATTTCGTGCTTTACGGTCACACGCACCAGCAGCTTGTCGAGCGGATCGGGCGGGTGCTGGTGATCAATCCCGGTTCAGCCGGCGACGCGCGCGACCCGCGCAATGGCGGGCAGTTGAGCTGCGCCGTTCTCGACACGGTGAGCGAGGAAGTAACGCTGTTGGATTTTCCGGATCTACAGCGGGACGCGACATGAAGCAGGAGCGGCATGCCGACGTTCGAGCGGCCAGCGACTCGCGCCCTCTCGATGCACGCTATTTCGAGGATTATGTCCCCGGAGCCGTTCATACCGCAGGCGCGATCGAGGTGACCTCGAGCGAGATCACAGAATTCGCGCGCCGCTATGATCCGCAGCCGATGCACACCGACCCCGATGCCGCAGCGGGCGGCCGGTTTGGCGGGCTGATCGCGAGCGGCTGGCACACCGGGGCGATGATGATGCGGCTGTTCGCCGACAATTTCCTGTCGCCCGCGTCGAGCCTCGCCTCGCCCGGCCTCGACGAATTGCGCTGGCACCTGCCGGTGCGCCCGGGCGATGTGCTGAGCCTACGCGTCACGATTCTGGAAACGCGCCCGTCGCGCAAGAACCCGGAGCAGGGCGTCGTGCGCAGCCAGGTCGAGGTGCTGAACCAGACCGGCGCGGTGGTGATGAGCCTGCGGCCGATCAGCCTGGTGCGCCGCCGGCCCGAACCGGAATTGCGCGCCGCGAGCGAAGATCTCGCTCGACGCGATGGGCGATGACGCCGCCCGATCGATAGAACGGGCGTCTTTCGGGAGGAGCATGATGCAGCGCAGCGACGAACGGATCCTGACGACCCATACCGGCAGCCTGCCGCGTCCGCCGGAGTTGACTCGGCTCTATGTGCGGCGGACCCGCGGCGAGCCGGTCGATCCGGCCGAACTGGAAAGGCTGGGCAAGGCGGCGCTGCGCCATGTCGTCGATAAGCAGATCGAAGCCGGGGTCGATATCGGCAACAACGGCGAGCAGCAGCGCGAGGCGTTCTTTCTCTACGTCCGCCATCGCATGAGCGGGTTCGGCGGCAGTTGGAAGCGCTGGCCGCGCGGCGACGTCGAGCGCTATCCGATCCTCAAGGAGCAGATGGCGCGGATGCTGGCGGCGCGCGAAGCGGTCGGCAATTACGAGCCGCCGCGCGCAATCGGCGAGGTGCGCTATGTCGATGACAGCGAGCTGAACGCCGAGTGCGCCGATTTCCGCGCCGCACTCGACGAACGCCCGGGCGGGTTTGTCGAGCCGTTCATGACCGCGCCGTCGCCCGGCATCGTCGCGGCCGCGATGAAGAACGAATTCTACGACACCGAGGAGGCCTATCTCGCGGCGCTGGCCGCCGCGCTCAGGATCGAATACGAGAGGATCGTCGCGAATGGGTTTCTGTTGCAGCTCGACTGCCCCGATCTCGCGCTCGAACGGCATTTGTCATACAACGAGCGGCCGCTGGCGGATTTCCTTGGCTTTGTCGAGCGCGTCGTCGAGACGATCAACCGCGCCATCGCCAATATTCCGCGCGACCGTGTCAGGCTGCATGTCTGCTGGGGCAATTACGAGGGGCCGCACGATTGCGATGTGCCGCTCGAAGAAATCCTGCCGCTGCTGGAAAAGGCCAATGTCGGCGGTTTTGTGCTGCCGTTTGCGAACCCGCGGCACCAGCACGAATGGCGCGTCTTGGGGAAATTCCCGCTGGCCGACGACCAGATCATCGTCGCCGGTGTTATCGACGATTTGACCGGGTTTGTCGAGCATCCCGAGGTCGTCGCCGACCGGCTCGAAAATGTCGCGCGCGCGGTCGGCGACCCGCATCGCGTGATGGCCGGCACCGATTGCGGCTTCGATACCTCGGCCGGCATGGGACGGGTCACCGAGGACGTCGTCTGGGCCAAGCTGAAGGCGATGGCGGACGGCGCCCGCATCGCCAGCCAACGGCTCGGGCTCGCTTGAACTGTTGGACAACATGAACGTTTGTAGCGGGTCGATCCGAAACCGCGGGTATTCCCTCGGCGGCGGCGCGACGCCCTCCAATCGAACCGAAGCCGGAGCCGAGAAGTGCCGAACAACACAGCGGACGGCGCGCCGATCCGCAAATCCCGCCTGCGAGAAGGGTGGCCGAACCCGCTCGGCGCTACCTGGAACGGCCGCGGCGTCAATTTCGCGCTGTTCTCGGCCAACGCGACAAAGGTCGAGCTGTGCCTGTTCGAGGACGACGGCGAGACCGAGATCGAGCGCATCGCGCTACCCGAATACACCGACGAGGTTTGGCACGGCTTCCTGCCCGACGCGCGTCCCGGCACGATCTACGGCTATCGGGTGTCCGGGCCGTACGAACCGGAAGGCGGTCATCGTTTCAACCCGAACAAGCTGCTGCTCGATCCGTATGCCAAGGCGCTGCACGGTCGTCTTGAATGGAATCCGGCGCTGTTCGGCTACGCGATGGAGAGCGGCGACGATTTGACCTTCGACAAGCGGGATAGCGCTCGCTTCATCCCGAAATGCCGCGTCGTCGACCCGGCCTTTACCTGGGGCGACGACCGTCCGCCACGCACGGCCTGGGAGCGCACGATCGTATACGAACTGCATGTACGCGGCTTTACAATGCGGCACCCTGAAGTGCCCGAGGCGCTGCGCGGCACGTTCCGCGGGCTGACCGACCCGGCTGTACTTGACCATATCCGCCGCATCGGCGTCACCGCCGTCGAACTGTTGCCGGTGCATTTGTTTGTCGATGACAGTCATCTGCTCGAGAAGAGCCTTGTCAATTATTGGGGGTACAACTCGATCTCGTTCTTCGCGCTGGCGCGGCGCTACGCGAGCGTGCCGGATTTCGCGTTTTCCGAGTTCAAGGAGATGGTCGCGCGGTTCCATGAGGCCGGGATCGAGGTGATCCTCGACGTCGTGTACAACCATACGGCCGAAGGCAACGAGCTCGGACCGACGCTGTCGTTCAAGGGCATCGACAACGCATCTTACTACCGCCTGCTGCCCGATGAGCCACGCTATTTCATCAATGATACCGGGACCGGCAACACGCTGAACCTGTCGCATCAGCGCGTGTTGCAGATGGTCACCGACTCGCTGCGCTACTGGGTCGAGGAAATGCATGTCGACGGGTTCCGCTTCGACCTCGGCACGATCCTGGCGCGCGAACCCTATGGGTTTGACGAGGGAGGCGGGTTTCTCGATTCGTGCCGGCAGGACCCGGTGCTGTCGTCGGTCAAGTTGATTACCGAGCCGTGGGATTGTGGCCCCGGTGGCTATCAGGTAGGCGGCTTTCCGCCGGGCTGGGCCGAGTGGAACGACCGTTTCCGCGACACGGTGCGCGCCTATTGGAAGGGCGACGAGGGCATTCTCGCCGAACTGGCGACGCGAATCACGGCGTCTGGCGATTTGTTCAACCGGCGCGGCCGCAAGCCGTGGGCCAGCGTCAATTTCATCACCGCGCATGACGGGTTCACGCTCAACGACCTCGTTTCGTACAACGACAAACACAACGAGGCGAACGGCGAGGACAATCGCGACGGCCATTCCGATAACCGCTCGTGGGACCACGGCGCCGAGGGGCCGACCGACGACCCCGAAATCGTCGAATTGCGCGAGCGGCAGAAGCGGAACATGCTGGCGACCTTGCTGTTGTCGCAGGGGACGCCGATGGTGCTGGCCGGTGACGAGTTCGGCCGCACGCAGCAGGGCAACAACAACGCCTACTGCCAGGACAACGAGATCTCGTGGGTCGATTGGGAGCATGACGAGCCCGGCCAGGCGCTGATCCGCTTTACCGAAAAACTGACACGCCTGCGCCGACAATACGCGGTGTTGCGGCAGAGCCGGTTCCTGTCGGCGCAATGGAACGAGGAGCTCGGGATCAAGGACTCGACCTGGCTGACCCCGGACGGCGACGAGATGACGGAGGAGCATTGGCATGACCCGCGCGCCAAATGCCTCGGCCTGCTGCTCGATGGAAGGGCGCAGGTAAGCGGCATCCCGCGCCGCGGCAGTGAGGCGACGCTGCTGCTGATTATGAATGCGCATCACGACGTCGTCGTGTTCACGTTGCCCGAGGTGACGGGCGGCCGCGACTGGGTTCGCCTGATCGACACCAACCTGCCGGAGGAGGACGACGATCCCGAGGAGCCGGCGCGCCTCGCCTTCGGGCACGGCTATGAGGTGACGGGGCGCTCGCTGCTGCTGTTCCTGGCGCGGCCGGCGCGGGCCGGCAGGCCGTCACGAGAACGCGTTCCGGGCGCCGCGTCCGCTCTGTCGCCGGCCGAGTGATGCCGGTGTTCCCTCCGGACAAGCGGTCTGCGGGCGGGCGGGCTCTGGACACGTACGGACGAAGCGCAGCGACAGTACTGCTGGCGCTGGCGGCCTCGGCGGCGGTCAATTACGCGCTCGCCAAGCGGGCCGAGCGCCGCAATCCGCCGCAGGGCCGTTTCATCACGATCGACGGCGTGCGCCTACATTATCTGGAGCGCGGCAGCGGGCCGCCGATCGTGCTGCTGCACGGGCTCGGAGCGTTGACGAATGAAATGACCGCCAGCGGGATCATCGACCCGCTGGCCGCCGATCACCGCGTCATCGTGTTCGATCGGCCCGGATTCGGCTACAGCGAGCGGCCGCGCGGCCGGATTTGGACACCGGCGGCGCAGGCCGCGCTGTTGCGCGACGCGCTCGATACGCTGCGGATACAGCGGCCGGTCATCGTCGGGCATTCGTGGGGCACGATGGTCGCGCTCGAAATGGCGCTGAGCGACCCGGACGCGACTGCCGGGCTGGTGCTGCTGGCGGGCTATTATTTCCCGACGCTTCGGCTCGATGTGTTGCTGGGATTCTGGCCGGCGGTGCCAGTCGTCGGCGACATCCTGCGCTATGCGGTGTCGCCCTGGCTCGGCCGGTTATCGAAACCGCTGCTCTACAAACTGCTGTTCGCGCCGGCGCCGGTGACGCAATCCTTCGCGGAAGGGGTTCCGAGCGAGCTGATCTTCCGCCCCTGGCATCTGCGATCCGCCGCCGCCGAGGCGGCGCTGCTGATCCCGGGGGCGGCCGCCTTGGGCGGGAGATATCGCGACTTGCGGCCGCCGACCGCGATTGTCGGGGGACCGGGAGACCGGATCGTCAATTTCGAGCGCCAATCGGCGCGCCTATACCAGGCCGTGGCGCGCAGCACACTGCGAACGCTGCCGCGAACCGGGCATATGATCCACCACAACGCGCCCGAACAGGTCATTGCCTTGATCCGGGAAATGGTTCGCGCGACGCAATCGAGAGTGCCGGGAACCGGCGGGTAACCCGGGACAAATCGGGGCGGGCATACCCTCCGCTTGTCGCCGCAGCGGTTCCGTTTCAAACTGTGCCGGCTTGCGTTGGAGCCCGCGCCGATGAAGAACCAGCGGACCGGCCATACCGGCCGTCATTTTCTGCAGATCCCCGGACCGACCAATGTGCCCGACCGGGTGCTGCACGCGATCGCGTTCCCGACGATCGACCATCGCGGCCCGGAATTCACCGAACTCGGCCGGGACGTCGTGGCCGGCATGAAGCGGGTGTTCCAGACCGCCGGCACGGTCGTGATCTATCCCTCGTCCGGCACCGGGGCGTGGGAGGCGGCGCTCGTCAATACGCTGTCGCCGGGCGATCGGGTCCTGATGTTCGAGACCGGGCACTTCGCGACGCTGTGGCGGCAGATGGCGGGCCGTCTCGGGCTCGATGTCGAACTCGTCCCAGGTGACTGGCGGCACGGGGTCGATCCGGCGCAAGTCGCCGAGACGTTGCGCGCCGACCGCGAGCACCGGATCAAGGCGGTGTGCGTCGTGCACAACGAGACCTCGACCGGGGTGACGAGTCGCATCCCCGAGATCCGCGCCGCGATCGATGAGGCTCGGCACCCGGCGCTATTCATGGTCGATACGATCTCCTCGCTCGGCTCGATCGACTACCGGCATGACGAGTGGCGGGTCGATGTCACGATCGGCGGCTCGCAGAAGGGGCTGATGCTGCCGCCGGGCCTCGGGTTCAACGCGGTCTCGGACAAGGCGCTGTCCGCCAGCAAGAATGCCAAGCTGACGCGCTCGTACTGGGACTGGGAGGCGATGGCCGACACCGGGCGAACCGGGTTCTTCCCGTACACGCCGGGGACCAACCTGCTGTTCGGGCTGCGCGAGGCGCTGAAGATGCTGCTCGACGAGGAGGGGCTGGACAATGTGTTCCGCCGCCATTCACGTCACGCCGAGGCGACGCGCCGCGCCGTGCGGGGCTGGGGCCTCGGACTCCTGTGCGCCGACCCGCGGGAATATTCCGACTCGTTGACCGCGGTGCTGGTGCCCGAGGGCTACGACGCCGATCGGGTCCGCGAAATCATCCTCGACGCGTTCGACATGTCGCTCGGCACCGGGCTCGGCAAGATGCGGGGAAAAATCTTTCGCATCGGCCATCTCGGACATTTCAACGATCTGATGCTGTGCGGCACGCTGTGTGGCGTCGAGATGGGGCTGCACCGCGCCGGCATACCGCACCAGAAGGGCGGCGTCGCCGCGGCGCTCGATTATCTTGGCGCGCTCGACGGCGGCAACTGAAACGAACGCGATGACCCCACAGCAGATCGAGGCGGCGGCCATCGCGCTCGCCGCGGCGCGTTCGGGGCAGCCGATCGCGACACTCCCCGAGGCGGCGCGGCCGCAATCCGAGGCCGATTCGTATGCGATCCAGGACACGGTGATGCGCCGTCTCGGCGAGCGGGCCGGCGGCTGGAAGGTCGGCTACTCGCCCGAGGGCGGGATTTTCTGCGCCCCGATCTACGCCGCGAAGGTGCATGCGAGCCCTGCCACCCTGCCGGCAACAGGCTTTCATGTGATCGGGATCGAGTGTGAGATCGGCTTTCGCGTTAACCAAGCATTCAACCCGCGCGCGCTACCCTACGGGCGTGACCAAATCGTTTCGGCGTCGACGCTGCATCCGACGATTGAGGTGGTCGATTCGCGCTACCAGGATTTCCGCTCGCTCGACCGGCTGCAGGTGCTCGCCGACAATTTCTCAAACGGCGCGCTCGTGTATGGCGCCGCCGCCTCGAACTGGCAGAGGATCGATCTGGTGCATCCACCGATCGAGGTGACGGCCGATGGCAAGCAACTCGCCGAATGTACCGGGCTGCGAGCCGGCGATCCGATCACGCTGCTTGTCGAGCTGGTCAATTTTGTCGCGAAGCGGCGCGGCGGCGTGCCCGCGGGCACGTTCGTCACGACCGGGACGCATACCGGGCTGGTTTTCACCGAACCGGGCGCCCATATCCGCGCCAAATACGGCCCACTCGGGATCGTGGAGGTGTCGTTTCCGCGATAGTTCGACGTATCGGATCGGCCGAGGAGATCCTGGCGGTCGATCGAGGACCGATCCATGAACCGGAATGACGGCGCGTCGTTGCGCCTCGCACTTTTGTTTTCCTTGATTATGTCGTGGGCGCTTCTGGTGCCCGGGCCGGTAGCGGCGACCGGACTGCGCGAGACCCCGATGCTGGCGCCGCAGGTCGCTGCCGGCACCTTGCCGCCGGTTGAGGCGCGCGTGCCGCGGGTCCCGGATATGGCGGAGGATATCGGGTCGGTCGGCCGCCCCGGCGGCGAGTTGCGCATGCTGATGGCAAGCCCCAAGGACACCAGGATCATGGTCGTCTACGGGTATGCCCGACTCGTCGCCTATACGCCGTCGCTCGAAATCGTGCCGGACATCCTCGAACGGCTCGATGTCGAGGATGGTCGCGTCTTCACGCTGCATCTGCGGCCCGGCCATAAATGGTCCGACGGCCACCCGTTCACCAGCGAGGACTTCCGCTATTGGTTCGAGGATGTGGCGAGCAAGAAGGAGCTGTCGATGGCCGGCCTGCCGGTCGTCTTGATGCCGCATGGCGAGCCGCCGCGCTTCGAAGTGCTCGATCGAGAGACGGTGCGCTACACCTGGGCGCGGCCGAACCCGCTGTTTCTGCCGGCCCTGGCCGGGGCCAGCCCGCTCTACATCTACGCGCCGGCGCACTACCTGAAGCAGTTTCACAAGAAATACGCCGACAAGGAGAAGCTCGCCGCCCTGGTCAAGGAGGCAGGGGCGCGCAACTGGGCGGCGCTACACAACAAAAAAGAAGACATGTACAAGAACGACAACCCGGACGAGCCGACGCTCGAACCGTGGGTACTGAAGACGCGGCCGCCCTCGGATCGCCTCGTGTTCGAGCGCAACCCCTACTACTATCGGATCGACAGCACCGGCCAGCAATTGCCGTATATCGACCGGGTCGTGTTCTCGATCGCGAACAGCAAGATCATCCCGGCCAAGACCGGCGCCGGAGAGAGCGATTTGCAGGCGCGCTATCTGAGCTTTGACGACTACACGTTCTTGAAGGCCGGCGAGGACCAGAACGGGTACAAGGTGTTGCTGTGGCGTACTGGGCCGGGCAGCCAGCTCGCGCTGTATCCCAATCTCAACGTCGATGACGCAACCTGGCGAGAACTGGTGCGCGACGTTCGCTTTCGTCGCGCGCTGTCGCTCGCTACTAACCGGCACGAGATCAACCAAGCGATCTATTTCGGGCTGGCGATCGAGGGCCAGAACACGATCTTACCGCAAAGCCCGCTCTATCGCCCCGAGTATCGCCAAGCATGGGCCCAGTTCGACATCGCCGAGGCCAACCGGCTGCTCGACGAAATCGGGCTGGCGCGTGGCGCAGACGGGCTGCGGCATCTGCCTGACGGCAGGCCGCTCGACATCGTCGTCGAGGATTCAGGCGAGTCGACGCGACAAAGGCGACGTCACCGAATTGATCCGCGATGCCTGGCAGCGGGTCGGCGTCCGGCTGTTCACGCGCCCGATGCAGCTGACCCTGTTCCGCCGCCGCGTGTTCTCCGGGCAGACGCTGATGTCGATCTCCAAGGGCGTCGAGAACGGCCTGCCGACGGCCGATATGTCGCCGGCGGAATTCGCGCCGACAACGCAGCAACAGCTCCAATGGCCGAAATGGGGCCAATATTTCGAGACCAAGGGCCTGGCCGGCGAGCCGCCCGACCTGCCCTCGGCGGGGCGGCTCCTCGTCCTCTACGAAGCTTGGCTGCTTGCGGCGGATGCCGCCGAGCGCGCCCAAATCTGGCACGAGATGCTGCGCCTCTGGGCCGACGAGGTCTTTTCGATCGGCATCATCGCCGGGGTGCCGCAGCCGGTTGTGGTCAGCACGCGCCTGCGCAACGTGCCGGTTGATGGCATGTACAACTGGAACCCTGGCGCGCATTTCGGCATGTACAAGCCGGACACGTTCTGGCTCGACGACACGCCGGCCCCGGCCGCCTCGGTCAAAACAGCGCCGCCAGGCTGAGGACGCACAAGGCTCGGGGCGACATTCGGGGGACGGCAGCGGCGAGCTCGCGTGCGCCTCAGGGCGGCAATATTGCCGATGCCCGGCGCTATGAATGTGCTGCGATTGTTGGGATAAAGGGGCAGAGGAAGCGGAACACCCTCGCTCCTCGTCAGGAGAAGCTCTTTAGATGCTCGGCTACCTGGTCCATCGGATCCTGATCATGATCCCGACGCTGATCGCCATCAGCATCGTAATCTTTGTCATCATCCAGCTGCCGCCCGGCGATTATTTCTCGACCTACATGGCCGAGCTGCAAAGCTCGGGCGAGCATGCCAATCTCGACAAGATCGCGTTCCTGAAGGCGCAGTACGGCTTCGACCAGCCGATGTGGCAGCAGTACCTGTATTGGGCGGGCGGGCTGCTGCAGGGCGACATGGGATATTCGTTCCTGTACGACCTGCCGGTCAACAGCGTGGTCGGTGATCGGCTGCTCCTGACCTTTATCGTCTCTTTCACGACGATCATCTTTACGTATCTCGTCGCGTTCCCGATCGGGGTCTATTCGGCGACGCACCAGTACAGCCTGAGCGATTACCTGCTGACCTTCATCGGTTTCCTGGGGCTCGCGACGCCGAGTTTTCTGCTGGCGCTGGTGCTGCTGTACCTCGCCAATGTCTGGTTCGGGATTTCGATCGGCGGGCTGATGGACCCGGTCTATATCGACAGACCGTGGAGCTGGGGCAAGGTTCTATCCGTTGCCGCGCATCTGTGGATCCCGGTGATCGTGATCGGCACCGCCGGGACCGCCGCGATGATCCGGCGACTGCGCGCCAATCTGCTTGACGAACTGCAGAAGCAGTACGTCGTGACGGCGCGAGCCAAGGGGCTGCATCCGCTCAAGGTCCTGTTCAAATACCCGCTGCGCTTGGCGCTGAACCCGTTCATCTCGGACATCGGATCGCTGTTGCCGCATGTCATCTCCGGAGCGGCCGTCGTGTCGATCGTGATGTCGCTGCCGACGACAGGCCCGATGCTGCTCGAGGCGCTGCGCAGCCAGGACATGTTTCTCGCCGGCTCGTTCCTGATGTTCATGGCTTTTCTAACCGTCATCGGGGTGTTTCTCTCTGACCTTGCGCTGGCTGCGCTCGACCCGCGCATCCGCCTGCAAACGGGGCGATCGGAATGAGCGAGATCGGCCTCGCCGCCGGCGGAGCGCCCCCCGAAAAAGCGGAAGCCGCGGCTGCACGCGGCGTCGAGTCGATGCCGCATTACGTGTCGCCGGCGCCGTTCGACCCCTACGCGGTCGAGGCGATGACGGCGACGCAGGAGCGGTATTACCGGGCACCGCCCATTCTCTTGATGTGGTGGCGGTTTCGGCGGCACCGGGTGGCCGTGGTCTCCGGCGCAATCCTGCTCGCGCTGTATGCGATGATCTTGGTCTGCGAATTCCTCGCGCCCTACGGCCTCGACAGTCGCCACGTCGATCACATCTATGCGCCGCCGCAGGCGATTCATGTGTTCCATGACGGCCGTCTCGTGTGGCCGTATGTTTACGGCTATGACTACCGGCTCGATATGACGAACTTGCGCCGGGTCTATACCGCTGATCCCGAAAAGCGGCAGCCGATCCGTTTTTTCTGCCGCGGCGATTCGTACGATTTCTGGGGCCTGATCCCCGGCGACTTGCACTTGGCCTGTCCGCCGGCGGGCGGCGAAATGTTCCTGCTCGGCAGCGACCGGCTCGGCCGCGATCTGTTGTCGCGCATCATTTACGGTGCGCGAATCTCGCTTACGGTGGGGCTGATCGGCGTCACGATCAGCTTTGTACTCGGCATCGTGATCGGCGGCATCGCCGGGTATTACGGCGGCTGGACCGACATGCTGATCCAGCGCGCGATCGAGGTCATCCAGTCGTTTCCGCATCTGCCGCTGTGGATGGCGCTGTCGGCAATCCTGCCGGTGACCTGGAGCCCGCTGCTCGTCTATTTCGGCATCACGATCATCCTCGGCATGATCGAGTGGACGCACCTGGCGCGCGCGGTGCGCTCGAAGCTGCTGGCGCTGCGCGAGGAGGATTTCTGCACCGCCGCCGTGCTCATGGGCGCTAAACCGGCGCGGATTATCGGCCGCCATCTGCTGCCGAGCTTTATGAGCCACCTGATCGCGTCGGCCACGTTGACAATTCCCGCCATGATCCTCGGCGAGACGGCGCTGTCGTTTCTCGGCCTCGGGCTGCGGCCGCCGATCACAAGCTGGGGCGTCTTGCTCAACGAGGCGCAGAATATCAGCGTCGTCGCGCTTTACCCGTGGCTGATGCTACCGGTCATCCCTGTGATCCTGACCGTGCTGGCGTTCAATTTTCTCGGTGACGGGCTGCGCGACGCGGCCGATCCGTATCACTGAAGCGGCCCGGGCGAGCCGATGGCGGGGCGGTCTGGCCGGCCGGCCGCGGATCGCACGGAAGATTCTCCTGCACTCAGCCGTTGGAGTTCCGCATGAGCGACGCCGAGTTCCATGAACTTTTTCCGTTGGGCCATGACGACACCGCGTATCGCAAGCTGACGGGCGACCATGTCGCGTCGGCATTGTTCGATGGACAGCCTGTGGTCAAGGTCGCGCCCGAGGCCCTGACGCTGCTGGCGCGCGAGGCCTTCCTTGATTGTCAGCATTTGCTGCGCCCTGGGCATCTGGCGCAGCTGCGAGCCATTCTCGACGACCCCGAGGCGTCGGCAAACGACCGCTTCGTTGCGTTCGACCTGCTGAAGAACGCGAATATCGCGGCCGGCAAGGTCCTGCCGATGTGCCAGGACACCGGCACCGCGATCGTGATGGGCAGAAAAGGCCAGAGTGTATGGACCGGCGGCGACGACGCGGCGGCGCTGTCCGAGGGCATCAGGCGGATCTACACTGAGCACCATTTGCGCTATAGCCAGGTGGCGCCCTTGTCGATGTACGAGGAGGTCAATACCGGCGACAATCTGCCGGCCCAGATCGACCTCTACGCCGAGCCCGGCGACCAGTACAAATTCCTGTTCATCGCGAAGGGCGGCGGCTCGGCGAACAAGAGCTTTCTGTATCAGCAGACCAAGGCGGTGCTGAATCCGAAATCGCTGACGAGGTTCATCGACGAGAAGCTCCGCACGCTCGGCACCGCCGCCTGTCCGCCATATCATCTCGCAATCGTCATCGGCGGCACCTCGGCCGAGATGAATCTGAAGACCGTGAAACTGGCGAGCTGCCGCTATCTCGACAGCCTGCCGACCTCCGGCAACAAATACGGCCAAGCCTACCGCGACCGCGATTTCGAGGCCGAGGTGCTGGAGCTGACACGCGGTCTCGGCATTGGCGCGCAATTCGGCGGCAAATATTTTTGCCATGACGTCAGGGTGATCCGCTTGCCGCGCCATGGCGCGAGCCTGCCGATCGGGATCGGCGTGTCCTGCTCGGCCGACCGGCAGATATTGGGAAGAATCAACGCGCGAGGGCGTTTTCGTCGAACAGCTCGAAACCGACCCGGCCAGGTACCTGCCCGAGATCGACGAGAAGACGCTCGGCGGCGAGGTCGTGCGGATCGATCTGTCGCGGCCGATGGACGAGGTCCGCCGCACGCTGTCGCAATACCCGATCAAGACGCGGCTCAGCCTGTCGGGCACGCTGATCGTCGCGCGCGACATCGCGCACGCCAAATTGCAGGAGCGGATCGACCGCGGCGAGGGCTTGCCGCAATACGTCAAGGACCATCCGATCTATTACGCCGGCCCAGCCAAGACGCCGCAGGGCTACGCCTCGGGGTCGTTCGGGCCGACAACGGCGGGCCGGATGGACACCTATGTCGGTCCGTTCATGGCGGCTGGCGGCAGTTTCATCACGCTCGCCAAGGGCAATCGCGGTCCCGAGGTGCGCGAAGCCTGCAAACAATACGGCGGATTCTATCTCGGCTCGGTCGGCGGACCGGCGGCGCGGCTGGCGCTGGACTGCATCAAGAAGGTCGAGCTGCTCGAATATCCGGAACTCGGGATGGAGGCGATCTGGCGCATCGAGGTAGTCGATTTCCCGGCCTTTATCGTCGTCGACGATAAGGGCAACGACTTCTTTGCGGCGCTTTCCTGAGTACCGGGGCTGAGCGGGAGGGCGGTTGGCGAACGAGGCTCTCCCGGCTGCGCTGCTGAATGGCGACCCCGAAGCCTGGCAGGTCTTTATTCGCCGTTACGGCGGGCTGATCGTCGCCGCGGTGCGCGGTCTTGCGCCTCCCACCGGCGAGATCGAGGATTTGACGCAGGATGTCTTCGTCCGACTGTGCAAGGACGATTTCCGGCTGCTGCGCAGCTACGACCCGGCGCGCGCGGCACTTTCAACCTGGCTGACGATCGTCGCCCGCAGCACCGCCCGCGACGCGCTGCGCCGACGGCGGGCGGAAGCCGTCCCGATCGATTCCGTTCCAGAGGGCCGGCTCGCGGTTGATCCGGTCGAGCCCCCGGTCCGATTGAAGCTGCCCGAGGCCCTGCTGTCGCCGCGCCAGCGCGAGATCCTCGCGATGCTCTATGATCGCGAAATGGATGTGGCCGAGATCGCGCAGACGCTCGGGATCGACCCGCAGACCGTACGCAGCACGCATCACAAGGCGATGATCAAGCTGCGGGCGTATTTCAAGGCCGACCTGCAATCGTGACCGGACGTCCGTGCGCGGGGCTGGCGATGCCCGAAGTGACCGACGGAACACTTTGGCGCTATTTTTCTCAAGGGTCGGGGTTGACGGGGATTAGGTCGGTTCCCTTCCATAAAATAGTATGCAAGCGTGACCGAATGGGGATCGCGCGGTGGGTTGTCGGGCGCGGATGGATATCGCCGATCGTAATCTCTGGCAGCGCAGCCGCGTGACCGACGCGGTTGAGGATGAATGCGACCGCTTTCTTGATATGGCGGCGTTCGCCGACGGGCGACTCGATTCGGACGAGCGGGAGCGCATCGCCGAATGGCTCCGGAGCCACCCGGAGGCTGCCGGCGACATCGCCGCGGCGCGGGCCCTGGCGAGCGGCTCGACGTACCAGACGTTTTCAAAGACAGGGCTTGCGCGCGCCACCGCGCTGGTCGGCGACAGCGGTCAAAGCCGTCGTGGGGCTGTCCTTCCGTTCCAGGCTAGGCGTGGCGAGCGACCAGGGGTTGCCGCAATCGCGCAGTGGGGCGGTCTTGCCGCCGCCATGGTCGTGGCGGGGTGGCTCGGCTTCACCCTCGGCATGGACACGTCCGGGATGCTGGGGCGGAGCGGGCCGGGGTTCGACGATGGCGTCGCGCAGGACCTGTTCGGCTCGTCTCCCGCGTTCTTCCGCGACCTGACCGGGGGCGTGTAGCATGACCATGGCCGGGGCCGCCGTGAGACGAACCGGCTGGTCGCGTTCCCGCATCCTGTCGGCCGTCCTGGCGGTATCGCTGGTTCTCAACGTGCTCTTCGTGGCGGGTGCCGTGTGGAGCCGCATCGAAGAACCGCCGGCCCGTAGTCTCGACCAGCGTTTCGAGCGGATCGGCGCGCAGCTGGATCTCGATTCCGCACAGCAGGCTGCTTTCGACAAGTTTATCGCCGAGCTGCGCGCGCGCCGCGACAGGGTTCAGCAGCAAGTCGTGCCGTTATATCGTTCCGCCTGGGACGCGGCCGGGAAGCCGGTGATGAACGCCACCGAAGTTGCTCAATCGTTCGAGGCGGCATATGGCGAGCGGCTCCGGCTCAACCGCGAGACGACGGCGCAAATGATCGATTTCCTGGCGGCGCTGTCGCCCGGGCAGCGCGTCCGGTTTGTCGCGCTCGCGCGCGACAGCTGGCGGAAATAGGCGAACAGGCTGGAGGTGCGGCTGACGCGAAGCCTCACTTCGTCCCGAACAGCCGGTCGCCGGCGTCGCCGAGCCCCGGCAGGATATAGCCGTGGCTGTCGAGGCAGCGGTCGACCGACGCGGTGACGATCGCGACTTCGGGAAAGAAGCGGTGCAGCGCGGCGATCCCGTCGGGCGCCGCGACGAGACAGACGAACTTGATCGAGCGCGCGCGCAACTCGACCAGACGCGAGATCGCCGCGATGGCTGAATTACCGGTCGCCAGCATCGGATCGACAAGGATCACGTCACGCTCAGGCAGGTCCTCCGGCAGCTTCAGATAATATTCGACGGCCTCCAGCGTGTGCGGCTGGCGATAGATGCCGATATGACCGACCCGCGCAGACGGCACGAGGTCGAGCATACCGTCGAGGATGCCGTTGCCAGCGCGCAGGATCGACACGAGACACAATTTCTTGCCGGCGAGGATCGGGAAAACGCCACGTTCGAGCGGCGTCTCGATTTCGGTGTCTTCGAGCGCGAGATCGCGGGTCGCCTCGTACCCGAGCAGCAGGCTGACCTCGCGCATCAGCGCGCGAAACTTCGTCGTGCTCGTGTCATGCCGCCGCATCAGCGACAGCTTGTGCTGTACCAGCGGGTGATCGATCACGGTGACCCAATCGCCATCGGACCCGGCCGTTTGCGGCATCACCTTCTCCGATCAAAAAACCGTGCCGTCGGTGGCGATCAGCAGCGGCGGCCCGCCGCCCGGACGGCGCTCGGCGGCAATGTCGCGGCCGGCGGCCCAGGTCCCGCCTTCGAGGACTTTCGTGAGCGGGAAATCGGCCGGCGTGACGCCGAGTTGCTCGCGCACCCGCTCGGCGAGACGGTCGAGCAACGCGATCGTCAGGGCGCGCCACTCGACGATTTCGTCCGCAAACGGGTCGAGGGTGCGCCGCGGCAGCTCGGGGTCGCGGGCGACGATGACCCCGGTGTCGATAAACAGGCCGCCATTGCGGTATTCGGCGAGGCCGGTCAGGCCGTCGATGTCGGTGACAGTGAAGCCGGCATCGGCGAGTGGTTCGATCAGCGAGTAGACGAGCCACTGGCTGAGCTTGTGGAACGGCACGACACCATCCCCCGATACGGCGGGGTGCCGGCCGCAATCGCCGAGCGGGATGCCGCAAAGCGACAGGCGCCCCGGCCAGATCGGGCCGAACGCGTGCAGCAGGAGCCGCAGCATCTCCGGGGCAGGCAGATCGTCACGCTTCGCGAGCCAAAAATCGTAGAGGTTGCCGAGCCGGGGCGGCGAACCGAACAGCTCGGGGAGGCTCGCCGCGACCGCGCCGAGGCGGCGCAGCAGCAAGACCCTGCCCTCCAGGCCGGCTAGCGGGTTTTGCGGGCCGTGCTGAAACGCCGCGCCGAGCCTGACTGCCGACAGCGACGCGAGCGCGGCGGCATCGGCGCGCCAGGAGCTGCGCGGATCGGCCGAGAACAGCCCTTCCTGCATCGCGCGCAGGCTGGCCACGGCGAGCCCCTCCGAGCGTCCGAGAACCTGCCCGGTCTCGGCTTCGCGGTAGCGCCAGTGCGGGCCGGCCCCGGCGTCGAGCAATACCGAGACGATCGCTAGATCGAGCCGGGCTCGCGCGGTTTCCGCCGGTCGGCCGGATCGGCACGGGCCGCGAGGAGGCGCGCGCGATCGACGCCGCCCACCGAGAAGTGCCGCCAGCGGCTGTGGAACGGCACGACGAGATCGGGGTAGCGGCGGCGCGTCACCGATACGACGCGCGCGGCCGCCTCGTCCAAACGATCCAGGTCGAGTGCGAAATGCCGGGTTTCGCCGCGTTGGGCGGCGGCGAAGACGAGGCCGCAGCGTTCGCGAACCGCCGTGGCGGTGCGCAGGTAATCGGTGGAATGAGACGGAGTGCCGGTCAGCACGCGCCTCCGGCGTCACACTCGCGAAAGGTACACTCCCCGAAATTACGCACCCAGGCCGCGTCCTCTGGTGCCGCGCAGCTCGTCCGTGCTCGGCGGCCCGGCTGGGGTAAAATATCCCGCTGCTCTCTTGGCCGCGATCTCGACATGAGCGTCGGGCGGCACCAGCGCGTCCGGGATCGCGACCTGCTCGACGATCTCGATGCCCTGGGTGCGCAGCGCGCCCGCCTTCATGTTGGACATCGACACCCAGCGGTCGATGCGCGCGACCCCGAGCCAGTGGAACACATCCGGCATCAATTCCTGGAAGCGCATGTCCGGCACGCCGGCGACGCATTCGGTGCGCTGGAAATAGGTCTCGGCGGTATCGCCGCCGCGCTGCCGCTTGCGCGCGTTGTAGACGAGAAACTTCGTGACCTCGCCGAGAGCGCGTCCCTCCTTGCGGTTATAGACGACGAGACCGACCCCTCCCTGTTGCGCGGTCTGGGCGCACACCTCAACGCCGTGGACGAGATAGGGCCGGCATGTGCAGATATCGGAGCCGAACACGTCCGAGCCGTTGCATTCGTCATGAACGCGGCAGGCTATTAACGTATCCGCCGCGCCGATTCGGTCTACCTCGCCGAACAGGTAGACCGTTTGCCCTCCGATCGGCGGCAGGAACAGTTCGAGATCGGGTCGGGTCACCAGTTCCGAAAACATTCCCCCGGTTTCCTCGAACAGCCGCCGCCGCAATTCGGATTCGGCGACGCCGAACCGCTCGGCGATGCCGGGCAGGTACCAGACCGGGTCGATCGCGGCCTTGGTGACCCGGATCTCGCCGCTTTCCAACACGAATTTTCCGTCCGGGATGATGTCGCCGGAGGCGATGCGCTGGCGGATTTCCGGCAGGTTTATATGCGCCCCGGTCACCGCGATCGTCGGACGGACATCGACACCGGCGCGGATCTGCTCGGCGAAGACCTCGCCGACCAGATGCCCGTAGGGGTCGAGCGAAACGATTTTTTTAGGGTCGGCCCATTGCGGCCAGGGTCCGATCACCGCGACCGGCGCCGTATCGGTCAGATCGGGCCGGTGATCCGGGGCCAGCGCTCGGGTCGCGACCGCGAGCGCCCGGTAAATTGCGTAGGAGCCGCTGTACGATCCGATCGCATTGCGCTGGTGATGTTGCGCCGGGCTGGCGACGACGGGGCCGCGCAGTTCCGGGCTCGGCGCTCCCCAGCGCAGCGGAACGCCGCCTTGGCCGGTCCCGCCGGGATGCGAGGTCAGGCGGATATGCCGTGGGATCATCTACGTTCTATCAATTTCAACTCGATTGCTTCCAATTTCAACTCGATTGCTTCGCTGGTCGCCGGGAACACTGCCCGCAGGCTGAGACATTAGCCGGGCCCACCGGCCCCGACAAGGCGCATTGGCAAACGAAAAAAATCGTCAACGCCCGGAGCAGCCGATCGATCCAGCCGAAATTAGCCGGACGCGAAAGCGCGCGCGGTTTCGGCCAGCGCCGCCTCGGCCGTGACCGGGGGCTGCCAGCCCAACTCCGCTCGGGTCGGCGAATCATCGACTTGCAGCGACAGCGTCAGCCGGCGTACGGCCGGCCCCACACGGGGCAGACGGCGCAGCCCGGCGAACACCGGCGTCGAGAGAGCGAACAGTTTTGCGTTTCGGCCCTGGGCAGTGGCGAGGATGCGGATCACGTCGGGGATGGATGGATCGGCACCGTCGCGACCAAGCAGGATGCGGCTGCGACCGGCCTGAAAGGCAAGCGGATGCGTCGAGACCGTGGCGATCAGATCGACCAGGTTGTCGCGGGCGATCAGGCTGCGGCGGTTGTCGAGCCCGGCGAACGGCAGCGGCAGTCCGCTTCGCGCCAGACGGAGCAGCGCCCGGAAATTGCCGCCGACCCCGGGGCCGTAGACCAGCGGCGGGCGCAGGATCGCGAGTTCGAGCCCGGTCTCGGCGGCGACCGTCGCGAGCGCCCGTTCGGTGGCGAGCTTGGCGTGGCCGTAGGCGTCCCCGGGAAGCGGCGTGTCGTCCGGACGGAACGGCCGGCCCGGCGCGGTCGTCTCGCCCATCGCCTTGATAGAACTGACATACAGGAACCGCCGCACACCCGAGAGCGCGGCGGCCCGAGCCAGCGCGGCGGCGGCAGCCGGCTCCGCGGACAGGATTCGTTCCGACGGCGGGACATGCGCGCGCTGCGCCAGATGGATGACGATGTCGAGATCGCGCAGATCGCCGCCCCAGTCGCGGCCCGGGGCAATGTCCCCGAGCAGCCGCGATTCGGCGCCGGGGACGTCGCCCTGTGCCGGACGGCGCAGCCCGGCGACGACACGCTGACCGCGCGCGACAAGTACCGGGCACAGGGCGTGGCCGATAAAGCCGCCGGCGCCGGTAACGAGGATGCGCGCCAACAATCTGTCCCGTTCTGCTGTTTCCGCGAGCGACGGAGCCGTGGATGGATTAAACAGGATTCTTCCGATCGGCAACGGCCCACCGGCAGGCTCGGGGCATTGCCGGCAGATGTCTCCGGATTGTCCGCTTGCTTGCAGTCTCGCAACGCTCCGATTGACAAGTCTTTGGGCGATCAGCCGCCGCGCCCGGCGCGCGCGCGGCCGAAGCTGATCTTTCTCGTCACCGAGGACTGGTATTTCTGGTCGCACCGCCTGCCGATCGCGCGGGCGGCGCGGGATGCCGGGTTCGAAATCGTCGTCGCGGCGCGCGAGCGCGACCATGGCGACAGGATCCGCGCCGAAGGATTTCGCCTCGAGGCGTTGCACTGGCGCCGTCGCGGCGACCGCGCGGTCGCCGCCGGCCGGGCCGTCACGGCGATTGCGGCGCTGTACCGGCGCGAGCGGCCGGCCATCGTGCATCATGTCGCGCTAAAGCCGGTGCTGTTCGGCGGCGTCGCGTTGCGGCTGGCGTTTCCACGGCGCGCCGAGCAGCCGGCCTGCATCGCCGCGGTCAACGGTCTCGGCTCGGGGTTGACGCCGGCCGGCGGTGCGGCGCGACTGGCCCGCGCGGTCATGTGCCGGGGGCTGCGGCATGCCACCAGCGGCGCGCGCGTCGTCGTGCAGAACCCGGAGGACGGGGAGGCGCTCGCCGCCCTCGGGGTCGACCCGACGCGTCTCGTCCTGATCCGCGGCTCCGGGGTCGATACGGCGCATTTCGCGCCGTTGCCCGACCCGGTGCCGTCGTCCGTTGGGGCCGATCGTCAGGGTCGCGCTGGTCGGTCGCATGCTGCGCAGCAAGGGCGTGCTCGACGCGGTCGCGGCAGTGCGACGGCTGCGCGCCGAGGGGCTCCCAGTCGAACTGATGCTGGCCGGGCCGACCGACCCGGACAATCCGGATTCGCTCGATGACAGGGCGCTGGCGGCACTCGCGTCGCAGCCCGGAGTGACGTGGCTCGGGCGCGTCGAGGATGTGCGCGAGGTCTGGGCCGAGGCAGCGATCGCGGTTTTGCCAACCACCTATGGCGAGGGATTGCCGAAATCGTTGCTCGAAGCGGCATCCTGCGGGCGGGCAATCATCGCCAGCGACATGCCGGGCTGCCGCGAGATCGTGCAGTCGGGCAGGTTGGGCGAGGAGCCAGGGGACGAGACTGGGCTGCTCGTTCCACCGGGCGACGTCACGGCGCTGTGCCAGGCGATCGCGGCGCTGGCCCGCGACCCGGGGCGGCGGAGCGCGATGGGGCGGGCCGGGCGGCTTCTCGTTGAGCGCGAGTTTGCCGAGGAGCGGATCGCCGCACAGACGCTGGGCGTGTACGAGAAGGCGCTCGACGAAAGCGGCCGCCGCGAAGGCACCCTGGGCGTGCGGGGCGGCGGACGGTGACCCGCGTTTGGCTCGCGATCGCTGGTCTGGCGGGCCTCGCCTCGGTGCTGGCCGGCGCGCTGGCGGCGCATGCGGCGGCGGACCCGAGAGCGGCCGAATTGCTGCGCACCGGCGCGTGGTACGGCATGGCGCACGCGGCGGCGTTGGTTGCGGTTATCGCATTGGCGCAAGGCCGCGAGCCCCGGCGCGGGCCGGCCGCCGTCGCCGGGTGGAGCTTCGCGGTCGGGATCGTGCTGTTCAGCGGGAGCCTGTTCGCGCTGGCGGCCGGAGCGGGACGATGGCTCGGCTGGATCGCGCCGTTCGGCGGCGGAGCGCTGATGCTCGGCTGGGCCGCGCTGGCGGTGCTGGCGCTGCGGCGGCGTTGACGGTGTGGCAATTCCCTGGTTGCAGGGAAGTTTCGCCGCCGCGTCGCGCCAACCCACTGAAACTCCGAGAGAAGGCTCGCGAGATCAGGGATTTCAGGTTTGCGGAACAGGGAAGCGGCGGCGCGGAACAGGGAACGAGGATGGCGATAACACGGAATTGCGATGCGAAGATAGCAACTTGCGGTATTGACAATATAGCCGCAAAGATGTATACGAGCGGCGGTGTTGTCAAGCCCGGGATGAGACACATGGTGCAGGACGAGAGCACCGGGAAGCCGCCTTCCGCCGGGACCGGGTATGCGGTCGGCTATGGCAAGCCGCCGCTGCACACGCGGTTCCGGAAAGGGATTTCGGGAAACCCGCGGGGCCGCCCGCGCCGGAAGACCGATCTTGCGAGTTTGCTGACCGAAGCGCTCGACCGGCGGACCGCAGCAACACGGCGGAAGCCCCGGAACGCGGCGCGAAGCGGTCATCGCTGCACTCGTCGAGAAATCAGCCTCCGGCGATCTGCCCGCGACCAAGCTGCTGTTCGAGCTGCTGCGGCAGATCGGACCCGCCGCCGAGCCGCCCGCCTCGCCCGAGGACGACCCGCGCGAGATATTGTTGCAAAGACTCGCCCGGCTAACCGGCAATCGCGCCGAACCGGGGGCGGAATAGGTGGCCGGGAGATCCCAATTTTTGGATTTTTCCACGCCGCCTGATCCGGCCAGGCCGACCCGGCGTTGCCTAATATCAAGCAAAAGCAGAAATTCTAATCGCGAAGGCCGCCGGGACCCCGGCGGAGATCCGTTCGGCGCTTTGGCGCTGATCGCCACGCGTCCGACGCCCATAACCATGGTTGCAAGCTGCCGTATGACTCGGCAACGCGATAACGCCGCAAACAATGCCGTCGTGTACTACGGCGCCTCAGACGTAGCTCGTCGAGAGCTTCTGTGCGATGATCGTTCCGGCGCCCATCAGTGTGGCATTCGGAAAAGGCATGACCATTGAAACCACCCCGCTAGTCGCGGCTGCTATGGATCGCGATTTTGTGGACGCCAACGCGCTCAGCGGAGTCCTCGCCTCCAGGCCGAAGTGTGAATTCCTCAATGATTTCACGTTCGCGAACTTGTTTACACCAGTGGCGGAGGAAGTGTTCCGCGCGCGACATTGGGAGCGGATGCCTTTGGTCGTGCACCGGGCAGACAGGCAGTACTACGGAGACCTGTTCACGCTGCTCGATTTCGATGACGCAATCGCGCGCGCCTCTAGTTACTGGACGATAGATGAGGCGAAACGACAGCGGAACATAAAACGCGAAGGAACGGCGGCCAGAGGTTTGGAGAACGTCCTCGCCGACATGCGCGGCGGAGCAACCCTCCTTCTCGATCATCTGGAGGAACGCGAGGCTAAGCTTGGGCTTCTCTGCCGCCTTCTCGGACAGCAACTCGGCTATAAATTCCAAACCAATCTCTACTTGACCCCGCCGCAGGGCCAGGGCTTTAGACCGCACTGGGATAACCATGACGTATTCATATTGCAAGTCGTCGGCTCGAAGCACTGGAACGTGGAAAAGCAACGCCGCAGATTGCCGGGCAAGGATGAGACTATGCGTGAGGAGGAGGGTCGGGTCGTCGCCGCGGACGCCTACTCTTTTACGCTTGATCAGGGCGACATGGTATATATCCCGCGCGGTTTTGTTCATGCCGCGAAGTGCGGGTCAGAACCCTCCCTCCATATTACGCTCGGCGTGCACACCTACACCTGGGAAGACCTGCTACAGGCGATTATCAAGGTGGCAGTTCACGAGGACGAGCGCCTGCGTCGTGCGTTGCCGTTCGGATTCATGCATGATGGGAAGGACCGCCTGGTAAAGGGCGCCATGGCCGTGCTGAGTAAGATTGGGGAACAGCATTACCTAAACGCCGTCGTGGACAGGTTTAAGGACGAGCTAGTGACGAAGGCTCCACTCGATATCTCGGGTCAGGTTACGTCCTTCCTTCAGCCTACCCAGCTCACCGCCGAAGATATTGTCGGAGCGCGCCCCGGTATAGTCTATAGAATTCATATTTCCGACGAAAATGTGCGCCTCAACTTCGGTAGTCGGGCCATTGCTTTCCCTCGCTTCTTCGAAGAGCCCCTTGATTTCGCCCTGAAAACCAAAGCCTATGCCATTCGCGATATTGTGGGGGACCTCGAAGATCAGGAGAAGATCGTTTTTATCGAACGCCTCATGCAGGAAGGCCTAATCGTTAGAAAATAAGGTGGAGAAAACTCCTTCATTGTGGCAATAGATCTAAAATGGAGCTTCCCAGTGGCCGTTCGACTATCCGTTCCCAACCAACTCCGAGGGCATTTCCTCGACGCATCTCTACGATATTTGAGAAACTTAACTGGAAAATCGTTTGTCTATGAAAGAGAGCAAAACAGTGGCGAATTCACGTTTGGCGGATCGTCGATTCGTTACGTCATCCGGCCTGAGATCGTTGAGGCATATATTTTATCGGACTGGAAAGCCAGGCCTCGTGATGTCTCTCTTATCGAGGCGTTCCTCAAGCAGGTGTTTAGCTTCGAATATCAACCTTATCCGTTCAAGATTTTCGGAGTCGGCTTGCCCAGGACGGGGACGACAAGTCTCGCCGTTGCCCTGAGGAAACTTGGTGTATTTACGCTGCATTGTGCCCCCTGGATGGCTGCCGGATTATCGAATAAAATTTATCGCTGTCAAACCACCGACGACTACGACGCACTGGTAAACTCTCCCTTTCCGCTGATTTACAAGCAAATGGATGAGATTTATCCGCGCAGTAAGTTCATTCTGACTCTGCGAGATGTGGACGCGTGGTTGCCAAGCAGCCGATTTTTGAAAGGCGATTTGTTACCGGCATATCGGCGCATGTACTACGGTTTAGATGACTACAACGAGGATGTCTATCGGGCTCGATTTCTTCGGCATCGCGACGAGGTGATCAAGTACTTCAGCGATAGACATATCGACTTCCTCGTCTTCGACTATTCGGATGGAGCTGGCTGGGATCGCCTATGTTCCTTTTTGAAATTACCGGCACCGAACGAGCCCTTCCCTTGGGCGAACCGGCGCCCCCCTCAGCATAGCAAGCCTTAAGACCGAAAACCCGGAACGGCGATGTGAGCGGGCTATGGTGAGTTAATTGTTCGTCCCGGTCCGGCGCATCTCCGCTAAATTACAAAACTCGACCCATGCACATATAACTTATCATTTCGGCCGCAAAGGTAGTAATACCCTCGCGATCCCAGGTACGCGCTGATCGGTCCCGATTTATTGAGATCATCCTCAAGCACGATGTACGCCGGCGGATGATTCCAATCGATGCCGCGGACGACGTCCAGCTCGAAGCCCTGAACGTCAATGGCAACCAGCAGATTGTCATTTTGTCGGGACATCGCGATATCGGACAACGGGATGATATCGACGTCGACCGATATGATCGATTGCAGATAAGTCTCGATGTTCCTGACATAGTCGTCGCCGCGGAACCTGTTTCGCTCGATCCAGTATCTAATCACATTCGGATCAAAACTTCCCTGTCCGTGCGCCCAGTTGTTGGCAGGGCCGTTCCCGTTCATCTTGTCGGCGACACTGGGTTCGATGAAATACAGTGGCGCGCGGC
Source organism: uncultured Alphaproteobacteria bacterium (assembly GCA_963847345.1). GTDB lineage: Bacteria > Pseudomonadota > Alphaproteobacteria > ATCC43930 > CGMCC-115725 > DATARH01. Next base: position 333,164 of record CAWJZU010000020.1, on the reverse strand, counting down.
CGCGGCATACGCCGCAGGCAACATTCACGACAGTTATCCCGGGAAAGTCGCGATAGAGGTCGCGTAATTTCCTGTAATAGTAGGGAAGAGGCTCGATTAGCACCGCCGATAAATTTTGGTCTCGGCTCTTGCCCAGAAATCGCCGAAGCGGATCGCACATTATGCCATCGTTGGCGCCAACCTGGATAAGCCGTTTTTCTTTTGTCGAGTTGAAGTATGCGTCGTAAAAATCCCTTAGGGAACTCGATCGTCCGATCACGCGCGTGTCAATCCGGACTTGCAGATCGTCTCCCGCATTCGCCGGAGCTCTCGCAACTGAGACGCCGCGGCGCATTTTATGGCCCAGCGCTGTCACCCCGGACGGAATCTGAAATCGCCATGCCACGCCGGCCTCGCCGCGTTGTAACGGATGCGGTCTCCGGAATTTCGTAGCGTGTCGGCCGAAGCCGAGACCCCGAAAAGCACCGCCCGAGCGCGACGATAAGCTAGGTTCGGCGCGATTTTCAACTGCCGCATCCCGAAGGAACGGACCACCCCGGACGTCGCATGGCGCACCGCGCGATGACGGCTCGTCGTCGGTAAACCTTACACATCGGAATTGTCGCGCGATTTTTTTCCGCCAGCTTTCGCGCGGCACGCGGCCCGAGGCCGATAGGACAGCGAACGTTCCAAGCCGCAACAGCCGTCGTCTGATGGACCGCGCGGGCACGCCACGCCGCGCTTCTGTTCGAGAGCGACCGCACCCGCGATTGTCGGGATCGGCGCTGATCAACGGCGGAATAGCGGCCAAAAGCGGCCGTCGACAAACTTTACACTTCCGTTGCGGAGCTAAACCAGAAAACTCAGGATCGCATCGTGATCTGTCGCGCGCGAATGGCTCGATACGAGACGCTTCCCCTTGCTCGCGTCGCGCGGAGCAGGTCGCGGGGCGGCTTAGCGGTGGCGGGAGTGGCTCCGGAGGACCTGTCGAAAAGCTTTACATTTCCGCTAAGGTGCGAAAGGCTCGACTGCTCTAAACAGTTGAAATCATTGGAAATCTCGCTAGCTGGCTCTCTTCTTGCACGAGATACCCCGGGCAGGGCCCGCAATGGAACGGGTCGTCTGGCGGCATGTCGCCTAGATGGCCCGAGAAGAGGAGAAAGATTATGGCTGACGAAACCAACACCGATAATACCGAACCCGCGCCGCCATCCCGGCGCACCGTAGTGACGACCGCGGCCCAGGTGGCGGTCACCGCGCCGGCCGTGGCACTGTTGCTGAACGCGACGTCGAAGAGTGCCTTCGCGCAAATTTCGCCGTACGAGGCAACGCTGATCCACATTCTTGACGACTTCACGTTCGGCAATAACGAGGAGGACATCGACGCGATTGCCCTCGAATTCGAACTTCAATCCACAAAATGGGGTGGAAAACCAGGACGATCACATTCTGTAGGAAGCCAGGACGACCGCGCCTGATTTGCAGCGCGCGGAGTCCTGGTGGAAGAGTCGGATCCCTGCCGAGGCGACGGCAGGGACCCTGCTCGACCGGGTAAGGAGATAGTGCGAGGGAGTGTTCGAAGCCAAACCTGAGCTAGCGAAAGCATCGGAAAACACACGAGGCCGAGGGTTTTAGGGTGAAATTCCGTTATAGACCACCCCTGAGGCAATAAAACGGGCTGACGTTCCGATTGGCGGCACTTGATCGAGCCAATCGTTGAGCGAGACCTGGCGCCCGATTGTCTTCGGTCTGTCTTGACTTTGCCGATTATCCATGCGAGTGATCAAATCAAGGGCGATGGAAGCGCATTTGCCCTTCGTAGGGTGATGGACCGGGCTTTCTGCCATGCGACGCCGCTCTTCTGAAAACTTGACGTCGTCGGATTTAAATCGCTTCGGCTGCGATGCAGACGTCTCGGACCCAAAATCGCTGGCGTCTTGCCGGGTTGGCCGGAGGCATTGTTTGCAATGACGGCTTTAACGGATGACGCCCCATCAGCGCTGGCGGATTTGGTTTCGCCGTTAACGAAAGCGGACTTCCTGGAGGTGCTGCGTCGGCGCGAGTTGGTCTACCGTCCCGGCGCGAATGGCGACCGCTATGCCCCGGTGCTCGGTTGGCCGGCTCTTCGGTGCATGATCGAAGCGGGTGATTATCCAAATAAGCGCCCCGATGACATCCGAGTGGTAAAAGACTCCGCGGTTGCACCGGCGGATCGCTGGACGACTAACGGCAAGATCGACGTCACTAAACTGGATAAGTTTCTGGCGGCCGGTTTTAGTGTTGTTATTGTCCATCTGGACGAGCACGTGCCGGCGTTGTCGGGCGTGTGCGACGAGATCAGAACGCAAATGCAGGAGGGCGCTTTCGCAGGCGTGGTGATCACGTCGGGGACCGGTGCCGGCGCGTTTAAAATTCACTACGATCCCGAGGACCTTGTTATTTTGCAGGTCGAAGGGACCAAGCGTTGGCAGATTTTCGGTCCCCCTGTGTCAGATCCGGTCCGCCGGATGCCGAAGCAGGTACCCCCGAACGACACGGATCCTGTTTTCGACGAGGTTCTCGACCCCGGGGACATGTTGTTCGTACCCGGAGGAAATTGGCACCGATGCGAGAGCGGATTGAGCACCTCGGTGCATATCGGGATCTTTTTTCTTCCGCCGACCGGTTGGCACGCCGCAAATCAACTGACGCGGCAACTCCTGACTGAGGAGTTTTTCAGGATACCGCTCACGCGGCGCGAAGGGACCGCCGGACTGGAGGCGCTTGAGGAAGAAATGAAGACTCGACTCATCGAAAAGGTTCGCGAGCTAAAGTTGAATGATTTTGTTGCCGGGTGGAGCAAGGTGGCGTACTAAGGCGCGGTGCCGAATCAGAAGGGTCCCGGTCGTGTCCGACGCCGCCATTTTAATGTTTGGGCGATACCCGATGCAAAATCGGTAGGCGATCGGCTGACATCGACCGGTGCGTGACCTCAGCGTACTCGTATTTTGAGGAGTTTACCGATGGTATGCGCGTTCCTTCAGAACCTATCGCTTTCGTCGCTTATTGCGCCGGTGGCGGAGGAGGAGTTCCAATCGCGCTACTGGGAGCGGCAGCCACTGGTTGTGCATCGCAAGCAGCCCGATTACTACGACGGCCTGTTCAGCATCATAGATTTCGAAGAAGCCATCACCCGCTCGCCTGATTACGTTAAGCTTGCCAACGCGACCACGCAGAAAAACAAATCATATCAGAGTATGGTAACGGAGGGTGTGGAAGCGGTTTTCGGGGATATGCGGGACGGCGGCACCCTGGTCCTCGACCAGTTGCATCATAGGGAACCGAGACTCCGCCTGCTGTGCCGGGTGCTCGCTGCCGAACTCAACCACCGCTTTCAGACCAATTTGTACCTAACGCCCGCTCAGGGAAAGGGCTTTAGCCCGCATTGGGACAATCACGACGTTTTCATCCTGCAAGTCGTTGGATCCAAGGATTGGAAGATCGAGAAGCAGCGCCGTACCCTGCCCGGTAAGGGCGATAAAATGGGCGACGAGGGGCGCGAGCTACGCGGCGACCTCCAATCGTTCGTGCTCGAGCAAGGCGATCTGATCTATATCCCGCGTGGCTTCGTGCATGCGGCCGAGTGTGGCGCGGAACCGTCGCTTCACATCACCCTTGGTGTTACCGGTGTGTTCTGGGAAGACCTGGTCCACGCCGCAGTGCGAGCGGCAATTCTTCGAGACGAGCGCCTGTGCCACGCGCTGCCGCTCGGATTTGTTCGAATCCCCGAAGATGTGTTGGCCAAGCGGCTGAAGGGAACTTTCCGGGAAATCGCCGACGAGACTTTTCTGCGCGAAGCAATCACGCAGTTCAAGGACGAGCTGATGAGGACCTATCCGCTCGATATTTCCGGTCAGATCGTCGACTTTTTTCAACCGAAACCGCTCGGTCTCGACGATGTGGTCGGCCCGAGGCCCGCCATCGTGTATCGAATGCACAGCGAGAGCGACACAGTTCGAATCAATTATGGTGCGCGCGCCATCGTCTTTCCATCCTTCTTTGGTGAGGCGTTGGAATTTGCATTGAATCGTTCCGCTTTCGCGATCCGCGAGATCCCTGGTGATCTGCATGACCAGGAGAGGGTCGCCTTCGCCGAGCGGCTCCTGCAGGAGGGACTCTTGGTGCGCAAGGACGGCCAGGTTTAACCACACTGATCCATTGGCGTCCAGCCGCCAATCAGAACTAGGAGCGCATTTTGGCAAACCCCGCGTCAACCAATAATGTTTTGAATGTTTTTCTGGCGCTCGCGGCGTTTGCCCTTGTGCTGACCACGGTACCAACCGTGCATGCCGCGGATACAGACGAGCCGACTAAGAAAAATGACGTCGCCGATCTCCGCCGGCGCGAGGCGGATTTGCGGAATGCGTTGAAGGCCAATCCCAATGACGCCGAGGCGCACTTCCAGCTCGGTCGCATTTACCTGGACGGAGGGGATTGGCGCGCCGCGATTTCGGAATTTCGTGCAGCGCGGCGGGGCGGCATGGCCAATGACGATCTGGATGCACAGCTTGCCTGGGCGTTATATTTGGAAGATGACTATAGCGCGCTCTTCCGCGAGATAAAGCCCAATGATAGGAAAGCTCCGGCTGAGTCGTTGGTTCGGTTGAGTTTAGGCCTCGCCTACCTCCACTCCGGAAACCTTGACAACGCCGAGAGCATGGTACGCGATGCCGTGAAACTTGATCCTAGTTCCTGGCGAGCCCGTATCGCGCTGGCACGTCTGTTGATCTTGGCGCGTAAACTCCCCGAGGCACACGAGCAGCTCGACGCGGCGCGCGATACGGCTCCCAACCAACTAGCTACAACTCGAACGCTTGGATATTTACTTCGTGCGGAGGGAGATGCCGACGGCGCAATCGCGGCGTTCAGCAAGGTTCTTGAGGCGCGTCCCACCAGCGTTCCAGCGTTGACCGGTCGTATCGACGCGTTAATCAGCGACAATAAGCTTTCCGCGGCGCAACGGGACCTGCGGCAAGCGAGCAAAATGAGCGGGAATTCACAAATAAAATTTCTCGCTGCGCTCGTTCTGGCGCGTGAAGATAGATTAGCAGAGGCAGATCAGTTGTTGACCAATGCCAGCGGCGCTTTTGATCGAATGCCGATTGCCTATTATCTGGCCGGAGTGGTCAAATTTCGACGAGGTCTGTTCGAGACTGCCGAAAACTATCTTGCGAAATTCCAGGCAAAACAGCCGAATGCTTCGGGTGTCGGGCGGCTGCGCGCTGAGATCGCGCTGCGCCGCAAGGATGCCGCAGCCGCCATCAAACTGCTTGAACCTCTAGTCAAGGCGAACCCGTCGGATCAGGCGGCGGTTACAGAGCTTGCCCGCGCCTATCTGGCAAGCGGACATCCCGATCAAGTGATCCAATTGTTTCAGGACGTGGCCGCGGCCCAGCCCGAAATCACCGCGCGCCCGGAGGTCGCGGTTTTGCTCATGATATATGGTGACGCCGCTGGCGATTTGGTGGAGATCGAGAAGGTCCTCACGCCGAAAACACCAGATGCGGCTGTCGCAATCGCCGCGTTGCGTCAAGCTAATCTCCCTAAAGCCGCAACAGTTGCAGATGCTCTGGCAACGAGCGCTACGGACGATCCGGTAGTTCAAAACCTGCTGGGTTCGGTACGTTTGGCACAAAAGCGCCTGCCGGAGGCTGAAGCGATTTTTCGCCGCATTATTGATCAGAACCGGGATTTCATACCAGCCGCCGTGAACCTTGCTCAGGTTCTGGTCGAGGAAAAAAGACTGGAAGAGGCGAAGCTGCTGCTGCAGGATCTCATGCAGCGTACTCAATGATTACCGATGTTGACGACTGCTGTTCCCGCAAACGGATCGGGGAAGATGCGAGAGGCACTAACGTTCTCAGGTCGGCGGACGCCGTGCATCTGACGCGTGAATTTCGGCTGCTTTTAGCCTGCGCCCGCGTTGGCTCGGAGGAAGAGAAGCAAGTTGCAATCGAACGACTGCTTGCGGCTGGAATAGATTGGACCGTTTTTGCCCGGACTGCGGTCGCTCAAGGACTCACCGGTTTTGCGGCAAATACACTCATTCGGTTAGCTGCCGACCGCGTTCCCAACGATATCCTTGGAGCGTTTCGCGCGGTTGTGGACGAGATCGGCAGAGGAAATCGCGCGCTCTTCAACGAGCTTTGTCGTGTGCTTGAGACGTTGAAACGACACGGTGTCGAAGCAATTCCGTTCAAGGGGCCGGTGCTCGCCGTGCTGGCGTATGGTGAGCTAGGGCTGCGACAATTCGGCGATTTGGATTTTCTGATCCGCGACGAGGATCTCGCCGAGGCGATCGCGGCCCTGGACGGTATCGGGTATAAACGGACAGGCGATCTGACCCCGGCGCAGTTTGCGCTGATCCATCGTCTCCAGGGTCAGGAGATCATCTTTGGGGAATCCAGCGGTATAGCGGTCGAGCCTCATACACGGCTGATCTCATCGAAGATGGCGCTCGATATCGACTATGGCGGTTTGTGGCACCGGGCGCAAAAGGTTAACCTGGATGGGCACACATTTCTGACGTTGGCGCCTGAGGATGACCTTCTTCTTCTGGCAATCCACGGCGGCAAGGAGATGTGGTGGAAACTCAAATGGGTGCAAGATATCGCCGCCTTTGTTGCATCGCATCCCGATCTCGACTGGAGCGCCGTCGCGGAACGAGCGCGTGCGCAAGGCTGTTTACGGATGCTCCTGTTAGCCACCTCGCTCACCAGAAAATATTTTAGCGCGGCTGTTCCTAATTGGATCATCGCTGCCGAACTTGACGATCGGGCGATCGAACCTATGGTTCGCCGCATCGTGGAAAGGTGGCAGGCCGACGAACCCGGCGCGTCACCGGACAATAAATCGGTTTCTATGGAGCGACTGCAGCTTCATGACGGGATCATCCGGCAAGGGCGTTACGTGGCGCGGACCATGCTTCTGCCGAGCCCACGTCACGTCGTTTCGGTGCGTCTGCCGCCTCATCTTGAATTCGGCTATATTCCGATCAAACTTACTCACGACCTATTAGCGCTGCCGATGTGGAAAGCCTTGCGGCACGCGCTCGCGCCATTGCAGCGTTTGCCGTATGCGTTTGCGGGGTCCGATACAGCGCTCGCCGTCATGCCCTTCTCGGCCGACACCAAGCTGAGGATGAGGCGGTATCGGCGAGCCGAGAGCGATGCAAAACGCGCCCTGTCCCAGGTCCCGGACGATCCTGCGGCGTGGCGGGACCTGGGCGACGCCCTATCGGGGCTGCGGCGCCATAAAGACGCGGTTTCCTGCTACGATAAAGCACTTGCTTATGCACCGCAGGACACGACCATTTGGAAAAGGCGCATGACCGCGTTGCAGGCGGCCGGCGCGTCGGCAGATCTACCGGATGCGCCGCTTGATCCGCACGACGCCAGGGCGTGGGCGGTTTATGCGGGTCGATTGTTCAGTTCGCGACGTTATGCGCATGCAATCGAGGCGAGCGATCTCGCGATCGCGCTTGATCCCGACAATATTGCAGCGGCACGGGTAGGCATACACGCACGGTTATGGGCGTGTGACTGGACACGGCGTGACGCCGACGAACGTCGGATCGCCGATGAGATAACGGCAGGTCGTCCTATCGTTACCCCTTTTTACCACCGCGCAGTATCCGACTCAGAATCCGAAAGCCTCAAGCTCACCCGGCTTTGTACGCGAGGATTGCAGCGGCCCGAAACTGAATTATGGCGCGGCGAGAGGTATTTGCACGACAAGATCCACATTGCCTATACTTCGACCGACTTTCGCGATCACGTAGTCGCGGAAGTATTGATAGGTTGCCTCGAACGTCATGACAGGTCCCGTTTCCATACAACCGGGGTTTCGATCGGTCCTGACGACGGAAGCGAGATGCGAAAGCGGCTCGCGAACGCATTTGACCGTTTTATTGACGTCGAGTCACTAGGCGATTTTCAGGTCGCCAAACTGTTGCATGAACTCGAAACTGACATCATAATCGATCTCAACGGCAACTCAGGAGATTGTCGGACCAAGATATTCAGCTATCGGCCTGCGCCGCTCCAAGTGAATTTTTTGGGATGTCCTGGCACGACCGGCCTACCGTTCTTCGATTACATTATCGCGGACCCCGTTGTCATCCCGGACTCGCACCGAGCTTTCTATACCGAGCAGGTGATATATTTGCCACATACTTACATGCCCAATGACCGAACACGTCAGATTGCCGCCCGAATCGTAAGTCGAGCCGACGCCGGCCTGCCGGACACAGGTTTTGTGTTCGCTTGTCAGAATTCCGAGTATAAGATTACTCCGGAGATTTTTGATGTATGGATGCGCGTGCTGAAGACTGTCGATGACAGCGTTTTATGGTTGAAGACTCCGAACCCGGCCGCGAAGCTTAATTTGCGACGCGAAGCCAGTGCCCGAGGCGTGAACCCGGACCGGCTTCTGTTCGCCCCGCGCCTAGCTCAAGCTAAAGAACACTTGGCCCGCCTCCAATTAGCCGATCTTTTTCTCGATACACGACCGTATAACGCGCATGCAAGCGCTTGCGATGCGCTGTGGGCCGGCGTGCCCCTTGTGACTTGCCTGGGAAACACCTTTGCGGGGCGGGTAGCCGCGAGTATCCTTCACGCCGTTGGGCTGCCGGAAATGATCACTGGGTCGCTTGAGGAATACGCAAGATTGGCGGTGGCGCTGGCGCAAGATCCCGAACGACTGACGCTGATTAAAGCCAAGCTCAGGCGCAACCGAGACACCGAACCACTATTCGATACCACGCGCTTTACGCGTGACCTGGAAGCAGCCTACACCACTATTTGGAGGCGTCACCAGGACGGTTTGCCAGCGATCAGTTTTTTCGCCGATCGCGAGTTAGCACCTGCTTGATTGCGGGGGGCCGTTCTTTTCGTTACCGTACCGGGTCGGCTCCAATGCCGGTAACGTCAAATTGCGGCCCTTAAGAGGCACCCAGCGGGCTCAAGGCAAACGGCTTAAACAGATCAGAGAGTGCCTGCCGGTGCAGCTCCAGACAATTACCAGAACTTTACGGAATGTTCGAGAAGCCCGCGACACGGCCCTGCAGCAGTGTCAGGAAGCAGTTTTGCTGGCGCCGAATTCCCCGGACGCGCACAACAAGCTGGGTGTCGTATTATCCCGGCTAAAGCGCTACGACGAGGCCATTGTGAGCTTCGCGAGGGCGATACAGCTAAAGCCCGACTTTTTCCAGGCATATAACAGCCGGGGCAATTCTCTTCAAGCGCTGGGGTGTTTCGATGAGGCCATAGGAAGCTATACTTGCGCAATCGCGCTCAAACCCGATTATGCGATTGCATACACTAACTGTGGAAACGCATTTCAGGCTACGAAGCGCTATAGCGATGCGATAGAACGCTACAGTCGTGCAATAACGCTGAAACCGGATTACGTGGATGCCTACAATAATCGAGGGACCGCGTTTCGCCGGCTCGGGTCCTTTGCCGAGGCGCTGGCGGATTTCGATAACGCCATTGCACTCGTGCCCGATCGAGCCGAGTTGTACATGAATCGAGGCAACGCGCTGCAAGAACTTAAACGCTTCGAGGACGCGATCGGCAGTTATGATAAGGCCATATCTCTCAATCCAGGCTACCCCGAAGCGTACAGCAATCGTGGCCTCGCGCTGCGTCAGCTAGGGCGGCTTCATGACGCAATGACGAGTTTTGAAAAAGCAATTGCGATCAAGCCGGACTATTACGAGGCAATTTGGAACAGAGGACTTCTTTATCTCGAGATGGGGCAATATGATCTTGGCTGGCGCGGTTTTGAGGCGCGCAAGTGGAAACGGCATCCTGTCGGTGTCCGACATTTGAACAAACCAGAATGGTTGGGCGATACAGATATTTCCGGACAGACGATTCTCGTGCATTGGGAGCAAGGATTTGGGGATGTTATTCAATTTTCTCGCTATATTAAGTTGTTGAACGATGCGGGTGCGACGGTGCTGTTCGCGCCGCAAAAGGAGCTGCGATCATTGATGCGGGGGCTAAAAGGTAGCGTGGAAATCGTCAGTCTCAGTGCCGATACTCTCAGATTTGACGTGCATTGCGCACTCCTTAGTCTGCCGCTGGCGTTTAACACGGATATGTCGAAGATCCCCAACGAGGTTTATCTTGCCGCCGATCAAGATAGGGTGGCAATGTGGTCGAAGCGCCTTCCCGAGAAGGCGAGTCCGCGGGTCGGTGTGGTTTGGAAAGCGAATTCGACATCGGACAAGACCAAAAGTTTCGAGTTGAGCCGCTTAAACCAATTGCTCGGTTCGGGCGTTGAAGTGATAAGTCTGCAAAAGGAGGTGACGGAGACAGAGCGTGCGTGGCTGGATCGCATGGGTGTCATCCATGTCGAGGATTCGATCGCGGATTTCAGTGATACCGCTGCGTTATGCATGCTTGTTGATCTTGTCATAAGCGTCGATACGAGCGTGGCGCATCTGGCTGGCGCGCTTGGCGTCCCCACCTGGGTACTGCTTACCGCGGTCGCCGATTGGCGATGGCTGCTGAACCGGGAGGACAGCCCATGGTACCCTTCGATGCGGCTATTTCGCCAGAGGACTGGCGGCGATTGGGATGGCCTGCTGGAGCGGGTTGCGCAGGAACTCAAAGCAGGTGCTTGGCGCAGGTCGTCACGTTAGAAGGGCGGCGATAAGCTTGTCGACCGCACAGTCCCATGTGTAGTACGCATTGACGTGACGGGGGCCGGCTTCATTGGCAGTCTTGCGCCATTGCGGATTTTCCATTGCGGAAACCATCAGAGCAGTGAGGTTCGCGAAATCCGGCTCCAACCGAAACGCATCCTGTCTATCTGCACCAACTCTTAATAATCTGCTGTCGATTCGTCGCGCGAATTCATCGGTCACGAAGTCATCAGTCGGTCCACCTCGGGTGCAGATGATTGGGATACCGCACGCTCCCGCCTCCAATACAGGAATATTAAATCCCTCTGCGCGGTACGGAGATACGTAAATGTCCGCTACCTGGTACAGCGTAGCCATAGCCTGATTCGATAATGAATTGCCGATATACGTTATGTTGTCCAGGATTAGCTGCTGGTCTTTGACCGGTAGAGTTCGCAGCGTTTTGAGCAACAGACTGCGGGAGTCATACAGCCCATCCACTCCTTTCAAGATCAGGCGAACATTGCGAAACCGACGGCGAATTTCCGCGAAGGCACGTAGGAGTAAATCGGTTCCCTTATTTCCAGACATCGCGCCGACGCTGAGAAATACGAAATCGCTGTCGGGAATTTCCATCTTGCGGCGCATGTCGTCGCGGATTTCCGGCATCGGGCGGAACGTTGTGCAATCTACGCCATGTGGAATAACGAGAACGTGCTTCGGATCGAAACCGGCCCTGTATAGACCCTGCGCTGACCATCGAGAAGGCGTAATAGCGATTATGTCGGAAGGCGGCCCTCGTCGTCGCAGCGCCTCATACTCCGCGGGGTCGGATATTTGATTTCGTTGGATAAGCTGCTGTTCCAGAGTAGCGAAGACCGCGGTTAGACGGGAACGCGACGGCGAAAACGTGAAAGGAGCGAAGATTCTGAGCGTGACGTCGGCGGCTTCGTCGGGTTGGGCGACGCTCAGGGATCGCAGAGCCTGCTCCGATGCAGGGTTGAATATGCCGGTCTGGGCCTGCCAAGCGGCGCGATAAAACGGCACGTCGACAACTTTGACGTTGATGTTCCGGCGTTGCAGCGCGAGCAGCTGCCATTGGTTGACGATCGCATACGAGTGCGGCAGGAAGCGCCACCCCTCGACGATCAGGCTTTTTCTTCCTTGACGATTCGAGTCGACGGCTGACGCATCGGACCTGGAGTTCGTCATCGGGGCGCTTGTCACGGCGATGAAGGAAGCGTGGAATTCCGAAATATTCTATCAGAATGAGGCGAGTTTCCGATGGCTGAACGCTTCCACTTCGGGCTTGTCGTGCGCGGCCAGGCGGCGCCGGGCGAGGACATCGGACGACGCTTTGAAGCGACATTGCGCTCGTGCGCGAAGCGGACCGGCTCGGCTTTGACTCGCTGACCAAGACCGCGCATTACAGCGCCCACCCGCTCCAGTTGCTGCAGCTCGTCCCGATGCTGGCGCGGTTCACGGCGGCGGCGCCGCGTCTCAGGCTCAACGCCGGCATCGTGCTGCTGCCACTACTGTCGCCGCTGCGTCGGAGCCCAGATAGACCTCTACCGCCACGCGCTCGATGCCGCCAAGAAGCCGTACCGGCCGAATTGCCGATGCGCCACGAGGTCTTCCTCGCGAAGACACCTGCCGGGGCGATCGGCTCTGCGCCGCTATCTCGGCGCCAAGTACAAGGCCTACCACGCCTGGCATCAGGACCTGCCGCCCGACGACAGCGCCGTCGACCAGAATATCGAGGCGCTGGTCGCGACCGTTTTCTGATCGGCTGACCCGACGACAGGTCGACGAGCAGTTGCTGGCGCTGCACCGCCGTCTCGGGGATGCCCGAGTCGCCGGCCCTCGAAACTGTCGAAATGCTCGCAATGGAGCTGATCCCCCGCGTCCGCCAGGGCTTTGACAGGCAGGTTTTGCCGTTTCAGGTGAAGCGGGCGGCGAGCGGTTTCGGGCCGAGTGCGGCCGGGTCGAGATTGCAGGCCAGCATCACCAGCGTGGCGGTCAGCGCGCTCAGATCGGCGCGGGCGCCGTCCGAGGCGAGGCGGCCGTCCTTGAAATCGCCGCCGGTGAGATAGACCCCGGTCGGCGCGACGAGCGCGCCAAACCAGCCCAGCACCGCGCGCAATTGCATATCCACCGCCAGATAGTGGTGCGGCGAGCCGCCCATCGCGAGAATGCCGACCGGCTTGTTTTGCAACGCCTCGACCGGCGTGATGTCAAGCAGGTTTTTCAAAACTCCCGGAAAGCTCGCGCGATAGACCGGTGCGCCGATCAGCACGGCAGCAGCGCCGGAAATCCGCGCGACGGCCTGCCGCGTCGTCTCGGAATAGGCGTCGAGCGCGCGCCCGTCGCAGATATCGATCGCGGTATCGGCGAGGTTCAGGATATCGACCGCTAGGCCCTCGTCCGCGGCGCGCGCCGCCTCGGCGGCATAATCGATCGCGGCGGCCAGCCGGCCCGGCGGCGTTGCGGCCCCGACCAGCATCAGCATGGTTGCGGCATCGGCCATCGTTCGAAGCTCCTCTCGCTCAGATGCCGGCTTCAGCCGACCGGACCGCCCCGGCCCGGTGCAAGGCCGCGATCTCGTCGGCCGAAAAGCCCCAATCCCCGAGCACCGGGTCGGTGTGCTCACCGACCCGAGCCGGCGGGCGTTGTATCCGGCTCGGCGTGCCGAGAAAGCGCGGCGCCGGTCCCGGCTGCGTGACGCCGTCCACCTCGACAAAGCTGCCGCGATGGACGTTGTGCGGATGGTGCATCGCCTCCGACATGCGCAGCACCGGCGCGAAGCAGATGTCGGTCTGCTCCATGATCGCGGTCCATTCCGCGCGCGTCTTCGTCTTGAAGATGCGCGCGAGCCGCGTCTGCATATCGGGCCATGTCGTGCGGTCGGTCTGCTCCGGCACGGTCTCGCCCCGCAGCCCAGTATGCTTCAGCAGCAGCGCGTAGAATTGCGGCTCGATCGAGCCGACCGCGACATGCTCGCCGTCCTTCGTCTCGTAAACATGATAGTAGTGCGCGCCGCCGTCGGTACGGTTGCTGCCGCGTTGCTCGATCCAGGCGCCGGCCGCCAGCGCGCCGTACATCATCATCATCAGCGACGCCGATCCCTCGACCATCGAGCAGTCGATGACCTGCCCCTTGCCGGTCGCGCGGGCGCTGATGATGCCGGCCAGCACCCCCATCGCGAGATACAGCGCGCCGCCGCCGAAATCGCCGATCAGATTCAAAGGCGGCACCGGCGGCCCGCCGGCCGGTCCGATCGAGTACAGCGCGCCCGACAGCGCGATGTAGTTGATGTCGTGCCCGGCGGTGTGAGCGATCGGCCCGTCCTGCCCCCACCCGGTCATGCGGCCGTAGACGAGCTTCGGGTTGCGCGCGAGGCAGATGTCGGGGGCGAGACCGAGCCGCTCCATCACACCGGGACGGAACCCCTCGATCAGCCCGTCGGCCCGGTCGATCAGCCGCAATACCGCCGCGACCGCCTCTGGGTTTTTCAGATCGACCGCGATGTTGCGACGGCCGCGCTGCAGCAGCGCGAAACGCGGGTCCTCGCCCTCGCGGCCGATGTCGCGCCCGACATTGGCGGCGCGATCGACGCGGATCACCTCGGCGCCCATGTCGGACAACAGCATCGCGCAGAACGGCGCCGGACCGATCCCGGCCAGCTCGACGATCCTCACCCCCTCAAGCGGTCCCATCTCGCCTTCCTCCCGCTGCACGCGGTTCAGTCTATCATCGGAGAACGGTGGCGGCACCCCCACCCCGGCCCTCCCCGCTCGCGGGGGAGGGAGATGATCGAAGCGGTGGCGATAATTCGCATCTACCACTCAAAATTACCGCCGCCGCAAGCGGGGAGGGTTACGGTGGGGCAGGCAATCCGCACGATCGAGGGAGGGAGAGCGCAATGGCAAACGAGACCGTAAAACTCGCCGAATACGCGGCTTCGGTGCGTTACGATGATCTACCGCCTGAGGTCGTGGCCATCGCCCGCGACGCGATCATCGATACTGCCGCAGCGGCGATCCAGGGCAGCGCGCTGCCGTGGAGCCGCATCGTCATAGCCTATGCCGAGCGCACGGGCCCCGGCGGAAAAAGCCGCATTCTCGGGCATGGCGGCGAGGTGCAGGCCCCGGCGGCGGCGCTCGCCAACGGCGCGCTGGCGCACGCCTTCGAACTCGACAGCCTGACCCGGCCCGGCGCCGGCGCGCATCCCGGCGCCACCGTGTTCCCGCCGGCGCTTGCCGTCGCGCAACAGGAGGAAAAGGGCGGCAAGGATCTGATCGCCGCCTTTGTAGCCGCCAACGAGGTCATGATCCGGATCGGCCGCGCGACCGGCCACACCAACGAGGCGCGGGGCTTTCATGCGCCGGGCACGACCGGGCCGTTCGGCGCGGCGGTGGCCTGCGGCCATCTGCTGGGTCTTGATGCGGGGCGGATGACCAACGCGCTCGGCATCGCCGGGTCGCTCGCCGGAGGCCTGCTGGAATTCGCGCGCGGCGACGGCGGCACCGTCAAACGGCTGCATCTCGGGCGCGCGTCCGAGGCCGGCGTGCTGGCGGCGAGCCTTGCCGCGGCCGGTTTCGCCGGGCCGCGCACAATAATCGAAGGCGAATTCGGCTTCCTGCGCGTGTTCTGCACCGAATTCGACGAGAGCCACCTGACCCGAGGCCTCGGCAGCGATTACGTGACCTTGAGCACGGTGCTGAAGCGCTATCCCTGCCATGCGACGGCGCACGCCGCGGTGCGCGCGGTACGCGACCTGCAAGCCGAGCACCAGTTTTCTGGCGACGAAGTCGAGGCGATCACTGTCACCGGCAACCGGCGCATGATCGAGCGCCACAACATCATGGAGCCGCCCGATCTGATGCTGGCGCAGTATTCGATTCCGTTCTGCGTCGCGCTGGCGCTGTACCGCGAGGCCCGCGACCCGGAGAGCTATGACGATAGCGCGCTCGCCGACCCGCGCATCCGCGCCCTGACGCGCAGGGTGCGGCTGGTGCCGGAAAGCGCGGACGACGGGCATGGCGGGCTGGGCAGCACCGTAACGGTGACGTTGAACGACGGACGGCGTTTCGAGCGGCATGAAAATAGCGGCCTGCTGGAAGCGGGCGAACTGGGTGACAAATTTTTCCGTTTGACACGCGGCGTTCTCGGAGAGCAGCCCGCTTCTGTCCTCTACAGCCGGCTGCGAAGCCTCGAAACCGAAACCGACCTTGCTTGGCTCGGCGCCCCCATATCTCAAATGCAGGCGTAATCTCGGACGGGTTAGCCGAGCTAAACCCGTGGCGCCAGCTCGGCGGCTGGTGACCGGTGTCGCTGGTGCTCCGCCCGTCCCACAAGAGGGGCGCGTTCAGATTCGGCCGATGGCATCGAGAACGGTCGCCTCGGTCAGGATCTGCGGCAGCACCGACGGCGTGCCGCCGCGGTCGTAGAGCAGATAGAGCGGCACGCCGCTGCGGCCGAATTTCTGCAAGAGCGCTGTGATTTCCGGGTCCTGCCGCGTCCAGTCACCCTTGAGCGCGACGATCTCGTGCTCAGCGAGAGCATGCTGCACGGCGGCGCTGTCGAGCGTCCGCTCGTTGACGAGGCAGGTAATGCACCATGCCGCAGTCAGATTGACAAAAACCGGCGTTCCTTCGGCGACGAGGCGGTCGAGTCGCGCCGCGCCGAAGCTCTGATAGACGAGGCCGTCGATTCGTTGCGAGCCGGCCGAAGCGGGCGCTGTCGCCGGCGCCAGCATTGCCGCTACGGTCAGCGCGGCGGCGAACCCGGTCGCGGCGAGACCGAGACCGAGATGCCGCCCCGCCGGCTGCTCGGCGTACCGCGTGCGGCCGTATATCCACGCCGCGAAACCGACCAGAACCAGCCCGAGCAGCGCAAGGAACCCGTCGGTCGGCGCGATCTGCTGCAGCAGCACCCAGACCAGCCAGGCGACCGTCGCATAGAGCGGAAACGCCAGCAGCTGCTTGAACCACAGCATCCACGGTCCCGGTCGCGGCAGCAACCGCGCGATGCCGGGCACCGCCGTCGCCAGCACGACCGGCGCGGCAAGGCCGGCGCCAAGCGCGACGAAGACAGCCAGCGCCTCCCCCGTCCCGGCTAGCATCGCATAGCCGAGCGCCGTCCCCATGAACGGCGCCGTGCACGGTGTCGCGACGATTGTCGCCAGAACGCCGGTCGCGAACGCGCCGGCGAGCCCGGTCCGCTCGGCGAAACGGCTGCCGATCCCGCCCAACCCGACGCCGAATTCGACGACCCCGGACAGGCTCAGCCCCATCGCGAACAACAGATAGGCGAGCAGCGCGACGACCACCGGCGATTGCAGCTGAAAGCCCCAGCCGATCGCGGCGCCGCCCGCCCGCAACGCCAGCAACAGCCCGCCCAGCGCGGCGAAGCTGATCATCACCCCCGCGGCGTAGGCGAGACCGTGACGGCGCTCCTCGGCGCGGTGCACCGAGACCGCGATCCCCAGCAGCTTCAGCGACAGGATCGGGAAAACGCACGGCATCAGGTTCAGGATCGCGCCGCCGATAAAGGCGAGCAGCAGCGCCTGCCACCACCCGGCAACGGTGTTCTCCCCAGCGGCAGCCGGCCCCGGGACGGCGCCAGGGGGTGTTACTGGGGCTGTCAGCGGGGCGCTGATCGCGTAACTCCGCTCCGCTCCGTTACCGCTGCGCAGCGCCAAAACGCCGTCAATACTCGGCGGCAGCGTCGCGACGGCAGCCGGGCCGCTCGCCCGCTTCAGCTGAAGGTCGAGTCCATCGGAGGAAATCCGCATTCGCGGCTCGGCGGCGGCGTCGATGATGTTGGGCTCGTTTGGAAAAAACGAGACGGTCGGGTCCCGAACACCGGCAAGCGCCACGGCGGGGACGCGCAGCATCAGATCCGACCCCGATGCGGCAAGCTGGGTCGTGAACCCGGCCCGTTGCGGCAAATTTTCGCGGGCCGCAGCGAACAGCGCCGCTTCCGCCAGGTAGGGTGCGGCCGGCGCCGTTGCGACCCGCAAGGCGAGCGTCAGATCGGCCTCGCCCGGAATGCAGATTTCGGCGCAGGCGAGCCACGTCGCATGAGCCGCGATCGGCGGGTCGATGCCCGGCGCCGGACCGGAGGTCTTCGGACCGGAACCCTGCGGGGCGGTGGTCCTAACATCGGCCCGGGCGGTTATCGGGACCAGCAGATCGACCGCGCCCTGGTAACCGTAATTGCCGATCGTACCGACGACGAAGCGCTCCGGGGTCGGCCATTTGATATCGCCGGCAGTGAAGCCAGGCGGTAATTTCCAGGCGATTTCTGGCGGCAACCCGGCGTCGCCGGGGTTGCGCCAATAGACATGCCAGCCCGGTAGCATCTCGAGATGCACCGCGACCCAGACGGTCTCGCCCGGCGCGATCGAGGCTGTCTCAGCGACGAGGCGCGCCTTGACGGGATCCTCGATCGGGATAACACCCGCGCTCGACGGGGCGGCGATACCGAGCGCCACCGCTACGGCCAGCACAAGGCTAGAGGCAAATGCTTTTAGCCGCATCGCTTCCGGGAATCCCAAAAAACCGCTGGCCCGAAGATGGGGCCGAATGCGTCGGGTTGCAGCCATCCGCGCCCCAACGACGTGATCGTCGTCAACGCTATGGTTGCTGAACGCAATGGCCGCTGCCGGACGGGTGGGGTATCGTCGCCCCATTCTGCACCGGCCTGGAGATGCGCGCCATGGAGAGAGCGGGAGACCTCCACACTCTTGCCATCGATGTCGGCGGCAGCGGGATCAAGCTCGCCCTGCTCGACGGCGACGGCAAGATGATGGGCAAGCGGGTGCGCCTTCCGACGCCGCCTCCGCCGGTCGCGCCGGAAGTCGTTG
The DNA here is from genome assembly GCA_963847345.1 of uncultured Alphaproteobacteria bacterium. Taxonomy (GTDB): domain Bacteria; phylum Pseudomonadota; class Alphaproteobacteria; order ATCC43930; family CGMCC-115725; genus DATARH01. The sequence continues at coordinate 314,643 of CAWJZU010000020.1, read as the reverse complement.
TCGACCTGATCGACCGCGCGGCCGCCCCGCTCGGTCATTTCGACCGGGCTTCGGTCGGGTTTCCCGGAATGGTGCGGCACGGGCGGGTGCTGACGGCACCGCATCTCGGGACCGAATTATGGAGCGGGTACGATTTGCAGACCGCTCTGAGCAGCCGCTGGGGCAAGCCGGTGCGCGTCATGAACGACGCCGATGTGCAAGGCTTCGGCGCGATCAGGGGCGTCGGGGTCGAAATGGTGGTGACGCTCGGGACCGGCTGCGGCACCGCGATTTTTAGCGATGGCCGGATAATTCCGCATCTCGAACTGTCGCACCATCCGATTCGGGGCAAGCGGACCTATGACGAGTATGTCGGCCGGGCCGCGCTCGACGAGATCGGAAAGAAGCGGTGGAACCGGCGCGTCGCGCGGGTCATCGACGTGTTGCGCACCGTCGTTGCATTCGACCATCTCTATTTCGGCGGCGGCAACGCCAAATATGTCAAGCTCGAGCTGTCGGACGACGTGTCGATCGTGTCGAACGATTTCGGGCTGATCGGTGGGTTCGCGTTGTGGCACGAGGTCGATGCCGCACGGCTGGCGCAAGACGCGCGGCTGCCGGGCCACGGCCGTACGGCGACCGCCTCGCAGCCGCGCACGCCGGTCGCGTTCGACATACCCGAAGGCGCCTGCGACTGCCACGTCCATGTCTTTGGCACTGCGGCGCAGTTCCCGTTCGACGGGCGGCGCGGCTACACGCCGCCGTCGGCGGGGGTCGATGAGCTTGAGGCGCTGCTACGGGCGCTGCGCCTGTCGCGCGTCGTGATCGTGCAGCCGAGCGTCTACGGGACCGATAATTCCTGCACGCTCGACGGCATGCGCCGTCTCGGCCCGGCCCGCGCGCGCGGCGTTGCGGTAATTGGCGATGCGACATCAAACGACGAACTCGACGCGATGCATCGGGATGGTATCCGCGGCATCAGGGTCAATCTCGAAACCGCCGGCGAGAGTGATCCCGACGCGGCGCGGCATCTGTTGTCCGGTGCGGCGGCGCGCATCGCGGGGCGGGGCTGGCACGTCCAGGTCTACACAAGGCTGGCGGTGATCGCGGCATTGCGCGAAGAGGTCACGCGCGCGAAGGTGCCGATCGTCTTCGATCATTTCGGCGGGGCGCAGGGCGCCGGCGCCATCGGACAGCCCGGGTTCTCGGCGTTGCTCGATCTGGTCCGGGCCGGCCACGCTTATGTCAAGGTGTCGGCCGCATATCGCAGCTCGAACCAGGCGCCTTCCTATGCCGACGTGGCGCCGCTGGCGCGCGCGCTGATCGACGCCAACCCGGAGCGCATCGTCTGGGGCAGCGACTGGCCGCACCCGCACGCCGCCGCGCCCGGCGCCGAACGCGACGCGGTCACGCCGTTCTACGACATCGATGACGGGCTGGCGCTGAACCAGCTCGCGGACTGGGCGCCCGACGCGGCGATCCGCCGCACGATCCTGGTCGACAATCCGGCGCGACTCTACGATTTCTGATCGCCACGGAATCGGCCGGGGGCCGGACGGCGAAGCGGGGGAAGCATTGCCGAGGCCAAAGGTTGCGCTCTGCGGGCTGCTGCTCGCGCTGGGGCTCGCGGCGTGCGCGCGCGGGCCGGCTCCCGGACCGGTCGGTCCGGGACCGGCGGGGACGCCGAGCGATATTCATATCCCGCCCTTCGCGCGCTGGCCGTATCAGCCGTTCTCGCGGGAAGCGGCGGTACAAATTGCGCTGCGCGAATGGCGCGCGTTCGGTCAGATCGTCGTCTATCCCGATACCGAGCTCGATGTCGACAACGAGCGGCTCGAGGGGCTGTGGCAGCGCGTCGGCGAATATTGGTGGCTCGGCCTGCCGATGGCGTCCCTGGAACAGGGTCTGACCGGCAAGCACAGCCAGAATGGCATCGTGTTTCCGCCGCAGCAGGACGGTACCTATGCCTGGTCGGCGGCGTTCACCTCCTATGTCATGCGGATGGCCGGGGCGGGCGGACGCTTTCCGTATGCCAGCACGCATGCCGAGTACATCAATGCCGCGCGGCTCAGCCCCGGCAGCCTCGTGATCGTCGCCGAGCGGCCCGAAGCCTATGCGCCGCAGCGGGGCGACCTGATCTGCCTGTCGCGTGGCCGGCGCATGAGCTTTGACGAACTGCCCGCCGGCAAATTCGCCAGCCATTGCGACATCGTGGTCGCGACCCGGCCGGGCATGCTCCAAGTGATTGGCGGCAATGTCGAGAACACGGTCGCGATGCGGCAGATCCCGGTGGCGCCCGACGGGCGGCTGGTCTGGCCGGACGGGCGCCTCGTCGACCCCGATCACCCATGGTTTGTCGTGCTGCGGGTCAAGTACGACGCGGGATGAAACGGGGATTTCGGTCGGACGGGCGCTTGCCGCGGGAAGCAGCAAAACGCCGACGCCATCCGCGCCCGATTTTCCCTGATACCGGGGGCGATTTGCTGTTTCTGCAGGAAATCAGCAGCAAACGCCCGCGCAAACCCCTTGATCCGCGCCCGTTTCGCGGTGACGGCTCACCAATTTTGCAGCAAAAGAACAGCAAATACCCGCCCGCTCATCGCTCCGACCCGTGGCGCCGATTATCGATACTCCCGCAATGTGGCGGATTTCGCGTCGTTGGCGGCAGCGGACACGGCGCCGCCGTCGGCGGTGCGCCAGAAGCGGAAGCGGCGCGCCTGACCGCCTGACCTCATCCGCGCCGGGCTGCCTCGATCGCGGCAACGTCGATCTTCCGCATGCCCATCATCGCGTCGAACGCGCGCTTTGCCTCGTCGCCGCCGACGGCAAGCGCCTCGATCAGCACGCGCGGCGTGATTTGCCAGGACACGCCCCACTTGTCTTTGCACCAGCCGCACGCGCTCTCCTGGCCGCCATTGCCGACGATGGCGTTCCAGTAGCGGTCAGTCTCTTGCTGATCGTCGGTGGCGATCTGGAACGAGAAGGCTTCGTTATGCTGGAACGCGGGACCGCCGTTGAGACCGATACAGGGGATGCCGGCGACCGTGAATTCCACCGTGAGCACGTCGCCCGCCTTGCCGGACGGGTAATCGCCCGGAGCACGATGGACGGCACCTACCGTGCTATCAGGAAACGTTTGGGCGTAGAAGCGGGCAGCCTCTTCGGCATCCCTATCGTACCATAGGCAAATCGTGTTCTTAGCCATTGCGTCTCATCGCTTGATTTCAGCTTGACTAAACGATAACAACGGTTTCCCACATCGGTGCCGCGCACGGATCAAGATTTTTGGACAAAACCCAAGCCTCTGACATCAAACCCGTTTGCCTGTGTAAAATATACGTGCAAAATGTGGGCATGATCTACTTCTATGCACGGGTGTCAACGGACGGCCAGAGCGTCGATGCGCAGATTACTGCGCTGACCGCCTCGGGAGCCGAAAAAGTGTTCCGCGAAGTGGCGAGCGGAGCCAAGACCGACCGGGCGCAACTCCGCCGGTCGCTCGATGCGCTCGGCCCCGGCGACGTGCTGATGGTGACGCGGCTCGACCGGCTGGCGCGCTCGACCCGCGATCTTCTCAATACGTTTGCGATGATCACCGGCAAGCAGGCCGGTTTCCGTTCGCTCAGCGACAAACGGGCCGACACCACGACCCCGCATGGTCGCCTCATGTTAACGGTGCTTGGCGGTTTGGCGGAATTCGAACGTGACCTGATCCGCACCCGCACCGGCGAAGGCCGCGCCCGTGCCAAGGCGCACGGCGTTAAGCTGGGCCGGAAGCCAAAACTGACGCCGCACCAGAAACGTGAGGCCATCGCGCGCCGCGAACGAGGCGACGAAACTCTTGCCGAGATCGGTCGCAGCTATAATGTTAGCAGATGGACGATTTTCCAGCTCACCGCTTAAATCCCAGATGAAGAATGAGGGCGACGACGTTGAGGGCCATGCTTAGGGTGATTTTGAGCACGAACATATTAACGTAGCAAGAGACGATCCTCACGGGACTCAATCAGAAAATGATGGGAATAAGCGAAGCCGCACTCAAAATACTGTTCTTGCTGATTCCGGGAATTATCGCTCTTGGCATTATAAAATCTCTTGGACCGAAACAACCTAGATCTGACCTCGAGAATGCATTACAGATATTTATGTACGGCGTCGCGTCGTATGCACTCGCCGGTATCACCGAGGGGACGTATATCTGGCTGATAAATGGTGTCCACAGTGACTACTGGGCCGCAGTTTCTGATCGTATTCATGAATTACCCACCTTGAATGCGCAGGCATCAGTCAATATTTTTCGGATAATAATTGCTATCGGAATGGCGACGATTATAGCATTCTTAATTTCGTTGGCTCGAACGTATGGATATATACACAAATTATTATTTCGTGTGGGACTAACCACGCGTCAGAGCGAGGTCGATATATGGGGATTTACGCTCAATTCTCGCACGATAGAGAATTGGGTTGTCATTAGAGATCCCATACATAACAAAATTTATCAGGGTTGGATCAGTGCATATTCTGAGGGCGGTGACGAGAGAGAACTTCTCCTTACTTCGGTAACGGTGTATGCGCAACGCGCTGATGAGAACCAAGAGATAGTGGTGGTCGATACAATCCCGGTTCTATACCTTGGCATGGACAGGAAGAACGTAATCTTGGAATTTCCAAGCGTCACGGAGGGAGCTTTTTCCCATGGCTAGAATCTCGTCATCGCCGGCACCCCCGCGGATCAGGATTGAGGAGGGGTCAGTAAAAAGAACGATAAATCCTCCGCCCACCAGCCAACGTCCTCCGCCGCCGCGACCGCAGACACCTCCACCACCGCGACCTTCATCACCGAGACCACCTGTTCGTTAAATTCTACATAGCTGGGACATATACGCAATGGCCTCTGATAACAAATCACCCTCAAATAGGCAGATAAGGTCTATGAGATCGCGGGTAGTTGGAGATAGCCTGAAAAAGGATCTTACACCTCCCACAACGAAGTCAACGCCCTCCACCACCGAAGCCTCAGACACCACCTGCACCGCAGCCAAAAAAATGAAAATCGTTGTCAACGCGCGCGATGCCCGGCGCGTGCCGGACGGAATAGGGAAGTCCGGCATCCATTTTCCAGAAGTGGTCATCCGATATGCAGGCGCCGATAACACAACCTGAAGGGCAGTATGCAAGCGGCGGCGTCCATCCTGAGGAAATAAGGGCGAGCGTGGAGTTTCGCGTCGGCAATAGCGTGTCGCTGAATGCGATGGCCCGGATGACGCCGGCCGGGCTTGTAAGTACCGGGGTCATGGTCGCTGCCATTCTGCTGTCGGTCACCGCTCTGGTGTGGGCCAATTGGCGGCCCAATTGCCGATTTTTCAGAGAGCCGATGGCGCGCCATTTTCAGAAGCAATCATGGAACGCTCAAGCGCGGCGGTTATCTCGCGGGCTCGGCCGCCTTCGATCATTGCTTCCTGCAGATACGGCTCGCGGTCGAGGACGCGGCGGTAGACCGCGGCTGACGGCCGCGACGATCTCGCCGCGGCGGCCGAGCAGGTCGTCGCCGTATTCGAGAATGCGCAGATTGGGCCAGGCGCGCGGCCGGATTTGCGACACCGCGTCGAGCACGTCGCGGGCCGGGCGGGCGGGATGCGCCTGCGCCAGGATCAGCGCCGTCGCGGCCGTCGAGCGCGATACGCCGGCGTGGCAATGCACCAGCAAATGGCACGCGTCGGCATCGCTCAACTCGCGCCCGAATTCGAGCAGCCTGATGACATCGTCGCGGCTCGGCGCGTAGCGGCCCGGAGTGGGCTCGATGATGTCGTGGAAGCGCAGCGCCAGCCGCCGATGCGGCGCGTAGTCCTCGAACTCGGGCGGTTCGGGATGCTCCGGGTCGAGGATCGACAGGACATGCGTGACGCCGGCCTCGCAATGCGAGCCGAGTTCCGGGATGCCGCAGATCGTGAAGCGGAAAAAGTCGGGGGCGTTAACCATTTCAATGGCGATATGGCAAGGCAAGGATGGCGGAACAAGCGGTCCGGTCGCGAGCGGACGGGCGTGCTCCGACCTCTCTCGATACCGACCCGGCACCAACGCGCAATTGCGGTCGATCCGGACGCGCCAGCCCGTCAGCCCGCGGGCCTCGCGTCATGCAGCGGGTCTGGACGTGGGCGGCGGACCGGTTTCCGTCGAGCCGAGCCGCGTCGAGATATGCCGCACCAGCAGCTGGCGCTGCCGGCTCGCCAGGGCCATCTCCGAGCTGAGGCCCTCGACGAGGCCGGTGTTGCCGGTGTTGCGCGCCGCGGCAAGGCGCTCGCGCAGCTGGCCGATGCGCTCGCACAGGGCCTCCAATTCGAGCCACTCGTGAGCCAGCATCGCCTGCCTCCCCGCGTCCGGACCTCATCGCGGACGAACTTCTCACATTCGCATTGTCGCGGAAGTGTGTTGCGCATTGGTTACGGTGCGCCGGGGAGACGCCCACATTTTGCTTTCGCGACGTGCGCCTTGGCTTGCTTCCCCCGGCTAGCCCATTGTCGAGTTGAACGCGCCGCCGTCGAGCAGCAGGTTCTGGCCAACGATAAAGCCGGAGCTGGCGGCGCACAGAAAGGCGCAGGCGTCGCCGAATTCCTTCGGGTCGCCGACCCGGCCGGCCGGGTTCGTCGCCGAGCGCCGCGCCAGCATCTCGTCGAACGAGATGTTCTGGCGGCGCGCCTCGAACTCGATCCCGGAGCGCAGCCGGTCGGTCAGAAACGGACCCGGCAGCAGATTGTTGATCGTGACATTGTGTCGCGCGACCTGCCGCGCGAGACCCGCGACAAACCCGGTCAGCCCGGCGCGGGCGCCGTTGCTCATGCCGAGATTGGGGATCGGCGACTTCACCGAGCCCGAGGTGATGTTGACGATACGCCCGAACTTGCGCTGCGACATGCCGTCGACGGTCGCCTTGATCAGCATGATCGGGGTCAGCATGTTGGCGTTGACCGCCTTCTGCCAGTCCTCGATGCCCCATTCGCGAAAGTCGCCGTGCGGCGGGCCGCCGGCGTTGTTGACGAGGATATCCGGCTCCGGGCAGGCGGCGAGGGCCTGCTCGCGACCGGCCTCGGTCGTGATGTCGCCGGCGACGGCGGTCACCTTCGCGCCGGTCTCGCGGCGGATGTCGGCGGCGGTCTGCTCGAGCGTCTCGGCGGTGCGCGCGGTGATCACCAGCTCGACCCCGGCCCGCCCGAGCGCCATCGCGCAGGCGCGCCCCAGGCCCTTGCTCGCGGCGCAGACGATCGCCTTGCGGCCGGCGATTCCCAAATCCAGCATGTCTCCCTCCATTGCATTGTTGGTGGCGCGTTTTCGGTTGCTCGCGGGACCGTTATAGCGGACCCGCTTCACGCCGGCACGAGTTGCGGCGCACGCTCGCCGGATTACCCCGACCGATGCCGCCGCAGAGCCTCCCGCCGATCCCATCTATCGACATCACGCTCCCGGCAAAAAACGCGCTTGCCGCCGCCAATGAAGCAAGGTAGAGGTGCGATCGATTATCAATTGCACGGATACGAACCATGAGCCGAGCCATCCTGACCGCGTTTCTGATCGCAACTGCGGTTCCGGCGCTCGCCGACGAGCCGAAGGTCTCGATCACGATCCGCGACGATGGGTTCGCGCCGGCCGAGGTGCAGGTTCCGACCGGAACCAAGATCGAGCTGTCGATCAAGAACGAGCAGAAAAGCGCGGCCGAGTTCGAAAGCAAGGCGCTGCGCCGGGAAAAGGTGATCCCGCCGGGCGCGACGGCGACGGTCTATGTCGGCCCGCTGCAGCCCGGTCGCTACGAGTTCTTCGACGATTTCCGTCCGAACAACCGCGGCTTTCTGGTGGCAAAGTAGGGATAGGGGGCGATGCTGGCGACGGCGATCATCGTTTTTCGTGAGGTTCTGGAGGCGGCGCTGATAGTCGGCATCGTGCTGGCGGCGAGCCGCGGCATCGCGCATCGCGGCGCCTGGATTTTTGGCGGTATCGCCGCCGGAGTTGTCGGGGCGGTGTTCGTCGCGGCCGGCGCCGGCGAGATCCAGGCTGCCGTCGCCGGCATCGGGCAGGAGTTGTTCAACGCCGCGGTCCTGCTAACCGCGGTCGCGATGCTCGGCTGGCACAACGTCTGGATGACCCGGCACGGCCAGGAGATGGCGCTCGCCGCCAATCGCCTCGGATCGGAGGTGCGCGAGGGCGCCCGCCCGCTGTGGGCGCTGGCGCTGGCGGTCGGCCTCGCCGTGCTGCGCGAGGGCTCCGAAATCGTGCTGTTCCTCTACGGGATCGCCGCGACCGCCGAGGGGGCCGGCGGGATGGCGCTCGGGGGCGCACTGGGTCTCGCGGGCGGCGCCGCGGCCGGGGCCGTGCTTTATTTCGGGCTGGTCCGGATACCGGTGCGCTACCTGTTCACGGTGACCGGCTGGATGATCCTGCTGCTGGCCGCCGGGATGGCGGCGCAGGCGGCAGCCTTTCTGACGCAGGCCGACCTGCTGCCACAGCTCGGTAGCGAGCTGTGGGACACCTCGCTTGTGCTCAGCGATTACAGTCTCGTCGGCAGGTTGCTGCACACGCTGATCGGCTATACGGCGCAGCCCTCCGGCATCCAGGTCGTGTTCTACCTGGCGGTGCTGATAGTGATCGGTGGGCTGATGCGCACCATCGGGCGGCGCCCGCCCAATGACCGCTTGTCGTCGGGCACCCATCCGCGCGCCTCTCAGCTGCAGCCGGGCAAATAGCAAAAGGATGCGCCTGTCATACCCATAAGCCCGGATTGGGGTGGAGTTGCGCATGCATCGCAGTCGCGGTTCGGTGCCTGTCATAGCCGATTTACTGTTCGGTCTCGCGATCGCTGCCGGATGCGCGGCTCAGGCCGCGGCCGAGGACCTCAAGGTCCGCAGTCCGATCGTCGAGTTTCACGAGCTGGAGCATGAGAACAATCTCACGATCGGGCGCAGCAAGACATTCGTTTCCGAGCTCGAATACGGTTTCACCGACTGGCTCAAGCTCGGCGTCGAGGGCGAGTGGGCGGCCGATCCCGGGCAGGGTCTCCACTATGACGCCGCCGCGGTCGAAGGCTTTTTCCAGCTGACGCCGCAGGGCAAATACTGGGCCGATCTCGGCCTGTTCGCAGAGTACGAGCACACCGCGCGCAGCGGCGACCCGCGCGCGGTTACGGTCGGCCCGCTGGTGCAGAAGGAGACGCCGTTTTTCGGCGGGCTCTACGCGCTCCATACCGTAAACGCCCTGTTCACGAAAGAGGTCGGCCCATCCAGCGAAGGCCCGCTGGGCCTGTTCCTCGCCGCCCAATCGCGCGTTGAACTCGTCCCGCTCTTCCAACCGGGGTTCGAGTATTACGGCCAAGTCAGCCTCGGCGCGCACGGCGAGGCGCCGGAGCAGCGGATCGGCCCGGCATTCGTCGGGCGTGTCGGGTTTCGCGAACTGGGAATCAATGCTCCGGGCGGGGTCAGATACGACGCCGCCTATCTGCGCGGCCTCAATGCGAATACCGAGCGGAATACGGGCCGGGTCCGCATCGAGCTCGAATTTCCGCTGTGAGCACCGGCGCGCTCTCACGGCCTGCGCGTACCACCGGCGCCGCGGTTTCAGAACGTCACCCGGACGCCACCATAGACGGACAATGGCGGGCCGAGCACCTCGGTGCGGCGATCGTTCAGCACGACGGGCAGCTTCACATTTTGGACGGCTTCCGGGTCGAAGTAGGTCCCGTACAATGCGTATTGTTTGTTGAACATGTTGTTCATCAACGCAAATATCTGCACCCGTTCGGTGACCTGGTACGAGGCTCGCAGGTTGGCGACCCAATAGCCCGGCAGCTTCGGATTCTGGTTGGCGTCGTCGCCGACGAAGAACCGGTTGCCGACGACGACAATATCCGCCCCGAGCTTCAACCCCGGCATGGGCTGATATTCGACCCCCATTTTCGCCAGCTGTTGCGGGATTCCGGGTATGCGGTCTCCGGGGACGACATGCACGTTGCCGTCCGGGTCCGCCATCGGATTGTTGGGCGACGGAAGGTCGCCGGTGAACTGGTACGTCGCATCGAGAAAGCTGTAGTTGACGAAAGCCGACCATTGCGCGGCGTTATAGCGCAGACCGGTCTCGAAACCCTGGCGCCGCGTGCCGGGAACATTCTGAAAGAACCCGCGCCCCGAGATGGTGCTGGCGACCGAAATGATGTCGTCATTGGTGTTCGTACGAAACAGCGCAGCCTGCCATTGCAGCTCGCCGTCGCCGAGCGGCCGCCGGTCGCGCAACCCGATCTCGTAGGTATGAGCGACGACTTGCTTCAAAGGCGGATCGGCCACCAGCGAACTTTCGATCAGGCAGGGCCGTACCGGATCGGCGCAGGCCAATTCCACCGGCGTCGGGGTGCGGTTGGCTGTCGACCAGCTGCCGAAGGCCGTAAGGCGCGGCGTGAGCTTGTATGTCAGCCCGGTGACCGGATTGAAGTGCGTGTAGCTCTGATTGCCGTTGAGGTCCGGGGTGGTTCCCAACTGATCGCCCAACCCGATATTGGCAACGTTCAGCCGCCCGCCCAGCGTTAACGAGAGCGGCTCGGCCACATCGAAGACATTGAGCGCGTAAAGACCGTAGTAGGTGTTCCTTGTGTCTATGTTCACCGGGACGTACCCGAAACCGCCGAGCGTGTGGATCACGGACCCGTCGCCGGGGATCTCGGGGTTCATTACGACCACCAGATTGGAATTGAGAAAGCCGAGCGTGCTGCTGCTCTGGAAATTGACGTTGCCGTGATCGATGCTGCCGCCGGCCACCAGCCGGTTGTTGTGTCCGAACAGCGTGCCAGTATTCGTGGCCTGTAGCGAAACTCCGGTCGTCGTTGCGCCGGTCATCGTGCGGTCGATCGTGCCGTATGGCGTGGTATTGCAGGTGTTGCCCGATCCCGGAGGGCAGGGGATCGGGTTGTTTGCCGGATCGAGAATGGCGAACCGGTCGCGGAACGCGGCAGTCACCGGATTGGGTCGTGGAAACCCGTCATCCTCCAGGCAGAGGTGATTACGAAACGGCGGACTGGCGCTGTTGCTGCATCGCTCGATGTTGGCGGGGTTGCCGTCGTCGTGATCCTGCTGAAACCGCCGGACATAGGCGTTGCCTTGCAGCTGCCAGGTATCGGTTACCGACCATTTGCCGTTCAGCGCGACGCTGCCCGCGGTGTTCTGCGTCGTCTGCGGCGTCGTGTAGACCGAGCGCTTGTCGAGTTCGAGAAGATCGACTGGCGTCGCCGCGGTGGCGCCGAACGAGGCCGTTGCAGCCGAGCCGACCAGATGCAGCTCGCCCCGGTCGCCCCGCCAGCCGATGTCGCCATAGGCGCGGGCGAGAGTGACCGGCGAGCGGAACCGCCAGCCGCCATCGTGCAGCACCTGACCGGCGACATAGACGGCGCGGTCGCCGAATTTCGCGCCATATTGCGCCTCGCTGGCGATGCGTCCGAACGAGCCGCCCTGCACGTTGCCTTCGAACCCTTGCCAGGTGAAACCGTTTTTCGTCCGCAGGTTTATCGCACCGCCCAGGGCGTTCAGGCCGAATACGGGGTTGTTCGTCCACAAATCGGCGCTCTCGATCACGTTGGTCGGGATCAAGTCCCAGTTCACGGTGTCCCCGAACGCCTCGTTGAGCCTGATCCCGTTCATGTAAACGGCAAGCCCCTGCGGCGCGCCCTGCAGCGAGGAAGCGGAAAAGCCGCGATAGTTGAGTTCCTGCGCAACCGCGTTGCCGTTCGGATCGGATACCGACACGCCCGGGACCTGCTGGAACAGCGTTTCGGTTATCGTCGCCGGCGGATTGCGCGCGAAATCCTCGGCCGGGACCGAGAGCACCGTCGCCGGTACCTTGTCGCGATCCACGCCCCCGCCGGGGAGCGGCGTCGCCGTTACCTCGATGGCGGGAAGCGTTATTTCCGTAGCGGCGCCGGAATTGACCTCCTGCGCGTCAAGTTGTCGGAAAAACGGCAACAGGACGATAGCTGCCGCACTCACCGTCGTTTGAACCGCCGCGCCGACAGCGAAGCGTCTTCCTTTCACTAGTTCCCCCCTCCGCCGACGTTTTTTCTGAGTCGCACCAAGTACATTCTTCGGCAAAGGCGCTGACAACATTACCGCAGGTCAAATCGCTTGTCTTTCAGGGTTCTCGGTTAGAGGTATTTACGCGGCCGGTTTTAGAACCTCGGCAGATATCAAAGCGACGCCCCCGTTCGGAATGCGTATTATGTCTAGAATTTTGAAAAGAGAATTGGCGACCCCGGCAGGACTCGAACCTGCGACCACTCGCTTAGAAGGCGAGTGCTCTATCCGACTGAGCTACGGGGCCAGGGAAACCGCCTTATTTCTATCGCATGTTCGATCGCATGCCGATCCGGAGACGCATATCGAGTTCACAGGCGTACCCGGTCATAGCGGAAATTCTCGGCATAACTCTTGGCCTTGGGCGTCCGCGCCTGCGGTTCGATCACGGTGTAGTCAAAATTATACTTCTTGGCGTAACCCAGCGCTTCCTCCAGCGTGTCGAACCGCAGCTGAACCTGGTTCAGCGTATCCCGCGCGCTCGACCAGCCCATCAGCGGATCGGGATCGCGGCGGCTCGCCGGCTCGTATTCGAGGACCCACTTGTGCGTCTTGGCGCGTCCCGATTGCATCGCGGACTTCGCCGGCCGATAGATGCGCGCCAGAGCCATTCCGCCGACCACCCCTTGGTTCTCGAAACGCCGCCGCCAGGCCAAAAATCGCCGCGCCAGGAACACGCGGCCGCGCTGGTCGGGGCGAGAGGATTCGAACCTCCGACATCCTGCTCCCAAAGCAGGCGCTCTACCAGGCTGAGCCACGCCCCGGAACCCAAGCGGCGCCGGGCTATTTAGCCGCTCCGGAGGCGTCGCGCAACCGCCCGCCGTTGCGGCGGCAGCCAGGGCTGTTGCGGTGGGCGGTTAGATCGCGCCTTCCTCCTTGAGGACCGCCAATTCGGCCGACGACAGGCCGAGCCAGCCGCCATAGATCTCGGCATTGTGCTGCCCCGGCGTCGGGCTCGGCCCGGCCGGGGCTTTCCCCAAGCCATGCAGCCGCAGCGGCGAGGTCGGCAACGTGATCGACCCCAGTTCCGGATGATCGATTTCAACCAGCATGCCGCGCTCGTGCATGTGTTTGTCGTGCATGACCTCGGGGGCGGTGCGCACCGGCGCGCAGGGCACGCGGCCGGCCTTCAACCGCGCGAACACCTCCATCTTCGGCAGCGTGCGGCTCCATTCGGCGACAACCGCGTCGGTCTCGTCCATGTGCTGGACGCGGTCGGCGTTGGTGCGGAAGCGCGGGTCGTCGCCCAGTTCCTCGCGGCCCATCGCCCTGATCAGGTTCTTCCAGTGCCCCTCGGTGACGACATGGATCGCCACCTACCCGTCGGCGCAGGGATAGACGTTGTACGGCGTGCTCGACAGCGCCGCCTGCCGGTTGCCGGCGCGCGGCGGCGGCTCGCCGGTGCGGTGGTAGTACTCGAAGCTGGCGGCGAGCGACGAATACACGGTCTCCTGCATCGCGATTTCGACGAGCCGGCCTTCGCCGCTGCGGTCGCGGTCGTAGAGCGCGGTCATGATGCCGGCGTAGAGGTGGATGCCGCCCATGAAATCGACGAGGGTCGGCCCGGCCTTCATCGGCGGCCCGTCCGGCGCGCCGGTCACGCTCATGATGCCGGAGGCGGCCTGGATCGTCAGGTCCATCGCGAGATTGTCGCGGTCCGGGCCGGTTATGCCGAACCCGGTGCCGGTCGCGTAGATCGAGGCGCGGGTTGATCTCGCGCAGCACCGACCAGCCGACCCCGAGACCGTCCATCGTGCCGGGCGAGAAATTCTCCAGCAGCACGTCGGCCCGCCGCACCATCTCGAACAACAGTTCGCGCCCGCGCGGATGCTTGAGGTTCAAGGTCACGGCGCGCTTGTTCTGGTTCAGCATCGCGAACGGCAAGGTCGCGCTGGTCCCGGGACGCGCCCGCCGCCGCAGCGGCTCCCCCGACGGCGGCTCGACCTTGATCACATCCGCCCCGCCCTTCGCGAGCAGCAGCGTCGCGTACGGCCCCTGAAAAATCTGCCCGAAATCGATGACGACGAGCCCGGCGAGCGGCAACCGCCCCGACCCCCGCTTGTTGTCCGACATTCCCCCTCCTGATCGCTATGGTAGAGAATCTGCGCAGATGTCCATCCCGGTGCAAGGAACTGCAGCTACCGTTTGGCGCGGGCATGCGGCTTCACAAATTCAGGCTGGACGCTGTCGCGAATCCTTCGAAGGTTTCGCTTCAAAGGTTCCGGCATTCCTCGCGCAACGGGACAATTCGCCTCATCGAGAAACGCGGCTGCTAACTCGCCAGCCCGCAGCAGGTCGTCCCCGAAGTGGTCGTAAATGTGCATAGACAGCCCTTGCACTACATAAGACACGCCCCGTGCGTCACAGCCCATAATGCGGAGAAAGCTTACGATGTACTTGGTGTAATTGCTCGGCGTCGGGCGGCTCCTCTCAAGATTAGCCCAAACTTCGTACGATTCTTTTCCCGTTTTTTCAGGATCAAGACGTGAAATTCGACCCAATGCCTCATCGCGACGCTGCCCGGCCGGCACAGCTTGCTCGACATCCTGACGCAATGCGGTATAAGTTTGCACTGACCAGTCGCAAGGATCTTTCATCTCACAGTCAAGTAGCCGATATTTAGCTGCGCTGACAATGTCCTCGGCATAGGCGCCTCTCGCCTGGATTTTCGAGGCTTCAGCCCTCCAAATAAAGACATAGCGAAGCAATGCGCTCTGAAGCTGTGCGCCATTGAGTGAGGCGCCCTGAAGCTGTGCGCCATCGAGCGAGGCGCCCTGAAGCTGCGCGCTATTAAGCGACGCACCCTGAAGCTGCGCGCCATCAAGTGAGGCGCCCTGAAGCTGCGCACCAGCAAGCAAGGCACCCTGAAGCTGTGCGCCATCGAGTGAGGCGCCCTGAAGCTGTGCCGCAACAAGAAACGCACCCTGAAGCTGTGCATCATAGAACGAAGCACCCTGAAGCTGCGCGCCACCGAGCAAGGCACCCTGAAGTTGTGCTCCTTCGAGCAGACGCACCGCGCAAGTTTGTGCATTCGACCGCGGACAGGACCGTTACATCAATGGTATAACCTTCGGTTGCACATCCCAGACGCGACTCACGCAAATCTGCGAGAATTAGTGTGGCCTTGCTCAGTTGAGCGCCAGTAAGATCAGCCTTTCGCAAATTCGCGTCGCTCAATACAGCACCTTCGAGATGCCGACCCCGCAATGAGAGGGAAATTGGGAGAGCAGCAATCTTCGTGTCGCTATCGAATTTCGTGTGATCGATTGCATCGATTCCTGGCACTACGAGTTGGTTTGACCACAGGCTACGCGGGCGGCGAGAAACGCTATTAACCTCGCCACCGAAAAGAAACCGGTTTAGCGATATGGATTCACCGGCTTCCACGGGATTATTCCAGCCTCGTCAGCCACAAGAAATTGGTTTGGCGCGTCCCATTCAATTGTCGACCATGAGGTTGGGATGAGGCGCATCGGTGGTATGGTGTCATCTAGCCACTCGCCGGGGAACGTCGCGATGGTGAAAACCAGCAGTGTCGGAACGCCACTCAGAATGAGCAAGCCGGCCGTCTTGACCCAGCTGAACTCATGCCATCGGAGACCGGCTCCGCACGCGACGGTCGGCCACAAAATCCATAGCAGAACTAGGTCGAGTAGAACGGCGATCCGCTGCCACCACGTCACCACGGGGTTGTGGTAGGGCAGAAATTGCAGCTGAAAGAAGACCAGCAGCAGAACCGGCCCGATAATCAGGCTGATCCAGGCGATCACCCGCAGCATCCAACCCAATAGCCCGTCGCGGAGATCGCGCGGCCCGGCGAGGAACTGCACGAAGATGTTGCTTGGCAGTTGCCGGCGCAGGCGGGCGCGGGTTTCGGGGTCATGCTTGATTTGCAGCCTCAAGTTCGGTATGGAAAGCGCCGACCTTGCCGGCCAGCATCGCGAAATGCAGCAATATGTACGCATGGACGATCAGAAACAGCGCCGGCCCGAGCGTAAAAAACGCGATCAGCGGCAATTCGACATTCAGAAACGGCAGTTTGACCGGGTTCTCGAAAAACAGATCCTTGTGCGTGACCGCGCCCGCGGCGATCGCGAGATAGAGAAATACGAAAATGTAGCTGAGCCACAGCGCGTCCGCTGACGGTCGGGGCTTCAACGACCGCGTCGCGCAATGCCTGAAGGTCTTTGGCCTTAGCGGCGAACCCGCTCGGTTCCGGCCGCGCCGTTCGCATGTGCTTGTCTCCCTTGTCGCCGCATTGTGAACGCGGGCGCGGCTAACCGGCAAGGTGTGCCGTTGATCGGCTGCCGCTTCGGTTTGCATTCCGGGGCGCGACTGGCGCGCATTTTTCCCTGTTACGATGGCGGTTTGCTGTTTTCTGCAGGGAATTAGCAGCAAACGCACGCCCGAGCCCTTGATCCGCGCGGGTTTGCGGCGGCGGAGGGCTCATTTCTGCAGCAAAAGAACAGCAAACACCGTCCGCCATCGCTCCGACCCACGGCAGCGATCATTGATACTCGCGCAATGTGGCGGATTTCGCGTCGTTGCCAGGGGTGCCGGTGCCGCCCTGCCCCCCCCCGTGAGCCCCGGTCAAGCCAGGGGAGGTGAGTTGGAAAGAGGTGCGGTTCCCCGATGTGTCAGGCTTGCCGGCGACTGGGTATTACTCCGCGGCCCTCGGCTCGGCGGCGCAGCCGCGTTGCAGGGCGCCGACGAGCGCGTCGGCCTCGGCCTCGGTCAGATCGAAGCGGCAGACGAAGCGGGCCATCGTGCGTCCCCGGCGATAGAACTGGAACCCGTCCCGTTCCAGCGCGTCCATCACCGGACCGGGCAGTTCGAGAAAGATCTCGTTGGCCTCGACCGGCGCGATCAGGCGCAGACCCGGCAGCCCCGCGATCCCGGCGGCGATCCGCGACGCGGCGGCGTTCGATGCCCGCGCCAGGCGCAGCCACAGCCCGTCCTCGACATAGGCCAGCAGCTGCGCCGACGCGAAACGCATCTTCGACCAGACCTGCCCGGCGCGGCGCAGGTTCCACCCCACCGGCTCGGCCAGTTCGGGGTTGAACACGACGATCGCGTCGCACATCGCGCCGCCGTTCTTGGTCGCGCCGAACGACATGATGTCGATGCCGGCGCGCCAGGTCATCTCGGCCGGGCTGCACCCGAGCCGCGCCACGGCATTGGCGAAGCGCGCCCCGTCCATGTGCACCTTCAGCCCGTGCGCCTTGGCGGCTTCGGTGATGGCGCGGACGTCCGTCGATCGAATAGACCGCGCCGAGATCGCTGGCCTGCGTGATGTTGACCCCGGACGGCTTGCCGCGATGCAGCGCGGTCGGGTCGAGCGCGGCCAATGTCTCGCGCAGCGCGGCCGGGTCGATACGGCCGTGCGCGCCGGCGACCGGCACGAGTTTCAGCCCGCCGCTCAGAAACCCGGTGGCGTTGGCCTCCGAGGTGTTGATGTGGGCCAATTCGCTGCAATAGATGTTGCCCCAGCCCGGCCCGATCGCGGCCAGCGACAGGGCGTTGGCGGCGGTGCCGGTGGCGACCGGGAAGACGCGCACCGGCGTCTCGAACAATTCGCCGAAGCGGTCCTGCAGCCGCGCCGTCCACTCGTCGCCGCCATAGCCGAGCGCGGTGCCGCTATTGGCGCGCAGCATCGCGTCGAGGATTTCCGGCGCCGCCCGCCCGGTATTGTCGCTGCGATAGTCGATCATGTTTCCTGTCCCCATACGCCCGGCCCAGCTTAGCCGCTTGCGCGGCGCATCGCGAGGACTGGAAGTCCTGATGGCCGGTTGGCGGCACACGCCGTCGGAGCTAGTTTCAATTCATGCAGCGCTATTCGTTTTTCGCGCTCGCCCGGCATGCGCTGACCGGGCATCGAGGGTGGACGCCGGCTTGGCGCAAGGCGGCGCCGCGGGCGCGCTACGATGTCGTGATCATCGGCGGCGGCGGGCACGGGCTGGCGACGGCGTATTATCTCGCGAAAGAGCACGGGGTCCGCGATGTCGCGGTGCTCGAAAAAGGCCCGATCGGGCTCGGCAACACCGGGCGCAACACGACGATCATCCGCTCGAACTATCTGTGGGACGCCAGCGCGCGCATCTACGAGCATTCGCTGAAGCTGTGGGAGGGGCTGTCGGGCGAACTCAACTTCAACGTGATGCTCAGCCAGCGCGGCGTCCTGAACCTGGCGCATAACGAGGCCGACATCCGCGAGGGAACGCGGCGGGTCAGCGCCAACCGCCTCAACGGGATCGACGCAGAATGGCTCGACGCGGCCGCCGTCAAGCGCTTCTGCCCGATACTTAACGTATCGCGCGAAGCCCGCTATCCGGTGCTCGGCGCGACGTTGCAGCGGCGCGGCGGCGTCGCGCGGCACGACGCGGTCGCCTGGGGCTATGCCCGGGCCGCCGATGCGCGCGGCGTCGACATCGTCGAGAATTGCGAGGTCACCGCGATCCGCACCGACGGCGGACGGGTCATCGGCGTCGAAACCAGCCGCGGCGATATTGCCGCCGACAAGGTCGCGATTTCGGCGGCCGGTCACAATTCGGTCGTCGCGGCGATGGCCGGGGTGCGCCTGCCGCTGCAGAGCCACCCGCTGCAGGCGCTGGTCTCGGAGCCGATCAAGCCGGTGCTCGATTGCGTCGTGATGTCGGGCACCGTGCATGTCTATGTCAGCCAGAGCGACAAGGGCGAGCTGGTCATGGGCGCCGGCATCGACGCGTACAATTCCTATGCGCAGCGCGGCTCGTTTCAAATCATCGAGGGCCAGATGGCGGCGCTGTTGGAGCTGTTCCCGATCTTCTCGCGCCTCAAGATGCTGCGCAGCTGGGCCGGCATCGTCGATGTCGCGCCGGACGCCTCGCCGATCATCGGCAAGCTGCCAGTCGCCGGGCTTTACCTGAACGGCGGCTGGGGCACCGGCGGGTTCAAAGCGACCCCCGGCGCCGGTTGGGTTTTTGCGCACACGATCGCGCGCGACGAGCCGCACAAGCTCGCCGCCCCGTTTGCGCTCGACCGCTTCACGACCGGCGCGCTGGTTGACGAACACGCCGCCGCGGCCGTGTCGCACTGAGGCCGCGCCGCGCGTGTAGCGAAAAGCCGGAAGCGCTGGCGATCAGCCGATCTTGCCGCCGTCCTCGCGCGTGATCATCACGACCGACGGACGCGGCGGCATGCCATCCTTGAAGTCGGGCCAGCGTGTCGCCGGGTCGTCGAATGTCGACTCGCGACCGAACGGTTTCCAGTTCTCCACGCCGTCAACGCCCGGATGCTGAACGCCGATCGTCATCGCGGTATCGCCTGGCAGGAACAGCATGCCGGTAATCTCGGCGCCCACCGGCACCCGGAAGAACATGCGGCCGGTGCCGCGCCCCGGCCCCTCGGTCTCGAGCGCCCAGACACCGTCGGCAGTGCCCGACGCCTTCGCCCAGGCCGTGCCCTGGTCGGTGCCGACCCACAGCCGTCCCCGATGGTCGATCGCCATGTTGTCCGGGCAGGAGAACCAGCCGTTCTCACTGGTTTTCGGGTTCCACATCGCCTGTATTTCGGGCTTCGACGGGTCGCCGCAGCGCACCAGCATGTCCCAGCTGAACCGGGTCGCGGCATGGTCGCCGTCTGCGCTGGTGATCTCGACAATGTGGCCCCACTCGTTCTTAGCTCGCGGATTGGCCGGCTCCGGTCCGGGCTGACCGGGCTTATCCGGGTTCTGCTGCCGGCGCGAATTGTTGGTCAGGTTGACATACACCTTGCCGGTCACCGGATTGGGCTCGATGTCCTCCGGCCGGTCCATCGGCGTCGCGCCGAGCAGTTCGGCGGCGCGGCGCGCCTCGATCACCACGTCGCCCTGGTCGTTGAACCCGTTCGCGGCGGTCAGCTTTTCGCCGCCATGGACCAGCGGCAGCCATTCGCCCGAGCCGTCGGGGTTGAACTTGGCGGCATAGAGCGTGCCGTGTTCGAGCAGATCGCGGTTGGCGGCCCGGTTTCCTGAATTGAACCGGCCCTCGGTCACGAATTTGTAGACATGCTCGAAGCGCTCGTCGTCGCCGCTATACACGACGACCCGCCCGTCTTTGGCCAGCGCGGTTTCGGCGCCCTCGTGTTTGAACCGGCCGAGCGCGGTGCGCTTGACCGGCGCGGCGGCCGGATCGAGCGGATCGATCTCGACGATCCAGCCGAACCGGTTCGGCTCGTTCGGCTCCTTCGCCAGATCGAAACGGTCGTGATAGCGCCCCCAGGCATACTCCCCGCCCGGAACGCCGGAACGCTTGTAGTTCGCCGCTTCAGCGTGGCCCTCGGGCAGCTTGCCCTGGAAGTAGTTGTTGAAATTCTCTTCGGCGGTCAAATACGTGCCCCAGGGAGTCATCCCGCCGGCGCAGTTGTTGATCGTGCCGATGACCTTGCTGCCGACCGGATCGGCCGAGGTCTGCAAACGCTTGCTGCCCGAAGCCGGCCCGCCGATCCGGATCTCGGTATCGAGCGCGGTGATCCGGCGGTTGTACTTGCTGCCCGGGACCCAGGACCACCGCCCGTCGGCGCCCCTCTGGATTTCGACGACCGAGCAGCCGTGCGCCGCCATCTCGATATCGACCAGCTCCTTTGTCATCGCGGCAAAGTTCACCTCTTTGGCGCTCTGTTTCTCCTTGATGCCGGGGAACATGACTTCAGGAACGGTGTATTCGTGATTGACGCAGAGCAGCCCGCGATTCGCGTCAATCGGAACGAACCCGACATAGTCGTTATTGTAGCCGAACTGTTTCGACTGCGCCGCCGCGCTCTGCTTTTTGGGATCGAAATCCGGCGCGCCGGCGACGATCGGATCACCCCACCGCAATAGAATATCGGCGCGATGTCCGCCGGCAACATGGTGCGTCTCGTCAACCCCGTGCGCGATCTCCGCGAAGCCAAAAGCGGGTTCTTCTTCCGATCCGCCGAATGCCGGCGGCGCGACGGCCGCGATCGCGGCCGTCGCCAGCAGGCCCTTCAGCAGGTTGCGCCGGGCGAGCCGCTGCGCAATAACATCACCGAGCGTCGGATTGTTCAGCCGCATCGAGCATCCCTTGAAATTTGGCGTCGGGATGCTATCGGCGGCTTATGACATTTCGGCGTATTCCGGGCTGCCGCCTCCGATTGTGGGAACCGTTCGCGCGCGCCGGCCCCGGCAATCCGGCGGAGACCCCGTCAGTTCGCCTGGCGACGCAGGAAGGCCGGGATATCGAGCAGATCCTCCTCCTTGCTCTCCCGGCTCTCCTTGCTCTGCTGCGCCGGGCGTGGCTCGTCGAGCGGCGCCGGCCGCTGCGCTGGCGGGCGCGGCGGCGCAGCCGCCGGGTTCGTCGAGGGGGTACCGGCCCGCGCCGCCGCGGGCGGCGCCGGTGGCCGGGCGCGGGCCATGCCGGTCACGCGCTCGATCAGGCTCGGCACGCGGCCCTGCCGCGGTGTCGTGTCCCGTCCGGCGCCGCCGGCCGACGGCGCCGCCGGTTGAGCGACCGGCGTCGGCCGCGCCGGGCCCGGATCGACCGGACGCGGCGCGATGAACGCGCCGCCGCGCACCGCCGCGCTCTCCGCCGCGCTCGCCGCCGGCAGCACCGGTTCCGACGGCGACTCGGCCCGCCGCTCGCCGGCAGCCGGTTCGCCCCGGGTATTCCCGCGCGCCGCCGCGTTCTGCGTCAGCACCGGTGGCATATAGCCGGTCCCGGTGTCGCGCAACGCGGGTTCCGAGGCGCGGGCCGCGAGAGCCGCACGGGTCTGTTCCTGGACCGCCTCGGCTTCGATGCCGGTCGCGACAACCGAAATCCTCATGCGGCCGGCCAGCTTCTCGTCGAACGTCGAGCCGAAGATGATGTTGGCGTCGGGATCGACCTCCTCGCGAATGCGGTTGGCGGCCTCGTCGACCTCGAACAGCGTCATGTCGGTGCCGCCGGTGATGTTGATCAGGACGCCGCGCGCCCCCTTCATCGAGACGTCTTCGAGCAGCGGGTTGTTGATCGCGGCCTCGGCGGCGTCGATCGCTCGCCGCTCGCCGTCCGCTTCGCCGGTGCCCATCATCGCCTTGCCCATCTCGCTCATCACGGTGCGGATGTCGGCGAAATCGAGATTGATCAGCCCCGGCATCACCATCAGGTCGGTGACGCCGCGCACGCCGGCATGCAGCACGTCGTCGGCCATCTTGAACGCATCGGCGAAGGTCGTGCGCTCGTTGGCGATGCGGAACAGGTTCTGGTTCGGAATGATGATCAGCGTATCGACATATTTCTGCAGGTCCTCGATCCCCGCTTCGGCGATGCGCATGCGGTGGACACCCTCGAACTGAAACGGCTTGGTAACCACTCCAACCGTCAGAATGCCCGATTCGCGGGCGGTCCGGGCGATAACCGGAGCCGCCCCGGTGCCGGTGCCGCCGCCCATTCCGGCGGTGATGAACACCATGTTCGAGCCCTGCATCGCTTCGAGAATGTCATCGACCGCCTCCTCGGCGGCGGCGCGTCCGACGTCGGGCCGGGCGCCGGCGCCGAGCCCGCGCGTAACGCCGGTGCCGAGCTGGATCTTGTGCGACGCCGCGGCCAGCTGCAGCGCCTGCGCGTCGGTGTTGCACACGACGAATTCGCACCCGACCAGGTTCGATCGGATCATGTTGTTGACCGCATTGCCGCCGGCGCCGCCGACCCCGATAACGGTGATGCGCGGCTTCAGCTCCTGCTCGTCCATCGGGATGCTGAGATTGATCATGATTTCGCCCCTCCACGCCTGCGCGGCTGTGATGATGCCCGGCCCCTGCCCTGCCCGCCTCGCCGCGAACCGCGCGACGAGTTCCCTTTCGCTCCGATCGCGCCTATCGACGCGCAAATCCGGGTTCAGTGATGCTCCCCGACCGGCGCCCCAGTGGCGCCCCCGAGCGGCGTACCCGCTCCTGCCTGTCTCGAACGGGTACCCGATGCCGAACCCGATTCCAAGTAAACTCAGAGATTCTCGCGCATCCAGTGACCGAAACGCGCGAAAATCCCGCGTTGCGCGATGCGCGCCGGCCGCGGCGATTCGGCGCGCTCCGACAGCGCGAAATGCAACAGCCCCGCGGCCGTCGAGAAGGCCGGCCCCTGCGTCGCTTCCGCCAGCCCCTTGACCCGCATTGGCCGGCCGATCCTGACCTGCTTGTCGAGAATGTGTCCGGCCAGTTCGCGCGCGCCGTGCATCTGGCAGGCGCCTCCGGTCAGCACGACCCGACGCCCCGCGAACCGGTCGCTGCCGCTCGCGTCGAGCCGGCCGCGAACCAACTCGAGGGTTTCTTCGAGGCGCGGCGCGATGATGCTGACGAGCAGCGATTTCGGTACGTGACTGACCTGGCTGTTCCGCTCCTCGCCGATCTGCGGCACCGCGATCATTTCGCGTTCGTCCAGCGTCGAGGAGACCGCGCTGCCGAACAGCGCCTTCAGCCGCTCGGCATGGGCGAGCGGCGTCGAAAGTCCGCGCGCGATGTCGTGCGTCACATGCATGCCGCCGACCGGGACTGCGTCGGCGAAGATCAGATTCCCGCCAAAAAATACGCCGATCGTCGTCGTGCCGCCGCCCATATCGATGATCGTGACCCCGAGTTCCTTCTCGTCCTCGACGAGGCAGGCGAGGCCCGCGGCATACGGGCTGGCGACCAGCGCCTCGGCTTCGAGATGGGCGCGTCCTACCGCGGCCGTGTGGTTGCGCACCGAAGCGATCGCGGCGGTCACGATATGCATCTCGACGCCGAACCGCTCGCCGGCCATGCCGCGCGGATCGACGATGCCGCCGCTGTCATCGATCGAGAACCCGACCGGAATCGAGTGGATGACCTGGCGATCCGGCGCATCCCGCATCGCGTAACCGCGTTCGAGCACCTGGCGCATGTCCGCGTCGCCGATCTCGCGCCGGCCGATCGCGATCTCGGTTCTGACGGTCCGCGAAGCGCGGTATCCGCCCGACAGATTGACGACAGCGCGGTCGATCTGCTGGCCGGCCATCTGCTCGGCGACGTGCACCGCGCCGCTTATCGAGGCGCCGGCGGCTTCGAGATCGATGATCGTGCCGCGGCGCACGCCGTGTGCGATCTGCTGACCGACACCGAGGATGCGCGGCTCGTTCTCGACGCGCGCGATAAAGCAGCAGATTTTTGTCGTGCCGATATCGATTGCCGCGATAATGCTGCCGCGCGGCCGCACCGGTCCGGGGCGCGGCGTCGGACGCCCAGGGGCAATCGCAGGGGTGGCGCTACCGTTCGGGACTGCGCCGTTTGGGGCTGAACCGTTCAGTGCCGGTGCGCGTCGGTGCTTCACGGCGATCTGCTTCACGTGTTCTTTCCAGGAGAGCGCGGCTTTGCCGGGGCGGCTTCTTTCGCGGCCGGCGCACTCGCCGGCGGCGGTGCGTTGACCCGCACGACCAGCCGGCCGGGCAGCCGCATGTCGACCCGCTGCACGTCGCGTTTGAGCAGACTATTGCGCCGTTCGAACCCAGCCAGCTGCGCCCAGGCGGCGGCGGGGTTCTCCTCGGGCAGCAGAACCTCGATCGAATTGTCGATGCGCAGGTTCCAGCGGCGGTCGTCGACCCGGATTGCGGCGGTGACCCGGGCCGCCAGGGCCGGTTCGCGCCCGAGCATCTCGATCAGCGCAGCCGCTCGGGCGGCGGCGTTGTCGCCGACAACCAGCGGCAGCCGGGCGAAGCGGCCCAGATCGGCGCCTGGGATCACCTCTCCCTGCTGGTCGATCACGTGCTGCCGGCCCTCGTGCTGCCACAGCGCAAGCGGCCGGCGTTCGGTGAGCCGCACATACAGCGTGCGCGGCAGCCGCCGCTCGATCACGGCGGACCGCACCCAGGGGAGTTTTTCGAGTTCGGCTTTTGCCCGCCACAGATCGACCGCGAGAATCGGCGTGCCGCGCCGCGCCGCCAGCGCGCTCACGATCATCGCGCGGTCGGTCGTGTCGCGGCCTTCGACCTCGATCTCATCGACCACCATTCCGAGGGAACCGGTTGTCGCGACTGCCCGGTCGGCGACCTCCGCAAGCAGCGCGTCGCGATCGGGCGACCGGCTCAGCGCGAACCCGCCATAGGCCAGCCCGGCGAGCGCGACCAGCACCGACCACCGGACGGCGCGGCGCAGCGTCGGCATTACCGCACGCCGGCGACGGCGCGGCGACGGCCGGGCGGAAGCTGACTTGGGAGCCTGCGCTCGCTTGATCATCCCATTCCCGCGGACCTGCCACGGGGATATGCCAGGGGCCGGCTCCCCGATCCGGCGGATCTCCCATTCGAGCATGATGCCGCTTCGATCATACACAATGCGCCGCACCTCTTCGCCCAGTCCCTCGAGATCGGCCGCGGTCGCGTTGCCGGTGTTGATCAGGAAATTAGTGTGCTTTTCCGAAACCATAGCGCCGCCGCGGGTCAGGCCGCGGCAGCCGGCTTCGTCGATCAGCCGCCAAGCCTGGCGCCCGGGCGGGTTGGCGAAGGTCGAGCCGCCGGTGCGCGCGCGAATCGGCTGCGAGGCCTCACGCGCGGCTCTAATTTTTTCGATGTGGCGGGCGATCGCGGCCGGCTCGCCCGGCTTGCCGCGAAACCGCGCGAGGACAAAAATCCAGTGCGGATCGACCTCGGAATGGCGGTAGGACAGCCCCATGCGATCGGCCGGGATCGTGCGCCGCGTGCCGCTGCGGTCGATCACGTCGGCCGAGATCAGCACATCCTTGAACTCGCCGCCATAGGCGCCGGCATTGGTCTGGAACCCGCCGCCGATCGTCCCCGGTATGCCGGAGAGGAATTCGAGACCGCCGACCCCGGCCTCGGCGGCGGTCAGCGCGACGTTAAGATCGAGCGCCCCGGCGCCGGCCTCGACCAGCTCCGGCCCGGCGTCGATTGCGGCAAAACCCCGCCCGAGCCGAACGACAACGCC
This sequence comes from uncultured Alphaproteobacteria bacterium, assembly GCA_963847345.1. GTDB lineage: Bacteria > Pseudomonadota > Alphaproteobacteria > ATCC43930 > CGMCC-115725 > DATARH01. Next base: position 288,660 of record CAWJZU010000020.1, on the reverse strand, counting down.
TCTGATGCCGCCATCGCGCACCAGCAGGTTCGAACCGACCCCGATCGTCGTGACCGGAACATCGCGCGGCAGCGCCGCCAGAAAGCTCGCGAGGTCCTCGGCGTCGGCCGGGCGGAACAGCATTTCCGCCGGCCCGCCGACGCGAAACCAGGTCAACGGCCCGATCGGCGCGTTCGCCGTCAGCCGCCCCCGCACCGGCGGCAGGCGTTCGATCAGGCGGCCACCGCTCATGGCCCCGAACGAGCCGACAGCCCCTCTCCCCCATCGCGGGAGAGCGAGGGCCGCGCGCCCCACGGGCCCGCGCTTTGCGCGGCCCGAGGACAGGCTCCGGCGTGGGAGGGTGAGGGTATCGCCGCCAAACCGGCGGCCTGCCCCCTCACCCCGACCCTCTCCCCGGTCGGGGAGAGGGAGCTTTCTGAAGGGTGCGGTGGCGCATCACGCGACCCGGTCCTGCAAATCCGCCCTGGTCAGTTCCTCCGGCAGCGCGTTCGCCCAGTTGGTGATCGAGCCGGCGCCGAGGAACACGACCATGTCGCCCGGCCGTGCCTCCGCCCGCAACAGCGGCGCCAGCTCCCGCGGGTCGGCGAGCGGACGGGCGCTGCGGTGTCCGTGGGCGCGCAGCCCGGCGACCAGCGCATCGCTCGACATGCCTTCGACCGGCGTCTCGCCGGCCGGATACACGTCAGCGACCAGGACCATGTCGGCATCGTTGCAGCAGGTGCAGAACCCGTCGAACAGATTGGCGAGCCGCGTGTAGCGGTGCGGCTGCACGACCGCAATCACGCGGCCCGAGGCCACCGCGCGCGCCGCTTTCAGCACAGCCGCGATCTCGACCGGGTGATGCCCGTAATCGTCGACGATCGAGACGCCGTTCCATTCGCCGATCTTCGTAAAGCGGCGCCGCACGCCGGCAAATTCGCGCAAGGCCTCGCGCACGACTTCGTCGCCGATGCCCAGCTCGCCGGCGACCGCGATGACGGTCATCGCGTTCTGCACGTTGTGCTCGCCGAACATCGGCAGAATCAGTTCCGGAATGCGGCGCCCGGGCCCGCCGGTACGGTCGGCGACGACCGCGTCGAACCGGCTGCCGTCGGGCCCGTGCCTGACATTGGCGGCGCGGTAATCGGCCTGCGCGCCGAACCCGTAGGTCACGATGCGGCGGTCCGAGACGCGCGGGATCAGCCCCTGCACGACCGGATGATCGATGCACAGGACCGCGAAGCCGTAAAACGGGATATTCGAGACGAATGTCTCGAACGCCTGATGCAGCGCCGCGACGTCACCATAGAAATCGAGGTGTTCGGGATCGATGTTGGTGACGATCGCGATGGTTGCCGGCAACCGCGTAAAGGTGCCGTCGCTTTCGTCAGCCTCGACGGCCATCCAGTCGCCGGCCCCGAGCCTTGTATTGGTGCCGTAGGCATTGATGATGCCCCCGTTGATTACGGTCGGGTCGAGCCCGGCGGTTTCGAGCAGGCTACCGATCATCGAGGTCGTCGTCGTCTTGCCGTGCGTGCCGGCAATCGCGATGGCCCTTTTGAGGCGCATCAACTCGGCCAGCATCTCGGCGCGGCGCACGACCGGCAGCCGGCGGGCGCGCGCCGCCACGACTTCGGGGTTGTCGGGCTTTACAGCCGACGAAATCACCACGACCTCGGCCGCGTCGAGATTTTCCGCGGCGTGACCAATCCTGACCGGAATGCCGAGCCCGATCAGCCGACGCGTATTGCCGCCCTCGGCCAGATCGCTCCCCTGCACACGATAGCCAAGATTGTGCAGCACCTCGGCGATGCCGCTCATCCCGATGCCGCCGATCCCGACAAAATGGATCGGCCCGATCGAATCCGGCAGCGATCTCATGCCGCGCGCTCCAGGCCGGCGGACCCGGCTCTCGCCGTCAAACTTAGCACCAGCGCCGCCAGCCGGTCGGCCGCGTCGTCCGGAGCGAAACCGCGCGCCCGCGCCGCGGCCTGTCGCAGACCGGCCGGGTCATCGAGCAATTCGTTGAGCATCCTGGTCAGGTTCGCCGGGGTGAATTCGGGTTGCGGAATGACCCGGGCCGCGCCGGAATCGGCGAAAGCGCCGGCGTTCGCGGTCTGGTGGTCATCGGTCGCGTGCGGATAGGGGACGAGCAGCGCCGGCCGACCCACCGCCGCCAGTTCCGCGATCGTCGACGCTCCCGAGCGGCAGATCACCAGATGCGCCCGCGCCAGCCGCGTTGGGATGTCGGTGAAAAAGCTGCTGACCTCGGCGGCGATCCCGGCCTCCTTCAGTTGCGTGGTTACCCGGTCGCAATCCTCGGGACGGGCCTGCTGGCTGACGCGCAGCAGGCCGCGCAAGGCCGGCGGCAGAGCAGTGAGCGCGGCAGGCACGATGTCGGCGAAGATTCGCGCCCCCTGGCTGCCTCCGGTAATCAGCAGTTCCACCGGCTCGCCGGACCGCGGCGGCGAGTAGTCGGCCCCGGCAACCCCCAGCACTGCGGGTCGCACCGGATTGCCGGTATGCACGACGCGCGCCTTGTCGGCCGGGCGCAGCCCGGCGGTCGCGGCGAACCCGGTTGCAATATGCGACACGCGGCCTGCCAGCAGCCGATTGGCGCGGCCGAGCACGGCGTTCTGCTCATGGATTGCGGTCGGAATACCGAGCCGGATCGCCGCCAGCAGCGTTGGGATCGAGCTATAGCCGCCGAACCCGACCACCGCATCGGGCGACAGACGCCGCAGCATCCGCCGCGCCTGGACGATCCCGACGGCGATTTCGGCGACGCCGCGCGCCGCCCGCACCAGTCCGCCACCGATTCGTCCGGCCCAGATCCGACAGATTTCAACCCCAGGCACGTCCCGGGCGAAGGCGTCGGCGCGCCGATCGGTCGCCAGCACTACCCGCGCCCCCGCCGCGACCAGCCTCTCGGCCAGCGCCTGCGCCGGAAACAGATGACCGCCGGTGCCGCCGGCGGCGAGCACGAAATTCGCTCGGTCGGCGGCCACCTCGGTTGGGCTCACACCTCGCTCCCGCCGAGGCGCCGCCTTGTCAGGGCCAGCATCATGCCCATGCCCAACGCCAAGGCCAGCATCGACGATCCGCCATAGGACAGGAACGGCAGCGTCATGCCCTTGGTCGGGATCAGGTGCAACGCCGAGGCCATATTGATGATCGCCTGCAGCCCGAACTGCATCAGCAGCCCGGTCGCGGCGAGGGTGACGAACAGGTTCTCCTCCTGCAGCAGCCGCTGCATTCCCCGCAGCACGATAAACCCGAACACCGCGACGATCAGCACGCAGACGATGACCCCGAATTCCTCGCCGGCCACCGCGAAAACAAAGTCGGCGTGCGCGTCGGGCAGTACGTCCTTGACCCGCCCCTCGCCCGGCCCTCGCCCCCACAGACCGCCATTGGCGAACGCCTCCATCGCGCGCCGGACCTGATAGCTGTCGCCGGCCTCCGGATCGAGAAAACGGTCGATCCGGCTCGTCACGTGCGGCAGCAGCATATAGGCGCCAACCAGCCCCGAGGCGCCGGCGATGCCGCCCGCCACGACCCAGTAAAGCCGCAGCCCGGCCATGAAGAACTGGCCGAACCACACCGCCGCGACAACGACGGCCATTCCGAGATCGGGCTGCTTCACCAGCATCGCGAGGATCGCGAGGCAGAGGGCTATCGAGATCAGATTGCCGGGAAACCCGGGCTTTTCCTTCTGCCTCGCGAACAGCCATGCGGCGAGCACCGCGAAGCTCGGCTTGACGAATTCCGAAGGCTGGATCGACAGGCCCGGCAGGTTGATCCAGCGCCGCGCGCCCTTGATCTCGGCCCCGATCACAAAGGTCATCGCCAGCAGCACAAACGAGATTGCGAAAACGACAAACGCGATCCGTCTGATCGTGCGCGGGGTCAGCAGCGAGACCCCGAGGATGATCGCCAGCGCGAACGGCATCAGCCCCAGCTGGCGCTCGGTAAAATACATCGCATTGTAGCCGAGCCGCTCGGCGACCGGCGGGCTCGCCGCCATGCTCATCACCGTGCCGAAGAACACCAGCACGATCAGCCCGCCCAAGGTCCAGCGATCAACGGTCCACCACCACCGCGCGATCGGCCGCCGATCGATGCGCGCGAACATTATGGCGACCCCTCGGGCTGCGCGGCCCCGGGCAGTGCCGCGACAAGCTCGCGAAACCGGTCGCCGCGGACCTCGAAGTTCGGAAACTGGTCGTACGACGCACAGGCCGGCGACAGCAGCACCACCGCGCCCTTCACATTGTCGCGCTGCGCGTCGGCATGCGCCGCGGCGAGCGCGGCGGCAAGCTCGCCAACGCGGGTGAACGGCACCGCGTCGCCAAGCGTCGCGGCGAACTCCTCGGTCGCGGCGCCGATCAGATACGCGTGCCGCACGCGCCCGAAATACGGCGTCAGCGATGCTATGCCGCCCGCCTTCGCCAAGCCGCCGACGATCCAGTAGATCGCGTCGTAGCAGGCCAGCGCCTTTTCGGTCGCGTCGGCGTTGGTCGCCTTCGAATTGTTGATGTACCTGACACCGCCGATCGTGCCGACCAGCTCCTGGCGGTGCGCAAGGCCGGGAAACGAGCGGATCGCCGACGCGGCGAGACCGCGTTCGATGCCGAGCGCACACGCCGCCGCATACGCCGCCGCGGCGTTCTGCGCGTTGTGCGATCCTGGCAGGCGCTCGGCTTCGGCAAGATCGAGAACGCGCTCGGGCCGTTCGCCGGTCGCATCGATCAGCCAGCCATCCTCGGCGTAAATGCCGCCCGCCGCGGCCCGCATCGCCGAAATCGGGATCACTCTTGCGTTGCCGTCGCGCCGCAATTCCTCGGCAATATCGCGGCAGATCGCATCGTCGATGCCGATAACAGCCGTCGCACCGGCGCTCTGCCGCGCGAAAATGCGCTTCTTCGCCGCGATATATCCGGCCATGTCGCCGTGCCGTTCCAGATGGTCGGGAGTGACGTTGAGCAGCACCGCGACATCGAAGGCGAGCGTGTCGATCAGGTCGAGCTGAAACGAACTCGCTTCCAAGACGTAGATTCCGTCCGCACCAAGCGGCGCCAGCGACAGCGCCGGCGGTCCGAGATTGCCGCCGATTCCGACGCGCCTCCCGGCCTCCACGAGAATATGTCCGATCAGCGCCGTGGTCGTCGATTTGCCGTTGGTGCCGGTGATCCCGACATAGCGCGCCTCCGGCTGCGCCCGTCCCAGCAGTTCGATGTCGCCGACGATCTCGGCGCCGGCCTCGCGCGCGCGCCGCACCGCCGGATGCGGCTCGGGGAAGGTCAGCGGGATGCCGGGCGACAGCACCAGCGCCGCGACGCCGCTCCAATCGATGCTCCCCAGATCGACCAGCTTCACCGCGGCGGCGGCGGCCTCGCGCGCCTTGACGCCGTCGTCCCAGGCCAGAACCTCGGCGCCGCCTTCCCGCAGCGCGCGCACCGCTTCACGCCCCGAGCGCGCCAGGCCCAGAACCGCCACCCGTTTTCCGGAGAACCCCTCGACGACGATCATCGTCTTCACCGCAGCTTCAGTGTCGACAGCCCGGCAATCGCCAGAATGATTGCGATGATCCAGAAGCGGATCACGATCTTCGGTTCCTCCCAGCCCAGCTGCTCGAAATGGTGGTGCAGCGGCGCCATCCGGAAAACGCGGCGGCCGGTCGATTTGAAGCTGGCGACCTGCACGATCACCGAGACCGCTTCCAGCACAAACAGGCCCCCGATGATGACGAGGACCAGCTCGTGCTTGGTAATGATGGCGATCGTGCCGAGCGCCGCGCCAATCGACAATGACCCGGTGTCGCCCATGAACACGCTGGCCGGCGGCGCGTTGAACCACAGAAACCCGAGGCTCGCCCCGACCATTGCCGCCGAAAACACCATCAGCTCGTCGGCGCGCGGGACATGGTGCAGCTGCAGATACGTCGCGTAGACCGAATTGCCGACCAGATAGGCGATCACCGCGAAGGATGCCGCCGCGATCATCGCCGGCCCGATCGCCAGCCCGTCGAGCCCATCGGTCAGATTGACCGCGTTCGACGCGCCGGTGATCACCAGCACGCCGAACGGCACGAAAAACCAGCCCAGATTTAAGAGCATGTCCTTGAGGAACGGCACCGCCAGCGTATTGGCCACCGACGAGCGCGTCACAAAAGCCAGCGCCACACAAGCCACGGTCGAAAGCAGGATTTGCAGCAGCAGCTTGACGCGGCCCGGCATGCCGTGGTGCGAGCGCCGCGTCAGTTTGCGGTAATCGTCGAAAAACCCGATCAGACCGAACCCGACCGTGACGCCGAGCACGATCCACACATAGGGGTTTCGCAGATCGGCCCACAGGATCGTCGAGACCGTCAGCGCGCTCAGGATCAGGAAGCCGCCCATCGTCGGCGTCCCTTTCTTACGGATCAGGTGGCTCTGCGGCCCGTCCTCGCGAATCGGCTGGCCCTCGCGCTGCACCGATCTCAGCCAAGCGATCAGGTTCGGGCCGAAGATGAAACTGATCAGCAGCGAAGTGACGACCGCCCCGCCCGAACGGAAGGTGATATAGCGAAAGACATTGAAGGCGCCGAACTGATCGGAAAGCGGGTAAAGGAGCAGATAAAGCATTCGCCTATGTTTCCGACGACGGCGGCGCAGAAATAGCCGCCCGCAAGGGCTTGGCCACCGCCGGCGGCAAATCCAGCCATAATCCTATTGAAGTGATCCGACAACCGCCGCGAATGATCATCGTCGGCCCGCCGCGCCCAAGGCCTCCAGCGCCACGGTCGCGTCGTCGAACGGCAGAATCTCGCCGCCGACAATCTGCCCGGTTTCGTGCCCCTTGCCGGCGATCACGAGCACGTCGCCGCAGCGCAGTTCCGCGATCGCCGCACCGATCGCCTCGCGGCGGTCGCCGATTTCGACCGCGCCCGGTGCCGCCTCCCGAATCGCGCGGCGGATTTCGGCCGGATCCTCGCCGCGCGGATTGTCGTCGGTGACGTAGACGAGATCGGCGAGATCGGTCGCGACGCGCCCCATCAGCGGCCGCTTGCCCCGGTCGCGGTCGCCGCCGGCGCCGAACACGACAGCGAGCCGCCGCTCGGTATGCGGGCGCAGCGCGTTCAGCACCGTCGCCAGCGCATCCGGCGTATGGGCATAATCGACAAAGACGGCGGCGCCGGCCCCGTTCTCGCCGCCCGTCTTGCCGATAAACTGCATTCGTCCGGGCACGCCGCCGAGGCGCGGCAGCACGGCCACCGCTGCCCGCGGCACCGCGCCCGTCGCAATCACCAGCCCGAGCGCGGCCAGGACGTTTGACGCCTGGAATTCGCCGACCAGCGGCAGGTCGATGTCGCTACGCTCGCCGAACACCTCGATTGCCAGGCGCTGTCCCGACGGCAGCGGCACAAGCTCGACGATGCGCAGTTCGCCGCCCGGCTCGTGGCCGTAGCGGATGACATCGAGGCCGCGGCCGCGGCACAGCGCCGCGAGGGCGGCGAATTCGGGGCTGTCGGCATTCAGAACGGCGGCCCCGCCCGCGGTTAGCAACTCACCGAACAGCCGCCATTTCGCCGCGCGATACGATTCCATGTCGCCGTGATAGTCGAGATGGTCGCGCGTCAAATTCGTGAAAGCCGCCGCCGACGGAGAAATCCCGTCCAGCCGGAACTGCGCGAGACCGTGGCTCGACGCCTCGATCGCGACGTGCTCGACGCCGTTGCGGGCCAATTCCGCTAGATCACGATGCAATGCGACCGGGTCCGGCGTGGTCAGCGCGCCGGGGCGCCTCCCGTCCGGCGACACCAGGCCGAGCGTACCGAGGCTCGCCGCCTTATGTCCGAGCCCTGTCCAGATCTCGCGCGTGAAATGCGCCACCGACGTTTTTCCGTTGGTGCCGGTGACGGCGGCGATTGTCTTCGGCTGGCGGCCGTGGAACCGCGCCGCGAGCAGCGCCAGACGGCGCTGCGGGTTGGGGTCGATGACGATCGCGACGCGGCCGCGTGTGTCGGCGTCGAGGGCCAGCGCATCGGCGTTGTCGGTGAGGATCGCGACCGCGCCGCGGGCCACCGCCTCGCACGCGAAGACGCGACCGTCGGTTTTCGTGCCGCGCAGCGCCGCGAACAGAAAACCCTGCTCGACCCGGCGCGAATCGGCGGTAATCCCGGCGATCTCGCGATTGCCGGTCGGCGCGTGCAAAACCGGCCCGGCAACTCCGGCGGCGGCGGTCAGCTCAATAAGAGTCAATCCGCTTTCCCTGCAAGCTCTCGACCGTCAACGCCCGCACCACCGCCGGCGATGCCTCGTCCACCGGCTGCACGCCGAGGAGCGGCCCAATGCGCTGGATAATGCGGCCCGTTGCCGGCGCCGCGGTCCATCCCGCTGTCGCATACCCGAAACTCTTTTTCGTCCCGTGCGGCTCGTCCACCAGCATCAGCAGAGCGTATTTCGGATCGTTCATCGGGAACGCGCCGACAAAATCGGACAGCAATTTCTTTTGGTAATAATGCCCGCCGATGTTCTTTTCCGCCGTGCCGGTCTTGCCGCCGACGACATAACCCGGCGCGGCGGCCTGTTTGGCGGTCCCGTATTGCACGACCAGCCGCATCAGCTTGCGCATCTGCTCGGAGGTCTTCGGCGACATCACGCGTGTTCCGGCGGGGACTTCGTCCGGCGCCAATTTGCGCAGCGTCGGCGGGCGCAAGATACCGCCATTGACGATTGCCGACACGGCGGTCATCGCGTGCAACGGCGTCACCGCGATACCGTGGCCGTAAGCGATCGTGATCACGTTGACTTCGCGCCATCGTTTCGGGAATTGCGGCTTCGCGACCTCATCGAATTCGATCGGCACCGGCTTCAAGAGCCCGAGGCGTCCGAGAAAGCTGCGCTGCCGCTCCGCCCCTGCTTCCAAAGCCATCCGCGCCGAGCCGAGATTGGACGAGTACATGTAGACTTCGGGCACGCTCAGATAGCGGTGCTTGCCGTGATAATCGGTAATCGTGAACCGGCCGATATTGATGTTATGGACGGCATCGTATTGCTTTGTCATCGTCGCGGTGCCGGCATCGAGCGCCATCGCGGTATTGAACGTCTTGAAGACCGAGCCAAGCTCGTAGGCACCCAGCGTGATCTTGTTGAAAACCCGATCCTTGGCGTCGGCCGGCGACATTTTCGGGTCGATCCGGCCGGGATGGTTCGGGTCGAAATCGGGCAGCGACACCATCGCGATGATTTCGCCGGTATTGACGTCCATGACGATCCCGGCGCCGCCCTTGGCGCTGAAGTCGTTGATGACCTTTTGCAGCTCGTCGTGGACGATGAATTGCACGCGGGCGTCGAGCGAGAGCTGCAGCGGCCCCGTGCTGCTCTTCACCGTCTCGTCGAGCGCCCGCTCGATCCCGGCCAGCCCGTTGTTGTCGATGCCGCAGAACCCGACGACGTGCGAGGCCAGATCGCCGTACGGGTAAACCCGGCGCTCTTCGTTGATGAATTGCAGCCCCGGAATGCCAAGGCTGTTGACCTGATACTGCTGCGTCGGCGTCAGGCGGCGCTTGATCCAGACAAAGCTCTTGCCCGAGGTCAGCTTTTCGTAAACGTCGGCTGCGTTCAGCTGCGGCAGAACCGACAGAATCGCCCGCGTCGCCTCGCGCGCATCCGGGATATGGCGGGTATCGGCGTAGAGCGAGGGCGCGACGAGGGTGGTCGCCAGCAGCTGGCCGTTGCGATCGACGATATCGGCGCGCGCCGGTGGTGACGGCTCGGCCGGGCGGACCCGTCCCGTATAAACTTCTCCGGAGCCGCCCAACACCAGCGGCATCGCCAAGAGGCGCACCGTCACGACCAGGAACACGATCGCGAACACGACCGCCACCATGACCAGCCGGGCGCGGCAGGTCTCAATCGCGACGGCGTGACGCTCGTCGGCGACGACCGGGGCACCGGCCGACGGCGGCCGGAAATGCCGCGGCCGGAACAGGTCTTCGTCGATCCGCGGGGCCGCGGCCATCAGTGGCTATCGGCGATTTTCGAGATCAGCATGTCGAGCGAGGCCGGGGACGCCTTGGCCAGCCGCACCCGCGGACTCTGCCCGCCGCTGTCGCCGCCGAGCACACGCACCGCCTCGGCCAGGGCGGCCGCCGCGTCCTTCGCGGTGTCGGCGGTTCGCGTCGCGCCCGCCGCGACGTCGGCAACCCCCGTCCCACCGCCCTTGGCGTCGCCGCCGCGAGCCTCCGCGGCATGCGCCGTGGCAATCGGAGCCGCCTTTGCCCACCAATTCTGCGGGTGAAGCGCGCCGGCATCGATACCGAGCAGGCTCAGCGCCTCGGCCAGCGCCACCGCCCTGTCGGCGTCCGCGGACCGTGTGTCGCTCGCCATGTCGGCGAGCTGCGCCTCGGCTCCGACGGTTTCCGTGCCGGTTGCACCGGCTGCATGCGCTGCGCCCCCGGCGACCTGGGCGCTGGCGGCCGGCGCTTCGCCGGCGCGAACCGTTCGGGAAGAAGCGGCGGAGAGCGGCGGCACGGCAGAAGCAGCGGCAAGCAATGTCTCGATGCGCGACGGCTCCGTCGATGGCGTCGCGGCCATCATCGTCTGCGGCGCCGCATCGGCGCCCGGGGCGCGCGGCACGCGCAACGCAATCTCCTCGACCCGTCCCTGCAGCTGCTTCGTGGTCATCGGGGCCAGCTGCAGGAGGTTTTGGTTCAGCTGAGCGAGCCGCTCCGGCTGGTTCAGATAGGCCCACTCCGCGGATAGCACGCGGATCTCCTGCTGATCGGCGATGGTCTGCCGGCGCACGCGGGCGAGTTCGTCGTCGATACTCTGGACCGCGTACTTGACATTGAAGGTCGCAAATCCGCTCGCCAGCACCAACCCGCCCCAGAACACGACCCCCAACCTTGTCATGCGATTGTCCCCCTGCCGACCTCATGTCCCCCAGCGACACCGCCGTTCCCCCACGGCGGCGCCAAAGTGCGTTCGGCCGCCCGCAGCCGCGCCGAGCGGGCGCGCGGATTGCGCTCGACCTCGTCCGCGTCCGGCCGCACCGCCCGTCGCCCGAGCAGACGAAAACTCGGCGGCCTTGTCGCCGCAAGCGCGGGCATATGACGGGACACTGCCGCCGCGCCGCCGCTGCGCTCGCGCAGAAATGATTTTACTCGGGCATCCTCGAGCGAGTGAAACGAAACCACCGCGAGACGGCCTCCCGGTGCCAGCAGCCGCTCGGCCGCCGCCAATCCGCGGTCGAGTTCGCGCAATTCGTCGTTAACCGCGATGCGCAGCGCCTGAAATGTGCGCGTGGCCGCGTCAATTCCGGGTTCACGCTTCGGAATCGCGGCGCGCACGATCTCGGCCAGCTCGCCGGTGCGGCGAATCGGGCGCATTGACGCGCCGCGACGATCGCCCGCGCGACACGGCGGGCGAATCGCTCCTCGCCGAATCTGCGAATCACCTGCTCGAGCTCGTCTTCGCCGAGACGCGCGACAAGATCCGCCGCGCTCTCGCCGTCGCCGCCCATGCGCATGTCGAGCGGTCCGTCGAGCCGGAACGAAAAGCCGCGCTCGGCGGCGTCGAGCTGCGGCGACGAGATGCCGAGATCGAGCGCGACCCCGGCGATCGGGCCACCGCCGATTGAGTCGGGCGATGCCGCTGCGAGGAGCCGCTCCATGTCGCCGAACCGGCCCTCGACCAGCTGAAGACGCCCGGGATGCGCGGCGGCGAGCCCGGCCCCGCGACGCAACGCGTCGGGATCGCGGTCGATCCCGACGACGCGGCACCGCGCCGCCGCGAGCAGCGCCGCGCTGTAGCCGCCCGCGCCGAACGTGCCGTCGACATAGACGCCGCCATCGCGCGGCGCGAGCGCCTCGATCACGGCATCGAGCAGCACCGGCACGTGCGTTGCGACTTTTTGGTCGGCGGCGAGCGGAGTCGGCCCGACGCGCTCAGAAGGGATGTGGCCGGAGTCCCGTTCGAGGGCGCATGACATCGCCGCTCGGCGCGGCTTTCCCTTCCGCGCTTGCGGCCGCGACAGCCTCGCGCGGGCCCGGGTCACGCCTCGGCACTGCCCGGACGCCGGGCCGCTCCGCCGCGCGGTGGCAATGTCGTCCCCTGGCGGCGCGAGCGTTCGCGGACCGCGGCGCGGTGCTCCTCGTAGCGGGCCGGGTCCCACAGCTGAAACATCGCGCCGAGCCCGACAAAGGCGACCTCGTCGCCGATCCCGGCATGTTCCTTCAGCCGCTCGGGCAGGACGACGCGCCCTTCCGGATCCATCGACATTTGGTGAGCATCGGCGAATATTTGTGTCAGGTTCTCGTATTCCTCCGAGAACTGCTCTAGCGTGTCAATGCGGTCCTGCATTTCCTGCATGCGATCGCTGCCGGTGCACTCGACTGCCAGCACGCGAAGCGACGGAAACCCAACCAGGAGGTTAGGCTGAGTATTGGTCGCGAGGGTGGAGCGAAAGGTCGCCGGCACTGAAACTCGCCCCTTGCGGTCGACCTTGTTCACATAAGTGGAAAGAAAAAGCTCCACTTGCTTCCCCCAACGCTCCCCCATCAGGCGATCCGGCAAGAGGCGGCCCGGCTACACCCTCGGTTCCCCCCAGAACGAGGGTGTTCGCCCTTTGGGTGATCATGGGATAGCATGGGAAAATGTGGGCGGTCAATGGGATTCTGTGTAAAAAAATCCTGAATTGGCGAAATCACCCGGTGACGCGGGCCTTCGACACTCTATCTGGTAGGAATCGAACCAGATCTGGTAGAAACCGGACCGGCGGAGGCTCGTCCGGTTATTTGTTTATATTTTGTTCTCATCTTGCGCCTGAGGAATGGCCGCCGACCGAGAACCCAACGCCGATCGCGGCCGGCCGCGCTCTCGTCGCCGCCGTCTCGACCCCTGTCGCGGACCACCGCGTTTCCTCGATCGGCCGCGCGCGATCGAACCCAACCTGCGGTACCCAGAGCCGTTGCTTGGAAGCGAAACGCCAGACGGTCTGTAAGCCGGGTTCTGTCCCGCCGCGAAGCCGTGGCGGGGATGGCCATTCATCTGGGACGTTCGTCGCCGAACGCCTCGCGCGACCGACCCGAGCGGCGGCGCGGCAGGCCCGCCCGGCGGCGCCCGCCAAACATTCAAGCCGGCGCCGCCTGCCGCTCCTACTTGGTCTTGCTCCCGGTGGGGTTTACCCTGCCGCCGCCGTTGCCGGCGGCGCGGTGCGCTCTTACCGCACCATTTCACCCTTACCGCCCATGCCGTCCCATGCGACCTCGTCGCATTGGACGACAGGGCTCGGCGGTATGTTTCTGTGGCACTTTCCCTGGGGTCGCCCCCGCCGGGCGTTACCCGGCACCGTGCCTCCGTGGAGCCCGGACTTTCCTCCCCCCGCCGACCCTAGGGATAAACCCGAGAGCCGTTCGGAGAGCGGCCATCCGACCGTCTGGCATGGGATGATATGGGATCGCGCCCCCACCGCCGCAAACCGCCGCGCCGAATCGCGAATCCGATCAATTGATCTTGTCGAAACCACGACGCAGGCCATCGGCTTTACCGCATCTGCGCAGCCACGCCGTCCGGTGCGCGCATGGCTCGGCGCCGACCCATGCGGCGATAGCGCGGATCACGCCGGGATTGCGGTGCTACACTGGGCCACAGCGCCGGGGTTGGCCCGGCCCGTGGAGCAAAGTTCGAGGAGGAAAGCGGATGGCGTATGACCTGCTGATCAAGAATGGCCTCGTGGTCGACGGCTCGGGGATGCCGGCGTTTCGCGGCGATGTCGGCGTGAAGAACGGCAAGATCGCCGAGATCGGCAAATTGTCGAGCCCGGCGGACCGCACGATCGACGCCGATGGCCGCGCCGTCGCGCCCGGCTTTATCGACAACCATTGCCATTACGACGCGCAGGTCACCTGGGACCCGCTTTGCACGTTCTCGCCCGAGCACGGCGCGACGAGCGTGATCTTCGGCAATTGCTCCTTGTCGCTGGCGCCGGTGCGCAAGGGCACCGAGGAGCGGCTCGCCGAATTCCTGTCCTACGTCGAAGCGATCCCGATGGAGGTCCTGCGGACCGTCGAGTTCGACTGGGAGACGATCCCGCAATACATGGATCAGCTCGACCGCAACCTCGGCATCAATGTCGGCAATTTGATCGGCCACTCGGCGGTGCGCTATTACGCGATGGGCGAGGACTGCCAGAAAGCCGGCGCCACCGAAGCGCAGATCAAGGCGATGCAGGACGTCGTCCGCGAGGGCATGGCGGCCGGCGCGCTCGGCCTCTCGGTGTCGCGCGAGAAGGGGCATTTCGACCCGCAGGGCGTGCACATCCCGGCGCTGTGGGCCGATGAGCAGGAGATCTTCGCGCTCGCCGACGTGCTGCGCGACATGGCGACCGGCACGATCCAGGCCGGCGGCGGCCAGTATGTCGAATTGAAGGACGGCATGATGCGCCGCCTCGCCGAGGCGAGCGGCCGCACCGTCGTCTACAACTCGCTGTCGCAGACGATGCGCCGCCCCGACGAGTGGAAGATCCACATGGCGCGCATCGAGGAAACCGCCGCGCTCGGCATCCGCGCCTACCCGATGTGCAGCCCGAACCGGGTGACGCAGGACTTCACGATGAAGAACACCCAGGTGTTCCGTGGCCTGCCGACCTGGCACCCGATCCTATTGATGTCGAACGAGGAAAAACTGCGCCTCTACGCCGACCCCGAGATCCGCGCCAAGCTGCACGAGGAAGCCGTCGTCAACAAGCCGGACGGCGCGGTCGGCATCTCGAAGACGTGGTGGAACTACATCTGGGTCAACGAGCCGGCGCTCGAAAAGAACAAGTGGATGCAGTTCAAGTCAGTGGGCCAGATCGCCGAGGCGCAGAAGAAGCGAGTGATCGACGCGTTCCTCGACCTCGTCGTCGAGGAACAGCTCGAAACCCGCTTCCTGCAGGCCGAGAACAACATCGACGACGAAGCCGTCTCGAAAATCCTGACGCATCCGAATGCGGTGATCGGCCTCGGCGACGGCGGCGCGCACGTCCAGTTCCACGGTGGCTACGGCTATATTACGAAGCTGCTCGGCGAGTGGGTGCGCGAAAAGCAGGTCATGTCATTGGAGCAGGCGGTGCGCCGCCTCACTTTCGACTCGGCCTCGACCTTCGGCCTCTACGACCGCGGCCTGTTGCGGCCGGGCATGGCGGGCGACATCGTGATCTTCGACCCCGCTACCGTGAAGTGCGGCAAGGAAGAAGTCGTGCACGACTTCCCGGCCGGCGGCTGGCGCATCAAGGAAACCTCCGAGGGCGTCTACGCACACGATCGTCAACGGCCAGGTGCTGCTTGAAGACAAAAAGCACACCGGCGCCCTGCCCGGCCGCGTCCTGCGCAACACCCACTGGCACGCCAACCACTGACGGGCTGAACCGGAGCGCGGGCGTTCCGCCCGCCCTTCCCGTCCCGATCGGACGAATGCACTCTCGTAGAATGGGCTGACCCCGGCGAAAGCCGGGGAAGCCCATCAGCTTCACGTCGCACGATAACAGCATGGGCTTCGCGTCGCTCAGCCCATCCTACGCGCTACTGTCCCATAATAGCTGCGTTTGTCGGGAGAAAAAGTTCCAATATGGGTTTCTTCTCGTTCTATGGCGCATCTCTTCGCAAGAGTTATAAGCAAGCGTAGGGCGGATGAGCGAAGCGTCATCCGCCATGTTCTCGGAGGACGTTGCGGCTTCGGCGGATTGCGCTGCGCTTATCCGCCCTACAAGTCTCCCCGAAAGCGGGGGAGGGTTACGGTTGAGGTATTTCGGCCCGAAACCCCCGCCTCTATCCCGCCGCCTGCGGTTTCTCGCGGATCGTCTTCGCGATCTCCTTCTGCCGGTCGAACTCGGCGCGGCGGCGGGCGATTTCCTCCGGCGACAGCCGGGCGATGTTCGAGAAATCGAGCTTCCACGCCGGGTCGGCGCTCCAGCGCAGCGGCGACTGCACGGTGGTGCGCGGCGCCGGCGCGGTCTCCAGCACCCTCAGCGCAAGCTCCAGCGTGAACGCCTGCGATTCCGGGTCATGCGGCCGGCCGGCCGGGTTGCCGAGCGGGAAGTCGCTGAACAGAAAGCGCGGCACGCCGACATATTCGACAATGTCCTTGGCGCATCCCATGATGACGGTCGGGATGCCGTTCTCTTCGAGGTGACGGGCGGCCAGACTCACGGTCTGGTGGCACACCGGTCAAACCGCGACAATGACAACCGCGTCGGCCCTGTCCTCGCGAACCCGCTGCAGCAATTCCGGGCAATCCCGATGCAGCGTCGCGCGATGGCTGCGGTCGGTCGGCGCGCCGTGAAAGCGCGGCGCGATCTCGCCGATCCGCCCGCTCGCCGCGAGCCGCCGCAGCGCCGGCAGCGGAAACCAGGTGTTGCTGTCCTCGGCCGTCGTATGGGTGCGGTCGTAGCCGATATGCGAGATGCGCAGATCGTGATCCCGGTCGGTGTCGCCGGAATAGACCCGGTAGAACTTTGCGGCCCCGTTATACGGCGCGCCCGGTCCCTGGTCGCCCTTGTCCGGCTGATACGGCGCCGCCGTCGTGATCAGCCCGATGCGGCTCTCGGCCAGCGGTTTTTTCAGCGGCGTAAACGGCACCTCGGCGTAATGCGCCCAGCGATACGGCGCCCCGTATCCGAGTGCCTGATAATAGTCGCGGATGCGTTGCATATAAGGGATCGGTGCGTCGTGCTCGGGCGCGAAGCCGAACCCGTCCTCCTGATCGCTCATCGCATCACCCCGCCTTGAAATATTCGACATCCTCCGGCGCGCGGCTTCCATTCCGGGTTGCTCGGCCATTCCTTGGTGCGGCCCGAGAACTCGCTGCCGTAGCGCACCCGGAACAGCAGTGTCCGCTTCGGGCCGGTGTTCCATTCGTGCAGTTCGCCGGGCGGATGCACGACAAACGACCCCGGCACGACCTCGACCGTCTCGCTCGGGGTCTTCATCGTGCCGCCGCCCTCGAAGCAGAAATAGATTTCGGTCGCGTGCGGGTGGCAGTGATACGGGCTGACCTGTCCCGGCTCCCAGCACGCCACCGTCACATCGCCCTCCGCGACGCGGCCGAGCACCCGCTCGACATGTTTTTTCGGGTCGAATTTTTCCTCGGCCTTCAGATTGAAACAGTGCATCGAAGCTCCTTGGATTTGTCGAACTAAAAACCCCCACCCCGACCCTCCCCGCTAGCGGAGGAGGGAGAGTGACTGAGCGCTTACGCCGTTACCTGTTCGCTCACGCCCAGTTCGGCGATCATCCGCTCGCGCATGATGAATTTCTGTACCTTGCCGGTGACGGTCAGCGGGAACTCATCGACGAAGCGGACATGGCGCGGGATCTTGTAATGCGCGATCTGCCCCTCGCAAAATGCGCGCAGCTCTTCGGCCGCCATCGTCTCGCCGGCGCGCAATTTGACCCAGGCGCAGATCTCCTCGCCATACCGTTCGTCCGGCACGCCGAACACCTGCACGTCCTGGATCTTCGGATGGCGGTACAGGAATTCCTCGATCTCGCGCGGATAAACGTTCTCGCCGCCCCTAATCACCATGTCCTTGATGCGGCCGACAATCTTGCAATAGCCCTCGTCGTCGATCGTCGCCAGATCGCCGGTATGCATCCAGCGCGCCGGGTCGATGGCTTCCGCGGTGCGCTCCGGATCATCCCAATAGCCGAGCATCACGACATAGCCGCGCGCGCACAACTCGCCCGGGGTGCCGCGCGGTACGATGCGGCCCTCGGCATCGACCACCTTGGCCTCGACATGCGCGTGGATGCGTCCGACGGTGCCGGTCTGCCGCTCGATCGGATCGCCGATCGCGGTCTGAAAGGTGACCGGGCTGGTTTCGGTCATGCCGTAGCCGATCGTCATTTCCGTCAGGTGCATCTTGTCGATGCACTGCCGCATGATCTCGATCGGACACGGCGCGCCGGCCATCATCCCGGTGCGCAGGCTGGTCAGATCGAACTTCTCGAAATCGGGATGCTGCAATTCGGCGATAAACATCGTCGGCACGCCATAAAGCGACGTGCAGCGCTCCTCGGCGATCGTCTGCAACGTCGCGAGCGGCTCGAACCCCTCGCCGGGATACACCATCGCCGCACCGTGCGTCATGCAGGCGAGACTGCCGATGACCATGCCGAAACAGTGATAGAGCGGCACCGGGATGCACACCTTGTCGCGCTCGGTGTAGTGCATCGCCTGGCCGAGAAAGAAGCCATTGTTGAGGATGTTGTGATGCGTCAACGTCGCGCCCTTCGGCGAACCGGTGGTGCCCGACGTGAACTGTATGTTGATCGGGTCGTCGAATTGCAGGCGGCCGGCCAGTTCGGCGAGCCGCGCCCGCTCACCGGCGCCGCCCATCGTCGCGACATCGTCAAAGGCGAACATGCCGGGCGCCGCCGGACCGCCGATCTGGATCACGCAGCGCAGCCGCGGCAGCTTTGCCGCCCGAAGCGCCCCCGGCGCCGCGCCCGCCAGCTCCGGCGCCAGCGCATTCAGCATGCCGACATAGTCGCTGGTCTTGAACGCGGTCGCCGTGACGATGCCGACGCAGCCTACCTTGTTCAGCGCATATTCCAATTCGGCGAGGCGATAGGCCGGATTTATGTTGACCAGGATCAGCCCAGCCTTGGCCGTCGCGAATTGCGTCACGACCCATTCGGCGCAGTTGGGCGCCCAGATCGCGACCCGCTCGCCGGGCTCGAAGCCGAGCGCCAAAAGTCCCGCGGCGAACGCATCGACCCGCTCCCCGAGTTCGCGGTAGGTCCAGCGGATCCCCTGCTGCCGCACGGTCAGCGCGTGGCAGTCGCCGTATCGGGCGACGGTCCTATCGAACGCGGCGCCGATCGTCTCGCCGATCAGCGGCGTATCAACCGCCCCATGCACATAGCTCAATTTTGTGCTCATCGCTGCGGCTCCTGCGGCGCGCGCCGCTCGTGCTTCCATTCCGAGGCCGGGCCCTCGCTATCGGGCGTGACCGGCGGCGCCGGCGAGGCCGACCAAACCGGCGAGGCGGCCGCCGCTGGTTGCTGCGGCTCGGCCGCCGATTCCTGCCCGAGCCGATACTCGCGGCGCAGGCGGTGCGAGGCCCGCACCGTCAGCGGGATCGACGCAACATAAACCGCCCCGATCACGATCAGCGTAACCCACGGCGCGGTCGTAAAAAAAGCCGCGATCAAGCCGACCCCGAGCATTGTCGGCACGACGTGATGGCTCGGGATCCGGATGCGCTTCAGCGAAAATGTCGGGATCGTGCTGACCATCAGCAGCGCGATCACCCCGATCCACACCGCGTTCAGAACAGGCGAGCGCGCGATCCAGAAGTCCCATTCGAAGCTGACGAACATCGGCAGCATGATCAGCCCGGCCCCGGCCGGCGCCGGCACGCCGCTGAAAAAATTCGACCGCCACGGCGGCGGCTCGGCGGCGAGCTGGGTGTTGAAACGCGCGAGGCGCAACGCGCAGCACACCGCGTAGAACAGCACCATCGCCCAGCCGATGCTCTGCAGCCCCGACATCGTCCACAGATAGAGCATGACGGAAGGCGCCGCGCCGAAGCTGATGAAATCGGACAGGCTGTCGAGTTCGGCACCAAAGCTCGAGGTTGCCTTCAACAGCCGCGCGAGCCTGCCGTCGAGCCCGTCGAAAATGCCGGCGGCGATGATCGAGAACACCGCGTACTCGAACTGGCCTTTCACAGCGAAGCGGATGGCGGTCATGCCGGCGCACAAGGCCAGCAGCGTCAGAATGTTCGGCACCATGCGGTTGGCCGAGAACGGCGCCAACCGCCGCGTCCGCGGCCGCCGTACCCGCATTCGGGTGGAACGCATCCCCTTCCCTTCCCCATCAGCGTCTTCCGGCAATCTAGCACGAATCATGACAGGTTGCCTTAATCCGCGCGTGGAGTTTGCTCCCCGCTTGCCGGAACGGGTCACGATCGGCCATAGCCGCTGAACGACGAGCAGTTGCCGTCGGTCAGCATTCAGTGCGCCACCCCGCCGCGCTCGGGCTCGGCGGCGTTGCAGTCGGCGAGCACGGTCTCGCCGGCGATCGTGCGCTGTCCAACGGCGACGAGCGGCGCGTAGGGCGGCGGACAATAGATGTCGGCGCGGGAGCCGAAGCGGATCACGCCGATCCGCTCACCGGCGCCAAGCAGCTGGCCCTCGTAGACCGGGCAGACGATCCGGCGGGCGACCAGTCCCGCGATCAAGACGAACGCGATGTCCGGTCCATCGCCGCGCGCGATACGGATCGCGAGGCGCTCGTTGTCGGTGCTCGCCTTGTCTAGGCTGGCGTTGACAAACAAACCCTTCGTGTACCGTCGCGCCGCGACCCGGCCGCCGACCGGGGTGCGCGCGACATGCACGTCGAAGAGGTTAAGGAAAATGCTGATGCGCGGCACCGGCGCGACGCCCATGTCGAGTTCCGGCGGCGGCGGCGCCGGCCCGATCGCGGCAATGATGCCGTCCGCCGGGCTGACGATCAGCCCCGGCCGGGTCGGCGTCACGCGCCACGGATCGCGAAAGAAATACGCCATCCACAAGGTCACGATCACCCCGACCCACCCGGCCGGCCACCACACCAGAAACAGGATCAGCGTCACGACCGCGGCGACGGCAATGAACTTCCACCCGTCCGGGTGAATCGGCGCCAAAACCTGTCGCCACATGCTCACGCAAATAACACCCCCGCGCCGCGTCCGATCATCCCGGACGCGGCGGCGGGGCCAGCACCTCGCGTTTGCCGACGTGGTTGGCGCTGCTGACCACGCCTTCGGCTTCCATGCGCTCGATCAGCTTGGCGGCGCGGTTGTAGCCGATCTGCAGATGGCGCTGGACGAAGCTCGTCGAGGCCTTGCGCTCGCGGCACACCAGCGCCACCGCCTGGTCGTACAATTCGTTGCCCGAACCGCTCTCGTCGTCGCCGCCGAACACCTCGACCGCACCGCCATCGTCCTCGGTGATGTCGTCGATATAGTCCGGCGCGCCCTGCGCTTTCAGGAACGAGACGACGCGCTCGACCTCCTCGTCCGAGACGAATGGCCCGTGCACGCGGGTGACCCGGCCGCCGCCGGCCATGTAGAGCATGTCGCCGCGCCCCAGAAGCTGCTCGGCGCCGCCCTCGCCGAGGATCGTGCGGCTGTCGATCTTCGAGGTCACCTGGAAGCTGATGCGGGTCGGGAAATTGGCCTTGATCGTGCCGGTGATGACATCGACCGACGGGCGCTGCGTCGCGGTGATCAGGTGGATGCCGGCGGCCCGCGCCATCTGCGCCAGCCGCTGCACCGCCGCCTCGATCTCCTTGCCGGCGACCAGCATCAGATCGGCCATCTCGTCGACGACGACGATGATCAGCGGCAACTCGCTGGCGTCGAACGGCTGTTCCTCGAAGACCGGCTGGCCGGTGTCGGCGTCGAACCCGGTCTGCACCTTGCGCGTCAGGCTTTCGCCCTTGCTCGGCCGCCTCGCGCAGCCGGGCGTTGAAGCCCGTCGATGTTGCGCACGCCGAGCTTCGACATCTTCTGATAGCGGCTTTCCATCTCGCGCACCGTCCATTTCAGCGCGAGCACCGCCTTTTTCGGGTCGGTGACGACCGGCGACAACAGATGCGGGATGCCGTCATAGACCGACAATTCCAGCATCTTCGGGTCGATCATGATGAATTTGCAGCGTGTCGGGCGGCATCCGGTAGAGGATCGACAGGATCATCGTGTTGATGCCGACCGATTTGCCGGAGCCAGTGGTGCCGGCGATCAACAGATGCGGCATGCGCGCGAGATCGGCGATGACCGGCTCGCCCGAGATGTCCTTGCCGAGCGCCAGGACGAGCCGCCCGCCATGCTTCTCGAAAGCCGGCGAGGCCAGCAGCTCGCGCAGATAGACCGTCTCCGCCCGGCGGTTCGGCAATTCGATGCCGATGACGGTGCGTCCGGGCACGACCGCGACGCGCACCGAAATGGCGCTCATCGAGCGGGCGATGTCGTCGGCCAGGCCGATGACGCGCGACGCCTTGATGCCCGGCGCCGGCTCGAGCTCGTACAAGCGTCACGACCGGTCCCGGCCGCACCTGCACGATCTGGCCGCGCACGCCGTAATCCTCGAGCACGGTTTCGAGCATGCGGGCGTTCCGGGCCAGCGCTTCGTCATCGACCACCTCGCCGCGACCCGCCGGTGGGTTGGTCAGAAGTCCGAGCGACGGCAGCACGGGCTCCGGCGCCGGCTCGAGATCGCGCGCCGGTCCCGCGTTCCATTCGGCCCGCCCTGGGGCTGAACCCGGCCTTGCCCGAGGCAGCACCAGCCGCACCAGCCGGCCGCCGCCCGGCTCCTCCGAGATCGGCGCCGCGCTCGCGGCTTGCGGGCCGAAGGCGGCGTTGGCGCGGTCCATTTGCGGCTCGCGTCGATGCGGCGGCGGGGGTACGACCAGGCGCAGTCGCGGGTCGCGCGATCCCGTGCCGAGGGCGGAGCGGCCCGCTTCCGACCCGCGCCACGCCGCGCGCCAGGCCCTTATCAGGAACCCGCCGAGCGCCGCCGAGCCGCGTCCCGACGCACCGGCCAACCATCCAGCGCCGCGTCCCGCGCCGCTGCCGAGGTGGCGCCACTGGCCGGCCGACAAGCCAATGATCGACAGCAGCAGCGGCCCGACCAGCGCAGCCGCGACCATCGCCAAAGGCAATTCCAGCGCGCCGAAACCGGCCCGCCCGGCCAAACCCAGCAGCAGCGACCCGATCAGGCCGCCGGCTCCCGAACGCGGCTCGTCGGCGCGCAGGATCGCGAACGCCGCCGCGCCGAGAGCGAGCGCGAGCGCGAGCAGCAGCAGCTTGCGAGCCGGCCGGCGCAGCGGATGCTGCAGCAGCAATCCGAAAGCCCAGCCAAGCACCACGGCCGGCAGCAGATAGGCGGCGAACCCGAGATACTGCAGCAGCACGTCGGCGGCAATCGCCCCGGAATTGCCGAGATAGTTGCGCGGCGGCGCGGCGGTGGCGGTGTCGAGCGACGGATCGGCCGG
This sequence comes from uncultured Alphaproteobacteria bacterium, assembly GCA_963847345.1. Lineage (GTDB taxonomy): Bacteria > Pseudomonadota > Alphaproteobacteria > ATCC43930 > CGMCC-115725 > DATARH01. The sequence goes on along the minus strand of CAWJZU010000020.1, from coordinate 265,675 downwards.
GTTGTAGGTCAAGAGCGCCAGGCAGAGCAGCGCGCTTGCTACCAAGAGCGCGATGCCGAGTGCGGGCAGCAGCTGCCGCGCCGTGGCGTTGCGGAGCTCGCCGCCGCGCCGGCTCAGCCGGTCCCAGCCGAAACTCGCGATCTGTGCGGTTCTGGGCATCCCCCCGGCCCCTGTCTGTCAGGTCAGCACGCCGCGCCGGCCCCCACCGGCACGCCGCCGATCTTGTAGCACCATTCTTGTACCACTAGGCGAACCTGGCGCTACAGCACGCGCGCGATCCGCGCAAAAGCGGTTTCGAGCGTCGCCTCGTCGTGCACGATCGCGAGGCGTATGTAGCGCGCTCCCGGGTTGTCGCGACCGTCGGCGGCGCGCGCCGTATAGCCGCCCGGCAGCACGCGAACCGCCGCCCCGCGCCACAGCCGCAGCGCCGCTTTCTCGCCGTCGCCGACATCGAGCCAAAGAAAGAATCCGCCCGCTGGCCGGTAGAAGCCGAATCGGCCGCCGAGCGCGGCCTCGGCTATATCGAATTTGCGGCGATAGCGGGCGCGGTTCTCCTCGACATGCGCCTCGTCGCGCCACAGCGCCGCCGCCGCGGCCTGGATCGGCAGCGGCACCTGACAGCCGCCGTAGTCGCGCAGGTGCTTGAAATGCCCGATCAGGACCGGATCGCCGGCGACGAACCCGGAGCGCAGCCCGGCCGCGCTCGACCGCTTCGAAAGCGAATGGAACACGACGACATTGGCAAACAGGCCGTTCGCCCCGCGACTGAGTGCGGCGCAGGCTTCGAGCGCTCCCGGCGGCGGCGCCCGGTCCCAGATCTCGGCGTAGCACTCGTCGACCGCCAGCACGAAATCATACTCCCGCGCCAACGCGATCGCCTGTTTCAGATAGTCGAGCGTTGCGATCGTGCCCTGCGGGTTGGCCGGCGAGCACAGATAAAACAGCGCGGTGCGCTCCAGCGTGTCGCGCGGGATCGCAGCGAGGTCGGGCATGAACCCGTTCTCGGCCGTCGCGTTGAGAAACACCGCGTCGGCCCCGGCCATCGCCGCCGCCCCGTTATAGACGAGATAGTACGGGTTCGGCACCAGCACGACCGGCCGCTTTCCGGCCTTCTCGCGCGGAACCGCGAGGCTCGAAAACAGGTACAGCCCTTCCTTTGTGCCGCCCAGGCTCAGCACATGCCTGTCGGGATCGACCGCCCCGGAAGGCAGCCGATAGCGCCGGGTCAACCAGTCCGCGATCGCCTGGCGGAGTTCGGGCGTGCCGGCCATCGGCGGGTACTTGTTCCATTCATGCGCGTGCGCCGCCAAGGTCTCGGCCAAGAGCGCCGGCGGCTGATGCTGCGGCTCGCCGAGCGACATGACGATCGGCGGATCGTTGACCAGCGGCGTCACCGGGTTCAGCAGCGTGCGCAACGCCTCGAACGGATAGTCCGAGAGGGTGTCGAGAAGCGGGTTGAGCGGCATGGGACCAAGCTTACGCGATCGGCCGAGTGGGCGGAAGAAAATGGGCGGACGCTGTCCGGCGGATGCTGCGGGTGTATGCTGATGACGGCCTGGGCTCGCCGGGGACGACGCCGATGAACAGAATCGCGCAATGCTGCTGCGGATCGCATACGCCTGAGCGCTTCCCGCGACAGCCGCCGGTCGCCACGCCGTCCAAAGGACGATGACCCGAGGAGGCATATCCCGAGCGTCGAGACCGCATGGCCGATGACGCCGAGCCGGTGATCGCCGGGGCCGGGCTGAACGGGATGCTGGTCGGCGGCGCCTGCTGCGGAGCGGGGCTTCGGTTGCTGTTGTCGATGCGCGGGACCCGCGGGCAATATCTGGCGTCCGGCATTAAATTCATTCTTGGATTGGCCGCGATACTGGCAATGACAATCGCGCCGGTACGGGCATCGAACAATGACAGGATGGGCTCAGAGGCGCGCGAAGGGACCTTGCTGCATCGGGTGACCGTATTTTCCGACGATCCGAATGCCATTCACGATCCAAGGCATCCGCAGCCGCAAACCGGCGCCGACAAAATGTTCGCGCCTATCGGGCTGATCTGGACCAATCACCCTCAACCCGACCAAGGTTCAGCGTTAACGTCACACCTTCGCATGGGAACAGCCTTCCTTGTTTCGCCGTGTTACGTTTTAACGGCCTATCATATCGTTTTTGGGCATCGAACCGGGTACCGGAAAGGCACGGTACAGGCGGAGCAGGATGTTTCCGCAACCTTCGGCGTGGGCGGCAAGAAGGCGCGCGCGGTGCCGGTAAAATATGGCCGGTTCTCGATGTTTCCCGGCCAGGATTGGGCCCTCCTTCGGCTCGAACCCGAGCGCGGGCACCGCTGTTTGGGTGAGGATCCGAACATCGGCTGGCTGCAGTTGGCTCCTTTATCGGCGCCAATGGCAACAAAGAAATCGCTTTCGGTCGCCGGCTATCCATCAGACAAGAGTTGCGCATCGCTGTGGCGGCAAGACACATGTCGTTTTTATGAGCGATACCACGACGTAGAGAACGACGGTCTGTGGACGACGGATTGCGCGACCCGGCCGAGATCCTCCGGAGCTCCGATTTTTTTCGTCGAAAACGGTGAATTGAAAGTCGTCGCGGTTATGAGCGGCCATCTCGGAAACGATGCCGAAAACAAGATCCTGCCCAAATGGGACCCACAACGCGCCAATCTCGCGCTCGACGTCGGAAAAATAATCGCGTCAGAGCCTGACGTCCCGAAACTCATCAAAACCGATATCGATCGATTTGGTCGGCCCAACCCGGCGCGGGTACGCTGAATATCCGAAAATCCGGGTCTCCCCGATCAGAAGTTCTGGAGCGGTATAGCAACATAAGGGACAATGCGCGTCGCGCGGATCATCGCCGTCACGCAGCGTCGCCAGCCGGTCGCTGGCCTCCCTGGCCTCGCCAGTTCAGCAACCGTTCTTCGAAATAGTGCAAGAACACTCGGACAATATCGTCTACGGAGACATCTGGCATCTCGCGATTGAACATCTCCGCGATTTCGGCGACGGTTCTCTTTCCGTCCACAAGGGCGATCAGGCGAGCCGTCTCGTTGCTTATGTCGACGCTCTGCACGCGGAATGGGATGCGTTCATGGCGTAATACAATCGTAGGCGTCGCGTCCGCGCCGAGGCGCTGCCGCTGTATGAGTTGGGCGCCCGGGAAGTGGTGCGGTACGATCCCGGGAATCTCAGCCGCATCCGGCGTCGTCGGGATCGGCCTATTCGTCGCGGCCCCGGTCTTTCTCGCCGATGTCAGATAGCAAAGGTGGTTTTGGAAGCTCCAGGACGGGAAATCGCGGCTGACGTCGAGATGCGTCGCGCGAAATACCTCGGCCTCGATGACGCTGAACCCGGTTGCCTCGAAAAAAGCCGCGCTCTCGGTTTGATCGAAGCGCCAGAGCGCCTTCAGCGGTCCGGAAGGGCCGTAATTGATCCATACGCCATCGTCGCGGAGGATTCGGTGGATTTCGTCCGCCAGCCGGCGCGGCTCGGGGATCAGATCGAGCAGAAAGGCCGTAACAACGCAATCCACCGAACCGCCGGCGAAGACGGTATCGAAGGCGTCCATCGCGGCCAGCCTGACATGCGGTTTGGCCGGTCCGCTGTCATCCCCTCGCAGAATGATATGGCCCGCTTGGCTGATGGCGCGTGGCAATGGCAGATCGAGGGTTTTCCCATCGAGCAGATCGCGCGCCGCCTTGAGCGCCGGCAGGGTCAGATCGAATCCCAAGACCTGTTTGAATCCCGGCGCCAACCGTGCCAGCAATCCGCCCGCGCCGCAGCCGGGGAAAACCGCCGATTTTTCCGAAAGATCGACAAAAGCATGCCTCAGCGCGACGCCAATTCTGTCCCTGATGTCGTCCAGCTCGGTCGTAATTGTCCAATCCCGCAGCAGGAAGGGCACCAGCGCCTCGAGCGTCCAACCCGAGACGCGCGCGCCTGATGATCGTGGGGGAGCAGTGGCCTCCGCAGAGACGGCGGGTTCGAGCAGGCCGATAAACGCATCGGCCCGAGCGATCTCGGCGTCGATGATGTCGCGGTGCCGGTCGATCGATACCGGCGGCAAGCCCGCTTCGGACTCGAGAATTTGAAGAACCGCTCTGCGCTGACGAGCCTCACGCGACACCCGCTCGAGGGAAGCCAGCTGCCCGCGCAGGTATTCCGCGGGCTCCCGCACCAGGATCGGGATGCCCGAGATCACCGGATATTCCTTGCCGCAATCGGCGCAGCCGAGGCCCGGGTCTTTCGGCCTTAATGCACCGTGGCACTGAAGACAGCGCCATTTCCAACCGTGGCGTGCTTCTCCGTCCGCAGTCATACCGTCCGCTTCCTATACGCGCCCAAGGGCAGCGATTTTGCTGTTAAGCTCGGCCGAGGGCAAATGGCGACATTCTGCCGCCAACCCAGCGGGCGGCATTCGCCGGTCGCCGTTTTCGTCTTGCGGCCATCATCGCTCGGTGCGCCAATGAGCCGGTTTTGGGAGAATTAGCGATGCCGGATATGCTGTTCGTTTGTCTACAGGACGAAGACAAGATCGCGTCTTTCGCGATCGATGCCGCAACCGGCGGGTTGACCAGACAAGCCGACACGTCCGTCGCGGGCGGGCCGTCGGTTCTGGCGCTCAGCCCCGACCGGCGGGTCCTCTTTGCCGGACAACGCGCACCGGCGGCAATTTCGAGTTATCGCATCGACCCGGGGACCGGGACCCTCAACCCGCAGGGCAGCGTCGACGCGGCGGACGCGCCGACCTTTCTCGCGCCCGACCGCAGCGGCCGATATTTGCTCGCAGCCTATTACCAGGGCGGATACGCCGCCGTGCATCCGCTCGGATCGGACGGCTCGATCGCGGCGCCGTTGCTGTGTCGCAGGGACACCGCGGTCGGCGCGCACGCGATCGCGACCGATCCGTCGAACCGCTTCGCCTTCGTTCCGCACATCTCGCGCGTGCAGGACAATGTTCTGGAACCGCCGAAGAACATCCCGGGCCCCAATTTCATCGCGCAATTCCGCTTCGACGCGGAAACCGGCGGTCTGACCCCGAATGTCCCATTTCGCGTCGAGCAGGCGGAACTGATCGGTCCGCGCCACTACTGCTTTCATCCCGATCGCGACGTTGTCTACTTCTCGGACGAGCAGGGATGCAGCGTCAGCGTCTATCGCATCGACCCGGCGACCGGCACCCTGTCGGCCGTGCAGCGGGTCGGCAGCCTGCCGGACGGGTTTTCCGGCCGGAATACCTGCTCGCAAATCCATCTGACCCCGTCGGCGAAGTTCCTTTATGTCGGCAACCGCGGCCATAACAGCATTGCCGGGTTCGCCGTTGACGCCACGACCGGGCATCTGCAGCCGCTCGGACATGCGCCGACCGAAGCGGTCCCGAGCGCGTTCGGCCTTGACGCTGGCGGGGATTATCTGTTCGCCGCCGGCACGGCGACCGGCAAGCTCGCCGCTTACCGCGTCGACGCCGGGACAGGCGCTCTGACCCCGCTTGCGGTGTATGAGGCAGGACGGCGGCCGGCGGCAGTCCTGGCAACCCGGCTGGCCGGCTAGGATCACGACAACAGCAAAAATCCGCGCATAATCGCTATACGGCACGCCGGCAAATGAAAGGGCGTCCAGGAACATGCAACCGAGCCACAGAAAAGCAGGACCGAACGCGCCGCATGCTGACCTCCGGCAGTCGGAAACCGCCAAAACCAACCGATTGCGCGCACTGCGCCTCGCTAAGGAGGCGGAAGATCGAGAAGCCGCTGCTCGGGCCGCGGCGGCCGCTCCGCCCAAAGCCGCGAGCCGGAGGATTCGAGCAGCGCCCAAAACCGTCAAACCCGAGGCCGCAAAGCCTGAATCCGCCTGAAACCTTGCTGCGGTCTTAACCCTCTGCTCGTCGCATCGCCGCGTCGTTCACTTTTTAATTAGCACTTGCCATCAGAGAGTGCTAAGGCTGGCTCTCCTTCCTCATCCAGCAGGAGAAAAGCCATGAGCTTTCGTCCGTTACACGATCGCGTCGTCATCCGGCGCGTGACCCAGGAAGAAAAATCGCGGGGCGGCATCATCATCCCCGATACCGCCCAGGAAAAGCCGATGGAAGGCGAAATCATCGCCGTCGGGCCGGGCGCCCGCGCCGATGACGGCACCTTGCAACCCCTCGACGTCAAGGCAGGCGATCGGGTGCTGTTCGGCAAATGGTCCGGCACCGAGGTCAAACTCGATGGCGAGGAACTGATCATCATGAAAGAATCCGACATCATGGGCGTCATCACCGCGTGAACTGCGCGAGTCCTGATGAGGCGCGTCAATAATGGAGCTTGAATAATCATGGCTGCCAAAGACATCAGACACAGCACCGACGCCCGCGCGCGCATGTTGCGCGGCATCGACATCCTCGCCGAGGCGGTGCGCGTGACGCTCGGACCGAAGGGCCGCAACGTCGTCCTCGAAAAATCGTTCGGCGCGCCGCGCATCACCAAGGACGGCGTTACCGTCGCCAAGGAAATCGAACTCAGCGACAAGTTCGAGAACATGGGCGCCCAAATGGTCAGGGAAGTCGCCTCCAAGACCAGCACCGAGGCGGGCGACGGCACGACCACGGCGACGATCCTGGCGCACGCGATGGTGCGCGAGGGCATCCGCGCGGTTGCCGCCGGGTTGAACCCGATGGACCTGAAACGCGGCATGGACGTCGCGGTCGAGGCGATCGTCGCCGATGTCAAAAAACGGGCCAGGCCGGTGGCGACCAACGACGAGATCGCTCAGGTCGGCACGATTTCCGCCAACGGCGACGCCGAGATCGGCCGGATGCTGGCCGAGGCGATGAAAAAAGTCGGCAACGAGGGCGTCATTACGGTCGAGGAGGCCAAGTCGCTCGAAACCGAGCTCGATGTCGTCGAGGGGATGCAGTTCGACCGCGGCTACATCTCGCCGTATTTCGTGACCAACGCCGAGAAGATGATCGTCGAACTCGACGACCCGTACATCCTGATCCACGAGGCCAAGCTGTCCGGTCTGCAGGCGCTGCTGCCTCTTTTGGAATCGGTGGTGCAGAGCAGCCGCCCGCTGCTGATCGTAGCCGAAGACATCGAAGGCGAAGCGCTCGCGACACTCGTCGTCAACAAATTGCGCGGCGGGCTAAAGGTAGCGGCGGTCAAGGCGCCGGGCTTCGGCGATCGCCGCAAGGCGATGCTGGAAGACATCGCGATCGTCAGCGGCGGCCAGGTGATCTCGCAGGATCTCGGCATCAAGCTCGAGAACGTCACTCTCGACATGCTCGGCCGCGCCAAGCGAGTGCTCATCGACAAGGAGAACACGACGATCATCGACGGCGCCGGCCAGAAGGAGGACATCGATGGCCGCGTCAATCAGATCAAGGCGCAGATCGAGGAGACGACCTCCGACTACGACCGCGAGAAATTGCAGGAGCGCCTCGCCAAGCTGGCCGGCGGCGTCGCGGTGATCCGGGTTGGCGGCAACAGCGAGGTCGAGGTCAAGGAGCGCAAGGACCGGGTCGACGACGCGATGCACGCGACCAAGGCAGCGGTCGAGGAAGGCGTCGTGCCGGGCGGCGGCGTCGCGCTGCTCTATGCCGGCAAGGCGCTCGACGGCTTGACCGCGGCGAACAGCGACCAGCAGGTCGGCATCCAGATCGTCCGCAAGGCGATCCAGGCGCCGGCACGGCAAATCGCCGAGAACTCCGGCACCGACGGTGCGATCGTCGTCGGCAAGCTGATCGACCGTGGCGAGCAGAATTATGGCTTCGACGCGCAGTCCGGCGACTATAAGGACATGGTCGCGGCCGGCATCATCGACCCGGCCAAGGTGGTCCGGATCGCGCTGCAGGACGCCGCTTCCGTCGCTGGCCTGCTGATCACGACCGAGGCGATGGTGACCGACAGGCCCGAGCCGAAGTCCGGGCAGATGCCGCAGGATCACGACCACGGCATGGGCGACTTCTAACTAGTCCTCAACCGCGTCCCGGCGGTCGGCGTACACCCGACCGCCGGGGTGCGCAGTCGCAAGCAGCCCCGTGCGTCGCCTATTCCAAATAGACGCGCACGAAGTAGCGCTCCTCATCGAACTGGATGTCGAGTGTGGCGTGGCAGGCATTCTTCACGGCTTCGCCGATACGGCGCGGCAGGTGGATGTCGGTCGTGGTGATCACCAGGCCTTCGTCGGTCTGCTCGATCGCGGCGATGCGGTTCATCGGGTGCTCGGGTTTTTCGGCGGCCTCGGCGTGCCGCGCCAAGGCGATGATCTCGTCCCGGCGCCGCGCCGCCAGGCTGCCGCGAACGGTGACGATCCCGGCCGGTAAGCGCTCGTCGATGCGTCGGCATGCCGGACAGAGCGCCTCGTGCGCGCCCTCCGGCCTTAGTCCCCATTGCCAGCGGCCGCGATGAAGTACGGCGCCGCACTGGCGGCAGACGGTCGGTTCAGGCAGCTTTTGCTGTGCCTGATACGGATCGATGATGTGGTCGCGCTGGGCGCGGCCAGCGATGCGGCGGTCGGCGCGCGAGGCCGTGGTCGTGGGAGCTTTCGGGTTCATGCCGGCGCTCCTTGATGGGCGGCGATCGCCTCGGCCGGTCCGATCTCGGGCGGCACGAAGCCAAACGGCGGCGCGACAGCCGGCGTCGGTCTTTCCGCTCCGGTCAGGCGCTCCCAGACCGAGCGGATGCTGGCATGTGTCGCCTCGTGCAGATAGACGTGATTGCTGGCGTCGAAGCCCAGCAGCACCGCCTCGGGGTCGTTGCGAACCCGCATAAACGCCTGACCGATCGTTCCAAAGCAGTCGGCGAGACGATCGTCCGAAAGCCGCAGCTTGCGCTTGAACTCGCCGATGGCGAAGGCGTGCAACGGGCGCGGGCTGTTCGGCAACGGCGGTTCGCGCCCGAACTCCAGCAGGACCTGCGCGGTGGCAAAATCGCTCCGCACCAGCTCGAACAGCGCCAATGCCTCGTCTGGTGTGCAGGCGGCCAGTTCGGATGTATGCTCCGGCTGCGGGGCTGCCGCTTCACGCAGCGCGCCGATGATTGCCGCTTCGATCCACCTCCGAACTTCCGGCGGCGCCGAGCGGACCTGATCCACGGTAAAAGCGAAGCTGATCACGGGTTTGCCTTTCTTCTATCTGTCTTCTTAGCATTCGTGATGCGAAGGGCGCCCGCCTTGATCCAGGTCAAGGCTGAAGTCCATCGGTTCCGGTTCGGCTTGGCGAGCGAGCAGAACCGGCGGCGGCGCCGCCTCCGATACGCGCAGCGCAAAGCCGTCGAACACCCTTTTCCGCAACCCGCTGTGACCGCAGCCGACCTCTGGCGAGCACATCGGCGATCGTGACTCGGCGGCGGCGTTGATCCAGCTCAACCCTCCTCTCCCCTCGCTGCGGCGCCTCTAAAATTCTCCGGATAGCGCTCGACGTCTCGCGCTACCCGGAGATTCTAGAGGCGTCGCGGCGAGGCGAAAGGGGGTCGAGCTGGATCAATGCCGCCGCCGAGCACGATCGGCCAATCTGCTCGCTATGAGGACAAAACCGCTCGAACGATGGAGAGTGCGATGGCCGACAACCCGGTTGAAGTAAAAAAGACCGTCCCCACGACCGCAAACGACCCGTGGCGCTCGTTCCGCAGCGAGATGGACCGCCTGTTCGATCGTTTTTCGGGCGCCTTCGGCATGCCCTCGCTGCGCCGCGTGTTCGACGCCGAGCCGGCGCTCCGACAGGAGAGTACATTCGGTTTCGCGGCGCCTGTCGCCGATGTCGCGGAAGATGATAAGGCGTACAAAATCACCGCCGACTTGCCGGGGATCGAACCGAAGGATGTTGAACTGTCCCTCGCCGGCGACATGCTCGTGCTGCGCGGCGAAAAGCGCGAGGAGAAGGTACAGAAGGACAAGAATTATTTCATGAGCGAGCGTGCCTACGGTTCGTTCCAGCGCAGGTTTACGCTGCCCCAGGGGATCGACCGCGACAAGATCGCCGCCGATTTGGCGAAAGGCGTGCTGACCATCACGTTACCGAAGACCGCAGAGGCGCAGCAGCCGGCCAAGAAAATCGAGGTCAAACCGGCTGCTTGATCGCCGCTGTTATTGCGGCGGGGCGGGCGCCGGTTCTTCCTGGCTGGTGTCTTGCCGTTCGATCAGGCTGACGCGCAGCCCTTCGAGCGGATCATCGGGCACCGGCGAGGCACACGTCTCGCCATTGCGCAACGGCCCCACGGCGCCCCCCTCGGCGAACCAGCCTTCGTATACGACATCGAAGCGGTCGGCGATCGCCGGTGTCGGGCGGGCGGCGAACCCGGTCAGAGCCAGCTCTCGGCCGCTCGTGCCGGCGTAGTTGCCGTCGCCGACCCAGGGCGTCGCGCGACCTTCCGCCGCGAAGACACGGAACTCGACCGCGCCAGGCTGCAACTCGTTGCATGGCCGGATGCTGATCGCCTCGACGCGCTGCCCGCCGCCCGGCATTCCGGCCCAGCCCGACTCGTCGAAGCGGCGGTCACCGATACCGATGATGCGCAGCAGGATCTCGGTGGCGATTTCGCGCGGCAGACGCTCGGCCGCTTCGGTTTCTCCCCGGCTCTCCGCGTCACCCTCGGCCGGGGACTCCAAGTTGGAGCCCGGAGCATCGGGCGCTGTTTCCGCTTGTGGCGCGAGCAGCGTTGCGGCCGTCGCGGCGAGGGGCTCCGAGAGGCTCGACCCCGACGCGCTCGGCTCCGGAGGGGCAGGCTCCGCCGGCACGGCACTGCCGGACCGCTCCGCGATCCGGGCTTGCAGGCGGGCCTCATAACGTTCGTGCAGTGCGTTGGCGTCATCCTCGTGCGCGCGCCGGCCGATCACGGCCTCGGCCATCTCGATCATTTCGGGCGGGACCGCCCGTTCGGCAGGCTCGTCGTAGGTGCCCGGCGTAACCAGCGGCCGGCGCATGACCGACAGCCGGAGACCGCCGCCGTAGGGTTCGATCACCAGCATGTGCTCGCGCTCAGCCCGTGCGACAAACGCGACCGCGTTGCGGCCGGTGCGGCGCATCGCCCGCAGCAGCGCGTCGAGCGCATCGGCCGCAACCGGGCCGTTCGGGTAGATATCATAGCGGGTCCCGACCCGCGCGCCCTCGACCGGATCGTCGCGGACGAAATGGGTCAGGTCGATGATCCCGCCGCTCTCGGACAGCAGCGTTTCGAACTCGCGGTCGATCGGGGCAGTCGCCGGCACCAGGCGGACCGGACAGGAGATCAGCGACAATCGCAGGAACACGTTCCAGACAAACTCGGCCCACGCGGCTTCGCTCATCTGCATCCCCGATGCGGCGGCAACGGGCGACGGTAACACGGCCGCACGACGTCCCGGTCCTGCAATCGCCCCGGCCTATCGTAGAGTCACGAACCGGCGCCGGGTTCCCAGCGCCACACCTGCTCGCCGCCGGCCGAATCGATCGCGCGGAACCCGAGTTCACGCAGGCAGGCAGCGAGACCGGTTCGGTTCTGCGCCCCGACGCGGACCGCGACCGGCTGTAGCCGCGCCGTCACCTTGTCAATCAGAGCGCCGAGAACGCCGCCGTCCCGGCGGTCGGGCGTTACGGCGACATGGCGCAAGTCGAGCACCTCGTGTTCGGCGTAATGGCGTCCGAGCTGGTTCGGTTCGACGAGGACGAGGCCGACAATACGCCCGTCCTTGTCGCAGGCGACCCACGATTCGCCGGAGCGTGCGCAGTTGCGCACCAGCGCGTACAGCGCCTCTTCGCGTTCGAGCGTATCGAGGAGAAGCGGGATTTCCGCCGCCAGACGCATCAGCAGATCATGGATTTCGCCGGCGTCGTCGAGCCGCGCGGGGCGATAGTCGATGTCGCTCACGATCAATTCCCGCATGGTCCCGCCAAGCCGGCCAAGGCGTGCGGGATGTTACACGGTCTGGTGTATTACGGCGCGGTCTTCGCCAGAGCGCGGAGCACTTCGGCGACGCTCCAGGCTTGCGCGACGCAGCCGCGCGGCGTGAACGGTGGCTCGGCGTCGAAGATCTCGCTGATCGTGCCGATCGCGGCCTCGCCGAGATGCGCCTCGAACCCGGACAGAAAGCCGCGCGCCGCGTCCTTCTGGTCGGGATAGGTCCTGAGCCAAGCATCGATAAATGGTCCGATCAGCCAGGCCCACACCGTCCCCTGGTGATACGCCGCGTCGCGCGCCCGCAAATCGCCGAAATAGCGCGGCTTGTAGGCCGGCTCCCCGGGCGCCAGCGAGCGCAGCCCGACCGGGGTCAAAAGCCTCTCGCGAACCGCATCGACCACCGGGCGCCAGCGCTCCTCGTCGAGCACCGGATGATCGAGCGAGACCGCGAGGATCTGGTTCGGGCGGAATGACGGGTCGTTACCGCTCTCGCCGTCCACGACGTCGTAAAGCCAGCCGCCCTCGTCGTACCAGAAGCGCTGGTTGAACGAGCGCCGCGCCTGTTCGGCCCGTGCGGCGATGTCCTCGGCATCGGAATGGCCGCCGGCGCGCAGCCAGTCTCGCAGCAAACACAGCGCGTTGTACCAGAGCGCGTTGATCTCGACCGCCTTGCCGCGCCGCGGGGTCACAACCCAATCGCCGACCTTGGCGTCCATCCAGGTCAGCTGATACCCCTCCTCGCCCTGCGTCAGCAGCCCGTCCTGCGGATCGACACGGATGCCGAATTTGGTGCCCTCGATATGCCGGCGCGCGATCTCATACAGGATCGGAAGCAACATCTTCAGCGTCGTCTCATCCGGACAGCACGCGAGGTAGCGCGCGATCGCGTGAAAGAACCACAGCGTCGCGTCGGCGGTGTGGTAGAGCCCCTCGGTGTCGCCCTCCGGGAACATGTTCGGGATCAGCCCGTCATGGACGTAGTCGGCGAAGGTGCGCAGGATCCACTTGGCTTCCTCGACCCGGCCGGTGACGAGCGTCAGGCCTTCGAGCGAGATCATCGTGTCACGGCCCCAGTCGGTAAACCAATGGTAGCCGGCGATGACCGTGCGCACCTCGTTGCCCTCGGCATGGGCGCGCGCAATGTCGGCGACGCGGCCGACCGGTGTGATGATGAACTGGTCGGCCGCGAGCACCAGTTCGCCGCCCAGCCCGCCTTGGATCGCCGGCTGGGCCATCGCGACCAGCCGGCGCCGGCGCTCGATCTCGAACCGGCGCGCCTGCTCCGGGCTCAGCGACGACATCGTGTGCCAGTTCTCGGTGCCGGCGATCAGCGTCGCCGCGCAGTCCGGGTGCAGCTCCGCCGTAAAATAGCCCGGGCTCCACATATGGCCACGAGCCTCGTAGCCGCGCGCCGCCTCGGTCCGATAGAGGTGCTCGCTCCATATGCCGCCATCGGCGGTGAACGTGCTGCCTTCGCAACCCGCCATCATCATTCGCAGGATCGGGTGGTCGGGACCCTGGTAGATTTCGTAGCGCCTTCCTTGCACGATCAGCCGGTAGATGTTGGCCAGCGGCTTGTCCACGGTGGCCTCGAGGTGGCGAAAGCTGATGAACGGCCGCAAGCGCAGGCGCACGCCTGTTGCCGCGCCGATCAGCCGAAACGTGATGTGCACGATATTGAGCCGTGCCGGGATCATCACCGAACGTTCCAGCGTCAGGCCGTCGATGTTCCAGCGCCAGCTCGGCAGGCCCATTGACAACTCGAAATCTCGAAAAGTGCCGGCATCGCGAATGTTCGCGATGCTGCCGTCGGGGCGCTCGATCTCGCAATCGAGATCATTCAGCAGCACGACGCGGCCGAGCGGCGCCGGCAACGCGGCGACCAGAAAACCATGATAGCGGCGCGCGATTTCGCCGGACACGGTCGCCGATGCGAAACCGCCGAGCCCATTGGTCACGAGCCACTCGCGTTGCACCTCCGATTTCGGCTTCTCGTCGCGAATGAGCCGCAGTACCTCACTTGTCATCGCGCCTCCCGGCCGCGTTGTCGGTGTGCAATTCCGGCGCCGCGTCCACCGTCAATGGGCCGGGCCCCAACACGAAAGCGCTCTCGCCGGGGATGTGAAGAATACCCCCGCGATATAGCGGCGGCGTGCCGCTGCCGCCATAGGTCGGCGACTCGCTCGACCACAGGATCCGCCAAGCGCGGTCCTCCGGCGGCGCGAGCAGCGGCTCGGGCATCGGCGCGAGTGCCAGATCGAGACCGAGGTTAACGATCAGCAGCCGATCGGCGGTCCGGTCGGCGTTTTCGGCGGAATGCTCGGCGAAAAACCGCAGGGCCCAGGCGTGCTCGCCAACAACCGCCCCATCGACCCGAGCCGGCCGGCGGCCGAGCACAGGATCGTCGCGGCGCAATGCGAGAAGGTCGCGGTGCAGCCTATAGGCCGGGGCATGGCGCTCACGCTCCGACAGGTCGAGCACGCAGCGGCGGAAGGTGTCGTCGTCGGCGGGGTGGTCGAGGCGGCTTAGCATCTCCGGGTCCGCAATACTGGGAAACTGCGCGAGGAATTCGGCGCGACCCTGGCGCACCGACTCGACCAGATCCGGGCGATGGTCGGCGAAATAGAGGAACGGGGTGGAGGCGGCGAATTCCTGCCCCTGAAACAGCATCGGGATACCGGGCATGAGCAGCAGATACGCCGTCATTGCCCGCCAGCGTCCGGGGCTGGTCAGCGCGTGGACCCGCCTCCCGGCGGCGCTGTTCGCGACCTGGTCGTGGTTCTGCAGATAGACCACACGGGTTTCCGCCGGCAGATCGAGGGCCGGCGTGCCGCGACGCTTCTTCTGCCAGACGTAATGCTGGCCCTGATAGAGGAAACCGTATTTCGCGGCCGCGACGAACTCGCCGGGCGCGCCGCGATAATCGGTATAATACGCCTCGCGCCGTCCGGTCAGCGCGACCATCGCGCTGTGGTGCAGATCGTCGTTCCACAGCGCATCGAGCCCGTAGCCGCCGCGCTCCGGCGGACGCACCAGGCGGGCGTGCTGCGGCTCGTTTTCGCCGACGACAAAGGTGGCGCGGCCGTTCGCCGCTTCGCGCACCCGCCGCACGATAGCGGCCATGATGTTGTCGTTCGACGCATCGAATATCTGCTGCGTCGCGTCGAGCCTGAGACCGTCGAGATGGTATTCGTCGATCCAATAGCCGGCATTGGCGAGGAAGAACTCGCGCACCGGACCGCTGTCGGCGCCGTCGAAATTGATCGGATCGCCCCATTCGTTCTCGTAGCGGTCGGTGAAATAGGATTGCGAGAAGCAGCCGAGGTAGTTTCCGTCCGGGCCGAAATGATTGTAGACGACGTCAAGGATCACCGCGATGCCGTGCCCGTGCGCGAGATCGACAAAGCCGCGGAGATCGTCCGGTCGGCCGTATAGCCGGGTCGGCGCGAACAGATCGACACCGTCATAACCCCACCCGAAGCGCCCCGGGAATTCGGCGACTGGCATCAACTCGATGCAGGTGATCCCGAGCGCGGCCAGCTCGGGCAGTTCGCGCGCCGCCGCCTCCCAGCTGCCCTCTTGTGTGAAACTGCCGACATGCATCTCGTAGATGACCAGATCCTCGCGCTTGCGGCCACGCCATCCCTGGTCGGTCCAGCGGAATGCATCAGGGTCGACGATTTCCGATGGTCCGTGCGGCCCCTCCGGCTGAAAGCGCGAGACCGGGTCCGGCAGCAGCTTCTCCGCCGTGTCGGTGCGGAACCCGTAGCGCATGCCGGGGCACGCTTTGGCTATCAGGCCCGAGTAATACCCGTCAGCCTCGGCCTGCAGCGGGATCGGTCGCGCGTCCCCAATGCCGCATGGGATCTCGACCGCGATCTCGCGACAGCGCGGCGCCCAAACTCGGAAATGCACGCCGCCCCCCGGCTGCGGCTCCGCGCCGACCGGCAGGCGGCGGACGACACCCGGCGCCGGTTCTCGGCGAGTAGCGGCTTCTCTCGGCTCCACTTCCAACACCGCGACATTGGCGCTCATCGATGTCACTCCGGATCAGCCGCTCTAACTGTCCTTCGGAGAGAACAGCCGCCGTCGGTGTCCTCTCCCGCAGTCAACAAGGGTTAAACATTCGGACTTCCTGTTTCCGCTCAGGCGGTCGCGGCAAACTCGCCGGTCCTGGGAGCGCATTCCGACAAACTGCCGAAGCGCGCCGACCGGCGTAAAAGGTTCAACAGCCGCCCGCAAACCCGCTATCTAATCCTCGAATAGCGTCTAACCCTCGAATAGCGTCGGGGGCGGCGCGAACGCAGTGCGCAACGGCAACGCTGCCGCGGGTGCGCCCGAGGTGAACATTGGGAGAGAACGCCGTGGGTCTTCTGCTGGCTCTGAGCCGGGCGATCGACGCGCTCAACCGCCGGGTCGGGCAGGCGGTCTATTGGCTGATCCTAGCGGCGGTGCTGGTCAGCGCCGGCAATGCGGTGTCGCGCTACCTGTTCGACGTCAGCTCGAACGCCTGGCTCGAACTGCAATGGTACCTGTTCTCGGCGGTGTTCCTGCTGGCCGCCGGGTACGCGCTCTTACACAACGAGCATGTCCGGATCGACGTCATCTTCGGCCACCTGCCGCCGCGGCTGCGCGCGTGGATCGACGTGATCGGCGGCATTTTCTTTCTGCTGCCGATGGCGGTCATCATCATGGCCCTGTCGTGGCCGATGTTCGTCGATTCGTACCGGCTCCACGAATATTCGAGCGATGCCGGAGGGCTGCTGCGCTGGCCGGTCAAGCTGCTGATCCCGGTCGGGTTTCTGCTGCTGGCATTGCAGGGCGTTTCGGAAATCATCAAACGGATCGCGTTCCTGCTCGGCCGCATCCCCGATCCGCTGGAAAAACACCACGAACCGGTCGCCGAGGAGCAAATCAGGGGCTCGCTTCCGTGAGCGCCTTTCTCATTGGCAACATGGCGCCGCTGATGTTCGGGGCGCTCGTCCTTTTTCTGTTGCTCGGCTATCCCGTGGCGTTCGCGCTGGCCGCCAACGGGCTGTTTTTCGGCCTGCTCGCGATCGATCTCGGCGTGTTGGGGCCGCAGCTGTTCCAGGCACTGCCCGAACGCGTCTTCGGGATCATGCGCAACGACACACTGCTGGCGATCCCGTTCTTCACGTTCATGGGCCTGATCCTCGAACGCAGCGGCATGGCCGAGGATCTGCTCGAAACGATCGGCCAGATGTTCGGTCCGGTGCGCGGCGGCCTTGCCTACGCGGTCGTATTCGTCGGCGCGCTGTTGGCCGCGACAACCGGCGTCGTCGCCGCCTCGGTAATCTCGATGGGCCTCATATCGCTGCCGATCATGCTGCGCTACGGCTACGACCGGCCGCTCGCCGCCGGCGTCATCGCCGCGTCGGGTACCCTGGCGCAGATCATCCCGCCGAGCCTCGTGCTGATCGTGATGGCCGACCAGCTCGGCCGCTCGGTCGGCGACATGTACCAGGGCGCCTTTATCCCGGGGCTGATGCTCGCGGCGCTATACGCGCTGTTCGTTTTCGGGAAGACGGTGGTCCAGCCTGAAGCGGCCCCGGCGCTGCCACCCGACGCGCTGAACCTGCGGGAGGACAGTGGCTGGGCCGGGTATCTTTCGCTGCTCGTCGTGTTCGCGCTCGCCGTTGCTGGCGCCTGGCTCCTGACCTGGTACATGCACCCGATCTGGGCGGCCGGTCTGGCCGGGCTTGGCGCCTATCTCGCGGCGTTCGCCGACCGGCTGTTTCGCCTTCACCTGCTGAGCCGCCTGGCGGAGC
This sequence comes from uncultured Alphaproteobacteria bacterium, assembly GCA_963847345.1. Taxonomy (GTDB): domain Bacteria; phylum Pseudomonadota; class Alphaproteobacteria; order ATCC43930; family CGMCC-115725; genus DATARH01. Next base: position 248,018 of record CAWJZU010000020.1, on the reverse strand, counting down.
AGGTGGTGATCGTGATGATGCCGCCGCTGGCGCTGATCTTTCTGGTGCTCGGGACGATCTTTGTCGGCATCGCGACCCCGACCGAGGGCGGCGCGATGGGCGCGACCGGCGCCTTGGTCATGGCACTCGCAAAACGCCGGCTGACGTGGCCGCTGCTTCGCCAGTCGATGGATTCGACGGCGCGGCTGTCGGCGTTCGTCATCTTTATTCTGGTCGGCGCGTCGGTGTTCACGCTCGTCTTCCGCGGCGTCAACGGCGATCTCTGGGTCGAGCACCTGCTGACGAGCCTGCCCGGCGGTCAGCTCGGCTTTCTGATCGCCGTCAACCTGATGGTCTTCGTGCTGGCCTTCTTTCTCGATTTCTTCGAGCTGGCCTTTATCCTCATCCCGCTGCTGGCGCCGGTCGCCGACAAGCTCGGCATCGATCTGATCTGGTTCGGCGTGCTGCTCGGCGTCAACATGCAGACTTCGTTCATGCACCCGCCGTTCGGGTTCGCGCTGTTCTATCTGCGCAGCGTCGCGCCGAGCCGCGAGACGATCGATCGCGTGACCGGCCGGATTGTTGCCCCGGTCACCACCGCGCAGATCTATTGGGGCGCCATTCCGTTTGTCGTTATCCAACTGGTCATGGTGGCGGTGCTGATCGGCTTTCCGGAGCTTGTTCTGTCCTCGCTCGACCGTGGACCCAAGGTCGATCCGACCAAGATTCGGATCGAGGCGCCGCAGAACCTGCCGACCGATCTGCCTCAATTCCAGTTCAAGTGACGCCGGAGACATCATGCCGGTTGGGCCTGCGATCGTCGTTCATTCGCTGGCGCACGCCGTCGCGGCGCTGCAGGCGGCGGCGGAAGCCGGGCGGCCAGTCCTGCTGCTCAGCGCCGCCGATGCCGGATTGTCGGCCGGCGCTGGCTGGTGGCGCGAGGTGATCGCGGCGGCACGCAGTTCGGTGCCGATTGGCCCGGGTGTCGGCGCTGCTCGATTGCGGCGACGATGCCGGCGCCGCGCAGAGCGCATTGCGCGTCGGGGTGGAGGCGATCGTCTTCGCCGGACACCCGGACGTTGCCCAGCGCCTCGCCGACATCGCCCGCCAGCGCGGCAGCGAGGTGCTTCGCGAGCGTCCGGAAGCGGCGCTCGACCTCGGCGATGATTTTTTCGCGCCGCCCGAAACCCTACGCTGCCGCGTTCTCGCTATGCTGCGCGGCGAGAGCGCCGCAAACAACGGTTCCGCGTGAAATTTCGCGTGGGAACAATGCGCGAACCGGGTAGGATATGCGATCGCATCCCCCCAAAGGAAATGGTGACCCGATGGCAGGCAGCGTCAACAAGGTAATCCTGGTCGGCAATCTTGGCCGCGACCCCGAAATCCGCTCGACGCAGGACGGCACGCGCGTCGCGTCACTGAACCTCGCGACGTCGGAATCGTGGCGCGACCGGGCTTCCGGCGAGCGCAAGGAGCGCACCGAGTGGCACCGCGTCGCGATCTTCAACGATCGCCTCGTCGAACTCGCCGAGAAATACCTGCGCAAGGGCTCCAAAATCTATGTCGAGGGCCAGCTGCAGACGCGTAAATGGCAGGATCAGCAGGGGCAGGACCGGTATACAACCGAAGTTGTCCTCGGCCGCTTCCGTGGCGAACTGACGATGCTGGACGGCGCCGGGGGCGGCCGCGGCGGCGCGGCCGGCACCATGGATGCAGGCTATGACGAGGCCTACGGCGGCGGCGGACCCGGCGACTCGCCGCGCTACGGCGGCACCGGTGCGTCGGCCGGCGGCGGAATGGGCGGCGGCGCGCGTGGCCGCAGCACCCGCGACGAGCTGGACGACGAGATCCCGTTCTGACTTTAGCGGAGCGGTCAATTGGGATGCGTTGAAACCGGAGCGCGATCCGTCTTTAACATAGCCGGCTGTTGCGCGATCATCTCGGGTCACCTCGGGCAGGAACCTGCGTGCCGTGCCAAAGCAAGTGACGCATTATCGGGTGTTCATCGGGTCGCCCCGCGGGCTGGACTATGAGCGGAAATGCTTCAGCACCAAGCTCGACAGGTTCACTCAATGCTGCACGCCGAGCACCGCGGCGCCGTCTTCCGTCCAGTGGGGTGGGAAGACACGATCGGCGGTGTGGGCCGGCCGCAGGCACTGATAAACGAAGATTTGAAACAGTGCGACTACGCCGTCTTCGTCCTGCATGACCGCTGGGGCACGCCGTCGGGCAACGGAGATATGTCGGGAACCGAGGAGGAATGGGCGCTCGCCGAACAACTGTACGAAGCGAAAACGATCCGCAACATCATGCTGTTTTTCAAGGCCAGTCGATCTGCGCCAATTACGCGATCCGGGACCCCAGCTCGTCAGCGCGTTCTCGACCTTCAAGAAACGGATCGAGGACGGTAAGCGCTATCTTTTCCGGCAATACACAACTCTCGATCAGTTCTCCGACTTTCTCGAAGCCCATCTCGCCCGTTGGTTGAGCGATCACGAGGCGAGCCCGAGCCAGATATCGCTTCGCGGGCTTGCGGGCCCGAAGGCGGCACTGGCACGGCCTCTCGCTCCGCCGACGGCGATGGTCGGCCTCGGTCGGTGCAATTGATAAAGAGGCCAGTAGTGGCCACTTGAGGTTCCGGATTTTGCCGGTGCTCTGTTCTGCTCGCAAAAGGCGGCCGAAGCAGCCAACTCCGATATTCAATGGGCCACGGCCCGAAACGTATATGGGGCAAATCAAGCCTATCTCGGCAGAATCAGATGAAGCGGTTCTCGTACGTTCGAAGAAATCGCGACGCGTTTTTCTCATTCGATCGAGCCTAATCGTCGCTACTGGGAGGCGCAGGCGCTCGTCAACAAGGGGCTGATGCTTGGCTTGCTAGATCGCGTCACGCAGGCAATCGCCATCTACGACGACGTGGTCGCCCGCTTCGGCACGGCGAGCGAGCCGGCCTGTATGCAGACCGTAGGCCTGAAGCACCCTTCAAAAGGATCGAAGCTCAGCGCATATGCGCGTGCGGCGATCGCGGCCGACGAGAGGTGCTCGTCCGGTTCGGCACGGCGAGCGATCCGGGTTGTCGCGGTAGATCGCTGCACGCTCACAAGCCGGAAGGCTCAGCGCGCTCGGCAACTCCGGAGCGGCGCTCGCCGTCTGTGATGAGCTGCTCGCTCTGTTTGGGCCGGCGAGCGAGCCAGCGCTGCGCGAACAAGTCGCCAGGGCACTCTTCAACAAGGGAGTGACGCTCAACCAGCTTGGACGTAACGACGAGGCGATTGTAACCTATAACGAGGTGAGCTCCCGCTTTGGCACGGCGAGTGAGCCAGCGCTGCGCGAACAAGTTGCCAGGGCGCTTTTCAACAAGGGGGTAAGCCTCGAAGCAATGCAGCCAGAGCGACGAGGCGATTGCCGCCTATAGTGAGGTGATCTTCCGCTTCGGCACGGCGAGCGACCCGTCGCTGCGCGAACTGGTCGCGAAAGCGCTCGTCAATAAGGGGCTGAGACTCGGCATGCTCGACCGCGGTGAAGAGGAGATCGCCGTCTATGACGCGGTCCTCTCCCGCTTCGGCACGGCGAGGGAGCCGGAGCTGCGCGAAGAGGTTGCGAAGGCACTCCTTAACAGAAGGCTGAGGCTTGGACGCTCGGTCGCAACAAGGAGGCAATCAGCGTCTATGACGAGGCGCTCGACCGATTTGGTACGGCGAGTGAGCCAGCGCTGCGCGAACTGGTCGCCAAGGTGCTCCTCAATAAGGGAGTCGCCCTCAGTACACTGGAACGCAGCGAGGAGGAGATTGCCGTCTACAACGAGCTGCTCGCCCGCTTCGCCGCCGCCGCCGAGCCGGTGTACGGAACCGGTCCCCAGGCCTTATTTCGAAAAGCTATGGAGGACTTGACGCTCGGGCGCGGGAAGAGCGCTGGTGACTACGTCGATCTTAGCTCGGTCCTGCGAGGCCGACGAGCCGGCACTTCGCCAACCAATCGCGAGTGCGCTCGCTAACAAGGGGGTGGCGTTCGGATTGCTCGGTCGCAAGAAACGCGATCTCCGCCTTTGACGATGCTCGCCCGCTTCGGCACGGTCAGCGAGAAGGCGCTGCACGAAGTGACAGCGCAGGTGCTCGTTAACAAGGGTGGGAAGCTCGGAGTGCTCGGCCGCGGAGACGAGCCGATTGCTGGGTATACGAGGTCTGGCTCGTCTGCAATGCATACGGTTTGGTTTCGTCAGCAGGTCGAAGCGCTCTTCACAAAGGGCCGAAGCATGGCCAGCTTGTCCGCAACGTGCAGGCGATTGCCGTTTATGCCGACCTTCTAGCCCGCTTCGGCGCAGCCAACGAGCCGGCACTGCGGGCACTGGTGGCCATGGGGCTCTTTAATAAGGGGGCGAGGCTCGGGACACTCAAACGCAGAGAGGAGGCGATCGCCGCTTATGACGAGGTGCTCGCCCGTTTCGGCACTGCGGCCGAGCCAATGCTACGGGAATTGGTCGAAAGGACAAGCGCGCGCAGGCAGTTCCTCAAGAAATCCTGATCGCTCCGCATCATTGGGCCGAATCGCGAATGCGTTCTGCCGATGGAGTTCGTCGGCCGCGCGGCGTGTCGCATGCACGTCCGTCAGCGACGTTAAAATCGCCACACTTCTACGGCGTTCTTCGTGCAGACGACCGATGGCGAGCGGGACTCGGTACGAACGAAGGAGGACAACGGAGAAAATCCCTGATCCACACCCGCCGGTTCCCGGTTCCCGTGGCGGCGATCCCCTGTTCCGGTGGTAATAATTCGCTGTTCCGCCCGCGGGTATTTCGCCGCAAGCCCTGGCTAAACCCGCCAATTCCGCGGTTGCTGACCCCGTGCATCGCGAAGATCCCAGCCAGCGGGAATTTAGCATCCGCCGCCGGTAGCTCCGCGTTGATCGGGTGCCGCCTCCTTATGTTGCGGTGCAGCTATGACGCCGCTCAGCCATATCCGCAACTTCGCGATCATCGCGCATATCGACCACGGCAAGTCGACGCTTGCCGACCGTCTGATCCAGACTTGCGGCGGGCTTGCCGACCGCGAGATGCGCGAGCAGGTGCTCGACACGATGGAGTTGGAGCGCGAGCGCGGCATCACGATCAAGGCCCAGACAGTCCGCCTCGAGTACCGGGCGCACGACGGCGAGACCTATGTCCTCAATCTGATGGACACCCCGGGGCATGTCGATTTCGCCTACGAGGTCAGCCGCTCGCTGGCCGCCTGCGAGGGATCGCTGCTTGTCGTCGACGCCAGCCAGGGAGTCGAAGCGCAAACGCTCGCGAACGTTTACCAGGCCGTCGCGGCCGGTCACGAGATCGTGCCGGTGCTCAACAAGATCGACCTGCCGGCCGCCGAGCCCGACCGGGTCAAGACGCAGATCGAGGACGTGATCGGCCTTGATGCTTCGGACGCGCTGATGATCTCGGCGAAGACCGGGCTCGGCGTCGAGGACGTGCTCGAAGCCCTCGTCACAAGGCTGCCGGCGCCGCAGGGCGATGCCGCCGCACCGCTCAAGGCCTTGCTCGTCGATAGCTGGTACGACCCGTATCTCGGCGTCGTGATCCTCGTACGGGTCAAGGATGGGCGGCTGGTCGCCGGCCAGAAGATCCGTCTTATGGCGACCGGCGCCACCCATCAGGTCGAGCGGGTCGGCGTCTTTACGCCGAAAGGCGTTGCCGCCCCCGAACTCGGCCCGGGCGAGATCGGCTTTATCACGGCCGGTATCAAGGCGGTCGCCGACTGCCGGGTCGGCGATACGATCACCGAGGACCGCCGTCCCGCCGCCGAACCGCTCTCGGGCTTCAAGCCGGTGCAGCCGGTCGTCTTCTGCGGCCTGTTCCCGACCGACGCCGCCGATTACGAAAAGCTGCGCGACAGTCTCGCGAAATTGCGCCTGAACGATGCCAGCTTTATTTACGAGCCGGAAACCTCGGCGGCGTTGGGCTTCGGTTTCCGCTGCGGTTTTCTGGGGCTGTTGCACCTGGAAATCATTCAGGAACGGCTGTCGCGCGAATTCGATCTCGACCTGATTACCACCGCGCCCTCAGTGGTCTACCGCGTCCATATGACCAACGGGCAGGTGCTCGACCTGCATAACCCGGCCGACATGCCCGATACGGTCAAGATCGACCATATCGAGGAGCCGTGGATCAAGGCGACGATCTTCGTCCCCGACGAGTACCTCGGGCAGATCCTCGCCCTCTGCCAGGAGCGGCGCGGCGTGCAGCTCGACCTGACCTATGCCGGCAGCCGCGCGATGGTGGTTTATCGCCTGCCGCTCAATGAGGTTGTGTTCGATTTCTATGACCGGCTCAAATCGGTCAGCCGCGGCTATGCGAGTTTCGACTATCAGCTCGACGGCTACGACACCGGCGACCTCGTGCTGATGAACATCCTGATCAACGCCGAGCCGGTCGATGCGCTCTCGATTATTGTCCACCGCGGCGAGGCCGAGCGCCGCGGACGGGCCTTGTGCGAACGGTTGAAGGAGCTGATCCCGCGGCAATTGTTCCAAATCGCGATCCAGGCGGCGATCGGCGGCCGGGTCATTGCCCGCGAGACGGTCAAGGCGCTGCGCAAGGACGTACTCGCGAAATGCTATGGCGGCGACGTCACCCGCAAGCGCAAGCTGCTCGAAAAACAGAAGGAAGGCAAAAAGCGGATGCGCCAGTTTGGCCAGGTCGACATCCCGCAATCCGCCTTTATCGCCGCGCTCCGCATGGGGGACGCGTAGGCAGGGCTGGCCGCGCTTCGATCAATCCGATAATCGAGTTTGGGCGAGACGCCGCAGAGCATCGCGGACACGGCTGATCACGCTGTCCCAGTCTCCGAGAGCGGGTTGTCGAAACTGGCGCAGCGAGGGATACCAGGGACTGTCGTCGCGATTGTGTAGCCAGCGCCAGCAGGTATCAAAGCGGTTCAACAGCCAAACCGGCTTGCCCAGCGCGCCGGCCAGGTGGGCGACCGAAGTATCGACGCTGATCACCAGATCGAGGCTGTCGATGAGCGCCGCCGTGTCCGCAAAGTCATGTAATATCAGTAGTGAAATCATAGAGGTTCATGCCCAGCGGTGGGCGGTTTGCCTCGGCCGCCGGGGGGCCCTTCTGCAGCGAGACAAAGCAGACACCGGTTATTTTGCCGAGCGGCGCCAACGTCTCCAGCGACATTGAGCGGCGAAGGTCCAGGGCAATCTTTCTCGGGCTGTACACCTCACCGCTCCCGGCCCAGCAGATCCCGACGCGGAACCCGGTAAGGCCGTCAAGCCGCTTGCGCCAGTGAGCGGTGTCGGCCGGATACGGCAAGAGATAGGGCGTGGTTGCCGGGATGGTGTCGAGTGTTGTGCCGAGGACACGCGGCAAGCTCATCAGAGAGCAATGCAAATCGTAGTGCGGTAATCGGTCGCTATAAGCAACAATCTCTGAGACGCCGGTCAGTTGAGACAGCAATCTCACAAGAGACGGCTGAACCTCGAGTACCGTCTTGGCGCATGCGGCAATCTGTGGAACATAGCGGCAGAACTGAAGTGTATCGCCGTGGCCACCTTCGCCGGGATGCAGCAGGATTATTCGATCCCCGATCGCCTCGCTGTTCCAGGACGGCACAAAAAAGCGCTTGGGGGCGGGGACTGATTGCTTGGTTTGCCATCGCCATTCGTTCTCTTTCCATCCCTCCTCGAACTTTCCGGCCAACAGAAGAGTGTGGCCAAGGCTGGTATGAATTCCGGGATCATCCGGGTACAGCTGCAAGGCGGCCCGAAACACCCCCTCAGCTTCATCAAGACGCCCGAGACGATGATAGAGGTAGCCGAGGTTGTGGTGGGCTTTGACATTTTTTGGCTGGAGGAGAAGAGATCTTCTGAAGCTTGCTTCCGCATCTTCCGGGTGCCAGAGATCGAGAAGAACATTCCCGAGATTGTAGTGCGCGTTGGCAAAATCTGGCTTCAAGCTCAATGCCCGACGCAGGCTTGTTTCCGCCTCGTCGGGACGTCCAAGATTGCATAACGCATTCCCGCGATTATTCAGAAGCTCCGGAACATCGGGCCTGATCGCAAGCGCTCGATCGTAGCACGCGAGTGCCTCGGTAAGGCGCCCATCTTCCGCTAACGCGCGGCCAATGTTATTCCAATATCTTATGGTCGTAGGTCGGTTTCGGGTTCCGTCGCGCGTGAACCATTCCTTGATGTTCTTCCAGATAAGCGCGGGGACCGAACGAGGTTTCCACAGGTGCCGCGAGATGCGCCGGAAAAAAGTGCCGCCGATGATGCGTGCCGATGCTTCACTCATTTGGGTGGAATGGCTCTCGCAGTAAGCAATCCCTCACGGACACGCGTCAGCACTGTCTCCCAGTCACCGAGGGCCGGTTGGCGGAAATGACGCAGCGACGGATACCACGGACTGTCCTCTCGATCGTGCAGCCATCGGAAGCAGGCGCCAAAGCAGGTCAACAGCCAAACCGGCTTGCCCAGCGCGCCGGTCAGATGGGCGACCGAGGTATCGACGCTGATGACCAGGTCGAGGCACTCGATCAGGGCGGCAGTGTCGGCAAAGTCCTGCAATTCGGCAGTAAAGTCGTATAGTTTCATGCCCATAGGCGGGTGAACTGCCTCATCGGCGGGCGGCCCCTTCTGGAGAGATACGAACGAAATCCGATCGATCCCGGCGAGGGGCGCCAACCTGTCGAGACGAAGCGAGCGCCGATCATTAGCTAAATTCTGCTCCGGGTTGTTTGGCGATTTGCCGCCAGCCCAGCACAGCCCCACACGCAGACCGCTTATCCCCGCGAGTCGCCCGCGCCAACGGGCGACATCCCGCGGATCTGCACTCAGGTAAGGTGTGCGTCGCGGGATAGTGTCGAGCGTTGTTCCGAGCACGTGGGGCAGGCTCAGCAAAGAGCAGTGCAAATCATGCGGCGGCAGTGGGTCGCCACGAGCGATGATTTTGTCAAAACCGCGCAACCGAGACAGCAATCGAAAAAGCTGTGGCTGAACTTCGAGGATCGTACTTCGTGCCGCAATACGCGAAACGTAGCGGCAGAATTGCAGCGTATCGCCTAAACCCTGCTCGGCGTGCAGGAGAATAACCTTATCTTCTAACGACTGTCCCCGCCAAGGTGGCGATGAAAAACGACGCGCCTCGCCGGACATGCGTTTGGTTTGCCAGCGCCACTCATATTCCGCCCAGCCCTCCTCAAATGTTCCCGACAAGAGGAGGGCCATGCCGAGGTCCTCATGTATTTCGGCGTCGTCCGGCCTGACACGCAGGGCTGCACGATAGCTGGCCTGCGCATCGACCGGCCGGGCAAGCCGCATATAGAGATATCCGAGGTTTTTATGAAACCCTGCGACCTCTGGCTGAAGCCGAATTGCCTGGCGAAGGCTGACCTCTGCTTCCGCGAACCGATCGAGTCGTATTAGAACCGTTCCGAGATTGTTGTGAGCATTCGCAAAGTTTGGTGCCAGCTGGAGCGCCTCTCGCAGGCTCGCCTCGGCTTCGGCAAGCCGCCCGATGGCACGTAATGCATTCCCTCGGTTGCTCAGGATCTGCGGTACATCGGCCCTGATCGCGAGCGCACGGTCATAAGCAGCAAGCGCGGCCTGATAATGCCCGAGCCGGGCTATACCGCGACCCAGTTCGTTCCACTTGCGCGGATCATCGTTTTTTGATGTTGCGTGGGGAGGCATCAAGCCGTGCCTGATGTTCTTCCAGACCAATCCGGGAAATGCCGCGGGGTGCCGCGCATGCCGCGCCACACGTTTAAGGCCCGAGCCGATCTCGCGATACAGAATCCAACTCACTATCGACAGCTCCGTCGAGTCATCGTATCGCGGCGTGCCACGCTCCTCAATTTAAGCGCGCAATCCCCTTGGCGGTTTGCAAACTCCGGCCGCTTGTTCGCTCCGCCATGACCGGCATCGCCGAAGCCCGCGCCGTGTGCGCACGGGTGGATTGCGCCCCTCCCCCACCAGCCTCAGCGGAAGACATAGATCGGGCTGGACCACGCCAAATGCCCGTCCTCCTGTGTCAAGCAGACATAAAGCGCGTTGTCGCCCGCCGTTCTGAGCCGGACGCGGCGCGTCAGATGCAGCTGCCGGTGTGGATTGTCGTCCGGCAGGCGAAAGACGCGGATGCGGCGTCCGATGCCGCCGGCTTCGAACCGGATATCCTCGATCCCAATATCGGCGACCGCGATCTCGGCTTTGACGAGCGCCGTGTCGATCCGCAGCGTGCCCGCAAGCGGGTCCGCCAGCCAAGCATCGAACCCGCCGAACCCGCCGGTTGTCAGCGCCGCCCAGGACAGCGCGCCGGGACCGGTCTGCTTCAGCTCCTTGTCCAGATTCCACAGATTGATCGGCGCAATCCGATAGAACCGGTTGCCGTCTAGCGTGCAGCCGCCGTCCCAGACCGTCTGGCGCCCCCGCCCACGATATTCCGATCCCTCCCAGATCACGCGGATGCGCCGCCCGAGATCGGCTTCGCTATAGGGCCGCCAGGTTTCCAGTAACTCGAGCCCGTTGCGCAATTCGATCCGCTCAATCGGCGCCGAGCCCAGCGCCTCGACGGTAAAATCGACCGAGCCTTCGTCCGAGCGCAGGATGTCGCCCATCATCGCCGCGCGCGCCGGCGTCGATGTCGTCGGGCCGAGCAGCGGGTCGTCGGCGAACAGCTCGGCCTCGGCATCAAACGCGGCTCGCGCGTCGAGCAGCAGCCGGCAACCGGTCGTCGCGTAGTGATGCCGGCGGCGCAGCGCCTCGAACAGCCCGGCCCGCGTCAACTCCGGCGCCAGGAGGCACGACAGCCCGCCATAAGCCCCGAACAGCGACGCGCCCGGATGGCTCGCGCCGTGTCGTCCCTTGTGCCCATCGGAATTGGCCAGGATGCCGACCCGGTAGCCCTGGTCGAGCGCGTCGTGCAGCAGCCACTCGAACGTGCCCCAATCCGAATGCACCTCGACCGAGCGTTCGAGCCGCGCGTCATGCGCCACTTTGATGTCGGCGTACCGCCCGCCGATATGCGCGAACACGACGCAGTCCCGGTCCTTCAGCGCCCCGAACAGGTCCTCGGCGCTGTTTGCGTCACTGGCTAAATCGTTACGATCCGGGACAAGCGCATGGGAAGAACGGTGGATCTGCTCGCCCTCGCGCATGAACAGCACGTTGCGGTCGCCGCCGAGCCCGGTATTGCCCGACCATTCATAGCCGGGATAGATCACGAACCGTCCGTCCTCGTTGTATTCGCAGGTCAGACGGTTCAGTTCATGCCAGAAATCGGTCGTGATCTGGAAGTCGTTGCCCTGATGGCTCATGCCGTCGAGAAAGGCGCGGTCGCGTGCGAATTCGATCAGCTCGCGCGCCGAGTTCGTCCCGATCGTCTCCTCGGACTGGCCGTGCAGGTCGCACCAGTATGACCGCAGCGTCGGGGCGGCTTCGATGCGCAGCGGATTGCTGAGGCAGAGCAATTTTCCGCCGGCGTCACGCACAGTGATCGTCAGGTCCCCCGGCTCGGCAACCGACAGACCTTCGATCGACTTGGCGTGCTCGCCGCGCCGGATCGAAAAATTCTCCGGCAAGCCGCGCACCCTGCGGCTCGGGTGTAGCGAGAAGGTGCCCTCGACAAGGTCGCTCGGGTTGCCCCATTTGTCCTCGCCCTTAAACCCGAGCCGGAAATTCTCGCCGCAGCCGCGCAAGCTCGGCAGTATCGCTTTCCATGTGACCGGCGGGCCGGCAACGATCGCAATCGTCGGCTGCTCCGGCAGCTCGACATAGTCGCAGGTCGCAATCGCATCGACGAGCACACGGAATTCGAATGTCGGCTCGCAGAACGTCTGGACCCGCATCCCCGGCGACCCTTGGCGGGGATCGCCGAAGCGCACCGTGATCGTGTCGCCCTCGCGCAGGAAACCGCGCACGACGCGGATCAGCAGCGTCTTGTCCCACGGCCTGATGTTCAATTTCGGATCGAACAGCACGTCTAGCACGGCGCCATTCGAGGCCTCGACCGTCGTGTAGTTCGCCGCCGTCGGATCGCTCCATTGCGGCCGCCCCATGTCGCTAGCGAAACGGTGCACGATCTTGATCGAACCGGTGTCGTCGATGCCGAAATACCCGGCCGTATAGACGAGCGTGAATGAATGGAAACCGCCGGCTTCGAACGCCCCGGTCGGGGTGATCTGGGCGGTCCCCATGCGTTCGGGCAGGTAAGTCGAATGCGGCATGTCAGCTTCCTCGCCAGCCGAGTGTCGCAGATACCGGTCCGTAATCAACCAACCGGCGGCGCGGTCAGGCCCGACGGCATCCCCTGCGGCTACATATCGGTCGCGCATCGCCTCCCGGCTGACACGGCAAGAAGCTATTCCTGCGACAGCTTCGATGCGTGATCGAGGTCGGCGGCGTCGGCTTCGAGCTGATCCGCGACGTGGTGAAGTTCTGTCGAAATGTCCGGGGCGCGCTCGGCAAGACGGCGCAACTCGAACGCGGCCAGACGCTGAAACCGGATCGTATTGTCCACCGCCCGTGAAAGTGCGTCTTCCATGAACTCCCCGCATATCCCTCGCCGCGGACTTTATCAGAATGAATCAAAACCGGCCAAGCCGCAGTCCGACTGTTACGAACTCCCGACCAGTACATAATGTCGATCAGGGTTCACCGATCACGCGAGATACCCGCCGCCATTGACGTGCAGGCAGTGCCCGGTGACGAACCCGGCAGCGTCGGACGCGAGGAAAACGGCGGCGCTGGCGATATCTTCCGACGTGGCCAAGCGCCCGAGCGGGAGCGCGCTTCCCATCGCCTTCAGCTCCTCCTCGTCCATACCATAGCGCGGCTGCGCGGTGTCGGTCAGACCGGGCGCGATCGCGTTGACCCTGATACGGTGCGGCGCCAGCTCCAGCGCCATCTGCCTTGTCATCGACAAGACGCCGCCCTTGCTCGCGCAGTAATGCACGCCGCGCGGCGAGCCGCGATAGGCGGCGCCCGAGGTCAGGTTGATGATCGATCCGTGTCGCCCCGACGCGACCATCGCCCGCGCCGCCGCCTGGGCGCAGAAGGCCGCGCCCTTCAAATTCACGTCGAGCACGTAGTCCCAGTCGCTCTCTTGCATGTCGAGAAAGGTGACGCGCGGGAACACACCCGCGTTGTTGACCAGCACGTCGATCGGCCCGAGATCGCGCTCGACGGCCGCGACCATCTCGCGCGTCGCGTCGAGCCGCGCGACATCGGCCCGATACAGCAGCGTGCGCCGTCCGGCGGCCTGCACCGCATCGGCGACCCGCCGGGCCGCCGCCTCGTCATCAAGCCAGTTGATCGCGACATCGGCGCCGGCTTTCGCGAATTCACGCGCGATCGCCGCCCCGATCCCCTGCTGCGCCCCGGTAACCAGTGCCACCCTACCCGCCAGATCCATCTCCGCCCCCGTCACGCCACCTCAACGTTGTCATCCCGGCAAAGGCCGGGACGCACCTCTCCAGCGCTTGATCCTATGCAATTGGGATAAGTCTTTCCCGCCAGATCGCCATATCGTCTGCGGCATGGTGGATCCCGGCCTTCGCCGGGATGACCCAATGCAGGGAGAGGAGGCGGGGAATGGGCATGCTGGTAGACGGGACGTGGTTCGACAACGATCCGCCACCCGACAGGACCGGACGCTTTGTGCGGCCGGATTCGATTTTCCGCGACCGGGTGACGCGCGACGGCTCCTCCGGCTTCAAGGCCGAACCCGGGCGCTATCAGCTCGTGACCGCGCCGTCATGCCCGTGGGCCCACCGCACCGTGCTTGATGCACAAGCTGAAGCGCCTCGAAAGCGCGATCCCGCTGCTCGAATCGGACCTGCCGAAGGGCGAGGGCTGGGCCTATTCGCGCGGCTTTGACGAGTTGCGGCCGAAAGACGGCGTCTTTCACGTCCACCAGATCTACAGCGCCGCCCGGCCCGATTATACCGGCCGCGCCACCGTGCCGCTGCTGTGGGATCGGCAGACCAAAACCATCGTCAACAACGAATCGTCCGAAATCATTCGCATGCTGAACGCGGAATTCGACCCGTCGGGCGACGCCTCGCTCGACCTCTACCCGCCGGACCTCCGCCGCGACATCGACGAAATCAACTCATTCGTCTACGACGCCATCAACAACGGCGTGTACCGCGCCGGTCTCGCCAAAAGCCAGGCCGGCTACGAAGAAGCGTTCAATAAGCTGTTCGCCGCCTTCGACGAACTCGAAACCCGCCTCGGCAAACAGCGCTGGCTCGTCGGCGACCGTTTCACCGAAGCCGATCTGCGCCTGTTCCCGACGCTATTGCGTTTCGACACGGTCTATTACGTGCTGTTCAAGTGCAATCTGCGGCGCCTGACCGACTACCACAACCTCTGGAACTACACGCGCGAGGTCTATCAACTTCCAGGTATATCGGAGACCGTAGATTTCGCGAAAATAAAGCTCGGCTACTACGGCGGCATGCGCCACATCAACCCGACGGGTATCCTCCCCCTGGGCCCCGACCTCGACTTTGCCGCCCCACATGACCGCGCCCGGCTCTGAAAATTGCATAAAACAGCTTCCATGTGTGATGACCATCACACTCGGCGCGCGCCCTTCCGTATTACGGTTAAGTTGTTAGCGGAGGCTAACACCACGGGAGGAAGTCATGGCTCTACCGTATCCGAAACCGCATCCGCCGTTTCCCGCACCGGCCGACACCGCGGTCCACCAGCTGATAAACGCGAGCGCCGACGATCTTCAACTGCATTTTCACAAAGGCTTGGCGCACGACGGTTCCGGGCGCGTTGTGCCGGCTGCATTCAAGAAGTTGAGGGAGGCTCTCGACCACCACGAGCCTCAGCTGTTCAGGGCGATCCAGCTCGCACCCGGCGGCACGCGCAAGCTGGTCAATCCGCAAGCGGGCCTTGCGGCCGATCGCGAAACCGCCGACGGCTGGTTCTTCAAAATACCGAAACCGCCCGAGCGCGCCGGTCAAAAAGACGCGACCGCGGCAGAAATGATCGAACTGTACTGGATGGCGCTGTTGCGCGATCTGCCGTTCGAGCAATTCCCGAGCGACCCGAACGCCGCCGCCGCGGCCGCCGAACTAAGCGCATTGAAGCTGTACCCCGATCCGGAAACCGCGAACAATCCGCAATACGGCGCGCGCGCCGTTACGGCAGACAAGCTGTTTCGCGGCGGCGATTGGACGCCGGCGGGCCAACCCAACCTGGAGCACCAGGGGCCGTTCGTCTCCCAGTTCCTGCTCCTGCCGGTTCCCTTCGGCACCCTTGCCTTCGATCAGCGCGAGCGGCGCAGGGCGGCGACCGACTATCCATCCGGCGGCCCCTACCTGACCGACTTCCAGGACTGGCTCGACGCCCAGAACGGGAAGGATACGACGGCCCCGGTCACCGGTATCGCCGCCGGAACTTATATTCACAACATGGCCGACCTGGCGCGTTACGTCCATATCGATCAGCTCTACGAGGCGTACCTGAACGCCACCCTGATCCTGCTCGGAGCTGGATGCCCGCTGAACCCGGGAAATCCCTATGTCCGGACCAACGGCTTCGACAAAGAGCAAGGCTTCGGCTGCTTTGGCGGACCACACGTCCTTTCGATGGTTTGCGAGGTGGCGACACGCGCGTTGAAGACCGTCTGGTATCAGAAATGGGTGCGTCATCTGCGCCTGCGTCCGGAGGCGTATGGCGGGCTGGCTCACCGTGCACTCGCGATGGATGCACCGGGTAAACACGAGGCGGAAATCGCGCTCGGTGCCGGCCTCGCCGTTTTGCAAGCATCCGAATCGAGCGGCGGCGCAGTCGATCGCATCCACCAGCACAACAACACTCAGGGGCATGATACGTATCTGTTGCCGATGGCGTTCGCCGAAGGCTCGCCGATTCACCCTGCCTATGGCGCCGGGCATGCCACCGTTGCCGGTGCCTGTGTGACGGTGCTGAAGGCGTTCTTCGATGAAAACAAGAAACTGGTCGACATTTCGCTGATGCCGCAAGTGCCGGATCCGGCTCAGGGCTATACCGCGCTAAAGGACTATGCCGGAGCAGATGTCGACGACCTAACCGTTCGCGGTGAGCTGGACAAGGTTGCCGCGAATATCGCAATCGGCCGAAACATGGCCGGAGTGCACTGGCGCAGCGACTACAGCCAATCGGCTTTGCTCGGACAGCGGATGGCGATCAGCATGTTGTACCATCAGCGGCGGGACTATCACGAACGCCCGTGGTCGTTATCCTTCACCAGCTTCGGCCACAACAAGATCGAGATCGTTTACGATCCGAAGGCCAGGCGCGAAGGCGTTTACTGCAACGGCGCTGAAGTTCTCGGTCCGAGCGACGATCTGGACGAACAGCACGAGGCACTGGCGTTGCAGCGGATCGTGTGATCGACGATCGCCGGCATAAACACCGATCACGACGGGTCGGCGGCTAGGGGGTGAACCACTCACCCCCACCGCCGCTCTCGCCCGATCAGCGAGGCGCCGGACCAGCGGCGCCTCCACGGCGTGCCGGCAGAGGCCTGCGATCCCGCCTCTACGCCGGTGCGGTGCCGCGCAGGCAGATGCGGTGCAACACGCGCGGATACAGCGCCGCGTCGAAATTCGGGTCGGCGCGGTGCAACAGGCACCGGTTGTCCCACATCAAGAGATCGCCGGGCCGCCAGCGGTGCCGATAAACAAACCGCTCGGCGGTCGCGTGCGCTTCGAGCCGCGCCAGCAGCGCGCCGCCCCTCCGCGATCAGTCTTCCGTCGATATGCGAGCTATCCTCCAACCACCGCGCCGTATCGCTCAGCTCGGCAGCGCGAGGCAAATCCCGCCGGCCGCGCGGATGCGGCCGCACATCGCCTGCGCCGCCTGGCGCGTCGCGGCCGGCAGGCGCACCTGATAGAACTTCCGGGTGCCGCGGCTGCGCAGCACGCGGCCGATGATCATCGGCCGCACATTTCCGATGACCCCGGCATAGCGCTGGCGGGCGCGTTCGAACGAGGCCAGCGCGATCGCCTTCGAGAAATTACCGGCAAGCTGCACGCCCCACGGTGAGAGCGGGGTGAACCCGTCCTCGTCGCCCTCGCCCGCCCCGCCGCGGGCGCTTCGCAGATCGGCGACCGCCGCGAGACAGGACCCCGACGCCGGCTCGGTCGCCGTCTCGGCCCCGGAGGCGCCGCTTGCGGCATTGCTCTCGGCGCGGCTTTTGGACTCCGCCCAGGCCTCGACCGCGCTCCTCGTCACAAAATGGACATAGGCGCGGGTTTCGGCCGGCAATCCACCGAGGCCGCGCAACCAGTCGCCGACCCGCGCCGGCCCGGCATTGTAGGCCGCCGCCGCGACGCCGAGATTGCCGAAGCGGCGCCGCAGCTCGGCCAAAAGATGCGCCGCCTTGGGGATCGCCTGTTCCGGATCGAACGGATCGGCGAGCCCGCGTTCCTGCGCCGTGCCCGGCATGAATTGCGCGATCCCCCGCGCCCCAGCCGGACTGACCGCGCCGGCGCGAAAGCTGCTCTCGCGCCAGATCAGCCGGGTCAGGAACTCGACCGGCAGGCGGTTCGCCCCGGCGGCGCGTTCGATCAGCCGGCACACCGTCCAATCGAGCGGCTCCATCGCCTGCGTCTGCGCGCGGGCGCTCTCCGCTCCCTCAGCAAGGAGAAACAGCACCGCTGCGAGGAGCACCGCGCAGGAAAAATCTCTCATGCCGGACCAAACGAACGGAGCGCCGGGTTCGCACCGTATGAGACAAGCCGCCGCATTGTCGCAAGCCTATTGCGCAGCCGGTGCCATTGCTCGAGCTTCTTGCAGACGTTTGGTGAATTCTTCGGCAAACCCCCAGGCTTCAGGCTCGCGGGCGGAGGCGGGGTTACCCCGATCGGCGAGCATCCGGTCGGCGATCACGAAACCAAGCTCGCGATACGCCTCGAACTGGCCCTCGTCAAAGAATTGATCCGCGGTCGTCTCGTCGGGAAAGGCCGGCCTGTCGCCAAGATAGCCGAGCATTCGCAACCGTAGTTCCTTGATGATCAGGGTCGTCAGGTAGATCAGCGTGCCCCTGCTGCCATCCGCATAGGTGATCTCGGCGCGGGCATGGGCGCGTGGGAAAACGCCGCCTGGCGCGGAAACTCGAGAGTTTCCGACGGCATCAGTGATTTCAGCGGCGGCTCCTCGAACTTGATGACCGCTCCCGAAATCCTGTTCGGCGCGGACGATGGCGGTGGTCAGATCGCTGAAAGCGTAATCCGGATCGGCCCCGGCATCGCAGCAGACAATGAATTCGACCCGCCGCCGGATCAGCTCGTAAAGGCCGAGATTGTCGAAATGACCGCCGTCGCTCAAGCGCAGGATCGAGCTCGAATTCATCGCGCTGGTAATCGATCAGGTCGAGAACCCCGGGGTTGAAGTGATTCGGCTTTATACTCTGGCGCGTCTTCGCCGGATTCGGGTTCGGCACCCAATAGCCGAGGCGAACGTTGAACAGCGACATGACGATCGAGACGATCGGATTTCGCGTTATCCGGTGCCGCCGCCTCCCCGCGTTCGGGTTCGCGGCCGCGCCGGAAATCGCCATCGCTGTCGGCAGGGTGATCTCGTTGTCGTAGAATTCTTCGGTACGGCACCAGCCCGTCGCGTTGCTGCCGCAATAGAGCGGCGACAGGATAAAGCTGTCGCCGCCGCGGGCCTTGCGGGTCTTGTCCGTGGTGCCGGTCAGGATCAGATGGCAGTTGATCAGGTGATACGGCCCGCGCGGTTCGTTGATGTCGCACATCTCCGCGAGCCGCACCGGATCGGCTGTGAAAGCCGGGCCGGCGGTGTTCTCCCTGACATGCTCCAAATCGGGCATGAACGCTTCCATCAGCCGGTCGCGGTAGTAGCGATGCAGTGTCAGGTAATTCAGATTCGTGAACCAGCCAAGCAAGAAAGAGAACAGCAGCATGGCGCCGGCGGCGATGAGCTGAGCCTTCCAGTCCCAATCGTCCAAATATTCCGCGGTGAAAAACGCGAGCAATAGAAAACCGTAACAGAACAGCACACCCGAGATCGGCGCCAGAACGTCGAGCGACAGCCCGCCCTTGCTGCTCGAATCGTTCGCGCGCGACTTGAAGAAGCCCCAGACGCCGCCAGCTATGCCGCTGAGGAGGCCGGCGGTTCCCGTCGCTGCAACCCATCCCTCCAGGAAACCGGCGACCCACGGCAAGGTGCCGATGACCGTGAACGCAACACCCAGCAGCACAACGTGTCGCGCGTATGTCTCGAACCACCGCCGTAACTGGTAGCGCCGGGCCTGCGGCGATCTTTTACGGACGGTGTAGAATGAATAACCGATCGATGCGAGCGCGAACACCAAACCGCAAATCACGGCAAGAACCAGCGCGATCGTAAACCCGAACCTCTCCAAATCGCCCCAGTACAACTTCGCGACGGCCATCATCGCTACCGCTATGGGGAACCAGACGAGCAGGTTCAGCAGGATGCCGCGCAACGCGATCGCGATTCCGGAAAGGAGCGTAATACCGTTGCCCGGGACCAAGTATTCCCCGTGCGAACGCAAGAAGGCGAGGAACCTGTCTCTGTCATTGGGCGGATGGCGCCCGACCGGGTCGCGCGGATCGTCGCTGCCGTAGGGAAACGGCTCCGATGTCGCGTCTCCGGGGCGTAATCCGAAGTCCGGGCCGGACGCGGCCCGGAAGGCGCCGCTGGTCAGCCATGTGATCGAGCAGCCGATATAGCCGCCGCCCGACACCGTCGAGAGATAGTCGAAGAGGCGGAGGTAATCGTCTTTCGCGAGTCGCTGCATCACACCGAGCGCAAACGACGCCGAGCGGATGCCGCCCCCCGACAGGGCCAGCGCGGCTCGGCCACGCTCCGGTGGCGCGGTGAAACTATAATAAGCGCGGCGCTGCTCGATATAGGCGCGCTCCGCCGCCATAATCTTCTTCGATCTGGGATCGATTTGGCCCAAATCGCTTGCGGCCGAACCGCTCGGGCCCCTTGCTCGCGCACGGGCGAGCGCATCGTTGTCCACCGGGTCGACGTATTCCGGGCCGATGTAATCCGGCATGCTTCCCCCCTTTTCTTTAGCTCTATGCTATAAATTTGGCGCCGCGCACGCAATCCACCCACCGCCAAGCGGCTGCCTACACCTATGCCGGGATTGGCCGGTGCGGCCGGCGCCCGGCAGCAGTAACGGAGCAATCACATGGCCGTCCGACTCGTCGTTACGATCACCGCCGCGCCCGGCAAGGGAGCCGAACTGGCGCAGGCGATGAAGGCGCGCTGCGAGGAATGCATGCAGGAGCCCGGCTGCGAGCAGTTCGAGATTTTCCGGAGCGCGCTCAACCCCGACAAGCTGGCTTTGCTCGAATTGTGGAGCGACCAGGCGGCGCTCGACGCGCACGCCAAACGCAACGCCGCCCGCCCGCCTCTGCCCGAAGGCTTGCGGCTCGGCGCCGGCGAGCGCGAGGATTACGAATACAACCGCACACGGTAATCGCTTGCCGCAGGCCATCCGAACTCGGCGTTACCGTAAGCGTCCACGCTCTGAGGCTGGAGTGTTGTCGCTTCAAATTGGATCGTCGTTCCCGCGAAAGCGGGAACCCAGGGCAGGCAACGTCTGACGCTCCTGGTCCCCGCTTTCGCGGGGCGACGAATGGGTGGTCAGGCCTAAAGCGATCAAGCTCTAGGCGGCAAAACGAGCCGGCCCGACCGAAACCGGCCTACATTCCGTCGTCGGTGCCCTCAGACGGTTTTTGCTTTTCTTCCGGTTCCGACGCTTTTGCGTCACTGTCCCTCGGGCCGGCCTCAGCATCCGATGCGGCGCTGTCGATTTTCGCTTCGGAGGCGGGTTTGGCCGGGGCGACGATCTTGGGTTCCGCGATGGCGGGCTTCGGTTCGGAGGCAACCCCCGCGGCCTCCCGCACCGCCGCCGCTTTCGCCGCCGGCACCACCGGCTCGCGCTTGATCGCCCAACGCACCGTCGCGCCGTCGCGGCCGGTCGTTCCGGCCAACACGATCTGCTGGGTCGGCCGCACTTCGCCCGAACCGAGATAAACGCTTTCGGCCAGGCTCATCTCGGCGCCGAGCGCGCGCAGCCGCCACGCCGCGCCGCCCGGCAGCCGCAGCACGGCGCTGTTGCCGTCCGCCGCGAGCGCGGGCGTCACCGAAGGGTGCAGGTGAAAGCGCAGCGCGAAGGCGATACCGGAGCGCCCGGTCAGCCGGTCCTCGCCGCGCATGTCGTCGCCGTCTGCCGCGAGATACAGTTCGCGCGCGTAGGTGACACCGTGGCGGCGGCGATAGCCATTATGCGCCGCCGCGATCCACTGGTGCCCGTCCTCCTCGGCGCGCTCGCAGCTCACCGCGCCCGGGCCGCGTCCGAGCGAGCCGTCGGCCAGAACCTCGACCGCGTTCGTGTCGTCGACGACCAGCACCGAATGCGCCGCGGTGGCGCGCGAGAGCCGCCGCCAGGCCGGTTTCGACCCGCGATACCCGCCGCAATTGACGATTACCCGGTCGCGCCCGTGGCTCAGCTCGAACGACAGCGTACCGGCATGCGCTGCACCGTCAAAGCCGGACGGCGGCTGCTTTCCGGTATCGACGATCGCAAGCGTTTTCCCGGCGGCGAGGCGCTGGAAGCCGGAATGCGGCGCCTGCGGCGGCGCATGACCTCGGCTTTCCGACCGGGTCAGGACGAGATCGACGAGGTCCGGGTCCTCCTCGATCGAATTGTTGAACAGCGCGAGGCGGCGGTCGCCGTGGCGGAAAAACCGCAGCATCGGCGCCATCCTGTCGATCGCCTCCTGCAGCGCCGCCGGAACGTCGAGCTTGGCGGCGCGCAACACCGCGCGGATGTCGATCAGGTCGCGTAACACCCGGAGCTGCACCGACGGGCTGCGCGACAGATGCCCGCCATCGGGCAGGACCTGCATCGCCAACTCGCGCTCGAGGCCGCGCAGCGCCCGTATCACGCGCTGTTCCGGCCCGCCCAAGGCGACCGATCCGCCGATCAGCCCCTTTAGCGCCCGCAGCCGAGCCACGCCCATCGGCTCCGAGCCGGCGACGCGCGCCAGGTGCCGGACCTGAGCGGCGATGCTCGCGAGCATCGCGCGCCGCAGCGCGCGGTCGGCTTCGCGCCCAGCGAGTTCCTCGAAATGCACGATCCAGGCGAGGACGCGCGTCGCCGCGACATCGGGGCGCCACGTCACCGGGTGCCAGGAGGCGCCGTCCGACAGCCAGCTCTGCACCAGCACGCGGGCCGGGTCGCGCGCCGCGGCGCCGACCGCGATCAAATCGTCGAGCCAGCCGAACCCGTGCCACTGCGCCAGCCACTCGGGATTGGCGTCAGGCGGAAACCAGGCCGGCGTCGGCCGGTGCAGCAGTTCGCCGGCGAATTCGATGTTGCCGGCCAGGATTGCGTCGCCGCGCCGCGAATCGCCCGGCCACCGCTCGTTGAGCTTCAGCCGCAATTGGCTCGGCGCCGGTCCGATAAGCGTCTGGCGATAAAACGGCGCGGCCGCCAGCGCCCGCCAGGCATCGCTGCGCCAGCTCGCGACCGCGTCGCGCAACCTCCCCGTCCGATCCGCGGACGGCGGCCCGCGCCTGTGCCGAACCGGGCCGGGTTTCATCGGCCCCGGACCGATCGCGCGCAATCAGCCGGATTTCGCGATAGGCGAGCGCGGCTTGCGGGCTGTCCGGCGGCTGCAACCATCCCGCTTGGTAACAAGGAAACCGCCGCCCGGCAAGCCAGCCCCATATCCGGCCGGCTTCTCACAATTTCAGCGGCGCCCTCTTCCGTCATTCCGCCGAAGCGGTGAATCGCCTCCGCTGGCCGAGGGGCGCGTCTATCCGGCCGCCTCTATCCTTCGAGCTTCACCAGCCGCGCGGCGTAGAACCCGTCGATCCCGTCATATTCGGGCAGGTGGCACGGCAGCGTCCGCATGTCGCCGCTCTCGGTGATCCACTCGGCAACACCGATCTCGTCCGGCGCGACAGGCCGCCGCGTCATCGGCCGCGCCCGACCCCAGAAGCGCCTCGACCCGCACCCGCCCCTCCTCCGGTTCGAGCGAGCAGGTGCAGTAGACGAGGACACCGCCCGGCCGCAGCATCTCGATTGCGGCGCGCAGCAGATTGTCCTGCACGACCGATAGCCGGGCGACATCGTCCGGCTGCTTCAGGTGCGGCACGTCGGGGTGGCGCCGGATCGCGCCGGTTGCGGTGCACGGCGCATCGAGCAGCACCGCGTCGACCGGTTGCGGCGGGCGCCACGTCAGCGCATCGGCGGGGATCGCCGTCACCGGCAGGCCGAGCCGGTTGAGATTCATGACGAGGCGATCGAGGCGGCGGGTCGAGCGGTCGATCGCCGTCACCCGCGCGCCGAGGCTGGCGAGCTGCGCGGTCTTGCCCCCCGGCGCGGCGCACAGATCGACGACATCGAGACCCTGCAGCGGCCCGAACATCCGCACCGGCAACGCGGCGGCCGCGTCCTGGATCCACCAGGCCCCTTCGGCATAGCCCGGCAACGCCATGACCGACCCGCCTCCGGCGCGCCGCAGCGAGCCGTTCGGCAGCTTGATCGCCTGCAGCCTTTCGCACCACACATCGCCATCCTCGGCGCCGCGCAGCGTCACGTCGAGCGGCGCCTCTTTCAGATGGGCGATGGCGATCGCGCGCGCGCGCTCCTCGCCATAGGCGGCGGCCCAGGATTGCCACAGCCATTCGGGCGTATTGAGGCGGGCGGCGTCCTGTGCCTCGACGCGCTCCTGCCCTTCGACGCTGAGCCGCCGCAGCACCGCGTTGACCAGGCCCTTATGGGACAGAAAACCGCGCGAATGCGCCAGATCGACGCTGGTCGCGACGGCCGCGTGCGGCGGCGTGCGCAGGAACAGCAATTGCGCGATGCCGAGCCGCAGCACGTCGTGGATGATCGCGGCGCGCGGCGCCAGCGGGGTGTTGAGGCACTCGCCGATCAGCGTGTCGATCTGCCCGAGCCGGCGCAGCACCGTCGCGACAAGCAGCCGGGCGAAGGCGCGGTCGCGGACCGACAGTTCGCCCATCATCGGGTGATCCTCGATCGCGTCGTCGAGCGGTCGCTTGCGGCGCAGCACCGCGCCAATCAGGTCGAGAGCGACCTGCCGCGCGCTCGACCCTGCGGCGTTGCGCGTCGCACTTGCCAACGGGGGATCCAGCGGACTGCCGGAGGAGGCGAAGGTTCTGTCGTAAGGTTCTGCCGAAACCATCATGTTCGCTGCTCTCGCAAGAAGAACCTCCCGCGCAAACGCCCGACCCCCGGCCTCGTTCCTGAAATTCGTGCGCCGGGCCAGCATTCCACGAACCGGCGGCGAGGTTGAGCCGGTCGCGCTCCCCGGCCATATAGGGATTATGAGCAAGACAGCGAACAGGCATCCCCTATTCCCGCCACCCGAGGACCCCGGCGAGAAGCCGCCGGCTCCGTCACCCGCTCCGCCGGCGCGGACGGAAATGGCCAAGGAGATCGGCGGCCCGAAAGGCCCCGAACCGACCCGCTACGGCGACTGGGAAGTAGGCGGCCGCTGCACCGATTTCTGACCGCGCGTTCAGACGGCTCCGTCTCCCCCACCGGGGGAGAGAGTCGGGGTGAAGGGCAGCGGCGCCATACAACAATCTCGTAGGATGGGCTGAGCGGAGCGAAGCCCATGCTGTCGTGCCGCCATACGGCATGGGCTTCCCCCGGCTCGCGCCGGGCTCAGCCCATCCTACAATCCGGGGTGAGGGGCGGCCGGCTCACCCCTCCCCAAACCCGGCCTGCGCGATGATCGCCTCGATCTGCCCCGCCTCCGGCAGTTGCAGCCGCCGCGCCTCCGCCAGCGCCAGATGCAGCAGGCTCGCGCGCCTCGGCGCGATCGGCATCGCGCCCACGTTGCAGCAGCGTAATCGCCAGTTCGCGCGCCGACCAGCAGCGAGCGCGCGTCGCCGAGCCGCTCGTAGACCGGCAATTCCTCCTCGCGCCTGATCCGCAGCGCCCCGTCGAGATCGCCCCGCATCCGCAATATGTCGGCGATCTGCCCCTTGGTCACCGCCGCCGCGCGCGCGTCGCCGAGCCGCTCGTAGACCGGCAATTCCTCCTCGCGCCTGATCCGCAGCGCCCCGTCGAGATCGCCCCGCGTCTGCAAGATGTCGGCGATCTTCCCCTTGGTCACCGCCGCTCGAGCGTCGCATCGGCCGAGCGCGCCTCGTAGATGCCGGCAATTGCTTCCTCGACGCCGTGATCACGCAGCGCGCTCGTCGAGATCGCCCCGCGATCCATGCAAGATGCTCGCGCAGATCTGTCTGCCTCTGGTCACCGCCGCCCCGCGCGCGTCGCCGAGCCGCTCGTAGACCGGCAATTCCTCCTCGCGCCGGATGCGCAGCGCCCCGTCGAGATCGCCCCGCATCTCCAAGATGTCGGCGATCTGGCCCCTTCGTCACCGCCGCCTCGCGCGCGTCCCCGAGGCGCTCGAAGACCGGCAATACCTCTTCACGGCGGATATGAAGTGCGCCGTCGAGATCGCCCCACGCCGCCGTGCGAATGTCGAGCGATGAGCTCGGCAGCGAGCGCCGCCTCGCGGTCCGCCCCGCGTCCTCGGTCGAACGCGTGCTTCTCATGTGCGGCGGCCGAGGCGCGGTCGGGCAGATCCCGCCTTGCAACGCTACATTGCCGAGCATCCACAGAACGTCCGATCTGTCGGCGTCGCTGAGGCTGCCGGCCAGCGTGTCCTCGCAAAAGCGCACCCAGGCATGATACGGGCCGTTGCAGATCGCGTATCGGCTGCCGGCGCGCGCGACCCGCACCCGCTCGCCTTCCGGCACCTGCCCGAGCCATTCGGTCAGCGCCGCGCTCTCGTCGTGCAATTCGTTCCACCGCCGCCCCTGGTCGTCGCCGCCCTCGGGCAGACGCGCGACAAACCACTCGGTCATCCGGCCGAGAACCGTGTCGCGGTCGGCGCCGCCGCGGACCAGTTCGGCAAGCAGCGGATGCAGGCGATACGCCGCGCCCGCGCCGCGCGCCACCCGGTCGAGCAGCGACAACCGCCTCGCCTGCGAAACCATGTCGTCGAACGCATCGGCGTCGAGACCGGCGATCGCGGCCCCGAGGCTGTCGCCGAAACCGGCGGCCGGCGCGTGCCCGAGCGCCGCGAACCCCTCCCGCCACGTCGCCCCCTCCGATCGCCGCCGCTCCGCGTTAACGCATCGAGCGACAACTCGAACGTGTCGGAGATCAGCGCCCGGCTGCGCTGTCGCCATACCGGATCGGCCGGGTCGGGATGTTCCAGCGCCAGCCCTCGCGCGCCGCAGCCGGCGCAGAAACGCGGCGGCGCTGTCGCCCTCGCGCAGATGCCCGGCGGCGAGGTGCAACGCCAGCGGCAGGAAGCCGAGCGCGGCAACAAGCTCGGGCCAGTCTTGCTGCCCCAGCGCATTGGCCAGCAGTTCGGCCTTGAGTTCTTCCGCGAGCTGTTCCAACGCGCCTGCTTCGTCGAACGGCCTGAGTTCGACCTGTCCCCATCCGGCGCTGGCGCCGAGCCCGCGAAAACGCGCGCTGATCGTGACCGCGCATCCGGGCAGGCTCGCCGCCAACTCGCCGACGACGCGGCCGGCCTCCGATCCTCATCGGCGTTTTCGATATGAACGAGGCTTGGCACGGCCAGCAGCCGGTTCCGCAGCGCCTCGGCGTCGCCGGCCGGCAGCTTCAGGCGGTCGGCCAGTTGGGCGATCAGCTCGGCCGCCGAAACCAGCTTTTCGGGATCAAGCGACAGCCGCAAATACCCGCCCGGAAATTTGTCCTGGTGGTCCCAATAAAACCGATCGACGAGATACGACTTCCCGACCCCGGCCATCCCGGAGACGACGACCGGCCGCCGCATCCCGCCGCTTGGAAACAGCAGCGCCTCAAGCCGTTCCAAGCTCCTCGTCCCGCCCGACAAACAGATCGGCCGCCCGCGGATGCGGCTCCGAGACCGGCGTCGCCGCTTGGCACCGATACGGATGAAGCAGCAGCAGCGGCATCGCCAAACGCTTGCCGCGGCCGCGGTGGCAGCACGCGGCGTTGCCCGAGCGGTCCCGGCGGCGTCGTCGGGCTGCCCGGTCAGCAGCCGGTAAAGCTCGCTCGTACTCCTCCGTCGATTTCGACCCGGTAGATGGTCGCGCCTTTGACGGCCGTCAGGAACGTGGTCGGGCGAACCGTCGGCGAACAGGACCGGCACAAACTTGCTGCTGGCGGAACCGGCGTCGGATAGCTCCTGCCGGATCAGCCGCGCCTCCCACAATACGCCGTGCCCGACGTCCCGGCTCCTCCCGGCGCTCAACCCGTCGCAGATACGTCTCGGTACAAATCGATCAGCACGAAATCCGCTTTGCGGATTTGCGCCTCGCACCATTCCGACCAACCCTCGGGCGGCGATTGAATGTACTGGTCGATCCACGCATCGACGCCGTGACCGCGCAGACGATCGGCCAAATGCCAGCACCCGGTCGCGGTGCGCCGGGCTGTCGTGGCTGTAGCTGATGAAAACGCGAGGTGCTTCGGCCGCCATCGCTCGGTTGTCCCGGCAATCTCGTTGGCGATCATTCTACACGCGCATCTGTCGCGTTGCGAGAGAACCCGCCCGCCCTCGGATACCGCCATAATCTCGTCGCGATGCCGGCGTATGGTGCGCTCCGGCCTGGAGGGCGGCGGGGTTTCCCGTCGCGGCGCATTCTTCGCTGTTCGGGGCGTTTCGTTCCCTGTTCAAGCGTCGGCGATTCCCTGCTCCGCCACGGGAATTCGCCCCAAAACCCAGGAAACCCGCGGCCCTCACGCGGCACGCCGGAAAAATTCCCTGCCGGCAGGGAATATCAGGGAATTGGCCGCGTGCGTCCCGGGGTCTGCCCCGGGAGTTGCCCCGGGAGTTGCTTGACACCCCGGGCGCGCCTAGATAGGACGTGGCACCGCGATCGACGGTCGCGGGGGCGTAGCTCAGTTGGTTAGAGCGCCGGCCTGTCACGCCGGAGGTCGCGGGTTCGAGCCCCGTCGCTCCCGCCAGTCGGGTCCCCTCTAGGGCAAGCCTAGCAACAGCAAGCGACACGGCGGGAGGGTCGCGATCGTCGGCGGAGTTGGCGCCGGCGAAACCGTCACATGCCGCCGCTATACTGCCGGGAATGATATGGAGAGCCTGCTCGCCGCCTATTTCCCGATCCTGGTGTTCCTCGTCATCGCCGCCGCGCTGGCGCTGGCGATGGTTGCCGCGTCCTACATGCTCGCGCCGCAGGAACCCGATTCGGAGAAGCTGTCGCCCTACGAAAGCGGCTTCGAGCCGTTCCAGAATTCGCGCGTCCGCTTCGACGTGCGCTATTATCTGGTGGCGATCCTGTTCATCATCTTCGACCTCGAAGTCGCGTTTCTGTTCCCCTGGGCGGTTTCGCTCGGCGATATCGGGGTCTACGGCTTCTGGTCGATGATGGCGTTTCTCGGCGTCTTGACGGTCGGATTTGTCTACGAATGGATGAAAGGGGCGCTCGAATGGGAGTGAGCCAAACCGCGCTCCGACCGGCACCGCAAGTTGGCCCGGTGCCGCCGGGGCCCGAGCAGGACCTGCTGCTGCGCGCCGCCACCGAGGAAATCCAGGACCGCGGCTTCATCCTGTCCACGGTCGATGCGCTGGTCGGCTGGGCGCGCAGCGGCTCGCTGTGGCCGATGACCTTCGGCCTCGCCTGCTGCGCCGTCGAGATGATGCACACCGGCGCCGCCCGCTACGATCTCGACCGCTTCGGCGTCGTGTTCCGGCCGAGCCCGCGCCAGTCCGACGTGATGATCGTCGCCGGCACGCTGTGCAACAAGATGGCGCCCGCCTTGCGCAAGGTCTACGACCAGATGGCCGAGCCGCGCTGGGTCATCTCGATGGGCTCGTGCGCCAACGGCGGCGGCTATTACCATTATTCCTATTCGGTGGTGCGCGGCTGCGACCGCATCGTGCCGGTCGATATCTACGTGCCGGGCTGCCCGCCGACCGCGGAGGCGCTGCTCTACGGCATTCTGCTCCTGCAGAAGAAGATCAAACGCCAGCGACAGTTCCTGCGCGGATGAGCGACATGCCCGACAGGCTCGCGGCGCTCGCCGAACACGTCGCCGCCGCGCTGCCCGGCGCCGTCACCGCGACCGAGATCCGCCGCGGCGAACTGTGCGTTCAGATCGAGCGCGAGGCGCTGCTCGATGTGCTCCAGTTCCTGCGCGACGATCCGAAATGCCGCTTCACGCTGCTCTGCGACATCTGCGGCGTCGATTACCCCGACCGCGAGCGACGCTTTGATGTCGTGTACAACCTGTTGAGCGTGCACCTCAATCAGCGCATTCGCCTGAAACTCGAAACCGACGAGGCGAACCCGGTCGCCTCAGCGACCGGGTTGTTCAGCTCGGCCGGGTGGTGGGAGCGCGAAACCTGGGATCTGTTCGGCATCTTCTTCACCGACCATCCCGATTTGCGCCGCATCCTGACCGATTACGGGTTCGAGGGTCATCCGATGCGCAAGGATTTCCCGCTGACCGGCTATGTCGAGGTGCGCTACGACGATGAGCAGAAGCGGGTCGTCTATGAGCCGGTGCGGCTGAAGCAGGAATTCCGCTATTTCGATTTCCTGTCGCCGTGGGAGGGCATGGACAAGATACTGCCCGGGGACGAGAAGGCTTCCGCGACCGAGGCGCCGGGCGCCGGAAGCCGCGGAGGGACCGGGACATGAGCGACGGGAGCACCCTCCCCCCGCCGGCCGGCGACTCCGGCGGCGATCTCGCCGGAGATCTTGGCGGGCCGGCGCAGATTCGCAATTTCTCGCTCAATTTCGGACCGCAGCATCCGGCCGCGCACGGCGTCATGCGGCTGGTGCTCGAAATGGACGGCGAGGTCATTGAGCGCGCCGACCCGCATATCGGATTTCTGCATCGCGGCACCGAAAAGCTGATCGAATACAAGACTTATCTGCAGGCGATCCCGTATTTCGACCGCCTCGACTACGTCTCGCCGATGTGCCAGGAACACGCCTTCGCGCTGGCCGTCGAAAAGCTGATGGGGATCACGCCGCCGCCGCGGGCGCAGTACATCCGGGTGCTGTTCGCCGAGATCACCCGCATCCTCAATCACCTGCTGAACATCTGCTCGTTCGGGCTCGATGTCGGTGCAATCACGCCTTTCCTGTGGGGGTTCGAGGAACGCGAGCGGCTGATGGAGTTCTATGAGCGCGCGTCCGGAGCGCGGCTGCACGCGAATTACTTCCGTCCCGGCGGCGTGCACATGGACATCCCGGCCGCGCTGACCGACGACATCGCGGCATTCTGCGAGACCTTCCCGCGGACGCTCGACGATATCGAGCGGCTGCTGACCGAGAATCGCATCTTCAAGCAGCGCACCGTCGATATCGGCGTCGTGAGCGCCAGGGACGCGCTCGATTGGGGTTTTACCGGCCCGATGCTCCGCGGTTCCGGGGTGGCCTGGGATCTGCGGCGGGCACAGCCCTACGACATTTACGACCAGATCGAGTTCGACGTGCCGATCGGCAAGAACGGCGATTGCTGGGACCGCTATCTGGTGCGCATGGAGGAGATGCGGCAGTCGGTGCGCATCATCAAGCAGTGCCTGGCGCAGATGCCGTTGGGACCGGTCAAGGTCAACGACCGCAAGGTCGCGCCGCCGCCGCGCGCCGAAATGAAGCAGTCGATGGAAGCCCTGATCCATCATTTCAAGCTCTACACCGAGGGCTATCACGTGCCGGAAGGCGAGACCTATACGGTCGTCGAGGCGCCGAAAGGCGAGTTCGGCGTCTATCTCGTGTCGGACGGCACCAACAAACCGTATCGCTGCAAGATCCGCGCGCCCGGCTTCGCGTTCCTGCAGGCGACCGAGTTCATGGCGAAGGGGCACATGCTGGCCGATGTCGTCGCGATCATCGGCTCGATGGACATCGTCTTCGGCGAGATCGACCGGTGAACGCGCACGGTAATGGAGCGCCGGTCGAACAGCCGGAGCATTTCGAATTCACCCCCGAAAACCGCGAGAGGGCCAAGGTCCATATCGCCAAGTACCCGCCGGGACGGCAGCAGAGCGCGGTATTGCCGTTGCTCGATCTGGCGCAACGCCAGTCGGGCGGCTGGCTGCCGCTGGCGGCGATGAACCACGTCGCCGACCTGTTGCGGATGCCGCGCATCCGCGTCTACGAGGTCGCGACGTTCTACACGATGTTTCAGCTCCGGCCTGTCGGGAAATACCTCTTGCAGGCATGCACGACGACGCCGTGTTGGCTGTGCGGGTCGGACGAGGTCGTTGCGGCCTGTGAGCGCAAGCTCGGGATCGTGATGGGCGAGACGACCGCCGACGGAATTTTTACGCTGGTCGAGGTCGAATGCCTCGGCGCCTGCGTCAACGCGCCGATTCTGCAGGTCAACGACGATTTTTACGAGGACCTCGACGGCCCCCGGACCGAGGCGCTGCTCGACGCCTTGCGCGACGGCAAACCACCGCCATTCGGCTCGATGATCGGGCGGCAGGGGTCGATCGCGACCGGCGGCAAGACGACGCTTACCGAAACACCCGAACCGCCGCCGCTGCAAGCCGCACTGACCGAGGAGCCGGCCCCAGCTGGAGGCAAGAGCGCCGAAGAGAAAAGCGATGCTGGCTGACCGCGACCGCGTTTTCACCAACCTTTACGGCGAGCACGATTGGCACCTGACCGGTGCGCGCAAGCGCGGCGACTGGGACGGTACCAAGGAGGTCATTGCCAAGGGCCGTGACTGGATCGTCAACGAGATCAAGGAATCGGGACTGCGCGGGCGCGGCGGGGCCGGGTTCCCGACCGGCCTCAAATGGTCGTTCATGCCGAAGGAGAGCGACCGGCCGACCTACCTTGTCGTCAACGCCGACGAGAGCGAGCCCGGCACCTGCAAGGACCGCGACATATTGCGCTGGGATCCGCACAAGCTGATCGAAGGGTGCGTGCTCGCCGGGTTCGGCATGGGGGTCAGCGCGGCCTACATCTACATCCGCGGCGAATTCTACAATGAGGCGCGCCACCTGCAGACCGCGATCGACGAGGCCTACAATGCCGGGCTGATCGGCAAGAACGCCTGCGGCTCGGGCTACGACATCGACGTGTACCTGCATCGCGGCGCCGGCGCGTATATCTGCGGCGAGGAAACCGGGCTGTTGGAAAGCCTCGAAGGCAAGAAGGGCCAGCCGCGTTTGAAGCCGCCGTTCCCGGCGCAGGTCGGTCTCTACGGCTGCCCGACGACGGTCAACAATGTCGAGACGATCGCCACCTCGCCGGCGATCCTGAAGCGCGGCGCGGCGTGGTTTTCGTCGATTGGGCGTCCCCGCAATACCGGGACGAAAATCTTCTGCATCTCCGGCCACGTGAACCAGCCGTGCAATGTCGAGGAGGCGATGTCGATCCCGATGCGCGAGCTGATCGAGCGCCATGCCGGCGGCGTGCGCGGCGGCTGGGACAATCTGCTCGCGGTGATCCCGGGCGGTTCGTCGACGCCGTGCCTGCCGGCGCCGATTTGCGAGAAGGTATTGATGGATTTCGACGCGCTCGTCGCGGAAAAGAGCGGGCTCGGCACGGCGGCCGTGATCGTGATGGATAAATCGACCGATATCGTCAAGGCGATCGCGCGGCTGGCGCAATTCTACAAGCACGAGAGCTGCGGCCAGTGCACGCCATGCCGCGAAGGCTGCGGCTGGGTCTGGCGCGTCATGGAGCGCATGGTCGTCGGCAACGCCGCGGTTGCCGAGATCGACATGCTCGAAGAGGTGACGCGCGAAATCGAGGGGCACACGATCTGCGCCTTGGCCGACGGCGCGATGTGGCCGGTGCAGGGGCTGATCCGCCATTTCCGCCCCGAGATGGAGCGCCGCATCCACGAATACCGCACCGCCGCGCCGCGGCAGGCGGCGGAGTAGCTCGATGCCCAAGGTAACCATCGACGGAAGCGAAATCGAGGTCGCGGCGGGGACGACAATCCTGCAGGCGTGCCAGCAGGCCGGCATCGAGATCCCGCATTTCTGCTATCACGAGCGCCTCAACATCGCGGGCAATTGCCGGATGTGCCTCGTCGAGGTCGAGCGCTCGCCAAAGCCGGTCGCGTCCTGCGCGATGCCGGTCGCCGACGGCAACGTGATCCTGACCCAGTCGGAGAAGGCCAGAAAGGCCCGCCACGGCGTCATGGAAATGCTGCTGATCAACCACCCGCTCGATTGCCCGATCTGCGATCAGGGCGGCGAATGCGATCTGCAGGATCAGGCGATGGCCTACGGCTTCGACCGTGGCCGCTTCGAGGAAAACAAGCGCGCCGTGCGCGACAAGAATTTCGGTCCGCTGGTCGCCACCAGCATGAACCGCTGCATCCATTGCACGCGCTGCATCCGCTTCCTGACCGAGATCGCCGGGGTCGAGGAACTCGGCGCCACCGGCCGCGGCGAGGCGATGGAGATCACGACCTATATCGAGCGCGCGCTCGGCTCGGAATTGTCCGGCAACATCATCGATTTGTGCCCGGTCGGGGCGCTGACCTCCAAGCCCTATTCGTTCGTCGCCCGCCCCTGGGAATTGCGCAAGACCGAGTCGGTCGACGTACTCGACGCGGTCGGCAGCAATATCCGCGTCGACTCGCGCGGCGCGCAGGTCCTGCGCATCCTGCCGCGGCTCAACGAAGACGTGAACGAGGAGTGGCTCGCCGACAAGAGCCGCTTCGCGCATGACGGGCTGATCATGCGGCGGCTCGACCGTCCGTGGATCCGCCGCGCCGGGCGGCTCGTCGAGGCCGAGTGGCGGGACGCCCTCGAACTCGCCGCCGAGCGCATCAGGGGCGTGCCGCCGGAGCGGATTGCGGCGATTGCCGGCGATCTGTGCGACACCGAATCGATGTTCGCGCTGAAGGAGTTGCTGCACGGGCTCGGCGCAATGAGCCTCGATTGCCGTCAGGACGGTGCGAAGCTCGATCCCGGATGCCGCGCCGGCTATCTGTTTAACACGACAATCGCCGGCATCGAGCGTGCCGATGCGTGCCTGCTGATCGGTACGGACCCGCGCCGCGAGGCCCCTCTGGTCAACGCGCGGCTGCGCAACCGCTATCTGCAGGGCGGGTTCCGCGTCGCCGCGATCGGGCCGGCGCTCGACCTGACCTACCCGGTCGAGATCCTCGGCGACGGCGGGGTGGCGCTGAACTCAATGGCGCGCGGCGAGCACGAATGGGCCGGGATATTGCGCAACGCCGAGGCCCCGATGCTCATTGTCGGCTCGGGCGCGCTGGCGCGTGAAGACGGCGCCCGGTTGCTCGGCGCGGCGCGAACGATCGCCGAAACGTGCAACCTGATCCGGCCGGATTGGAACGGCTTCAATGTGCTGCACCGCGCGGCGGCGCGGGTCGGGGCTCTCGATATCGGGTTCGTCCCCGGCGGCGACGGCAAGGATGTAGCCGGCATTGTCGACGGGTGCCGCTCGGGGTCGGTCGAGCTGCTATATCTGCTAGGCGCCGACGAACTCGATTTCGCCAATACGGGATCGGCCTTTGTGATCTACCAGGGCCATCATGGCGATCGCGGCGCGGCGCGGGCGGACGTCGTACTGCCCGGCTGCGCCTATACCGAGAAGGACGCGACTTACGTAAACACCGAGGGCCGCGTCCAGCTCGGTCGCCGCGCCGTTTTCCCACCCGGCGAGGCGCGCGAGGACTGGGCGATCCTTCGGGCGCTGTCCGGCGTTCTCGGCAGGCCGCTGCCGTTCGATACGCTCGCCGCGCTGCGCCGAGCGGATGCGGGAAGCGTACCCGCATCTCGCGCGTGTCGACGAGGTCGTGCCGGCGGAATGGGGCCCGTTCGGCGACAGCGGTGAGGTTGACGAAACGGCGTTTGTCTACCCGGTCGCGGACTACTACCGGACCGATCCGATCAGCCGCGCCAGCCCGACGATGGCCGAGTGCAGCGAGACCTTTGGCGGACGTCCCGAGACCACACCGCGGACCGGAACGCATGGCTGAGCGGTTGCGCACTGACGGGAGCGGCCGGTGAGCGAATTCTGGTGGGGCTACGGCTGGCCAACCGCGATCATCGCGATCGAGGTGCTGATCGTCGCCGTACCGCTGCTGCTGGCGATCGCCTACTACACCTACGCCGAACGCAAGGTTCTGGCGTTCTCGCAGCTGCGCAAGGGCCCGAATGTCGTCGGGCCGTTCGGCCTCTTACAGCCGATCGCCGACGGGGTGAAGATGCTCCACAAGGAGACGATCATCCCGAGCGGCGCCAATCGCCTCGTCTTTATCGCGGCGCCGATGGTGACGTTCACCTTGGCGCTGGTTGCCTGGGCGGTGATCCCATTCGATTTCGGCGTCGTGATCGCCGACATCAATGTCGGCATCCTCTATCTGTTCGCGATCAGCTCGCTGTCGGTTTACGGCGTCATCATGGCGGGCTGGTCGTCGAACTCGCGCTATGCCTTTCTCGGCGCCTTGCGCGCCGCGGCCCAGATGGTGTCGTACGAGGTTTCGATCGGGTTCGTGCTGGTGACGGTGCTGCTCTGCGCCGGATCGTTGAACCTGAGCGAGATCGTCCTGGCGCAAAGAACAATCTGGTTCGTCATCCCGCTGCTGCCGATGGCGGTGATTTTCTTCATCTCCGGGCTGGCCGAGACGAACCGGGCGCCATTCGACCTGGCGGAGGGCGAATCGGAGATTGTCGCCGGGTATTTCGTCGAATATTCATCGATGTCGTTCGCGCTGTTCTATCTCGGCGAGTACGGCAACATGATCCTGGTCAGCGCGATGACCACGATCCTGTTTCTGGGCGGCTGGCTGGCGCCGTTCGGCATCCCGCCGTTCACCTGGGTGCCGGGGATAATCTGGTTCCTGCTCAAGGTCGCGTTCGTCATGTTCTGCATCCTGTGGGTGCGCGCGACCTTTCCGCGCTTCCGCTACGACCAGCTGATGCGGCTCGGCTGGAAGGTGTTTCTGCCGTTCTCGCTGGTATGGCTGGTGCTGACCGCCGGCGTGCTGGTCGGCTTCGGCTTGGTTCCGCGATGATCGCGCAGGTTGACTGTTCGGTTGACTGTTTCCGGGCCGCGCCTATGGTGCGCCCGCTTTGAGGATCGAGCGATGAATTCCCTGGCGCGCAGCGCGCGCGGTCTGCTGCTGGTCGAGCTGCTGTCGGGCATGGCGCTGACGCTGCGCTACATGTTCAAGCCGGCGGTCACGGTCAACTATCCGTATGAAAAGAGCCCGCTAAGCGCGCGTTTCCGCGGCGAGCACGTGTTGCGTCGCTACCCGAATGGGGAGGAGCGCTGCATTGCCTGCAAATTGTGCGAGGCGATTTGTCCCGCCCTCGCGATCACGATCGAAGCCGAGCCGCGCGAGGACGGCAGCCGGCGCACGACGCGCTACGACATCGATATGACCAAATGCATCTATTGCGGCTATTGCCAGGAGGCCTGCCCGGTCGATGCAATCGTCGAGGGGCCGAATTTCGAGTTCGCTGCGGAGACCCGTGAGGAGCTGTTCTACGACAAGGAAAAGCTGCTCTCGAACGGCGACCGCTGGGAGGGCGAGATCGCGAAGCAGCTGGCGCTCGAGGCGCCGTATCGATGAGTTGCGGCGACGACATGATCGGACTGCGGGCCTTCGGCCCGCATGCAGGCGGGACGAGTGCTGTCCGGAGAATGCGCCGATGATCTTCGCCGCGATCATGTTCTACATCTTCGCCGCGATCACGGTAGCCTCCGGCGTGCTGGTCGTATCGGCGCGCAATCCCGTCCACTCGGTGCTGTGGCTGATCCTCGCCTTCTTCAATTCGGCGGGGCTGTTCATCCTGCTCGGCGCCGAATTCCTGGCGATGATCCTGGTCGTCGTATATGTCGGCGCGGTTGCCGTGCTGTTCCTCTTCGTCGTGATGATGCTCGACATCAATTTCGCCGAACTGCGCAGCGGCTTTATGCGGTATCTGCCAATCGGGGCGGTGATTGGGTTCGTGCTGCTTGCCGAACTCGTGCTGGTCTTTGGGCATTGGGTCATTGCGCCCGGTGTCGGCGCCCTCCGCGTCGCACCGGCGTTAGCCTCGGCGGCGGCGGTCGGGCCGCTGACCAACACGCGGGCGCTCGGCAACCTCCTTTACACTCGCTACCTGTTCGCGTTCCAGACGGCGGGCGTCATCCTTCTGGTGGCGATGATCGGCGCGATCGTCCTCACCTTGCGCGAGCGCGCCGGGGTGCGGCGCCAGCGTATTCCGGAGCAGGTCGGGCGCAGCCGCGCCGAGGCCGTCGCGATCGTCAAGGTGCCGCTCGGTGGAGCCGTCGCGGAGCCGGTACGCGAGCCGGGGGAATAGACGATGGGAGAGATCGGCCTCGCGCACTACCTAACCGTCGCCGCGATCCTGTTCACGCTCGGCATTTTCGGCATCTTTCTGAACCGCAAGAACATCATCATCATCATGATGTCGATCGAGCTGATGCTGCTCGCGGTCAATATCAACTTCGTCGCCTTTTCGGTCGCGCTGAACGACCTTGTCGGCCAGGTTTTCGCGATGTTCGTGCTGACCGTGGCGGCGGCGGAGGCGGCGATCGGCCTGGCGATCCTCGTCGTCTATTTCCGCAACCGCGGCTCGATCCAGGTTGAAGACATCCACATGATGCGAGGCTGATCCCGGTGGCTGTCGCCGTCGTTTTCCTGCCGCTGCTCGCCGCCGCGATCGCCGGTTTCTTTGGCCGGGCAATCGGCTTCCGCGGATCGCAGCTCGTCACCTGCGGCGCGATGCTGGTGTCGATGGTGCTTGGCATTCTGCTGTTCATCAGCATCCTGGCCGTCGACGAGCCCCAGATAATTCCGCTCGCCACATGGATCCGGGCCGGCGGTGTCGATGTCGACTGGGCGTTGCGGCTCGACACGCTGTCCGGCGTGATGATCCTCGTCGTGACGATCGTCTCGGCGATGGTCCATATCTACTCGATCGGCTACATGGCGCATGATCCGGGCGTGCCCCGCTTCATGGCCTATCTGAGCCTGTTCACCTTCTTCATGCTGATGCTGGTGACTGCCGACAATTTCGTGCAGCTGTTCTTCGGGTGGGAAGGCGTCGGCTTGTGCTCGTACCTGCTGGTCGGCTTCTGGTACGACCGGCCAACGGCGAATAACGCCGCCATAAAGGCCTTTGTTGTCAACCGGGTCGGCGATTTTGGCTTCTCGCTTGGGATTTTTGCGGTCTTTGTGATTTTCGGCTCGCTGAATTTCGATGTCGTGTTCGCGAAAGCGCCGGAGGCGGTCGGTACGACGATCAACTTCCTGGGATGGCAGGTTTCCTCGCTCGAACTCGCCTGCATCCTATTGTTCGTCGGCGCGATGGGAAAATCGGCGCAGATCGGGCTGCATACGTGGCTGCCCGACGCGATGGAGGGTCCGACACCGGTTTCGGCGCTGATCCACGCTGCGACAATGGTGACGGCGGGCGTCTTCATGGTAGTGCGCCTGTCGCCGATGTTCGAGTACGCCCCCGACGCGCTGGCGGTGGTCGGCGTGATCGGCGGCACCACCGCGATGTTCGCCGCCAGCATCGGCATGGCGCAGAACGACATCAAGCGCGTTATCGCCTATTCGACCTGCTCGCAGCTTGGCTACATGTTTTTCGCGATTGGCGTGTCGGCGTACACCGCGGCGATGTTCCACCTGTGCACACACGCTTGTTTCAAATCGCTGCTGTTCCTCAGCGCCGGCTCGGTAATCCACGCGATGGGCGGCGAACAGGACATGCGGCGCATGGGCGGGCTGTGGAAGAAGATCCCGATCACCTACGTGTTGATGTGGATCGGCAGCCTCGCACTGGCCGGCATTCCGTTCTTCGCCGGTTACTATTCAAAGGACGCGACCCTGATGGCGGCATGGGCCTCGGGCACCGCGGTCGGCCGCTATTCGTTCACTCTCGGAACTGTCGCGGCGTTTATGACCGCGTTCTATTCGTGGCGCCTGCTTCTTATGACTTTTCATGGCACGCCGCGTGCCGACGAGCACACGATGCAGCACGCGCACGAAAGCCCGTGGGTCATGCTTCTGCCGCTGTTCGTGTTGGCGGCCGGAGCAGCCGCGGCGGGGTTTCTATTCGAGGATTTTTTCATCGGACCGGATCGCGCCGAGTACTGGAGAGATTCGGTGCTGGTGCTGCCGGCTTACGACTCGATCACCAAAGCTGAAAATATTCACGGCGTGCTTGAATTCCTGCCACTGATCGCCGGCGGACTCGGCATCGTGACCGCTTATCTATTCTATACGATCGAGCCCGACATCCCGGCACGGCTGGCGATGCAGTACCGGTCGCTGTACCAGTTCCTGCTCAACAAGTGGTATTTCGACGAGCTGTATGATCGCCTGTTCGTGCGGAACGCATTCTCACTCGGCGAAGGGTTATGGCGGACCGGCGACGGCAAGATCATCGACGGGCTCGGTCCGGACGGCATCGCCGCGGCTACCCGCGAACTGTCGCGCGAGGCGAGCCGATTGCAGACAGGTTATCTTTATCATTACGCCTTCGCGATGCTGATCGGCGTCGTTGCGCTGGTCACCTGGTATCTGCTGCCGCGATGAGCGGAATAATGCGGCTGGAGACTCACACTTGTCTTGTCGCCTCCGGGCTTGACCCGGGGACTGGTGAGGTTGTCTTCGATCTAAAGACAGGAGCGGCCGCATGACAAACTGGCCGCTGCTGTCGCTCGTCACGTTCCTGCCGCTGATCGGCGCCGCGTTCATCATGCTGGCGCGCGGCGATGAGGCCGTGGTCGCCCGCAATGCGCGCAATATCGCGCTGTCGACGTCGCTGATCGTTTTTGCGCTGTCGCTGCTGTTGTGGATCGGGTTCGATACGAGCGTGATCGGTTTCCAGTACGTCGAGCGCGCGGATTGGATCTCGATCGGCGGGTTCGCGATTAACTATCATATGGGCATCGACGGCATCTCGCTGTTCTTTGTACTGCTGTCGACCTTGTTGACCGTGCTGTGTGTCGTCGCGAGCTGGACGAACGTACACCATCAGGTCAAGGAGTACATGATTGCCTTCCTCATCCTCGAAACGATGATGGTCGGAATTTTCTGCGCCCTCGATTTCGTGCTGTTTTATGTCTTTTTCGAGGGCGTGCTGGTCCCGATGTTCTTGATCATTGGAATATGGGGCGGACCGCGTCGCATCTACTCGGCCTTCAAGTTTTTCCTTTACACATTGCTTGGCTCGGTGCTGTCGCTGCTGGCGATACTAGCCGTGTATTTCCAGACCGGCAGCACCGATATCGTCGTCGCGCTGAACCACGCGTTTCCGCCTGAGCTGCAGAAATGGCTGTGGCTCGCGTTTTTTGCCTCGTTCGCGGTCAAAGTGCCGATGTGGCCGGTGCACACCTGGCTGCCGGATGCGCATGTCGAGGCGCCGACGGCCGGTTCGGTCATTTTGGCCGGCGTATTGCTTGAAAATGGGCGGCTACGGGTTCATCCGCTTTTCGCTGCCGATGTTCCCTCTGGCCTCGGAGTATTTCACGCCGCTGATGTTCGCGCTGTCGGCGATCGCGGTGATCTACACATCTTTCGTCGCGCTCGTGCAGACCGATATGAAAAAGCTGATCGCCTATTCGTCGGTAGCGCATATGGGCTTTGTGACGATGGGCATCTTCGCCGCGACCAGCGAAGCCGTGACTGGCGCAATGGTGCAGATGCTGAGCCACGGCTTTGTTTCGGCGGCACTGTTCCTGTGCGTTGGTGTCGTCTATGACCGGCTGCACACGCGCGACATCGACCGCTATGGCGGATTGGCCGATACGATGCCGGCTTATGCTTTCGTTTTCATGATATTTATGCTCGCCTCGGTCGGGCTGCCCGGCACCAGCGGCTTTGTCGGCGAGTTCCTGATCCTGCTCGGCACCTTCCGGGTCAACACGCTCGAAGCGTTTCTCGCCGCGACGGCGCTATTCCTTGGCGCGATGTACATGCTGTACCTGTATCGTCGGGTAATCTTCGGCACGATCACGCGCGATGACGTCCGGGCGATGCTCGATCTCAGCCCGCGCGAGAAAGCGGTATTCGCGCCGCTCCTCCTGCTCGTGGCGTGGATGGGCATCTACCCCGAGCCGTTTCTGGCGCCGATCCGGCCGACCGTCGACGCACTCGTCGCCCGCGTCGCCGACATACGGAAACTGGCGCGAGCCGACGGAACCGCGGTCATCGCGAAAAGCGGGACCAGCGCCTCGACCGCCTCCGAGGCGGCCCAGTGGGTCCCGATTTCCGCCCTGACTTCGACGCAAGCGCGGTAGTTGCAAATGGCCCCCTTCCCGTTTCCCGCGATATTGCCGGCTCTGCCGGAAATCGTCCTGGTCTGCGCCGCGATGGCGCTGTTGATCGTGGGCGTATTTCGCGGCGAAGGCTCGGCCAGGCTTGTCTCGTGGCTGGCGGTTGTCGTCCTGCTCGTCACACTTGTTTTATGCGGCGTGTTCGGGTGGGAGCGGCGTCTCGGTTTCTACGGTATGTTCGTGACCGACGCGTTCGCCGTGTTCACGAAGGCGCTGGTCCTGCTCGGCGCCGCGGTCAGCATCATCCTGGCGCTGCGGTTCAACGAGGAGCACCGCATCGCGCGCTTCGAGTTCGCGGTCCTGGTCCTGCTCGCCAGCACCGGCATGATGTTGATGATATCGGCGAACGATCTGATCGCACTCTATCTCGGCCTCGAGCTGCAGAGCCTGGCGCTCTATGTCCTCGCCAGCTTCAACCGCGACTCGGTGCGCTCGACCGAGGCCGGGCTGAAATATTTTGTTCTCGGCGCGCTCGCCTCGGGCATGCTGCTTTACGGCGCCTCGCTGATCTACGGTTTCGCCGGCACGACCGAGTTCGTCGGCCTGGCGCGGCTGCTCGCCGGCGGCGCGGCTCCCCCGCCGGGGCTGATCATCGGCATCGTTTTCGTCACGGTCGGCCTCGCGTTCAAGGTCTCGGCGGTGCCGTTCCATATGTGGACCCCCGACGTCTACGAGGGCGCGCCAACCCCGGTCACCGCGTTTTTCGCGGTCGCGGTGAAAATCGCGGCGCTCGCGCTGTTCGTGCGCTTCATGATCGAGCCGTTCGGCGCTTTACTGGTCGAATGGCGGCAGGTCATCGTCTTTCTCTCAGTCGCCTCGATGGTTCTCGGCGCGGTTGCCGCGATTGCACAGGAAAACGTCAAGCGGCTGATGGCCTACAGCTCGATCGGCCATGTCGGATACGCACTGATCGGTCTTGCCGTCGCGACCCCAAGCGGTATCCGCGGCGTCCTTGTCTACCTGGCGATCTATCTGTTCATGAATCTCGGCACCTGGGCCGTGATCCTGTGCATGCGGCAAAAGGGGCGGATGCTCGAAAGCATATCCGACCTCTCCGGTCTCGGCCGCACGCAGCCGGGTCTGGCGCTTGCGCTCGGCGATCTTCATGTTCGCGCTGGCCGGCATTCCGCCGACCGCGGGATTTTTCGCGAAGCTCTACATCTTCCTCGCGGCGATCGACGCAAACCTCGTCGGGCTCGCCATTATCGGCGTCGTCACGAGTGTTGTTGGCGCGTTCTATTACCTCCGTGTCGTTAAGGTCATGTATTTCGACGAGCCGGTGATCGCGTTCGACCGGCCGATCGCGACCGAGCTCAAGGCGGTGGTGGTCGTTACCGCGGTGCTGACGATGATTTTTATCCTGTGGCCCGACCCGGTTGTCGGCGGCGCCACGGCCGCGGCGGCGTCGCTGTTCGGGCAATGATACAGCAATGAACAGCACCGGGCCTGTCCTGCCGGAAGGCTACCGGCTGTCCTCCGCTACGACAGGATCGGCAGCACCAACGACGAAGCGAAAGCCCTTGCGCGCGCTGGCGGCGCCGAGAACACGCTGCTTTGGGCCGGCGAGCAGACTGCCGGGCGCGGTCGCCGCGGCCGCTTCTGGGCATCGCCGCCGGGAAACCTCTATCTTTCGCTGATCGTGCGCCCCGGGGTGGCCCCGGCGCGCGCCGCCCAGCTCGGCTTTGTCGCGGCGCTCGCGCTCGCGGAAGGGATCGGCGAGCTGTGCAGCCCCGCTCTCAATGTAAGCTGCAAATGGCCGAACGATATCCTCGCCGGTGGCCGTAAACTGGCCGGTATCCTTCTCGAATCAGAGATTACCGACAATCACACGATCGATTTTGTCGTGATCGGCGCCGGCGCCAATCTGGTCTCAACACCGAAAGACGTCGAATACCCCGCGACATCGCTGGCCGAACATGGATTCCCCGGGATCGCTCCGGCAGGACTTGTTGCAAGCTTATATAGCGCGGTTCGATATCTTGGCGCGGGTCTGGCGGGAAGAAGGCTTCGCCCCGATCCGCGAGGGCTGGCTGGCCCGCGCCGCCGGAATCGGGCAGGAAATCCGCGTGCGCCTGGAGCGCGCAGCGCTGTTCGGCCGGTTTCTCGATCTTGACGAAGACGGCTCCCTCGTGATTGAGACCGCTGGAAGGTCGCAGACGCATTGCGGCGGGTGAGGTTTTTCCGGTTTCCGATCGCCTGGGCTTCGGCTGAGAGGAGTGGGCCGATGCTGCTGGCGATCAATGCCAACAATACCAACACCTCGTTCGCGATGTGGGACGGCGCCGCGCTAAAGGGCAGCTGGCGCACGGCCACCGAAGGCAAGCGCACCGCCGACGAATATGTCGTCTGGCTCGACCATCTGCTGGCGCTCGACGGCCTGTCGCGCGCCCAGATCGAGGGGGCTGCGATCGCCAGCGTCGTGCCCGAAACCAACTTCAACCTCGTCACGTTCTGCCGGAAATACTGCCGAACCGACCCTCTGGTGGTCGGTGATGCCGGCGTGGCGCTCGGCACCAGGGCGCTCGTCGATCGCCCGGAGGAGGTTGGGGCCGATCGCCTGGTCAATACCGTGGCGGCGCATGACCGCTACGGTGGACCGCTGATCGTCGTCGATTTCGGCACCGCCACGACGCTGGACGTGGTCGACGGCGACGGCAACTATCGCGGCGGCGTGATCGCACCGGGGATCAATCAGTCGCTGACCGCGTTGCATATGGCGGCGGCCAAGCTGCCGAGCGTCCGCATCGCCCGCACCGAACGGGTGATCGGCACGGACACGGTGAGCTGCATGCAATCGGGCATTTACTGGGGCTATATCGGATTGATCGAAGGTTTGGTCGGGCGCATCAAGGCCGAATTCGGCGCAGCCCCCGGATCAAGGATGCAGGTTATCGCCACCGGCGGGTTGGCGCCGCTGTTCGCCGGCGCGACCGAGGCGATCGACCGGGTCGATCCCGACCTTACTCTGTGGGGGCTGCGCCTCATTTACGGCTATAACAAGAGCCGATGAGCCTCACAGCGCCGCAGCCGAGCGCCTTTCGCGAGCACGATCCCGACGCGCTCTATTTCCTGCCGCTCGGCGGCTCCGGCGAGATCGGGATGAACCTCAATCTCTACGGTTATCGCGGCCAGTGGCTGATCGTGGATTGCGGCGTGACCTTCGGCGAGGAAGAGCACCAGCCCGGGGTCGATGTGATCATGGCCGACCCGGCCTTCATCGTCGAACGGCGCGACCGGCTGCTCGGCATCGTCGCGACGCATGGACATGAGGACCATATCGGCGCGATCCCGTATCTGTGGCCG
This sequence comes from uncultured Alphaproteobacteria bacterium, assembly GCA_963847345.1. Classification (GTDB taxonomy): domain Bacteria; phylum Pseudomonadota; class Alphaproteobacteria; order ATCC43930; family CGMCC-115725; genus DATARH01. The sequence continues at coordinate 203,429 of CAWJZU010000020.1, read as the reverse complement.
CAGCTGCAATGTCCGATCTGGGCGACGCCGTTCACCGCCTCGCTGCTGCGCGCCAAGCTGATCGAGGCGCAGCTCGCCAGCCAGGTCAAGATCACGACCGTCCCGATGTCGGGCCGTTTCACGATCGGACCGTTCGACCTCGAACTGATTACGCTGACCCATTCGATCCCGGAGCCGAACGCGGTCGTGATCCGCACGGCGGTCGGCACCGTACTCCACACCGGCGACTGGAAGCTCGACCCGGACCCGCTGGTCGGCTCCCCGACCGACGAAGCGCGGCTGCGGGCGGTCGGCGACGAGGGCGTGCTGGCGATCGTCTGCGATTCGACCAACGCGCTGCGCGACGGGACCTCCGGCTCCGAGGGCGAGCTGCGTCGGCACCTCACCGAGCTGATCGGCCGCTATGACGGGCGGGTCGCGGTAGGCTGTTTCGCGTCCAATGTCGCGCGTCTGTCGACGATCGCGCACGCCGCCGCGGCAAACGACCGCAATGTCGCGCTGATCGGGCGCTCGCTGGGGCGGATCGACAGGGCGGCCCGCGAAAACGGGTATCTTGCCGACGTGCCGCGCTTCCTGAGCGAGGAAGAAGCGGGCTATGTGCCGCGCGACAAGATCGTGTTGATCTGCACCGGTAGTCAGGGTGAGCCGCGGGCGGCGCTGGCTCGCATTGCGCGCGACGACCACCCGCACATCGTCCTCGATGAGGGTGATGTTGTGATCTTCTCGTCACGCATCATTCCGGGCAACGAGAGAGCGATCAGCCGGCTGCACAACGCACTGCTGAAGATGCGCGTCGAGGTTGTCACGGCCGAGGACCATTTCGTGCACGTCTCCGGCCACCCGTGCCGCGACGAGCTCACCGCGATGTACCAGATGGTCCGGCCCCGCGTCTCGATCCCGGTGCACGGAGAGGCACGTCATCTGATCGGACATGCCGATCTCGCCCGGCAATGTCAGGTGCAGCAGGCCGTGGTCATCGAAAACGGCGATGTGGTGCGGCTCGACGGCCACGGCGCCACGATCGTCGACGAGATCCCGACCGGCCGCATCGCCAGCGACGGCAAGAGCCTGTTGCCGATCCGCGGCGCCGTCCTGCAGCAGCGCCGGCGCGCCAGCGTCGAGGGATCGGCGGTTGCCTCGCTCGTCGTCAATCGCGCCGGTTCGCTGGTGGCGCCGCCCCAGGTCAGCCTGATCGGCCTTGCTGAAGCGGCGTCGGAACCGGCTGCCGACATTTGCGACGCCCTGGCCGACGCGGTCGGGGCTCTGCCGGCGCCGCAGCGGCGCGATGACGATGCGCTGCGCGAAACGGCAAGGCGCGTGTTGCGGCGCATGCTCAGGGAGCGGTTCGGCAAGCGATCGTTGGTCGAGGTCCAGCTTGTCCGGCTTTAAATGCAGCCGTCAATGCGAGCGAAGTGAAGCAATCTCGTTGCTTTCGAGATTGCTCCGTCGCGGGCCGTGTCCCTCGGGGCGCTTCGCGCCGATCCGGCGCCTCCTCGCTCCAAGGCCGCGACGGGCATAAAGGAATAGAGATGATCGGTCGCCTCAATCATGTCGCGATCGTCGTGCCGGACCTTACGGCCGCCGCTGCGCTGTACCGCGACACGCTCGGAGCTTCCGTTTCAGCGCCGCAATCGCTGCCGGCCCATGGGGTCACAGTGGTTTTCGTCGAGTTGCCGAACACCAAAATCGAACTGCTGCAGCCGCTCGGTAACGGCTCGCCGGTGCGCGGGTTTCTCGACAAGAACCCGGACGGCGGCATCCACCACGTCTGCTACGAGGTAGAAGACATTATCGCCGCCCGCGACCACTTGCGGTCCTGCGGAGCGCGCATCCTCGGCGAGGGCGAGCCCAAGCTCGGCGCTCACGACAAACCCGTGCTGTTCCTGCATCCGAAGGATTTCTGCGGGACGCTGATCGAGTTGGAGCAAGCGTAAAAAAGGGCGGGCTGTTGCCCACCCTTCTTCAATGTCGGCGCACGAGCGCTCAGTGATACGGCTTGTACTCGGCGAACTCGCCGGACGGCCGATCCTTCTGCCATCGCGGCATCGCCTTGACCTGATCCTTGGTCAAGTTGACGGTCAGCCGATCGCCCTGAACGTCGATATCGTTCCAGGGCACCGCAATCTTGTGCTCGCCGATTCCGAGAAAGCCGCCGAACTCGATCACCGCTGCACGAACGTGACCATTCGAGTCAAGCAACACATTATTGAGCTCGCCGACTTCCTCGCCGCCTGCTCCATACACGTCCTTGCCGATGAACCTGTCGATATCCTTCGCGAGCGGGAAGGCGGCGCCCGCGGGCGCTACAACAGCAGCACCGGTCCCCGGCGCGCCCGCGTCAGGAGCCGCCGTCGTTCCGACATGCACGTCCGGTCGGTTGGTCGTCTGGTTTACCGTTACATTCGGCTTCTCCGCCGGAAGGACCTTGATGTTCGGCTGACCGGTCTGGACCTGCACGTTTGGCTCGGGGTTCTTTACGATGACTTGGGCCGGCGGCTGCGTCACAGTCACGTCAGGCTTTTCAGTCTGCACGCTGACGTTTGGCGCATTCGGCTTCACGGTAACCGCCGGCGCGGGCTGCTGGACGACGACGTGCGACCCCCCGGTGGTTCCCGCACCTGGCTTCGGCGCTGCCTCCGAACCCGGAGCCGGATTTGACGCAGGCTCCTGAGCCAGCACCGGCCCGGCTAGCAGCGCCAAGACGGACGTTGTCGCCAAAGCGTGCTTGATCTTCATATCCGCTCTCCTTTGAAGGCGTGTCATTTTGTTTAACGGAATCAAGAAGGCCCGTGTTCCCTTCGGCGTTCGACTTCCTGGATCACCGCCATACATTGCGTAGATACTAAAACAGCGGGGCCTGGCATCGAGTTGTATTGAGCGGAGCACTCCAGTGCTCGGCACTCGGCGGAAGGACCGAATGGTCCTTCGACCGGTTTCACAGGCAGATTCTTACTTAAGTGGCCGGAACTCGGCGAACTGCCCGGGGCTGTTTTTGTCCCAGCGCGGGGCGGCCTTGACCTGCTCCTCGGTCATGTTGACCGTGACGCGATCGTTGGTAACGTTGAGCCGATCCCAGGGAAGCGCGACTTTGTGCTCGCCGATCCCGAGAAAACCGCCGAATTCGACAATCGCCGCATGCACGCGCCCGTCCGGACCGATCAGGAGATTGTTGATCTCGCCGATCTCTTGTCCGGTCGCGCCATAGACGTTCCTGTCGATCAGGCTCTCAACGTCGTCCGCTATCGGAAAGCCACCGGCAGTGGGGGTGGTCGCAACAGCACCTTGCGCGGGCGCTGTTGTCGTCCCGCTTCCCACCGCCGCGCTTCCGGAAGGTGACTTCACGGCGACGTCGGGCTTCTCCGCCGGAAGGACCTTGACGTCCGGTTTGCCGGTATCGACGGCAACATTTGGCGTCGGGTTCGTCACGTCGACCTTTGGCGGCGCCTGCTGTACGGCCACGTCGGGCTTTGCGGGCGCTACCGTCACATTCGGAGCGTGCGGCTGAACCGTGACGACTGGCGGCGGCTGCTTGACAATGATTTCAGGTCCGTTACCAGCGGGGGCGGCAGAATTCGCGGCGGGGGCCTGGGCCAGCGCAGGCCCGGCCAACAGCAGCGCCGCGACGGAAGTCGTCGCCAAGGCGTACTTCATTTGCGCTCTCCTTCTGAAGGCGTGTTACCTTCCATTAACACGGAGCAATTTCGTGCCGTTCCACGTCTTGCGTTCAAGACACTTCCTCTGTTCCATTTTGCTCGCGTCGGCGGATCGGCCCAGCGACCGTATGTCCTCGCCGCAAATATCGGGTTGCATCGCATCAAGAGCGATTGCAGATCATGCGGATGACTTGGTTTACGGCTGTCGTCGTCTACATCCTGGTCTGGTGGGTGAGTTTGTTCGCGGTCCTGCCGCTCTGGGTCACCCCGGCCGAACCGGACGATCTCGGGCACGGCGCCGGCGCCCCGAAGCACCCTCACATGCTTCGCAAGCTCGCGCTGACGACCGTGATCGCAGCGGTGATCTGGCTCGGCATCTACCTTGTGGTCAGCTCCCCTTGGCTCAGTTTCCGCGAAACCCAGGGCTGGCCCGAAAACGCACCATCGTCGACACTAGCGCGATGAGCGCCGCCTATTGCCTCGCCGCGCCCGCGCATCCGGTGCATGGTCCCTATCACGATCGCGAATACGGGTTCCCCGTCGAGGACGAGGCGGTGCTGTTCGAACGGCTCGCGCTCGAGATCAACCAGGCCGGCCTGTCATGGCTGACCGTCTTGAGGAAGCGCGAGGCGTTCCGCACGGCATTTGCCGGGTTCGACGTCAACCGCGTGGCCGCGTTCGACGAGGGTGATGTCGCGCGGCTCCTCGCCGACCCCGGCATCGTGCGCAACCGGCTGAAGATCGACGCCATCGTTGCGAACGCAAATCGCATCCGCGAGCTGCGCGCGTCCCACGGCTCGTTTCATGGCTGGCTGATGGCGCACCACCCGCGCCCGCTCGACGAGTGGACACGTCTGTTCCGGCGCACATTCCGGTTCACCGGCGGGCTTATCGTCGGGGAATTCCTGATGAGCATCGGGTTTATCCCCGGCGCGCACCAGCCCGATTGCCCGATTTATGCTCGGATTGTCGCCGCAGCGCCCCCCTGGACGCGTAATTCAGGCGAAAACGGGCCACCGCTTCCGCACTGAAGTCGTTGCAAGGTCGCGATGCAGCGTTTCCGGGTGCATCTTGACGTTTGCTGATTCGACCTGCATGAAGCCGCAGCGACGGCCCGCCGGGTGGCGGGCTTGGAACTGCGATCTGCTGAGGAGAGTTCACGATGCGCCCGCTCACGACGACGCTTTCGAGCATTTGTCTCGCCGCTTTCATGGCGATCGCTCCCGCGCTGGCGCAGAACCCGCAAGCCGATTACGCCGCCTGTGACCAGTACGCGCGGCAGGCAGCCGAGCCCTATCGCAATCAGGCAAACTTACAGGGTGTGGGCAGCGCGCTTGTCGGCGCCGGGCTCGGTGCCGCTCTTGGCGGGGCGATCGGCGGCGGGCGCGGCGCCGGCATCGGGGCTGCAAGCGGCGCGCTCGCCGGAACCGGCGTCGGGGCCGCCAGTTCCTCGGCCGCCTCGGGGCAGGTCCAGGAGATCTACAATTCCTATTTCTACAGCTGTATGCAATCGCGCCAGGCCTATGGGGCGCCAGCCTATGGCGCTCCGGCCTATGCGCCGCCGGCATACGGCGCGCCCGCCTACGGTGCGCCCGCATCCCCGCAGCCGTATTCGACCTATTACGGATATCCGCGGTAACGACCCGAGCGGCGGCCGGGCTTGCATGCGGTAGCGACATGCAGCAGCACGGAGAACGCGAATCGACGGAACCGGTCAGCCCCGAAATCGAATTGCCGGCTCCGGCTGACAACCCGGAACCGGCCATCGAGAACCGGCTGTTCGTGCTGGTGCTGCAGCACCCTCAGGAGCAGAGCGAGCCGCGCGCGACCGCCACAGTGATGGTCGCGGCCTTGCGGCGTGCCCGGCTGGTGGTCGGCCTGTCCTGGCCGAATCTGGAGCGCGCTCTGGGCCGGCCGGCCGATCCGCGGCGCTGGGGCGTGCTGTATCTCGGCTCGGCGCGCCCGCATCCCGCGCCGAAGCCACACAATCGGGCCCAGCCACCCGGCTCGTCGCCGCCCGAACGCCCAGACTCCGGCGAGATGATCACGCTGGGCCGCGACGGCAATCAGGCGCCTGCCACGGACGCGATGCTGCGCGGCCTCGAGGGGATTGTGCTGCTGGACGGCACATGGAGCCAGGCGAAGACGCTGTGGTGGCGCAATCCCTGGCTGTTGAAACTGCAGCGAATCGTGCTGAATCCACCGGGCCCGGCGCGCCTCGCTCAGCTGCGCCGCGAACCGCGACAAGAGGCGCTCTCCACTCTCGAAGCCGCTTCCGTTGTCCTGCGCTACAGCGAGCCGGGGCCGAAAGCGGCAGATGCCCTGTTGGCCGCGCTCGACCGCCTGATCGCGGCGTGCGGCGGCCATTCCGCCGCCGCTAGCGCTTGCGGTTCCGCCCCTTCCCCGGGCCCTTTCCCCGCCCGCCTTTCGGGGCGCCGGCGTCGGTATCGCGGTATATCTGCAGCCGAGTGACGCGCAGCCCGGGAACCCCGTGCCGTTCGATGGCGCGCTCCCAGGCGTGGAATTCCTCGGCCGAGATATTGTAGCGCCGGCAGACTTCGTCGAGGCCGATGAAACCGGCGCGCACGGCTTCGACGACGACCGCCTTGCGGCGCGCTACCCATCGCTTGGTGTCGGGCGGCGGCAGCGCCAGGTCTGGGCTGTTCGATGCCGGCATATTGCCGCGTTTCGGAAAACGATCAGTCACCGGAACATGCCACTGAGATTGCGCGTGTTTGGCCGTGCGCACTCTACCTCTCTATATTTAAGAAGCCCTAAAACCGCGGCGCCGCGATTACTTCGCACGGGATCGGTGGTTCGCATCCGTTGCGCGCGAAGCGGGGGATCGGAACGATGTTGCCGCGCCGCGATCGGTTGCGGCATGTAGCGAGCGCGGTTGCGCCGCGGGGCGCGAAGCCGTTTCCATGCGCATCCACCGGACCACCTCGCCGGGCGTCGGGATGTCGGGGTGGAATCGCTGCGGAATCAACGCGGTGGATTGCCGCGTTGACAGTTGAATCGGGTGAACTCGATTCATATACTCCGCCGCCGTTTTGAACGGGGTTTGGGGAGAGCTATGCGCCCGGAGTTGCCGCCAGACTATCGTCCGAGCGATGACGAAGAGTTCATGAACCCGCTGCAGATGGAATACTTCCGGCAGAAGCTGCTGCGCTGGCGCGCCGAGCTTCTCGCCGATTTCGACCGGGACATTGCGCCATTTGCAGGAAGAGAGCCTCTTGAAGCCCGATCTGAGCGATCGCGCCTCGCTCGAGACCGAGCGGGCGATCGAGCTGCGCACGCGCGACCGCGAGCGCAAGCTGATCTCGAAAATCGACGCCGCACTTCACCGAATCGACAGCGGCACTTTCGGCTTTTGCGAGGAGACCGATCAGCCGATCGGCATCCGGCGACTCGAGGCGCGCCCGATTGCGACCCTGACGATTGAAGCGCAGGAGCGGCACGAGCGGATGGAGCGCACCTATCGCGACGAGTAACAATTTCCGGCGGGATTTTGGCTGGGCTTGCCGCCCGGGTCCAGGACGGGAAGAGCATCGGATTTAAGCTGCTTTTAATGGGCCGTCCACAATTCTGCGGCAGGGACGCCAACGCGAACCAGCGGTGCGCCGCCGGCGCTCGCAACGAGAACGGGGCAGGAAGCATGGCCGCGGCCGATACTGAGAGTGCCCGGGGGTCGGTCCGAAGCCGAAAACGCTCGGCCACGCACCGGGCGCCCTCGGGGTGGACCAATCATTTGGCGATTGCCGCATTCACCCTGTCTTTAGCGGCTGTCGCTGCTGCGCTGTTTTTCACACCAACTATAGACGGCACCCGGATGCAAGGGGCCGCTGTCGTCATCGTCACCTTCGCCGTGGGGCTCGGCGCCTTTATCGGACTCGTGCGGTCGGCATACGCGGCGCTCGCCGCGCGGGTCGACATCTTGACCGAGGCGCTTGACGCCTCGCCGGATCCACAGCTGATCCTGGCTCCTGACGGTCGGGTCGCGTACGCCAACGCGGCATACCGCGAATTGTTTCCGCTGGCTCGCGAGCGTCCAATTCCGGGGATCGCGGCCGCCGTCGCAGAGCCCGATGCAATGCCGGATTTCGAACGGCTGTGCAGCCGTGCCGTGCAAGGGGCCCGCGCCATCGCCGCGCTGCCGCTGCGGTATTCGCGAGGCTCCGTGGTCGGTTGGTTCACGATCTCGGTCAACCCGATTGCCGGACGGCCGGGCTACAGCTTCTGGAACATTCAGGACATCACAGCCCGCCACGAGATGGAGGCGCTGATCCGCGACGAGCGAAACAAGCTCGTCGAGTTCCTCAACGATGCGCCCATCGGCTTCTATTCGGTGGACTCGGCCGGGCGGTTTCTGTTCGTCAACCAGACGCTCGCAGAGTGGTTGGGTTCGTCCCCGGCGGAGATCGTTGGCAGCGATGCCCGCTTGCACGAATTCCTCGCCGTCGCGCCGCCGGCCGACACCCTCCCCTGGGACCCGTTTGGCGGCAGTGGCGACGGCGGCCGGCGCGGCGAGATCGCCTTCAAACGCCGTAACGGCGGCTCGCTCCAGGCGTGGCTGAGCCAAAGCACGGTCGGGAGCGGGTCCGAGCTGCGCACCCGCTCGGTCGTGCGTGATCTAACGCCGGAGCGCCAATGGGAATCGGCGCTGCGACGGTCGCGCGAACGCTTCCAGCGCTTTTTTGCCGACGCCCCGGTCGGGATCGCCTTGATCGACCGATCCGGCAGGATCGAGGAGGCGAACCGTGCTCTCGGCGACCTGTTCGGGGCGCCGCTCCAGGCGCTGATCGGTCAGCAGCTGATCAGCTTCGTCGCCGAGGAGGACCGGACCCGGCTGGCGGTCAGGCTGAGCGCTGCGGCGGAGGGTCTGATGCCGCCGCGGCCGGTCGATGTGCGTCTGACCGGACCGCGCGAGCGCAGCTGCTTCGTTTTCCTGAGCCGGCTTGACGGCGGCGACAGCGGCGACGGCGATCTGATGCTGCATTTCATCGACGCGACCGAGCAGAAGAACCTCGAAGCACAGTTCGCGCAGTCGCAGAAGATGCAGGCGATCGGACAGCTCGCCGGCGGAGTCGCGCATGATTTCAACAATCTGCTGACCGCGATGATCGGGTTCTGCGACCTGCTGCTGATGCGGTTCCGGCCGGGCGACCCGTCCTTCGCCGACATCATGCAGATCAAGCAGAACGGCAACCGCGCCGCCAATCTCGTGCGGCAGCTGCTGGCCTTCTCGCGTCAGCAGACATTGCAGCCGCGAGTCCTGGACATCGGCGACGTTCTCGGCGAGTTGTCACACCTGCTGCGGCGCCTGATCGGCGAGAACATCGAGTTGAAGCTCATCCACGGCCGCGATCTCGGCCTCGCCAAGGTCGATCAGGGGCAGCTCGAACAGGTCATCATCAACCTTGCCGTCAACGCTCGCGACGCGATGACGGAAGGCGGGACGCTGACAATCCGGACAAGCAATGTCGCGCAGGAGACGCCGTTCGGGCGCGGCGCCGAAACCATGCCGACCGGAAACTACGTGCTGATCGAAGTCGTCGATACCGGGGTCGGCATCCCCAAAGAGAACCTCGAACGCATCTTCGAACCATTCTTCTCTACCAAGCAGCTCGGCTCCGGGACCGGACTCGGCCTGTCGACCGTATACGGCATTGTCAAGCAGACCGGCGGCTTCATCTTTGTCGACAGCGTGCCGGAGGAGGGTGCCGTTTTCCGGATCTACCTGCCGCGTTATGAAGCTGCCGAGACCGACCCGGGCACGCGCGGCGACCCGCCGGAGACGCTCCCGGCTGTCGATCTGACTGGCATCGGTACCGTCATGCTGGTCGAGGACGAGGATCCGGTTCGGATTTTCGCTGCCCGGGCGCTGCGCAACAAAGGCTACAAGGTCCTGGAGGCGAAAAGCGGCGAGGCCGCGCTCGATCTGATCCGTGACGCCGATGAAACCATCGATCTGCTGGTCACCGACGTCGTGATGCCGCGCATGGACGGCCCGGCGCTGGTGCGGCAGGTGCGCGAGATTCACCCCGACATGAAGGTGATTTTCATCTCCGGATACGCCGAGGACGCTTTCCGCCAACGGCTCGACAGCGACGCCGAGATGCATTTCCTGCCAAAGCCGTTCACGCTCAAGCAACTCGCCGGCAAGGTCAAGGAGGCGATCAGCGGCGGCGAGCCTGAAGCCTCCGCGCGGCGGCGCGCTCATCACTGATCGCCCGCTCCACCGCGTGATTGCCGAGAGGCAAGCCGCGCCGGGCTCGGCCGGTCAGCATCCGTAAGCTCGGCAGATTACGACCGCCCTCGTCACCGGCCCAGTGATCTGAGACACAGCCTGCACCGCGCGGAGGATCGGAACCGTCTTCGCCTCGGCGACAAAGATGATGTCCTTGTCCTGCACCGGGAAACGCTTCGCGAGCAGATAGGATTTCGCGTCGGACAGGTCGAGCCGATAGATGATGGGCGACACCCCCGCGGGAGCCTGCGCCGCGACCGGCTGCCCCAGCGCGTGCACCAATTCGACAGGTTCGTAGCGCATGACGAAGATCGCGCTCGGATCGGCTCGCTGGTCGAGCAAGCCACCGCCCTTCGCGAGCGCCTCCGCAAGCGACAGCCGCTCCGCGTCGAAGGTGATCAGCGCATTATTGCCGGCGGCGCCGAACACGGTGAGGGTTTGCGGCACGCGCGACAGGATCAACACATCGCCGGGCCGAGCAAAGATGTTCTGGTCCGGATGGGCAACCAGCACGGCAAGAGGCACGGTTGCCGTGACGCCGTCGCGCGATAGCCGGACGAACGTTTCGGGTACCGGCGTGGTGGCGCCGCCGGCCACCGCGATCACATCCAACAGGCGCGAGCCGCCGGCCGAGAGCGGAACACGCGCCCCCTGGATCGCCTCGCCGGCTACACTCACCAAGCCGCCGGCGCCGCGCTGCACGATAACGAGCGCCTGCGGGTCGATTGCGATCGGGCCGAGCAAAGCCTGGATCCGGCGCCCGAGCTCGGTTGCCGTCCGGCCGGCCGCGGCGACACGCCCGGCATAGGGTATCGTGATCGTCCCGTCGGGGCCGACCGGCTGCTCGGGGATCGAGGTCCCGGGGCGACCGGTCTGGCCGGCGTGACGGGCAAGCTCGGTGATCGCGCCACGGTCGCGAGGCGCCAAAGCGGCAGCCGAACCCGGCTCGGTCGGCGTTGTCGTCGAAGAAGGAGCGGCCGGGCGCGCAGCATCAGGTCCCGCAAAAGGCGACCGCTCGAGGCTTTGATCCAATGGGGCGGTTAGGCCCGAGCGCGGCGCCTCGGGGCTAGGCCCGAATGGCGCGATCAGGCTCGAACGCGGAGCCTCTTCCGCCGGCCGCGTCCGCGTCCGGCCGGTAGCGCCGCCCCGTCGTAGCGGAAGCTCGGAAAGCGAATTGCCGAACAGACCGTTCGCGGCCGCTTCCCAGATCACGACCGAGACCATATCGCCAACCGCGATCTTCAGCTCGGGCGGCGGCAGATATTCCTTGAAGCGCTCGCGGAATGCCGGGCGGGGCCGCGCCGCCAGCACGCCGACCACCGCGTCGTCGACCTTGACGACGTTGAAGGCGATCTCGTTGTCCTGATAGGCCTGCGCGACAATATCGTCGCGCTGCGGCAAATTCGAGCAGCCGGCGAGCAGCAGCGCCAGCACCGCCAGGGCGGCGAACACAAGCACATGAAAAGCACGCAAACGACGGTCCCCAACCTCCGCCGCCGCAGCCTAAGGCAATTCGCCTGCGAGTAGAATCCCTTTCCCCTCGCCTCGGTATCTTCAGCTCGCGATCGGGTTAACGGCCGCGTCGCTCGGCTGGCGACGTTCGCCACCACGCTGGCGTTTCGATACGTTTGGCACGGATAGCTTTTCGCCCGAGAACGGTACGGTAAATCGGCGGTCCGCGGCGGTACGGGCGTTCAGCCAAGAGCGGACCACACCTCCGCCCCGAGGAAAACCAGGAGCGCCCAGCAGAGAATGGAGAGGGCCGCAATGAGGAACAATGTCGTTTCCCTCGGCAGTCGTTCGGTTCGCTGCCGTGCGCGACGCGCGATACGCTCGTCCCGAGGTCTGATCGACTCAGCCATACAAATGTGCCCTTGTTTGCGGCCCGAGACATAACGTCCGAACCTACGAGAAACGCCGGTAACGGCTGGGATGCTCCCAATTTATGTTCGCAGTCCTCAGCCAAATGGCTTATATGGGTGTCTCCTGACTGTCGTAAAGTCCGCTTGGATATCGCCTTAGTCTAAAAATCCAAACTCGACTTCGTGCGTATACAATATACTTCCTTTGGCTTATTATCCAACAGGTAGTGGACGGGGCTCGAAAGGGGGAGTGTTTATATGAACAGAGCACTTGACGTGTTGATTGCCTGCCTTCTGATTGTGCTTACCACGCCTTTGATGGCTGTTGTCGTAGTTGCGATCAAGTTGGACGGTCCGGGACCTGTTCTGTCTCGCGCCGATCGAGTGGGACACGACAGGACCAATCGGGCCGACATTATCAAGTTCCGCACCACCAAGTTGGAACCGGCAACGCTCGGGCGCAGCCCTCGCCGCACTCGCGTCGGCTGGCTCTTGTACATCACCCGGATTGACGATTTGCCGCAGCTTTTCAACCTCCTCCGCGGCGACCTGAGCCTGATCGAAGCTTGAGGCCGAGGAGGCGAATTCAGCAGGCGATGCTCTGGCCGGGCCCGGATGTTGACGCTGAGCGGCCGCGCACCAGCGCCGCGCCGGCGGCAAGCGCCGCCAGCTTCTGGTTCGCCAGCGTGCGGTCGAGCGGCGCCATGCCGCAATTCGTGCACGGAAACAGCCGCTCTGGCGGGGACATAACGCAGCGCCTGTTCGATCGTCACGGCAACCTGCTCCGGCGTCTCCGCCTCGTCGCTTGCGACATCGATCGCGCCGACCAGCACATCCTTGCCGGCGAGCAGCGCCAACATTTCGATTGGCACGCGCGAATTGGCGCATTCCAGCGACACCTGGTCGATGCGGCTCTCCGCCAGTGCCGGGAAGATCCGCTCGTATTGCCGCCACTCGCGGCCGAGACCGCGCTTCCATTCGATATTCGCCGGAATGCCGTAGCCATAGCAGATATGCACAGCGGTTCGGCACGGCAGGTCGGCGGCGGCGCGGTGCAGCGCCTCGATGCCCCAGCCGACAACCGCGTCGAGATAGACGTTGAACGCGGGTTCGTCGAACTGGATCACATCCACGCCGAGCGCCGCGAGGTCGCGCGCCTCCTCGTTGAGCACCTCGGCGAAGGCCATCGCCAGTGCAACGCGATCGCCATAATGCGCGTCGGCGATCGTATCGGCGATTGTCATCGGCCCCGGCAACGTGAATTTGAGCCGTCGTGTCGTATGCGTTCGGGCGATCAGCGCCTCCGCGGCGTGGACGGAATCGCGCCGCCGCAGTTTCCCGGTAACGGTCGGAACCATTGCTTCATAGCGATTGTCGCGAATGCCGATGCGCACCTGGCGGGCGAAATCGATGCCGTCGATCCCGGCGAGAAAGCCGTGCACGAAATGCTGACGCGACTGCTCCCCATCGGTGACGATGTCGATGCCGGCATCCTCCTGAATTTTCAATGCGAGCAGAATGGCGTCGCGCTTCCCTTCGGCGAGCGCTTCGCCGTCGAGCTGCCACGCCGCCCACAGCTTGCGCGGCTCGGCCAGCCAGCAGGGTTTAGGCAGGCTGCCGGCAATCGTCGTTTCGAGCACTGGTTTTCGCTATCCGCTGCTGCTTCGCGTCAGAATACGATATGGCCGGAGCCGCTGGCAAAAATGATCGCTGAGCAACGCATGGCGACACGCGACCAATATTGCGCGGGACGGCGCGGCGCTCCGCCCCGGCTGTTCAGGCCGCCTCCGCAATAACGGGACGGCGATCGGACTATTCCCGAATCGGCGATCCGGGATCGACTTCCGTTGCCCTTAGCGCTCTGCGCAACCCGGCGTCGCAGGCGAGCGACTAGCGGTTGCTGTTGGGCGATTCCAGCTTCTCCGGTGTTTTGCAGCCGTATACGCGCCGGAAATCGACCGCGCGTTGGTAGGAGCGATACAGGAGAGCAGAATGGCTGAGAACAAGGGCCAACAAGGAACCGGACGCCACCCGCATAAGTCGACCGATGAGCCGTGGCCGCACACAAAGGAAGAGGGCACCGCGCACGGCAAATCGCACGGCAGCGGCCACGACGATAGCCGCTCGCACGATAGCGGCGGCCACAGCCGTTCGCACAGTGGCGGCCGCGACGACGACAACCGTTCGCATAGCGGCTCGCACCAGACGCAGTCCCGCGGGCAAGACCATGACCGTGAGGAGGAGGCCGACCTGAAGCGCCGCGAATACCGGGGCGAGGACGGCCAGATCCACCACCACACGCGGACCTACATGGAACAGCACCGAGGCAGCGACGAGGACCGCGGCGGCGGGAGCCGTGGCTCGCATAGCGGCGACAACCGTTCGCATGGCCGCGAGCATGCAAACGGGAACAGCGACAACCGCTCGCATGGCGGAAACAACAACCGTTCCGATCGCGGCCGTCAGTGATTAAAGGGTGAGAGCCGCGTCCGCGGCTCTCATTCTTCATGCTTTCTTGTACGCGCAGCAGTGACCGTTACCCGGTCGAAATCGTTCATGACGCTCGCTTCGGGGAAGAACCGTCTGGCTTCCGCGGCGACGGCGCCGGACCCATAGCGTCCCGATATATGCGTCAGCCAGAGGGAACCGACCCCGGCGTCTCGGGCCAGCCGAGCGGCTTGACCGGCTGTCAGGTGCCCCCGCCCGGCGGACAAGCCTGCGTCTTCGTCGAGGAATGTCGCCTCGATTACCAGCGCATCGGCCCCGGCAACGTACGGCGCAAGCATCTCCGTTTCTTCGGTGTCGCCAACGACCGCCAGCTTGGTTGAAGTTGCTTCCGTTGCCGCGACGTCTCCCGGCGCGACCTCGCGTCCATCGGCAAGTATGATATGCTGACCGAGAGCGAGGCGCGCCCGCAACGGCCCCGCCGGAACACCGAGCGCGTCGAGACGCTCGGGCAGCACATGGCGGCGCCGGGTCGTCTCGAATAGATAGCCGAGGCTTTGCGTCTTGTGATGGCGCACCGGAAAACAGGTCACGCAATAACCGCGTCCGGCCAACACCGGACCCGGTTCGAGCGCGACCAGGCGGACCGGCGTCGGGGTCTGGCCACCGGGCCAGATGCCGCCAAGGTAGCGTTCGACAAAGCCGACGGTCTCGCGGCTGCCGTAGATGGTGAGCGCGCCGCGCAGTTCGAACAGAGCCAATGTCGCGAGCAGGCCGCCGAGACCGAGCACATGATCGAGATGCGTATGCGTCAGCAGGATATGGTCGAGACGGCGGAAGCCGGCACCGGAGCGCAGCAGCTGGCGCTGTGTCCCCTCGCCGCAATCGATCAGGAAGCGCTCGCTGCCGGCGCTCACCAGCAGAGCCGGCAACCCGCGTTCGGGTGACGGCGTGGTAGCCCCGGTGCCGAGAAAGGTCAGGTCAAACATGCCGCACTAACGCCGGAACGGCACAAAGCGAGCACGCAGACCGTTGCGAGGTGCGAAACGAATTTTCGCTTGAATCCTGTGCCAGGTTCGACCAGCGCGCCTGTGCGTCCATCGAGACGGCGTGCATTGCACGCCTCCTCAGGATGACGTTCTTTCTTACTATCATTCGAAACTTACGTCATCCTGAGGCGGCTCGCAACGCGAGCCCTCAAAGAACGCACAATGCCGATGCAAATTCGACCCGAACATGGCTGGCATATTTGACGAAGCTGAAAGATACAAATCGGCTATCCCAGGTCGTTGTCATCGCCGGGCCGACGGCGAGCGGCAAGTCGGCGCTGGCGCTTGGTCTCGCGCAAGCGTTCGACGGCACCATCATCAATGCCGACGCGCTGCAGGTCTACCGCGACATGCCGATCCTGACGGCATCGCCGGACGCCGATGCAAGGGCACGGGCGCCGCACCGCCTCTACGGCTGTCTCGATGCGTCCGAGCGCGGCTCGGCCGGGCAATGGCGCGAGGCGGCGCTCCGCGAGATTGCCGCCTCACAGAGCGCCGGACGGCTGCCACTGGTGGTCGGCGGGACCGGGCTTTACTTGCGGGCGTTGCGCGAGGGGCTGGCCGCGATCCCTCCGATCCCGCCGGAAATCCGCGCCGAGGCCACCGCGCTGTATGGGCAACTCGGCGGCGAGGGGTTTCGCGCGCAATTGGCGATGCTCGATCCCGAGACGGCTTCGCTTCTGCCGCCGGGGGACAGGCAGCGGCTGACGCGCGCCTTCGAGGTGGTTCACGCGACCGGTTCGCCGATTGGCGCCTGGCGGCGTCGTCGGGGCGAGCCGGCGCCATACCGTTTCGCCTCGATCCTGCTGATGCCGCCGCGCGAGGCGCTTTACGCCGTTTGCGATGCCCGCTTCGAGCGGATGATCGAGGCGGGTGCGCTCGACGAGGCGGCATCCTTGGCGGCGCGCGAACTCGCGCCCGATCTGCCGGCCATGAAAGCGGTCGGCCTGCCGGAGCTGTTGCGTCACCTCGCCGGTGAAATCCCGCTGAGCGAAGCGATCGCGATCGCGCAACGAGAGACAAGGCGCTACGCAAAACGGCAGATGACGTGGTTTCGCCACCAGATGAAACCCGACCTGCTAATAAATGAGCAACATTCGGAAAGTTTGCTGCGGTGCTCCTGTCATTTTGTTGACCAATTCCTGTTGACCCGCTGACCCTAGCTGATTAGGGTGCCGCTCCCCCGGGCCACCGAAAGGCGGGCCGCCGGGCGGAATTTGCCGTTTCTTCCAGTGGCGTATTTCCTGACGGAGAGCAACATGTCGGCCGAGCCGATCTGCGGAGCGGATATCGTCATCAAGGCCCTCGTCGATCAGGGCGTCGATGTCGTATTCGGCTATCCCGGCGGCGCGGTCCTGCCGATTTACGATTCGCTGTTCAAGCAGAACGCGCTGCGCCACATCCTGGTGCGCCAGGAGGGCGGCGCGGTGCACGCGGCAGAAGGATACGCGCGCTCGACCGGCAAAGTCGGCGTCGTGCTGGTCACGAGCGGTCCCGGCGCGACCAACGCCGTTACCGGGTTGACCGACGCGCTGATGGATTCGGTGCCGGTCGTATGTCTGACCGGGCAGGTGCCGACCCATCTGATCGGCAACGACGCCTTTCAGGAAGCCGATACGACCGGCATCACGCGGCCCTGCACCAAGCACAATTATCTCGTCAAGGACGTCGCCGACCTCTCGCGCATTTTGCACGAGGCGTTCTATGTCGCTCGCAGCGGGCGACCCGGTCCGGTGGTGGTCGATCTGCCGAAGGACGTGCTGTTCGCCCTCGGAGAATATTCCGCGCCCGCACAGACAACGCACAAGACCTACCGGCCGCAGCTTCAGCCGGATCCGGGGCGCGTCGCCGAGGCCGTCCAGCTGATCGCGGCGGCGAAGCAACCGCTATTTTACGGCGGCGGCGGTCTGATCAATTCCGGCCCCGAGGCCTGCGCCCGGTTTACCGAACTCGTGCGTCTCGTCGATGCACCGTGCACGTTGACCCTGATGGGGCTCGGCGCATTCCCGGCGAGCGACCCGCATTTCCTCGGCATGGTCGGCATGCACGGCACCTACGAGTCGAACATGGCGATGCACGATTGCGACCTGATGATCGCGGTCGGCTCGCGCTTCGACGATCGGGTGACGGGACGGCTCAACGCGTTTGCGCCGAATTCGAAGAAGATCCACATCGACATCGACCCGTCCTCGATCAACAAGAACGTGCGGATCGACCTGCCGCTGCTCGGCGACTGCGCCGAAACGCTCGCCGCATTGCTCGCCGGGTGGCGCAAGATGGCGCCACAGACCGATGGCGCGGCGCGCACCGCGTGGTGGCGGCAGATCGATACCTGGCGGGCGCGCGACTGCCTGCGCTACGACCGCTCGCGCAAGGACATCATCAAGCCGCAATACGCGCTCGAACGGCTGTACGCGCTGACTCGGGACCGCGACCCGTACATCACGACCGAGGTCGGCCAGCACCAGATGTGGGCGGCGCAGTTCTTCAAGTTCGAAAAGCCCAACCACTGGATGACCTCGGGCGGGCTCGGCACAATGGGCTATGGTTTGCCGGCGGCGATGGGCGTGCAGGTCGCGCACCCGGACGCGCTGGTGATCGATGTTGCCGGGGAAGCCTCGATCCTGATGAATATCCAGGAGATGTCGACGATCGCGCAGTACCGGCTGCCGGTGAAGGTGTTCATCCTGAACAACCAGTACATGGGCATGGTGCGGCAGTGGCAGGAGCTGCTGCATGGCGGCCGCTATTCCGAAAGCTACACCGCGGCACTGCCCGATTTCGTGAAGCTGGCCGATGCGTTCGGCGCGGTCGGGCGGCGCATCGAGCGGCCGGACCAAGTGGATGACGCGATCCGCGAGATGATCGAGACGCCGGGCGCCTTTATCCTCGATGTCGTGGTCGATCAGGTCGAGAACTGCTTCCCGATGATCCCCTCGGGCGCGGCCCATAACGAGATGCTGCTCGGCCCCGCCGACAAGGCCGAGCGGCCGGTTTCGGAAGAAGGCATGGTGCTGGTCTGAGGCGGGCGCGGTGGAAGCCATCGAACGGCACACGATCGCCGTGCTCGTCGATAACGAGCCGGGCATCCTGGCGCGCGTCGTCGGGCTGTTTTCCGGGCGCGGTTACAATATCGAAAGCCTGACCGTCGCCGAGGTTGATCGCCGTGAACAGCTGTCGCGCATTACGATCGTCACCTCGGGCACGCCGATGATCATCGAGCAGATCAAGGCGCAGCTGTCGCGGCTAGTTCCGGTGCACCGGGTCCGCGACCTGACCGAGGAAGGCCCGTTCGTCGAGCGCGAGATGGTGCTGGTCAAGGTGACCGGCAAAGGCGAGGCACGCATCGAGGCATTGCGTCTTGCTGACATTTTCCGCGCCCGTGTCGTCGATACGACGATCGAGAGCTTTGTCTTCGAGATCACCGGCTCGGCCGAAAAGCTCAGCGCCTTCATCACGCTTATGGAGCCGCTTGGGCTCGCCGAGGTGTCGCGCACCGGCGCCGTCGCGATCGCCCGCGGCGCGGGACGGTTTTAGATTTGGATTTCAACACGACGGGGGGCCGAAGCACCAGTTATACGGATTTTCCGTAGAATATATTTCAGTACGACGACCCTCGAAGATATTTTTCTCATGTTTGGTAAAGACAATCGCGTAGTGCGCGTAACAGACATACCCGTGATTAACTCACCGATGATCCAAAAGAATCATGATCAATTGCTGCTCTAAGCTTTAGCAAAAGTATTGAAGTACAAAAGAAACACTGTCCTATCGCTACCTTTTCATGATTTGGTTTGCAGGTTTAATGGAAAGAAGCAGTTGCATGATCAGATTACAAGATTGGACAAAAACATTAAGGCCAATTCACCACAGAGGCACAGAGGACTACAGAGGAAAGGGAGTTTCTCCTCCCGAGCGAAGTGCTGCGTGCATGGCCGGGATCCTCACGTACGCGGCCGGATCGGATCAGATGGCCCGCTACGACCGGAACTTTGCTCGAAGTCAGCTCAAGCTTTGACATTCGTGGTCTCTAGTGTCTCCGTAGGCTGAATAATCCAGTAGGAGAAGAACGATGCGCGTTTATTACGACCGCGATGCGGATGTGAACCTGGTCAAGTCGAAGAAGGTCGCGGTCATCGGCTATGGCAGCCAGGGCCACGCGCACGCCAACAATCTGCGCGACAGCGGCGTCAAGGACGTGGTCGTGGCATTGCGGCCGAGTTCGCCGTCGGCGGCGAAGGCCGAGAATGCCGGGTTCAAGGTCCTGACCAATTCCGAAGCGGCGAAATGGGCCGACATCGTCATGGTGCTGGCGCCCGACGAATTGCAGGCCGGGCTGTACAACAACGAACTGCGCCCGAACATGCGCGAGGGCACCGCGCTCGCGGTCGCGCACGGGCTCAGCATCCATTTCCGCCTGATCGAGCCGCGCCCCGACATGGACGTGTTCATGATCGCGCCGAAGGGTCCGGGACACACGGTGCGCTCGGAATATCTGCGCGGCGGCGGCGTGCCGTGTCTCGTCGCGGTCGATCAGAACCCAAGCGGCAACGCGCTCGAAATCGCGCTATCCTATGCCTCGGCGATCGGCGGCGGGCGCGCCGGCGTCATCGAGACGAGTTTCCGCGAGGAATGCGAGACCGATCTGTTCGGCGAGCAGTCGGTGCTGTGCGGCGGGCTGACCTCGCTGATCCTGGCCGGGTTCGAGACGCTGGTCGAGGCCGGCTATGCGCCCGAGATGGCGTATTTCGAGTGCTGTCACGAAGTGAAGCTGATCGTCGACCTGATCTACGAGGGCGGCATCGCCAACATGCGCTATTCCGTGTCGAACACGGCCGAATATGGCGATTATTCGCGCGGTCCCCGCATCATCGACGATCACGTCCGCGCTGAAATGAAAAAGGTGCTCGCCGAAATCCAATCCGGCCGGTTCGCGCGCGAATGGGTGCTGGAAAACACCGCCGGCCAGCCGAGCTTCAAGGCGATGCGCCGCCGCGCCGCAACGCACCAGATCGAGGAAGTCGGCGAGCGGCTGCGCGCGATGATGCCGTGGATCAAGCAGAACGCGCTGGTCGATAAGAGCAAGAATTAGCTGCGCATTCACTCACAACCGGCCTCCTCTCCCCCGCCGGGGGAGAGGGTCGGGGTGAGAGGATTCCAAAGCGGTTGCCGGCCTCGGCCGGCATGCCGGCGAGACGTCGGCGGTCCAATTGCAGGGGGACGCGATGCCGGTTATCGAAGCCATCAGCGGCTTTCACGACGAGCTGACCCGCTGGAGGCGCGACATCCACGCGCATCCCGAACTCGGCTTCGAGGAGCGGCGCACCTCGGATCTCGTCGCCGCAAAGCTCGCCGAATTCGGCGGCATCGAAGTGCATCGCGGCTTGGGGAAAACCGGCGTCGTCGGCAGGCTGCGGGTCGGCAACTCGCCGCGTACGATCGGGCTGCGCGCCGATATCGACTGCTTGCCGATCCTTGAATCGAATAATTTCGCGCATCGCTCCACCCATAACGGGCGGATGCACGCCTGCGGCCATGACGGGCACACGGCGATGCTGCTTGGGGCGGCGCGCTATCTGGCGCAAAGCCGCAATTTCGACGGCACCGTGCATTTCATCTTTCAGCCGGCCGAAGAGGGCCTCGGAGGCGCCGAGGCGATGATCCGCGACGGACTGTTCGACGAATTTCCGTGCGACGTCGTTTTCGGCATGCACAACCGGCCCGGGCTTGGCGTTGGCAAATTCCAGATCCGCGATGGCGCGATGATGGCCGGCGGCGCGTTCTTCGACATCGCGATTACCGGCAAGGGCGCGCACGGCGCCCGGCCCGAGGCCGGAATCGACCCGGTGCTGGTCGCCAGCCACATCACGACGGCGCTGCAATCGATCGTGTCGCGCAACGCGCGCCCGGTCGATACGGTCGTCGTCAGCGTCACGCAGATTCACGGTGGCGACGCCTACAACGTCATTCCCGAGCGCGCGGTGCTGCGCGGCACGGTGCGCTGCTTCAGCCGCAACGCGATGACGATGGTCGAGGAGCGCATGCGGAAGATCGCCGAGGGCGTCGCGGCCGGGTTCGGCGCGTCGGCCAGCCTCGATTTCCGCCGTCTTTTTCCGCCGCTGGTGAATCACGCCGACGAGGCCAAGTTCATCGCCGATTGCGCCGCCGACATCGTCGGCGAGGACAATGTCAACCGGCGCGGGCCGGTGACAATGGCCTCGGAGGATTTCTCGTACATGCTCGAACGCGTTCCCGGCGCCTATATCCAGATCGGCAATGGCGACGGCGAGGGCGCCTGCGAGGTGCATAATCCGGGGTATGACTTCAACGATGGCGCGCTATCATTCGGCGCCTCGCTGTTTGCCCGGCTGGTCGAACGGCGGCTGGCGCGCCTGGGACGGGACGAAGCGGGCCGGGACGAGGCGGGCGCCGGGGCGGCGTGAGTTACCTGCGTCTCGGCGCGTGGGCGGTCTTTCTGCTCGATCTCGTCGTGCTGCTGCAGCTGGGCTACAACCTGCTGCTCCTGCGCGAGGACCCCGAGGCGCAAGCGGCGGTGCGCGGTCTTCTGAGTCTGCTCGCGCCGATGCTCGGCGGAACCGGCGTGCTGCTGATCGTCAGCACATGGCTGCGTAGCCGCACCGGGCTGTGGATCGCGCTCGCCCTCGGCTGCATACCGCTGTTCTTTGCGATCAACACGATCATCGAGGGGTTCTGGCGGGGAGCACCGGCCTCCCCGATGAACAATTGGCCGTAAAAAAAACGGCTGGGCGATCTGGCTAGGCGCGGCCATTTCTCGTGCTCGTCGTCGCCCGGCGGCGCGACAGATGCGCCGGGCTGTGGATCGCGCTGGTCTGCGGCGCGCTGCCGCTGCTTTGGGCCTGGAGGATGGCGGCGCAGGCGATTACCGACGCGCGACCGGCCCGCAGTAGCAATCGAGCCGCCGGGGTGGTAATGAGTTGCGGGAGCGAACGCGCCGTCTAGCGGGAGGAAGATCATGGCTGAATTGGGCGTCGAGCTGGATTGTCTCGAAGGCGTCAAGGTGGTCGATTTCACGCAATTCGAGGCGGGACCGTCCTGCACCGAGTTGCTGGCCTGGCTCGGCGCCGAGGTCGTCAAGATCGAGAACCCGAGGGTCGGCGATCCCGGCCGCCGCCTCGCTGGACCGGGCGCGCCCGACAAGGACCCCTGGTATTTCCACCAGTTCAATGCCAACAAGAAGTCGTTGACGATCGATTTGAAGTCACCGCGCGGCCTCGAGATCGTCAAGTCGATGCTGGCCAAGGCCGACGTCACGGTCGAGAACATGGCGCCAGGCACGATCGAGCGCCTCGGCCTCGGCTATGACGAGGTGAAGAAGATCAACCCCGGCATCATCTATTGCCAGGTCAAGGGCTTCGGCACCGGCAGCCCGTACGAAAAGAACCTCGCCTTCGACATGATCGCGCAGGCCGCCGGCGGTCCGACCAGTGTCACCGGTTATGGCGATCGCCCGCCGGTTAAACCGGGTCCGTCGTTCGGCGACACCGGCACCGGCATGCTGATGGCGATCAGCATCCTCGGCGCGCTGTATAAGCGGCAGAAGACCGGCCAGGGGCGGCGGCTGCAGGTCGCGATGCAGGACGCGATGATCCATTACATGCGCGTGCCGTTCTCGCGCACGCAGCCGACCGGCAAGGCGCCGCAGCGCGGCGGCAGCGACCGCTCGCAGCAGGGTGGTCTCGTGCCGTCGGCCCTTTACCCCTGCAAGCCGGGCGGGCCGAACGATTACGTCTATGTCTTCTGCAGCCGCGGCAATCCCGAGCACTGGCAGCGTCTGTTGCGGGCGATCGGGCGCGAGGATCTGAAGGGCGATCCGCGCTATGATACGCAGAACGCGCGCAGCGAGCACGCCGCCGATGTTGACGAGATCATCTCCGCCTGGACGCGCGAGCACACCAAGGAAGAGGCGATGAAGCTGATCGGCGAGGCCGGGGTGCCAGCCGGCGCGGTGTTCGACACGGTCGAGCTGATGGCCGAGCCATCGCTCGCCGAGCGCGGCATCATGCAGACAATCGACCATCCGACCACCGGCAAGGTCAAGATGCCGGCTTGGCCGGTGCGCTTCGACGGCCGGCCGGCGAAGGTCAAGCCGTCGCCGTTGCTCGGCCAGCATAATGCCGAAGTGCTCGGCGCGTGGCTCGGGCTCGGCGCGCAGGAGGTCGATGCGCTGAAGGCGGAAGGCATTATCGGGCGCTGACGGACGAAAATTCCCGAAGCCCTTCACCCCAACTCTTTCCCATAGGCGGGGAGAGAGTTGGGGAAACCGGCGCAAATCTACATGCCAATTAACAACCATAACGTAATGCTCAAGGCTATTGCGGCAGTCCCTGAACGGCGAACTCCTTGAACGTCGCATATTTTTGCCCGACTTTATGGAGTTCCTTCCATTCGGGCATGTCCTGCCATGCTTTTATTTTCTCCATGCTATCCCAAACCTGGATCACCACGCGCGATTTCTGCTCGCCTTCGAAGGGCACCGGATGCGGGTCCGCAGCGAGAAACCGTCCGCCCGCGGCCTTTATCATCGCCTGAGCCTTTGGCGCATATTCCTTCGCGTAGGCGTCCGGGTCTTTCACGTCGATTTCCGCGACATAATAGATGGGGGGCTTCCCTTGTGCGTGGAGGCCGTGGATGGCGCCTCCCCCAAGCACTGCTCCGGCAAGCGCAGACAACGCAACCATGTGCACAATTTTCACAGATTCCTCCCGATTGCTATCTGTCCTTCGCGGACAGCGTGTATTCCATCATAGTAAAGGCTATCGAAGATAGCGACGTCGTACAGGTGCCCAAATGACCAGACCAGAGCCTGAGGAGAACTCAGCCAACGCCGAGATGCAGCGGTATTGGAACGAGGTTGCCGGGCCGCGCTGGGTCGGACGGCAGGAGGCGCAGGAAGCGCGCAATGTCGAGATGCTTGAACAGCTTCTCGCGGCGGCCGCTCCCGCGCCGGGCGAACGGGTGCTCGATATCGGTTGCGGCACCGGAGTCACAACCGTCCCCTATGCCCGGGCGGTCGGACCCGCGGGGCGTGTGACCGGGGCCGACATCTCGCGGCCGATGCTTGATGCGGCACGCCGGCGGGTCGACGAGGTCGGGCTCACCAATGTCGAGCTAATCCTGGCCGACGCGCAGGTGCATGCATTCGTTCCGGAATTGTACGACCTGCTGACCTCGCGCCTCGGGGTCATGTTTTTCGCCGATCCCGCCGCCGCGTTCGGCAACCTGATCCAGGCACTGCGCCCCGGCGGGCGGCTGGTCATGGCGGTGTGGGCGACGATTGACGAAAACACGCATTGGAAGATCCCGTTCGAGATCGCGGTGCGCCATCTCGGGCCGCCGGCCCCGCTGCCGCCGCGCGCCCCGGGGCCGCACGCCTTCGGCGACCGCGACTACCTGCGCGGCATTCTCGACAGCGCCGGTTTTGCCGCGATTGCGATCGAGGCGCGGCAGTTTGACGTTCGCGGCGATACGGCGGCCGCGATGGCTGAGCACGCCGCGCAATTTGGGCTGGTGCAGCGGCTGATCGATGAGAAACAGGCCAGCGAAGCGACGCGCCGGACGATTGTCCGCGACATCGAGGCCGCGTTCGCACCATATGCGGGCGGCGATGGCATGCGCCTGCCGGCAACGTTCCTTCTGACCAGCGCCCGCCGGCCAGCGTAGTTCCGTAATCCTCTAATCCTGCGGCTCCGGAGATTGCAGCTGCTTTACCATCGTGAGGAGCCGGTGGCCGCGCGGATACCCCTCGACGACGCCGGTCACCACGTAGCCGAATTTTCGGTAGAACTCGGGGGCCTGGAAATCGTGCGTTTCCAATACGATCTGGCGGCAGCCACGCATCCGGGCATGTTGCTCGACTGACCGCATCAGCGTCGTGCCGTGGCCGTGGCGGCGCAGCTCGGCCGGAACGAAGAGATAGCGGAGAAAGCAGGTGTCGCCCCAGCTCCAGCCATAGGCGCCGCCAATGATGGCATTGTCGGCGCCGCGCAAGAACAGGCCGAAAGACTGGCCGTCCGCAATCCCGGTCGCTTCGACGTTGAAGGCGTAAAGCCATTCTTCGAGTAAGTGGATTTTTTCCGGGTCCGGCTCGGTTTCCAGGACCAGGGCTGGCGGTTCAGGACCGTTCATCATTTCCCCCGATTGACAAGTTCTTCGCGCAGGCGCGCTGACCGATAGTGACGGAATGAATGCTGCAGGCGATGCATCGACTTGCGGTCGGTTCAGTCTCCGGCGCCGGCTACCGGCGCGCCTGGTCAATTTGCCGATGGCGTTGCCATATCCTGTGCAGGTGAAACCGTTTTGGGTAAAGCACGTGGCCAAGCGGCGTGCCGATCAGCTGCTCGTTGACCGCGGCCTCGCCGAGAGCCGGGCCAGGGCGCAGGCATTGATAATGGCGGGGCTGGTGACTGCTTCGGGCCAGCGCATCGACAAACCAGGCACCGCGCTGCCCGACCACACGGAGTTGACCCTTGCCGGGCGCGATCATCCGTGGGTGTCGCGCGGCGGGCTCAAGCTGGAAGCCGCGCTGGAGCGT
Organism: uncultured Alphaproteobacteria bacterium; assembly: GCA_963847345.1. GTDB lineage: Bacteria > Pseudomonadota > Alphaproteobacteria > ATCC43930 > CGMCC-115725 > DATARH01. The sequence goes on along the minus strand of CAWJZU010000020.1, from coordinate 177,597 downwards.
TTCGCGATCTCTGTCGGCGGCGCGGTCGTGCTCGATATAGGCGCCTCGACCGGCGGGTTCACCGACGTGCTGCTCGCGCACGGCGCCGCGCTGGTGCATTCGGTTGATGTCGGGCGCGGCCAGCTTGCCTGGAAGTTGCGGCAGGACCCGCGAGTTGTTGTCCATGAAGGCGTCAACGCGCGCTACCTGACGCAGGCCGAGATCCCTGAGCCGGTCGATCTGATCACCTGCGACGCCAGTTTCATCGGGCTCGCGACCGTACTCCCGGCTCCGCTGTCTCTGGCGGCCGAACGAGCCGCGCTCGTCGCCCTGATCAAGCCGCAATTCGAGGCGGGGCCGGCCGAGGTCGGGAAGGGCGGCGTCGTGCGCGACCCGGCGGTGCACCGCGCGGTGTGCGAGCGAGTGTCGGCCTGGGTCGCGGCGCAACCGGGTTGGCGCGTTAACGGGATGGTCGAAAGCCCGATCCAGGGTCCCGCCGGCAACCGCGAATTCCTGCTGTATGCCCGCCGCGCGCCGGCATAAACGGGATAAGAGCGCGCCGCCGACATACTTACTTGTTGTCCGCCGTTCTCGGCGTCGAAGCAGCGGTGTCCGCGGCGCACCGCCTGGAGGTCGGCCGGCATCAACTAGCGCGCGTAAAACGCCGGAACATCCGTCGGAAGCTTGGCGAAACGATGACGCCGCGCCTGCTTCGCTTGCTTCGACACCGCAACCGGTGTGTCCGGCATCTGCGGTATTTCACGCAGCGGGGTCGAATACCCTCAGTTGCTCCGATCGCGCCGCCTCCAGCAACTGGTGATCGGAGCATATAAAAGTGAAAAGCTCCGCGGTTATCGCGCAGAGCACGAGGCATCCAGCCAGTTGAACGGCATCGTAAGCACGCAGGGTGTACCGGTCGATCATCTCCAGCGCCGAGTCGATCACAGTTTCGTTTACTGCCTGCCGAATAAACCGGGTCTCCAGGTGAGATTGCACATTTTCGAGAATTGCCGTGGCCGCCTCGGTCTCGATGTCGCCTGCCCGCTGGCGGCGCCTGATGGCGGAGCGGATTTCGACCGCCGCGATCGCCAGAACCGCAAACCGATTTTCCGGCCGATCACTGATAAGCGGCAGGAGCCGGTCTGTGCCGGGCTCCTGCACGTAGAGCTTCACCAGCGCGCTGGTATCCAAAAAGTAGAGAGCCAAGTCACCGCCTGTCGCGGAGTACTGTCGTCGACAACGGCCCTCCGCGGATCGGCACCGGACGGAAAGCGGGCGGACTAACCGGGTGGCCGCCGAGGACAGCAATGACTTCGGGCATCTGTCTGTTCAGCCGAATTGCTGTGACGGGAAAATTCGGCGGTCGCGGATTGGCTACTTTGCTTGTGAGAATCCAGCGCCGATCGATGGCCTCGCGCAAAACATCGTGCCGTGCGAATTCGTCCGCCGTCCAGGCAAATCCCTCACGAGAGAGCGCACTGTCGCGAAACCACTTCAGCGAAACAAATTCGTAGCCCGGGCGTCTCTCCGCGCTGTCCAGCGCGCGCGCAAGATCCGCCAGCCGATCCTCTACGGACTCCCGCTTCTCCTGCTCGGACAATGGCGGGCTTTGGCCCGCGGCGGTTTCGGCTTTTTCTTTTATTGGTGAAAATCCGATTCGGATTGCATCCATGTCGGGGTCCCAATTGACCCCAAATTGGGCGTCTCTTCTCTTTTTTCTGTTTCCCCGGTAAAGATGAACTTCACATTGATATCTCTCGGGAAATATTTCCAAACTAAATTTACGAAGCATCCCGGAGATTTCCCGCGCCAGCTCTGCTTCAACGTCGGCATTTGTTTTCATGTGATCACCTATCTAATTTATTCATGTGATCACCTAATCTAATTTAAGGATCGGAACTCCGACCCGATATGTAATATATCGCCGGATGAGAGCCGTTGTCAAGCGATTTCTGCCGCGTCTGCCGGACCAAAAGGGGGTGATCTTCGGTATCGGACACTCAGCCTCCGCCCGTCGGACATGGGGCTCGGACGGTTGCAGCACCGCGCCCGCTCCCACATATATACCGCGTGACCCGGTCCCGGTTGGATCAGCCGGGACTGCGGTCGCTCTCCGGGGGATCGGGACGGTGCTGGCGTTTCCCGGGCCGACCGGTCCTGCTTCAGAAAAGAGGTTTCTAATGAGTAAAGTCATCGGCATCGATCTCGGCACCACGAATTCGTGTGTCGCCGTGATGGAAGGCGCGAACGCAAAGGTCATCGAGAACGCCGAGGGCGCACGCACAACGCCTTCGATGGTGGCGTTCACCGATTCCGGCGAGCGGCTTGTCGGTCAGGCCGCGAAGCGGCAGGCCGTGACCAACCCCGAGAACACGTTCTTCGCGATCAAGCGGCTGATCGGGCGCCGCATGGAAGACCCGATGGTGCGCAAGGACCGCGATCTCGTGCCCTACAAGATTGTGCCCGGCGACAATGGCGACGCCTGGGTCGAGAGCCGCGGCAAGAAATACGCGCCGTCGCAAATCAGCGCCTTCATCCTGCAGAAGATGAAGGAAACCGCCGAGGCCTATCTCGGCGAGACGGTCGAGCAGGCGGTCATCACGGTCCCTGCCTACTTCAACGATTCGCAGCGCCAGGCAACCAAGGATGCCGGCCGTATAGCTGGTCTTGAGGTGCTGCGCATCATCAACGAGCCGACCGCCGCCGCGCTGGCCTACGGCATGGAGAAGAAGGGCACCGGCACGATCGCGGTCTACGATCTCGGCGGCGGCACCTTTGACATCTCGGTGCTCGAGATCGGCGACGGCGTGTTCGAGGTCAAATCGACGAACGGCGACACGTTTCTCGGCGGCGAGGATTTCGACAAGAAAATCATCGATTATCTCGCTGACGAGTTCAAGAAAGAGCAGGGGATCGACCTGCGTAACGACAAGCTCGCCTTGCAGCGCCTGAAGGAGGCCGCCGAAAAGGCCAAAATCGAGCTGTCCTCCGCAGTGCAGACCGACGTCAATCTGCCGTTCATCACGGCCGACCAGACCGGTCCGAAGCACCTCAATATCAAGCTCTCGCGCTCGAAACTTGAGCAGCTCGTTGATGATCTGATCCAGAAGACGATCGATCCGTGCCGCGCCGCGCTGCGCGACGCCGGGCTCAAGGCCTCCGAGATCGACGAGGTGATCCTGGTCGGCGGCATGACCCGCATGCCGAAGGTTATCGAGGCGGTGAAGCAGTTCTTCGGGCGCGAGCCGCATCGCGGCGTCAACCCGGACGAAGTCGTAGCGATCGGCGCCGCGATCCAGGCGGGCGTGCTGAAGGGCGAGGTCAAGGATGTCCTGCTGCTCGACGTGACGCCGCTGTCCCTCGGCATCGAAACGCTGGGCGGCGTGTTCACGCGGCTGATCGACCGCAACACGACGATCCCGACCAAGAAGAGCCAGACCTTTTCGACCGCCGAGGACAACCAGACCGCAGTGACGATCCGGGTGTTCCAGGGCGAGCGCGAGATGGCGGCCGACAACAAGCTGCTCGGCCAATTCGATCTGGTCGGCATCCCGCCGGCGCCGCGCGGCATGCCGCAGGTCGAGGTGACCTTCGACATCGACGCGAATGGGATCGTCAACGTCTCGGCCAAGGACAAGGCGACCGGCAAGGAGCAGCAGATCCGCATCCAGGCCTCCGGTGGTCTGTCCGAGGCCGACATCGACAAGATGGTCAAGGACGCCGAGGCGCACGCCGCCGAGGACAAGAAGCGGCGCGACCTGGTCGAGGCGAAGAACCATGCCGACGGCTTGATCCATACGACCGAGCGCAGCCTCCAGGAAGCCGGCGACAAGGTGCCGGCGAACGAGCGGGATGCCGTACAAGGCGCGATCCAGTCGCTGAAAGACGCGGTGAGCGGCGATGATGCCGAGCAGATCAAGCAGAAGACCGAGGCCTTGGCTCAGGTCGCGATGAAGCTCGGCGAAGCCATGTACAAGGCAACGCAGGGCGCCGGCCCCGATTCGGGCGGCGGTGCCGGACCGGGTGCGGCCGGCGGCGGACCGGGCGGCGACGCAGGGAGCGACAAGGTCGTTGACGCCGATTTCGAGGAAGTCGACGATCAGAAGCGGCGCGGTTCCGCTTAACGCTGGCGTTTCCGCGGCATTACGCGGTGCGAACGTCCCCGCCTTCAGTCGGGGACGTTCCGCTGATGGGTTCTTCCAGGGGGCGTTCCCCTGCAACCGATAATGGCCGGGTATCAGTCGAGAGATGGCGAAGCGGGACTTTTACGAAGTACTCGGTGTGTCGAAAACGGCCGATGCCGACGAGCTGAAGCGGGCCTACCGCAAGCTGGCGATGACCTATCACCCGGATCGCAACCCGGGCGATACTTCGGCCGAGCAGAAATTCAAGGAAATCAGCGAAGCCTACGACGTCCTAAAAGACGACCAGAAGCGGGCCGCCTATGACCGGTACGGCCATGCCGCATTTGAAAACGGCGGCCGCGGTCCCGGTGATTTCGCCTTTGGCGGCGGCTTTTCGGGCGGGTTCGCCGACATCTTCGAAGAGATGTTCGGCGCGATGGGTGCCGGCAGACGCACTCAGGCGGGCCCGGCGCGTGGCAGCGATCTGCGCTACAACCTCGATGTCTCACTCGAAGACGCGTTCAAGGGCAAGCAGACAACGATTCGTGTCGCGACCTTCGCTCATTGCGACACGTGCCAGGGCAGCGGCGCCGAACCCGGCACACGGCCGGTCAGCTGCCGCACCTGTCATGGCCAAGGCCGCGTGCGGCGACAGCAGGGGTTCTTCACCCTGGAACAGACCTGTCCCACCTGTCACGGTTCGGGGCAGACGATCGAAAAACCGTGCAAGAGCTGCGGCGGACAGGGGCGGGTTCGCAAGGAGAAGACCCTCTCGGTCAACATTCCGCCGGGCGTCGAGGACGGGACGCGCATCCGCTTGGCCGGCGAGGGCGAGGTCGGCCCGCACGGCGCGCCGCCGGGCGATCTCTATATTTTCGTCAGCCTCTCGCCGCATCCGCTCTTTCAGCGCGATGGCGCAAACATTTTCTGCCGCGTGCCGATCCCGTTTACCACGGCCGCGCTCGGCGGCGCGATCGAAGTGCCGACCGTGGATGGCGGCCGCACGCGCGTGACCGTCCCGGCCGGGACACAGTACGGACACCAGTTTCGGCTGCGTGGCAAGGGCATGCCGGTGCTGCGTTCACCTTCCCGCGGCGACATGTATATCCAGGCGGTAATCGAGACGCCGGTGAATCTGACGAAGCGCCAGCAGGAGTTGCTGCGCGAATTCGAGAAGGCCGGGGAAAAGGAAAAGACTAATCCGGAAAGCGAAGGGTTCTTCGCCCGGGTCAAGGAATTCTTCGAGGATCTGCGCGAGTAGGCTCGTCTCCGACCCTCCAAGGGCAAGAAGGCTCCCGATCAACTCAGCTGATCGACCTGATCCATACTGAGCCCGCCGGGCACGATCGTGATCGGAATACGCAGCCGCGCCGCCACCCGGCCGATCAGGTGCGTGATCAGCGGGCCCGGCCCCTCCGCCCCGATGGCCGCCGCGAGCACCAGGATCGAGATCGCCGGCTCCTCGTTGATAAGCTGCAACAGCTCGTCGCGGGGGCGACCCTCGCGGATATACACGATCGGCATCGAACCGGCGATCGGGGCGATCTCGTCGCACAGAGCGTGCAGCAGCTCCTCGGCCGCTTCCCGACGCTCGGTGCGCGCCAGTTCCTCGATTGCCTGGAAATGCTGCAACTCGGCCGGCTCGATGACGTACAGCATCGCGACGCGGCCGCCGGTATGCGCGGCGCGCCGGGCGGCATACCGTACCGCGATGCGATGCTCCGGGGTCTCGTCCACGACGACGAGAAAGACACGCGATGGCGCGCTGTCGGACATGCCCTACCTCGCTGCGGGTTACGCTCTGCGAAACGCCAAGCTGGCGAGCCATCCTGCCGCCAGCGCGACGGCGATCGCAATGGTGCCGTAAGCAGCCGATTCACGGATCGCGAATTCGGATATCGCGGCATCGACACCAACCTTCGAGACGACAAGCGGCGTCGTCTGTCCACTGACCACGTCGCCGTCGCGGATCAGGAACACCTGAACGAGATAGGTTCCTGTCGGCACGTTTTGCGGGAAGCTTAGGGTTGCACGGAACAGCCGCTCGCCAAGGAACGCGACCTTGGCGATATCGGTGACGAACAACCCCGCCTTGCGCTGCTGCCCGATCAGGGCATCGGCGAACAGGCGCGCGCGCTCAGGGGACTGCGTCGACTCGGTTTCAAACTTCAAATGCGCCGCGCCGATCTTGTACAGGGCGGCAACGGAGGGCTGGATCAGCTGATCGAGCGGGCGGCTGGCGACCACGGCGTAGAACACCGGGATATTGTCGAACGTCACCGATTCGGCGTTGACCCAGATCCCGGCGAACTTGCCCTTGCGCCAGACAGTCACGTCGCGCTCGGGTCCGCGCACCACCGCGATGATATCGCCCGGCCCGTCAGTGCTACCGAACAGAACGACCGAGTCGCCGGTGAACCCGCCGCCGATCGCGATGATGTGCGAGCTCAGATCGGCCAGAACCGCGGCGGCATGCGCAGGAGCCGTTGCGGCGGCACACGAAACCGCCGCCAGCCAGAGCAGCGCGATGAGCCGGAAACTCCTGGCGCGCAGCCGGCCAACCCCCAAACACTGCAAGCGGCCGTTCATGCCGGATGAAACGTGAGGGCGAACAGACTTGCCGGACGCAGCGTCAGGTCAAAAGTGAGCTTCGCCGCGACCGCGAGGAGCAGCATCGCGAGTAGAAAGCGGAGCTGCTCGCCGCGCAGCCGCGTCCCGAAACGGGCCCCGATCTGCGCGCCGATGACGCCGCCGAGCAGCAGCAGCAGGGCGAGCACCGCATCGACGGTGTGGTTCGAATAGGCCTGCAGAAAGGTGACGTTGGCGGCGACCAGAATAATCTGAAACAGCGAGGTGCCCGGAACGACTGCAGTTGGCATCCCGAGTATATAGATCATCGCCGGCACCAGCATGAACCCGCCGCCGATCCCGAGAATGCCGCTGAAGATGCCGACCACCATCCCGAGACCGGCCGGCAATAGCGCGCTGATGTATAGCTTGGAGCGGCGAAAGCGCGTCTTCAGCGGCAGGCCGTGCATCCAATTGTGCTGATGCAGCTTGCGGCGCGCAACGCCCGGGCGGCGCTGACGCAGCAGGGACCGGGTGCTCTCGATGATCATCAGCGCGCCCAGCGTGGTGAGCACGGCAACATACAGAACCGAGATCGCCAGCTCGATCTGCCCGAGCCGCTGCAGCATCGTAAACAGCAATACCCCGAGGGCGGAACCGGCCAATCCGCCGAGCATCATGATGATGCCCATTTTGAAGTCGACAGCACCGCGCCGCCAATATCCGATGACACCAGACAGCGAGGCCCCGACGAGCTGGTTTGCTGACGACGCGACGGCGACGCTGGCTGGGACGCCGACAAGGATCAGCATCGGGGTCAACAGAAAGCCGCCGCCGAGGCCGAACACGCCGGTCACGATGCCGACCGCGGCGCCCAGGCCCAAGCAGAGCGAAAATGTTCAGCGACAGCTCGGCGATCGGAAGATAAACGTCCATCGGGCCGGGTTCCCTGGTCCCGCGAATCATACGCGCCAACTGCATCGCAGGAATGCCGATGCGATCGGCAGTAGCGGGTGATTTACTGCCGGGCCGCCGCACGGGAAAGCGTTAAAGAGCCTCGCTCCGGGTAAAGGGTCAGGGGCGCAGCAGCCCTGTGATGTCCTTGACCTCGTCGAGCACCGGCATGGCGATCGCAGCTGCGCGTTCGGCGCCGCGGCGCAGAATCGCGTCGATGTGCCCGGGATCGGCCATCAGCCGGCGCATCTCGCCGCCGATGCGGCCGAGCACCTCAACCGACAGCGCCGACAGCGCCTCCTTGAAGGTCGAGAAGTTCTGTCCGGCAAAACGCGCGAGCGCCGCCTCGCGCGACAGACCGGAGAGCGCTGCGTAGATCCCGACGAGGTTGTCGGCTTCGGGGCGCTTTTCGAGATCGGCGATCGTATGCGGCAGCGGCTCGGGATCGGTCTTGGCGCGTCGGATCTTGAGCGCCGATTGTGTCGGCGTCGTCGTTCATGTTGATGCGCGAATAATCCGAATTGTCGGATTTCGACATCTTCTTCGTGCCCTCGCGCAGGCTCATGACCCGGGTCGCTGGGCCGAAGATCTGCGGCTCGGGCAGCGGAAAAAAGTCGCGCTCGTAACGGCGGTTGAACGCGCCGGCGATGTCGCGCGCCAGTTCCAGGTGCTGCTTCTGATCCTCGCCGACCGGCACATGCGTCGCCTTGTAGCCGAGGATATCGGCGGCCATCAGCACCGGGTAGGCGTAAAGGCCGAGACCGGCGTTCTCGCGGTGCTTGCCGGCTTTCTCCTTGAATTGCGTCATCCGGTTGAGCCAGCCGAGCGGCGTCAGGCAGCCGAGCAGCCAGCCCAGTTCGGCATGCGCGCTGACCATGCTCTGGTTGAAGATGATGCAGCTTTCGGGGTCGATGCCGGCCGCGATATAGGCGGCGGTGACCTCGCGTGTCGAATGGCGCAGTTCGGCCGGATCCTGCGGCACGGTCACCGCGTGCAGATCGACGATGCAGAAGATGCACTCGAAATCGTGCTGCAAGGCGACCCAGTTGCGGATCGCGCCGAGATAATTGCCGAGATGCAGGTTACCGGTCGGCTGGATGCCGGAAAAAATGCGGTTCATCGGACCTCGCTTGCCATACGCCCCCGCCTGAGCGGAGGGCGGGGTGGCGGCTTGGCTGTATCGCTGTCCCTCGGCCCGCGTCAAGCCGGTGCGGCTGGTGCGCGGCGCAGCTGACCGCGCAGCTCGCGCAAATCGGCGCCGCCCAGCATCAGCACCAGCACGGAAAACGTCAGAATGCCCATGGCGATTAGCAGCGCGAGTGCCCCGAGCCGCGTAATCGCATCACTCGCCAGCGCCGGTTCGAGCAGAATGCGCAACCCGAGCACAATGCCGGCCATGCCCAGCGCCGCCCCCCCGATCCGCGGGATCCTGTTCCGCGCCCTCCGGTCGAGGCGGAAATGACCGTGTCGGCGCAGCAGCACTAGTAGCGCGACGGCCTGCAGCCAGCCCGACAAGGTCAGCGCCAGCGCCACCCCGACATGCGCCAGAAACGACATCAACCCGATGGTCAGCGCCAGGTTCGCGACCATAGCCGCGACCGCGATCTTGACCGGGGTGCGCGTGTTCTGGTGCGCGAAGAAGCCGGGCGCGAGAACCTTGACGAGTACGAAAGCCGGCAGCCCGGCGGCATAGGCGGCGAGCGCCGCCGCGGTCGCTTCCGCCTCGGACGGGCCGAACGCGCCGCGCGCGAACAGTACCACGAGAATCGGCTGCGCCAGCACGATCAGCGCTGCGGCCGCCGGCAAGGTCAGTAATAGCGCCAATTCGACGCCGCGGTTCTGCGTCTCGGCCGCACCTTCGGCGTCGCCGAGACGCACCTGGCGCGACAGCGGCGGCAGGATAGCAGTGCCGACTGCGATGCCGACGACGCCGAGCGGCAGCTGGTTCAGCCGGTCGGCGTAGTAAAGATAGGCGATCGAGCCGGTCGGCAGCAGTGAGGCGAGCGCCGTCGAGATCAGCAGGTTGAGCTGCGTCACCCCGGCGCCGAACACGCCCGGCCCCATGATGCGCAGGGTCTGCCTGACCCGCGGCGTCAAGCGCGGCAGCCGAAGCCGAAGGCCCACCCCGGCGCGCGCGCACGAGACCATCAGCCAGAGGAACTGTGCCACGCCGGCAGCAGTCAGCGCCCACGCCAGGGCACGGCCATCCGACCAGCCGAACCGCGCCATCAGCAAGAGCGCCGCGATCAGAAAGAGGTTCAGCAGGATCGGTGTCGCGGCCGGCGCCGCGAACCGGTCGACCGCGTTCAACAACCCGCCCTGCAGCGCGGTCAGAGAGATGAACAGCAGATAGGGAAAGGTGATGCGGGTCAGGTCGACGGCCAGTTCGTACTTGCCGGGCTCGTCGCCGAAGCCCGGCGCGATCACGCTCATCACCCACGGCATTAATACTTCGCCCGCCACGACGAAGGCGAGAAGCACCGCGAACAGAACCGCGAAGGCTTCCTCGGCGAAAGCGCGGGCGGCCGGTTTGCCGCCCTCGGCAAGGGAAGCCGACGCGAGCGGAACGAAGGCGGCGCTGAACGCGCCCTCTGCGAACAGGCTGCGGAACAGATTCGGCAGACGCTGCGCGACAAAGAACGCGTCGGCGACCGGCCCGGCGCCGAGGACAGCCGCGGTCAGGATGTCACGGAGAAACCCGAAGACGCGGCTCACCAACGTCAACGAGCCGACCGTTGCGACCGAGCGGAGCAGAGCCATGCGGCGATCCGTGTAACCAAAAAACACCGCGAAGGAAACTGCCGCCGCGCCCCGCCTCTCCGCACCTCGCCGCCTCCCCCGATCCTCACGCCGCCTGCGCGCTGCTTGGGGACGGTTCGCCCTCGGGCGGCGTTCTTTGATATTTGTGTCAAAACCGGTGAAGCCGATGGCGACCGAAATCGAGATCAGAAAACGCGAGACCAAATTTGAGTCTGACAACGAAAAGATCGCGGCGCTTGAAGAACACCTGAGCGAGCACGAGGTCGAGGAGATCGCGGATCACTCGCGGCTTCGGGTGCGACAGATCTACGAGGTCGTCCGGCACGAGGGCGAGACCGAAATGGCGCGGCCGGCGGTCTCGCTGTGGTGGTCCGGAGTCGCGGCGGGGTTGTCGATCAGCTTCTCGGTATTCGCGAAGGCCGTGCTGCACCAGTACCTGCCGGAGGCGCCGTGGCGCCCGCTTCTGGCCGGGTTCGGCTATACTTTCGGTTTCCTGTTGGTGGTGTTGGCGCGCCAGCAGCTGTTTACCGAAAACACGATAACGGCGGTGTTGCCGGTAGCTGCCCAACCCACCGGGAGAAATTTCTACCGCCTGTTGCGGTTGTGGTCGATCGTCTTCGCGGCGAATCTGACCGGGACGCTGGTTGCGGCATTGTTCAGCACCTTCGCTCCGGCGCCGATCCCCGGGATACGGGAAACCATCATCGAGATCAGCCGCGAGATCGTTCACCACGGTTTTGTCGAATCGGTGTTCCTCGCCATCCCGGCCGGCTTCCTGATCGCCGCGATGGTGTGGCTGATGCCAAGCGCCGAAAGCAATCGATTTCACGTCGTCACGATCGTGACCTATGTGATCGCGATCGGCGGCTTCTCGCATATTGTGGTCGGCAGCTTCGAAGCGTTCATGTTGCTGGTGAACGGCGACATCGGGCTCGGCACGATGCTGACCCGGTTCACGATCCCGGTATTACTCGGAAACGTGGTCGGGGGCACGGCGCTGTTCGCGATGCTCGCCTACGCACAGGTGATGAAAGAAGTATAGCGTTCGCGCGTCATGACGCGGCTGCGGTCAGGGCGGTTTTCATGTCGGCGATGATGCACGATGCGGCGGCAGCGGGGTCGGGCGACTGCACGATCGGGCGCCCGACGACGAGGTAATCGGCGCCCGCCGCGATCGCCTGCGCCGGTGAGCCGGCGCGCTTGTGATCGTCGAGCGCCGCCCCGGGCAGCCGCACCCCGGGGGTCACGACCAGCAGCCTGTCGGCGCCCGGCACACGGCGGATACCGTCGATATCGTTCGGGCTGGCGATGACCCCGTCAACGCCGAGTTCGGCGCAGGTCGCGACGCGCTGACGGATCAGCTCGGCAACCGGCAGCATGTGCCCGAGTTCGCGCGCGCCGGCGTCGTCGATGCTGGTCAGCATCGTGATTGCCAGAATGCGCAGCGCACTGTCGCCCTTGCCATCGACGGCGGCGCGAATGATGTCGCGGTCGCCGTGGACGGTGACAAAGCTCGCGCCGCGTTCGGCCGCGCGTGCGACGCCCTGCTTCACGGTTTCGCCGATGTCGAACATCTTGGCGTCGAGGAACACCCTGTTTCCCTGCGCGACAAGGTCTTCGAGCAGCCGATCGAAACCCGGCGCGAAGATCAGCCACAATCCGAGCTTGAAGAAAGACACGACGCCGTCGAGCCGCTCGGTCATCGCGCGCGCCGCCGCGACGGACGGCAGGTCGAGGGCAACGATCAGGCGGTCTTCGATTTCTTCTTGTGCAGGGTGGACGGGTGCGGGGCGCGGCATGGAACCCTCTCGGACCGAGGAGGACAACAACGTCGGTTACTTATGACGACATGAAGTGCCACGGCCATACCCAACCAGCCCGCGGCAAATAATGCTATGATGCGGTCAGCCGTTCACTCTCGCGGGTACGGGCCTCGGCGGTCGTTTCGATCTCGGCGCGGGCACGCGGGTAATCGCGCAGGAAGCGGCGAAAATCGGCCCGGGCCAACTCCAGCGCCCGGCCATAGCCGAGCGAGACGACGTCGGCGGTTCGCGGCCCGCGGGTAAGCAGCGCCATCTCGCCAAAGAAATCGCCGCTGCCGAGCCGGACGCGCTGCGCCGGGAGCACGACCTCGACCGCTCCCGACGCGATGAAGAACATGCTGCGGCCGCGTTCTCCCTTGCGGATAATCATCTCGTCGGGAACCAGCAGGCGCGGCCGCAGCACCCGCACGACTGCCGCCAGCTCGGTTTCATTCAGGCCCGCGAACATCGGGAAGGAGCGCATCAGCTGCTCGGTCCGTAGTCCGAGATCGAGCGGCGGCAGGCGGTCCGACAGCAGTTGCCGTGCGTGCTCCTGCTCCAGGTCGTCGAATAATTCGCCGCCGATGAGGCCCTCCTCGAACAAATCCTGGTAGCGCAGGAGCAGGAGCTGCAATCCGGATTGTTCGAGGAAGCGAGCTTCCAACAAGCGGGCATGCTCGGGATACTGTAGGCGGAGCGCATCAAGCGCCCGCGCTATCCCCTCGGCGCGGCCGGCGATTATTTCGTGCAGCACGGCGGTGATCGAGCGGCCGATCATCGGTTCGAGCCGCGTGCCGGCAAACCGCGCCAATTCCTCAAGGGCCAGATGACGGGTCAGCAGCACCTCGAAACGGATCGAAATCTCGCGCTGCAGCGGTCCGCCGATCTGCAGCGTCCGATGCAGAAAATGCGCCATGCGGAAGCGGCGAGGGAAGGCGAGGATCTTGCACGCGGCGCGGTCATAGCCCTCGCGTCCCTCGCTGCGCGCGCCGTCGAGGATGCGGTTGGTGTTGTGCAGCAAAATCTCGATCGCCGCACCTGAAACGGTACGCCGCTCGTGGTGGTCGAGGATAATGCGGCGTTCGCGGTTGGTCAGCGCGACCAGCCCGATTCTGATCCGGTCCTCGTCGGAAATCGCCTTATCGAGATCGGGTCGCGATTGCAGGTCGTCGATGCGCCTGCTGTAGTCCTCGGTCACCGATCGCGCCGTCGAGGAATCGATTCGATAATTGTGAGCGCTCTGGCGCACAGCGTCGCGCACATCTGCCAGCGACAGCGCCATCACCTTGCAGCGCAACGCCTCGTTGAGCGGCGACAGGCGGTTGAGCTGCAACAGACGGATTACAGGGCGCAGCGTCAGCCCATTGACCAACAGCGTGAACAGCACGAAGCCGGTCGCCAGCACAGCGACGAGTTGCTTGATCTCGGGGTCGATTCCCGGGTGCTCGGTCAGCGCCAGGGCGAGAGCCAGCGTGATCGCGCCGCGCAGCCCGCCCCAGGTGATCGCGAGCTTGTAGGCGCCGTCCACCTTTTCGCTGAGCCGCAGCCCGCTGAGCAGCGGCATTATCCCGAACAGCACGGCGGCGCGCGACAGCAGCGCCGCGGCTATCGCGATCAGCAGTAGCCACGCATCGCGGGGCTCGACCGCCCCGAGCAGCCGCGGCACCAGCGCGGCGGCCATGATGAAGATCAGCGAGCTTGCCCAGAAATCGAGCTGTCTCCAAACCCGCTCGATGTATCGCCAGTTGCCCGGCAACAGACGAATTCGGGCGATCGCTCCGGCGGTCAGCCCGGCGCTGGCGACGGCAACAACGCCGGAAACCTCGAGCGCCTGCTCGCCGACGATGTAAACGATATACGGCAGCGCAAGCGACAGCGTCACCTCGGCGGTCCGCGAACTGCCGAGCCAAGGCAGCGCGGCGCCGAACAGCCGACCCGCGACGGCGCCGAACACGAGGCCGCCGACGAAGGTCGTCGCAAATTCAGACACGGCGTGCGCAACGCTCGACTGCACGCCATCGGCCAGCATCGCGACGAGAATGCCGAACAGCACGATCGCGGCGGCGTCGTTGAGCAGACTTTCGCCTTCGAGAAGCCGGTTCAGACGCGGCGGCGCGCCGAGTTCGCGAAAGATCGCAATGACCGCCGCCGGATCGGTCGTCGCGACAATCGCTCCGAGCAGCAGGCCGACGGTCAGCGGGACGCCGGCAAAGGACAAGCCGAACCCGATCGCCGCAGCCGCCGCGAATACGGCAAGAATCGCCAGCGTCAGGATCGGCCCGACATCCCGAGCGATTTCGCGCAGGTCTATCGTCAGCGCAGCGTGGAAAAGCAGCAGCGGCAGAAAGACGGTAAGAAACACCGGTGCGCTGATCGGCAGATCGGCAAAGGGCTCGGCGATGTCGAGTACGGTTGCAAGCCGCAAATGCTGGACGAGAAAAGTCGAAACGCTGCCGACGAGCACGCCGACGCAGGCAAGCATCACCGTAAATGGCACGTGGAGTCGTGCAGCGAACGGCTGAACCGCGCTGATCACAACCAGAAACGCCGCAATGACCAGGGTTATGCTCGCGACCGTGTGCACAGCGCGAGCTCTCTATTCCGCCGGGACGACGGCGAAACTCGGGCAGTTCTCGATTGGGCGCTCGGAAAATTCCACCATACCCTCGCGAGGATCTAGAGAGAAATCGGTGTCGAGAGTGGCCGCGCAAAAACGGCGATTCAATGATCGCGGTAAGCGGCGTCCGATCCCGTGTGGATTTTGCGGAAAATCGCATCGTGGCACGGCTGTCCCCGTCGCCATCGGTTGCGACGACGACGGAGCAAGGCTACGTTCCCAGCATGCGCTTTCTGAGCACCCGCGATGCCGGGCCGGCACCGATCGCCCGCTCGTTCGAGGAGGTATTGCTCGCCGGCCTTGCCGAGGACGGCGGGCTCTTCGTTCCCGAACGGCTTCCAGCGTTCGATGGCGACGCGTTGGGCGATCTGGCGGGGCGGCCTTATGCGGAGGTCGCGGCGCGCATCGTCTCACTGTTCGCGGCCGGGAGTTTCACTCCCGACGAACTCCGGGGTCTCACGCAGCGGGCCTACGGCTCGTTCGCGCACGCGGCTGTGGCGCCGCTGGTACAGCTCGACGAGCGGATTTGGTTGCTCGAGCTGTTTCACGGCCCAACCCTGGCGTTCAAGGATCTGGCGCTACAACTCGTCGGGCTGATGTTCGACTCGGTGCTAGCCCGGCGCGGCGAGCACGTGACGATCGTCGGTGCAACCTCGGGCGATACCGGGTCGGCGGCGATGGCGGCCTGCCGCGACCGCGCCGCGCTCGACATTTTTATCCTCTATCCGCACGGCCGCGTTTCGGACGTGCAGCGCCGGCAGATGACGACGTCAGACGCGGCGAACGCGCATGCGCTGGCGATCGAGGGCACATTCGACGACTGTCAGGACATCGTCAAAGCCCTGTTCGCCGATCCGCGATTGCGGCGTGATTTGAACCTGTCGGCGGTGAACTCGATCAATTTCGCGCGGGTGGCGGCGCAGATCGTCTATTACATCGCCGCCGGCTTGGCGCTCGGGGCGCCCGCGCGTCGGATTTCGTTCAGCGTGCCGACCGGCAACTTCGGCAATGTCTATGCCGGCCATCTCGCCCGCGCCCTCGGTTTGCCGATCGAGCGGCTGATCATCGGCACGAACGCAAACGACGTGCTGACGCGTTATCTGAGCAGCGGCGAGATGACCCTCGCACCGGTTATTCCGAGCCTCAGCCCCAGCATGGATATTCAGGTCGCCAGCAATTTCGAGCGTTTGCTATTCGAGTTGAAAGGCCGGAGCGGCGCCGCGGTGAGCGCCGCGCTGCGCCGGTTTCGCGAGACCGGCGCGCTGCCGGCCGATGAGCAGGCCTGGCGCGCCGCGCGGGCGTTGTTCTCGGGCCATCGCGCCGATGACGCGGCGACCCTCGACACGATCGCCGATACCTATCGGCGTACCGGCATGCTGATCGATCCGCATACCGCAATCGCGGTCGCGGCCGCTCGAGCGGAAGCAGCCGCGCGGAACGGGGCGGCGCCGATCGTCGCGCTGGCAACGGCGCACCCGGCGAAATTCCCGGAGGCGGTCGCGCGGGCGACCGGTATCCGCCCGGCACTGCCGGAAGCGCTGGCGGAACTCAATCGACAAGCCGGAGCGGTTCACCGTACTTCCGAACGATGCCGAAGCGGTCGCGCGCTATGTGCGCGCTCACGCGCGCCGCGCAAGAGCCGGCGATGCAATATCCAGGGGAGTGGCATGACCACCGAGCTCGCGACACTACCGAACGGACTGCGCATCATCACCGACCGCATCGAGACCGTGGACACGGTTTCGCTTGGCCTGTGGGTCGATGTCGGCACACGGCACGAGTCGCCGGACATCAACGGCGTCGCGCATTTCCTCGAACACATGGCGTTCAAGGGCACCGAGCGGCGCAGCGCCCGCGCCATCGCCGAGGAAATCGAGGCGGTCGGCGGCCATCTCAACGCCTACACCTCGCGCGAAAGCACGGCGTATTACGCCAAGGTCCTGAAGGAGGACATGCCGCTCGCGCTCGACATCCTCGCCGACATTCTGCTGCATTCGACCTTCGACCCGGCCGAACTCGAACGTGAACGGACAGTGATTTTGCAGGAGATCGGTCAGGCCAACGACACGCCGGATGACATCATCTTCGATTATTTCCAGGAACGCGCCTTTCCCGACCAGGCGATGGGGCGGCCGGTGCTGGGAACGCCGGAGATCATCAGCCGGCTGTCGCGCGAGGCCGTCGTCGGTTATCTGCGCGGCCATTACGGCGCGTCGCGCATCGTTCTGTCGGCCTCCGGCAAGCTTGATCACGATCGCTTCGTCGCGCTGGCCGGGACGCTGCTGTCGGCGATGCCGGCCGAGCTTCCTGTCACGACCGAGCCGGCGCGCTATATCGGCGGCGACTATCGCGAAAACCGCGATCTCGAACAGCTGCACCTGGTCCTTGGGTTTCCGGGCATTCCGCTCGACGACCCGGATTATTACGCCGCCTCGGTGCTTACGACCGCGTTCGGCGGCGGGATGTCGTCGCGGCTGTTCCAGGAGGTGCGCGAGAAGCGCGGCCTAGTGTACGCGATCCATTCGTTTTCGCACAGCTACCGCGATGGCGGGCTGTTCGGGATCTACGCCGGAACCGGCGAGGAGGAGGCGGCCGAATTGATGCCGGTCCTGTGCGACGAGCTGATGCGTTTGGTCGACGGGCTGTCCGCCGGCGAACTGGCCCGCGCCAAGGCGCAGATGAAGGCCGGGCTCCTGATGTCACTCGAAAGCACCGGGGCGCGCTGCGAGCAGATGGCAACGCATATGCTCGTCCACGGCACCCCATTCGATCCGGCCGACATCGTCAGACGCGTCGAGGCGGTCGACGAGGACGCGATCAGTCGGATCGTCGCCCGCTGGCACGGAGCGGCGCCGACCCTGGCCGCACTCGGGCCGCTCGGGCGGCTCGAGGATTTCGATCGACTGCGCGGCCGGCTCGGCGCCTGAGCAGCACGCCGGGACGCCAATGGCTCCGAATTTTCCCCGGTTGTTTCTGGGTCGATCGGAGCCGCTGCGGCTCGTCGGTGACAGGGTGTTTCTGCGACCGCCCGAGCGCGGCGATTACGAATCCTGGGCCACATTGCGCGCCCGCTCGCGCGGTTTCCTGGCGCCTTGGGAGCCGACCTGGCCACCGGACGCGCTAAGCCGGTCAAGCTATCGCCTGCGGCTCTCCCGCTACGCCGAAGATTGGCGCACCGATCAGGGGTACAATTTCTTCATCTTCCGCAATGACGACGAAGTCCTGGCCGGCGGCGTCGGGCTGTCGAACGTGCGCCGCGGCGTCGCCGAGACGGCGAGCCTCGGCTACTGGATCGGCGAGCCGTTCGCGCGCCAGCGCTACATGACGGCGGCGCTGCCGTTGGTTCTCGATTTCGCTTTCACGCGGCTGCGGCTGCACCGCGTCGAGGCGGCTTGCCTGCCAAGCAACGTGCCGAGCCGCGCCCTGTTATTGCACACCGGCTTTCAGCAGGAGGGTCACGCCCGCGCCTATCTGCTGATCGACGGGAAATGGCGGGATCATCTGCTATTCGCGATTCTGCGCGAGGACTGGCCCTGCAAGCGGATGTTGGGCGCGTGAGCCGTTGTCATGCGGCGGACCAGCAAATCGAGGGCAATCCGCCACTCGCAGACCGGGCTCAGGCGTGGCCGGCTTCGGTCGACAACATCGTCGAGATCGACCCCGAGCTTGGCCAGAGCACGTTGCCACTTGCTCTCGAAGTCAGCGTCGAAGACCAGATCGGAATCGGCTGGCACGGAGAGCCAGCCATTTGCCTGCATCTCGGCGTCGAGCTGGCCCGGTGCCCAGCCGGCATAGCCGAGCGCGAGAAGACTACGCCGCGGCCCCTCGCCCTTTCCGATCGCGCGCAGGATGTCGAGCGTGGCGGTAATCGCGAGATCATCGCCGACGACAAGCGACGCCTCCTCCCGGTAGTCGTTCGTGTGCAGGACGAAGCCGCGACCGGGCTCCACGGGCCCACCGAAATGCACCGGACGTGAGCCGGCCACCGCGCCGGGATCGAGCTTCAGATGCGTGAACAGCTCGTCCATCGTCAGCGACTCGAAGAGCTTGTTGACGACCAGCCCCATCGCGCCCTCGTCCTCGCTGTGTGCGCAGACATACACGACCGAGCGCGCGAAACGCGGGTCCATCATCTGCGGCATCGCGATCAACAATTGCCCGGTCAACGATGTCATCGCGATCTCCCTGCTCTATCCTGGCGTTTTCCCGGCTGTCATGCGAACGCGGGCTTTCGCCATCAATTCCGTCCCGATCCGGCCGCTATGTATGAGTACCCTGCCGGTTCGCCGGCCCGCTTCCGATAGTGCTCGCGCGGCGTTTACCTCTGTCGCCCGGCTATGGTATCGGTGCCGCCGGTTGCCGGAGGCGGCATTCGGGCCGCGCGGCGGAACAATACTCGGAGGCACGATCGATGGCCATTCAAGTTGGCGACAAGGTCCCGTCGGCCACCCTCAGATACCTCAGCCCGGAGGGCCCGAAGGAGATCACGACCGACGACCTGTTCCGCGGCAAGAAGGTGGCGCTGTTCGCGGTGCCCGGCGCGTTCACGCCGACCTGCTCGCAGCGCCATCTGCCCGGCTATGTCGACAAGGCGAGCGACCTGAAGAACAAGGGCGTCGATACCATCGCCTGCGTCGCGGTGAACGACCATTTCGTGATGGGCGCCTGGGGCAAAATGCAGAATTGCGACGACAAGGTCATGATGCTGGCCGACGGCAGCGGCGATTTCACCCGCGCGATCGGGCTCGAACTGGACGCGCGCAGGAACGGGCTCGGCATGCGTTCGCAGCGCTACTCGATGCTGGTCGAGGATGGCGTCGTCAAGAAGCTCAATGTCGAGGGGCCCGGCAAGTTCGAGGTCTCCGACGCCGACACGATGCTGAAGGGACTATAACACCACGCCGGCCGGCTTCTTTATTATTGTCGTTGCGAGCCCACGGGCCTGGCCTTTGGCCAGCCCGAGGATAAACTCCGCGAAGCAATCTCGTGCCGTAACGACAAGATTGCTTCGTCGCACTTCGGGCTCCTCGCAATGACGATTACGGCGGGACCATCCAGCGATCTCCCCCTCGACCGGCTCGAAGCTTGGCTGCGCGACCATGTCGAGGGGTTCCGCGGGCCGGTGGCGGCCGAGCGCTTCGCTGGCGGGCAGTCTAACCCGAGCTATCGGCTCGACTCCGACTCGGGACAATATGTGCTCCGGCGCAAGCCGTCCGGCTCGCTGCTGCCGAGCGCCCATGCCGTCGATCGCGAGTTCCGTGTCATGCGGGCGCTCGCCGGGACGGACGTGCCGGTGCCGCGGGTCCATGCGCTGTGCGAGGATGATGCGGTGATCGGCAGCGCCTTTTATGTCATGGAATTTCTCGACGGGCGCATCTTCTGGGACCAGCGCCTGCCGGAGATCGCCGACCCGGCCGAACGCGGCGCGATGTTCGATTCGATGAACGCGGTGATCGCCGCCTTACATACGGTCGATTACGAGGCGGTGGGTCTCGGCAATTTCGGAAGGCCAGGCAACTACATGGGGCGCCAAATCGCGCGCTGGAGCGGACAGTACCGCGCGTCCGAGACCGAGCCGATCGCGGCGATGGATCGGCTGCTCGAGTGGCTGCCGCTGTACATCCCCGCGGACAGAGCGCCGGCGATCGTCCACGGCGATTATCGCATGGACAATCTGCTCTTTCACAAGACCGAGCCTCGCGTCATCGGTGTGCTGGACTGGGAACTCTCGACGATCGGCGACCCGCTCGCCGATTTCGCGTATCACGTCATGACGTGGCGGGTGACGCCGGAACTGTTCCGCGGCCTCGCCGGGATCGATTTCGTAGCGTCCGGCATTCCTGACGAAACCGCCTATGTCGCTGCCTATTGCCGCCGCACCGGCCGCCACGAAATCGCGGCCTGGGATTTCTACATGGTGTACAGCCTGTTCCGCATCGCCGCGATCCTGCAGGGAATCGCGAAACGCGCCGTCGATGGAACGGCGGCGAGCGCCGAGGCGGCGGAGGTCGGCCGCATCGCCCGGCCACTGGCGGAACAGGCGTGGGATCTTGCCCAGACTTTGAAGTAACCCCTCCCGACTGGAGGGAGAGGGATGTTAACCGCGCGTCGCGATCGGCTCCCATAGGAGGCGGGCGGCGCGGTCGGGGTCGGCGACGACGCAGCACTCGCGGTCGAAGACCATCGTTGCGCGCTCCTGCGTTGTGTAGGCGGGCCAGCGCGGCAGGGCCGGGTTTTCCGGGTTGCCGGTGCGGGCGAAGGTCGCCCAGGCCGCCGATACGATCGCGGCAAGCTCGCGCGCACCGGCCGCGCCCTTTGTCGTATCGGGCACATCGGTGTTGTCGAACACGAAGGGCAGGTCCATCGCATGATGCGCCTGCAAGCGTCCGTCGCAGGCGGGCGACCGCCAGTCGAGCGAGTACATCCAGACCGGCGCGCCGCCCTGCGCCGCCTTGCGCTCGGCAAGCATGACCGTGCGCACCCAGAAATTCGACCCGGTCAGCGCCGCGATCAACAGATCCTCGCGGCTCGCGCCGGGGCGAAGCGTGCTGTAAAGGTCGAGCACGCGGTCGGCATCGGGACCGGCGACCGAAGCGATGCGCTGGCGCAGCGAGTCCTCGGTGACGCGGCGTTCCCATACTTCGTCGTCGTCCGCGAGGAAAAAGCCGCTTTCCTCACGCGTGCCGCCGATCAGCAGCGGGATGTCGCGAGAAATCTCCGGAGCGGCCAACTCGAAGGGCTGTGTCGGCAGGTCAGTCCCGTCGACGACCGGGCCGAAATCGTAGCGGTCGAGCAGCGGTAGCGAAGGCCGCCCGATCGCGCGCGAGGCCGGCGCAATCGCTCTCGCGAGTTGGTCGGCCGGAACATCGTGCAGACGCGCGCACTCGCCGCGCGCGATGCCGAGTTCGTTCATCACGGCTTCGGTCAACGCGGTGGCGCGGTCGCCGGTGCGGACACGGACCGCGGCGCCGCTCTGGATCACGGCGCGGTGGAACAGTCCGCGCGCTTCCGGCATCGCCAGCAGCACGCTGACCTTTCCGCCGCCGCCCGATTCGCCGAAGATCGTGACGTTGTCGGGGTCGCCGCCGAAACCTTCGATATTGTCGCGCACCCATTCGAGCGCGGCGACGAGGTCGAGCATCCCGGCATTCCCCGAATGCGCATAACGCTCGCCGCCGATGCTGGCCAAATGCAGAAACCCGAAGATGTTCAGGCGATGGTTGACGCTAACGACGACGACATCGCCGCGCAGCGCGAGGTTAGCGCCGTCGGTCACGGCGCGGTTGCCCGAGCCGTACGCAAACGCACCGCCGTGCAGCCACACCATGACCGGCCGTTTTGCGCCGTCGCCGGCGCCCGGTGTCCAGACGTTCAGCGTCAGGCAGTCCTCGCTCTCCGGGCTGGCGTCGGCCGGGCCGAGGATCGTGCGCAGTTCGGGTCGCCGCTCTGGCCGGCCCGGCAATCTGCGGCGCCTGCGCGTGATAGGCGAGCGTCGCCTCGCGAACCCCGGCCCAGGGCGCGGGCGGAAGCGGCGGCATGAAGCGATTGGCGCCCCCGGTCGGCGCGCCGTAGGGCATGCCTTTGAACGCCGAGATCCCGCCGGCGAGCACGCCGCGCACCTTGCCGGCGGCTGTTTCGACGATCGGCGATGCTGTTGCGGTCAATACATCGTTCGGCATGTGCATTCCCTTGTTTTCGTCCGTGCAAAGGCCGGCACGAACTTTTCAGCAGACCGGCGGCAAAAAATTGGATACCCGCTTTGCGGGTATGACAAGCAGATTTACAGGCGACGCAGCCGGTTCTTGCGGCGGTGGACCGCCGGGGCGAGGACGCAAAGTATTTCGAACATCATCGTCGCGCCGACCAGCGCGGTGTTGCCGCGAGGGATCGAACGGCGGCGATACCTCGACGACATCGCCGCCGACGAGATCGAGGCCGTCGAGGCCGCGGATCATGCGCTGCGCCTCGGCGGTCGAGAAGCCGCCGATCTCGGGCGTGCCGGTGCCCGGCGCATACACCGGGTCCAGTCCGTCGACGTCGAAGCTGACATAGACCGGACCGTCGCCGACGATCCGCCGCGCCTCGGCGATCACAGCGTCCGGGCCGAGGCGGAAGAATTCCTCGATATGCACGATGCGGATGCCGGTGCTCTCGGCCCAATCCTTTTCGTCGGCGGAATACATCGAGCCGCGGATGCCGATCTGGATCATCCGCTGCGGGTCGATCAGCCCCTCCTCGACGGCGCGGCGAAA
The DNA here is from genome assembly GCA_963847345.1 of uncultured Alphaproteobacteria bacterium. Taxonomy (GTDB): domain Bacteria; phylum Pseudomonadota; class Alphaproteobacteria; order ATCC43930; family CGMCC-115725; genus DATARH01. The sequence goes on along the minus strand of CAWJZU010000020.1, from coordinate 154,541 downwards.
CGGCGTGCCGTGGGTGTATTTCTCGCCGCCGAAATAGCTGTCGCTGGTGTCGGAATGGGCGTCGAAATGGACGACCCCTACCGGCCGCTCGCGGGCGATCGCGCGCAGGATCGGCAAGGTGACGAGGTGATCGCCGCCGGCCGAAAGCGGCGCCGCGCCGGCCGCGTGCAGCCGGCCGAAATACCCCTCGATGCGCTTCAGCGAGTCGGTGAGGTCGATCGGGTTGACCGGCGCGTCGCCATGATCGCCGACCCGGCAGAGTTCGTAGGGCGCTGCGAGGCTGACATGATGCACGCGCCGCATCAGCGTCGACATGTTGCGGATCTCGCGCGGGCCGTGCCGAGCGCCGGGCCGGTTTGTCGTGCCGCCGTCCCACGGCACGCCGCACAGCGCGATGTCGAGCTTCGCCGGATCGCGCTCGATCGGCAGCCGCATGAATGTCGCGACCTCGCCGAAGCGCGGCACGACCATGCCGGAAAGCGGCTGGGGGAAACTATCGGACATGACACATAATATAGGTCCATTGCGCCGGCCCGCGAAGCGCAGGATGTTGTCCGATGGAGCGGGCGGCGGGGTGCGATGCTGACAAAAGAGCTTCTGTTAGGGCTGAATCTGCTGACGCTCGCCGGGTTTCTTCTGATGGGCGTCGGCCTGACCTTGACGCGGCAGCGCGTCATCGGGACGCCGCTGGCTTTCGCGCTGATGACCGCCGGGACCGCGCTGGTGTTTGTCGGCCTTTACCTCGCGCCGCCGGCAACGTCGTGACGCAGAGCGATCGCGTGATCGCGTCGACCCGCGCCGGATGCGGTCGAGAGCGCCGACGCGATCGCCGCGGTCGAGGGCATCGACGTTCCGCATATCGGCGCGTCCAATTCATGAGGGTGTATTTTATCAGCTGTAGGCGCTTGCGTTGGTTCCGAGATGAAGGAGAGCACTGTGAAGCACGTTAGGGGCGCCATCATCTTTGCGCTAACTCTCCTAGCACTTATTGGCTGCGTGCCCGTAACTGAGCCGGCGCCCTCCGCTGGGCCGCCTGCCGCCGCACCCCCTCCACCTCCACCGCCGGTCGCCGCACCCGCTCCCCCTCCACCGCCGGTCGCACTCGCTCCGCCTCCGCCACAGGCCGCCGCGCCCCCAACACCCGGAACATCCGGAGCAAGATCGTGAGAGGCGTGCCGCGCGGCAAGCCCGAGCGCGGCCGGGCAGGCGCTCATCTCGCCAGGCGGGGCAGTGCACCCGGATGCACCACCGGTAATATTATCGGCACCGGCGCGGTTTCCGATGTTCCCGTGGCCGCCGCCGCCGTCCTCCGCCACAGTCGTATTGCCAAAGGACCTGTTTTCGGCTGCCTCCACGTTGGGAGGTATTTCTGATCGCTTGCTGGGAGCTTTGGCAAGCATCGGCTGCAACGAGCACGCCTTCTTTGCCGTGCCAAGCGGGTTGCATTGATAACTGCCTCAGTCATATCGATGAGGACGGAAACCCGATCCTGCCGCCTTGTGGAAGCGACTTTAACATGCGTCGAGCATGAGAAATCCAGCGAGTTTCTTCTGGGGTATGTTTCGCGCCCCCGAGGATATTTCCAGAATCATCGTCCTTATCGTTACGGATGCTCGTTTCGCCCGCTCAGAAAGATCGCATAAGCCGCGATCAAGCTTTGAATTGCTGGATAAAGGTTTCAATGCTCTGCCCGGCGGGGTTGCGACAACCCCGTCCACCGTCAGACCGTCACTACCGCACTTATCTATGCAGCCTCAATGCGGTGGGCATCGATAAAAACGCAAGACTGCTGGTGCCGAGCGCCCTTCACGTCGCTGAGCCCCATTTGCAATCGTCGTGGATGTATGGAGTGCTTTGCCGAAATAGGATCGTAGCTCCATGATCTGCAGCTCAGAATGGGGTTCGTCTCGCTTGGCATGATGTCGTTTCCAGGCAGTGGAATGGCCATTTCTGAGCTTGAACTTATCAATACCTGGAGAGTTGCACGGGCCGGCGAAGCGGCTGGGCATGGGCATTGTCCGATGTAGCGCCGGCCCTAAGCTTAAGGTGCGGTTATGCTGCTACGAGAGAGCTTCTCGTTGGGGACTGAATTTGCGTGACGCTCGGCGGGTTTCTTCTGATGGGCCTCGGCCTGACCTTGACGCGGCAGCGCCGTTTTCGGTTGACGCCGCTGGCTTTCGCGCTGACTGACCGCCGGGACCGCAGCTGGTATTCTGTCTGGGCCGCTCTAGGCCTCGGCAGCTCGCGGCGGCATCGTTTTTCACGACGCCGGACGGTTGCGGCAGATCAATGCAAGCCCAGCCTTATCGCGGTCTTCTTCCATAGGAGCAACGGGAGACAGGCCGAGCACATGCATCCGATCACCGACAAGGCGGAAGTCGCGATCGATTTTCCGGACAAATTCTACGTGGGCGGGTTCGGCCGCGATTGCGCGTTCGAGGCGCGCGCCGAAGATGACGGCGTTCTGATCCGGCTCGTGCGCTCGTCCGGCGAAAAGCGCGCCGTCGAAATCCACCTGCACAATTATCTGCTTGCCGGCATTCTCGACGATATCGCGCAATCGCTCGCCGTGCGGGAGCCGATCGACGAGCCGCACCGTCAACCGCTGCTGGAGGCGTCTCGCAAATTGGTCGCGACGCTCGAAAGAAAATCAAATCCCTGAGCGGAACCAGCCGGAAGCCGCGAGCCTAATCCGGGCCTACTGCTCCGATTGTGACAGGGCGGGCGATGCCGTAAGGTGCCCGCAACCGTTGCCATCCGGAGCAGAGGAGCCGCCCGATGAAGGTCACCAACGCGATTGCCCAGGTCCTGAAGAAGGAAGGGGTCGAGTGGCTGATCGGCTACCCGGTCAACCCGATCATCGAGGGCGCGGCCGAGGCCGATATCCGCACGATCATGGTGCGCCAGGAGCGCATCGGGCTGCATATGTGCGACGCGGTCGCCAAGGTTACCTCGGCCGACAAGATCGGCGTCTTTGTCATGCAGCACGGTCCAGGCACCGAGAACGCGTTCGGTGGTGTCGCGCAATCCTATGGTGATTCCTGCCCGGTCGTCGTGCTGCCGGCCGGCTACGCGCGCAACATCAACCAGGTCCACCCGAACTTTAACGCGGCAACCAATTTCCGCCATGTGACGAAAACCGCCGAGCAGGTCACGGTCGCCGACGCGACGGTCGAGGCGTTGCGCCGCGCCTTCACGGTCGTCAAGAACGGGCGGCCCGGCCCGGTGCTGGTCGAGTTCCCGACCGACATCCTGCGCGAGGAAATCCCCGACGCACTGGTCGACGAGTACACGAAGACGCCGCGCCTCAGAAGCGGCCCCGACCCGCAATCGGTGTCGAAGATCGCCGAGGCGCTGGTCGCCGCGCAACGGCCGGTCATCGTCGCCGGGCAGGGCGTGCATTACGCAAAGGCGTGGCCGCAGTTGAAGGCGTTGGCCGAACTGCTCGAAGCGCCGGTTATGACCACCTTGCCGGGCAAGAGCGCGTTCCCGGAGAATCACCCGCTGTCGCTCGGCTCGGGCGGGATCGGCATCGGCGAGCATCTTTGGCACATGCTGCAGAATGCCGATTTCATCTTCGGCATCGGCTGCAGCTTCACCCGTTCCAGTTTCGCGACACCGATGCCGAAGGGCAAGAAGATCGCGCATGCGACGATCGATCCCTACGCGATCAACAAGGACGTACCGGTCGATCTGGCAGCAGTCGGCGATGCTGGGCTGACACTCGACGCATTGCTCGAAGAGGTGACGGACCGCCTCAAGGGCAAGACCCGCGACCGGCTCGCCTCGGTCACGCGCGAAATCCGCGGCCACCGCGACGAGTGGCTGGGAAAATGGATGCCGCGCCTGACCTCGGACTCGGCGCCGATTTCGCCCTATCGGGTGGTCTGGGACCTGCTGCACACGGTCGACGTCAAGAACACGATCATCACCCATGACGCCGGCAGTCCGCGTGATCAGATCTCGCCGTTCTGGGTCAGCGAGACGCCGCTCTCCTATCTCGGCTGGGGCAAGACGACCCAGCTCGGCTACGGGCTCGGCATCGCCATGGGTGCGAAGCTCGCCTGCCCCGACAAGCTCTGCATCAATTTCTGGGGCGACGCGGCGATCGGCTTTACCGGCATGGATTTCGAGACCGCGGTGCGCGAGCGGCTGCCGATCCTGTCGATCCTGTCGAACAATTTCTCGATGGCGATTGAATTGAAGGTGATGCCGGTCTCGACCGAGAAGTACCGCTCAACCGACATCAGCGGCAATTACGCCGATTTCGCGAAGGCACTGGGCGGCTATGGCGAGCGCGTCACCGAGCCGGGACAGATCAAGGACGCGATCCGCCGCGGCATCCAGCAGACCAAGGAAGGGAAACCGGCGCTCTTGGAATTCATCACCGAGAAGGCGACCGACGTATCGCGGTTCCCTTGATCCATCAGTTCGCCGCTGGAGGACCTGCGCAACAGCGGGCTGCATCGGTCGTGAGGGAACCGCGATGACGGAGTTCGCGACCACTCGACAGCTTGCTGGATGAGATCCGGGAATTCATCGAACGAAAAATGGAAGCAAAGAGAATGTGAGAACTGATGCGGGGTCGAACGCTGGATGGTGTATACCCAGAACCGACACTACGTCTGCCTGACGTGGCGTGGGAGAATCGGGTTCCTCATCTCGATTGCACGTCCAACCGGCCGTCGCGAGGTGCCCTGCCAGCTAACCTGTACTGAACTGCGGCAATCATCACGGCTTGATTGACGCTAAGGTCTTTGAGAAATGGCGCGGCGGAGAGGAAGATGGCAGGAAGGTAATCCAGCTAAGGCCATCGCAGCTTGCAGCCGCGGGCGGCGGTCCGCACGATCCGGGCATGGAGGCGCGCGTTGCCAAGCTTGAGGCGCATGTCGAGCACATCCGGAGTGATCTGAACGAGATCAAATTGGACCTGCGTGAGATCAGGCGCGATGCTCGGACCGATTTCAGACAACTGTTCGGCGCGATTATCATCGTCGCGCTCGGCCTCGCGGGATTGATGGCCAAGGGTTTCCATTGGATCGGTGGATAGGGAGGAGGAGTAAACGATGTCATTGCCGCAAGACATCCGTCCGGTGTTTCAGGACGTTCAGGACACGCTGGTGCGCGCGGATTCGCCGTGGATCGAGCAGTCGCCGATGTCGAAAGTGAAGGTGCTGTGGATCGGGCGCGAGACCGGCACCTGGGCCTCGCTGCATCATTGGAAAAAGGGCTATGTCGCGCCGCGGCACAAGCACCTCGCCGGCGCGCACGCCTATGTGCTGTCGGGCAAGTTGCAGGTCCGCGACGGCGTCTTGAATGCCGGCGACTATGTCTATGAGCCGTCGGGCGTGCTGCACGACGAAACCACCGCGCTCGAAGACACGACCTATCTGTTCATCTGCAACGGCGCGGTGTTGTTCTTCGATGAGAACGGTTTTACCCGGTACACGAATTGGGAGGTCATGGAGAAATTGCGGGCGCAGGCCGAAGCCTCGACGATGGCGCGTGCCGAAGCGGCGGAGTAGCAGTTCGTCCCGGCATGGATACGCGAACGATCGCCGGCGCCGAGCTGATCGACGCACTCCGCGCCCGGTTTGGGCCCCGCGGCGTGCTGACCGACCCGGCCGATACCGCGCCCTATTGCGAGGATTGGCGCCGCTTGTATCGGGGGCGCACCCCGGCAGTATTGCGCCCGGCAACAACCCGGGAGGTTGCCGATTCCGTGCGGCTCTGCGCCGCCGCCGGCACGCCGATCGTGCCGCAGGGCGGCAACACGAGCATGGTCGGCGGCGCCGCGGTCAGCGACGATGGCTCACAGATCGTGCTGAGCCTGTCGCGCCTCAACCGGGTGCGATGCATCGACCCGGTCGACATGACGATGGAGATCGAGGCCGGCGTCACGCTGAAGGCAGCGCAAGACGCGGCGGTCGAAGCGGGTTGTCTGCTGCCGCTGTCGATCAGCTCGGAGGGCTCGGCGCAGATCGGCGGCGTGCTGGCGACCAATGCCGGCGGCAACAACACGGTGCGCTACGGCAACGCCCGCGACCTCGTACTCGGGCTCGAAGTCGTGCTGGCCGATGGGCAGGTCTGGAACGGCCTGCGGCGGCTGCACAAGGACAATACCGGCTATTGCCTGCGCCAGCTTTTTGTCGGCAGCGAGGGCACGCTCGGCATCATCACCGCCGCGGTGCTGAAACTGTATCCACAGCCGCGTGAGACCGCCGTGGCGCTGTGCACGGTGCGGCTCGCCGACGGCGGCGCTCGACCTGTTCAACCGGCTGCGGCAGCACGATCCGGCTTCGATCCAGGCCTTCGAGTACATGTCGGGCCTCGGGGTCGATCTGGTGCTGCAACAGATTCCCGGCGCGACGCTGCCGTTCGGCGACCCGGCTCCGGCCTATGTCCTTGTCGAGTTGGCGACGCCGCGCGACGGCGCCGATCTGCGCGGCTCGCTCGAAGCGGTGCTCGGCGCCGCGATGGAGGCGGGCGTCGTCGCCGACGCGGTGATCGCCGAAAGCGGCGCGCAGCGGGCGGCGCTGTGGCGGCTGCGCGAGGAGCATTCGGAGGCGCAGAAGCTCGCCGGCGCATCGGTCAAGAACGACGTCTCGGTGCCGGTGTCGAAAGTGCCGGAGCTGATCGGCCGCGCGACGGAGGTCTGCGAGCGGCTGGTGCCGGGCATCCGATGCGTGCCGTTCGGCCATCTCGGCGACGGCAACATCCATTTCAATCTGGTCCAGCCCGAGGGCGGCGACCCGGCTGCGTTCCTGGCGCTTGACCACGAGCTGATGGACGCGGTCAACGAAATCGTGCGCGACCTTGACGGCAGCTTCTCGGCCGAGCACGGCATCGGCCGCCTGAAGCCATACATGATGCCGGACTGGCGCGGCGGCGCCGAACTCGACCTGATGCGCCGCATCAAACAGGCGCTTGACCCTCAGGGCCTGCTCAATCCCGGCAAGCTGCTCCCCTGATTATAGCGGCAGGCTGCCGCCGGGGAACGGGACGATGGGCACCGGGCTGCCGGCGGGCAGCGCGGGGGCGTGCGGCGGGCGGACCACGAGGCAATCGGACGACGCCAGCGGGCGCATCATCGAGCTGTCCTGTACTTCGAACGGCACCGCTTCGAGGACGCCGTCGGCGGCGCGCTGGAGGCGGGCGCGCAGATAGTCCTGGCGGCGGTCGTTCTGTTTGACGGCGGCGCCGAGCCGCGCGGTCAATGGTCCGTCGGCTCCCTCCGGCAATCCGCTCAATTTGTCGATCGCCGGCTTCAGGAACAGCAGCGAACAGACCAGCGTCGAGACCGGATTGCCCGGCAAACCGACCATCGGCACGCCGCGATAATGGCCGAACATCAGCGGCTTACCCGGCCGCATCGCGATCTCCCAGAAATCGATCGCGAGGCCGTCCTCGGACAAGACGCCGCGCACGAGGTCGTGCTCGCCGACCGAGACGCCGCCGGTCGTGACGAACAGATCGACGCCTGATGCCGCCGCCGCGATATGGCGCAGCGCGTCCGGGTCGTCCGGCGCGTTGCCGACCAGCACCGGCACGCCGCCCGATGCCGTCACGAAGGCCGACAGCGCCAGTGCGTTCGAGCTGACGATCTGGTGCGGGCCGATCGGATCGCCCGGCATCACGATCTCGTCGCCGGTCGAGAGGATCGCGACCCGCGGTCGGCGGTGCACGAAAAGCCAGGGCCGGTTCATCGCCGCGGCAAGCCCGATGTCACGCGGGGTGAGGCGGCGCGGCGCGCGCAGCAGTACGTCGCCCTCGGCGAAATCGAGCCCGGCCGGCCGGACATAGCGGCCGCGCGGCGCGCCCTCGCGCACCTCGACCCGGTCGCCGCTGCGCTCGGTGTCCTCCTGGATCACGATCGCGTCGGCGCCGTCGGGCAGCGGCGCGCCGGTGAAGATGCGGGCGGCCTCGCCGGGGCCGAGCCGGCCGCCGAACCCGGCGCCGGCCGGGATTTCCGCGACAACGCGCAGCGTCACCGGGACGCTCGCGACATCGTCAGCGCGCACCGCGTACCCATCCATCGCGGAGACGGCGAACGGCGGCTGCGTGCGGCGGGCCGCGACATCCTCGGCGAGAACGCGGCCGACCGCGTCGGCAACCGACACCTGCTCCGGCGGCACTGCAGCGAGCGGCGCCAGCAGCCGCGCCAGGGCTTCCTCGACCGAGATCATTAGCTTGCCTCGTACTCTCCCGATTTTCCGCCGGATTTGCGTAACAGCCGAAGATCGGTGACGACCATGCCGCGATCGATCGCCTTGCACATGTCGTAGATCGTCAGCGCCGCGACGCTCGCCGCGGTCAGCGCCTCCATCTCGACCCCGGTGCGGCCCTTGAGCCGGCAGGTCGTGGTGATCTCGACGGACGATCGCTTCGGATCGCAAACGAGGTCGACCGCGACCGAAGTCAATGCCAGTGGGTGGCATAGCGGGATCAGCTCGGGGGTGCGCTTCGCGGCCATGATACCGGCGATCCGCGCGGTCGCGAGCACGTCTCCCTTCGCGATATCGCCGGCCTGGATACGCGCCAGCGTCTCCGCCCGCATGACGACGCGGGCGCCCGCGACCGCGACGCGGTCGGTCTCGTCCTTGTCGGAGACATCGACCATGCGGGCGCGACCGTCGAGGTCGGTGTGCGACAGATCGGGTAGAGACAGCAACCGGCGGGTCGCGGCGGCGACGTCGCCGGCCCGCATCAGCGATTCGCCGACCAGAAAGCAGCGCGCGCCGGCTGCTGCGAGGCGGTCGAGATCGGCCGGATCGTAGATGCCGCTTTCGCCCACGACCAGACGATCCGACGGCACCAGCGGCGCCAGTTCCTCGGTGGTCTTAAGATCGACCTGTAATGTCTTGAGATTGCGGTTATTGATGCCGATCAGGCGGGTGTCGAGGTCAAGCGCGCGATCAATCTCGCCGCGGTCATGCACCTCGACCAGGATGTCGAGCCCGAATTCGCGGGCGGCGGCGGTTAGTTCGCGCGCCACGAAATCGTCGAGCGCCGCCATGATCAGCAGGATGCAGTCGGCGCCAACGACGCGGCTTTCGGCGACCTGATAGGGGTCGAGGATGAAATCCTTGCGCAATACCGGCAGGCGGCAGGCGGCCCGCGCTTCGCGCAAATCGTCGTCGCTGCCCTGGAAATACGGCGTGTCGGTCAGCACCGAAAGGCACGTCGCGCCCCCCGCCTCATAGGCTTGCGCCAGACTCGCGGGATCGAAATCGGCGCGAATCAGTCCGCGGCTCGGGCTGGCCTTTTTGATTTCGGCGATCAAACCATAGCGGCCTTCTACTAGTTGTCGTTCGAGAGCAGCCGCGAACGGCCGGACCGGCGGCGCCTCTGCCGCCAAGGCCCGCAGCGCGGCTTCGGAACGGATCGCTTTCCGGCACGCGATATCCTGGCGTTTTCTGTCGCAAATTTCGGTCAGGACGTCAGCCACCGAAATCTCTCCCGTTCGTTGCCGCGACCAGCCGGTCGAGCACAGCGCGGGCCGAGCCGCTATCAATCGCCGCGGCAGCCATATCGGCTCCGTCGCGCAATGTTTCGGCGAGTCCAGCGACGACGAGCGCGGCGGCGGTGTTGAGCAACACGATATCGCGCAACGGACCGCGCGCGCCGCCCAGCAGGTCACGCATCAGCGCCGCGTTGTGCGCCGGCTCGCCGCCCTTCAGATCGTCCGGGTTCGCCGGTTGCAGCCCCGCCTCCTCGGGCACGACATCGAATTCGAGAACGCGGCCATTATCGAATTCGGCGACCTTGGTCACGCCCGCCGTGGTAAGTTCGTCGATGCCGGCGCCATGCACGACCCAGGCGCGTTCCGCGCCGAGCCGCCCCAGCACCTCGGCCATTGGCCGGGCCCATTCGGGCGCAAACACGCCGACAAGCTGGCGGCGTGCGCCGGCCGGGTTTGACATCGGACCGAGCAGGTTGAAGATCGTGCGGGTGCCCAGTTCGACGCGGGTCGGCGCGACATGGCGCATCGCGCTGTGGTGGCGTGGCGCCATCAAAAAGCCGATGCCGATTTCCCACAGGCAGCGCCGTACGATAGCCGGTTCGGCCTCGATGTTGACGCCGAGCGCGGTCAAGACATCGGCCGAGCCCGATTTCGACGACAGCGCGCGATTGCCGTGCTTGGCAACCGGCACGCCGCAGGAAGCCGCGACCAGCGCGCTCGCGGTCGAGATGTTGAAGGTGCCGGAGCCGTCGCCGCCGGTGCCGCAAGTGTCGATCGTCCCCGGCGGCGCGTCGATCGTGACCGCCTTGGCGCGCATGATCCGCGCCGCCCCCGTGATCTCGTCGACGGTCTCGCCGCGCACCCGCAGCGCCATCAGCAACGCCCCCATCTGCGATGGGGTGGCGTTGCCGGTCATGATGATCTCGAACGCCGCTTCGGCCTCGGCTTCGGAAAGCGAATGTCCGGCGGCGACCTTGGCCAAAAGCGGCTTCAGATCGCCGGGAATCGCCGCGCCAACGGGGGCGGTGCTCATTGGAATGGGTTCGGTGGCATCAAAAATCCCGTCCTGCGCGAACCCTTATATCAGCCTGCGCCGCGGGACGGAATTGAACGGGCTATCAAAAGAAGGGGAGAAGCCGAAGCAGCCCCTCCCTCCCCTCGAAAATTCAGGCCGCGGCGGCTCCGTCTCGTGCGAGGTCGCGGCGCGCCCGTGCGGCGTGCCGCTTCGCTGCCGCCGCGTCGATCGCGCTGTGCGAACGGGTTTCGTCGTCACCGCCCATTTCCATCAGCCGGCGCAGCTGGTCGCGTCCACGCGACAGGCGGGAGCGGACGGTTCCAACCGGAACATCGAGGATCACCGCGACTTCCTCGTAGCGCATGCCTTCGAGGCCGACGAGAAGAATGACCTGGCGCTGCTCCTGCGGCAGTTTGGCGATCGCCGCTTCAAGGTCGCGTAGCTGCAGCGACGCATAGGCATTCGAACTCGACGGTCAGCACCGGCGCCATGTCCTCGACGCCGACGCTGACGCCTTCGCGCACGGAGCGACGCACTTCGTTGACATGCTGATTGTGTAGGATCGTGAAGAGCCAGGCCCGCAGATCGGTGCCGGGTTGCCACAAATGCTGCTTCGACACGGCGCGCGTCAGGCAGCTCTGCACCAGATCGTCGGCGCGGGTCACATCCCGCGTAAGGGCGCGGGCGTAGCGCCGCAGCCGGGGAATCTCCACCTCGATCTGCCGGGCAAAATCCGTCATCGAAATACCTCACCGTTGATGGTGGCACCGCGAGTGGCGGCGCCGCTGTCTCGTGAGGAGGACAATGACAGACCGATGTAACCCTATGATGTATCGCGACTCTCGGGGCGGTAAAGAGTTGTAACCGTGTGCCCGCTTCGGATTCCGGGCTGTCAATTGGCCAGCAAATTGTAACAGGGGCGAGTGCCTGGGGATACAGCCGAGCCGGGTTCGCCGGACAGCCCACTTCGCTCGCCGGGGCAGATCGCTGTTGGATTGACACGCACCACTGCACGCCGGATTAGCAGCGCCGCCCGTCGTGACAAGCGGCTCGCTCCCGCGAGATTGCCGTGATGTTCAGGCGCACCGCCGTCACGGGCGCGATTTGTGAAGGGATTATCCCGCTTTGCGGGCAGCGGCCGTAAGGATGCGCTTTTTGAGCCTGCGGATCTCCGGCGACAGGCTTCTGTCGGACATGCCGCGCAGATAGGAGTCGAGGCCGCCATTCTTCTCGATCGTGCGGATCGCCGCGGCGGTCAGACGCAGACGCACCGGGCCGAGCGTGTCCGACAACAGCGACTGGGTCTGCAGGTTCGGCAGAAAGCGCCGCTTGCTCTTGATATTGGAGTGGCTGACATGGTGGCCGACCTGGACACCCTTGCCGGTCACCGGACATTTGCGCGCCATGCGGCACCCCGTTCAGAAATGCTGTAACAAAACGCAGCGCGCGGCTGAGAGCAGCCGCGCGGCGGCAGTTTTTTATTCCGTTGCGGTGGTCGGGTCAAGCGCCGCACGTGCCAATCGCGACTGCGGAGCACGAGCCAGACAACCGACAGCATGACCGGCACCTGACCAGCACGCCGACGACGGTCGCCAGCGCCGCTCCGGACTGGAACCCGAACAGCGCGATCGCAGCGGCTACCGCCAGCTCGAAAAAATGCGATGCGCCGATCAGCGCCGACGGGCAGGCCCAGGCGCGGCGGGCCGTCGGTCCGTATCAGTGGCGGAAGTCAATGCCCCCTCCCGCAGAACCGGTGCCGGCCGGAATGGCCTGCCGGTTCCGCTCTTGACGCGATAATCTTGAAAACATCGAAGGCCCGTTGCTGTTGCACGCGCACCGGCCAAGGGCATCCGTCGGCGACCGGACGAGTCGTTTGCCGTTAATAGGAAAGACCACCCAGGGATTGTTTCCCGAGCGCGGCGACATCGTCGGCTAGCGGAAGGTAGCCGAGTTGGGCGCCATAGCTCTGAGCTTGCGGCGACAAGGCCCATTCGGCGAACTCGCGCATCGCCTTGCCCTTTGCCGGGTCGCCGTAGCGCGGATAGAGAAACATCCAGCTATAGGTCGTGATCGGATAAGCGCCCGAAGCCGCCGGGTCGCTCACCGACGCGTCGAGCTCCTTTACCTGTGCGACGCGGCCCGACAGCGCGAGTTCACCGGCGTGGGCGGTTGGCGTAATATAGGAACCTGCCTTGTTTTGCAGCGCGGCCATGCGTAGCCCCAACCGCTGAGCGAACCAGAACTCGACGTAGCCGATCGAACCTTCGCTGATCTTGATGCGTCCGGCTACGCCCTCATTGCCCGGCGCCAGCATCGTCCCCTTTGGCCATTCGATCAGCTTGCCGACGCCCATTCCCTTGCTGCGCCAAGCCGGATCGATTGCCGCGAGATGCTTGGTGAACGCCGCCGTCGTGCCGCTGCTGTCCTGCCGGGCAACAATCGCGATCGTGCGGTGCGGCAATGTCAGACCGGGGTTCGCCGCCTGGATGCGAGGGTCATTCCACTCCTTGATCACGCCCGCAAAGATATCGGCGTACACGTCCCGCGGCAGTTTGAGCTCGCTTGTCACGCCGGGGATGTTATAGGCCAGTGCGATCATCCCGGCCGTGATCGGGACCATGAGCGCGGCTTCACGAAGTTTCGCGGATTCGCTCTCCGTCAGACTTTCATCGCTGCCGGCAAAGTCAACTGTACCGGCGATGAAGCGCTTGACGCCTTCGCCGCTGCCAACCGCATCGTAGGCGATTGAGACGTTGCGATGCATTACACCGTACTCGTCGATCAACTTTCGATACAGCGGTGCCGCGAAGGTGGAGCCGGCGCCGCGCAGTGAAACAGGTGCGCTTGTTTGCGGCGCCTGCGCCCAACTTGCCGCGCCCGACACGCCAAACAGAGCAAAGGCGAATCCCAACGAAGCGCAAGCGCGGCGCCAGTCCGGGTGACGAAAGAGCAGTGCGTGGAACATGACCGTTTTCCCCCGATACTTGGCGCGCCGGAGCGCAAGATGCCGACCGGCGCAGGCCTCTTTGCTGCTTACTCGGCTGGCGCCACGGCTGTGCGGCGCGGCGCAATCTCCGCGGGCAGCGGCAATACAAGCGCCAGGCTCAGCGCCAGCATCGCGGCTGAGCCCCACAGGCAGGCGGTGAGGCCGCCATATTGCGTCAGTGCGCCCGACAGCACGATCCCAAACAGCCGCCCGCCGGCATTGGCGGCGTAATAGAAGCCGACATCCTCGGCCGCTTTCTTCGAACCGGCATAGGCCAGGATCAGATAGGAGTGCAGCGACGAAATTACGGCAAACGCAAACCCAAAGATGCCGAGCCCGATTACGACCAGGAGGCCAGGGCTGACGGTGAGCGGCGCTTGCAGCAGGAGCGCAAGAGCGACCGGGATGGCCGTCAGGATGGCGCCCCACAGGCGCGCTTCCGGGATCTCGCGCGACAGCCCGTCGGGGCTGCGTCGCAGGACCATCGGGGCGAAACCCTGAACGATGCCGTAGCCAATCGTCCAGGCGGCGATGAAGCCGGCGACGGCAGTGTATTTCCAGCCCTGCGCATAGAGGAAGACCGGCAGGCCGACCACGAACCACACGTCGCGCGCGCCGAACAGGAAGATGCGCGCGGCGGCCAGCAGATTGACCGCGCGCGATTTGGCGAACAGCTCGGCAAAGCTCTTCGAGGCTTTCGCCTTGCCCAGTTCGCGCGGCAGGCTCATCAGCACGCCGATCAGCACGGTGCCGAGCATCGCGGCCATCAGCCACAAGGCCGGCTTGAACCCAACGAGTTGCAGCAGCAGGCCGCCCGCGAAGAAACCGAAACCCTTCATCGCGTTCTTCGAGCCGGTGAACCACGCGACCCACTTGAAAAGCTGGCCATTGCCGCCTTCCGACGTCGCCTTGATCGCCGATTTCGAAGCCGTCTTCGTGATGTCCTTGGCGACGCCCGAGATGCCCTGCGCCATCACGACCCATGCCACCGACAGCGCCGCGCTCCAGGCCGGATCGAGCGCCGACAGCAGCATGAGGCCCGCGATTTGTAATGTCAGGCCCGTCGCGAGCATGCGCGGAATGCCAAAACGCGTCGCCAGCCAGCCGCCGCCCAGATTGGCGAAGATGCCGGCGGTCTCATAAAGCAGGAACAGGCTCGCCAGCATGAAGGGCGTGTAGCCGAGCGCATAGAAGTGCAGCAGCACCAGCATGCGCAGCGCGCCGTCGGTCAGCGTGAAGCTCCAATAGCTGGCCGTGACGATCAGGTAATTGCGGACTGCGCCCATCACGCACCTCGCTTGATCACAATGTTGGCCAGATCGACCATGCGGCAGGCATAGCCGACCTCGTTGTCGTACCAGGCGTAGACCTTGAGCAGCGTCCCGTCGGTCACCATCGTGCTCGGGCCGTCGACGATCGCGCTGCGCGTGTCGTTGTTGTAGTCGGCCGAGACCAGCGGCCGCGCCTCGTAGCCGAGAATGCCGGCGAGCGGTCCCGTTGCGGCGGCCCGGAACAGCTCGTTGACCTCGCTCTCGCCGGTGTTGCGTTCGAGTTCGAAGACGCAATCGGTCAACGAGGCGTTCAGCACCGGCACCCGCACCGCGTGCCCGTTGAGCCGGCCCTTCAGCTCGGGATAGATCAGCGCGATAGCGGTGGCGCTGCCGGTCGTGGTCGGCTGCAAGGACAGCATCGCCGAGCGCGCGCGGCGCAGGTCGCGATGCGGCGCATCGACGACGACATTGGTGTTGGTCGGGTCGTGGATCGTCGTGATCTGGCCGTGGCGGATGCCGAGCGCCTCGTGCACGACTTTGACGACCGGCGCCAGGCAGTTCGTTGTGCACGAAGCCGCCGTCAGCAACCGGTGCTCGGCCGGGTCATAGCGGTCGTCATTGACCCCGACCACGACGTTGAGAGCCGCCGGATCCTTCACCGGCGCCGCGACGATGACCCGTCGCACGCCGCGCTCGAAATAGCCCTGCAACTGGTCCGACTTGAGGAACTTGCCGGTGCACTCGAGGACGATATCGCATCCGAGATCACCCCAGGGGATGTCGCCCGGCATGGGTGCCGCGCTGAACCCGATACGGCGGTTGCCGACCACGATCGCGTCCTCGCCGTCAGCGGCGAAATTCTGTCGCCAGCGCCCGTGCAGGCTGTCGAATTCGAGGAGGTGGGCGGCCACCGCCGCGCCGCCCTTGACCTCGTTGACATGCGCGATGTCGAGCCGGTTGCCGGCGCGCGGGTCGTCTTCCGGCCGGTGCATAGCCCCGAACGCGGCGCGCAGCGCGAGCCGGCCGATCCGGCCCATGCCATTGATACCGACACGCATGATCAACCCTCCGCGCGCGCCAGCGCGCCTACCGGTCCGGCGCCAATCTCGTCCAGGCGGGCGCGCACCGCCATGCGGTCGAGCTTCTCGAACGGCAGGTTCATAAAGATCATGATCCGGCGGTACAGGCTGGCATATAGCTCGTTCAGCATCGCCTCGCGTTCGGCGCCGCTGGCGGTGAATTTGGCCGGGTCGGGCAGCGACCACGATCCGGTCACGGCCTTGTCGCCGAAATCCGGGCAGGCCTGGCCATCAAACACATCGCAAAGCGCGATCACGAAATCGAGCCGCGGCGCCTCGGGGCCGGTGAAGAGCCGCCACGATTTGCTGTGCAGCCCCGATACGTCATGCCCGAGGGCCCGCAGCTTGGCGATGACCTCGGGCATCGGCGCCTCGGCCGGGTTCGAACCGGCGGAATACGCCTGGAAGCGCTCGCCGGCGAAGCGGTTCGCGATCGCCTCGGCAATGATCGACCGGGCCGAATTTCGCGTGCAGAGAAACAGCACGTTGAAGGCGGGCGTCATCGGATCGCGCTCCTCCGGGTGGGGTGGCAGCAGGGTCGCGAGGTCGCCGCACAGCTCCGGCCGGCCGCCGCAGCACGTTTCGGTGAGAAAGGACAGCAAGCTCCGGAGCGCCAGTATCCGCGCGGCATAGAGGATCTGCCGGCCCCGGCGGGTGGCCGACACCAGACCGGCGCGCTCCAAGGCGCTCAGGTGGAACGAGGCCGTCGAGGCAGGCATCGCAAGCCGGTCCGCCAGTTCCCCAGCCGGCAGTCCGTTCGGGCCTTGTGCGAGCAGCAGACGCAGCACGCCAAGCCGGCTCTCCTGGCTCAGTGCTCCGAATGCTCGCGCGGCATCCGACATTTCCATGTTTCTGGAATAGCCGATAATGCCCGGCGTGCGCAAGACCCGAACGCGCCCCTACCGGCGAGGCGTGCGGCGTCCGCCGGTCTACGACTTGGGGTTGCTTGGTTTTGTCGCGGCGACCGCGGCCGATGTGACGTGGTTTTCGATGCCCCGGCCCGGAGCCCAGGTGGCGATCAGCTCGCGGCTCTCGGGTTTGACGTCGACGCGGATATCGGTAAATCCGGCCTCGGCGAGCCAAGCTTCGACCTGTTCGAGCGGCGCGGCGCCGGCGATACAGCCGCATAACAGGCTCGGATCCCCGGCGAGATCGGGCGACAACGGCGAGGTGTTGACGACATCCGAGATCGCGAGGCGGCCGCCGGGCTTCAGCACGCGAAACGCCTCGCGGTAGACCTGCGCCTTGTCGGGCACGAGGTTGATGACGCAATTCGACATGACGACATCGGCCGAATTATCGGCGATCGGCAGGTGCTCGATCTCGCCGAGGCGGAATTCGACATTGGCCGCGTCCAGTTTCGCGGCATTGTCGCGCGCCTTTTTCAGCATCTCGTGGGTCATGTCGACGCCGATCACCCGGCCGGTGGGGCCGACCTGCTGCGCCGCGAGGAAACAATCGAAACCGGCGCCGCTGCCGAGATCGACAACGATTTCGCCCGGGCGAAGCGCGGCGATCACCTGCGGGTTGCCGCAGCCGAGGCCGAGATTGGCCCCGTCGGGCACCGCGGCGAGCTCTGCCTCGGTGTAGCCCATCCGCAGCGCTTTTTCCGCCAGCCCCGGTATCTCCGCCGGTCCGCAGCAGGCGGTCGCGGCGGGAGCACAGCAAGACGCCGCATCGGCGCTTTCTGCCGCGGCGATGCTCCCATAGCGGGCGCGCACCAGTTCTTTCTGTTCAGCTTCATCCATTTGCGTCCTCCTTTACGGCCAGATCGGCCGGAGTGCAGACCGGCGCGCAGGATTGACCACGCCCGCAGCAATTCTCGGTCAGGTAGGCGAGTAGCGCGGTCATCGTTTCGTATTCGGCCGCATAGATCAGCTGGCGGCCGGCGCGGCATTGCGTGACCAGCCCGGCGTGCAGCAGCTGCTGCAGGTGAAAGGAGAGCGATGACGGCGCCACGCCGAGCCGCTCGGCGATCACCCCGGCCGGCAAGCCCTCCGGCCCGGTCGCGACGAGCAGCCGGTACAGCGCGAGCCGGGTCTCCTGCGCCAGCGCCCCAAGCGCCGAGACGGCGCGATGCTCGTCCATGCTCTCGATCCGATAGTTCAACGAGGATCGAACGTAGCAGCTCGTCGCCGCGCCGTCAAACGATATTCCACGGATTATCGAATGAATGCCGCCAAGGAGGTCAGCCGAGCAGGCCGAGATCGCGCAGGCTCGTGTGGCGGCCGCGGCCGATGATCAGGTGATCGTGCACGATGACGCCGAGCGGCTTGGCCGCCTTGACGATGTCGAGCGTCACGGCGATGTCGTCCTTTGACGGGGTCGGGTCGCCGGACGGGTGATTGTGTACCAGGATCAGCGCCGACGCCTGCAACTCCAGCGCGCGCTTGACGACCTCGCGGGTATAGACCGGCGTGTGGTTGACCGTGCCGCGCTGCTGCCGCTCGTGCGCGATCAGCGCGTTCTTGCGGTCGAGAAACAGCAGATGGAATTCCTCGACCCCGCTATATGCGACATTGGCGTTGCAATAGTCGATCAGCCGGTCCCACGATCCGAGCAGCGGGCGAGCGCGCAATTCGGCCCGGGACAGCCGCAGCGCCGCCTCGCGCACCGATTTCAACAGCGCGACAGCTGCCTCGCGCAGCCCGGCGGCGCGCAGCGCGTCGGGCTCGGCGCTCAGCACCTCCGGAAAGCCGCCGAATCTGTCGATCAGTGCCTTCGCGAGGGGCTTCATGTCCTTGCGCGGATCGTTGGCGAACAGCAGCACTTCGAGCAGTTCGTAATCGGGCAGGCTCTCGGCGCCGGCGTCGAGCAGGCGCTGACGCAGCCGCTCGCGGTGTCCAAAATAATGCGGCGGTGCGGTTTCCGTATCGGAAAGCCCGGCGGCGGCGGGGCCGCGTTTCGGCTTCTGCGGCATCGGGAGGGTCAGCGCGGCTTGTCGCCCAGCGGGCGGCGCGCCCGCATCTCGGCGAGGCGCGCCATCGCCATACGGTGCGGCTCGTCGGTGCGGTAGGCTTCGGTAAAGGCGTCGATGCCGTGCGCAATCGCCGAGGTCGCCGACATGTCCTCCCAGTCGAGGATCAGCGCCTTTTGCAGGCGGACCGCGCGCGGGCCGCCGGCCAGGATCGCGGCGGCGAGGCGCTCGACTTCGGCGTCGAGCTTGTCGGGCGGCGCGACCGCGTCGACAAGGCCCCAATCGAGCGCCAGGGACGCGCCGATCGTCTCGCCGGTGAGCAGCAGACGCCGGGCACGGCCGCTGCCGATCAGCGCCGGCAGCAGCGCCGCCTCGACCACCGATGGAATGCCGACGAGGATTTCCGGCATTCCGAACACCGCGCGCTCGCTGGCGACGCGCAGATCGCAGGCCGCTGCCAGTCTCTAGCCCGGCGCCGAGCGCGTAGCCGTCGATCCGCGCGATGACCGGCGCCGCGAGCCGGCGGAACCCGTCGCAGCAACGGTGGATCAGCGCAATGAATTCGCCGGCCGTCTCGCGGTCGAAATGCGCCAATTCGTTGAGGTCGGCACCACCGACAAAGGCGCGCTCGCCGGCGCCGGTCAGGATCACGAGCCGGAGCGCCGCATCGTCCTCGAACTGTTTCACGGTCTCGACGATCTCGACCGCCAACACGCGGTTGATCGTGTTGAGCTTGGCTTCGTTGTCGATCGTGATCCGCGCGACATAGCCGCCTTCGGCGCGCGCCTCGCGGGCAACCAGCACAGCCATTTCACGCGTCTCCGCCTGGCGATTAACCATATGCTCGTGCATACTAGGCGTGAAACGCGACAGGAGGCGAGGGTGGACATCATCGAGGATATCGGCGAGATCCGCGAATTGTATGGGGAGCCGAGCGAGCGCGCCGTCAAGAAGCAGCTGCCGCGGCTCGAAAAGCATTCGCGCGCCTTTATCGCGCTGTCGCCGTTTCTCGTTATCGCCTCGGCCGACGCGTCGGGCCGGCTCGATGCCTCGCCGAAAGGCGACGCGCCGGGCTTTGTCCATGTCCTCGACGACGAGACGCTGCTGATCCCCGACCGGCTCGGCAACAACCGGGTCGATACGATTTCGAACCTGCTGGCCAATCCTGGGGTCGGGCTGATCTTTTTTGTGCCCGGCCTGCGCGAGACATTGCGGGTCAACGGCCGCGCCCAGGTCACGGTGGACCCGGCGCTGCTCGGGGCCTGCGCGATCAATGGCAAGGAGCCGCGCAGCGGCATCCTGGTGACGGCGGAGGAAGTCTATTTCCACTGCGGCAAGGCGCTGATTCGCTCCGATCTTTGGAACCCGGAGAAAATGCTGAAACACTCGGATTTCCCGGCCCTGGGTCGCATCATCGCCGAGCAGATCGGCGATGGCCGTTCGGTCGAGGAGGCCGAGCGCCAGACCGCCGAGGGCTATCGCACGCGCCTGTACTGAGGCTTCTGTCCCGCCATTGACCCGGACCATCCACTCCGGCGCTTCAGTCGATTCGGGTTGAGCACCAAAGTCATTCATAAAATCCTGGGCTTATGCCCAATTGTCCGCTTGCCCAGCGCGGCAAATGACCGGAGCGGCCGTATTGCGCCGCCCATTGTGCTGTCGGCACATTGCAACGGGCGCTACCTGGCCCGCCTTGACTGCTAAAGCATGTCCCGGTTCGCCCATCGTCTGGAGGCCTGGGGCGCCGCGCCTTTGTTTGCCGTGTTCGAGTCATTGTCACTCGATCGCGCTTCCGCCCTCGGCGGTGCGCTGGCCCGTCGCATTGGGCCTTTTCTCGGCGTCTCCAAACTTGCCCGGCGCAACCTCAGCCGCGCCTTTCCCGAGCTTTCCGAGACCGAGATCGCGCGTATCGTCACCGGCATGTGGGATAATCTCGGCCGCGTCGCCGCCGAATATCCGCATCTGCGCACAATCAGCGTTTTCGAACCGGGCGGCCGGGTCGAGACGCATGGTTTCGAGCATGTGGATCGGGCGGTCGCCGCCGGGCGCCGGATGATCGTCTTCTCCGGACACATCGCCAATTGGGAGATCGGCATGCTTGCCGGCGCCCAGCACGGGATCTCGGTTGCCCAGATCTACCGCGCCGCCAACAATCCGCTGATGGACCGCATGATCGCGCGGTTCCGCGGCGATCAAGGCGAATTCATTCCAAAGGGCGCCGTAGCCGCGCGGCAAGCAATCACAGCGTTGCGTCGTGGCAGGCATCTGGGTTTGCTCGCGGACCAGAAGATGAACGATGGCATCCCGGTGCCGTTCTTTGGCCGCCCGGCAATGACCGCTCCCGCCCTCGCCGTTTTGGCGCTTCGCTTCAACTGTGACGTGCTGCCGTTGCGAGTCGAGCGGCTCGACGGCGCGCGCTTCCGGGTCACTGTTTCGCCTGCACTGCAATTGCCGCACAGCGGCGATCCTCATGCCGACGCCGCGGAGTTGATGGCAAAGGTCAACGGCACCTTGGAGGCATGGATCCGAGATCGCCCCGAGCAATGGCTCTGGGTGCACCGACGCTGGCCGGATTAGCAGGGCGCAAGCCCAGCGTTGGCGGCAAACGGCGTCGCCTGTATGGTCCGGCTATGACCACGCCGTTCCGCTTCGATCCGATCGAATTGCCGCCCGAATGCGAGGCGCTGCGGCGGGAAGTCCGGGACTTTGTCGCGGACGAGCTCGCCGCCGGGCGCTGGAAGCCGAACAGCGATTTCGGTTCGCACCGCGCCGCCGATTTCAGCCGCCGCCTCGGCGAGCGCGGCTGGATCGGCATGACTTGGCCGAAACGCTACGGCGGCGGCGAGCGCAGCTTCCTCGAGCGCTATACGGTCACCGAGGAATTGCTTGCCGCCGGCGCGCCGGTTGGGTGTCACTGGATCGCTGACCGGCAGAGCGGGCCGCTGTTGCTGCGCTATGGCAGCGACGAACAGCGCGAGACGTTCCTGCCCGGTATCTGCCGCGGTGAAATCTTTTTCGCAATCGGCATGAGCGAGCCGGATTCGGGATCGGACCTCGCCTCGATCCGGACCCGCGCGATCCCGGTCTGCGGTGGCTACCAGGTGACCGGCGCGAAGGTATGGACGAGCTATGCGCACGAATTGCACTACGCGATCACGCTGGTACGCACCGACCCGCTCGACCCGAAGAACCGGCACGCCGGGCTGTCGCAGCTGATCGTCGATCTGCAGGCGCCGGGGGTCACGATACGCCCGATCCGCAACCTCGCCGGCGAGCACGATTTCAACGAGATCGTCCTCGACCGCGTCTTCGTGCCGAGCGAGCGTCTGGTCGGTGGCGAGGGCGACGGGTGGCGTCAGGTAACCAGCGAACTGGCTTTCGAACGCAGCGGCCCGGAGCGGTTTCTGTCGTCAATGCAGGTGCTGGTCGGCCTGGTCGATCGCGCCGGGACCCAGCCCGACGCAGCAATGGCTGAGGCGCTGGGACGGTTTGGCGCAAATCTATGGACCCTGCGGCAGATGTCGCTATCGGTTGCCGGGATGCTGCAGGCGGGAGAAACGCCGAACCTTGAAGCCGCCTTGGTTAAGGATTTGGGCGGCACGTACGAGCGCGGCGTTCCGGAACGGGCACGGGCGCTGACCCAGCGGCGGCCAGCGAATGTTATCGGCTGCGGCCGGCTAAAGGCGGCGCTCGCGGAGGCGGTGCTGCACGCGCCGTCATGGACGCTGCGCGGCGGCACGCGCGAAATCCTGCGTGGCATTATTGCCCGCGGCCTCGGATTACGCTGAGGACCGGGCGATGCGCGACACGATTTTATACGACAGCGCGCTTCGTCTGTTCGGCGACCATGTGACGCCGCGAGTGCTGGAAGCGGCCGAAGCCGGCGAGTGGCCGCAGGCATTGTGGCGGGTGATTGATGAGACCGGCTATATGGACGTGCTGGCCGACGGGACCGGCGGGATGGTCGAGGCGGTCGCGATCCTGCGCGCCGCCGGGCATCACGCGGCGCCGATCCCGCTGCCGGAAACGATGCTGGCGCGCTGGCTCTGCGCCGCGAGCGGGATCGAGGCGCCAACCGGACCCTTGTCGATCGCGCTGACGGAACCGGGCGATCCCGCCCGATACGCGTCGGCGCCGTGGGGACGCGCGGCGGAGGCGGTCGTGCTTGTCTCCGACTCATCTCTGTGCCTTGCCGGCCGCGACCGGCTGCGCTTTCAATCCGGCACGAGCCTTGCGGGCGAGCCGAGGGACTTGCTGATCGCGATCGACGAGGAGCGTTCGGCGCCGCTGCCAAACGCGGTTTCGGCCGATCTGGTGCGCGGCGTCGGGGCGCTGCTACGGGCGGCGCAGATGGCGGGGGCGATGGAAGCGGCGCTCGGCCTCGCAACCACCTACGCGAATGACCGCGTCCAGTTCGGCCGTCCGATCGGCAAGTTCCAGGCTATCCAGCAGCAGCTCGCGTTGCTCGCCGAAGAGGCGGCTGCGGCGCTGGTTGCCGTCGAAAGCGCTGCGATCAGCGTCGCCGAGGGGCGCTCCTCGGCCGAGTTCGCGCTTTCCGCCGCGAAAATCCGGGCCGGCGAGGCGGCCGGCGTCGTCGCCGAGATCGCGCACCAGGTCCACGGCGCGATCGGCTTCACCGAGGAACACTCCTTGCATTACCTGACGCGGCGGCTGTGGTCGTGGCGTGACGAATTTGGCGACGAATCCTATTGGGCCACGCTGCTGGGCCATCGCATCGCATCGGCGGGCGGCGCCGGGTTATGGCCGCTGATTACAACGCCGTAACGGCTTGGGGAGAAAATAATGTCAACACATCACACAATCGCGTGCCGCCCGGAGCATTGTCATTGGGGGTTTTTCGATTCGGACCTGCCGCCGGCCGTCACCGTCGCGTCGGGGGATACGGTCACGCTCGATTGCGTATCGGGCGGGCGCGACGTGCTGCCCTCCGATGGCGGCTTCGAGGTGCTGGCCGACCATCGCGCGATCCTCGAAGTGCTGACGCCGCGGCTCGGCGCGCATATCCTTACGGGACCGGTTGCGGTTCAGGGCGCGATGCCCGGTGACGTGCTCCAGATCGACATCCTGTCGATCGAGCCTAGGCAGAATTGGGGCTATACGCGGATTCGGCCACTGGTCGGCACGCTGCCGGAAGACTTTCCGATGACCAAGCTGTGGCACAGCGGCATCGACCGCCAGCGCGGCGTTGCAACCCTGCCGATCGGCATCGAGATCGAGCTGGCGCCGTTTTTCGGCGTTATGGGCGTCGCGCCGCCGCCCGCCTATGGCGCGTGCAGCTCGATCCAGCCGCGCGAATTCGGCGGCAACATGGATCTGAAGGAACTGGTCGCCGGCTCGACGCTGTACCTGCCGGTCTGGGCGCCGGGAGCGTTGTTCTCGGTCGGCGACGGGCACGGCGTGCAGGGCGATGGCGAAGTCTGCATCACCGCGCTCGAAACCGCGCTCTCGGGCTCGTTCCGGCTGACGCTGCGCCACGATCTCAAGTTCAAGCTGCCGCGCGCCGAGACCCCAACGCACTACATCACAATGGCGTTCAACGAAGACCTCGACGACGCGGCAAAGGACGCGCTCCGGGCAATGATCGACCTGATCGGCGAACGCATGGGCCTGTCGCGCGAGGACGCCTATATGTTCGCCAGCCTCGCGGTCGACATGCGCGTGACGCAGCTGGTCGACGGCAACAAGGGCATCCACGCAATGCTGGCAAAGCGGTTTGCCCCGGCTTGATGCCGAGCGGTTTGATGCCCAGGCGGCCGACGCCCGCCGTGGTGCTGGCGGCCGTGGCGTTGGGCGCCCTCGTCGCGGCGACGATCGCTGACGCCGCAGACCCGGACCCGGAGGTCGAGCGCGGCCGGGTTTTCGCCGAGAAGAATTGCGGCCGCTGTCACGCGATCGGGCCTACGGGGGAAAGTCCCCTCGCCAAGGCGCCGCCCTTTCGCACTTTGCACGAACGGTACCCGGTGGAGAATCTGACCGAGGCTCTGGCCGAGGGAATCCGAACCGGGCACCCCACGATGCCGCAATTTGAGGCGCTCGATACCGAGCAGATCGACGACCTGATCGCCTACCTCAAATCGCTCGAACAGTAGGCCGGCATTCGTCTAGTTCGGGCCGGGCGGCATTTTCGGGAAGCGCTGCATGCCGCCGCCGAGCTGCACCCACGGCTGGGCGCTGTCGCAATAGATTTCCATGGCGGGCTTCAGCCACGATGTATCGTCGAGCGTACCGGCCCGTATCATCGACACGCCCGGCATGATCTCCGCCTCGGAGACAATCGTTGAGCCGCAATTCGGACAGAAGCGGCTGGTGATCTGTTTGCCGCTGTCACCCTTGCTCGCATAGGTCTTCGGCGAACCGCCGATCGCCAGCGCCGGCTGCGGCACAGCAACGACGATGTTGAACGCCGTGCCCGACTGCTTCTGGCAGTCGGTGCAATGGCATATCCCGGTAAAGATCGGCTCGGCGTCAGCCTTGTACCGGACCTGTCCGCAACGGCAGCTTCCACTCATCTGCGGCATCAGGGTCTCCTTTCGAAATCCGCAGGGGAGTGTACTCCACCCCTGATCCCGGCGCACGCTCGCGATCGTGGGCCGGCAGAAAGGGTCAGCGGTGTCGGTTGGCGTTATTCAGGAAACGGCAGGGGTTCACCGGCGGGCAGCGGCACCTGGAACACGTTGAGCGTGTTCCCGATCAGCGTGTAGTAGCCGATGATGCTGACGATCTCGACGACGCCGCGTTCGCCGAACACGGTAATGGCCTCGCCGAAGCTCTGGTCGGAGAGCCGCTGCGTGCGGAAGATTTCCTGGCAAATGCGGTAGACGAGCTTTTCGTCGGCCGCCTCGAAGAGCGGCGTGCCGCCGGTACGGATTGCCTCGATCGCGGCGGCCGGCACCCCCGCCTGCTCGGCGAGCGGGGCATGCGCGTACCATTCGTACTGCGCGCGCCAGAACCGCGCGGTCGCGATGATCGCCAGTTCGGACAGCCGGTCGGGCAGCGAAGTGCCCCAGCGCAGATGCTCGCCGAGCGGGGCCGCGTGCTCGCATACGCCGGGAGCGCGGATCAACAGCTGAAACGGCCCGCCGAACCGGCCGCGCTTGCCGGAGACGATCTGGTCGTGGACGCGCTTCTGCGCCGGATCCATTTCGGCGACGGCGATATCGCGGTAACGGCTCATTGTCGATTCCCCTGCTGCAGCCAATTTGGCAGACGGAGCCTACGCCGATCCTGCATGCCGAACCAGCCTGCATCCGGCGGCCGTGCGCCGGACCATGCGAGCTGTTCCGATGAAACTCGCATCCTCGTTCCTGTGTTTGCACGCCGCCGCGGCGCTGCTGCTCGCGGCAGTGTCGCTCGGCGCATCCGGCGTGCGCGCACAGACCGCTTCGCTTCCGCCAATACCGCCCGCGCCGTTCGCCGAGGGGCTGATCTTGCGCATCGCGCACGCCTACCAGCAGGCGACCGACTGGCACCGCCGCCACCAGCCATCTGCCGCCCGCGACGCCGGACGAAATCCGCCTGCTGCTGCGCCGCGCCGGGCTGGATTTCCCGGAAGAACTGCTAACGCAGTTCATCGCCGCGTGGCCCGCCTGTGAAGCGATGGTCCGCCGCATCCCGCGCAGCCGCCCCTATGAAGAGGAGCCGGCCCACAGCTTCCGTCCGTCCAGCTTCTTCTGAACCGGTCCGCTTCTTCTGAACCGGTTCGCACTTGCCGGCGCAAGCCGCGGTAATGACCCGGACGCATGTCCGGTAATACCCGCTCGGCATTTCCCTTTGCGCCACGATGCCGTCACAATACAGGCCAAGGCGGTTTCGGCGCCGGGCCGAGGAGGAAGGGCTGATGGATACATTGGAGGCACGCCGCGACGTCGGGCTGGAACAGACCTACATCGAGCGGGCGCGCGAGTTGCAGCCAATGCTGCGAGCAGCCGGCGACGAGATCGAGCGCGGCCGCGAGGTGACGCCGGAAATCGTCGCGGCGATGAAGGATCGCGGCATCTTCCGCATGCTGCTGCCGCGGTCGCTCGGCGGCGCCGAACTCGACCCGCTGACCTACACCGAGGTCCTCTACACGCTGGCGCAGGGCGACGGCAGCACGGCGTGGTGCCTGGGGCAGAATTCCGGCTGCTCGATGATCGCGCCGTACCTTCCCGAGGAAACCGCGCGCGAGGTGTTCGGCGACCGCGACGGGATTCTCGCCTGGGGTCCCGACCTGCCGGGGGCCGGCCGCACGATCGTCGTCGAAGGCGGCTACCGCGTCACCGGCCGGTGGGGCTTCGCGACCGGCAGCCGGCACGCCAAATGGCTCGGCTGCCATACGCCGCTGTTTGACCCGGACGGCAGCCCGCGCAAATTGCCGAACGGGCGCCAGCAGGTACGCACGATGGTGTTCCGCAAGTCCGAGGCGCAGATCATCGACAACTGGCATGTCCTGGGCCTGCGTGGCACCGGCAGCGACAGCTACGCGCTGAAGGATCATTTCGTGCCGCAGGCCTTTACCGCGGGGCGCGACAATTTCGACGAATTACGCGAGAAAGGGCCGCTCTACCAGTTCACCTCGGGCATGATCTATGCGATGAGTTTTGCCCACGTCTCGATGGGCATCGCAAAAGGTGCGTTCGACGCCTTTATCGAGATCGCGCGCGATAAGGTGCCACGCGGCGCGAAGGGAACGCTGCGCGAGAACAACGTCATCCAGGCGCAGGTCTCGCAGTCCGAGGCGCGACTGAAATCCTCGCGCGCCTATCTGCGCGGCGTCATCGCCGAGATGTGGGACGAGGCGCGCAATACCGGCGCGATCAGCCCCGACTACCACCCGCAACTACGCCTCGCCGCGACCTGGGCGATCCATCAGGCGCGCGACGTCGTGGCGACCGTGTATCAGGCGGCGGGCTCGTCGGCGATTTTCGAGAACAATCCGCTGGAACGCCGGATGCGCGACATCCACGCCGGCACGCAGCAAGGCCAGGGCCGCGCGGTCCATTTCGAGACGGTCGGCCAGATCATGATGGGCCTGCCGCCGGAAGGACGCATGTTCCGGTAGGATTGATACTCGTCGGCAGTGTTTTCTACGGCCGCACCCCTCCCCTCCCCCGCTTGTGGGAGCGGGAGGGTGAGGTATTGGTCGGGTCTTCAACAGGTTAGTATAAGCCGGCATCGATCCGGGCCGGCGAGCACCGACTCCGGGGCAGAGCGCCGGGCAGGCAATAGGGAAAAGAATCGGAGAGAAGAAATGCTGAAACTTGCCCTGTTCTTTCTGGTAGTCTCGATCATTGCCGCCGTGTTCGGATTCACAGGCATTGCATCGGCGGCGGCCGGTATTGCCAAGATTCTGTTCTTTATTTTTATCGTCCTTTTTGTGATTTTCCTGATCGTTGCGCTGGCGGTCGGAACCGCAATCTTTTAGGCCGGATGCGAGAATGCGACCTGTCCGACGGACCGCAACCGGCGAGCGCAAGCACCACGAAAACCGCGAATAGCTCCCTCGGGGTCAGCCGCCCTCGCGACGCTCCGGCTGGAGCACCTGTTGTGGGGCATGCTGTGTTACCGGCGGGCCGCCGCCGTAGGGGGCCTTGCGCGTGCCGCCGCCGCGTTCGGTTCGCGGCCAACCACAGCGGCGCTGCCGATCGCGACCGCGAACGCGACCGCCGAGACCGCGAAGACCAGCCGCGGCCTGCCGCCATCGAGCAGCAGACCAAGCAGCGGCGGCGCGAGCGCTCCGCCGAGATCGAGCCCGGAGTAGACGAACCCGAACACTTTTCCCGTTCCGCCCGGCGGCGCGGCGCCGCGCACCAGCATGTCGCGGGCCGGCATCGTCGCGCCCATCGCGAACCCGGCGACGCTGGCGCAGACCGCCAGCACGGCGACCGGGAGCGCGGCGAGCGCGAAGACCAGGCTCAGCGCCGCCGCGATCGCCAGCCCGATACCGACCACGAGTTCATGGCGCGGAAACCTGTCGGCCAAAACCCCGCCGGCCAGCACGCCGAGCGCCGCCGCGACCAGAAAGCTCGTCAGCATCGCATTGGCGGCGCCGATCGACACGCCGAATGCAGCCACCGCGGCGGATGGGAAGAACGTCTGCAATCCGACCTGCGCGACCGACAGCAGCGTGAAATAGACGAAACACAGCAGCACCGCCGGAGCCAGCAGCACACGCAATCCCGAAACCGCGCCTTCGGGAGCTGACACGCTCGGCCGCGCCGCCGCCGCCCGGGGCCAAGTCTCCCCGCTCAGGATCGTGCGCTGCGCCATCAGATACAGCGTGAACGCCAACCCGGCGCCGCCGAGGATCACCAGCGCCGAGCGCCAACCGAACAAAGCGGTCAGCCCGAGCACGCTCGCCGGCGCGGCGACCCAGCCGAGATTGCCGGCGACGCCGTGCGCGCCGAAGGCCCGGCCGAGACGCCGCGGATCGACCCGCGCCGTCATGATCGCGTAGTCGGCCGGATGGAACACCGCGTTGCCGAGACCGGCGACGACCGCCAGCGGCGCCAGCCACCAGAACCCCGGCACGAAACCGGACAGCAGGATTGCGCCGGAAAACAGCCCGACCCCGCCGACCAGGACGCGGCTCGGACCGAGCCGGTCGACCAGGATGCCGGCCGGTGTCTGCATCAGCCCGGAGGCGACATACATCAGCGAGGCGACCAACCCCAACTCGGCATAGCCGACGCCGAACACCTTGGTCAGCAGCGGGAAAATCGGCGGCAGCACGAGCTGATAGAAATGGCTCAAGAGATGCGCCGCGCTGACCAGCCCAATCAACTTGACGTCGCCGGTGGCCGCGTGCCGCTGCGGGGCTTGTGCGATCGTTTCGGTCATGCCGCTTCCAACATGCCACCATACTTCGTCTTGCCGCGAATTTGGGCAAGTCCCGCGCGACGATGCGAAATCCGCCACATTGCGGGAGTATCAGGCAACCAGTGCGGTGGGTCGGAGCGATGTCGGACCGGTATTTGCTGTTCTTTTGCTGCAGAATCCGCCCTCCTCCGCCGCGAAACCGGCGCGGAGCAAGGGGTCGTGCCGGCGTTTGCTGTTCTTTTCCTGCAGAAACAGCAAACCGCGCTCGGAACAGGGAAAAAAGTGGCCAGTCGCGCCCCGGAATGCAAACCAAACAGCACCCGACTACGCGGTCTGCATGCCGATCAGGCAACCCAACCCCGCCAAGGCAGCGTTTTTCCGGCCCACGTTCGCGGGCTAGATTGAGAGAAGATCGTTTGCACGCCCGCGGAGCAGTGGCCGGATCATGAGAGTTCCAGGTTTCGGGCGCGACGCCCGCGTCAACACGCTGATCGGCTGCGGGCATTTCCTGTCGCATTATTACCAGCTCTGCCTGCCGCCGCTGTTCATCGCCTGGCAGAAGGCGTTCGACGTGTCGTTCGCCGAACTGGGCCTGGCGATCGCGCTGATGGGCGGCACTTCGGCCATCGCGCAGGCTCCGGTCGGGTTCCTTGTCGATCGCTACGGCGCGCGCCGTTTTCTGATCGCCGGCACGAGCCTGATGACGCTGTCGATCGCGGCGATGGGGCTCGCCACCGCGTATTGGCAGATCGTCGTGCTGGCGATGCTGTCGGGGCTCGGCAATTCGGTGATCCACCCGGCCGACTACGCGATCCTGAGCGGGTCGGTCGAAAAATCGCGCCTCGGGCGATCGTTCGCCCTCCACACCTTTGTCGGCAATATCGGCTTTGCGGCGGCGCCGCCGGTCACCGCCGCGCTGGCGCTCTTGATCGGCTGGCGCGAGACGCTGCTGCTGGTCGGCTTGGTCGGAGTCCCGGTCGTCCTCGCGATCGTGCTGCAAAGCCGCATCCTGAATGAGCACAAGCGCGAGCCGAGCGCCCGCCCGGCCGGGTTCGTGGCCGACATGCGCCAGCTCATATCGCGGCCGATTCTGCTGTTCTTCGCGTTTTTCATGGTGTCATCGATGGCCGGGGCCGGCATCCAGTCCTGGCTGATCACGGTGTTGCACAGCACGCACGGGCTGACGCTCGAAGCGGCCTCCTCGGGGCTGACCGGCTACATGATCGGGGCGATGTGCGGCATCCTGCTCGGCGGCTGGGTGGCCGACCGCACCGACCGCCATCTCGGCTTTGTCATCGCGCTGACCGTGGCCGGGGCGGGGCTGATGCTGTGCACGAATCTCGTTTCGATGCCGCAGCTGGCGATGGTCGGCGTGCTGTTCGCGACCGGCCTGTTTATCGGAGCGAGCCGGACGCCGCGCGACGTCATGGTCAAGGACGCCGCGCCGCCGGGCCAGATCGGCAAGGTGTTCGGCTTCGTCAGCGCCGGGCTGGCGCTGGGCGGCGCTATCATGCCGGTCCCCTATGGGATGCTGATCGATTCCGGACACGCCGATCTGGTGCTGGTCGTCGTCGCCGGGCTGTGGCTCGCCAGCCTGCTGTTTGCCGGCAGTGCCCACGGCAGAAGCCGGCGGGCCGCTGCCGTGCCGGTCCCCGCCGAATAACCGGCCGCCGTTGCATTTTTCGGCGCAGCTGAATAGATCGGGTGCACGGCCCGGCGCACAGCTCGCGGGCCGTGCCGGCCGTTCAAACCTCTCCTGGCACCGATGCCTGACGATCTTTCCGCTCTGCCGCAAGCGGAAGCGGCCGCTCCCAGCGGTGGGGCTGGCCCGGTTGCGCTGTATCGCGAGCGCACCGGAGAGGGGGCGCTTCGCGCCGACGGGGCGCAGCTTCGCGCCGTCGCCCGCCTGCAGCTTCTGCACGAGGCGCTGCTTGGGTATCAGCCGCGCGGCGCGGCGTGGCGCGGATTGCTGGCGCGCCTCGTGCTTGGCGATGACGGGGCGTCCGAGCCGCCGCGGGGCATCTATCTATGGGGTCCGGTCGGGCGCGGCAAATCGATGCTGATGGATTTGTTGTTCGCCTCGGCGCCGGTCGCCAACAAGCGGCGGGTGCATTTCCACGCCTTCATGCTCGACGTGCACGCCCGCATCGAACGCGAGCGCCGCGCCCGCACGCCCGAGCCGGTTGCCAAGGTCGCCGCCGATCTCGCCGCCGAGGCGGTGCTCCTGTGCTTCGACGAGTTCCAGGTCAACGACATCGCCGACGCGATGATCCTCGAACGGTTGTTCCGGGCGCTGTTCGAGGCCGGCACGGTCGTTGTCGCGACCTCGAACCGGCCGCCGGACCGGCTCTACGAGCACGGATTGCAGCGCGACCGCTTCCTGCCGTTTATCGAGCTGCTGAACAACCGCCTCGACCGGATCGAGCTGGACAGCGGGCGCGACTACCGGCTGTCGCGGCTGATGGGGAAACGGGTTTACCACACCCCGCTCGATGCGGCGGCGGAGCGCGCACTAGCGGCGCATTTTGCCGAGCTGACCGACAACGCCCCGATCCGCAGGGAGACGCTCACCGTGCTGGGACGCCAGCTAACCGTCCCATGTGTCGCCGGCGACGTCGCCTGGATCAGCTTTGATGAATTGTGTTCGAAACCCGCTCGCCGCCGCCGATTATCTGGCGATCGCGGAGCGCTACGCCGCTGTCATCCTCGAAGGGATCCCGCGCCTCGACAGGCGACGCCGCAACGAGGCGCAGCGACTCCACATCCTGATCGACACGCTGTACGAGGCGCGCACCCTGCTGATCGCCTCCGCCGCGGTGCCGCCGGAGGCAATCTATACGGAGGGAGACGGTTCCTGGGAATTCCGGCGCACCGTCTCGCGGCTGTACGAGATGCAGAGCGAGGATTATGTCGCCAATGCGACCGTCCCTATCTGCTGATCTCGGGTCCCGGCGGTGTGAAGCACGCATCCGTGCTCCCGCACCGCCGGGTCACGCCCGGCTCTAAACCCGAATTGCGCGGCGGATCAGCGTCCCCAGTAGCCGTAATTGTACGGACGATTGTAACTGCCATCGTATGCGGTGCCGCCACCCGACCCCCAGCCGGACTGATATGAGCTGCCGTAGCCGGGCCCCCAGCCGGGCGCGTACGAGGTGCCGTAACCGGAATTGTTGCCGTAGTAATCGTACCGGTTGCCGTATGGCGACACAACCGCGCCCGCTACGTTGCCGGCTGCATTGACCGCGGAGCCCGCGATATTACCGGCCGCGTTCAGCGCACCACCAACCAGACCCGCGGCGCCTTCGATCGGGCCGGGGTAGTAGGGCCGATTGTACCCGTTATAGCCGTTGTAGCCCGTATTGCCGTAATAGCCGTTGTAGCCCGTATTGCCGTAATAGCCATTGTAGCCCGTATTGCCGTAATAGCCATTGTAGCCCGGATTGCCGTAACTGCTTCCGGGGTACCCGTAATAGCCGTTATCGCCGTAATAGGGGCCATTGCGGTCATAGCCGGTATTGTTGACACCCTGCGCCATGCCAACCGTCGCGGTCCCCGTCGCGAGAACAGCGCCCAGCGCTATCGTGCGTATCAAGCCTCTCATCAGCTTTCTCCTCAATAAGATGAACGGGCAGGTGCGATTCCGGTGATAGCCGCGCGACCGCAGTCCCCACGGGCCGGACAAACTCCGGAACCGTTACCGCGCAAACGGGACAGGGCGCCTTTCGTCCGTCAGTTTCGCCGGGAGTTGAACGCGCCGTCGCCGGTATCCGCCTTCCGGATAGCAGCGCGACGTCTTGCCGGCCGCCCCACGGCGCGGGATAGTCCGTTCGAGCGATGCGGGGAGTGAAATGGCCTACGACTACATCATTGTCGGCGGCGGCTCGGCCGGTTCCGTCATGGCCAACCGGCTGTCGGCGAAAAGCGCCAACAACGTGCTGCTGTGCGAGGCCGGCCAGGACACGCCGGACGGCAAGGTGCCGCCCGAGATCCTCGATTCCTACCCCGGCACGGCGTATTTCGACCCGCGCTTCCATTGGCAGGAACTCAAGGTCCACACGCAGATCGTGCCGCACAACCGGCCCGACGAGCGCCCGCCCCTGCGCAAATACGAGCAGGCCCGCGTGCTCGGCGGCGGCTCGTCGATCAATGGCCAGCTCGCCAATCGCGGCGCCCCGACCGATTACGACGAATGGGAGGCGAAGGGCGCCCAGGGATGGAACTGGAACGCCGTGCTGCCCTATTTCAAGAAGGTCGAGCGCGACATGGATTTCGCCGGCCCGTATCACGGCAAGGACGGCCGCATTCCGGTGCGCCGCATCTTT
Source organism: uncultured Alphaproteobacteria bacterium (assembly GCA_963847345.1). GTDB lineage: Bacteria > Pseudomonadota > Alphaproteobacteria > ATCC43930 > CGMCC-115725 > DATARH01. The sequence goes on along the minus strand of CAWJZU010000020.1, from coordinate 120,670 downwards.
CCCGATATGTGGTGCGGCCACGCCAAGGCGGTCGCTGCGGCGCTCAACGAGGCCGGCTACGACTATATCGAGGACCAGAACGGCGAATACCGCGACGGGTATTTCCCGATCACGATCTCGAACCTGTACGACCGGCGCGTCTCGGCCGCGATCGGCTATCTGGACAGCGAAACGCGGCTGCGCCCGAACCTGACGATCTCGGCCGAAACGCAGGTCGCCGGGCTGCTGTTCGAGGGTACTGCGTTGCGTCGGGGTCAAGGCGCTGGTGCAGGGGAAGGAAACCGAGTTCCGCGTTGATCCGAACCGCGGCGAGGTCATTGTGTCGTCGGGCGCGATCCATTCGCCGGCGCATCTGCTGCGTGCCGGCATCGGCCCGGCTCCGGCGCTTAAGGAACTCGGCATTGAGGTGCGGGCACATCTGCCCGGCGTCGGGCAAAGGTTGATGGACCACCCGTCTGTATCGGTATCATCGTTCATGAAGAAGCAGGCCCGCCTCAACGGGCTGACGCGAAGGCATATTCTCTTGGCGCTGCGCTATTCGTCGGGGCTCGATGGCGTCGCGCCGGGCGACATGTTCGTCGCGGTCGTCAGCAAATCGGCCTGGCACGCGGTCGGCGAGCAGATCGCGTCGAAGCTGGTCTGCGTGTACAAGACGCTGTCCGAGACCGGGCAGGTCCGGCTGGCTTCCGCCGACTGGCGGGCCGAGCCGATCGTCGAGTTCAACCTGTTATCCGACCGGCGCGATCTCGATCGGCTGATGGACGGATTCCGCCGTTTCGGCCGGCTGCACATGCTGGAGGCGATGCGCGAGGCGGTCAGCGATCCGTTCCCGGCCAGCTACAGCGACCGTGTCCGACAGATCGGCGTCGTCAACGACAAGAACCGGCGGCTGACGGGCGTTGTCGCCCGCTTGCTCGATGGGCCGGAATGGCTGCGGCGCTGGATCATCGACCGGTTCATCGTCGAGGGCTATCGCTTCGACCAGCTGATGATCGACGACGACGCGCTCGAGGAATTCATCCGCAAGGCCGCGATCGGCGTCTGGCACGCCACCTGCACCTGCCGCATGGGGGCGGACGGCGACCCGATGGCCGTCACCGACAACCAGGGCCGGGTGCGCGGCGTCGCCGGCCTGCGCGTCGTCGACGCCTCGCTGTTCCCCGCCGTGCCCTGCGCCAACACCAATTTCCCGACGCTGATGACCGCCGAAAAGATCAGCGACATGATCGTGGCGGGATAAATGCTGCCGCGCTCAGGAGGGAGAGATGACGTCCTTGAAGAACAAAATCGTGCTGGTGACCGGGGCCGGGGCCGGTATCGGTCGGGCCATCGCGCTGGCCATGGCGGGTGAAGGCGCGGTCGTGGCCGCTGCTGATACAAATACGGACGCGGTCCGGCGCGCCGCCACCGAAGCAGCGCAGAAAACGCTGGGCGCGATCGCGATCGAGGCCGATTGCGGCGATCTCGCCAGCATCGACCGCATGGTGGCGCGCGTAGTTGCCGAGTTCGGCCGGCTCGACGTGATCGTCAACAATGCCGGCGTCACGCGCTACGCCTACATCATGGACCTGACCGAGGCGGATTGGGACCGCATCCACCGGGTCAACGCCAAGGGCGTGTTCTTCTGCCTGCAGCGCGCCGCCCGCGAGATGATCCGGCAGTTCGAGGCCGACGGCAGCGGCGGGCGCATCGTCAACATGGCCTCGATCAGCGGGCGCGGCTATCCCGGCGCTTCCAACGCCGCCTACGCCGCCAGCAAGGGCGCCGTCATCGCGCTGACCAAGATGGCGGCGCAGCAGCTCGGGCGCTACAACATCAACGTCAATTCGATCTGCCCCGGCGTGACCCGCACCGAACTCGGCCAGCGCAACGCCGTCACCCGCGCCGCCGAGCGCGGCATCACCGTCGAGCAGATGCAGGCCGAGCAGGAAGCGGCGATCCCGATCCGCCGCGCCAACACGCCCGACGACATCGCGGCGCTGGCTGTCTTCCTCGCCTCGCCCGGCGCGCGCAACATCACGGGACAGTCGATCAACGTGGACGGCGGCCTCGTGCCGAGCTGACCCCGTTCGCCCTACAGCGCGCGCAGCGCCGCGGCCAGCTGAGACGAGCGGTACGGTTTGGTGAGGAACGCGAATTCATCGAGCACCGGACGGTCACCGTCGCGCGGCAGCGCCGTCATCGGGTACCCTGAAGCCAGCAGGACCCGCAACCCGGGGCGCAGGCCGACCGCGGCGCGAGCCAGTTCGACACCGTTCATGCCTTGCGGCATCACGATGTCGCTGAGCAGGATCTGGATGTCCTGATCCCGCTGCAGCACGGCGAGCGCGCTCGGGCCATCCGGTGCGGTCGCAACATCGTACCCCAGCATCCGCAGACTCTCGACCGCCACGTCGAGCACGTCGGGATCGTCCTCCACGACAAGAATCTTCGCTTTTCTGGCATCCGCTTGGGGTTCGGGGTGCGCCGGATCGGCGGCGGGACGGAGATCGGTCGCGGGCAGGAACAGGGTCACCGTTGTGCCCGCGCCCGGAGTGCTGTCGATCGCGACGTGTCCACCGGATTGAGCGACAAAACCATAGACCTGGCTCAGCCCGAGCCCGCTGCCCTTGCCGACCTCCTTGGTCGTAAAGAACGGTTCGAAGGCACGCTGGAGGACATCCGGTGTCATGCCTTCGCCGTCATCCGAAACCGCTATCGTCACATATTCGCCCGGTACTAGGTCGGACATCGTCCTGGCACGAGCTTTGTCGATTTTGTCGAGCCGTGTCGCGATGCGCAGCAAGCCGCCCGCCGGCATCGCATCGCGCGCGTTGACGACCAAGTTCAGCAACGCGGTCTCAAACTGTTGGGCATCGATCTTCGCCGCTAGCGGAACCGGCGACAGATCCAGCTCGAACTCGATCGCTTCCCGGCACGCGCGCCGCAGCACGGCCTCGAACCCGCCAATCAGCGCATTGATGTCATGCGGTTCCGGACGCAGCGGCTGCCGCCGGGAAAACGCGAGCAGCTGCTGGTTCAGTGTGGCGCCGCGTTCGGCGGCGCGCTGCGCGATGTCGATGATCCGGCGCTTGTCGCTCTCGTCACGCCGCGGGTCGAGCAGGAGATCGAGGCTGTTCGCGATCACGGTCAGCAGATTGTTGAAATCATGCGCAACACCGCCGGTCAGCTGACCGATTGCCTCCATCTTCTGCGCCTGCGCGAGGGCGGCGCGGGCTCTTTCGAGTTCTTCGTCGGCCTTCTTCCTCTCGGTCATGTCGCGGGTGACCTTCGCGAAACCGAGCAAATTCCCGTCCTGGTCGAGTATCCGGTCGACCACCACGTGGGCCCAGAACATCGTCCCGTCCTTGCGCACCCGCCAACCCTCGCCCTCAAACCGTCCGTCGCGGGTTGCGGTCACGATCTCGCGCTCGGGCTCTCCTTTCGCGCGGTCTGCCACGCTGAAGAATATCGAGAAGTGCTGGCCGACAATTTCCTTCGCGGAATAGCCCTTGATCCGCTCGCCGCCGAGGTTCCAGTTCGTGATGCAGCCTTCCGGATCGAGCATGTAGATCGCGTAATCGGCAACGCCCTGCACCAGGATGCGAAACCGCTCCTCGCTCTCGCGCAGCGCGGTTCGTGCGCCAACCCGCTCGGTCATGTCGCGGGTGACCTTGGCGAAGGCGATCAGCTGGCCGTCGGGATCGCGGATCGCGTCGATCACGACATTGGCCCAAAAATAGCGTGCCGTCCTGGCGCACGCGCCAGCCTTCGGTTTCGAACCGGCCGGTTTCAGCGGCGGTGCGCAGCGCGCGGTGGGGAACCCCGGCGAGCCGATCCTGTTCGGTGTAGAAGCGCGAGAAATGCGACCCGATTATCTCGTCCGGCTTGTAGCCCTTTATGCGCTCGGCGCCGGGATTCCAGGTCGTCACCCGACCCTCGGTATCCAGCAGGAAGATCGCATAGTCGATCACGCCCTCGACCAGGATCCGGAAAAGCTGGTCGCTGCCGGGTACCAAGGACAGCGGGGGCGGCATTTTCACGTTAGGTTTGATCGGAAGGTCCTGGTCGCTCACCGGCGTTACCGTCAACCATGTAGAACATAAGATGCAGTAACCCCGTTCCCGAAATGAACCGCAATTTCGACTTCCGCGCAACCTCCGGGTAGACATCGGCCCGTCACATTCGTCACGCCGTCAGCGCCCCATCCAACCGACAGGGAATGGAGCGCCCAACCGAATTGGCGCGCCGCCGGCGCTCGGGCATAGTTCGGCGCGATGCGTCCCGCTCTCCCAATCGCCAAGGATCTGGTGCTCGTCGGCGGCGGCCATGCGCATGTGCACGTGCTGAAGCGGTTCGGCATGCGGCCGGTACCCGGCGTGCGCGTGACGCTGATCACGCGCGATCTCGAGACGCCGTACTCGGGCATGCTCCCTGGTTATGTCGCCGGTATGTACGGTTTTGCTGAATGCCATATCGATATGGTGCGGCTTGCGCGGTTTGCCGGGGCGCGGCTGATCCATGACGAGGCCGTCGGGCTCGACCGCGCGGCGCGCCGCGTTCTATGCCGGAATCACCCACCGTTTCGCTACGATATAGTCTCGCTCGATATCGGCTCGACGCCGCGAAGCGACGATGTGCCGGGCGCCGCCGACCATACCGTGCCGGTCAAGCCGATCGACCGGTTCGGCCGGCGCTGGGAGGCCCTGTTGGGGCGCGCCGGATCGCGATCTCAATTGCGGCTGGCGGTCGTCGGCGGGGGCGCCGGCGGGGTCGAACTGGCGCTCGCGGCGGAGCACCGGCTGGCCGGTCTGCTCGCGGGCGCGGCCGAACTAACCTTGATGACGCGCGAGGGGTTGCTGCCGTCGCACAATCGGGGCGTGCGGGACGTGCTCGCCCGCATTCTCGAACAGCGCGGCATCCGGGTGCTGACCGATGCGCCGGTGGTGTCCGTCGAACCGGGGCGGCTGATCGCGGCCGATGGCCGTACGGTCGCGTTCGACGAGGCGCTGTGGGTGACCGAGGCAAGCGGCGCACCCTGGTTGGCCGATACCGGCCTGCCGCTCGACGAACGCGGGTTTCTGCTGGTCGACGAGACGCTGCGCTCGGCGGGAGATGAGGCGGTGTTCGCGGCCGGCGATATCGCGACGATGCCGGCCCATCCGCGCGAGAAGGCCGGGGTCTATGCGGTGCGCGCCGGGCCGCCGCTCGCCACCAATCTGCGGCGGGCGCTCGCTGGCCGACCGCTGCGTCGCGCGGTGCCGCAGAAGCGCGCGCTGGCGCTGATCGGCACCGGCGACCGGCGGGCGGTCGCCTCGCGCGGACCGTTCGCGGCATACGGGCGCGGCCTGTGGCTGCTCAAGGACTGGATCGACCGGCGCTGGATGCGGAAATACACCGAGCTGCCGTTCATGGCCGAGGCGACCGACGCGGCGGGAGAGGCCGCGATGCGCTGCGGCGGCTGCGCCGCCAAGGTTCCGTCCCAGGTGCTGTCGCGCGCGCTGGCGCGGCTCGCGCCGGCGTCGAAACCGTCCGTGTCGCTCGGGCTCGGCAGTCCCGACGACGCCGCGGTCGTGTCGTTTCCGGGCGCGCCGCCGCTGTTGCAGACCGTCGATTTCTTCCGCGCGATGGTCGATGACCCGTATCTGTTCGGGCGCATCGCGGCCAACCATGCGCTCGGCGACATCTATGCGATGGGCGGGCTGCCGGAAACCGCGCTGGCGATCGCGACGCTGCCGCCGTCGCTTCCGGCGATCATGGAGCAGGATCTGTTCCACATGCTGAAGGGCGGCACCGAGGTTCTGGAAGAAGCCGGCGCGGCGCTGATCGGCGGCCACAGCGCCGAGGGCGCCGAATTGGGGCTCGGCTTCGCGGTGACCGGCCGGACCCGGCCCGGCCGCGTGCTGCGCAAGGGCGGGCTGCGACCCGGCGACCGGCTGGTGCTGACAAAGCCGCTCGGAACCGGCGTGATCCTCGCCGCCGAGATGCGCGGCCGCGCCGACGGCGCAGAGCTTCGCGGCCGCCGTTGCGGCGATGCGGCAATCCGGCGCCGCGGCATCGTCCTGCCTTGTCGCGCACGGCGCAACCGCCTGCACCGACGTGACCGGTTTCGGACTGCTCGGGCACCTGGTCGAGATGCTGAACGCCTCGGGTGCCGCGGCGCTGCTCGACCCGGGGGCGATCCCGACGCTGGACGGCGCGGCGGCGCTGCTCGCCGAGCGGCCTGACCAGCTCGCTGCACGGCGGCAACGCCGCCGCCCTCGCGGCGCTCGCCCCACATGATGCCGATGCCGACCCGGCTTTCGCGGCGCTGTTGATCGACCCGCAGACCGCCGGCGGTCTGCTCGCCGGCGTCCCGGCCGAGCGGTCGGTCGATTGCGTCGACGAACTGGTCCGGCTCGGCTACCGCGCCGCCGCGATCGGCGTCGTGACCGCGCAGGATCGCGGACGCCCGCTCGTCTCGCTCGAGGCGGGTGCGCGTCGGACCCGGATCTCGCGCCACCGCTCGCCGCGGCCGGCGAATGAGCGAGCCCGGCCGCGACCGCCGCGCCGGCCTGCCTTCGGTCGATCGCGTGCTGACCGCGCCCGCGGCCGCCGCGCTGATCGAACGCCACGGCCGCGCGCTCGTGCTCGACGCGGTGCGTCGGGCGCTCGCCGAGCACCGTGCCGCCGACGCAGCCCGCCTCGATCGAGGAAATCGTCGCGGCGAGCGGCGATGGCGCTGGCCCGGCTGACCCGGCCGTCGCAGCGCCGCGTGTTCAACCTGACCGGCACCGTACTGCACACCAATCTCGGGCGGGCGCCGTTGCCCGAGGAGGCGGTCGCGGCGGCCACCGAGGCGATGCGCGCGCCGACGAACCTCGAATACGACATCGAGCAGCGGCCGGCGCGGCGAGCGCGACGACCATGTCGCGTTCTGGCTCAAGCGGCTGACCGGGGCCGAGGCGGCGCTCGCGGTCAACAACAACGCCGGGGCGCTGCTGCTGGCGCTGAACGCGCTGGCGGCGGGGCGCGAGACGATCGTGTCGCGCGGCGAACTGATCGAGATCGGCGGCGCCTTCCGCCTGCCCGACATCATGCAGCGCGCCGGCACGCGGCTGCGCGAGGTCGGCACGACCAACCGCACGCATCTCGCGCGACTTCGCCGACGCGATCGGGCCGGAAACCGCGCTGATCCTCAAGGTTCATACCAGCAATTACGAAATCCAGGGGTTTACCGCGTCGGTGCCGCCGGCCCGGCTGGCGCAGCTTGGCGCGCGAGCGCGGTCTGCCGTTTGTCGAGGATCTCGGCAGCGGCACGCTCGTCGATCTCGACCGCTGGGGTCTGCCGCACGAGCCGACCGTCGCCGAGTCGCTGAAATCCGGCGCCGATCTCGTGACGTTCAGCGGCGACAAGCTGCTCGGCGGCCCGCAGGCCGGGCTCGTCGTCGGCCGCGCCGATCTGATCGCGGCGCTGGCGAAAAACCCGCTGAAGCGCGCGCTGCGCCTCGACAAGATCCGCCTCGCGGCGCTCGAAGCGGTATTGCGCCTGTACGCCGACCCCGATCGGCTGGCGGCGCGGCTGCCGGCCCTGCGGCTCTTGACCCGGCCGCGCGACGAGATCGCGGCGCATGGCCGAGCGGCTGCGTCCCCCGGTCGCGCGGGCGCTCAGACGGCGTGGCGTCGGTTGCGGTGGTCGAAACCAGGAGCCAGATCGGCAGCGGCGCGCTGCCGGTGTCGCTGATGCCGAGCGCCGGGCTGGCTCTGGCTCCGCTCGCCCCCGGCGGCGGCAGCGGTCGAGGCGCTCGCGCGGCGATTGCGGGCGTTGCCGGTCCCGGTGATCGGCCGCATCGAGGGCGGCCGGGTCATCCTCGATCTGCGCTGTCTCGAAGACGAGGCCGGTTTCGTCGATCAGCTTATCAAGCCGGCCGGCAATCCGACCCAGTAGCCGGAGGCGCTATTGCGCAACCCAGCCGCCGTCGATCGACAGCGCCGCGCCGGTCATCGTCGAGGCCGCCTCGCCGCACAGAAACACCACCAGCGCGGCGATCTTCTCGGGGGTGGTAAAGGCAAGCATCGGCTGTTTCTCGCGCAGAAGATCGGCGCTGGCCTGCTCGACCGAGATACCCTCGGCACCGGCGCGCGCCTCGATCTGCCGCCGCACCAGCGGCGTCAGCACCCAGCCCGGGACAGATCGCGTTGCAGGTAATCCCCTGGTTCGCGGTCTCGATCGCGGTCACCTTGGTCAACCCGACCAGGCCGTGCTTGGCCGTGACATACGCCGCCTTCTCGCCGCTCGCGACGAGGCCGTGGGCCGAGGCGATGTTGACGATCCGGCCCCAGCCGCGCGCGATCATCCCCGGCAAGGCCGCCTTGGTCGCATGGAACGCGGCTGACAGGTTGATCGCGATCACCTGATCCCAGCGCTCCTCGGGGAAATCGACGATCTTCGCGACATGCTGGATCCCGGCATTGTTGACGAGGATATCGACCGGGCCGAAAAGCCGCTCCGCCTCGGCGACGAGCGCGCGAATCTCCGCCGGCTTCGCCATATCAGCGGCGACGTGGGCGGCGCGCACACCGTGCGTATCGGCCAGACCGGCCCGCAGCCGCTCGATCTCGGCCGCATCGCCGAAACCATTGAGGACGATGTCGCTGCCTTCGGCGGCGAGCGCGGTCGCGATGCCGACCCCGATCCCGCTGGTCGAGCCCGTCACGATCGCTACCTTTCCTTTCAGCATGCGGCTCTCCTTGTTTGCATCGGTGGCGTCCAGCGGCTAATCAACTGCGATGCCGCAGAAACGCAACCCGCTCAACCTGAACCCGCTGCAACTCAAGACACTTACCTTGCTGCAGGAGCTCGCCCGCCTATCCGGCAAACCCGCGGCGGAAGACGACGAGCCCGACAGCATCGCGATCACCGAGTTTCCACACGCGCATGGCGACCATTTCCATCTCGGCGAGGCGCTCGTCGCGGCGCGCGACGCGACCGGATTGCGCAATCCGGCGGTGTTCGCGGCGCTCGAACGCAAGGGCCTGATACGCCCGAAATTCCCCGAGGCGGTGATCCTGACCCCGCTCGGGCAGCAATACGACACCGGACTGCGAGACGCCGTCCTGCGCCGGGGCGCGCACTGATTCAGCCTCCCATACGCCCGAGTCACCACACAAAGGCGGCGGCGATGCCGATCGGGTTGACGCCGGCCTCGCGAATGGCGGCTTCGACAGGGTCGAGGTCGAGCCTGCCATTCCTCATGAATTCGGCGGCGTGAATGCCATTGCCGGCGATAAACAGGCTCGGAATACCGGCTCCGTTGGCCCCGGCGATATCGGTGCGCAGACTGTCGCCGATCGCCAGAATCCTGTTGCGGTCGGCAATGCCGAGCAGGCCGAGAACGCTATCATAGACGGAGCGGTGCGGCTTGCCGTGCCAGCGCACGCGGCCGCCCATCGCCTCGTACTGCTCGGCGATCGCGCCGGCGCACAGCGCGGGACGGCCGCCATGCATAACGAGGAGGTCCGGGTTGGCGCACACCATCGGCAGGTCGCGCGACCGCGCCTGATGCAGGACGGGCGCGTAATCCTCGTGCGTGTCCTCCCACTCGGCCGGACCGGTGTTCAGGATGAAGTCGGCCTCGTCCGGGGTATCGACCCAGTCCAGGTCGAGGCCCTCGCGCATTTCGAGGTCGCGCTCGGAGCAGATGTGCAGACAATGGCGGCCAAGCGCGGCGTAGAACTTCTCGTCGCGTTTATGGAGATGTTGCCAGGCTTCCTCTCCCGACGACATCACCGCATGATACAGCCGGCGCGGCACGCCGATCTTCTCGATGCGCCTGACAACGTCGTCGGCGCGGCGTGGCGCGTTCGACAGCAACACGATCGGTTTGCCGGCAACGGTCAACCGGCTCATGCAGTCGAGCACGCCCGGATACGGCGCGACGCCGTCATGCACGACGCCCCACAGATCGAGAATGAAGCCGTCGTATAGCGGCGCCAGCTCGTGCATACCCTCGATCAGCCGAATGGTCATCTCCGTTCGTCCTCAAAGCGCCCGCCCAAACCCCAATAAACATGCTGATGGCCGGGGAAACGCGCGAGCATTATTGTAGCGCGCCCGTTCCGCCCAGGCGCAAACCGGCTGATACCTTTCGCCGCGTCCGTCGCGCGCATTCCCGGGAGGAAAAAAGGCCGAGACGGATCCTGTAGCCGAGACGGATCCTGTGGAGGCGGCAAACCGGCCTGGGAACCGATTGGTTTCAATGCGGGTTTTGCTTGTGCACGAACTGTCGAAAACAGGGCCGGCGCTTTGCCGCCGCGCATGGGCAAGCAATATGCCGACATCTTCCATTCCGCGCCTCGTCGAGCTCTGCACGCGCCATGCGCGCTCGGTCATCGCGGCCGCGCTCGTGCTGTCGTGTTTGTGCGCTGTGTATACGGCAACGCATTTCCGGCTTGCGACCGATACAAGGGAGTTGTTTCCGCGCGACCTGCCGTGGGTCGAGCGCGCCTGGCACTATATCGAGCGCTTCCCCGAACAGGGCATCCTCGTCGTCGTGGACGCGCCGACCCCGGAGTTGGTCGAGCAGGCGACAGCGAAGCTCGCGACGGCGCTCGAGTCCGATCGCCAGCATTTCCACTCCGTCGACGCGCTGCAAAGCGGCTCGTTTTTCGAGAGCAATGCGCTGCTCTATCTGCCGAAAGCGGAGGTCGAGCAGATCGCCGGCCGGATGAGCCAGGCAGCGCCGCTGATCCGCGAATTGAGTGCAGACCCGAGCCTGCGCGGGGCGCTGACCGGGCTGAATTTCGGCCTGTTGGGTGCGGCGAACGGTTTTATTGCGCCCGACGCGTTGGCCCGGCCGATGAACATGGCGGCCGACACGGTTGATGATGTGCTGGCCGGACGCCCCGCGCATTTCTCCTGGCGCCAGTTGGCCGAGGGCAAGCCCGCCGAGACGCGCGACCTGCGCCGCTTTATTCAGGTCCAGCCGGTGCTCGATTTCGCCGCGGTCGAACCGGGCAGCGCCGCCAGCGAGGCCATTCGGGCGGCGGTTCATAACCTTGATCTCGCCGGGACCAATCAGGCGCGGGTCCGGCTGACCGGGCCTGTCCCGATGAACGATTCGCAGTTCAGCGTCCTGCAGGAGCATGCGGTCTTCAACGGCTTGGTCACGCTATCCGCGGTGCTGCTGATCCTGTGGCTGGCGCTGCGCTCGTGGCGAACCATTCTCGCCACCTTGATCGGCCTCCTCTGCGGGCTGTCGATTGCCGCGGCGCTCGGGCTTCTGCTGGTCGGCACGCTGAACCCGCTCTCGGTCGCGTTCTTCGTCCTGTTTGTCGGGCTCGGGCTCGATTTCGGCCTGCAATTCGCGGTCCGCTACCGCGCCGAGCGCTACGAAACCGGTGCGCTGCGTCCGGCGCTGATGAACGCGGCGCACAAGGCCGGGGCCCCGCTGGCGCTAGCCGGCATCGCGACCGCGCTCGGCTTTTTCTCCTTCGTTCCAACCTCGTATCGCGGCCTGTCAGAACTCGGACTAATTGCCGGCTGCGGCATGATCGTCGCGTTCCTGGCCAGCATCACGCTGGTGCCGGCGCTGATCGCGGTACTCAACCCGCCCGCCGAATCGGCTCCGATGCGGATGGCGTTCCTCGCGCCGGTCGATCGCTTCCTCGAGCGCCATCGCTTCGCCGTTGTCGCATTAACGGTCGGCGCGGTGATGCTCGGCGCGCCGCTTCTTTATTGGCTGCGCTTCGACTTCAATCCGCTGCACCTGCAAAGCCCGAAGGCCGAGGCGGTCGCGACTTTCCTCGAACTGCGCAAGGACCCGCGGACCGGCGCAAACGCGATCGAGCTCTTGAAACCCGATCTGAAATCGGCCCGGGAAGCGGCGGCGCGTCTCGCCGCGCTGCCGGAGGTGTCAAGCACACAGACTCTCGCCGACTTTGTACCTGCCGATCAGGACGCCAAGCTCGCCGCAATCGGCCGCGCCGCCGCGGTGCTCGGCCCGGCGCTACACCCGACGCCGAAGACGCCGCCGAGCGACGCGGAGAACATCGCTGCGCTGACCGGCACCGTGAAGACGCTGTCGCAATTCGCTGCAAAAAACTCCGGTCCCGGCACTGAGGCGGCCAACCGTCTTTCGGCCCTGCTGACCAGGCTGGCAACGGCCGAGCCCAAGGCACGGGCGCGGGCGACAACGGCGTTTGTCGAGCCGCTGCGTGTCTCGCTCGCGGCGTTCGATGCCGCGCTCCACCCGGAGCCGGTCACGATCGCGAATTTGCCGCAAGCGCTGCGTCGCGCCTGGATGGCCCCCGACGGCGAAACGCGCGTGCAGGTTCTGCCGAAGGGCGACCCCGACAACACTGAAGTGCTGCGCCGGTTCGTCACCGCCGTGCTCGCCGTCGAGCCTGGCGCGACAGGCCCGGCCGTGATGCTTTACGAAGCCGGCAACACGATCCTACGGGCCTTCATCGAAGCCGGCGTCTTCGCGCTCGTCAGCATTTTCGTGCTGTTGTGGGTGACGCTGCGCCGCCTCCGCGATGTCGCCGTGACCCTGGTGCCGCTGCTTTTGGCGGCGCTTCTCACGCTCGAATTGTCGGTTGTGCTCGGCATGCCGCTCAATTTCGCGAATGTCATCGCGCTGCCGCTGCTGCTCGGCGTCGGGGTCGCTTATAAGATCTATTACGTGACAGCGTGGCGCCGGGGCATGACCGGCTTGGTCCAGTCGACACTGAGCCGCGCCGTCATCTTCAGCGCTCTGACCACCGGGATCGCGTTCGGCAGCCTGTCGTTGTCGAGCCATCCGGGTACGTCGAGCATGGGCCAGATGATGATGCTGGCGCTGTTCTGCACGATGTCGGCCGCGGTGCTGTTCCAGCCCGCGCTGATGGGGCCGCCGCGCAAGATCGCGACCGAGGAACGGCCTTCACGCGGCGTCGCGGTCTTTGCAGACGAGGAGGACGAGGACGAGTTTGAGGCGGTCCCGCGAGCGCGCAGGCGTGCCGATCGGGAGACGCAGCATCACCGCGAAGACGAGACGGTATCCCGATGAAATCCTTCGCCGCCCACACGCCTAATCGCATCGGCGACCTGACCGGCCGTGCCACCGCCCGTGTCATGCCTCGCGCCAGCGTGGGGATCGACAATCTGCGCGCTGTTGTCATCGTCATGGTTCTCGCGTTTCACGCAATGTCGGCCTACATCGCCTTCGTGCCGGCGCACCCGTTCCCGCTCGATGCGCCACCCTATCTGTGGCGCGCCTTCCCGATCGTCGATCAGCAGCGCTGGTTTGGCTTCGATCTGTTCTGCGCGTGGCTCGACGTGTTTCTGATGTCGTTCTTCTATCTGCTGTCGGGGCTGTTCGTCTGGTCGAGCCTGACACGCAAGGGGTCGGCGGCGTTTCTGCAGGACCGGCTGCTGCGGCTCGGTTCGCCGTTCGCCGCGGTGGTCATGCTGCTGATGCCGCTGACGCTGTACCCGAGCTATGTCCAGAGCACCGGCGACACCACAATTGCCGGGTATTGGCGGACCTGGCTCTCGCTGCCGCTTTGGCCGAGCGGCCCGGTCTGGTTCCTGTGGCTGTTGATCGTATGGGATACGTTGGCGGCCGGAGGCTACCTGCTGCTGCAGCGGCATGGCGACCGGGTATTGCGGCTCTCGTTCTATGCGCGGCAGCGGCCGGCGGTCTTTCTCGGCGTATTGTTGCTCGGCTCGGCGCTGGCTTATGTGCCACTGGCCCTGCTCTTTGGACCGGCGAGTTGGGCCCAGGCCGGCCCGTTCGCGCTCCAGCTCTGCCGACCGCTGCATTACGTCCTCTATTTCTTCGCCGGCGCGGTGATCGGCGCCTGCGGCATCGAGCGAGGCCTGTTGGCGCCGGACGGGCCGCTCGTCCGGCGCTGGGCGCAGTGGCTGCTCGCGGCGGTGGTGCTATTCATTGCGTGGGGCGGGCTGACGGCGCTGGCGACGCCCGATCCCTGGGCGGATGCCTTCGCGGCGCCGCTCGCGCTGCGCGCCGCCGCCGTGCTCAGCTACGTCCTCGCCTGCTTTTCGAGCTGCTTTTTTGTGTTTGCCGTTGCGGTGCGGTTCGGCGGGGTCAGGGCGCGGCTGCTCGACAGCCTGAATGCAAACGCGTTCGGCATGTTCCTCGTGCATTACCTTTTTGTCGTGTGGCTGCAATTCGCGCTGCTTGGACTGGCATTGCCGGCCCTCGTCAAGGCGGCGATCGTGTTTTCCGGCACGCTAGTGCTGAGCTGGTCGGCCACGGCGGCGCTGCGCCGGGTCCCGGCTGTCGCGAGCATCATCGGTGCCGACCGCCTTGCCCGCCGACCAGCGCCGATCCGCGCATTGCCGGCGGAATAGGGACCGCGACTTTTCCAAGCAACCCGCCGGACTGAAAACTCAGGCCTGCTTCGCCTCGATGATCGAGCGGCGGATCGCGCGGGTCCGCGTGAACCAGTCGTGCAGCTTATCGCCCTCGCCGCGTCTTATAGCCCGCTGCAACGCGGTCAAATCCTCGCTGAAGCGCTGCAATAATTCGAGCACCGCCTCGCGGTTTTCCAGAAAGATGTCGCGCCACATCACCGGATCGGAGGCCGCGATCCGGGTGAAGTCGCGAAACCCGCCGGCCGAATAGGCGACGACCTCGGATTGCAAATCTTCGCCGAGCTCGGTCGCGGTGCCGACGATCGTGTAGGCGATCAAATGCGGCAGATGCGACGTAACCGCCAGCACTTTGTCGTGATGGTCGGGCGCCATTGTCGCCACCCGCATCCCGGCCAGTTCCCACAGCGCCGTGACCTTGGCGAGCGCGTCGGGCGCGGTGTCCGGCAGCGGCGTCAGAATGCACCAGCGGTCGCGAAACAGCTCGGCGAAACCGGATTCGGGGCCGGAATGTTCCGTCCCCGCAACCGGATGGCCCGGCACGAAACGCGCACGATCCGGCAGCGTGGGAAGCAGCGCCTCGATCGCCGCGCCCTTGACCGACCCGACATCGGTCAGGATCGCGCCGGCGCGCAATGCCGGAGCGATGCGGCTTGCGATCTCGGCATAGGCCGATAGCGGCGTCGCGATTACGACGAGATCGGCGTCTCGCACGGCGGCGGCGGGGTCATCGGTCGTCTCGTCGGCGAGGCCGAGGCGCCGTGCCGTCTCCAGCGTCTCGGCGCGGCGGGCGCAGGCAACGATATGCGTCTCCGGTCTGTCGCGCCGCAGCACACGCGCCAGCGACGACCCGATCAGTCCGATCCCGATCAGCGCAACCCGCTCAAATAGAGGCGCGCTCATCGCCGGCCCATGAATTCCGCCAGGACGGCGGCAACTCTCTCCATTTCTTCCCCGGTGCCGATCGTGATCCGCAGATGCTGCGGAAGTCCGTAAGCCGCCATCTTGCGTACCAGAATGCCGCGCGCCTGCAAGAACGCGAAGGCGGCGTCGGCGTTGTGCTCGGGATCGTCCGGAAAGCACGGCAGCACGAAATTCGCGACGCTCGGGGTGAGCGACAGACCCAAGGCGGCCAGCCGCTCGGACAGCCAGGGCAGCCAGCGCTCGTTGTGCGCCTGCGCCCGGCGCAGTGCCTCGGTGTCCTCGACCGCCGCGAGCCCGGCCGCCAGCGCCGGCGCCGTCACGTTGAACGGGCCGCGGATGCGGTTCAGCACGTCGGCGATCGCCGGCGGACAATACGCCCAGCCCAGGCGCAGCCCGGCCAGCGCATAGATCTTCGAGAAGGTGCGCAGCATCACGACGTTTTCGGCCCGGTCCACAAGCGAGACGCCGGGCTCGAAATCGTTGCGATTGACGAACTCGGCATAGGCCGCGTCGATCGCCAGCAACACATGAGGCGGCAGAGCCGGCATGCAGCCGGCGCATCTCGGAAATCGGCAGATAGGTCCCGGTCGGATTGTTTGGATTGGCGATAAACACGATCCGGGTGCGCTCGGTGACTCGTTCCAGCAGCGCATCGACATCGGCCGTCAGATCGCGCTCCGGCGCGGCGACTGGGGTGGCGCCGACCGACAGGGCGCCGATCGGGTACATCAAAAACCCGTGCCGGCTGTACAGCACCTCGGTCGCCGGGACCGGCATAGGCGCGCAGCAGCATGCCGATCAGCTCGTCCGAACCGGAGCCGCAGACGATGCGAGCCGGGTCGAGACCGTGAGCGCGGCCGAGCGCCTCGCGCAATTCGATGGCCGAGCCGTCGGGATAGCGATGGATGTCGCCGGCCAGCGCGCGGTACGCGGCGACTGCCTTCGGGCTGGGCCCCAGCGCGCTTTCGTTCGATGCCAGTCGGATCGGCCGCTCGACGCCTAACGCCTTCGACTCGCCGCCGACATAAGGTTCGATATCGAGGATCCCCGGTCCGGGCACCGGCGCGGTCGGTTCTGTCATCGCCTCAGCCCCGCGCCGCGATTCCCGCAGGAACGGCGGCCATCGACGCAACCCCCGACGTTCCGGCGGACGACAGCTCGGCCGCGGAGAGCGGCACGGCGTAGCCGCCGAGCGCCAGCAGCCGGTAAACCGCCGGTCCGAGCTGCGCGCGAAGGCGGTCGAGGCGCGGATCGTCAGCGGGGACGAACCCGTCGAGCTCGATCAGCGTGTTGCCGCCCTCCGCGTGCTCGCTTATCGCGATAAACGTGCAGCTCAGGCCAAGACCCGAGACGATCGAGAACAGGCGGCCGCGGCTGATATTCGGCGCGTTCTCGGTCGCGATCAGTGTACGGTCGCGTCCGGTCGCAAGCTGCGCGCCGCGCCCGACCGCGAGCGCGTCGCCGTTGTCCGACCGTGCGTTGCCGCGACCGCCAAACGGCAGGCGGGCGATCACCTGCGGCGCCGCGTCACGACCCGAGAGCATATGCCGCCACCACGGATCGGCCTCCTCTTCCCGCGGCATCGGCAGCACCCCGATCGTCGCCCTGCCCTCCGAAACGGCGCGGATCACCTGCGTCGCCGACCCGAAAGTCAGCATCGGCGTGTGGCTGCCGTAATGGTCGCGCGCCATGTCCCAGAAGCCCGGCTCTGCCGGCGGAGCATAAACCGCGATTGTAAAGGGACCTTGCGTCCGGGTCGTCGCGGCGAGCAGCTCGCGCCAGATCCGCACGAGACTGGCGGCTGGCAGCGCACCGCTGTTCCGCGCGACGAGACGGCGAAGAATCTCCGCCTCGCGCGCCGGTTGATGCGGCGCGACGCCGCCACTGCTGCGCTTGCGATCGGCGACCCGCGCCACAATCTCCATCCGCTCGCCCAACAGATCCTGCAGCCGGTCATCGATCTCGTCGATCCGACGGCGCAGCATTTCGAGATCTGGCGGTGCGTCTGACATCGGTTTCGATCGCTGGAAAACGGGTGATAGTAGTAGGGTTGCCTCAGTGTAAAATCAAAGAAAACGTTGACATAACCCCGCCGCGATCCATAGCTACGTGCCTGCCTCCTGGCATTGCCCGCGCGCGCAGCCATAGGAGGCGCCTCAGCCCCTGACTTGATCCGGAACGCCTCTTGTCGATTTTGACCGCACCCCGCCTACGGCGCCCCGGCACGGACTGGCCCGGACACACCCTCGCCGTCGACGCGCCGCTGCGGCTTGATCGCGGCGTCGATCTCGCGCCGTTTGCGATCGCGTACCAGACCTACGGCACGCTCAACCCCGAGCGCAGCAACGCGATCCTGATCTGCCATGCTTTGACCGGCGACCAGTATGTCGCCGACCCGCACCCGATCACCGGCAATGCCGGCTGGTGGACCTCTCTGGTCGGGCCCGGCAACGTGCTCGACACCGAGCGCTATTTTCTGATCTGCGCCAATGTGCTCGGCGGCTGCATGGGGACCACCGGGCCGAAGGAGATCAACCCGGCGACCGGCGAGCCGTGGGCGCTCGACTTTCCGGTCATCACAATCCACGACATGGTGCGGGCGCAAAAGCTCTTGATCGAGCATCTCGGCATCGAGCAGCTGTTTTGCGTGATCGGCGGCTCGATGGGCGGCATGCAGGTCCTGCAATGGGCGTCGAGCTATCCGGAAGCGGTGTTCGCGGCAATCCCGATCGCGTCGGCTGCGCGGCACTCCGCGCAGAACATCGCGTTTCACGAGGTCGGCAGGCAGGCGATCATGGCCGACCCGGACTGGTGCGGCGGCCGCTATCTGACGCAGGGCCGCAAGCCGGCGCGCGGCCTCGCGGTGGCGCGGATGGCGGCGCACATCACCTACCTGTCGGAAGCCGCGCTGCACCGCAAGTTCGGCCGCAACCTGCAGGACCGCAACAGCATCACCTACGGGTTCGACGCCGATTTCCAGGTCGAGAGCTATCTGCGCCACCAGGGCAGCACGTTCGTCGACCGCTTCGACGCAAATTCGTACCTCTATATCACGCGGGCGATGGATTATTTCGACCTCGCCGCCGAGCACGGCGGGTCGCTGCCGGCGGCGTTTCCGGGGCCGCAGCCGCGCTTCTGCATCGTCTCGTTCACCAGCGACTGGCTGTTCCCGACCTCGGAGAGCCGCGCTGTCGTGCACGCGCTGAACGCGGTCGCCGCCAATGTCAGCTTTGTCGAGGTCGAGACCGACAAGGGGCACGACGCGTTTCTGCTGCACGAGCCGGAGCTGTTCGCAACCTTGCGCGGGTTTCTGACCGGCTGCGCCGAGCATCGCGGGCTGCCGCGCTTCTGGGAGGCGACTGCGTGACCGGCGCCACGGCGCGACGGCTCGAGGTTGTCCCGCCCGAGGGCGTCGGCAGCGCGCCGCCTCCCCGCGAGTTGCGGCGGGACCTCCGGCTCATCGCCGACATGGTCGAGCCGGGGTCGCGGGTGCTCGATGTCGGGTGCGGCGACGGGGCGCTGCTCGCCTATCTGGCGCGCGAGAAAGGCGTCGACGGGCGCGGCATCGAGCTGAGCCAAGCCGGCGTCAATGCCTGCGTGCGGCATGGGCTGTCGGTCATTCAGGGGGACGCCGATCACGACCTGCCCGCTTTCCCCGACGGTGCGTTCGACGTCGTCGTGCTGAGCCAGACGCTCCAGGCGACGCACCGCCCGCGGCATGTCATTGAGGAATTGCTGCGTATCGGCAAGCGGGCGATCGTTTCGTTTCCGAATTTCGGCTTCTGGCACATCCGCCTGTGGCTTCTGTTTCGAGGCCGCATGCCGGTCTCGGAACTGCTGAATCACCCGTGGTACGAGACGCCAAACATTCATTTCTGCACGATCCGCGACTTTGTCGTGCTGCTCGACGAACTCGGCGCCCGCATCGAGCGTAGTGTGACGCTCGATCGCCACGGCCGGCCGTTCTCGCTCGACCCGCGCGGCAGACTCGCGAATTTGGCCGCCGAGCAGGGCGTCTTCGTGCTCTGCGGCAAGGGGACAAGTTCGATGGGCTGAGCGCAGCGAAGCCCATGCTGCTCAGCCGCGAGATGATGGGGCTCCGCTGCGCTCAGCCCATCATACGGACAGGGTAAATCAACGCGGAGCGCGTCCATGATGATCGCCCAAATTTCCGATCCGCATGTGGTCGTGCCGGGCGCGCTGCTCTACGGCCGCGTCAATACCCCCGCCATGCTGACGCGTGCCGTCGCCGAGATGAACCGCCTGGACCCGCCGCCTGATGTCGTCGTGATTACCGGCGATCTCGTCGACAAGGGCGAGGTGCCCGAATACGACCATCTGCGCCGCCTGCTCGCGCCGTTGGCGATGCCGGTTTTTGTCATTCCCGGCAATCATGATTCGCGCGAGAAGCTGCGCGCAGCGTTCGAGGGCGACGGCTATCTCCCGCGGGACGGTTTCCTACAATACACTATTGAGGATTATCCGGTGCGGCTGCTCGCGCTCGATACGCTCGTGCCAGGTGAGGGCGGCGGCGAATTGTGCGCCGAGCGGCTCGACTGGCTGGATCGGACGCTCGCCGCCGAACCGCGCCAGCCGACCGCGGTGTTGATGCACCACCCGCCGTTTGCGACAGGCATCGAGCGCATGGACCGGGCCGGTTTGCGTGGAACCGAGGCATTCGCCGCGATTATCGCGCGCCACCCACAGGTCGAGCGCATTTTGTGCGGGCATCTGCATCGCGCGATCGAGCGCCGCTTCGCCGGCACCGTTGCCGGCACGGCGCCGAGCACGGCGCACCAGATTTACCTCGACATCCGCTCCGGCGCGCCGCTCAGGTTCATGTTTGAGCCGCCCGGCTATCAGCTGCATTTGTGGCGTGACGGCGGTCTGGTCAGCCACACGGCCGTTTTCGGCGAATGGCCCGGACCGTACCCGCTGCGCGCCGAAACCGCGGCGGTCTGATCCCGGTGACCTCAGGGAAGCCTGCCTTGACGTTCCGCCGCCGGTTCTGGCAAAGTTCCTGCTCAAGCACCGGAAGGCGGGCCAGGCGGCAATGACCAAGTCCGAGCTCGTGCAAAGGCTCGCGGAGGACAATCCGCATCTCTATCAGCGCGACGTCGAGGCGATTGTAACCGCGATATTTCAAGAAATCGCGACGGCGTTGGCGCGCGGGGACCGGGTTGAGCTGCGCGGGTTCGGCGCCTTTTCGGTGAAGCGCCGCGACGCGCGGGTAGGCCGCAACCCGCGTACCGGCGACAGCGTCCAGGTCGCCGAAAAGCAGGTCCCATTCTTCAAAACCGGAAAACAGCTGCGCGACCGGCTCAATGCATCCGACAATGCGCCCTGATTGCCGCTCGCCAGAGCCGCGGTCGGCGCTCTTGCGGGAAATGCGGGGCGCATTCCTGTGTTCAATAGGGGATCCGGCGTGATGCCCGCTGCCTCAGGAGGGCTTATGACTTTAACGCTAGAAGAAGCCAATCGCATTGCTGCCGGCGCCGTCGAAAAGGCGCGGCAACTTAACATCAAGGTCAGCGCCGCGGTGGTCGACGCCGGCGGCCGCCTCGTTGCGTTCCAGCGCATGGATAACGCAATCTGGGCGAGCGCCTATGGCAGCCAGGGCAAGGCAGTGGCGTCGGCGGCCTTCGGCCGCGCCAGCGGCGACTTGCAGGCGCGCGCCGATCAGCCGACGCCGCGCGGTATTGCCGCCCGCTCCGGCGGCGAGATGATCCTGGGCCAGGGTGCGGTGCCGATCCTGCGCGACGGCGTCGTCATCGGCGCCTGCGGCGTCGGCGGCGGCACCGCGCAGGAAGACGAGGACTGCGCCCGCGCCGGGGTCGAACGCCTGTAACGTCCCGGTCGCGCTCGGCTAGCCATGCCGATCCGCGCCCCATGAAATCGACGCGGGGGCGGATCTTGAGGGCGACCGAGTGCGGGATCGCGCGCCGGCCACCGGATGCGTTGCGCGGCTTGCGGCCGGACCGCATATAGGGAGACCGCACACCGCCCCGGCCGAGCACTGCGACCGAACGGATGGAAGACCTCGCGCAGCAACTGCTCGACTTTGTCAATGCTCATCAGGGTTGGGCGATCGCGGTCATGTTCATTACCGCTTTCGGCGAGTTGTTCGCGTTCCTCAGCCTGCTGTTTCCTGGCACGACGCTGCTCATTGCGGCCGGGGCGCTGATCAAGAGCGGTAGCCTGCCGCTCTGGCCAATCATGATCGGGGCAGTGCTCGGCGCGGCGCTCGGCGATTCGGTGTCGTATTGGATCGGACGCCGGTTCGGCGGTCGGCTGACTGGAATTTGGCCGTTCAGCCGGAACCCGCAGCTGCTCGCTGCCGGCATGCAATTCTTCCACCGGCACGGCGGCAAGAGCGTGTTCATCGGCCGATTTTTCGGCCCCGTGCGCGCCGTCATCCCGCTCGCCGCCGGCGTCATGCGCATGTCGCCGCGCCTGTTCTGCGTGGCCAATGTGACATCGGCCCTGGTTTGGGCACCAATGCTGCTGCTGGCCGGCGACCTTATCGCCCATGCCGGCGAACGGATCACTGGCTCGAAACACACGGTCCTGCTGCTGTTCGGCGGAATTACGCTGTTCGGCATCGTCGCATGCTTGTGGGCGGCATTCCGCACCGTCCGGCCGAAAGCATAGGTGCAATCCGGCGACGACACGAAATTCACCACATTTCGGGAGTAACAAATAACTGGTGCCGTGAGTCGGAGTGATGGCGGGCTTGATATTTGCTGTTTTTTTGCTGCAGAAGTGACTCTCCGCCGCCCCGAAACCCGCGCGGCGCGAGGGAGTCCGCGCGCGTTTGCTGCTCATTTCCTGCAGAAACAGCAAACCGCCCCCCCGGACCGGAAGCGGGCGCTCCGGAATTCAAACCGCGGCGGCACCGCCTGGTCCCCATTGTTGCTTTCACTCGGGATGCCGCTATTGTGAGGGGTCGTTTGCAGTTTCCGGCGCAGCTGCAAAGCGAGTTCCTGCCCCGATACGATTAGACGCGTGGATTTTATCGAACGGATATTCGGCATCGCGCCCGACGGCGGAGACGGCAGTTTCGAAATGCTGCTGTTCCTGGTGCCGCTTGCAATAATTGCCGTGCTGGTGCTGCGCCGCTCGCGTTGGACGCGCGGCGAGTAGAGCGTTCCTGCCGATCAGGGTGCGACCCGCACCGCCCGGCAGGCGACGTTGTTGGACTCGGCGTTTGCCGCGAGAAACCGCCAGAACGAGGCAAAATCGGTGACCGTCGCGCGATTCGGCGCGGGGTCGTTGGCGGTACCGATCAGCGCGATCAGCATGATTGCCTTGTAGATTTCTCCCGGCACAATGTTGGCGGGTGCATCAAAGACCAATCCCGGCCGTATGAAGCGGGAAGTATTGGCCGGAACGGTGACGGTCACGCCGCCCGCCGCGCCGATCTGCTGCCAATCAGTACCGCGAGAAAACGCCGGAAACGCGGTCTGAAACAGCTGTACCGTCGCCTGGACATCGGCCGCCTGCCGGTTCGTCACGCGTACGAAGATGTGGTTCTCCGCGCCGCGTACCAGAATATCAGCTTGGCGCCGATCGGTCTGGGAGGCGAACGCGGCGTCCGGGTCGGCCTCGGCCGCCTGCCGGATCACGATGTCCAGGCTGCGCGCTCCCCAGGCCACTGCGCCGACTTCGCCGGTATCGTCGATCGTGTCGCGCGTGAAGAGGGCGCCCTGGGTGCGCAGGGCACGCATCACGGCCCGGCGCTCGGTGCGGACCAGGCTCGCCGTCCCGTGCACCCGCGGATCCACGTGCACAGTCGGAAACGGCGCGGCGAAGCTGTCGAACTCGTGATCCGCCAGCGCGAGCAGCGCGATTTGGCCAGGAAGGTCGATCGGCGCGTTCCAGATGATGCGGGCGACGCGCGGCTGACCGGGACCGACCGCGTTCAGCGTCACCTCGCCGGCCTGCTGCCAGAGGTGCGGCGGCTCCGGGATGTTGGGGAAATTGGTCCAGAAATCGGCGTCGAGGTCGGGCGCGTTCCCGGCGTTGTCGACCGCGGCGAAGTAGAGTTTGACCCGCACGTCATTGACGCGAGCGTGGCCGGTATTCTGGACGTGCACGTAGATATGATTGAGATCGCCGCGGCGGATCAGGCCGCTGCGCAGGTCCTCGTCGAATTCGGCGCCGTCCATGGTCAGCCCGACATCGAACGACACCGGGGCGTCGATACGAAGATCGTACCCGCGCTCGAACGCGAACGGCACCTGTTGCGGCGGAGCGGCCGGACGAAGCCGTGGGTCGAACGCGAGCGCGGCGGCACCCAAATGCTCCCGGCCGTCATCGATCACGGTCGAGCGCAACAGCAGGCGCACTCCGGGGGTGCCGGTCAGGCTGACCTCAAAGATGCCGCGCCCGAACGTCGCTGCGCGGATCAGTCGGTCAAGGATGTTGCCGGCGCCATCGCGCAGCGGCACGAGCTCCATATCCTGCACCAGCACCAGCGGCATGCCGTTGTTCAGCGTCGCCCATACCGCTTGCGGCGCGGCGCCGCCGGCCGGCTGCGGAACGACGCCGCGCGCGACATAGACCCCGGCCGCGGTGCCGACGTAGATCGCCTGTGGGTCGGTAAGGCCGTTGCCCCCGCGCGGATCGAACCGTACGCAAGGCGCCGGGCTTGGCGCGATGCTGCTAGCCGCGTTGCCGCTGTTGGAGATGTCGTTCCAAGTCGCGCCAGCGTCGTTGGATAGAAAAATCGGGTTTGCCGCGTTATCGACCGCGACCGCGACGATACTGGTGTTGCCGTGATGGATCGCGATATCGGCAATCCGGCTTCCGGCCGGGATCGGCGCGGCGTGCCGCGGCGTCCACGCGCCCCCGGCATTTGCGGTGCTAAAAATCTCGCCATTATCGGTGCCGATCCACCATGTGTTCGCCGGATCGGACGGCGCCACGGCAATTGCGCTGACATCGGGATTGGTCCCGGTGAAAGCGGGCGTCGCCAGCGGATTGAAAGTGACCCCGTCGGTTGACAGATACGGCCGGTTTCGGCGCGCGACGATCCAGGTATTGGCCGACCCGCTCACCGGTTCGAGCCGGCCGCCAAACACGGCGGAATCGGCATTGGCGAAATTGTGGGTCAGGATGGTGGTCGTCGCCCTCATAACACCGATGCCGGGCACGTCGACGTCGGGGATGCGGTTGATTTCATGGAAGGTGTCGCCGACCGCCGCGGCTGGCGAATTGATCACCGCGCGCGAGATGGTGCCCTGCGTCGTCGTCAGAAACCGTTGCGGATCGCCCGGCTCGAACCCGATCGCGCCACCGTCGGCGGTATCGAGGTAATACCAAGATGGGCCGCCAAAGCCGACCCAGGTGCCGTTGTCCTGCAGCCCGCCACCGGTGATGAACGGAAACGTCGGGTGCACCGTCACGTCGTAGAACTGCCCGGCAAGGATCCCGTGACTGCGCTTACGCCACACAACCGCTCCGCCGGAAGGCTGCCCGAGAGAAACCCCGCCGTCATTGGCGGCCCACATATTGGCTGGGGTGGTGCGGTCGAACAGCACGGCGTGCTGATCGGCATGCTGAGCCCGATCGCCGCGGTCATAGGCGGGACCGTCCATGATTCGGATCCAGTGCTGACCACTGTCGGAGGACTGACTGAGGTGGACCGCTCCGGCGACGACGATCTCGGGTCTGATCGGGTGCACCTCCAAGGCAAGCGCATACCAAGCCTGAGTGCTACCTGAATCCGGCGCATTCGGGCCGCCGGCGCGTTGCCGCCAGCGATTGCCGCCGTCGTCGGAATGAAAGACGCGGCTCGGAACGCCGTCGGACGCCGCCGGCGGCGGTCCCTGCGACATGATGAAATAGACGTGCTGCGGGTTGCCCTCGCACAGCGCCAGCTTGATGCGGCCGCGACGGCCGTCGAGTTGCGCCGCCGCCACTGTCGGCAAGGCTGCGAAGCCGGCGCCGGCGGCTGCCGCCCCGAGGCGCGTCCAGGCCACGCCTCCCGTCAGACGGTAGGTGCCGGTGGCCGTGTCGAAGGTGGCGCGGAACACGCCTTGCCCGCGCACCGCGGCAAATACCGTAAACGTCGCGGGCGGCGCGGCCTGCGTCCGGTTGCCGAAATCGATCGCGACATCAGTGACGTCCTGCGGGTTGCCGGATACCGGAGCGACGTCAATCGCGTCCAGGGCGCCGACGGCCGGGGGGGCAGTGGCATTGGCGCCGGGCCCGCTGCGCCATAGCCCGGTCGGCGTCGCGATCCAGGCGCGCTTCGGCTGCCAAGGATCGACCAAAATGCGCTCGAACCGGTCGGCCAGGATCGGATCGCCGGCCGCGCCGGAGGAGGGCGGGGCGATACGGGTAAAGCTTGTGCCGCCGTTCGACGAGTAAAACAGGCCGTGTCCACCGGGCCAACGCAGTACCGGCTCACCGGTGCCGACATAAATGTGCTGTGGGTCACGATGGCACAGGCCGATCGCGCCGATCGGCGCCGCTACCTCCTTGCCCTCGCGCAGCAACGTGGCGAGCGAACTCCAGGTGTCACCCCCGTCCTCACTTTTCCAAATCCCTCCGTCCGCCGCACCGGCATAAAGGATGCGCGGGGTCTGCGGGTCCTGCGCCAGCGCGCGGATGCGGCCACCGATGTTGCGCGGCCCGATCGGCATCCAGATCAGGACATCGCTCTCGACATCACGGCGCGGCAAATCGGCAGCATGGTCGATCGCCGCGTCGGTGATCAGCGCAAGCGATGTTTCCGGTATCGGCTGCCGCTGCTCGCGCTCGTCCGGATCGTCCTCGATGAAGGGGGGCGGGGCGTCGTCGGACATCGGCGGCCTCTTACGGCGTTACAAAGAACCAGGTTTCGTGCACACCGCCCGCGCCCTTGAGCGTCGTCACCCTGGTCACCGCGTCGAGCGCGGCAGAGAACATCCGCCCGTCGCTCGCTTGGATCAGGCCGCAATGGATACGCACGGTGATCCGCCCGCCGGGGCGCATCGCGCCAGCGGCGGCGTCCGTGGTATCGACCAGCGACCAAGCGATCGCGTCGGGCTGGATCCGGGTCTGGCCGTGAAAAACCTGCAGCGGTGCCGGGATGCGGGCCGTTGTCCCGTCGGGTGCAAACCAAACCTCAACCAGCTGAGGGGCCGGATCGATCGTCGCGCCGGCGATGGTCTGGGACGGCCGCGCTTCCAGCCGGGCCAGCAGGTTCAGCGCCTCCTGGATTCCAACACGCACCTGATGTCTCCAGGAAACGGCGCTGATGAATGGCCAATCCGGGTCGAGCCCAGGTCCGGCAGGGCCCTGCGACCCGGCAGGGCCCGTCGCGCCGGCGGGTCCCGCAGGCCCCGGGGGACCGGGATCACCCGGCGGTCCGGCCGGCCCTGTCGCGCCGGTGGGTCCCCTTGGTCCCGGTGGACCTTGCGCGCCCGCGGGTCCGGGCGCTCCCGGCTCACCCTGGGAACCAGCAGGGCCCGGCTCGCCTTGCGGACCGGCGGGTCCAGGCGGTCCGGGATCCCCTTGCGGTCCGGTCGATCCTGCCGTGCCCGGCGCACCCGCGGGTCCCGGCTCGCCGGGAGGACCCATGGCGCCCGGCGGTCCGACTGGTCCCTGCAGCGCCGGGAGGCCCCGGCGGGCCGGGATCGCCGGACGCTCCCGGCGTCCCCTCGGCGCTCACCGGAGTACCGTCGAACCGCCACCGGCCGAACTCGTCCTGCACGTGAGCGCCGCTGTGGCTGTGGGCGCCGGTTGCCGCGAAAACGGCATCGTCCTGGCTCAGGGTTCGTCCGCTCTCCCCGGCCGCACCGAGCCGGCCGATGATCAGGCGATCCGGTCCGGCGGGGCTGTCGTCGTCGGGTTCGAGCGACGGTGTCGTTACCAGCGTAATCAACGTCGGTTCGCCGCCGACCCGCAGCGCCTCGCGATCCGCGTTGGCCGCCGTCAGCACGAGACGCAGCGCCCCCGCCTCGGCCGGCACCGGCAGTCCCGCCGCCGTGTCGAGCGACAGCCGGGTGCCGTTCGCGGCAAAGGCGACCCCCGGGTTCAGCGTGACGGTATCGCCTGCGAGCGTCGCGCGCAGTCCCCAGGCGATGCGTCCCAGGCCCACCGCGCAGCGCAGGTCGAACACCGCCTCCCGCAGGCGGTCCTGCAGGTGCACCATGTGCTCGGTCGTTACCCGAAGGCCGTCAACGAAGATGGTGCGGGCGTCATCGGCCATCGCCGTCCCTCCGTCAGCCGGTTGTCACCAGATCGATCTCGGCGAATGTCACCGTCATCGCCGCGAGGGCGGTCACGGTGAGCGCTCGGGCGGCGGACGTGGCGGGCAGGCTGACGCGAACCCCGGCGTCACTCGGCGTGACCTCGACCGGCGCCAGCCCGGCATCGAGGCGCACCGGCGCGATCGGCGTAGCCTTGCCCGGCAAACCGGTCGAGCGCAGCCGGCCGCGTAACAGGCCGAAGGCGTTACCCGGGCGGCGATCGAACAGCGCCGGCAGCGGATACCACGGCCCTGCAGCCGGGCCGATCCGCAGCGAGCCGGCCTCGTCCGTCACGGCGGCCGCTTGCGTCGGACGCCAGCTTGCCTGCCCCCGGCCGACCAGCACGGCCGCCCACAACGGCGCACCCGGCGCCGCGACGGGCGGGTCGAAGGCGAACGAGACCCAGCGTTCCGCCCCCGCGTCGAGCGGCACAGGCTTGCTGACGCCTGTTGCGATCGGCGCGTCCGGCTCGCCCGCCGCGGTGCTCGACCACAGCGCGACAACCGCTTGCGCGCCGCCCGGCCCGACCGCCAGGGGCAGGCGCAGACCCGACAGGCTCGCGATCCTCGCGTCGAGATCCAACCGCACCAGCGCGGCCCGATTCGCGTCAAGCACGATTTCAACCAGATCAGAGGGATCGGGTCCGACCGGGGGCTGAACGCGTTCCGACGGGGCCGTCCCCTTCACTGTCAAGCGAATCTCGCCAAGTTGGGCATCGGCGGGCATCCCGGTCGCGGTCAAAGACAGCGGCTCCGCGCCTTCATTCGAAAAGGCTAGACGGGGCTCGGCTTCGCCCGCTACAGCCGCCCGCCAGACATGGCGCAGGCTGCGCCGCTCGACCGGCGCCACCAGATCGAGCCGGCCGGCGGTGCGGCTCGTCAGCTCAAGGCGAAGCATCTTGGCCGCGAGCGCCACGGGATCGCCGGTGAGTGCGGCGAGGGCGGCGGTCAGATCGACCAGTCGCTGGCCGTTCTGATTGAAGCCGTCCAGCGACAGATCCGTGCCCGGTTCGAGCCGCACGGCGCCATTACTCCGCCAGACCGGCGGTCCGTCGTCGATGCGCAGTTCGAGATCGGAGGGTGCGTCCGGCAGGACGACCAGGGTCTCCGCGACCAGCGCCGCCTTGTCGCCGTTGCCGGTCAATCTGAGCTGCAGCCGCTCGGTCCGCGTCTCCTCGAGAATGCCGGTATTGCCGAAAAGCGACGTGTGAAACGGTACCTGAGTGGCGAAGGCCATGCCATTCCAGCTCAGTACCTGGTCGAGCTCAAACCCGCCGCCGGGGCGCACCATCGCAACCGTGCGCGGCGCCCCGAAATCGATGATCAGGTCTGTCGTGCCGCTGATCCGCACCTGGGCCACCTCAGCTGCGAGGGTCGCGATCGCCGGCTTGGCCGTGACGACAATCTCGAATTTATCGACCAGCGCATTGCCGTCCAGCTCGACGTCGAGATCGCGGCGCAGAGTGCCCTCGGCAACCAGATGAGGTTCCGGCTGGATGAAGAGCTCGGTCTGCGAAAAGTCGGGGACGAGGAACGACCCACCGGAGCCGCTGACCGTGACGAAGCCGCCGAGAGTGGAGGAGAGCGCCATCGCCGCGATCAGCCGAAGGCGGCCGCGGATTTCAGCGTCCGAAACGCGGAACCGAAATCGCGCGCCGGGTCGCCGTCATTGATCGGCGCGTTATTGGCGACGAATTCGTCCCTGATGCGCTGCTGCGTCGCCGCCGGGATCTGGTCCGGCCGGTCGGCGTCGAGCACCGCGTTGCGGATCTCGGGATCGGCCAGGAAATTGGTCAGCACCGCCTGCACCGTCAAATTGGCGTCAACCAGCGACCGGTGCGGCTGCTGCAGCACGCCGACCGGGATGATGGCCGGCTCGGCCAGCACGATGTCGATCGTGGTGTTGCGAGCGATTCGCGTGCCGGCCGGCACCGATTGCGTGACAACGCGACGGCGGTCCTCGATCGGCCCGATCACGCCGACGTTGAGCCAGTTCTGCAGATCGTTCTGGCTGACGCTGACCGCCGGGACCTGCTTGCCGTCGCGGATCACGTTGGCGACCGCCGGGCGCTCGCTAACGTCGATCACCTTGATCGGCTGGCTCGTGGTGAGGCCGGCGGTGCCGGCGATGCGCGCCGTGCTGCCGAGGGCGGCGGCCAGAATGGATCTATCGGACATGTGACACCTCCATGCCGCCCGTTGTCATGACGGCCGGTCGTTGCGGGTCTGCACGTTGCCGAGCACCAGCCCGAGCTGATCGAGTACGCGCCGCGCCTCGACCAGCGTGAGACCGGCAAGCGAGGGCATCTCGATCGTCGCCTCGACTTCGAGCGCGGCCGACACGACCAGCTGGGCGCCGCTGTCGGCGGCGACCGGATAGCCGGGCGGCGGCACCTGAACCAGCACCAGGGTTGCGTTGAACTCGGCCCCGGGATTTGCCGGCGCGACGTCGCGCCCAGTAATATCGATGACGCGCGCCGGCACGATCGCGGCAGTCTGAAACGCCGCGAGCGCCTGTTCGAGTGTTAGCCCGAATACCGCCGGCATCGCCGGTGCGCTGCGGGCCAGCGTCAGCGACACCGGAGCTTCCGCCGGGACGGTGACCGCGGCGGTCGCGGCGGTGAAGCCGCGCGCCTCGGCCCGGATCGTATAGGAGCCCGGCAGCAGATCCGTCAGTGTGAAGCTGTCCGACGGCGGCACCGGTGCGGCCGCGTCGGTGACCCCGCCATCGGCTGCAATGGCGCTGACCCGCACCGAATCCATCGCAATAGACGGTCCGGCGACGTTAACCTGCAGCCGCGCCCCGGTCGTCGCCTCGACGAAGCCGCGCAAGTCGACGATCGCGTTCACGATATCATTCCAGGCCTGGGCGGTGACGGGCTCGCCGGCCCGCACCTGCCTGGCGTCGAACGGTTGCAGCGGCATGTTCGCCTCCTCGTCTGCGCGGCCCGGGCTGCCGCGACCTCAGCCGCCCGCCGGCGCCGGCCACAGCATCATGCCGGCGGTGAGCGCCGCCAGCGCCGATCCGCCCGCTTCGCCTAGCACGCCGTCGCCCAGGACCCAGTGTTCGTCGATGAAACCGATTTCGAGCGCCACGCCGGCCGGGCGGAAACGGTTGACCGCCTGCGCCAGCCGCCGGCGCAGCTCCGGCGCCTCGGGATCGTCCTCGAACTGGCGGAACCGGGGCGGAATCATCAACCGGATCTTGTAGGCCTCGTGCTCGATCCAGCTCAGCGCGACACGCGCGGATTTCGGCGGGTCGGAACCGGGCAACGCTCCGTAAACCGATCCGTCATAGATGCCCTGGAACGGGCGCGGCGTAACGGGTACCACGGTGGGGCCATCCCCCGCGGCGAAATAAGCCTCGTTGGCAAAGTACGCGAAGCGGGTCACGCCGATTGCCACCCCTGGCATCGGAATGCTCTCGCCGGAATGGGGGAAGGCAAAGCTTCGATCGAGGGCGCCGTCCGGGGTGGCGATCGCGAACAAGTCCGTATCGAACACCGCGTCTTGCTCGGCATCCGGCGCGTTCGCGTCAGCAAAGGTCGCGCCTTGGAAGGCAAAGGCGAACGAGGTCACGTCGGCGCCATCGAGCGTCACGCGCCCGCTTTCGTCGAACACGAGAACCGAATTCAGCGGCACGATCCCGGCGAAACCAACGCCGTGACCCTCGTCGCGATTGATCAGCAGCGGCCCGAAGGTCAGCAGAGCCGTTTCGCCCATTCCGGTGATCCGCACCTGCAGCAGCGCGCGCTCGAAACCGCGACGGACAAGATGAAACAGCTCGCCGGAATGACGGGCAACCGGATCGGTGCCGGCGCGCCGTAGCGGGTTCTCGATCAGGCCGAGCACTTCCGCGGCCGGCGGCAGCGGCGCCGGAAGGCGTGGCGGCCCGCCGGGGAGGGATGGCGGCAGCGGCAGCGGACGCAGGCGCAGCCGGTCGCTTGCAAACGCCGCGTGCATGAAATGGTCGTCGCTGTGTTCCAGCGCGGTCAAGTCGAGGTCCAGCGCGATTGCCGCGGCCTCGAGCACTGCCGCGATCGTGCCGTTCCCGCCGGCGTGCCGAGCGCAGATCCGCTGGATTCGCGTGCGGGCCGCCTCGATCCGGCGCGGATAAGTAAGCGCCGCGCCCGCCGCGACGGCGAGCCGGTCGAGCGCCGCCGCGCCATCGCCGCCGGCAAGATCGGGCGTGTCGACTTCGGCGAAGGCGGCGAGCCTGGGCGCCGCAAGGTCGAGCCCCCAGAGTTCGAGCAATGCCTCGGCCCCGGACAGCGCAGCGGCGTGGTCGCCCGCAGCGAGCACGACCGCTAGCCGCGCCTCGGCGCGCGCGAAGCGCAGCGTAAGGCTATCCAGTTCGCCGGGGCGGATACCGTGCAGCGCGGCGAGCGCGAACAGATCGGCGAACTCGTCGGCTTCGGCGAGCCGGTGGGCGCGCCGGATTCCGGCGAGTTGCGCCGCCTGCACGTCGAGATTGCGCGCCAGCGCCGCGGCGAGTTCGTAGAGCAGCTTTCCCGGCCGGTCCGCTTCGAGATGGGCCGGAAGCCGCGCGAGCAGCGTATCGACCCGGCTCATCCCGCCGCCTCGTTGCTCAGCGTCACCGAGCCGATCCAGAAACGTTCGATCCCGGTTATCGGCAGCGCCGGGTCGCGCTGCAACACGCGCAGCCCGGCGTCTTCGTAGCTCGCCTGGAAGTGAAGATCGTCCACCGTGTATTCGTCGGCGGTCAGCAGCAGTGCCCGCAGCGCCGCAACCGTAACAGTGCCGGAACCCGAACCATCGTCGGGGGCAAGCGTGGCCACCCCGGCGCGCAGCTCAAATTCGACCTTCTGGCGGGCGTTCTCGCGCTGCAATTCGGGCGGCCCCTCAAGCCCGGCACCCCTCAATGTGATGCGCAGAGAGATGTCGAGCATGACCAGCAAGCCGCCGACCCGGACGGCGATCACGCCGGCGGCGGCCCGCGCGGCGGGCTTGCCGGGCAGGATGTTCTTGCGCTTCGCGCCGGCTTCGCCGGCCGGGCTCATTTCCAGCGCCACGTCGAGGATGCCGGGGATCGCCATCAGCCGGCTTACGAGCTGGTTGTAGACCAGCGCTTCCCCGAGCCCGGCCGCCTCGATGAAGGCGCGGATTTCGCTTTCGCCGGAGGCGCGCAGCGCGTTCTGCTCGGCCCCCGAAAGCCCCAGCGTCGTCGGCACCAGCACGGCATTGACATCGACCGGGAAGAACAGCGTGTCGCCGGCGACGATCTGCACCGGCGAGGGTCCCTCGTCGGGGATGCCGCCGGGCGGTGGCAGCGTTTCGCCGGCCGGCAGCGGCGGGGCGGCGAGGCGGGCCAGGACGCGCACCCCGGCCGGCCGCGTATCCTCGATCAGCGCGAGCGCGCGCGCGGCGACCTCGTCGAGCGCCGCCGCGTCCTGCTGCTGCGGCGGCAACGCGACATCGATCTCGATCAGACCGGGACGGGCGATCGGGTCCTCGGCGACGCGAATGTCCTTTTCGCGCACCCCCGGAATGCCGCTCAGGGCGCCGATCAGCGCGCCAGTGGTGGCCTTGCCGGAGGCTTCCAGCCGGCGCCGCAAACGGGCGCGCAGCGCGGCGTCGTCCTCGGCCGAGGTGGCGAAGGCGGTGGCCTGTGGGTTGGTGACGCTCTCGATGCCGAGCAGCGGGCGATGCAGGACGCCGATCGCGCCGGCCGCCACGATGCCGTCGCGCCCGGCGGTGAGCGCGCGGATCGGCGCCTCGACGGAAATCTCGCCGCGCCGCAGGGTGCGTGCTTCGGTCGTCTCGAACAGCGTCGGCGGCGCGTCCGAAGTCGAGACGCGCGTCCCGGCCGGGATCGACACGTCGGCCGGCGAGGGCGTACGGCGGGCAAACACGATGCTGCCGCTGGCGGCGCTCGCCGTCACGCGGGTCACGCCGAGCAGCAGGGCGAGTTGATCGAGGTCGCGGCCGCTGGCGGTATCGATAAAGGCGGCCTGATAGACCGCGTCGAGCTGCCCCGAAATCACCGCGTATTCGCGCGCGAAGGTCTCGGCGATCAGCCGCGTGACGCTGCCAGGGTTGCGGTCGGTCAAGCGCGGGGCGGATTCCACGAGGCCCTGGTGCTCGTAATTGACCCAGAACCGGCTACCCACGTCGGGCAGCACCGCGCCGGGACGCGGCGAGCCGTCCGCCTGCTGCTGCCAGACGACGGTGTCGTCGGCGCCGATCACGTAGTCGGTGCCGGTGCGGAACACGGTATGCGCGCCGGCCGCGATGCCGTGCACGCGTACGGTATTGCGCAACAGCGGCGCTGGAGGGTCGAGCCGGAACGGAGCCTCCTCGGGCAGGAAGCGAAAACCCTCGCGAACCACGCCGCCGGTCAGACCCGTCAAGAGGTCGTCGACGAACAGGCCGAACGGCTCCGCGACAAAGCTCATTGGCCGCCCTCCAGCGAGAACGGCACGACCAGGTTGAGCGCGGTTTGGGCGCCGATCGGCTTGATCGTCAGCTCGATCCGCACGATTTCGCGCGGCGGCGTGTGCTCGGCGCGCACATCGGCGCGCAGCACGCGCTCGATTCGCGGTTCGTCGCGCAACGCCTGCAGAACGAAGAACTTGATCAGATTGCGGGTGCGCTCGACATTGGGTTCGCCCATCAGCTCGTGATGCCGCGAGCCGTAATCCGGATGACCGAGCGCCGCCAGCTCTCCCTTCCGCGTCTTTAGCCGATTGGCGACCGCCTGCACGAGGTTGTCCGCGTCCTCGGTCAGCGCGAGGTCGCGGCGCGCGATCCCACCAGTACGCCGCTGCGATCAGGTCGGCGTCCTCGCGGAAGGCCCCGAGCAGATAATCGAGCGCGAGATCGCGGCCGAGCAGCGGATTGGCCATTACGGCGCCCCCTGATCGGCGACAAACGGCGCGGCCGGCGGGCCGATGATGCTGAGCACGCCGGGACCGGAGGGGATCAGGTCGCCCATGCGCACCAGCGCCTGACCGGCGATGCGCAACGACCCCGACCCGCCGCCGGGGCCGATCGGCAGCGGATACGGTACGCCGCTGACGGAATTTACCATCTGGCAGATGCTGCCGATTGTCGCGAGCGGCACTCCGCTGGCGGTAACGACCGCCTGCGGTATTATGCTGATGAACCCGCTGTCGGGCGGCCCAGCGGCCCCCGGTGAGAGGACCACGGCGCAGCCGATCGATACGGGCGGTCCGGCCATCGTGCTCCTCAAGCCGCGCTGAAGCTGGTCATGCCGGCGATGGTCACGGCGGCGCCTTGCAGCTTCATCTCTCCCTGGCCCTGGATCGCGACCTGCGCCGCCTTCAGCGTGAGGCCGGTCGCCGCCTCGATTGTCATGTCGCTGCCGGCCTTGAGGGTGAGCCCGCTCTGCGACTCGAGCGCGATGGCCTTGGCCGAGGTCACGCTGACATCGCCGTCCTGGGCGATCTGCAGCTTCGTGCCACCGGCTTCGAACACGAGACCGCCATCGTCGATCGTCAGCTTGCCGCCGCCGGGCGTGGCGATGTGGAAGCGCTTGACCGCGCTGTCCTGGTCGTCGGGTGGGATGAAGGCGGCGTCGAGCGCGGCGGTCTGCGGCGGGTGACGCTCGGAATCGTAGAGGCTGCCGACCACGACCGGCGCATGCACGTCGCCATCGACGAACAGCACCACGACCAGATCGCCCGGCCGCGGCAACAGCGAGAAGCCGAGACGCGGCACCGCGACCGGCACGCGCGACAGTTCCAGCCCGCTGCTGCGCAGGCGGAGATCGGCCTGGTGATTGCCGGCGCCGCCGTCGCCCGGATAAACCTGGGTCACGATGCCGAGTTCGGGCGGCCGCCGCGCCGCCAGCTCGTCGCGAATGATCGCGCGCAGCGCGTCGATCAGCGAACTCACGGCAGACCCCCGGGAAGTCCTCCGGGCAGACCGCCGCCCGCGGCCGACCCGCCCCCTTCCAGCTCGAGCACGCTGACGAAGCCACGCGTACCTTCGAAGAGATGGCGAACACGCACGGCCCGCCAAGCCGGTCCGCCGCCACCGCCTGCTCCGCCCAGCGCCGCCGCTGCGGCCGCAGCTGCCGCCGCGAGCAGCCCGCCGCTGTCGCTCCCCGGCAGGTTCTGCAGGTCGATGCCGTCGCCCGGACGGACCTCCGGCCGGCCCCAGACGGTGACGCGTCCGCACTTGCCGCGCGCGGCGCTGCGCGCCTTGGCGGCGTCGCTGGCCGTTGTCGCCGCCGCCTCGCTGACGATCGCTCCGCGCACCCGTGCCGGGTCCGGGTTCTGGCCGAGCGGGTCGGCATTGACCCAGTGCCAGCGATCGGTGCCGGCGGCGCTGGCGCTGCCGTGCGGCGCGATTGCCGGGGCATCGGCGGCAACGCCTTCGCCTTCGGAAAAGGCGAGCATGTCGGCGCCATAGCGCAGCGCGCGCGTGTCGCCGCGCCCGCGTGGCCGCCACAGCAATTCGCCCGAAGCGGTGGCGCCCAGGTCGCAGCCGGCGAGGCGCGCGAGATCGCGCAGATGCCACCAGACGCTGCGCCGGTTCTCGACGCCGTACTGCCCGAGTTCGAGATCGGATTCGGCGGCGGCGACGCTGACCGGGTCGGCGAGGTCGCGCACGATCGCGGCGACGGTCTGATTGAGGAACGTGCGGCTGATGAATTTGCGGTGCAGCGCCGCGGTCGGTTCGAGCGCCTCGATCAGCAGCGAGGCCGGCCCATGCGTGACGGTTTCGACCGCTCCGGTAAAGACCGCCGCCTCCTGCCCCTGCGCGCCGAGAGCGAGTTCGAGCTTCGCCCCGGTCGTGGCGCTGGCCAGCTTGGAGCGTGGCCAGAGCAACAGCCGCGCCTCGCCGAATTCGCCAAGCCCGAGCTGCAGGTCGAGACCGGCGAGCGCCGCCTCGGCGGCGCTGAACTTCCGCCCGTCCAGAGTGATGATCGCGTTGGGCCGGAACATGTAGCTCATGCCGCGCCCCCCTCATCGGCGATGCCCTGGCGCCTCGCCTCCCGCCGCAGCACGCGCGTCAGCAGCTCGGCCACCTCCGCCTCGGCGGCGACATCCTCGCTCACATGCCGCAGGACAAAGGAGCGCGCGGGGGCGGCCTCGCGCACCGTCGCTTGCGAGAAGACCGGCGCCGGTTGTCGGCGAGAGATCGCGCCGGCCTCCGGGCCCGCGGCGAAAGCCGGGCTTGCCTCCGGCATGCCGGAGGTCGGCTGCGCGAACAGTGCGGCGAGTCGGCGGAACCCCGATGCGGCCGGCGTCGGCGGCGGCGAGGGATCGGGCCGGGACGGCACGAACGCAGTCGGAGTCACGAGGCTCCCGGTCTTCGCGTGACGAGCGGCATCGACCCGGGCCACGCTGCTCGTCAGGGCACGAGCGATCTGTGTTGCCGGCGGCGGTGAGGCCGGCGTGGACTTCTCGTCGGCTACCGAGGCGGGAGCCGGCATGTCGAGCGCGGCGAGCAGCGTCGCCGCCGACGGCCGCAGCCCGTTCAGAATGGAATCGACCACGTGCCGCGCCTGGGCGGAAGCGGGGGTCGCGCCGATCGGCTGGCGTGCTGCCTGCCGCACAGCCTCGGTCAATGCCGACGCCTGGCGCGCGGGAGCGGTGGACGGCCTAGCATCAATCGCGGTGGCAGTTGCGTTCGTGGAGGTGATCGCGTGGCGGACGCCGAAGCGGGCATTACCGGCGCGGGCCGACCCGCCCGCAGCGCCGTCCGGCATCGTGTCTGCCGTCGGGCCGAACCCCACGTCGGATCCCCGGTCCTCGACCCGATGGCGGCGCGCGATAAACACGTCGCGCGGAAGGCATCTCCGTGCCGCGCAGCCGGGCCAGCGATCGCGCGATTGCCGCGCGGCCATCTGGAGCTTCGAAGGCCCAGGCAATCGCCGCGATCCCGGCGAGCGGCGCTGCCGGGTTGGTGGTCAGCGGTGCCACCGCCTGCTCAGCATCACGCAGCGCGCCCACCACGCCGATAACCGCGTCCGCATCGCGCCAGATCCCGGCAAGCAGCTTGTGCGGCGGCCGCATCATAGCGGCGTCTCCGGCGTCTCGCCGCGAGCGAGCATTTCCAGATACAGCAGCACTTGGCCCAGGGTCAGCTCGCTGCACTGCTCCGGCGTCCAGCCGAACTCGCGCGACAGCACAAAGCAGGCGCGCACGATCGGCTCGCGCACCGCCGCCTCGAGTTCGCCGGCGCCGATCTCAAGGCCCGACAGCCGGTTCGTCGCTTGCAGCAGAAAGCGCACCAGCCCGGCCGGCAGGCTTGCGACCTGATCGACGCCGAGCTCCGGCTGCACCAGCGCCTGCTGCACCATCAATGCGCTGATCAGCACCCGGTCCTCCTTGGCCGCCTGGGTGACGCGCTGCACGTCGCGCAGCGTCAGCGGCCGCAGGACGACCTCGCCGCCGGCGACCGCGTCGCTGTCGCCGGCCGGCAGCAGCTCGCCGGGAATCGCCACCGTGTGGCGCACACCGGCGCCGCCGAGCAAATCCTGTGCGCTGAGCGGGCGGGCCATCGACAGATCAGCCGGCCGAGCCGTCCTCTACCTTCACCCAGAGCGCGCGGAACGCGACATTCTCCAGGATGAAGTCGTCTTCGGGCAGCGTGAAGGTCCACTCCGACAGCTTCACCCCCATCACCGTCACCGACGAGAAGTTGCCCGGCAGCGCCGGATTCTCCATGCGAATGCTGAGATTGAAAGACGGGTTCGGGAACGAGCCCTGCGGCCGGCTCTGGGCCGGACCGGCGCCGAGCATCAGCTTGAGCAGCGCACCGTTGACATGCGCCCGACCGATCGTGCCGTAGACATTCAGATTGCCCGGCCGCAGCTCGGTCGCGAAGCGCTGCCCCATCTCGTGGAACGGCTTGACGTCGTTGGTGACCTTGACAACGACGCTGCTCACGCGGCCGACCGGCGCCAAGCCATAGGCGGTATCGACCTCGCCGGCAAGATCGCCTTCGGGACCGGCCTCGACTGCGACGGAGATCGTGCCGTCGGCGCCGGTATAGACGTTGGTCGCCATTGTTCCCTCCCTGGGCCTCCATGGCCTCCCTGCGGGCGGACTATTGCAGGATCATTGTCACCCGGATGAAGTCGATCGAGAAGGTCGGCTGCAGTGTCATCGTCACCGCGCAGATGCCCTCGATTTCCTGGCGCCGCGTAGCGGCTACGTCGAGCGTGTAGGCGGTCAGCATCTCGTCCTGCACCATCTGCGCTAGGAAGCCGTCGAGCGTGGCGCGCAGCGCGGTGCGGACGCGGGGATTGTTGAGGCGCCCGATATAGGGGTTCGAGCCCTTGCGCACACCCGCCTTGGCAAAATCGACGATGCGGCGCACCGAGATCTGCCGGAACGGACCGTCGTCGGTCGTCAGGCCGCGCAGCGCGCGAAAGCCGAGGTTCCGGAACAGCACCATGATGCGCTCCTGCAGCAGCTGCTTCTGCTGCGAGCGGCTGTAGAGCTGGGTCAGCCCCGGCGCCGGCACGTCCTTGTTGGTCAGGCTGACATGCGGCGCCAGCGTCGAGAGCTTGCCCGCGACCAGCGCCGCGGCGTAGGCGGGCGGCAGCTCGATTTGCGGCAGGCCCGGCTGCGCGGCGTCGTTGGTGACGAGACCCGGCGCGACCAGCACGACGCGGCCGTTCGACAGCGCCGCCGAATCCTGCGCGATGCCGGCGAGCTGGTCGCTGCGCGTGCCGAGAATGGCGATGCGCTCGTTTCCGGCGCTCTCGGTGTGTTCGAGATGCGTCAGCAGAGCCGCGGCGGCGGTGTCCGCCCCATATCCGGCGACCACGACGATGTTGATCTCTTCGCCTTCCAGCAGCGCCAAGCCGTCGGCGATCTCCGGGATCAGCGTGCCCATCGCCCCGGCGCCGTCCGGACCGCCGCGGGTATCGGCGGCAGCGGGCGTAACGGTGGTCGGCGCCAAGTCGGCATTGGCGGCGGCCACCGTGCCGGCGCGTACCAGCGAGCTTTCCTGGTTCACCTCGCGGGCAAGTGCGGCCGCTGTCGCCGCCTCGAACGCCTCGCGCACGCGGCCAAGCTGCAGCACGAGGCGGGCGGGGCCGCCATCGGCGCCGGGGGTCAGCGTCGCCTGTATGCTGTTTGCCCAAGAGCCGGGCGAGGTCGCCGTTAGCGTGAAGAGGTTGGTCGCGCCGGCCGCGACCTGCCAGGTCATCGACCGCATTTCGACATCGGCCGCCAGATTGGCGATCCGCACCGCGTACACGGTTGACGCGCCGCCGGCGAATAGCTGGTCGAGCGTACGGGCGAGCGTCAGGTGCGCGATCGCGGCCGGATCGTCAGGGAACGGATCGGGCGAGCCGAACACAGCCAGCGCATCGGCCGAGCTGCCGAGGATCACCACCTCGTTGAGCGGACCGCGATTGGCGGTGCCTACCACCCCGATATTGCCGGTGGCGATGCCACCGACACCGATCAGTCCCTCTGCACGGACCTCGATATAGGTGCCCGGAATGATCAGTTCGCCGACGGTCTCGCTCATAAGGCGCTCTCTCTATCGGGTTTCGGTTTCAGTCTCGACACCCTCCAGGCCCGTGGCGGGGTCGATGCGCAGCGCGTTCAATGTCGTCGCGATCGGGATGGTGCGGATGATGCCGCCGGACGAGAAGGCATCATCGATAACATGCTCGAATTTGAACTGAAATCGCGCAATGCGCGAGCGCAGGCTGAGGCCGGCCGGCGGCGGCGGAACGGTCGCGCCGAGTTTGCCGAGCGCCAGGCTGCGCAGGCCGGAGAGAGTGCCCCCGGGGACATTGGCCCCCGGGAAATTGGCGTTGAGCAGCGAGCGCGTCGCGGCGACACTCAACGCTTCGACATCGGCCGCCGCCGCCGCGTAGACGACCAGCCGCAGCTCGCCGCCGAGCAGCATCGTGCGCCGCTCCCACGAGCCGATATGGTAATGCGCGGCGACCGTGCCGGCGGCCGGGAGCGCCGTCGCGAAGGTGACGATACCCTGCAGCGGATCGACGCTGATGCGGTTGCCGGCGGGCGGCGGCGCCATCAGCGGACGGGGCGCGCCGGCCACGGTCAGCGAAAAATCCGCCGCGGCGAGCGGCCCGGTGTCGCCGCCGGCACGCACCAGGCCGCCATGCGGCAGAATGAGGCTCAGGCGATCCGCGTCGACCAGGCTGAACCCCGGCAAATCCGGCAGGAACGGCGCCGCGAGATCGATCGCGACGTCGACCGCCAGCGCTCCCGACATCGGCTCGATCCCGCCGCCGCTGCCGCCGGGGCCGAGGCGCTGCACGGCCGGCAGAGACAGCACGATCGCCGGCGCCTCGCCGGCGGCGGCCGGTTCGGCGATACCAACCGATGCCGGCGCCGGCGTCAGCCGTCCGGGTTCTGACAGGAACGCCGCGAGCGCGTTGAGGAAAGCGGTTTCGGGCATCGCCGCGCCTCAGCTCACCCGCGTCGCCGGCTCGGGCATGTCGAGCAGCCAAGCCATCGCCCGGCTCAGCGCCTGGTTGGTGGGATCCTCGGGGCGCAGCGACACCGCAGCGTTCGGATCCTGGGCCGGCTGGCGCATCACTTCGAGCCATTTCCGCACGGTCGGCACCCAGCCGATACCGAGCGCGGTCTGCTCGGCCTCGGCCGCTGCCGCGCCGATCGGCGCACGCCAAGCCGCCGGGTCGGACGGCCCCCGCGAGCCGCTCGGCATCTTGTTATCATAGCGGTCGGGAGCCGCCTTCTCGCTCCAAGCCCGTCCAGCGACCAGCATGCGCCATTCGTTGACGCGGCGGCGATCGAGGCTCCAATTGCGAAACACCTGGAAAATGCGTTCGCCGTCGCGTCCGGCGAGGTGCGGCACGGCGCCGAGGCATAGCAGCGCCCCGACATCGCCAGCGAAACTCATCAGCGTGTCGGAATCGATCCGGTTCTGGCTCAGCGCGGTGCGATGGTCGTGCACATAGGCATAACCGTTGGCGACCTCGATGCTGCCGATCTCGCCCTCGCGCTCGAGGCTCGGGCGCGGCACAGGGCCGAGCGGCCCGAGCC
The DNA here is from genome assembly GCA_963847345.1 of uncultured Alphaproteobacteria bacterium. Lineage (GTDB taxonomy): Bacteria > Pseudomonadota > Alphaproteobacteria > ATCC43930 > CGMCC-115725 > DATARH01. Next base: position 79,179 of record CAWJZU010000020.1, on the reverse strand, counting down.
GAATCGACTGCCACACCTTCGGGACATGGCGCAGCACGAAGGTCTGGTCGTTGTCGGTGTTGTTGAGCGCCACGAATTGGGCGGCGCCCGTGGCCACCGCATCCTCGGTGTTGGCGTCGTCGCCATGCGCGGCGAACACGGCGCCCGGCGGCAGGTCGTAATCCTCTCCGGCGAACAGCGCGCGCGACTGGAGCCGGCCGCCGGCACCGAGGTGATCGACGATCGTTGCGCCGAGAAACGTCAGATATTCGTCGAGCGTCATCGGCGCCACCGGAGCCGGCACCAGCTGGACCGGCAGGTCTGCCCCGTTGCGATTCAGACGGAAGGCCAGACCGAAGCGGTCGGAGCGGATGCTCATCGTGCCCTCGCCGATCCACCACAGCTTCGCCAGTCCCCGGGTGTCGGAAGGGAAATGGGTCAGCGTTAAGCCACCCGCCGGAAGTTGAAAGAGGGTCTCCTCGTCGAACAATCGGACGGCATGGCGTTTGCGCGCCGCGAACAGATCGGGGGTCTCGGCGAGCTGGATGTCGCGCAGCTTGAACGAGAGCTTCACCCACAAGACGATACCGACGATCACCCAGATTACCGTCGCGATCCAGAAGGCCGGCGCGATCGGGCTGAAGCCCGCGTCGCCAATTAGTTCGGCGAGGCCGCTGACCGCGGCGGTCGGAGCCAGAACAGCGACGAACAACAGCAGGAAAACCACCCACACCACGAACATGCCAAGCGAGAACAGCCACGGCATCAGCGTCGCCGCGGCGCGCCGCTTGTGGTGCTTGCCGCTGTCGGTCTCTCGTATCGCGTCGCTGATGGTCATCGAGAGAAAGATGCCGTTCAGCGTCAGCGGCAGGACGAAAAGCAACGTCCAGCGCGCCCCCGGCGACCATGCCTCGCGCCCGGCCTCGACATAGAACAGCACCGCAAGCGCGAGATTGACCAGGGTCATCAGCAGACTGAGGATCTGCCGAGCCCTGACGCCGCGCATCGTAATGCTCATGAAGATGGCCTGGTAGATCAGCGCCGACAGCGAGGCCGGGTAGAGCGCGTGCGCGACAAGCTCGAACACCTGGCGTTCGGTATCGGTCTCCCCGTCCGAACCGGTCTCCGGCAGAAAGCGCAGCCCCGGCAGGATCAGCGCCAGGAAGGGCAACGCGATGACCGGCAGCATCGCCAGGGTCAGCAGCCCCGCCCAGCCCGCCGCGCTGTGCCCATAGACGTGGCGGACGATGCCGCCCTTCAGCATCTCGTAACCGTCGCGCAGGAAACCATCGTCGAGCGTCGGCGGGTCGAGCTGAGCCAGCAGATGCTCGAATTCGCCGAGCCCCTTGGGGCGGCTGGTCTTCGCCTTCAGGACCGCTTCGAGCGCCTCGGCATAGGCCGCGAACAGCTGGTCGGGCACCTCGGTGTCGGTCTTTGGCCAGGCGTCTTCCCAGTCGGGGCCGTCGCGCAGCCCGCCGCGACCGTACACACGCTGCGCCACCATTGCGTCGTGCGCCGCCTCGCCATCGGCGTGCGTCAGCTTGCTCTGAACCGCGGTGCCGAGGTGCCACTCGATATCGTTGATGAAGGGGTGCGAGACGATATCGCCGGCCAAATGGCACAGGTGACCCTGCACGTAGGCCCGCACCCGGCGAAGGGCGAGATCCTGGCTGCCGGAAGGCACCTCCGAACGAATGCGCGGCACCGCCTGGGCCGCGATCTCCAGCGCGACATCGACTGTGCGCGCGATGACCTGCTCGCGGTTGCTGTCGGGCGTTCCCTTGTGCACCGAGTCGAACACCCACGCCTGGCCGGGCTGCAGCGCGTTGGAGAAGGCCGGTATGTCGGGGCCCATCGCCCCCATGACCGCGAGCTTCGACACACGACTGCCGAGCGGTGCGCCGCCCAGCACGTCGGGCGGGGCGAGCGGCGGCGCCGCGAAATTGTCGAGCGCCTCCTGCGCCAGATCGCGCAGGCGCTGCTCGATCACCAGCGGCTTCTGACCCGCTGGATAGCGCCGGATTCGCGCGTCCAGAACATCGCGCAGATCCTCCAGCCGGGCCTTCGCCAGCAGCATGATGGCCGTATGGGTGGCGACCGCCGGCATGTTCCACCTCCTATCCGACGGCGCACGCTGACGCTGGCGCTGACCGAGGTGCTGCCGACCCGGTCGGGCAGCGCCCGCTGCAGCCGCTTGAACGCGTCGAACGTCTCGTCGAGACCGCCCTCGATCTGCGCCGCGATCGCGTCGAGGCGGTCGAGGACGGGCCCGAGCAGCCGATCGACATCGAGCGCCATCAGGGCCGCGAGAATCTCAGCGAATATCGCGATCGGCTGTTCCAGCAGCTTGCCGACATCAAGTTTGCCGAGAATGGATACGACGCGCGCGCGCAGCCCGTCGAGCGCATCGCTGATCTCGCCGAGCGGATCGAACGCGGCGAACGCCTGCTTAACGTCGGCAAACGCGGCGAGCGGCGCGGCCAGCAGCACGCTTGGGCGAAACGCGTTGATCTCCGACTTGACCGCGTCGGTGATGGCCTGCAGCCGGTCGCGCACCGGCGACAGGTCGAAAACGTCGATCGCGGCAATCAAATCATCGATCGCGCCCCGCACCGGGCCGATGATCGCATCGACGACCGCCTCTAGTCGGCCGCGCAGCACGTCGAGCAGAGGCGTGACAAGCTGCGCCAAACGACGGGGCGGTGCGATCTCGAGCAGATCGGCGACGAGCCCGGCGAGGCCGCGATCGAGGGAGCCCAGGCCGATCGGGCCCAGCATGTTGCGCGCCAAGCTTCCAAGCGGCGCGAACGGCGCGCCCGCAGCGGCGATACGCTGCGCCACGGCGTTGACTTCGGCGAACCCCTCGGCGCCGAGATCGCGGGTTGCCTGGTCCGCTTCCGCGAGCAGCTGCTGGTAGCCGCGCCACGGCGTGCGCATCGCGGCCAGCTCGGTCAGCGGCCCGTCGATCGTTAGCGATGCTTCGAACTGGAGCCGCACCGGTCCCGCCGGCAGCGCGACGATTGCCGAGGTCAGTGGGGAGAAACGCGCCCGCATGCGGTCGGCAAGCGCCGCCGGATCGCTTGCCGCCACCGCCGCGGCAGTGGCCGCTACAGCATCGCGGATCGCGCGGGCCCGCTGCTCGAGCGGCGCCGCCGCCGCACCGCCCGCTTCGATCCAGCCGGCAATACGGGAAAACGCATCGGCCGACGCTACCCCGCCGAGGATCGGAGCAAGAGCGGCGAGCAGCGAGTCGAGAAAGCCGAGCCGTGGATCGTCGGCGAGTTGAGCGTGAAAATCCCGCAACGCAACGGTCAGGTCCCGTTCGAGGCCCGTGACGTCGAGAAGGCCGATGATGTCGCTTGCCTGAGCGGCGATCTCGTCGAGCCGATCGCGCCAGGTCCGCAGACCGACGACGTCGATCAGCTGCTCGCGCGCCCGATCGAGCCGCTCGTCTAGCGGGGCGATCAGCTGCGCCGGCGAGAAGCGGTCGATGCCCGTGATCAGCTCGTCGAACGCACGTTCCACCGGGTCCAGCAGCGCGCTCGGATCGAGCCCGGCGACGGCCGCCTTGGCGCTGTCAAGGGCCTCGCGCAACGGCGCGAGTTCGACATCGAGGCTGAGACCCTGCACCGTGATCTTTAAATTGTCGATCGGCTGCTGCAGCGGCCGCGCCAACTCCTCGGGATCCAGTGCCCCGATTTGATCCAACAGCGAGGCAAGTTGGGCTTTGAGGCCGGCGACTGCCGCTTCGATCGCCGGCCGCAGATCGAACTTGCCGTCCCGAATTTCCAGGGTGACCTCGATCTGCACGCGGGTGGCGTCGGCATCGACCTGTTTTATCGGGCGGATCGCATCGACCACGTCCTGTTCCATCGAATTGGGGAGCAGGTCGAACGGCACCTTCTCGACGACCGAGGCCGCGCTGCCGATCCCGTCCGATGCGGCGGCGAAGAATGGCGCCATGTCCGCCTTGGCGATGATGTCGAGAAAGCCGCGGATGTTTTCCTCGATCTCCGAGGTGATCCCATCAATGTCGGCGCTTTCGATCACCTGCCGAGCCGCGCCGAAAGCACTGTCCACCGCGTTCTTGAAGGCATCGAGCCCGTCTTCCGCGCCTTGCAGCACGCCCTCGGCGGCATCGGCGGCGGCGCGGATCGCGTCCTCGACCCCGCCGATGATCCCTGCCAGCAGCTCGATCGCGTCGCTGACCGCGCCGGCGAGCCGGCGCAGCTGCCCCGCTACATCGTCCAGCGGCAGCGCTCGCACACCCGCTTGCACCGCATCAAGCGCATCGCCGACCGCATCCGCCGCATGCTGCAGCGTGCCGGCGAGCTGCCCCGGTAGCGCGGTGACTTGCGTCAGCCCTTCGGCCAGCGGTCCGAGCAGCGCGGCGATGTCGATCGTCGCGATGCCGGCGGCGAGCGTCTCCACCTGACCCTCGATCTCCGTCAGCAGCTGTTCGAGGCTGCGGATCGGCGCTCCGCCGAGATCGAGCGAAGCCACCCCGGACAGCCGCCCGGCCGCGGCCGCCAGCGTCCGCTCGAGCGGCGCCAAATCGGCGCCACGGATTTCGCCGCGGATCGCCTCTACCGCCTGGCGGATCCCGGTCAGGTCGAGATGGACCAGGGTCGCTTCGCCGAACGCCATGCCGTCGCGGAAGGTCGAGGCTAGCAGACCGAGGCGGCCTGAGATCGTCTCCAGTTCGCGCGCCGCGCTGGCGACCGCCGCGGCGTCGCCCAGGTCAAGCGACGCGATGAACGCGGCCAGCGAATCCGGGCCATCGCCGAGCCGGGCGACGATCTCCACCTCGATCCCGGTCAGGGCGTCGCGGTCGAGCTGTACCGCGGCCAGTCCGGACAGCCGTTCCGCCTCCTCCAGAACGGAATCGAGCCGCGCCATGCCGCCGAGCGCCGCGGCGGCGCCGGTGAGCGCGGGGAGGATCTCGGCGAAACCAGCGAACGCTGTACCGGAAAGCGACTGGCCTCCCAGCAGACGCTCGATCTGAGACGCAAGGTCGCGCAGCAAGGCCGACTCGGGCGCCGATCTGACAAGCTCTAATACCTTCAACACCTGGCCGAGCGTGCCGCCGCGCTCGGTTTCGAGCGTCGCGTCGAGCCTGCCGAGCAGGTCGGCGATCCGCTGCGGCAGATCGGGCGCGGCGGCCTGTTCGAGCAGCGCCAGCGCGGTCTCGATCTCCGGCAGCGCGTTTTCGACGCCCGGGATGCGGTCGAGTAGCGGCGTCACCGCGCCGGACACCCGTACCAGGGCCGCGCCGATGCCGTCGAGCGAGATGCCGGATGCGGCTCCGGCGGCGCTGTCGCGGGCGGCGGGGTCGAGTGGCGGGACGATGGCGCCGAGATTGCCGCCGGTCGCGCCGAGCACCCCGACGAGCGCGCCGACCGGGCCGCCGATATCGAGATGTCCGCTGAGATCGGCGCCGAGCGGCACGGCCTAGCCGAACAGGCGCTGCATCGGCGCCAGCAGCGAACCGGCGCCGCCCAGGGCCTGTTTCAGCCCGGCGGCGCCTTCCTGCACCGGAGCGAGCACGTCGCCGAGATCGGGAACGCTGCCGAGCAGCCCGGCAAGATCGAGCAGGTCGAGCCCAAGGTCGATGTCGAGCCCAAGATCGTCGAGGCCGAGATCGAGGCCCGGAGACGGCGGCTCTGGCGGTTCGGTGTATTCGACGAGTACGATCTCGTAGCGGAAGCCGTCGGGATCGCCAGCCCTCTCTTCCAGACGGAAATCGCTGATCAGTACCTGTTCGAGTTCGGATTCGTTGATGATGTCGGCCACGAAATCGACCGGCGCGCCGTCCTTGAAGCGGCTGCGCAGTTCCTTGAGGTGTTCGTCGCGCGCGTCGTCGCCGGCCAGCGATCCGGCAATCCGCAGCGCCAGCATGCTGCGGCCGAGATCCTGGTGCAGATCGCCGGCAAGTCCTGGTACCGGCAGCCTCACCAGACGCCGCGCCTCCTCGGTCGTGATCGCCTCGATCCCGCGCGGTTCCCAACCCCCGAGCATGGGTCGCACGAGCATGCGCCTCTCCTTGGCCGCGCCCGCCGACGCGAGCACCACGGCGTCCGGATTACCGGTCAGACGCCGAAATCACTGGTTCGAGTGGAGACGAGTGCAACAAAAATTGCTTGCAGACCGGACAATCTCTTGAACAAAGGTTAACGCGAAACGCACCGACAAACAAGTGCATGCGTCGGGGGAGCATCGGCATGGGCTATGAGTTTTATTACTGGCCGACCATCCAGGGGCGCGGCGAGTTCGTCCGCCTTGCGTTGGCGGAGGCCCGCGCCGAATACGTCGATGTCGCGCGCCAGCGGGGCGGGGTCGCGGCAATGCAGCGGCTCATGGATGGGGCCGACAGCACGATACCGCCCTTTGCCCCGCCGTTCCTCAAGGATGGCGACCTCCTGATCGCGCAGACCGCGAACATCCTTCTCTATCTTGGTCGCCGTCACGGCCTGGCGCCGCGCGACGAGGCCGGCCGGTTATGGGCGCATCAATTGCAGCTGACGATCGCCGATGTCGTCGACGAAGCGCACGACACCCATCACCCGATCGCCTCCAGCCTCTACTACGAGGACCAGCAACCCGAAGCGCGCCGCCGCGCGGCCGATTTCACCGCCAACCGCATCCCGAAATATCTCGGCTATTTCGAGCGGGTGCTCGAGTGCAACCCACGGGGCGACCGGCATCTCGTCGGCCGGCGGACCACCTATTGCGATTTGTCGCTGTTCCAGCTGGTCGCCGGACTGCGCTATGCCTTCCCACGCGCGATGGCGCCGTTCGAAGCGCGCTTTCCGCGGGTCGTCGCGCTGTATGACCGTGTCGCCGCACGGCCGAGCATCGCGGCCTACTTGCAATCCGCGCGCCGGATCGCGTTCAACGAGCAAGGCATTTTCCGCCACTACCCGGAACTGGACGCTGCGGATTAGCAGGCTGGGGCGCGGCCGAGACGATCGAGGGTCGCTGGCAAACGTTTCGGGTGACGCGGCGGCGTTGAAAACGAGGGCCGAGACGCCGCGAAGATTGGAGACGCGAGCGTCTGCACGGGCCGTACACGCCCGAACAGCTGGACTATCGGCGATAACAAAAGAAGCCGCGCACTGATGGCGCGGAAGAGGAGGAAGATAAACCGTACATAACGCCCAAAATCCCGCTCGTATGACGGCGAGAGTACACGATGCAGCAGTTCAAGCCGGTCGGCTCCGCGCAATGGTTTCTTAGTGCTCACGCCACCGCCTATAACACCTTCTACCTGCAACGCCATCTCATCTCCCGATCGACCTGCGGAATTCAGAACCGAAGCGATGGCACATTGGACGGCTGCGGTTACCGCAGCGTGAGACGAAACCGGTGTTTCGCCTCTCCAATTCGCCATCCCGCAACGTGACAGTGGCCGCTGAGCAACCGCTCGCTTGGCGGCAACTAGCGTGAAGGCTTCGGTTTCGGCCCCCCAAGGACGCCGAGGGTCGCGTCCGGCCTCCCGGCCAATAGCATCGCCAAAGCATCAAATACCCGGCATTCGGGCGTATACGTCTTCGCCTTGCCGCTCCTCTCTTGCTGCCCGGGGGGAAGCGGAGGACGATCGAGGAAACGATGAGTGGGAGAATAGCATGACCTTACGTGTGCCAATGGTGTCGCTGGATCGCGCCCGCGAACTCGGCGAGGCAATGGGTTTGCCAGCGCGGCGTACGCAGAGCGAGGCATTTCGCGTGCTGGCCAACAATCCCGGCGTGGCCAGGGTAGCCTATAACCAATTGATCCAACTGCTGGAGAACAACAAATTCGACACGCGGCTGCGTGAGCTGATGATCATGCGGATCGGCTGGGTCACCGGGTCGGCTTACGAGTGGACGCAGCACTGGCGGGTGGCGACCACGGCGGGGATCCCGCAAGACGATATTCTGGCGGTCCGCGACTGGCGGAATACCGAGCGCTTGACGTCGGCGGACAAGGCGATCCTCGCCGCCACCGACGAGTGTCTCTCCGGCAAATCCATTTCGGATGCCGCCTGGGCCGAGGTGGTGAAATACGTCACCGACCCGGGGCAGCAGGTCGAATTCATCATCGCCATGGGTAACTGGATGATGTTTTCCTTGTTGTTCCGCAATCTGCGCATACCGCTGGCAGAGGGTCTGACAGTGTGGCCGCCCGATGGTCTGGCGTCCCCGGCGGCACATGGATAGGCGACCGGACGCAGCGACTGCGATAGGGCTGCACGATTTTTTCCGATTGCCCGGCGCGGCCGGTATCGAGACAGAGCATGGCGGTGTGGATCAGGTGCCCGCTATCAGGCCGCCATCTGATCGAAAACTTATTCTGCAGACTCAAAGAGTTCCATGGCATCGCCACCCGCTACAATAAAACCGCCACCAATGTCCCTCGCCACCATCCATCTCGCCACCGTGCTACTATCTGGCTCAATTGACGGCACGCCCTAGTGCATAGATACAGTCAGAAGATTCAGCGGACCGCGAGCAGGTGCGACGCAAAGCAGCGGAATGGCGGATGATCCTCAGCGCGCATTACGTACCTTCTGACTGTGTCTGTGCTAGGGTCTTAAATATCAGTGTCGAACAATATTGCAGGCAATATTCGGGTCGCGTTGTCGCCGCGCGGCCATGGGCTACATCTGCTTAGCGCGGAGCCTAGCCGGTCAGCTTCTGGCGCAGCAGCTCATTGACGAGGGCGGGGTTGGCCTTGCCGCCCATCGCCTTCATGACCTGCCCGACAAAGAACCCGAGCACCTTCGGATTGGTCCGGTATTGCGCGACCTGCGCCTGGTTGGCGGCGAGCGCGGCCTCGACCGCCGCCTCGATCGCGCCAGAATCGCTGACCTGCCGCAGCCCCTTGCGATCGACGATCGCGGCGGGCGGCTCGCCGGTCTTGATCATTTCGGCGAACACGTCCTTGGCGATGCGGCCCGAGATCGTGCCGTTGGCGATCAGGTCGATCAGCGCGCCGAGCTGCTCGGGTGTAACCGGCGACTGTTCGATGCCGAGGCCGAGCTTGTTCAGCGCACCGAACAGATCCCCGGTTACCCAGTTCGCCGCCGTCTTCGGGTCGCGTCCTGCAGCCACTTTCTCGAAGTACTCGGCCGTCGTGCGCTCGGCGACGAGAACCGCGGCGTCATTCGGGCGCAAATCGTACTCGGCGACAAAGCGCCTCCTCTTAGCATCCGGCAACTCGGGAAGCGAGGCACGCAGCCGCTCGACCCATGTCGCGTCGAGTTCCAGCGGCAGGAGGTCGGGGTCCGGGATATAGCGGTAGTCGTGCGCGTGTTCCTTCGAGCGCATCGGCCGGGTCACGCCGCGGCTGCTGTCGAAAAGCCGCGTCTGCTGCTCGACGGCGCCTCCCTCCTCGATCAGCTCGATCTGGCGGCGCGCCTCGTACTCGATCGCCTGCATCACGAAGCGCACCGAGTTCACGTTCTTGATTTCGCAGCGCGTGCCGTAGGGTTCGCCCGGCCGCCGAACCGACACGTTGCAGTCGCAGCGCAGCGACCCCTCCTCCATGTTGCCGTCGCAGGTGCCGAGATAGCGCAGGATCGAGCGCAGCTTGCGCAGATAAAGCCCGGCCTCGTCGGCGCTGCGCAAATCCGGCTCGGAGACGATCTCCATTAGTCCGATGCCGGCGCGGTTCAGGTCCACATAGGTCTGTGTCGGGTGCTGGTCGTGCAGGCTTTTGCCGGCGTCCTGTTCGAGATGGACACGCGTGATGCCGATCTCGCGCGCCGAGCCGTCCGGCATGTCGAGCACGATCCGGCCGCGCCCGACAATCGGCTGCTGGTACTGGGAAATCTGATAGCCGGCGGGCAGGTCGGGGTAGAAATAGTTCTTGCGGTCGAAGACGCTGAACAACTTGATCTCGGCGTCGAGCCCAAGCCCGGTCCGGACCGCCTGCTCGACGCAATGCCGGTTGATCACCGGCAGCATGCCGGGGAACGCGGCATCGACAGTCGAGACCTGCGTGTTCGGCTCGGCCCCGAAGTCCGTGGCGGCGCCGGAGAATAATTTCGCCTTCGCCCTGGCCTGGGCATGCACTTCCAGGCCAATGACGATCTCCCAGGAGCCGGTGCGGCCTTCGATCAGCTCAGACACTTATTTTGCTCCTCACGCCCGGTCCCGTGCGACCTCCCACGCTATTCAGCGGCCGTTTCGGCCAAACGGAGAGGTTGCCCGAGCGAATTTACGACCGAGTTCAACAAACCGGCTCTGACCAATGGCGTCACAGTACGAGCGGAGGAATCTCGTTAGCTCGGTCATGATCTGTCTGCGATCACCGGCGATTGGACGCTGGTGTTCGCGTTCGAGCTGGCCGAGTTTCAATTCCAACACACGATCCTCCGCACCTTCGAACGGCTCCCGGTAAAGGCCATTCCATGCGAGCGCGAAGCCCATTGGGGTAACACCGCGAAAACCGCGCAGCTGCATCGCGGCAAGATCGTTCCCCCAGGCGATAAGCTCGCGCTTCCAGTGAGGGACTTCCTCGGCATCCGGGTAGACGATAATCTTCAAGGCATGTGAGTTTATGGGTGTTTGCAGCGCGCGGAGTTTGTCGATGATGGCTCTGCGCTTGAAGGCCATTTCATCGATCCGGTCGATTATATCCGTGAATCTCATGGTATTTTCCCGCCGCTGGAGCATTTCACACCAGCAGTTCAACGATTAGGCTTTAATGCTCTCCCGCGACGAAGTTCGGCCGGTGGGTGAATTGGGCGGCGCGTTCGAGAGCCTCGCCGACGCGCAGCACGGTCTCCTCGTCGAAGCCGCGACCGATCACCTGGAGGCCCAGGGGCAGCCCCTCCCCGCTCAGCCCGGCCGGGACCGAGATCGCCGGCAATCCGGCGAGATTGACCGGGACGGTGAACACGTCGTTCAGGTACATCGCCAGGGGATCATCGCTGCTCTCGCCTATCGCGAAGGCGGCGGAGGGCGTGGTCGGTGTCAGGAGGCAATCGACCCGCTCGAAGGCGGCGGCGAAATCGCGCGCGATCAGCGTGCGCACACGCTGCGCCTTGAGGTAATAGGCGTCGTAATACCCGGCCGACAGCACATAGGTGCCAACCAGCACGCGACGGCGCACCTCGGCACCGAACCCGGCGGCGCGCGTCAGTTCGTACATCTCGTCAAGGGTCTCGCCCGGCACGCGCAGCCCGAAACGGACCCCGTCGTAGCGCGCCAGATTCGACGAGGCCTCGGCCGGGGCGATGATGTAATAGGCCGGCAGCGCGTATTTCGTCGTCGGCAGCGAAATCTCGACCGGTTCGGCGCCGCAATCGCGGAGCCATTCGACGCCCTGCTGCCACAGAATATCGATCTCGCCGGCCATGCCGTCGGCCCGGTATTCGCGAGGGATGCCGACTCGGAGGCCGCGCAAATCGCCGGTCAGCGCCGCCTCGTAATCCGGCACCGGCAATGCCGCCGAGGTCGAGTCGCGCGGATCGTGACCGGCCATCGCGCCCAAGAGGATCGCCGCGTCGCGCACGGTGCGCGCCATCGGTCCCGGCGTATCGAGCGAGGAGGCATAGGCCACCACGCCCCAGCGCGAGCAGCGGCCGTAGGTCGGCTTCAGTCCGACAATGCCGCAAAAGCCGGCCGGCTGGCGGATCGAGCCGCCGGTATCGGTGCCGGTCGCGCCGAGCGCGGCATGCGCCGCCACCGCCGCCGCCGAGCCGCCCGACGACCCGCCCGGCACCAGCGGACGATTGTCGCCGGGCTGGCGCCAGGGGTTCTCGACCGGGCCATAATAGCTGGTCGTGTTCGATGACCCCATCGCGAACTCGTCGAGATTGGTTTTCCCGAGCATGACCGCACCCGCGGACCACAGTTTGCCGGTCACCGTCGACTCGTAAGGCGGCACGAAACCGTCGAGGATGTAGGAGGCGGCGGTCGTCAGCACACCCTTCGTGCAGAACAGATCTTTGACCGCGATCGGAATACCGTCGAGCGGCAGTTCCTCGCCGCGGCCACGGCGCTCGTCGGCCTTGGCGGCCATGTCGAGCGCCCGCTCCGGCGTTTCGGTGATGAAGGCGTTGAGCGGTCGCGCCGCCTCCAGCGCTCCGATATAAGCCTGTGACAACTCGCGCGCAGTGAACGCCTTCGCGCGCAGCCCGGCACGCGCCGCGGCCAGCGTGAGGTCGGTCAGCCCAGTCATACGACAACCTTCACGCGACGCCTGTCACTCGATGACCTTCGGCACGGCGAAAAATCCCCTTGCCGTCAGCGGTGCGTTGCCGAGGATCGTGTCGCGGCAATCGCCGTCGGTAACGACGTCCTCGCGCATCGGCAGCCGCATCGCCGCGACGCTCGTCATCGGCGGTACGCAGTCCGTATCGATCTCGCCGAGCTGCTCGACCCAGCTCAGGATCTGAGACAGCTCGGAAGCGAGCGGCTCCATCTCGGCGTCGCCGAGGCGAATGCGGGCGAGCGCGGCGATGTGTGCCACTTCAGCCTTGTTCAATGCCAATATACGGTCTCCGCTGGTTCAGCGACATGGTCCGAAACGGCCGACGCCGCAAGGCCCGGCATTGCCTTCAAACCCGGCGGTGCAGCGTATCACGGCAGATGCTCCTCAGCGATCCCAAGGAATTGCGCAGTTCGGTGGCGGCCGGCAGCCGGCTGCTCGGTCTCGATGTCGGCACGAAGACGATCGGGACCGCGCTCAGCGACACCAGGCTCGTCATCGCCAGCCCGCTCGAAACAATCCGCCGGCGCCGGTTTCGCGAGGACGCGGCGGCGCTGTTCGCGCTGATCGATCGGCATGGCGTCGGCGGCCTGGTGATCGGGCTGCCGCTTGCGCTTGCCGGCGGCGACACGCCGCGCACGCAATCGGTTCGCCAGTTCGCGCGAAACGTGCTGGCGCTGCGCGACATGCCTGTCGCGTTCTGGGACGAACGGCTGTCGACCGCGGCGGTCACCCGCGAGATGATCGCCCACGACATGACGAGGAAACGCCGCGCCGAAATTGTCGATCGTGTCGCGGCGGCGTATATCCTCCAAGGCTGCCTCGACGCGATAGGACGATCGTTTCCATGCCCCTAGGGCGTGCTTGAGCCGCAGATTGCGCTGTCTCGGCCTGGTGCTCGGGGTCGGCGTTCTCGCCTGGCTCGTCGCGCATGCCGACCTGGACAAGCTGATCGGCGTTTTCCCGCGGATCGGCTGGGGCTTTCTCGCAATCCTGGCGGTGCGCTCGGTGACCATCCTGATGAACACCGCCGCTTGGCGATGTCTGATCCCCTCTCCGGATCGGCCGCCATTCACCGTGCTCGCGACGTTCCGCTGGATCTGCGAGGCGATCAACGCAACCTTGCCGGCGGCGCAAATCGGCGGCGACGTCGTGCGCGCGCGATTGCTGCAGCAGCGAACATCGGCTCCGGCACGCGGCGCCGCTTCCGTTGCAGCCGATTTCTGCACCACTCTCATCGCGGAAATCCTGTTTACGGTGCTCGGCTTCGTGCTGCTGGCCTGGCTCGGCGCCAAGGCGAGCTGGTGGCCCGTCGCGGCCAGCATGGCGCTGTTGCCGGCCTTCGGCCTGTTCAGCTGGGAGATCCTGGTCCGGCACCGGCTGCTCGCCGCGTTGCAGCGCGGTCTTCTGCGCTTCGAGCGCCGCCGTCTGGCGGGTTGGGTGCAGTCGCTCGGTGCCGCGCTGACGCTTGTCGCGAGCAGCCGCATCGCATTGGCCGTGTCGCTGTCGCTGCATGTGGTCACGTTCTTCGGCCATGCCGTCGAAACCTGGCTGACGCTCTATCTGATGGGCGCCCCGACCGGCTTCGGTGCCGCGGTGATGCTCGAAAGCCTCAGCTTTGCCGCCCGCAGCGCCGCGTTCTTGATCCCGAGCGGCTGGGGAGCGCAGGAAGCGACGCTGGTGGCGTTAGCTGCGGCGGCCGGATTATCGCCCGATAACGCACTGGCTCTCGGTCTCGTCAAGCGCGTTCGCGAGTTCGCGGTCGGGCTGCCGGGGCTTGCCGCCTGGGCCATCGCGGAGCGCCGCGAGCGGCGCGGCTGACGGGCTGAAATCTAGTTAGCGAGGCCCGATAGACCGTCGCCGAAGGGTCGAAATCGACACGGGGATGGCGGAACGGGACCCAGTGAAAACGCTCGCGGAACAGCAATCCCCTATGCGGGGGCCGACTGCAGTCGTGCGCCGGCAGCGGATGGCAGGCTTCGCGATCGGCCGCGATGTAGCGGAGATTGCGACCTCCGAGACGTAGAGGCGAGCGCTGCACACTTGGCTTCCGTTTCGGCCGCGGTTCCGGGGATCGCAATCTCGCCGCCGCATGCCTCGGCGAAGCCGTTGGACCTTACCCTCCCGCCGGCGAAATTGTACGCGGGCGAATTCCCAGACCGGCATCGCGCACCCGACCGATGCGGCGAGGGCGTCCGCGGCATCGTGGTCCTGATGCGCGCCTTCAAACGCCGGAACCCAAACCACCTCCGCCCGGCAGCCGGCGATCGCCGCGGCAATATCGGAGGCCGCGGCATCGAGGTCGAACCGCAGGCGCCGCGCGCCCGTGTCGCGAAAGCCGACGATCTCGAAACCGAGCAGTCGCGAAACGCGGAGAGCGTCTTCCTGACGACGTCAGACCCTCTCCCGATAATTCGGCCGCTGCCACGGCCAGAGAGCACGCTCCGGGGGCACGCCGGCCGTTAAATGTAGCACGAAAATGCGCGCGCCGGCCGCGACCGCGCGAGAAGGGGCTATCGCGCAAGCAACGATCTCATCATCGGGATGCGGTGCCAGGATCAGGATGCGGCCCGCGACCGCGTTCATCGTCCCGCCGGCTTGCGCGATTGCGCCGCCGCCTGCCATACCGGCAACAGATCTTGTTCGAGGACCTCACCCCAGCTCGGCACCCGCGCCTCGACATAGGCACGGGCCACCAGCCCGAGCGCGCGGCGACGCTGCGGTGCTGAAGCAAGATCGGCGATCGCCGTTGCCCAGAGCTCGGGTTTCTCGCCGGGCAAGACGCGCACAGCGAGGCAATCCGCCATCCTCGAGGCAAACCCGCTGCCGCGTGCCGCGAGCACCGGCAGCCCGCACGCGAGCGCCTCTTGCGCGGCGCTGCCGAATTCGTCGATTTCCGACGGGAATAGAAACAAGTCGGCGGAGGCATAGATTCGGGCCAGCTCGTGCTGAGTGAGCGGGCCGGCAAAGGTGCTTGCCGGACCGAGCGCGGCTTGCAGCTGCGCTCGCTCGGCACCCTCGCCGGCGCAGATCAGATGCACAGCAGCGCCACGGGCGCGGGCGGCCTGGATAATCGGCGCCAATAGCGGAACATTCTTGCCGGCGTTGAGCTTGCCGGCATAGACCACGATCAGGTCGCTGCGGCACAACCCGAAACGCCGCTCCAACCAGACCCGGTCGCGCCGCGCGGGAGAGAATAGAGAGCGGTCGAGGCCACGGCGAATCATGATCTCATGGTGCCCACGCGCATGGCTTGCCCCCGATTCGCCGACATACGAGCCGACCACTGCGGTGACGGAGGCAAGATGTTTTGCAAGCCGACGCTCCAGGATCGAACCGACCCAGTTAGGCATGCCGAGGTAATCAATCGCTGCGCGGTACGCGAGACCGTTACCGAGCCCGCGCTGCAGCGCCTTGTCGACTGTGATACGGGCGTATTCGGGCGTATTCGTGTGAATCGAATGGACCACTGGGATTCCATGACTGCGCGCGAACCGCACCGCTGTCCGCGTATAACAAAAGAACGCGTCGGTTGTGTGAATTACAGTGTAGCGGTGAAGCGTTCGCGCCAGTTGCGGGTGCCAGGGCGCGAGATCGGTGTGGTCCGGAAAATGAGGTCTGCGCACCAACCGCGCCGTGCTGAAGACCGGCGGCGTCATCACGTATCGCACCGACGGAGATAGCGGCATCTCCCGTTTTTCCGGTCCGTTGAAATGCACGGTGAGATCCAGTGCGTCGGGCATGTCGACGGCCGCTTCGGCGAGGCGCTCCCAGCACTTCACATGGCCACCGGCGGTCGTCGTAAATTCAAGGTCGACCAGCACGCCAATCTTGAGCGGCCGGCTTGGCGCGGCGGCAGTGACCCCGGAGCCGGGCGCCAGCCTGGCAGCCGGAGAGGCCCGGCGCACAAGCGTGCCAGCTGCACCGATGTCCATGTTTTTATTCATGATAATTCGAGTACCCGTTCGCGCGCCTAGCCAAACGGGGAATGGCTGGGCTAGCGTTCCATGCGAACCGAGGCGGCGCGACCGGCCGTCTCGCGCTTAAGCGAATGGGAAGCTACCATGATCGATCTTCATTTCTGGCCCACGCCGAACGGCAAAAAGGTCACGATTTTGCTCGAGGAGTGCGGCCTGCCTTACAAAATCGTGCCGTGCAACATCCAGCAGGGCGACCAGTTCAAGCCCGAGTTCCTCGCGATGAACCCGAACCATCGCATGCCGGTCATTATCGACCGCGACCCTCCGGGCGGCGGCGAGCCGATTGCGGTTTTCGAATCGGGCGCGATCATGATGTACCTCGCCGAAAAGGCCGGCCGCTTCTGGCCCCAGGATCTGCGCGGCAAGTACGAGGTCACGCAGTGGCTCATCTGGCAGATGGCCAATCAGGGGCCGAAGCTCGGAGAATGCGGGCATTTCCGCCGACTCGGCGACACAAGGGCCGACCAGAGCTATGCCGTGACGCGTTTCACCGACGAGGCCAACCGGTTGTATGGCGTCTTGAATAATCGGCTTTCCCGGAGCCGCCACGTCGCCGGCGACGACTACACAATCGCCGACATGATCTGCTATCCGTGGACGGTGAACTGGAAGGCACAGGGCCAGGACATCGACGAGTTCCGGCACTTCAAGCGCTGGTTCGAGGAAATCGGCGAGCGTCCCGCGGTGAAGCGCGGCATGGCGGCCGGCGCCAATCTGTCGGTTGACGTCTCCAAACTCCCGGCCGAGGAGCAGGCTCGGGTCCGCCGGATTATGTACAATCAACGCGCGATCCCAGTCGCCGCAAATTAGCTCTGCTGCGAGCCTGCCTCACTCGACGGCGTCAGGCTGAACGCAATTCATACTACCCAGTGACGCCGATTCCAGGGCGGCGCAGGATAGCCGGCGTCGACTTGCCGGCAATCGGCACAAGACGGTTGTTCCCTCGCCCACCCCGGACTGGATCGCAACCGAGCCGCCGTGCAGCTCGATCAGGCTCTTGACCAGCGACAGGCCCAGCCCGGCGCCAGCATCGCGGTTGCGCCGGTTACCACGTTCGAACTTCTCGAAAACCCGTTCCTGATCCGATACGGCAATGCCGACCCCGGTATCGACCACAGCCAGGATGACATCGCCGCCACTATCGCCGTCGATGCGCGCTTCGAGCCGGATCGAACCGCCGGGCGGGGTAAACTTGATGGCGTTCGACACGACGTTGAACATCGCCTGCTTGAGCCGCCGCTCGTCCGCCTCGACCGCGCCGATTTCGTCCGGGCAGTTCACGGCGAGGGCGACATCCTGCATCCGAGCCCGCTCGCGTGACAACAACGCGACGGCCTCCAGCAGGTCGCGGATTTCGACTCCGCTGGGTTCGAGCGCCAGGTAACCGGCTTCGATTGTCGCGAGATCGAGAATGTCGTTGATCAGCTGAGACAGCCGTTGCGAGCTGTCGAGAATGCCGCGGCTGTACTCGAGCTGCCGCGGCGACAAGGTTCCGAAATACTGGTTCGTCAGGATTTCGGCGAAGCCGATGATTGCATTGAGCGGGGTGCGAAGCTCGTACGAGACGTTCGCGATGAATTCGCTCTTGAGGCGCGCGGTTGTCTCCAGGGCCTCGTTCCGCTCGCGCAGCGCCCGTTCGACCCGAGTGGTATCGCTGACGTCCAGACAAGTCAGCAGCACGTTGCCGTCGGGCAGCGGCATCGTCGCGATCCGCAGGGTCGAGCCGTCGGAGCGCTCGGTCGATCCGCTCCAGGGCGCCTGCTCGGTAATGCGCGCAATCACCCTGTCGCGTGTCGTGGGCCAGTCTCCGGCCTCCTGGTAGAAATGACGGATCTTCTCGACGATGTCGCTGACGTGCGGCTCGCCGTCGAGATCGGCCTCCGAAAGGTTCCAGACCTTGCGATAAGCAGGATTGTGCAATTTCAGCCGCCCGTCGCTGCCGAAAACCGCAATCGCCTCGAACAAATTATCGAGTGTCGCGCGCTGCACTTCGATCAGCGTATTGTACGAACGTTCGAGCGCAAGACGGTCGGTGACATCCTCATAGGCGAAAATGAGCCCCCCCAGCGGATGCGGCGAGACCGACATGCTGAGGGTCCGTCCGTCGGGAAGATGCAGCAGTTCGCTCTCGGGCTCGATCAGCGAGGTGAACAACCCGAGCTGCTGCCGCTTGAATGCGCGGGCATCGGCGTGTTCCGGGAGCCTGCGGCGTTCGCGCAGCCGCTCCAGCAGCTCGTCCAGCGAAGGTTCGCCGGCCAGCCAGTTCTCTTCCAGCGCCCAGAGCCGCGCGAAGGCCGAATTGAAAAACTTGAGCCGTTTGTCGGCGCCGTAAATGGCGACCGCGGCGTGTATGCTTTCGAGAACCTGGCCATGCGCATCAATATGCCTCACCAATTCGCTTTCGGCGAATTCGACTTCGGTGCGATCGACCGCGTACCCAATCGTGCCGCCGGCACGGCTCGCCACCTCGACAAGCTCCAGCAGGCGGCGCGAGCCACCGATCGAGACGTGCCGCATCTCGGTTTGCGGCGTGCCGGCCGCCGCTCTGTCGGCACGCGAGGGCGTCGACGTCCCTTGCAGCTTGCGCGTCGGTGCCAGCTCGCGAGATTCGGACAGCGCCGTCTCGCGATCCGCATCGAGCGCGGTGACATAGGCCGCGTTGCAGTCGATCACCCGTAATCGCTCGTCGCGGCGCCATACCGGCAAAGGCAACAACTCCATCGTTTCCCGTAAGCCGGCGGCGGCGGCGGCGGCGCGGGCCAGTTCCGACCGCCGTAATGCCGATACATCGGTGATCCACAATACCGCCTCGCCACTTGCTGTCGTTCGCCCTTCGACTTCGTACACACTGCCGGCATGCGACGAAATGGCGGCATCAAAAGCCGTGCCGCCCTGCCGTAGTTTCTCGACCGCCTCGGCAACGTGCCTCGCGTCGGCGGGATCAAGTTCGGTCAGCAAGCGATCGTAGGAAGGCTCGGCGCTCAGTATTTCCGCGGCGCCGAGCGTCGTGTTGGTTCCATCGCGAGACCAGCGAAAAACAGCAATCGGCACGGTGGCAAGCACGGCGGCCAAGCCGAACCCGTTCTGCTCCGCGGCCTCGCGAGCCGCAGCCGCCTCTCGCAGCGCGGACCGAGTGCGCTGCCACAGCGCAGCGAACAGCACCGCAGCCAGAAAAAAAACCCGGCGGCGACTTCAGCCACGCGCGCCCCGCGTAAGTCGAGTCATCGCTGCCGGGTGCGGCGTCGGCCGCCCGACTACTGCGCCGCCGCCACAGCGGGCTCGGAGCGTGCCTCGGGTAGCGGCGGCACCTGCTCCTTATCCCAGGGTCCCGGGAAACGGCCGCGTCCGACTTTCTCGCGCGAGAATATATGATAATCGACCGGCCATTCCGACCGCGGCAGCTCGTAAAACACCTCAACCCCGTTGCCATCCGGGTCGCGCAGATAGATACCGAGCGAGATGCCGTGATCGGCGACGTGGTCGATCGGTTGACCCTTGGCCTTGATGCGGTAATAGAATTCCTTCAGGTCATTGAGCGATTCGAGCCGCCAAGCCATGTGGTTGAGGCCGACCTGCCCCTTCTGCTGCAGCGGCGCGTCGTCACCGAGCTGCATCAGCGCCACTTCGTGGGACTGCTCCTCGTCAGCTGACATGAACGCGGCCCAGCCGGGGCGATACTCGTAGACGTGCAGGCCGAGCAGATCCTCGTACCATTGCTTTGACCGCTCGACATTGCGCACGTAGACGTTGACGTGCTGTAGATACATCGGTCGTTTGGTCATCCTGTCCTCCCGTCAGTGGCGCCTCGAAATCGAAGTGAGGTGCGCGATATTATATGGGTGAACTGCACGGCGCCCAACCCATCAGGCGGGCCTCGCATGACCCGGCCGGATAGGCGTCCGACTCGCCGCCGGCGCACCGGCTTTCCCAGCCATCATGCCATCACCGTGATCTCATAAGACAGCTGCTCGGACGTGCAACGCTTGCTGTAGAGATCCAATGTTGTTTCCCCGTCGCTCGACCAGCCTAGCCATTCACCCGCAAAGTCGAGTCCCGCCACATCGGCTTTTCCGCGGCCTCGGATCAGTCTGGTCGAAACGTGAAGCCGCCGCCATCCGGCCAGACGCGACCAACTATCCCGAACCGTAATATGGTCACCAAAAAAACTAATCGTTCGAGAGAACTCGGGCTCTTCATCGACCAGCACCGCAGTCCGGTCAGCACCAACCTTGCGGCCGGTCAAATTCTTGGTAATAACTTCCAGCAATTCATGCGCCGCCACCTCGACACCTCGATATCGGGCGCGGCTGGTTCCATAATAGCCGGTAACCGTATGTTCATCAGCATCAAGTTTCATCAGCCGAAACGGTGCGCAAAGATACGACCCGCGCGTCAAAAACGGGAGATATCCCACGGACAGAAGTCGTAATTCATCGACGCCGGATCTCAGCAGATGGGCCAGATATGCGACTTTCCGCTTTCGAATACCGCCGTTTGCGGTGATCACCACCCTTACATCATCTTCAGTCGTGCGCGGGATCGCCCCAATGATAACCTTCCCTGCGGATTCCCAGCGCAATAATGTCGGCCCCAGGTAACGGCGGTCGCCCCGCACAACCACGCCACTGCATCGCACAATCAATTCCGAGGCTCGCAACTCCGGGCCGGATCGTCCGAGACGAACCAAGCCCAAATCTCGTGATACCGCGACGCGCGCCCGCTGCGCTTCCCCCTTTGCGGGTAAGCCGGTCCCTCTTGCCAGCACCTCGCCGAGGAGAAGATAGCAAACACCGGCGGCGGAGTATACGGAATGGTGCGTGTATGTATCACGTCCCCAGCGATCCGCAACGCTTTCTTCTTCTGCCTGCGAATTGTTGACCCTGAGCCATCCGTGGCGCGTGCGCCGTACTTCTTGGAGGGCTTTCCATTGGATGCTCCAAAGCCGCTCACATTCGTCCCGCTCGGAGCCGTCGAGCAGCGCAGCAAGCCGCAGACTGAACAATGCCAACCCACGGCCGAAGGTGGTATTGTCCGAGCGGCCGAAATAGGCAAACCCCGCCGTATTTGCCATCAATGGCATGACAGCGCGCATCGCGGCGCTGAAGCAATCAGCAAACCGCCGATCATTGGTGACGAGATAGGAAATTCCGATCAGAAACAGGAACTTCAAGCAATAGGTAGGAGGAAATATTCGTATGGGGCCGGATCGGTCGCGCGGCCAATCGAAATAGAACCCTTCGATTGATCGGAAACGATCCAGCACGCCCAACACCTCGACTATAGCCTTATCCTGGACGGGCTGCCCGAGGCTAGCGGGCCGCAATATCCCAACAGTGACCTGCCGTATCAGAAATATATTGTTGCCGACCTGCGGATCGACGTCGGGCAATCGCTGTGCGGCACATATCTCCATCAGCAGCCTGCCAAGCGGCGTTCTATCGGCCTCACATTTGGATAATAGAAATAAATTGAGACAATTCGCAAAATCATCAAACGGGGAGTCGGCCTTTAATTCGACTCCCAAGCTGCGCCAATTCTGCAACAGTTTCCTTGCAGACTCTAAACGAAACGCGGCATCCGGCCCGCGGATCATGAACAACAGGCTTTCCGCCAAAGCCGCGTGAGTTTCGGTATAAATCTCTCCAACATAATACCCAGCGTTTTCTCGGACCAGACGCGCGTCAAAATGGTTTTCGATTGCATCAAGAATCGAAGCACTGAATTGGATAACCTCAGACGCCACCTCCCCTTGTGCGGGTCTGCCTCGCCAGTATCGATCCGGTGTTGCACCGAGATCAGCAGCCGTAGAATTCAGGCTATTCATGCGGATCTGATGTGTGCTCTACCAAAGCTCGTCATCGCCGGCCAGCAGCTGGCGTATGCGCTCGGTCAATTCAGCTTTGGGGTATATTGCCGCCATCGCGCGAGCGCGGGTTAGCGGGTCGCTCGCAAAAAACCGCTCATAGAGCACCTGGCG
This sequence comes from uncultured Alphaproteobacteria bacterium, assembly GCA_963847345.1. Taxonomy (GTDB): domain Bacteria; phylum Pseudomonadota; class Alphaproteobacteria; order ATCC43930; family CGMCC-115725; genus DATARH01. Next base: position 57,045 of record CAWJZU010000020.1, on the reverse strand, counting down.
GCTACCGAAGGCGCTGCCGGCCACGTCCCAGGCAAGGCGGAACAGCTTGACGCGGTCGCGCGCCGGGACGCTGTCGGTCGCAAGATATTGCTCGATATCGGTCTGTAGCGGGCCGCCGAAATCCTTCTCGCTCGGCTGAATAAGGAAGCTGGAAGACCCGAGGAGCTGGAGGATCTCGATCATCCGCGGATAGGCCGTCATCATCAGATTGCGCGTGCTCTCGACGGGCAGAATCGCCGGGCACACCACGCCCCACTGGTCGACCTCGGCATCGGCCTCGGCAGCGCGCATGCACGAGCGCATCAGCTCGGTGTAAAGCATCAATTCGCCGATCCGTTCCTCGGTGTGCGGCAGATGCGCGTTGCCGAGCGCTTCGGTCATCAACAGCGCTAGACCAAGCACGAACTCGCACTTCGCAAGATTTTTCGCGGCGCCTTGATGCGCCGAATGGGCCGTCGAATGCGTAACGTGCGGCGTCCGGTTAAGCCGGTCGACATCGTACAGCAGGAACACGCGCTCCCAGGGCACGACGACATCGTCGAAGAACACGACGCAATCCATCTCCTCGAAGCGCGAGCCAAGCGGATGATCGAAATGCGAGCGCCCGAGGTCGAAACTGTCGCGGCACAGAAACCGCAGCCCCTTCGTGCCGCACGGGATCGCGAAATTGACCGCGAACGGGCTGTGGTCGTCGCTGTGGCGCGCGAGGCGCGGCGAATAGACCGCGATCTCGTCCGACAGCGGGCCCAAGGTCGCGAGGATGCGGGCGCCGCGAACGACGATGCCGGCGCTGGTCTCGCGCACGACCTCCAGTGCGGTGCCTTCTTCGAGCTTGAACATGCCGGAGACGTTACGGCTGCGCTGCAGGTTGATCAGCGAGTGGGTCAGGGTGACGTCGTGTTCGCGGATGTAGTCGACATAGTGGCGCATGTTGTCGCCGAATTCCGGCCGCTTCTCGCCGAAGAAATCGGCCGCAGCGCCCCACGCCGCGAAGGTTACGTTCATGAAATCGGGTGAGCGCCCCATCATACCGCAGGTCGCGCGCGCCCAGTTCAGCATCATCCTGCTGCGGGTCTGCAGCGACTCCCGCGTCTGCGGCATCTCGAACGATCGGCCGACCGATTCGCCGGTCGTCGGCGACCGGTAGGTCATCACCTCGCGCAGCGCCGGGTCGTGCTGCATGTCGTAAAGCCGCGCGATCGCATGGGCGCCGCCGGCCAGTCCGGGGTGCGTTGTCACATCGCGCACGCGCTCGCCGCCGAGCCAGACCTCGCGTTCCTGCTCCCTGAGGCCGGTGAGATATTGCTGTCCGGTGCGGGCTGGCATGGTTCCTCCTTCACCGCTCGGCGCGGCTTCTGCCGCGAACGCGGACCCGAATGCTAACGCTACGTTGCGTCCAAGTTAACGGTCGAATCCGGGTGGCGAACCCGGACGCCGCGTTCGGGAAAAATACACGGCGATTTTTCACCTCTCATTCACGATCTTGCCCCAGGCTCGACAAGCTAGCGCCCAGAATGGTAAATATATCGTTGCGGACGGGCGACCGAGCCGAGTCCGCTGCAGCGGATAGGCACGTTTCGCACATTCTGGTTTTGCATCCTTCCGTTTCACGACGAGGAATCCCGGTATGCGCCTGTTCGCCGCGCTTGCCCTCGCTTCTATCGTGTTAGCCGCCGGTCAGGCATCGGCCGCGCGCATCGCCGTGACGATTACCGGCCTCAAAAACAGCACGGGCGGCGTCTATGTCGGGCTGTATGCGACGCCCAGTAAATTCCTGAACGGCACGCAGGTTGACGTGATGAAGAAGGTTAGGGCGAGCACCGCCCCGATCACGGTCGTTTTCGACGATTTGCGGCCCGGAACTTACGCGGTCGGGGCCTATCACGACGAGAACAACAACGACCATCTGGACACGAACTTCTTAGGTCTGCCGACCGAAGGCTATGCGTTGTCGAACGGCGTCCGGGCGGTAATCGCGAAGCCGACCTTTCAGCAGGCCGCGTTCACGGTCGACGATTCCGGCGCGGCGGTCACACTGCAGATCCGGTACTGATCGCCACGATCATCCGAGCTGCCGTTGCCGCGCAGCATCGCTGTGGGGATTGCGCTTAACAGTATCAGACAAACTGGCGCGCAGTCCTTGGTTAACTTTCCGGTAATAAGGCCGCAATAGACGCGTCACAGCTTGACCCTACGGTGCCCCCGCCATTGGGGGAGAAAACCGTGCCAATATCCAAGTTTGCACCAGTATTGTTCGCTATTGCCGCCGCGGCTGCAGGCACCGAGGCCGCAGCCGGACCGTTGCCGACACTCGGTGGTCAAATCCCGCTAATCCTCGGCCACCGCGGCGCCGCCGGATACCGACCCGAGCACACCATCGCCTCTTACGAACTCGCGATCCAAATGGGTGCCAACTACATCGAACCCGACCTGGTCGTCACCAGGGACGGTGTTCTGGTCGCGCGCCACGAACCAAACATTACCGATACGACCGATGTCGCCGATCATCCCGAGTTCGCAAGCCGGAAAACAACAAAGACGATCGACGGCGTGACGCAGACCGGCTGGTTCGCCGAAGACTTCACCCTGGCGGAGATCAAGACACTGCGCGCCAAGGAGCGCCTGCCGTTTCGCGACCACTCGTTCGACGGGCAGTTTCAGATCGCGACATTTCAGGAAGTGATCGATCTGGCGAAGCAGAAAAGCGCCGAGACCGGCCGCACGATCGGCATCATCCCGGAAACGAAGCACCCGAGCTACTTCAAATCAATCGGTTTTCCCCTCGAGAATCGGCTGGTGGATGCGCTCAATGCGGCCGGATGGACCGACCAGTCGGCGCCGGTCATCATCCAATCCTTCGAGGTCGGGAACCTGAAGGAACTCGCCGGGATGACCGATGTGCGGCTGGTGCAGCTGACCGACGCCAGCGACATCGCGCTCGACGGCACGGTAACTTACAACCAGCCCTACGACTTCGTACTGAGTGGCGACTCGCGGACCTACGGCGACCTGCTGACCCCGGTCGGTCTCGCTGAGATCGCGACCTATGCCGACGCAATCGGCCCGTGGAAGCGATCGATCGTCAGCGTCGCCGGCACCGATCTGAACAGCGACGGCCTGCCGGACGACATCGACGGCGACGGCGTGATCACCGACGCCGACTTGCACACGGTGGCGCCGTCCGGTCTGATCACCGACGCGCATGCAGCCGGGCTGCTGGTGACCCCCTACACATTCAGAAATGAGAATATATTCCTGGCCCAGGATTACCTGGGCGATCCGATCGCGGAATACCTCCAGTTCTTCAAGCTTGGGGTAGATGGGCTGTTCACCGACTTCCCCGATACCGCGGTGGCCGCGCTGCAACAGGCGATTCCGGAACCGAGCCCGCTGCTTCCAATCGGCGTTGGTTTGGCCGGCCTTGCATTTGTCTCGTGGCGCCGCCGCTCGGGGTCGGAGCGATCGGAAAGCGCATCGGGCTTGATCTAACTCGGACACCGGCCCGCCGCGGCGGGCCTCTGGGGAACCAGGCGATGGACACATACGCCGAAGCGGCCGTCTGCGGACCGCTGGCTCGGGCCGAACCCGCCGTGATCGGGTCTACTGGCGCGCCGCGAATCTCATCTACAGATAGCCGGTGAGAATTACGACCCCGGCCAGCGCCATCGCACCTCCGGTAGACTGCAGTGCGCGCCGTCCGATCGCCGCTTCTGTCCTACCGAGAATGAGACCAATACCTATCCCGAGCGCGTGCAGCAGCGCGGTCGCCAGTACAAAGCCGACTCCGTAAACAAGAACTCGATGCCGATTCCGGCATCTCGGCGCCGTGCGCGTAACCGTGAAAGATCGCGAACAAACCGACCAGCGCCATCGCGAGAGCGATCGGAATGTGAAGCCGGAAGGCGACCGCGAAACCGAGAACGACCACTGAAAGCCCGATCCCGATCTCGACAAAAGGCAACCCGACCGCGGCCATCCCGAAAATTCCACCGAGAATCATAAGCGAAACGAAGGACAGCGGTACCAGCCATAAGGCTGGCCCGCCCAGTTGCGCCGCAAACAGGCCGACGGCAACCATGACCAAGACGTGATCGATGCCGCCGAGCGGGTGGGCGAAACCGTGCAAGAGGCCGGCGGTGCTGCCCACCCCGGTATGCGCGTGCGCGGCAGTCGCGGCGGCCGTCAGCAGCGCCGCGGCGAGCGAGAGCAGACGAAACATGAGCGTGTCCTCCGTTCGGTCAATTCGAGCTAGCATGGCGCCCCGTCGCGAGCCGGTGTCAAGACCCGGCGGTCCCCTTCACTCCAGCTCGGCCGTGCTTTTCTACCGCCCCTCGCGACGCCAGGCGGCGATGAGCAGACCGATTGCCAGCAGCAGCGCCGCGACTCCCGGCAACAGCGGCACCTCGCCGAACCCGGTCACGACATAGTCGCCGTTGCGGCGCAACCCGAGCCATCCATGGCCGGCGGCGTTGCGGCCGGGGGATACGCGGCGTACATCCGGCATCGCGCCGTCGCCGACCCAAAAGACGCCGCCGCTGCTCGCCTCGGCAATCGGGCCAAGTTTTTCGGGCGTGGTTCGGACATCCGCGTATTCGATCGGGTTCAGCGGGCCGGAAGCGGCCAGTGCCGTACGACCGCCGTCGCTGATCCGGTAGAGCCCCATCTGCGAGATCGTTGTCGTCCCGATGCTGCGCCCGCCTTCCGCCGGCGTAAGGGTCAGCGTCGAATCCGTGCCGTCGGGCGCTGTGATGGTGATCGGGCTGTCGTCAGGTTCGAGCGACTGTCTTGTCACCTTGAGCTGATCGCCCTCTATGACAGCGCGCAAATCGTTCTCCTCGAGATCGGGTTCCTTCATCAGCCAATAGGCGAGCCGGCGCAGCAGCTCGGCCTGCGGACCGCCGCCCTCGAAGCCGCGCGCCCACAGCCACATCTGATCCGACAGCAGCTGCGCGATTCGGCCGTTGCCGACCCGATCCAGGACAAGCAGTGGTCCGCCGTTCTCGCCGCTCATGACCGCCGTGCCGCTGTGGCGCCGGCCCTCGACCTGTCGGAACCAGCGTCCCCAGCTCGCCGCCTCTCCGGGCTTGCCGGCGCCGGACAGGTCGGCGGTAACCGGATGACGCCGTCCCAATGCTGTCAGCTGCGGCCGAAAGCCCTGTTCGCGCACGTCGCCGGTCGGCTCGGTCGGCAGGATCTCGCCGAGCGGCGTGCGATAGAGCGTCATCGGCGTGCCGAAGGTCGGGCCGGCAGCTTCGAGCAGAGCGCCGCCCCGGCGCACATAGCGCACGACGTTGTCGATATAGGCCTGCGGGATTATGCCGCGCTGGCTATACCGGTCGAAGATAATCAGGTCGAACTCGTCGAGCTTGACGTCGAACAGCTCGCGAATTGGAAAAGCGATCAGCGACAGCTCGCGGATCGGTGTCCCGTCCTGTTTCTCGGGCGGCCGCAGGATCGTGAAATGGACGAGATCGACCGACGGGTCGGATTTCAGAATGTTGCGCCAGATGCGCTCGCCGGCATGCGGCTCACCCGAAACGAGCAGAACGCGCAGCCGGTCGCGTACACCATTGACAACGATCGCGGCGCGGTTGTTCGCCAGCGTCAATTCCTGCGGTCCGGCCTCGACCTCGATTTCCAGGACATTCGGGCCGCCGTGATCGATCGGAATCGACAGCGTCACGTCGCGCCCGACCGGCACGGTCATCGGATGCGCTGCGCCGCCGTCTTTGCGCCAAGTGATACGGGCCCGCCGTTCCGGTTCTGTCTTGCTCTCAGGCGGCGCCGGCAAATCCTCGACCCGCACGGTCAGCGGCGTCTCCTTGCCGACGAGCCCGAAACTCGGTGCGTTCGCGATCGCGAGGCGGCGGTCCTGTTCGCCCTGATGCCCCGAGAGCAGCACGTGCAGCGGCGCGCCGAGCTCGCCGGCCGCGGCATCGGGCGACGGACCCGGCACATCGTGCACCTGCCCGTCGGTGATCATGACGACGCCGGCGAGGCGCTGGCGCGGCACATCGGCCAGGCTGCGGCTCAACGCGGTGAACAGCTTGGTTCCATCGCCGCCGCTGCCGGGTTGATTCTGGCCGGTGCGCACGATCCGCACATCGAGGTCGCGCTCGCGGCCGAGCCGCTCGCCAAGTGCGGCCAGCGCCCGCTCGCTTGCCGCGCGCCGCTCCCCGATGCCTTGGCTCGCCGATTCGTCGAGAACGATGACGGCAATGTCGCGCAGCGGCGAGCGCTTCTGCTCCACGAGCGACGGGTTGGCAAGGATCGCCAGCAGCATCGCCAGTGCTGCCAGTCGCCAGAACAGGCCGCGCGCGCGCCGCCACGCGCCAAGCACCAAAACCACGAGGGCAAGGCCGGCGAGCGCGGCGATTACCCACCAGGGCAACAGCGGCGCCGCCGCGATCGTGTACGCGCTGCCGCCGAATGCCGCGATCATCGATCAAAACCTCGTGCGCCGGCGCTCATTCCGGTCGGCAGTGGCGAAAGCTGCACGAAATCGCGCAATTGCGGCGGGCTGTTGGCGACATCGCGAAAAATCCGCCGCGCCACGATCGCGGGCTAAGCGGCGGCCAGCTGCTTCCCAACGACGCGGTCGTAATCCTCCCACATCAGCCGGCAAATCCTGCCCGGCGTGAAGCGGTAATGGCCGTGCTGGCCGACGATCTCCCCGACCGGCGTGACCTCGGCGGCCGACCCGGTCAGGAAGACCTCGTCGGCCTTCGCCAGCTCCTCGGGCATGACCACGCGCTCGATCACCTTGATACCCCGGCTGCGTGCCAGCCCCATGACGGTTTGCCGCGTAATCCCGTTGAGGAAACAGTCCGGCGTCGGCGTATGCAATTCGCCGTTGATCGCGAGGAAAATATTGGCGCCGGTGCCTTCCGCGAGTTGGCCACGCCAATCGAGCATCAGCGCATCGTCGCAGCCCTGCGCCTCGGCGTCGTGCTTGGCCATCGTGCAGATCATGTACAGTCCCGACGCCTTGGCCTGGGTCGGCGCGGTGTGCGGCGCCGGACGGGCCCAGCGCGACCACAGCATGCGGATACCCTTGGCGCGGGCTTCCGGCGAGAAATAGGCCGGCCAGTCCCAGCATGCGAGCGCTAGGTGAATCTTGCTGGCCTGCGCCGAAACCCCCATTTGCTCGGCGCCGCGCCACGCGATCGGCCGCACGTACCCGTCGACGATCTTGTTGCTGGCAACGACTTCCAGCGTCGCCCGGGCCAGATCGTCCATGCTGGCCGGGATCTCGAAACCGAGGATCTTGGCCGAATTGATCAGCCGCTGGTTGTGGTCGTCCATACGGAAGACCTTGCCGTTATAGACTCGCTCGCCTTCAAAGACGCAACTCGCATAATGCAGCCCGTGGGTCAGTACGTGCAGTTTGGCGTCGCGCCACGGGACGAGGCGGCCGTCGTACCAGATGAAGCCGTCGCGGTCGTCGAACGGGAGCACGGAGTCTACCATGGGGCCTTCCTCGCCAAGATTTCCGTCGCAGCTGAGATGGTTGGTAACTTTATATCGCAAAACCGTCCCGAGCGTACCGGACATTGCGAAATAAGTCAATATGACTGACATAAATAGGCGGCTTCGCAAACACGAGGCCGAGCCGCCCGAAATCACCGACGAGGCGGTTCGCGAAGGTATCGAGCTGCTGTTTTTCGCTTACCGGGACTTCACCGCGGAGCCTGACGCGATCCTCGCGGAGTACGGCTTCGGTCGGGCGCATCACCGGGTCGTGCACTTCGTCGGCCGCCACCCGCAAATGACGGTCGGCGAGTTGCTCGGCATTCTGCGCATAACGAAGCAAAGCTTGAACCGAGTGCTGGGTCAGCTCGTTCGGCAAGGGTTCGTCGTGCAGCATCGTGGCCCCGATGACCGCCGGCAGCGTCTCCTGGAGCTGACCAACAGCGGCCGCGAATTGGAGCGGCGGCTTTCGGCGCCACAGCGCGCCCGGGTCTCCGCCGCCTATCGCGCCGCTGGCGACAGCGCCGTCGAGGGGTTTCGCCGGGTTCTGCTCGGCATTCTCGCCGACAACGCAGACCGCGCCCGGTTCCAGCCGAAAAGCCGCTAAGGCCGAGCTGCCGGCGATGCTACGGCGCGCCCGGCGTTTTGCTTTATCCAATCCCGCAGGTCGATGAAGGCTTCCGTCCGTGTCGCGTCGGACTGCTTCAGGACGGCAACCTGGCCGTCCTCTTCGATCGTGATCGAATACGTCATCATGTCACGGCCCCGCCCCGCCGTGTCATTGGCGGCGGGCGGGTGCGCCTTCGCCGCGGTAACGAGCCTGGCGAGCTCGTCCGCCATCTCCTTGCTCATCGAGTCCGTGTCGACAACCCGGGCTCGTTGCCCCGTCGGGTCGATCGCGCCGCCAAATTCACGCAATGTTGCTTTCACGCCTGCACCCTCGCTCGTCATGTTTCCCGTAACGCGCCGGTTCGTGGGACGATCCATCCAGGCATTGCGGGGCGGCGGATCAAACGCGATCTACGCGGATTTGATGCGGTTCAATTCCTCGGCAAGCTGTTTCACAGTGGCCGAGAGATCGTCGACCTGCTTGACGAGTAGGGCAACCAAATCCTTGTCGCTCGGCGGCACCGGCGCCGGCGCCGTATCGACACCGGTGATTTTGATCTTCACCTCCGCCCAGCCCTCGAACACCGCTTTTTGCTGTACGCTGCCGGCGCCGTACAATTGCGCGGCCTTCTGGTAGGTCGTATCCGCGAATTCCTGAAAGCCGGTGGTTGGACCGGATGCCCGCAGCGCCTCGTACCAGATATGTCCGGGCGCCTCCCAGGCGAACCCGCCAATTTCCCGCGCGGTCACATAGAAGGCCTTGCTCGGAATTCCCGAATTTATATGAACGCCGCCGTTATCGCCCTCATCGGTATTCGGCAGCTGTACGTATTTATCCATGCTGTCGGGCTGCGGGTCCTTGCCGAGATCGGGGTTGTCGTAGGCGGTGCCCGGCGCCTTCATCGACCGCAGCGCGTCCGCCTGAATGCCCGGGGTAAATACCTCCGGACCGATCAGCCAGTCGGCCTGATCGACGGTTTGCTTCAGCGACCATTGCTTGACCAGCGACCCGAAAACATCGGACATCGACTCGTTCAGGGCGCCGGGCTGGTCATGATACTCGAGACCCGCGGCGAATTCCGTCACGCCATGGGTCAATTCATGACCGATAACGTCGAGGGATTTGGTAAAATCAGTAAACAACACGCCATCGCCGTCGCCGAATACCATCTCTCGGCCGTCCCAGAAGGCGTTGTTGTAGGCGCGGCCATAATGTACGTAGCCGTCAAGCCGACGGCCCTGATCGTCGACCGAATCGCGGTTCAAGACTTCGCTGTAAAAGGTTCGCGTGGCGCCAAACCCGTCATAAGCCCGATTGACGGCTTCGTCCGCAGACGCCCCCCCGTCTTCCGATCGGGTCAGCTGCGCTCGCGGCAGGCTGGTGCTGTGTCGGCAATCGAAAATCGTCCTGCGGGCGCTCCCGCTGGCGACCGCGAAAGCGCCTATCACCGCGCGCTCGCCCCTGAGCCGCGCCGTGGAAATCAAGGTATTCAAGGCCGCGTGCCGGATCTCGGTATTCCTACTGTCGAGAAGGCGGCGCAGCAGATGCGGCGGGAGGATGCAATTGACGTAACGACGTTGGCCGATCATTGGAGACCTCCTCAGCGCTGTTTTTCGACCGTCCCTGTAGCGGCTCGCGTCCGATCGTCTCAGGGTGGCGATCGTTCGCGCAATCCCCCTATCGATCGGATAGGGACGATCCGGTGTATAGTACCGGGTAATGAGTGACGTTGAACCTCACCTTCTCGTTGTCGATGATGATGCGCGCCTGCGCGCGCTGCTGCGCCGCTATCTGTCCGACAACGGGTTCCGCGTCACGCTGGCTGGCGACGCGGCCGAGGCGCGCGCCAGCCTGACGAGCTTTGCGTTCGATCTGATCGTGCTCGATGTCATGATGCCGGGCGAAACCGGCATCGAGCTGACCCGATCGTTACGCGACCAGACGCACCAGGAACGGGTTTCGATCCTGCTGTTGACCGCGATGGGCGAACCGGAAGACCGCATCAACGGCCTCGAACAGGGTGCCGACGATTACCTGGCCAAGCCGTTCGAGCCGCGCGAACTGGTGCTGCGGATCCGCAACATTCTTGAGCGTCGCGGCGCGACGGGGGAGCCGACGGGCAGCATCCGCTTCGGCGCGTTCCGCTTCGATCTCGCCCGCAGCGAACTGTTTCGCGGCGGCGAACTCGTGCATTTGACGAGCGCGGAGGCGTGGCTGCTCGCCTCGCTCGCGGCGCGCGCCGGCGAGGCTGTGTCGCGGGAGGATCTGTCGCAATCGGCGGCGTTCAGTGGCAACATCCGCAATGTCGATGTGCAGATGACCCGTCTGCGGCGCAAGATCGAGTCCGACCCGCGCTTTCCGCGATATCTCCAAACTGTGCGCGGCACCGGCTATGCCCTCAAACCCGAGTAAACGGGCCTCTGCTGCGCCTGTAGCGGCCGCCGCACCGATCCCGACCCGGCTACCTGCCGAACTTCGTCCACAAAATTGGGTGAAGCGACTGCTGCCGCGATCAATGTTCGGCCGCTCGCTGCTACTGATCATCATGCCGCTGGTTCTGGTTCAACTCATCGCCGCGTTCGTGTTCTATGCCCGGCACTGGGAAGCGGTGTCATATCGCCTTTCGGCAAACGTTGCCGGCGACATCGCGCTGGTTATCGACGCCGTGCGCGAGGCGGCAACGCCGGCCGATCGGCAAGCGATCTTCGATCGCGTAGCGCGGGTCGCCGAGCTCATCGTCTCATTCCAGCCGGGCGCGGGATTGCCCGATTTTCCGCCGATCGGCGGCTCGACGCTCGAAGCGCAGTTACAAAGGGCGATGGTCAAGCGGGTTGGCCGGCCATTTGCCATAGATGCGGCAATCGACGACCAGTATGTCCTCGTCGCGATTAAACTCGGCGACGGCCTATTGCTGACGCATGTACCTTTCAGCCGCCTTTATACGCCAACTACCTACATCTTTATTCTCTGGATGGTCGGCTCGTCCGTGATCCTGCTTTGCGTCGCCGGCATTTTCCTGCGCAATCAGGTGAAATCTTTACGCCGGCTCGCCGCCGCCGCCGACGGGTTCGGGAAGGGACGTCCGGTCGTCTTCACAAAGGTCGAGGGCGCTCTCGAGGTCCGGCAGGCGGCCGCCGCGTTCATCCGGATGCGCGACCGCATCGAGCGTCAGATCCATCAGCGGACCGAAATGCTCGCCGGCGTTTCACACGATCTGCGCACACCGCTGACCCGAATGAAGCTAGCGCTGGCGCTGATCCCCGACGATGCTGTTTCGGCGGAACTGAACTCTGATGTCACCGAAATGGAGACGCTGGTCAACTCCTACCTCGATTTCGCCCGAGGCGAGGGGACCGAAGCCCCGGTGGAGACCGATATCGGGCTGCTGATCGAGGATTTGGCGGCAGCCGCGCGTCGCGACGGGACGTCGCTGACGGTCGTCCCGGCCCCCGAACTGATTTTTCAGGTTCGACCGAATGCCCTGCGGCGATGCCTCGGCAATCTGATCGCCAATGCGCGCCGCTACGCGAAGAACATCTGGCTCTCCACGATGCCGGCCGATGACGGAGTCGACATCCTGATCGATGATGACGGGCCCGGCATTCCAGCCTCGGAGCGCGAGCGCGTGTTTCGGCCGTTCATCCGGCTCGATGCGTCGCGCAATCAGGCAACCGGCGGCGTTGGGCTCGGGCTGACGATCGCGCGCGACATGGCTCGCAGCCACGGCGGGGACGTCCGCCTCGAAACATCGCCGTTCGGCGGACTGCGCGCCCGCATCCATTTGCCGAAATAGGCCGCGATGGATACCGTTTCGGCCGCGGGATGCCCGGTTTGCCTCGCCGCTCAGGCATCAAGCGTCACCCGGGCGAACGGCCTCGATGTACTCCGCTGCCGCAGGTGCGGCACCATCTATGTTTATCCCCTGCCGAGCGCAGCCGAGACCCGCGCCCTGTATGCCGACGCATTCGAGGGCGCGACCGCCGGATATTTCGCCAAGGTCGAGACAAAGATGCGGCGTTCGCGCAACCGCATTCGGGCGCTGCGCCGGATCGCTCCACAGGCTGAGCGTTTTCTCGACGTGGGATGCAGCGGAGGCTTCATGGTCGAGGCCGCGCGCGAGGCTGGCTTCGCCGCCACCGGAGTTGACCTGGAACCGCCGGCGATCGGCTATGCCCGCAGGCATTTTCCGCAGAACATTTTTTTCTGCGGAACAATCGAGGAATTCGCCGCCACTTCGCCCGATCCGTTCGATGTCGTCTATTCCTCGGAGGTGATCGAGCACGTTCCAGACGTGCGCTCGTTTGCCCTGACGTTAGCAAGCCTGGTGCGCCCGGGCGGCCTGCTCTACGTCACCACTCCCGACCTTACCCACTGGAGCCAGCCGCGCGATTTGCACCTGCGCTCCGGGTTCGGGCCACCGGCGCATTGTGTCTATTTCACGCCAAAATCGCTGATCGGCCTGCTCGATGTCGCCGGATTTAACCTGGTCCGCCGAAGGCTCGCGTTCAAACCCGGAATAAAGCTGATCTGTCGGCGGCGTCACGATGTGATGTAAGCATCGGAGGCGTTCAGCCGCCGATCTCGGCAGGGCGGCAAGCGGGGCATAGAGCGCCGGGGATTTGCTTGAGGACGCCGGCGTGAAGCGCCATGTTATTAGGCTGCGCGGAGCCCATGTTGCTGCCGCCGCGGAGCCACGCGGGAGATATCGAACCATGCCAGCCCTGCAGCCGGCGCGCGGGACGCAAGATCTGTTGCCAGAGACGATGCGGCGCCACCGCCGGGTCAGCAAGATGGCGCGCGACGCGGCCGAGCTGTACGGTTTCGCCGAGATCGCGACGCCGATCTTCGAGTTCACCGACGTATTCGCGCGGCCGATCGGCGAGCACACCGACATTGTATCGAAGGAGATGTACACCTTCACCGACCGCGGCGGCGAGGAGGTGACGCTGCGGCCGGAAAATACCGCCGGCGTCGTGCGCGCGGTGCTGTCGAACGGGCTGACGCAAGCGACGCCGCTCAAATTCTTCTATAGCGGGCCGATGTTCCGCTACGAGCGGCCGCAAAAAGGCCGGTTCCGCCAGTTCCATCAGATCGGCGTCGAACTGCTCGGGGTGGCAACGCCGCAAGCCGATATCGAGGTCATCGCGCTTGGGCAGCGGATTCTGCAGACGCTGGGGATCGCCGATCGGGTCGTGCTGGAACTTAATACGCTCGGTGATCCCGAGAGCCGACCGCACTATCGAACGGCGCTGGTCGGCTATTTCTCGGCGTATAGAAGTCAGACTGTCGGAGGACAGCCAACGCCGCCTGGACCGACAATCCACTTCGCATTTTAGATTCGAAAGATCCAGAGGATAGGCAGATCATCGCAAGGCGCGCCCCTTTTTGCCGATTTTATGAACGAATCTCGAAGTGATTTCTTTGATCAGGTTTGCGCAAGGCCTTGATTGTCTCGGCATCAAATATCGGCTGAACCCGCGGCTGGTGCGTGGCCTCGATTACTACACGCATACGGTATTTGAGTTCGTTACGACTGATCTGGGGGCTCAGGGTACGCGTGCTGGCCGGCGGGCGTTATGACGGGCTGGTCGAACTGATGGGCGGGCCGGCGATGCCCGGAGTTGGCTGGGCCGCAGGAATCGAGCGCCTAGCGATGCTGATCGCTGAGCCGCCGACTCCGCCACGACCGGTGGCGCTTCGTGCCTATCGGCAGCAACGCCGAGTTCCTTGTGCTTGGTGATAGCCGAGCAGCTCAGCGATGCAGGCTTCGCCGTAGAATTCATTTATTCGGGAAATCTGCAGCGCCGGCTTGCGGAGGCCAATCGACTTCGAGCTCGGTTCGCCGTCCTTGTTGGAGATAATGAAACTGGCCGCGGATGAGGTGACAGTACGGATCTCGATAGCGGCGAGCAGAGAAGTCGCCGTAGCGTCGCCGACCGGCTTAGCTATCGCGAATCAGAAGACGCTCATGGCGCTGACATGGACCGCGTGCTCGAATCGCGCTTCGACCAGCTGCTGCGACGGCACGCTGAGTTGGGCGCCACGTTGTCCGGAGCCGGGATCAGCGGCGCCGAGTTCGCGAAGCTGTCCAAGGAATACAGCGAGCTCGAGCCGATCGTGGACGGCATCGAAACGCTGCGCCGCACCGAGACGGAACTCGCCGCCGCCGCCGAAATGGCCGACACCGCCGACGACCCCGAGCTGAAGGCGCTTGCCGACGAGGAGGTGCATGCGCTACGCGAGCCGCCTGCCGGAGCTGGAACTCGCCGTCAAGCTGTCGCTGCTGCCGAAGGACGAGGACGACGAGCGTAACGCGATCCTCGAAGTGCGGGCCGGGACCGGCGGCGAGGAGGCGGCGCTGTTCGCCACCGACCTGTTCCGCATGTACCAGCGCTACGCGGCGCTGCGCGGCTGGCGGTTCGAGCTGCTCGACCTGTCGGAGACCGGGATCGGCGGGTTCAAGGAAGCGACCGCCTCGATCACCGGCCGCGATGTGTTCGCCCGCTTGAAATACGAATCCGGTGTGCATCGGGTGCAGCGCGTGCCCGAAACCGAGGCGAGCGGCCGCATCCATACCTCGGCTGCGACGATCGCCGTGCTGCCGGAAGCCGAGGAGGTCGACGTCGAGATCGACGACAAGGATCTGCGCATCGATGTCTTCCGCGCCAGCGGCCCCGGTGGCCAGTCGGTCAACACGACCGACAGCGCGGTGCGCATCACGCATCTGCCGACCGGGCTGGTCGTGATCCAGCAGGACGAGAAATCGCAGCACAAGAACAAGGCCCGCGCGCTGAAGGTGCTGCGAGCCCGGCTTTACGAGATGGAGCGACAGGCGCGCGACGCGGCCCGCGCTGCCGACCGTAAGAGCCAGGTCGGCAGCGGTGACCGCTCCGAGCGCATCCGCACCTATAATTTTCCGCAGGGCCGGGTCACCGACCACCGCATCAACCTGACCCTGTACAAGATCGACAAGGTTATGTCCGGCGAGGCGCTCGATGAGGTCATCGACGCGCTGACCACCGCCGACCGTGCCGCCAAGCTGGCCGCGGTGGAGGCGTGATTCGGGACGCCTCCATCGGCGCCGCGGTCGAGTATGCCGCTTCCACCTTAAAAAACGCGGGTATCAACGAGCCGCGGCGACGCGCCCGAGCGCTGCTCGCGGCGGTGCTCGATCTCTCGGCCTCACAGGTCTTCGCGCACCCGGAACGCCTGCTGAATCCCGTGCAGCAGGTTCGCCTGTCGGCGATGCTGAACCGGATGCTCGCGCGCGAGCCGCTGAGCCGGATCCTCGGGCGGCGCGAGTTCTGGGGTCTCGACTTCCTGCTGTCCGCCGACACGCTCGACCCGCGCCCCGAAACCGAGACGATCGTAGAGGTGGTGCTGGCCCGCCTGCCGGATCGTGACCGGCCCTACCGATTTCTCGACCTCGGCACCGGCACCGGCTGTCTGCTGCTGGCCCTGTTGTCCGAGTACCCGGCGGCCAGCGGCATCGGGATCGACATCGCGGAGGGTGCCGCCCGGACGGCGCGCGACAACACCGAGCGGCTCGGGATCGGCACGCGAGCGCAGTTCGTCGCCGCCTCCTGGGCGGCGGCGCTGGCCGGGCGGTTCGATGCGGTGGTCGCGAACCCCCCGTATATCGAACGCGCTGCGATTGTCGATTTGCCGCCCGAGGTGCGCGGCTACGACCCGCTCCGGGCGCTCGACGGCGGCGCGGAGGGGTTGGCCGCGTATCGCGCAATCGCGACCGACCTGCCCCGATTGCTGCCACGAGGCGGTCTCTTCGCCGCCGAGATCGGTCTGGGACAAGCCGCCGCCATCGCTGAAATCGTCACGCGGCACGGTCTGCGGGTGGAGGCGGTGATCCCCGATCTCGCCGGCATTGAGCGCTGTATCGTAGCCCGCCGCTAGCGCCGGCCCGGTGCGGCCGATTCCGCCTGAGGGCCGCGCTCCTCTTGCACGCGTGTTGACACCCGGCCACACTCCGCGCTCGGCCAGCACAGGAAGCGGCGGAGGATAGCAATGCGCGTCGGATTTATCGGACTGGGTATGATGGGCAAGGGCATGGCGGCCAATTTACAGAAGGCCGGGCACCAGCTCGTCGTCTACGATCTGAACCGCGCCGCCGCCGAGCCGTTTCTCGTGAAGGGCGCGGAATGGGCGAATTCGCCACGACAGGTCGCGGCCGCATCGGAGGTCGTATTCACCTCGCTGCCGGTCCCCGCTGATGTCGAGGCAGTGGCGCTCGGACCAAACGGGCTAATCGAAGGGATGAAGCCCGACACCGCATTTTTCGACATGTCGACGAATTCGGTCGCGGTGGTGCGCAAGCTCAACGCCGCCTTCGCCGAGAAGAACTTCTACATGCTCGATTCGCCGGTCAGCGGCGGCCCGTCCGGTGCGGCCAGCGGCAAGATGGCGATCTGGGTCGGCGGCGACGAGCAGCAGTTCAACCGCCACAAGAGCGTCCTCGACGCGATGGGCGACCAGGCCCGCTATATCGGTCCGATCGGCGCCGGCACGATCGCGAAGCTCGTCCATAACTGCACGAGCGCAGTGGTCGGCGTCGCTCTCGCCGAGGTCATGACGATGGGGATCAAGGCCGGTGTCGAGCCACTCGAATTGTGGGAAGCGGTGCGACAGGGCGCGACCGGACGGCAGCGCACCTTCGACCGGCTCGGCAAGTTCCTGACCAGCAGCTACGACCCGCCCGATTTTGCGCTGCGCCTGTTGCACAAGGACGTTTCGCTGGCGGTCGGGCTCGGCAAGGAGGTGTCCGTGCCGATGCGGCTCGCCAATCTCGCGCTCGAGGAACTGACCGAGGCGATGAACCGCGGCTGGAGCCAGCGCGACAGCCGGGTCCCGGGGCTGCTCCAGGTCGAGCGCTCCGGCATCCCAACCCCGAACGTGGATTCCGCTAAGGTGCAGGCAGTTCTCGATGCCGACCGGCAGCAATAGCCAAGGAAGATCAGTCCCTGACATCGCAACCCGAGCCCGTCGCAGCGCAAAGGGGCCTCGGGCGCCTTTGCGCTCAACCGGGATGTGCTGCCGGGCGTATTCCCGCCGCCGACCCAGCCCTGCTTAGCGTATCGGCGGCGGTACTGGTCCGGTGGGTGCTGGAATGTAGCCGCCACCGCTGTCTTTAGGCCCCATTGAGGCGGCGCCCGACGATGAAACCGGCCCGGCCGGGGTGGACGGGATATAGGTACTGCTGCTCGTGCTCAATCCCGGCTGGGCAGCACCGGGCGCATTCGACACCGGTCCAGGCGGACTTGGCGGGATATAAGTGCCGCTGTTCGTACTCAGTCCCGGTTGTGGCTGGGCAACCGGGCGCGGCGGCGGCATCGGCATGGCTGCCGGAGCCGAACCGGCTTCGAGCCGCTGCAGTTCCATGCGATTGAGCTCGTTGGCCACATTGTTGCCGGAAGTCGGTCCGAATATGGCCGATCCACCTCCGCCTGCTTTCGCCGGCTGGGATTTGTGTGCGGGTCTGTGTGGTCGGGCGGCCGCAGGACTTTGCGCGGCCGCCTGGGCCATCTGAACCGACGTCGCCCCGGTGGAGGATGGACCGGAAGTCGTGGACGCTTGCGCCAAAGCCGGCGCGGCGATCGCTATCACCGCGGCGACCCCGACACCGTTCAAGAAATGCTTCATGCCAGTGCCCTTTGTTGACAGTTTGACCGGACAATTCGCAACACACGATCGCCGTGGCCGTGGGGATGCAACAGCCCTCTGCCGTCTGCGTTGCCGCAGTTCGCGACTGTCGGCATCATGCCCTCACCCAACTGGGCCGACAATATGATCGTGCCGAGTTTCTTTCAAGCGCAAAAGGCGATCGCCATACTCGGCACTAACGTGAACCGCGAACGACGTTTAACCCGGCCATCATGGCGTCTGCGTTCGCTGACGATCTCCGCTGCCATTTACCTGCTGCTGTCCGGATGGGCCGCGGCCGGTCAGCGCGCCGCGCTGACGATTGGCATCACGCAATTTCCGGCGACGCTGAACCCGAACATCGATGTCATGGCGGCAAAAAGCTACGTGCTTGGGATGGCGATGCGGCCGTTCACGGTCTACGACGCCGACTGGAAGCTCGTCTGTCTGCTGTGCACCGAGCTTCCATCGCTCGAGAACGGGCGTGCCGTGCCGATCGAATTGCAAGATGGCCGCAAAGGGATCGATATCACCTACACAATCCGGTCCGACGCGACCTGGGGCGACGGCGTTCCGGTTACGACCGCCGACGTGCTGTTCACCTACGAGGTCGGGCGCAATCGACAGAGCGCCGTCAGCAACGCCGAACTGTATCGCCGCATCACCAGCATTGATGTGAAGGACGACAAGACCTTCACGATGCATCTCGACAAGCTGACCTTTGACTACGCCGCGATCAATGATTTCGTCCTGCTGCCGGCGCATATCGAGCGCCCTGCCTTCGCCGACCCGGGCCAATATCGGGTGCAGACCCGGTATGCCACCGATCCGGCCAACCCCGGGCTTTATAATGGCCCCTACCGCGTCAGCGAGGTGGCGACCGGTTCCTACATTGTCCTTGAGCCGAACCCGCATTGGGGCGGCCCGCCCGCTCCGTTCCGCCGCGTCACGGTGCGCACGATCGAAAACACGGCCGCGCTCGAAGCCAATCTGTTGTCCGGCACGATCGATATGATCGCCGGCGAGCTTGGGCTGTCGCTCGATGAGGCGCTCGCCTTCGACAAGCGACACGGCGGCGGGTTCCAGATCGTCTACAAGCCGGGCCTGGTTTTCGAGCATGTCGATCTCAATCTGGACCTGGCCTCCCTCTCCGACCGCAGGGTTCGCCAGGCGTTGCTGCTCGGGCTCGATCGCGAGGCGATCAGCCGCTCGCTGTTTGGCGGCCGGCAGCCGGTCGCCGACAGCTTCGTCAACCCGCTCGACCGCGGGTTCAGCGCCGACACGCCGCGCTATCGGCACGATCCGAAGCGCGCCGCGGTACTGCTCGACGAGGCGGGATGGAAGATACAATCCGGCGGGCTGCGCGGCAACGCGGCGGGACAGACATTGGCCGTCGAGCTTAAGACGACCGCCGGAAACCGCACGCGCGAGCTCGTCGAGCAGGTCCTGCAGAGCCAGTGGCGCAAGATCGGCGTCGATGTCCGCCTGAAAAACGAGCCGGCCCGGGTGCTGTTTGGCGAGTCGCTGCCGCACCGCCGCTTCGATCTGGCGATGTACGCCTGGATCAGCGCCCCGGAAAATGTGCCCCGCTCGACCCTGCGTTCGGATGAGATACCGAGCGAGACCAACGGGTTCGCGGGTCAGAACACGCCTGGTTTCCATAACGCCGAGGCGGATCGGCTGATCGACGCGCTCGAAGTTGAGCTCGATCCGGAAAAGCGACAGGGCATGTGGGCCAATCTCCAGCGCTTGTACGCAACCGAGCTGCCCTCTTTGCCGCTCTACTTCCGCTCCGACTCGTTCATCCTGCCGAAATGGCTCAACGGCCTACGGCCGACTGGAAACCAGTCGCCCTCGACATTGTGGATTACCGAATGGTCAGCCGATGAATGATGTATGTCAACCTGTGTAGAGTCCGACGTATCCCGCCGGCCCCCAACCCCCGCTTGACCGGGCTTGATCCGGGATATCGGCGTCAATTTCGCCAAATTTACCGGCTACTATGCGCGTCTTCGAAAAGCGTTTCGGCCGTAGGACGTCGAATTTCTGATGTCGCGATGCAATCTTTGCGGGTACTTTGCTGCAGATTCCTTGTAGGAACAGCAAACCTTGCCAAATCGGCGCAACTATAAATTGTACCTCAGGCGATCCGAAAAGGCCGCCGCGTAATGATTCCGGCTCCTTCAGCGACCGCAGAAGAGACGAAAAGTGGCTCAGATTCAGTGCGGTAGCCAGCCACCGAAGCAATCGGCTAGAAGGTTCCGGCTGGCTACGAACCAGGCCCGGGTCGCGCGATGATCCGCTTTGCCGCCACCCGCCTGATCGAGATCGCGGTGCTGCTTTTGCTGTTGTCGTTCGCCATCTACACGTTGATCGGGATGATGCCGGGCGATCCGATAGACCTGATGCGCTCGGCTGACCCGCGCATGAGCGCCGAGGATGTCGCACGGCTGAAAGCCGTCTATGGCGTCGACCAGCCGCTGTTCGCCCGTTATCTGGCCTGGGCGGGCCAAGCGCTCGGCGGCGAACTCGGCTATTCGCGGCTGTTCGCCGCCCCGGTCTCGATGGTGCTGCTGCCGCGGCTCGGCAGTTCGCTGCTGCTGATGGGGTCGAGCTTTGTGCTGGCCTTCGCGCTCGCGGTGACGCTTGGCACGATCGCCGCCAGTTACCCTGATTCGCGGCTCGACGCTGCGATCAATTTCTTCTGTTTCGCCGGGGTATCGATCCCGACCTTCTGGCTCGCCCTGGTGCTAATCCTAATTTTTGCGGCCGGATTCGGCTGGTTGCCGGCGGGCGGGGTCGCAACCGCTGGAGTCGGCGGCCTCGCCGATCGTCTGCGCCATTTGGCGTTGCCGGTAGCGACGCTGACCCTGGCCAGCGCCGGCGCCTATACTCGTTATATGCGCGCGGCTATGCGCGATGCTCTGGGCCAGGACCACATCCGCACCGCGCGCGCGAAAGGCGCCAGCGAGGCGCGCGTTATCTTTCACCATGCGATGCGCAGCGCGATGATCCCGGTCGCGACGATCCTGGCGCTGTCGTTCGGCGGGCTTGTGTCCGGCGCGCTCGTGACCGAGACGATGTTCGCCTATCCGGGCATGGGCAAGCTGATCTTCGACGCCGTCATCGGGAACGATTACAACCTCGCTTTGGCGGCCTTGCTGCTCGCCGCGATCGCCGCAATGCTGGCCAATCTCGGTGCCGATCTGGCTTATGGCTGGCTCGACCCGCGGGTCACGTATCGCTGAGGATTGCCGGTGAGGGCGTCGCTGCTGCTGCTCGCCGGCATCGCGCTGCTGTCGTTTTTGGGACCCCCGCTTGGGCACTTGCTCGGGGCGGATCCGAACGAGATCGAGTTGCTGGACCGTTTTGCCGGCGCGTCTTGGGGGCATCCGCTCGGAACCGACGAGCTCGGCCGCGACATGCTGCTGCGCCTGATGGAAGGCGGGCGCGTGTCGCTGGCTATCGGGGCGGCGGCGGCGCTGACCGCGGCGGCGCTCGGGACGCTGGTCGGTCTGGTAGCAGGGTACGCCGGCGGCTGGACCGACCGCATCGCGATGCGAGCCACCGATGCGATCATCGCCCTGCCGCTCCTGCCGCTGCTGATCGTGCTGGCGGCGCTTGATCTGGGCAAACTCGGCGTGCCGCCGGCGCTGGCGCAGTCGGACGAGATCGGCTTTGTTCGCATTCTCGTGCTGGCCGTGCTGGTCGGCTGGACGACCGCGGCGCGGCTGGTGCGCGGCGCGACGCTGGTCACGCGAACCCGCGATTTCGTGCGGGCCGCGCGCAGCCTCGGCGCAGGCACGCCGCACATGTTGTGGACACATATTTTGCCGAATGTACGGGCACCGCTGGTCGTCGCGACGACGCTTAGCGTCGGCGAGGTGATCCTGCTGGAATCGGTGCTGAGCTTTCTCGGGCTCGGCATTCAACCGCCGCTCGCGAGCTGGGGGACGATGCTGAGCAACGCGCAGCAGATGATCGCGACCGCGCCGCTGCTCGCGATCTATCCCGGACTGATGATTTTTCTGACCGTCATCGGCTGCAACCTGCTCGGCGACGCGCTGCAGCGCCGCTTCGACCCCACGATCGTGCGGCGACGCTGAATCCGAGGATTCAGAACCGCGCGGGCTGGACCGGATCAGACGATCCGTCGCTGCCGCAGGCCCGCGATGTCGCTGTCGCCGTAGCCGAGTTCGCGCAGGATTTCGTCGCTGTGCTCGCCGGGTTCGGGGCTGGCGCTAAGCAGCCGGCTCGGTGTGCGGCTCAGCGTCACCGCCTGCCCGACGAGTTCGAGCCGGCCCAAGGTCGGATGATCGACCGGCTGGGCGATGCCCAGATGCCTGACCTGGGGATCGGCGAAGACCTGGTCCATCGCGTAGATCGGCCCGGCCGGCACGCCCGCGTTGTTGAAGCGCTCGATCCATTCGGCGCTGTCGCGCGTCTCGGTGATCGCCTCGATCGCGGCGTTGAGCGCCTTGCGGTTGTCCGATCGCAGCTTGCCGGTCCGGTAATCCGGATGATCCGCCAGTTCCGGAGCGTCCAGCGCCCGGCACAACCGGCGGAAAATCTCGTCGCCGGCCGAGGCGATATTGATGTGCCCGTCGCGCGTGCGGAAGACGCCGGTCGGGATGCTGGTCGGATGGTCGTTGCCGGCCTGCTCCGGCACCTCGTGCGCGATCAGCCAGCGCGCCGCCTGGAAATCGAGCATCGCGATCTGCGCCGCCAACAGCGAGCTTTCTACCCATTGGCCCTTGCCCGACACCTCGCGCTCCAGCAGCGCGACGAGAATGCCCATCGCGCAGAAAATCCCGGCGGACAGATCGGCGACCGGGATCCCGACCCGCACCGGCCCCTGCCCCGGCAAACCGGTGATCGACATCAGCCCGCCCATCCCCTGCGCGATCTGGTCGAAGCCGGGGCGGTCCCGATAGGGCCCGCTCTGCCCAAAGCCGGAAATGCTGGCGTATACGAGGCGCGGATTGACCGCTTTCAGAGCCTCGTAGTCGATGCCGAGGCGGGTTTTCACATCAGGCCGGTAATTCTCGACGACGACGTCGGCGTTCCCCACCAGCTTGCGAAAGATCTCGATCCCCTCGGGCGCCTTCAGATCCAGCGTCAGGCTGCGCTTATTGCGGTGCAGGTTCTGAAAATCGGGACCGTCGCGCGGACCGCCGAAGCCTTCGCCGGGCCCGGCCGGCGCCTCGATCTTGATCACCTCGGCGCCCCAATCGGCGAGCTGGCGCACCGCTGTCGGACCCGCGCGGACGCGGGTCAAGTCGAGAACCTTGAAGCGGGAAAGTGGCAGCGCCGGCGAATCGGACATGGGCAACCTTTTTTGCGCAAAACCCGGCAAATCCTAGTGTCGGTTTCCCGAAAGCGAAAGCTGCGGCGATTCTCGTATCGAGCGCCGAAATAAAAACGCCGCCGCGGTGAGCGCGGCGGCGATCGCGGCCGGGGTCTTGCGACCCCGGTCTGGAGATCGGCGATTACGGGAACACGATCTCGACGCGGCGGTTCTGCGGCTCGCGCACGCCGTCCGCCGTCGGAACGCGGTTGTCGTTCTCGCCGCGGCCGGCGACGATCATCTGCGAGCGCGGCACGCCCAAGCCTTCGAGAGCGGTTGCGACCGCGCCAGCGCGCCGCTCCGAGAGCCGCTGGTTATACGCAGGCGAGCCCGAGCGGTCCGTATAGCCGGTAACCTGGATCTGCACCGGAGCGCCCGACCGGTAGGCCGCCGCCGCCTGTTGCAGAATTTGCATGCCCTCCGGCGTGATCGAATACTTGTCCCAATCGAAGAACACGAGGAACACCTTGCGCTGCACCGGCGGCGGCGCGGGCGGGAGCGGCGGTGGCGGCGGTGGCGGTGGCGCGCCGAATTTCAAGACGATCGAGGCCATCACGTTATTCGAACTGTTGCTAGCCGTGTACTTGTTGGAGGCGCCTGCGCGCACGAGCGGGCCGTTCGGCGTCGTGAAATCAGTATCCAGAACCCCGAAGTAACGGTAATCAACATCGAAAGCCAGAGTCGGGTTGATGTTGTAGCGAATGCCGGCGATTGCCTGGTAGCCAAAGTTCCAGGCGGTCGATGCCCCCACGGTTCCGACAATCGGGTTAGACCACCCGTCGCGTTGCAGCACGGCACCAACGCCGCCGCCGATATGGGGCGTAACCAGCCAGCCGAAATCGAAACCGTAAAGCAAGTTCGTCATAAACGCATGGGACGTGCGATTACCATCCGCAACAAAAGGCCCGACGCTATTTATGCCGTTGATTCGGTAGGCGTACTCCTCTTCGAGGCGCCACGACCCCCATTCGTAGCCGACGCGCACCCCGAGGGCCGGTCCGCCGTCGAATTTCTCCTTGCCGCTCACCGCCCGAAGGTTGATGTCGGAGTCGTTGAGCCACGTCCAGCCGCCCTCGCCGCCGACGTACCAGGTCCCATTGGCCGGCATCGCGAGCCACTGGGCCGAAGCGGGGCCTGAGCCCAACCCTACGGCAAGCGCCACACCGGCAACGCCTAGCAGAAAGCGATTACTCATTCCCCTTACCTCCGGCCGCAAAAACACGTGTGACGATGGTTACGCCATCACCGATGCGACCATGATTACCATCGACTATCGCGATGGCAACTGGTTTTTGGCTCGCCAAAGCCGACAATGGAGGCCGTGAGGCAAAACATTGCCGGGCGCGACATTTACGCAACATTAGGCGTTGGGGGCAGCGAAAGCGCGCACTCTCGCAGAGACATTTGCGCAACACCGGATAGTGTCGGGGGCTGCGATTGCCTATCCTGCGCGCTCGGCGCGGGCAAAGGGCCACAGGTGGATTGGCGAAGGCGGATGCGATGCTCCGGTGCTCGCACGCAGAGGGTGATCGCGGGTGGGTTTGCCGTTGGAATTGCGGGCTGTTGTTCCGGCAAGTCAGCACAGCTCATTGGCTCGTCCTTGATGAGAGTCGGATTGGCCTCTGTCGCCTGTCAAGGAGCGAGGTTCCAGCGCCCGCGGCAACTTCCGGCTCGCTACTGAGCCTCAGCGGTTGGATGGTTTCCGTGCCGTGATCGCGATCCTGTGTTCATTCCCTTCGCGGGTGTGGATAAACTCTATCGGAAATTTCGGCTCGGAATCATTAGGTCGCGCCGGTCTCGGTCGGGGATACGATGGCGAGGCTTGGTTGGCGAGATTGGTTCCGCATTGCGCTCGCGCAGCGCATCGAGACGCGCCGTCCAGTCGCGCAAATCCTCGGCGACGAGATGGATTACGTTCTCCTCACGCTGCAACCGGCCACGGCAACAGAGCAAGGTCGCGCCGAGCGCCGCACGGCGAAAGCGTTCGAGCATGGCGGGCCAGACGATCAGGTTGGCGACCCCGGTTTCGTCCTCGATCGTGATGAACACGACGCCGTTGGCGCTGCCCGGGCGCTGGCGGATCAGAACGAGCCCGGCGATCGCCAGCCGCCACCCAACCGGCAAGACGGCGAGATCGGCGGCTCGGACAAGACCCTCGCGCTGTAATTCATGGCGCAGAAAGGCAAGCGGGTGGCGTTTCAGGGTCAACCCGATCGTTGCGTAATCCTCGACGACATGCTCGCCGAGCGGCATCTCGGGGAGAAGGGAAACGGCAGCCTTCTCCTGCGCCTCCGCTTCGATCTCCTTCCTCTCCCCTACTGGAAGAGAGGAGTTTTCTCCGAAGCCACTGGTTGCGAACAACGGCAGCGGCGGCTCGCCAAGGGCCTTCAACGCCCACAGCCCACGGCGGCGGTCCAGCCCGCCATTGGCGGGATCCAGCGAGCGCAGCGCGTCGGCGGCGGCCAGGCGTTCGAGCGCCGCGCGTCCAAGGCCGCTGCGCCGCCACAAATCGCGCGCGTCGGCATATCCCGCGTCGCGGGCCGCGACCAAGCGGAGAGCATCGGCCTCGGCCAGCCCCTTGACCAGCCGAAGCCCGAGACGCAGCGCCATCTTGCTCACTCTGTCGCAGTGAGGAAGGGGGCTGGGGTGAAGGGACGACGAAACGCCGTTCGGGGACCCACTCCTCATTCTACCCTCTCCGCTTCGGGGGAAGTGATTCGAGAGCGGCTCCAGCGTGCAGTCCCAGTCGCTGAAATTGGCGTCGACCGGGCGCAGCTCGACGCCATGCTCGCGCGCGTCGCGCACGATCTGGGCCGGCGCATAAAACCCCATCGGCTGGCTGTTCAACAGCGCGCAGGCGAAGATTTCGGGGTAGAAGCATTTGATCCAGGCCGAGACATAGACCAGCAACGCAAAACTTGCGGCGTGGCTCTCGGGAAACCCGTAGGTGCCGAACCCCTCGATCTGGTCGAAGCAGCGTGTCGCGAAATCGCCGGGTGTAGCCGCGCCCGGTCATGCCCGCGATGAACTTGTCGCGGAACAGGTGGATCTCGCCGTTGCGCTTGAACGTCGCCATCGCGCGGCGCAGCCGGTCGGCATCCTCGGGCGAAAACCCGGCGCCGACGATCGCGATCTGCATTGCTTGTTCCTGGAACAGCGGCACACCCAGGGTCTTTTCCAACACCCGGCGCAATTCGGGGGATGGATACGCAACCGATTCGCGCCCGGCGCGGCGGCGCAGATACGGGTGCACCATGTCTCCCTGGATCGGCCCGGGGCGCACAATCGCGACCTCGATCACGAGATCGTAGAATTCGCGGGGTTTAAGCCGCGGCAGCATCGTCATTTGGGCGCGGCTCTCCACCTGAAAGACGCCCAGCGAATTGGCCCGGCTCAGCATCTCATAGACCTCGGGCCGCTCGGCCGGGATAGAAGCGAGGATGTAGGATGGGCCATAATGCCGCTCGATCAGCGCGAAAGCGCGGCGAAGGCAGCTCAGCATGCCGAGCGCCAGAATGTCGATCTTGAGAATACCGAGCGCGTCGAGATCGTCCTTGTCCCACTCGATTACGGTGCGGTTCGCCATCGCCGCGTTTTCGATCGGTACCAGCGCCGACAGCTTCCCGCGCGTGATCACGAAGCCGCCAACATGCTGCGACAGGTGCCGCGGGAACCCG
Organism: uncultured Alphaproteobacteria bacterium; assembly: GCA_963847345.1. GTDB lineage: Bacteria > Pseudomonadota > Alphaproteobacteria > ATCC43930 > CGMCC-115725 > DATARH01. The sequence goes on along the minus strand of CAWJZU010000020.1, from coordinate 30,287 downwards.
ATCAGCTCGGCGGCGAGATCGAGCGCCAGATGCAGATTGCGATCCGCTGGATCGAGCCCGGCCTCGCGCACGCGCCGGTCGCCGATCGGGTCGTTCGACCAGCCCCACACGATGCCGGCGAGCGCCGCCACCACATCGCCGGACAGCCCCAGCACCTTGCCGACCTCGCGAATCGCGCCGCGGGCGCGATAGCAGATCACGGTCGCAGCAAGACCAGCGCGGTCGCGGCCGTATTTCTCATAAATATATTGGATGACCTCCTCGCGGCGCTCGTGCTCGAAATCGACGTCTATATCGGGCGGCTCGTTGCGCGCGGCGCTGATGAACCGCTCGAACAGCACGTCGATGCGGGCCGGATCGACCGCGGTAATGCCGAGGCAATAGCAGACGACCGAATTGGCCGCCGAGCCGCGCCCCTGGCACAGAATGCCGCGGTCGCGCGCGAAGGCGACGATGTCGCGTACGGTCAGGAAATAGCGCGCGTAATCGAGCCGCTCGATCAGCGCCAGCTCATGTTCGATCAGGCGGCGGATGTGATCGGGGATGTGGGATAAATCATCGGAAATCTGCCCATTTTCTCCCTCTTCCCCACTCCCTCTCTCCCCAGTGGGGGGAAGGGATTTCTTTGTAAACCGCTCTCTAGCGCCTTCCCAGGCGAGTGAGGCAAGGTATTGCTGCGGCGTCATCCCGTCGGGGATCGGCTCCTCGGGGTATTCGTAGCGCAATTCATCGAGGCTGAACCGGCAGCGTTCAACTATTTCCGCGGTCCGGGCGACGGCGTCCTCGTGGCCGCGGAACAGCCGGGCCATCTCGGCGGGCGGTTTCAGATGCCGCTCGGCATTGGAGGCGAGGCGAAACCCGGCCTCGTGGATCGTGCAGTGCTCGCGGATGCAGGTCACGATATCCTGCAGCGGGCGCCGCTCGGGCGTGTGGTAGAGCACGTCGTTGACGGCGACGAGCGGCAGCCTGCTATCTTCGGCAACGACCGCAAGCTCGGCGAGGCGGCCAGCGTCATCGCCGCGATAAAGGTGATGGGCGGCGAGATAGGCGCGGCCGGCGAAATCCGTCGCGATCCGGGCGGCGAAATTGGTTATCGCACCGTTCTCCGGCGGCAAGACGATGACAATCTGCCCCTCGCCGTGGGCAACGACATCGGCATAGTCGAGGTGGCATTCGCCCTTGGCGGCCCGGCGCTTGCCGAGCGTCAACAGCTGCGTCAACCGGCCATAGGCGGCGCGGTTCCGCGGATATGCGAGCAGGCTTGTGCCGTCGCGCAAATCGAGCCGGACGCCGACGACGAACCGGATGCCAACCGTCCTCGCTGCGTGGTGCGCGCGCACGATCCCGGCGAGGCTGTTGCGGTCGGTAATCGCGATCGCGGTATGGCCCAGCGCCGCCGCCGTTATTACCAGCTCGTCGGGATGCGAGGCGCCGCGCAGGAACGAGAAATTGCTGGTGACCTGCAATTCGGCATAGATCGGGCCCGACCTGGGCAACCCCCCCGGACCGGTACCGAATACCGGCGTCCTCGCTTTTCCAGGCGGTCCGGCGCTGCCGCTACCGATCGTGCGGGCAAGTCTGTTGAACGCTTTTGGCGGTAGTTCGGGCATCAGGCGAACAGGCCGTGGATGTACCAGCGCGGCAGCGGATCCCGATCCGCGTTCATACCCGGCAGCCCAGCGCGGAACAGCCAGAAGCGCCGTCCCTCCGCGTCTTCGACCCGGTAGTAATCGCGGATGGCGCCGGCGGAAACAGCCGCGGCGGCGCCGACCGGGGTCCACCATTCCTCGGCGATGCGTTCGGGGCCTTCGGCGCGGCAAACGCTGTGCGCGCGGCGCCGCCAAGCGAACCGGAACGGCGGCTCGTCCGGTAGAACCCAGACCGCTTCGACCGGCTCCGGCGGCATGAAAAGGCGAACCGGCCGAAGCGGTTTTAACAAAGCCTCCGGTCCCGTCCCGCCCTGCTCCCATCCTGACCCTTCCCTCTCCGGACTTGATCCGGGGATTGCGAAGGAGGGAACAAGGGCATTGCAGGAAGGGACAGAACCTAAGCCAAGGCATGTACCCTCCTCCGCCTGCGGGGGAGGGTTGGGGTGGGGGTTGCCGCCGACCGGAACGAAGAACGAGGCGCGTTCCGGGATATGGCTTTCGCGCATCGCGATGCGGCCGATCACGTCCAGTCCGAGGCGAGCTCCGAGGCGATCGAGCAGCGGCGCTATGGCATCGGCGACATCGTTGCTCCCTCTCACCCGCCCGGGGAGAGGGTTTCCATGAAGAGCGGAGAGCGGCTTTATGGCAATCTGCCTCGGGGCGAGCGGTTCGGCCGCGAGCAGCGCGAGGATCATATCCTCGACGCCGAGACCGGGATCGACCGTCTCCAACTTCGCCGCGAGCAGCCCTGCCAGATGACGGGCCTCGCGGCTCGGCCGCGCCGTGCCGACCCGGATATGTTCGACCCTGCCGTCGACCCGGTGAAAAGCGAGGCCGAGCCAGCGCGCCCCGTCGACCGCGCGTTCCAGATGCGCCGCCAGCTCGGCGGCGAGATGTTTGATGGCGCGGGCGAGATCGGCCAGCTCGGAGATCGGCTCTGCGAAGCTGAGCCGCACCCGCCGCACCGGCGCCTCGCTCATCGGCGACAGCGGCTCCGAAACCAGGCCGAGCGCCTGATCGAGACGCCGCGGCACGATCTCCCCGAAACGGCGGGCGAGCGCCTCGCGCGGCATCGGATAGAGATCGCCGACCCGGCGCAGCCCGACCCGGCGCAGCCCGGAGACGGTTGCCGGATCGAGCCGCAGCGCCTCGACCGGCAGCGGCGCCAGCGCGGCGCGCTCATCGCCGGAGCCGGGCAGCGCCGGTCGGCCGGGCTCCGCCGCGAACCGCGCCAGCGCCGATGCCGCGCCCAGCGTACCGGCGATCGCGATCCCGTGCGCGATGCCTTGACGTGCGAGGCGGCGCGCCAGATCGGCCGCGAGCTTGTCCTCGCCGCCCCACAAATGGGCACAGCCGGTAATCTCGACCTTAATGCCATCTGCATCGTCGGGAGCGGTCCATGGGCTGTAGCGGCCGCACCATTCGGCGAGCCTGGTCAGCGCTGCGGCGTCGGCCGACGGCTCGGCAGGCGCGGTCAGCAGCTCCGGTACGAGCGACAGCGCGTCAGCGAGCGGCATACCCGGCGCCAGCCCGACCACCGCGGCAGCCTGGTTTACCGCGGCGAGCAGGCGGCGACCCCGCGCCTCGATGACCGTCGCGAACGGGACTTCATTATCCGGCCCGCCGGATTGCAGGCCCGGCATGCGGCCGCTGCGGCGCAGCCGGTCGATCGGCCAGTCCGGCAGAAAGATGTACATGACCCGTCGCATCGACGATCTCCACGTCCCAGCTGCCCGGCACTCCTCCGCGAACGCGCAGCAGCTCGATGCGCCAGCGCGGCGGGCCGAGGCCGGCGCCAAAGAACCCTGTTGACGCAATGTCGCCCCCTCTCCCCCACCGGGGGAGAGGGTCAGGGGGAGGGGGCCTGACGCCAAAAGCCGAGGCCCTCACCCTTCCCTCTGCCCCCAGCGGGGGGAGAGGGTTTCTCAAGAGAGGGTTTCTCAAGACGGACGGCAGCGCGGTGACCCGCCAGCGGGTCAGCGCGGCGCTCGGCCGCTCGCGTTCCGCCGCCGCCGTGGCGGCGCCGCGCCAGCGCCGCAGCAGAAATGCTGTGAGGCCGGAGCGCTCGGCAGCCAGCTGCAGCCGGCGTCCCGCCACCATCGGCAGTCGCTCGATTTCCGCGACGACGGCGGCTAGCCCCGCTTGCGGACCGGCGCGCAGCGCTTCCTCGACGGCCCACAGCGCCTCGTCACTGCGCCGTGCTGTCACCAGTACGATCCGGGCCGGGTCCAGCCCGTGCGCCAGCAGCCCCGGTCCGTAGAGATCCGGCTGCCGCACGCACCACAGTACGGCTCCATAACCTGGCCTGGCGTTCCCCGCCCTGGCTCGGTCCGCTGTGCTTTCCGCCGCCGCTTGCGGGGCAATATCGGGGAGAGAGGGAACCGGGAAAGAGGCGAGAGGTAGCTGGAAAGGATCGGGGACGCGGCGCGATGGCAAAGCGCCGGATATCGGATTAAGCGAGACAGGGTTGCAAAGCGGGAGGGAGCCGACGCAGACATGCTTGCCGTTGCGCGATTGGCCAAGCTGGGCCGACGACCCCGATGCCCATCCCAATCGGCCGCCGAGCCGGGCTAGGATTCGGGCTATAAAAGCGGCGGCAGCGGCGCCGTCTTCCTCGTCGGCCCCGGCGCCCAGCACCTCGTGCAGCGCCCCGAGCGGCAGCCCGCCGCCGGGTAGCGCGCGATCGATCGCGGCAATGCCGAACGGCGATACGGCGTGCGCCCGCGGAACCTCGATCCGGCGGATGTGCTCGCGAAGGCTGTCGAGGCTGATGCTGTGAGTCGGGGGGGACATGCACCGAGAAGGCTGTTGATCGAAACGATGTTCATATTTTGTTCTTTAAAGGCATCGCTTGTCAACCCGGCGCTATTTTGCGCTAGGATGCTCCATCATGCCGAGCCTCCCTCCCCTCGCCCGCTCCGTCAGCGGAACCGACGCTGCGGAAATCACCGCCCGCATCCTGCTGGAAACCGAGTCCGTGCTGTTCCGCCCGGACGACCCGTTCACCTTCACCTCGGGTCTGCGCTCGCCGGTGTACATCGATTGCCGGCGGCTGATCTCGTTCCCGCGCGCCCGCAAGAAGCTGATGGATCTCGCCGCCGAGCTGATAGAGCGGCACAGCGGTTTCGAATCGCTCGATGCGATCGCTGGCGGCGAGACGGCCGGCATTCCCTTCGCGGCCTGGATCGCCGACCGGCTGTCATTGCCGATGCTATATGTGCGCAAGCAGCCGAAGGGATTCGGCCGCAACGCCCAGATCGAGGGCGAGCTGAAGGAGGAGGCGCGCGTGCTGCTGGTCGAGGATCTCGCCAGCGAAGGCACCTCCAAACTCAATTTCGTCCGGGCCATCCGCCAGGCCGGCGGTCACATCAAACACGCCTTTGTGATCTTCAATTACGGCATCTTCCCACAGATAGAGACAAGCCTCGCCGCCGAGGGGATCACGCTGTTGGCGCTCGCGACATGGTGGGACGTCGCACGGACCGCCGAGCGTCTGGGACGCTTCGCGCCCGGTCAGTACGAAGCGATCAAGAGCTTTCTGAAAGACCCCAACGGCTGGTCAAAGGCCCGCACGACGGTTCGGCAGTAAAAGGGTTTCACGCCAACATCGACTCGCTTGCCTCAACATAAGGGAGCAACCAGCGATCCCCAACTTCGGGCCACCCCGTTTCGCCCGGGCATTAATCTTATTGCTGAGGCGATCGCAATCTCGCGATCAGACAGGAGTCCTGATCACCTCCGGGTCATTTGCAGCATCCCACATCAGTCGGGGATCGAATGTCTCGGCCGCGAACATCGTCAGGATGACCACCGCGCAAAACGCTATGGCCCCCACACCCGGAACGATCGTGATGACTGAGCCGAAAACCACCAGAGCGCCGAGCAGTGATTCCATGAAGATGTCGATCATCGACCAGCGCCCGATGAAGCGCACGATGTGGTAGAGCCGCGTGCGGTCGCGGAGCCAAGCCGCCTGCCCGGTTTGAACGGTCACCAGCATGACCGACAACCCGACGAGCTTCAGCACCGGTACGAGAATACTGGCGAAGAACACCAGCGCCGCAAGGGGATATTGACGCGCTGTCAACAGCTCCTCGACCCCGCCAATGATCGTGCTTGGTGTACCGGCACCAAGCTGCATGATCGTCAGCACCGGGTAATAGTTCGCTGGCACATACATGATCAGGGCCGCAAAGACCAAGGCCCAGGTTCGCGCGACGCTATTAGGTTTGCGTGCGTGCAAAACGCTTTCACAGCGCGGGCAGCGTCCCTCGACGCCTCTCGGCACGCTGACCAGGGCGCAAATCTCGCAGCCGAGCGCATGCTGCGAGGCGGGCGGGGGGTTGAGTTCGGCAGTCCGCCGATCCAGACGCTCCCATACCGCCTCGCGGTCGAGAGCGGCATCCATCCATACCAGCACGAAGGTCAGCAGAATCAGTACGTAGACACCTAGTCCAAGTCCGATCGTAACCAGATCGCCGAGCTTCACATAAGCGACGAAGACACCGAGAACGAAAACCTCGAGCATCGACCAGGGTCGCAGCACTTCGGAATAGGCAAACACTCGCCGCAGATGGCTTGGCGGTGTCGATTCGTGCGATCGGATCAGCACATAGACCATGGCGGCCACCCGGCACAATGGCGCCAAGACGGTTACGAATATGACAACCGCCCCAAGTTCGGGCATGCCCCGGTTAACGAGTTCCACCGGCCCCGAGAAGAGATCGGCGACGTGCCGGATACCGGCGGTTTGAACGCTCATCAGGTTTGACGAGAACATGATGATGAGCAGGACAAGCGCGGTCGTCGCGAGCGCGATGACATGATCCAGACGATGCGTTGACGTGACGCGCAATACCGTCGGGCAGCGTGCGCATTGCGCCGTCATGCCCGGTGCGAGAGCCGGCACCAACTGCACCAAGCCGCAGCCACGGCATTCCCGCATTTGCGGCAGCGTCAGCGTTCGGCCGGTTGAAATGGCCATCACTGACGCGCGAGCAGCATCAAGGCGAGCCCATCGGCAAGCTCGCCAAGCGCCGTACTGGCAGCCGCCACCTGGCCGGGAATGCCCGATGCCGGAGGCGCCTTAACGATTTGGAAGCTGCGCAATGCCGGAGCCGACCGGCCCTTAAACGTCACTCCGGCCTGTGCTTGTAGAACGAGGTTACCAGCCGCATCCTTGTCGAGCCGGCGAATATTCAATTCAATCGTGGCATCGGGCGGAGCCGAAACGGCACCAGTGTCGCTGAGCACCACACTTTGCGGCAAGCGTTGACCCAGTTCTTCCGTCAACACCCGGCTCAGCATTGGTCCCAGCGGTTCACCCCACCAGTCGTTCGACATTACCTCCATCCGGTTGTTCTCGGTGGAGGCGACAATTTCGCGGGCGATCGAGGTATCGCGCGAGGCCGATCTGGCGCAACACGATAACCTTAGGTGCGCCGCCGTGAACCGCACCCGGGACCGGCGTGATCGCATACAAGACGCGGTGCCGGAGACGAACAACGCCATGAGCGCGGCAATCAGCACCAAAGCCGCAATGCGGGAACAATATGCGGTCCAGCTCATTGGGTCGGAGCTCCTGCACGACCTTTGATCAGAGCCTCGGGGTGGCGCTCAAGCAAATTCGCAAGCGAGCGAATAGACGCGAAGCGCATCGCTAGCCTCCATCAGCACCCTCATGAGGTCGCGGTTGAATTGCGTGTCCCCGCCGTAGCCGGTGTCGAGCGACAGAAGCAGCTTATTCGTACTTTTCAGCGTTCGTTGCAGTTCGGCCGACATTTCCGGAAGTTGTTTCGCCACCGGACCAACGCCGCTATCGAGCCGCTTCATCAGATCCTGTGTCGACGCGATTGTCGTGGCAAGCTGGGCGAGGGATTTCTTCATCTCCGGGCTGCTGGCCACATCATCGGCTGAGCTGAGGATGCCATTGAGGGATCGGCCGATCTCGGCAAAGGGCATCGCCTTAACTTTGTTCAGAAGATCAGTCGCCGAGGATGCAAGGCTCGCAAATCCCCCGCCTTCAGTGGTTGGCAGAACGAAATCCCGCATCTTCCATCTTGAGGTCCGCCTGTGGTGCGTTCTCGACGAAATCGAGCGTCACTGTTTGCTGGCCGGTAATCAGGCTGGCGCTTTGCAAACTCGCTCGCAGGCCACGCTCGACAAGTTTTGAGACCGCCTCTGAGTCGGTTTTGGCTACCCGTTTCCCGATACCGACAATCCGTTCCGGTTCGACTTCGTAACGAACCGGCGCGACTATCCCGCCCCTGGCGGCGTCATAAGCGAGCTGCACATTGGTCACTTCGCCAATCTTCAGGCCGTGCATTGTGACGTCGGAACCCGCGCCGAGGCCCTGTACGGAACCGGGGAAATACGAAATGACGGAGATCTTGCGAGTATAGCTCGCAGCGTCGGCCTGCGAGCGATCCGAAAACAACGGAAATACATGATTTGCTTCTGCAACCCCAGCATTCTTCGCCTCTGAGACCGGAGTCTCAAACGCTATGCCACCGAGAAGCAATGCACGAAGCGATTCCATCTGGACGTCTAGTCCGGTGCCGCTGAGCTTCACCGAAATACCGGAGGCATTCCAAAATCGCGTCTGTTCCGAAATATATGCGTCATACGGCGCTCGGATAAAGGCATGGATCGTCACGTTCTCGGCCATGTCGCCGATGTCCCAGCCGAGAACCTCGCCGACCGACAGATCGCGATAGAAAATCGGTGCGCCGACCGAGATCGAACCGATCTTTTTTGACTTCAGGAGGAATGTGCGACCCGGCACGTGCGCCGAGAGTATCGGCGGATCCTCTTGCCCAGTAAATTCCCGCTGCTGCGTTGCCTGCCGTCGTCGGCGGCAACATGCCGACATACGATCCGGAAAGCACGGTTTCGAGACCGGAGAGACTGCCAGCAAAAAGCCGCGGCTTGACAACCCAGAACACCGTGCCTTCGGTCAGCAGAGGTTTGGCCTGCGCCGTCGTGTCCACTGTGACGATCACGTGCGTCAGGTCGGACGATAATCTGAGGCTTTTGACCGTGCCGAAGACAATGTCCTTGTATTTCAGCTGCGATTGACCGGCTTGCAGCCCCTCGCCGCTCTGGAAGGAAATCTCGATAGTCGGACCTTGCTTCGACAGCGTATCCCAAGCGAGCCAGGCACCGATCAGGAGGGCGACCGCGGGGATCGACCAAATCACCGATATCCGCCGACCGCGGCGTGTTTTAGCTTGTGGAAATCTCTTCTGTTCGGTGTATTCGGCCATCGCGTTTTTCCGCTCAAAATGTGCGGCTCCAGTCAGGAACCTGTATCAGCTAAATGACAATTCCATACGGCGATTTTGTGTATGCGCTTGCCTCTTGCTGTTCGGGAAGTCGGGCCTTGCGTCACCGATTCTTGCGTGCAGCGACACCAGCGGTTTGTTGGTGTCAGTCGCGCTTGACGCTGTCTTCGATTGCGCATCCAGCCCGGTAATTTGCCTCTTTCGGCGGTTCACCTTCGAGGCCATCTGCGGAAGTTCCAGATCAAGCCGTTGACTTTGCATTTGGAGGTCATCGTACCATCTCTGCGACGGGTTCGCCCGCAACGCCGTGTGATGATCCACGCAGCCCTCGCCAGGCTTCAAAACACGGCTTCTCTTCGTCACGGATTCCTTTTTGGGGCGAAATCATAGCGCTCTTTTACGCTCTCGCTCCGCAGCCGACTATGCAGAATGCGCGAGTATTGGGTCAACGATTCTCGCAGCATGTGATGACGCGGATTGATCACCCGCGGAACCGGTGGACGCCCCGTCCTCAACCGCCCTTTATCACACCCGGCAATTGATCACCGTCCCGTCCGCAGGTGGGGAAAACCGGCCCGGCGCGATGACGGCTGACGCACTGCGCGGACTTGTCGCGGTGGCCCCATTGTCGGCCAAGTGTTCACGACTGACCAACGCCTCACCCCGTTACGCTGCCGCGCGGGTGGGGATCAGGAATGGGGTGCACCGCTAGCGGAAGCGGACAAACGGGACGCTTCGCGCTATTCGAGGATGTGCGGAACGAGCAGGAACAGGTCCGTGTCGCCGGTCGCTTGTCCGGCGGCGGTGATCAGCGCATGCGCTTGACCGCGATGATGCGTCTGGTGATTGAAGAAATGCGCGACGAGTAACCCCTTCGGCGCGCGGATTTCGCGCCCGGCGGCGCCGCTGAACCAGACCAGATCCTCGTCTAGCCAAGGCTGATCGATCTTCGCTGCCCACGCCGAAATGTCGGCATCGGCCTTTTCGCGCGCCGCCGACAATTCGGGAAAATCCTCGATGAACCGGTCGCTTTCCTTGATCGGCGTTGCCGGGCGCGGCCAATCGTCAAAGCGGCTCATCCACTGATGATCGCCCCACAGGATATGGACCAGGGTGCCGTGGATGGAACTCCAGAAGGCGCCTTTCGATGCGCGTCGCTCTGCCTCGCCGAGTCGCTCGGCGGCTCCGTACAGGCGCCGGTTCATCTCGGCATTGTAGGCCGCCATCGTGAGAGCATAAGCGGGTGTGATCATCTTTGTCTCCGCGGCTTGTGCAGATTTCGTTTGCCGCAGGCGGTGCGGCGCAGCAACCTTGATTCGACGTCAACCCTCTCCCTTTCTTCGCCTGCGCAGCGATCGGGGCAGTAAGGGAGCGGCACCAACCCGAGGAATGGCGGATGCCCCAAGGACAGCGGCCACGACCGCAGCCAACACCCGAAACGATGCATTTCTGGGAGGGAACGCGCGCCGGCGAATTACGCCTGCAGCGATGCAATTCCTGCCGAAAGGCCTATTTCCCACCACGGCCGTTCTGCCCGGTCTGCGCATTGCGTGACGTGACCGTGTTTCGCGCCAGCGGCAAGGGGCGCCTATACAGCTATGTAATCCACCACCGTCCGGTGCCGGGTTTTACGCCTCCCTACGCGATCGCGGTGGTCAAACTCGACGAGGGGCCGCGCATGATGACCAACATCGTCGATTGCCCGCAGACACCGGAGGCGCTCCAACTCGACATGCCACTCGAGGTCGCGTTCGAGAAGATCGACGACGAGATAGCGCTGCCCCTGTTCCGCCCGGCGAAAGGCTGACCGAGATGAAACCGAAATCCGTTGCGATCGTCGGGGCCGCCGAGACGACCGAGTTGGGCCGCATCCCGGATTTGTCGCAGATCGGGCTGCACGCCGACGCCGCGCTCAACGCGATGGAGGATGCCGGCATCGGGCCGAAGGATATCGACGGCGTCGCGACCGCCGGAGAGACGCCAGTCACGATTGCGCATTATCTCGGCATCACGCCCAAATGGGTCGACGGTACGGCGGTCGGTGGCTGCTCGTTCATGATCCACGTTCGCCACGCAGCCGCCGCAATCGAGAGCGGCCTTTGCAAGACCGTACTGATCACGCATGGCGAAAGCGGCCGCTCCGGGGTAGCGCGCTCCCGCCCGGCCGTGTCGCCGGGGAGCCTGCAGGGTCAGTTCGAGCTGCCCTACGGGCCGATGGGGCCGCCGACCCTCTTCACGATCCCGGTGCTACGCTACATGAAGACCTACGGCACGACCGAGGAGCAGCTCGCGATGGTGGCGGTCATTCAGCGCGAATGGGCCGCGAAGAACCCGCGCGCGACGTTCAAGGACTCGATCACGGTCGAGGACGTGCTAAGCTCACGGATGATCGCGTATCCGTTCCGCTTGTTGATGTGCTGCCTCGTAACCGACGGTGGCGGCGCGCTGATCCTGACGTCTGCCGACCGCGCCAGGGATTTCCCTCGGAAGCCGGTTTACCTGTTCGGCACCGGCGAATTGGTCGAGACGCCGATGGTCAGTCAGATGGAGGATTTTACGTCCTCGCGCGCGTTCCGTGTGGCCGGGTCGACCGCCTTCGAGGAGGCGGGCATTACGCACGACGATGTCGATCATCTGATGATTTACGATGCGTTCGCTCACCTGCCTATCTACGGTCTTGAAGATCTTGGTTTCTGCCAGCCCGGCGAGGCGGCGGCGTTCATCTGGGAGCGCAATACGGCGCCGGGTGGCAAGCTGCCGCTGAACACCAACGGTGGCGGGCTCTCCTATATGCATTCGGGTATGTATGGTATGTACGCGCTACAAGAGAGCGTGCGCCAGATGCGCGGCATCGCGCCGGCCCAGGTGATGGGCGCGAAAATTTCGGTGTGTCACGGTGTTGGCGGGATGTTCGCCGCCTCCGGTACAATCATTATGACGAGCGAGGCGCCCTAAGCCACCGCGCGGGTAACGGAATTTGCGGCGGGGCTGGCTGATATTCCGGGCCAGCCAAGACAATCCAGGGAAAGGCTATCTCGCGCGTGCCAGGTACTCGGCGCGCGCGATCTTGCGCAACCGCACCAGCCGGTCGCGACTGTTGAGTGGACCTTCGCGCAACGCGGGCGACCGCTTGTGCGGAACAGCATTGCCCTTCGCCATTAGTATCTTACCGTGCTTGTCGATTTGGATTTTACGGTTGCCGGCAAGGATGGTTCCCCGATCCTTCTCGTCGATATCCCAGTTTCGCACCTGCCCGGTGTCGATATGCATAAAGCCGCAATCCGGATACCAGCCGACCCCGCCGCGCCGCATCGCCCGAGCAGCCTTCATCGCGTCGGCGAGCTTGTCGCCAAAATGTACGTCGAGCGCGCGACCGTAAAGGTGGAGGCTGTTTTCGGCCGGCTTGAAACCTTTGCGCGCCAGCATCGCGTTGGTCTCGGGTGTGCGATAAGCAGACAGGATCGTCGCCTGGTTCTGGCCGACCGACTGCATCACGCCGGACAGGAAATCGAGCAGATCGACATCGATTCCGATCTTATCGTCGGTATGAAAATCGCGCAGAAAGACCGAGATCTCGTCCATGACCCGCGGGATCGGCCCGTTATCGTCCCGATAAATGCCGCTGAACGTTTCCTTCGTACTTGCACTCAGAAGATTGAGCCTGTGCGGACGCGGCGGCGACGATGGGAGGGCGTAGGCCAGGGAAGGCAGGGCCATTGTACCGGCGATGAACGAGAAAAACTGGCGTCGATCCATCGTCCCCAATCAATTGTTTTCAACAACAATCGCCACGCTGTCGAGCGGTCCAGAAGGGGACTGCGTCACAAAGCGTCGCGACACATGACAAAACATAACTGAACGCCGGCAATTTGCAAACACGATCAGCCCATTTTCTCCCAATTCTGAATCCCTTGGCTCAGAAGCGTTTTAACAGTCGGTCGATGTAGTCGAGTTCAACCTCAGGTCGGGTACGCTCGCCAGCGCGTCGGCGCAGTTCATCAAGGATACGGCGTGATTTCTGCAGGTTGTTTTCAGCTGGAATCTTCACGTCGCCGCGATCGTACGTGCCATTGTTCGAGACTGGACGGCCCAACGGGTCACGTTCGATCCGCTCGCGCCGGGCGCGGTCCGTCGCTCCGACTTCGCCATCGGGCTTGCCCCAACCACTGCCGAGCTGGTTTTGAAGCTGTTGCGCGACGTCGCGGGCCGCTTGTTGCAACTGATCGAGCGCGTCGGTCTGTGGACCGATCGCCTCGCCGGGGCGGCCGCGTCCGAGCGCGCCGGAGGCGTCCCGCATCGAACGTTCGGCCCGCCCGAACGGTTCGGGAATATTGCCCGCCCCCTCACCGAGCCGGCGCATCATCTCGCCGAGCATTCGGCGCAGCCCCTCCTGCTGGCCAGCGGCATCACCTATCTCGCTCATGTCCCCCATTTCGCCGGCATCGCTCGAGTTCGCCCTGCTGCTGTCCGGCCTGGGGTTGGCCGTTGCGATCGGATTGACCGGTATCGCCCTGCTTGGAACGAGCCCGGAAACTGCGGTCCAGAAGCTGCTGCTGACGCTGCATCATTTGCTGCAAGCCGCGCATCATCTGCTGGGCCTGGCTGTCGCCCTGCTGCTGCATCTGTCCCGGCTGCGCCGTGCGCAGGTTCTCCAGCATATCCTGAAGTTGTGAGAGCAGTTCGCGGGCCTGATCGCGCGCCCCGCTGCGCGCCATTTCGCGGGCGCGATCGAGCATCTGCTGCAGATCGCGCCGAGTCAGCACCTGAGACGGGTCGGTCGATTGCTTCACATCACCCGGTGGGCGCTGCTGCATTTCCTCAGCCAGCGCCTGCAGGTAGCGGTCTAGCGCCTCGCGCAGTTCCTGCATCAGGCGCTCGATTTCCTCGTCGGGCGCGCCTTTGGCGAGGGCTTCCTGGAGTTTCTGCTGCAGGCGGCGCAAGTCCCGCTCGGCGAGCGAGAGATTGCCGTCCTCGATGCGCAGCGCGGTGTCCCATAGCAGCTGCGAGACGGCGGCAATCGATTCTTTTCCGGCATCCGCGCGCAGCCGCTGCTGCGCCACACGAAGCCCGAGATAGACGACGCTGTCGTCACGGAATAGCGCTGGACGACTATTCAAATCTCCCAGGATTTCGGCGACCGCTTCGGCCGAGTGCGGGTCCTTCGCCAATTCCTTGCGCTGATCGATTATGGCTCGAGCCACGGGATGCCGGAATTCGCGCTCCGGCAAGACCATCCGAACCGGCTCGCTTTCCCCTGTCTGGCCGAGCCCATCGAGGACGACAAGCCGGATCTCGACCGGCAGGCCGGCCCATGGATGCGGTGTCAGGTCGTGATAGCTCGTGGCCTCCGCCTCTTTCGGATTCAGGCTCGGCAGCGGCAGATCGAGTTCGATCGTCTCGTCTAAGCCGGCTCCAGGCGGGCCGGATTGCGGCCGCCGGATCACCGCCTTAGCGCTGGCGACACCGTAATCGTCCGTTGCCCGGAAGTCTAGACGCAGCGCCGCGCGAGCGGTTACGGCGGGTGGGTCGGCGAAAGCGATTGTCGGCGGAGTGTCCGGCACGATCTCGATCGCCCAGCGCCCGATCAGGCTGCCGCCCTGGCGCAGACTCAGCTCCTTGCCGCCGGTCAGTTTCCGCTCGATTTTGAAATTCTGCTTGTCGATAGCGGTAAAATTCTCGCCTGTCTCGTCGATCGCGAGAAGCGGCACCTCTCCGCCGCCATGGACCTGCCCAAGCAGCGTGCTACCGACGGCGACGGGCACCGTATCGGAGGCATCGGCGCGCAGAAACTGCGGTGCGAGTCCGGTGTATTCCGGCGGGCTTACCCACAACTCGAAACTGCTTGCCGGAGACGCGGCGGCAGCAGCGAAATTCGGTCGGAAGGCGCGAAATGCGCGATCGCGCCAATCCGCGCCGGCATCGAGGACCGCCAGCAGCAGCAGGATGGTCAAAATCGCGCGGATACCCCAGGGATCGCGCCGCGCCAGGCCGGCAGCCGGCCAGCCGACGTGCAGACGGCGCAGCGCCGCTGCCATCCGCCGCTGATGTGCCGCCCACAGCGCCTTTGCGTTTTCATCCAATGCCGTGCTCGGGCGATCGCTGAGCGCCTGGAGCGGACGATGCGGCAGCCCGCTAGCTTGCTCGATGCGACGCCGTGCGGCGAGAGTATCGGGCCATCCGCCGCGCCGCACTGACCGCAAGCCCCATCCGACCGCCGCGACGAATGCGGCCGCGAACAGAGCGAGGACAGCGGCATGCGCAAAGCCCGGCAATCCCGGCAGCAGGTCAAACAGCCCGACGACAGTGAGAATGCCGAGGATGCAGAGGGCGGGCCAAGCGGCAGGCCAGACCCGTTCCCACAGCAGCGCCGCGCGGGCCAGCCGCATCCGGAAGGCGAGCCGGTGTTCCGGCCGAAAAATCTTCAGCATGCCGCACCTCGGAAGGGCGTCGATATTTCAGACTGGCCGCCATCGGGTGCAGCGAGCCATTCCGGAACCACGTCCATTTCTAACATCGCCGCAAAGCTCGGTCGCGGACGAATGACCGCGAAACGGTCGTCCGAGACCAGCACCTCCGGCACGAGCTGCCGGCTGTTATAGGTCGAGCTCATCACGGCACCGTAAGCGCCGACGTTGGTCAGCGCCAGCAGATCGTCTTCAGCGAGCGGGGGCAGGTCGCGTCCGGTGGCGAAGGTGTCGCCGGTCTCGCAGATTGGACCGACCACATCAGCGGGGGCTCAGTACCGCTTTCGGCGACGGCAGCTGCACCGGCACGATGTCATGCCAGGCATCGTAAAGCGCCGGACGGATGAGATCGTTCATCGCCGCGTCGATGATCACGAACCGCCTCGTCGCCCCTTCCTTGAGGTAAACCACGCTCGCAACTAGCAATCCCGACGGGCCACACAAGGCACGGCCGGGCTCGAATGCCAGATCGACATCGAGCGTTCCAAAGGTCTCGCGGACCAAAGCGGCATAGGCGTTCGGCTCCGGGGGGGTCTCGGCGTGGTAGCGAATGCCGAGACCACCGCCAAGGTCAAGCCGGGTGACGGCGAAACCCGCATTACGCAATTCCAAAACAAGTTCGGCGACGCGCTCGAAAGCTCCGCGGAACGGGGCCAAGTCAAGGAGTTGCGAGCCGATATGCACCGCAACCCCGACCGGCTCAACCCCGGGCAGTGCGACAGCCAGGCCGTAGGCGTCAACGGCAACGTCAATATCGATGCCGAACTTGTTCTCTTTCTTGCCGGTGGAGATCTTCGCGTGGGTCAGCGCGTCGACATCGGGGTTGACCCGTAGCGCGATCTGCGCGGTTTTGCGGCGCGACTTGGCGATCGCGCTGAGCCGGCGCAGTTCAGGGATCGAATTCGACGTTAATCTGCCGAATCCCGGCGGCAAGCGCGAACTCGATCTCGCCACTAGTCTTGCCGACACCGGAAAAAATTATGCGTTGCGGCGGAATACCGGCGGCGAGCGCCCGACGCAGCTCGCCCTCCGAGACAACGTCGGCGCCCGCCCCGAGCCCGGCTAATAAGCGCAGTACAGAGAGGTTGGAGTTCGCTTTGACTGCGAAACAGACCAGCGGTCGTTCGGCCGCGAACGCGCCGGCAAAGGCATGATAGCGGGCGCGCAGCGAGGCGGCCGAATAGACATAGAACGGTGTCCCTACCGAAGCGGCGATACGCGCGATTGAGACATTTTCGGCATGGAGCGCGCCGTCGCGATATGCAAAGGAATCAGGCACTAGGATAGACCCTGGGGTAGGTATTCGGCACGCCGGGGGGCGGTTGCGGGTCGCCTTTCTTACCGCAGGCAGCGAGCGCCAGCCCGAGCATCAGCAGCATCGCGATACCGAAGCGGGACAGCCTCATGCGAGAAACCTGCGCCGCGCCGCTGCGACGGCCTCACGCACCCGCGCCGGTGCGGTGCCGCCGAAGCTGGTGCGGCTCGCGACCGAGCGATCGATATCGAGCACGTCGAACACCGACGCGGTGATCTGCGGCTCCACTTGCTGAATATCGGCAAGCGGCAGTTCGGCCAAGGTGCAGTCTCTGGCCTCGGCGCGCCTGACGATTTCGCCGGTGACGCGGTGAGCGCGGCGGAACGGCATCCCGAGCGTGCGTACGAGCCAATCCGCGAGGTCCGTGGCGGTGCTGAAGCCGCGTGCAGCGACTTGCCGCAGCCGCTCGCGATCGGGCTTAATGTCGCGCACCATGCCGGTCGCCGCCGCCAAGCACAAGTCGAGTACGTCATATGCCTCGAACACCGGAACCTTGTCCTCCTGCATGTCCTTTTGATAGGCGAGCGGCAGCCCCTTCATCACCGTCAGCAAGCCGACAAGCGCGCCATCGAGCCGGCCAGTCTTGGCGCGCAGCAGTTCGGCGGCATCGGGATTGCGCTTTTGCGGCATTATCGAGCTGCCGGTCGTAAACGCGTCGCTGAGCCGGACGAATCCAAACGGCTCGCTGGCCCAGATCACGATTTCCTCGGCCAGGCGCGACAGGTGGGTGCCGACAAGCGAAGCGGCGGCGAGAAACTCGATCGCAAAATCTCGGTCCGAGACGGCGTCGAGAGAATTGGCCGCGGGCCGGTCGAAACCGAGCGCGGCGGCGGTCGCGTCGCGGTCGATCGGAAATGCGGTGCCGGCGAGCGCGGCGGCACCGAGCGGGCATTCGTTCAAACGATGGCGGCAATCTGCAAACCGGCCGCGATCGCGCCCAAGCATTTCAACATACGCCAGCAAGTGATGGCCGAACGTTACCGGCTGCGCGATCTGGAGATGCGTGAAACCGGGCATCACCGCGTCGGCGGTGGCTTCCGCCTGGTCGATCAGTGCCGCCTGAAGCTTACGCAGCGCAGGGTCAAGCCGGTCGATCGCGCCGCGGACCCAGAGGCGAAAATCGGTCGCGACCTGATCGTTGCGTGAGCGGGCCGTGTGCAGGCGGCCGGCGGCCGAGCCGATCAGCTCGGCGAGCCGCGCCTCAACGTTGAGGTGAATGTCCTCATTCGCTTCACTGAAGACGAACGCGCCGCTCTCGATTTCCGACCGGATCTGCTCTAGACCTTGATCTATCGCCGCGCCATCTTCCGCCGAAATGATGCGCTGTGCGATCAGCATCGCGCAGTGCGCCTGCGAGGCGGCGATGTCCTCGGCGTAGAGGCGTTTATCGAAATCTATAGAGGCATTGATGCTGCGCATAACCGCAGCCGGACCGCCGGCGAACCGACCGCCCCACATCGGATTGGCATCAGCGGCACCGGCGGAATGGCGTCGGTCCGATGGTCTGCTCTGGTCTTCAACGCTCGGCTCGGCGGCGTTGCGCGGCGTAGCGATGTCGCTGCTCCTGGTGATGACGGCGGCGGCCGCCCCTGATGCGGGTGTTACATTGGGGCAGTTTACCCCTGCCGCGGCGCCGCGGCCAGCGCCCGAGGTTGGCTTTACCGACATCGAAGGCAAGCCGGCCGATTTGGCCGATCTGCGCGGCAAGCCGGCCGTCGTCAATTTGTGGGCGACGTGGTGCCAACCCTGCCTGCGCGAAATGCCCTCGCTCGAAGGCCTGCAGGAGAAGGTCGGGGACAAGCTGACCGTGGCGGTAGTGTCGCAGGATCGCGGCGGCGAGAAGGCGGTGGCCCCGTTCCTGGCCAAGCTCGGGCTCGACAAAGTGAGGGTCTATCTTGATCCGAAGAGCGAGGTCGGCAAGGCGTTCGGCGTGCGCGGATTGCCGACCAGCATCGTGCTCGACGCCGAGGGGCGCGAGGTCGGGCGGGTCGAAGGCGCGGCTGACTGGGATTCCGCGAAAATGCTGGCCGTGCTGGAACCGCTCGTGAAGGAGGCCGCGACACCGGCCAACAACGCCGCCGCTAATGGCTCGCCCCGCTGAGCACGTCGCGCAGGAAACGGCCACCGCGTTCGAGGCCCTCCGGATCAATCGCGTGCTCGACTCCGGGGCAGGCGAGGGTCACGACCGGGACCCCGGCCTGGCGCAGCGCAGCCTCGGCATCCGACATCGATTCGAACGGCACAAGCGGATCTTCGGTGCCGTGGACCAGCAGCACCGGCGGGCGCGAGCGCAATTCGCTTTTCAGCAGCTCGGGGGCGATCAGCCGCCCAGAATAGCCGAGAATGCCGGCAAGCGGCGTCGGGCGGCGTAGGCCAACGAACATCGACATCATGGTTCCCTGCGAGAAGCCGACAAGTGCCGCGTCACCATCGCCGAGACCGCGCTTCTGCAGTTCCTCATCGATAAACGCGTCAAGCGACGGCGCGGCGGCGCGCACTCCGGCCAGCATCGCCAACGGCGTGCGGTCCTGCACGCTGAACCATTGATAGCCGTAGGGGGCCATGTCGCACGGGAATGGCGCATTCGGCGAAATGAACTCGGCTTCGGGCAGCAGCCGCCCCCAGTATTGCTGTAGCCCAATCAGATCGTTGCCGTCGGCGCCGAGTCCGTGCAGCAGGATCACCAGCTTGCGCGGCTTGGCACCAGAAAGCGGCGACCGAGACGGACCGGACAGCGCCATCAGCATCGCAACCGGCTCCCGTCAGTCCTCAACGTATTCGAGCCGGAAGCCATCACCCCAGCGCTTGACGTGGCCGACCGACGGCGATGGGAAGTGCATCGTGCAGCATAGGGTGTCGGTATCGCAGTAGCGCTCGAAAAAGCGGCGGCGAGTTGCGACGCCCTGGTCGCGGTCGGTGTCTACCCGCATCACCAGCTCGGGGTACCGGGCCTGGATCGGCGAGTGAATCAGGTCACCGGTGAACACGGCCTGATCGCCCCCACGCCCGGCGCAGACCGCAAAATGGTCGGGCGTGTGGCCGGGGGTCGGCATCAGGCGGATATGGTCGTTCAGCGCGTGGTCGCTGGTGACCAGCTCGGCGCGATTGGCTTCGACAATCGGCAGGACGCTCTCCTTGATCGGATCGGTCGGCATCATCGTCTGCTCGCTGCTGGTCCAGTACTCGTATTCCTTTTTAGAGAACAGGTAGCGCGCCTTCGGGAAGGTTGGGACCCAGCGACCAGTTTCGAGCCTGGTATTCCAGCCGACATGGTCGCCGTGCAGGTGCGTACACATGACGAAATCAATATCTTCGACACCGAGCCCAGCCGCCTTAAGGGCCCGCATCCAGTTGTCGTCCGATTTCTTGTCCCAGGCCGGGCGCAGCGGGAAGCTCTTGTTGTTGCCGATGCACGCGTCGATCAGGATGTTGTGATGGGGCGTCTTGACGACATAGGACTGGAAGCATAGCACGACGTTGCCGGTGTTCGGATCGCAGGCAGCCGGCTCCATCCAGGAACGGTTTTCCTCGTACTGTTCCTTCGTCAGCGTAGGGAGGAACTCGAACAGCGGCGTGAAGCCATATTCCTGCTCGATGATCCGGTGAATTGCCATATCGTCTACGGTAAAGCTGGTACGCATGTCGGCCGCTCCTGGAGGGTCAGGCTAATACCGCCATCGTAGCGCGCCACTTGGGCCATGACAAAGCCTTCGCTGTCGATGCGATGACGGTGCGCTGCGCCAGACAGCCATTTTCCTCTATTTCCCGCTACGGGGGGCGCGATCCGCCGGTCAGCCTTCCTGATCGACTCCGACGATGAGGTGGCAGTCTCGTACTTCTTCGCGCGGAATGCGGAGTTCAATCGGCGGATTGAGCTGGCGAAGGACCAGGGCCTCGCTGTCCCAGCGAACGAATTGCTTGATCAGTACGGCATCGTTCGTCTTGTAGAGGACGATGTCGCGACCGCGGGTCGGAGGCTTGAACGGGTTGACGTGCAACAGCCAGCCCTGCTCGTAGCGCGGCTCCATGCTGTCACCGATCATGTATATGGCATAGGCGTCCCGCACCCCGGCGAGATTGGTTGGCCGCTGCGTGTAACCGATCGGACCGTCGCCTAGAAACATTTCCTGTTCCCCGCCGCCGCGGGCGGCGCTGCGGATCGGGATCGTGTCGCCGCGGGCCGGCGGCGGAGCGGCGGGCTGAATCTGACGGGGCGGCCCTCCAATCAGTACCGGGCGGGGAGGCCGTCCACGGCGGAGAGGCTCGGTTCGCGTAGGCGGATCGGCCGCGGTCCCGGCATGGCGCAGCACTTCCTCCTGCGAAACGCCGAGAAAATCAGCGACCTGCACGGCCTCGAGCAATTTCATCTGGCGCTCGCCCTTTAGCATCCGCGATACCGCCGATGGCGCAAGCCGCAAGCGGCGGGAAAGGTCGGCTTGCGACGCGCCGACTTGATCGAGCGCCTGCTGGAACCATTTCGCATCCATGCACAGCATCTCCGATAATTGCGTATTTGACATTTATGGCTGAATAATATATGGCTTGGGTGGCAATGACAAGGGATGATCCGCATGCCGCCGAGGACGCTGAACCGCGCCGAAATGCCAACCCATGCCGAGTCGGAACACGACGGCGGCTGCGCCTTCGTTCTCGACGCGGAGGCTCGCGCGACGTCGGGAAATACCTGGTGCGGCGGCCCGCGCCGCCCCGGCTCCGCCTACTGCGAGACGCATCACGCGCGCTGCTATCTGCCCTCCGAAAGCCCTGGCGAACGGCGCAAAATCATGGAAATTGAAGCCCTGGCCGAGGCCGTCGGCGGCAGGAGTGGGCGTCCCGCGCGTCGTCCACCACCACGCTTTTTGAAGCGGATGGACCGGGTTTCCCGAGCGGTTCTGCGCCCGAGTTGTTCACGTAATGTTCTTGATAATGACGAGACGCAAAGTCGCGGGAATTTTGGACAATATCGATGAGGCGACGCGCGATCAAAGTGGCTGAAGAGCTTAGTCCGGGTGGGAACCGGCCCTCGGCCGAACGCCTGCGCCATGGACCCATCGAGCGGCTCGACCGAGCAATTGCTGACACGCAACACAATTCGTCACGTCCCTATCGCGCGCTCGATACGCTTGCCATCATGGAACGGCGCGGCTCGATAACGGCCGACATGCGACAGGCCGGAGAGGATTTTCGGGCCCGCTTCGCGATGGCGCAACTCGACCCACTGCGCGCGCTTGATCTCTCCCAGCTTCGTCTCGGCGATCGCCCTTCTCGGGGCGCCGACGAAGGGCCCGGATTGCGCATAGAGGCAGCACGGGATGCGGTGTGGCGCGCGATCCAGTCGGTCGGCGGGATCGCCTCGCCAGCCGGATCATGCCTTTGGCATGTCGTCGGGTGGGAGTGCTCGTTGAAGGCGTGGGCGCTTGAGCAGGGCTGGAACGGCCGCCGCGTCAGCCAGGAAACAGCGTCGGGGATTCTCGTCGCCGCGCTCGGCGCGTTGGAGGCACATTTTGGCAATCGCCGACTGATGCGTAAATCGCACATTACTGTTGACAAATCCGGATCGATCTGATATAAGATCGCTACCATGACGGAATTGGGGATGTTGGCCCGTCGGCCAGTCGATTGTAACGAAGTCGCGCCGCGGGCGCGGCAGGCAGCAGCAATGTCCCGCGCTGCACAAGCATCACCTGGGAAGCCCCGCCTTCGCGATACAAGGCACCGTAAGGAGCGAATCCCAACGAAATAGTGGAATGCGGCGCGCGTCTCGGCTTCACCGTCAAACGCGAGCTCGTTGAACACGCCCGGATCGCCTTATCGAGCCCGCGCTCGGGGGATGGAGCGGCATCTCGGCATGTTTCGGACGCGCCGCGATGGCGCAAGAACAACCCGCAGCCGACCCGGCGGAGGACGCGCGTGAAGTGCTTGCACGCCGGCTGGCTGGGTTCGCTGCCGGCACTCTTGCGGAATGAACTGGTCCGCTCGCTGACCCCGGATCAAGCAATTTCGATCCTGAACGATTGGCGTTTCTGGGCGCGTCCCAACCAGTTGCCGCCTTCGGGCGAGTGGCGCGTCTGGCTCCTACTCGCCGGCCGCGGCTTTGGGAAAACGCGCACCGGCGCCGAGTTGGTGCGGGCCCGCGCGACAAGCGGGTCGGCGCGGCGCATCGCCTTTGTCGCTCCGACCGCGGCGGATGCTCGCGACGTGATGGTCGAAGGCGAAAGCGGCATCCTGACAATTTCGCCCTCCCGCGAGCGACCATTTTATGAGCCGTCGAAACGGCGGCTCACTTGGCCCAACGGTGCCATCGCCACGCTGTTCAGCGCCGACGAGCCGGAGCGGTTGCGAGGCCCGCAGCATGATCTCGCCTGGTGCGACGAGTTGGCCGCCTGGCGATATCCGTCAGCGTGGGACATGCTCATGCTGGGCCTGCGGCTTGGGCGGGATCCGCGTGTTGTCGTGACGACGACGCCGCGGCCGATCCACCTGATCAGGATGTTGCTGGCCGACCCTATGGTCGTCGTGACGCGCGGCAGAACCGTTGAGAACCGCGACAACCTCGCCGCCGCGTTTCTCGAGCAGATCGTCAGGCATTACGAGGGAACCCGGCTCGGGCGACAGGAACTCGACGGCGAACTCCTCGAGGACGTGCCGGGCGCTCTGTGGAGCCGCGCAATCATCGAAGCAAGCCGCGTGAGCGGCAAACCCGAACTTCGGCGCATTGTGGTCGCTATCGACCCCGCCGCCGCGTCGAGCGAGCACGCCGACGAGACCGGGATCATCGTCGCTGGGGCCGATGCCGGCGGGCACGCCTACGTGCTGGCCGACGTTTCCGGCCGCTATGCTCCGACCGAATGGGCGCGATCCGCGATCACCGCCTATTACACCCACGCCGGCGACAGGATCGTCGCCGAGGTCAACAACGGCGGCGAGATGGTCGAGGCCACGTTGCGCATGATTGACCCCAACGTATCGTTCCGAGCGGTGCGGGCGGCGCGCGGAAAGACCACCCGCGCCGAGCCGGTTGCGGCGCTGTACGAGCAAGGGCGGGTGCGTCATCTCGGCTCGTTTCCACAGCTCGAAGACCAAATGTGCGCGTTCGCCGCGAGCGCTCAGGGCAACTTCGATCGGCGCGCGACGGGCGGATCACCCGACCGTGTCGACGCGCTGGTATGGGCAATCACCGAGCTGCTGGTCGAGCCGCGCGCCGGCCAGGGTGTTTTCGAAACATATCGGCAGCTCGCCGCGAAGGAGAACGAGGTCCTATGACACTGCTGGTGAAAGACGCCAACACGGCCGTGCAAGCGCTGGCCACAGCGCTCGACGGGAGCGGGAGCCTGGTGCCGGTGCATGTTCCGGCCGTCAGCAACGCACAAGGTATGGCTACGCTAGTCGGTCCGCAAAACCCGCTGCCTGTCGTCAACGCCGCTGCAGCAGCGGCCAGTGACGGCAGCGGCACGGTCGCGACTGGCGGCGCCTCGCAGACGCTGTTTGGCGGCATCGTGCCGGATAACGGTTTCCTCGTGCAAAACAACTCATCGACCGCGCTGTGGATCTCAGATGTCGGAGTTGCATCAGCCGGCGGCGCAAGCATTCAGATCACTGCTAATGGCGGTATCTTCGCGACACCGTCAGGTTACAAGCCGGCCGGCGCGGTCAGCCTTTACGGCGCGACGACCGGGCAGGCCTTTGCGGCTCGTCGCTGGTGAGCGCGATGCCGCGGACGGACTGGATCGACCGCGCCCTCGCGATCGCGGCGCTAACCGGCACCGCGCTGGTCGCTTTCAGCGCGCTGGCGCAGGCGCCGGGTAATTTTTCTATGCTTACGGCGAACGGTACAGCGACCTTTACCGGCGACGTGCTGATCTGCTCGGGCCGCCCGTGGATCGATGTGCGATGCCCGAGCATGGGCGGCGGCGCGGTCGGTGATGGAACCCACGACGATACGGTTGCCATTCAGGCGGCGATCGACGCTGGCGTCACCAATAACTGGCCGGTTCACCTGTCGGCCGGAACCTACAAGGTGGGATCGACCCTGACGATCAACTACGCAGGCCAGGCGAGCCGTGGCTTTCGGCTCATTTCCGAGGGAGCGACGATCGACGGCCGCGCCATTGCAGCCGGTCCGGTTTTGCGGGTGCAATGCTCGGGGGGCATGCCGGGGGCACCGGCGGATTGCTTCTATTTCAAGCAGGAGGGAGCGCTGTTCGTACTTGCCGATACCCCGGATTATGCCGTGGTAATCGGGAACGACGATTTCTCCGACGCTCACAACACGATCAAGCTCGACCACCTGAACGTGAACAACAGAAATACCGATTCAGCCGCCGGCGGCTGCCGGTTCAACTACGTGCTTGACAGCGATTTGTGGGCGGCCTGCGTGTCGGCCGGCGGCGCCGCAGGGCTGGCGCTCGAACAGACGCAATTTTCGCGAATTTCTGGGTCCGGTACCGCGCAAGGCACTGGTGGGCGGGGGCTCGTGCTCGAAAACGGCTTCAACTACGCCAATACGTTTTTTGCTCTCGATCTCGAAGTGTCACCGATCTGTCTCAGCATCACGACACCTCATGACGGACAAAATACCTTCGTGTCGCCGTATTTCGCCTGCACCACCGCGATCGATGCAACAGCAAGCACGCACAATCTACTGATTAACCCGACTTTTGCTGGGAACGTCGTTAATCGCGGGCCGCAATCGACCGGCATCGAGGTGATTGGCAGAGGCAACTGGGCGCACTGGCAGTTTCCAACGGTGGCGACCTACACCGCGGCACCGATTGACGACAAGACCGTGTTATCCTCGTTCAACGTGCCCGGCAACCTGCTGACAGTCAGCCTGCCCGCCCCCGCCGCGGTCAGGGCAGGCTGGTCGATGGGTTTTGCCAGCGACAATAGTAAGGGCGTTACGGTGCAGCCGGCCTCCGGGACGATCCTGGCAGGCGGCAAGGCGCTCGACTCGCTGACACTCGGCCCGGGGAACTACGAATACGCCGAACTGGTCTCGGACGGCAGCCAGTATCGCCTGACAAATGCCACCCGGAACACACGGACCGCGAACGGGGTCGAAAGCCGCGACTGGCCGGGAAACTGGCTCTATCCGACAAGCGACGGTTACGCCGCGACGCTTGCCGACAACGGCTCTGTCCTGTCGAGCTTCAATACCGCTAATGGATTGAGTGTTACCTTACCATCAACCTCCGGCCTGCCGTCCGGCTGGTCGATCGGTTTTGCCACCGATAACGGCAAGGCGCTCACGGTCAGCGTCAACGTCGCGAATGGCGGGCAGATTTTGTATCCGAAAAGCCAATCGGCCGGCGTTGCCTCGCTGACGCTAGCCGACAATCGGTTTGAATTTTTGATACTCCAATACGACGGCGCCGGCAATTTTCGGGTACTTCAAGCCTCTCCCGCTACAGCGCAAGCGATCGGAATGGCCGGGACCGGCGCGATCGACAAATGGCTGTTTCCGGGGGTGAGCGCTTATAATGCCAAATTGGACGACAATGGCGCCGCAGTCTCGAGCTTCAACTCGCCGGCCAGCTTCATGACGGTGACGCTCCCACCGGTGGCCGCGATCAGTGCCGGATGGACGATAGCGGTCGCGAGCGACAACGGCAAATCGACGTCGGTGCAGGTGGATGGTGGCGGCGGTGAAAAAATTCTCGTTCCAGGCACGCTCGGCGCGCAGAATTCGATCAGCCTGTCAAACAACACGAGTGGATACGAGCTGGTGACGCTGCAATTCGACGGCAGCAATTTTCGGATCGTCAGTTTGACGCCGCTCACGTCCAATTCCAGCGGAATGTCGATGCCGATCGGCACCCCGGTGTCCAGCTCCGCTGCATGCCAAACCGGCGCACTGCAATCAGACGGACTCTTCCTCTATTTGTGCAGTGCGCCGAATACCTGGAAGCGCGTTGCTCTTTCCAGCTTTTAGCAGCGGAGCAGCATCCGATGCCGCAAGGTGGTACCCGTGTCCCCTTTACCGTCTCATCTCGCTTGGGTCGGCTCTTTCTGGAAGCGCAACCGCGCGACGCCTTGTCGCCGGGCGAGCCGCCTGCCCCGGCGTATTCCGAAGCCCTTCGGCTGTGGGACTTTCCGGTGGGCGTCAATACCGTTTATGAACCGCGCAGCGACGAGCCCATCTCCTTTCCGGAACTGCGCGCGCTCGCCGATAGCCACGACATCACTCGCCTGGCAATCGAGACACGCAAGGATCAACTGGAAAAGCTCGAATGGACGATTAAACCGCGATTGACGCACCGGGTGGATGGGGAGGCAAGGGTGCGCGCCGCCCAGGTCACGGAATTCTGGCGCAGACCCGACGGCGCGTCGCCGTTTGCGACGTGGATGCGGGCACTGCTGGAAGACGTGTTGGTGCTCGATGCGCCAGCTATCGAAATACGCCGCAACCGTGGCGGTGCGGTAATCGGTCTCGACATCGTGGACGGAGCCACGATCAAGCTCCTTTTCGATGGGACCGGGCGTAAACCAGAACCGCCGGCCCCGGCATACGAACAGGTAATCCACGGCCGCCCGTGGAAACTACTGACGAGAGATGAACTGTTATACCTGCCGCGCAACCCGCGGCCGCATAAGGCGTATGGTTTCAGCCCGGTCGAACAGATCGTGATGACGGTGAATATCGCGCTGCGCCGGCAAATGATGCAATTGCAGCACTTCACCACCGGCAATGTGCCGCCCGGGCTGCTGACCGCTCCGGAGGGGTGGAACGCCGAGCAGATTAGGCAGTTCCAGGAATGGTTCGACAGCGTGCTCGCGGGCAATACCGGTGCGCGGACGCGTCTCGTTTGGGCGCCAAGCGGAACGGCTTACCAGGCCTTCACCGAGGCTCCGTATAAGGACGAGTTCGATGAGTGGCTGGCGCGCATTGTATGCTACGCTTTCTCGCTGCCGCCGACAGCCTTTATGCGCCAGGTGAACCGAGCAACGGCAGAGACGGCACATTCGGCAGCGCTCGCCGAGGGTCTCGAACCGCTGAAGAACTGGGTCAAGCGACTTATCGACCACGTTATCCAGGACAGGATGGGCCATGCCGATCTTGAATTTGCCTGGGTCGATCCGCGGCCAGTACAGGCGATTGAACAAGCCAGAGTGCTCGACACCTATGTGCGCCGCGGCATCTACACCGTGAACGAGGCCCGCGACATTCTTGGCTTTGGCCCAATTGCCGGCGGCGAGTTGGCTCGGGTCTACGGCAATGCCGGACCTGTGCCGCTTGCTGAACCGCGACTAACCGGTACCGCGGAACCGCATTAGGCCGAGAGAGTTGGAGCTGCGAGCTTGGCTGCGGCCAAGCCGGCATCCCTGCCAGGCTTGCGTTTCTCGGTGGCGGGTCAGGCCCGCCCCGAGAATGATGCGGCTGAGTTTGCGCCACTTGGCATCACTCCCGACAATCTGACGGAAACACCTCATGATCCGATCGGCACGCCGCCTCCGGGCGGCTTTTTCATTGCTTGCATTCGCGTTTCAGCACGGCCAACGTCGCGCCCGGGCCGGCCCGGGCGGAGAGTGTTAATGTACCCGCGCACCGTATGCTCGAGGCAGCCGAGCCAATGTCGGCACCGGGAAGCGCCGGGAGTGATTTCAGCGCTAATGCTCCCTCGCTCTCGGGACTGACGCTGCTGGCAACGATTCCCGCACCCTCATCGCCGCGCCGCGGGTATTTGATCCAAGCTCAATGCACCGCCGGGCTCATCGTCGTGTTCGACAGAGAGGCAGGCATCTCTAACCCAACGCTGAAAATCCTCGCGGGCGCTCCGGTCAATGGTGGACAAGGCGGCACATTGGATATGTCCGGCATGCCGCACACGGGAAAAATCGGGATCTATTCGAGCGCGGCCGATTGTCAGATGGCAGCGAGGGCGTGGTAATGTTCCCCACTCGCTCGTCCCCGCTCGCTTTTCTCGGTATTCTCGTCGCCCTTGTGTCGCCGCTATCGGGCGTCGCTGGGGTTTACGCGCCATCTGGCGGTGGAGGAGGCGGTAGCGGTGGTGCGTCGCCCGGCGGGAGCAGCGGCGCCATTCAGACAAATAACGGGGCTGGTGGCTTCGGAGGGATCACCCCCGGCGCCAGCGTCGCGGCTTTTCTCGCGACGCCGATCGCGGGCATTCCGGCGACTTGGCTGCAATCGGGCGCGGCGGTTGCCAATCTCGGGTTCACGCCGCCGCCGAACACGCGCACCGTCGCGGGCACCGGCATGCTCGCTGGCGGGGGCGACCTCTCTGCCGACCGGACGCTGAACCTAGCCGCCATTGCCAGTAATTCCGTAGTCGCCAACATCACCGGAAGCAGCGCGGTCCCGACCGCCGTTGCGCTGCCGAGCTGTCCCGATACCGGCGGCAACCAACTGAATTATTCGAGCGGCGTCTTTTCGTGTGACATCAGCGGCGGTGGCGGCGGGTCGGTCAGCGTCGTCGGTCCGGGGCCGGTGACGGTCAACCCGGCCAGCACGGTGACGTTCGGCAGCAGCTTCGCAGTCACCGATGGCGGCGGCGGCAACGCGCAAGTCAGTCTGACGACGACGACCAATTCGCAGGCCGGCTCGACCTACACGATCCTCAGCACCGATGCCGAGAAAGAGGTCTTGATGACCAACGGCAGCGCCACGACGATCACTATGATCGACGGGGCGACGGCCGGAAATGGGTTCGGGTTCGGCATCACTTGCAACGCCGGCTGCACGATCAACCGGGCTGGCAGCGACACAATCAACGGCGCGACCTCGCTGGTGCTCGGGGCCTTCGACTCGGCCTGGTTCCGCGGTAACGGCTCGACCGCCTGGCGCGCCAGCATCACGCCGCCGACAGATCCGTGGAATGCCACAAACATGGCGGCAGGGACGCTCGCTGTGGCTCGCGGCGGCACCGGCCTCGCTAGCGGCACGTCGGGCGGCGTGTTGGCCTACACGGCATCCGGCACGCTCGCGCGTCGTCCGGCGCGCTTACTACCGGCCTGCCGGTCATCGGCGGCGGCGCTGGCGCGGCACCGACAGTCGGGACGCGCTCCGGCAATACGACAGCTTATGTCACAACGACCGGCTCGCAGACCTCGGGGCGCTGCGTCGAGATCGACGCGAACGGCAATCACATCGCGGCAGCGGCCGGGTGCAGCTCCGCCACCACCGGCTATGGCAACCTGGTGTTCACGACCTCGGCCAACACGCTGAGCGGCACGGCGGTATATCTCGGGCAGGGCCTGGCGAATACCACGGCAACCAATGCGCGGCCAACTCCAGTGCCGTACAATATGACCGTCGACAAGCTGTATTGCTGGATACCGACTGCGCCGGGCGGCGGGATCACCTGGACCTGGACGCTGAA
The DNA here is from genome assembly GCA_963847345.1 of uncultured Alphaproteobacteria bacterium. Classification (GTDB taxonomy): domain Bacteria; phylum Pseudomonadota; class Alphaproteobacteria; order ATCC43930; family CGMCC-115725; genus DATARH01. The sequence continues at coordinate 239 of CAWJZU010000020.1, read as the reverse complement.
TGTCGATGGCAGCGACAACACCAACCAGCAGGTCACCGGCACCAACCTGACCGACTATACGAGTGGCACCGATACGCCTGTCTCACTTACCCGTGGTCAGAAACTGGTCATCCATTTGTCGGTTTCGAGCGGCACCCCGGCGGTTTACGCGGTGTGCACGATGCGTACACTGGCGTCGTAATGCGGCGCGCGTGGACATTCCTCGCGGCGCTGCTGTGCCTCACCTTGGTGGGGGCAGG
>CAWJZU010000019.1:0-105901 GCA_963847345.1 uncultured Alphaproteobacteria bacterium | reverse complement strand
GGTCGACCTATGCTGCCCTCGCTCCACCACCGCCGGCCGAAAGAACCGTGGGCAGGAAGTCATCCAGGGTGGCACCGATTTCAAGAAAACTCTTCAGCATTGCCGAACTGCATGTCGCGGGCGGCGTAGCATGGGCGTGATCGGCGGACATATTCCGATCCTGATCTCACAAGCCGCTGCAAACCCGGGGCTGTTCGTAAGGCGGGCGTTTCTCGTATTAGTCGATTCGGGATAATGGCGCTGCGCTAGCAGTCCTGCCCGGACGCGTTGTCCAGCCTAGCTTAATTAGCGCTAAAGATGTTTGAAGCGCGTTACCAGACCAGCTGAGGCTTTGACGTGGCCTTGCAGCGCCGCCGCCAGTTCGTCGCGGGTCATGCCCGGCTTCAACGCGGGGTCCTTCGGGTCGAGATCGGTCGCCATCAGGATGAAGGTGTAATGGTGCCAGTCGGTGTTCGGAGGTGTGCCCGGCCCCCAATAGGTGTTCTTTTCCATCGTGCTCTTGCCGCCGACGAATTTGTCCGACTCCTTGCTCAGTTCGCCCTCGGCAAAGCCCTTCACGTCGCCGGGGATGCCGTAAATCACCATATGCACGACCCCGGCCGGCGCCCGCCCTTCCGGGTCGAGCATGACCATTGCTAAGCTCTTGGTGCCTTCCGGTGCGCCCGACCACGCGAGCGGCGGCGAGATATTCTCTCCGACGCAGTTCGGGCTGCGCTGTTTGTCGGCGCAGGCGTTCTTGACTGCCAGCTGGTCGTTGTCCTTCAAGGCCGACGAAGTCAGCGTGAGCACATCGGCCCTTGCGGCGCCAAACGACAGGGCCAAAACGCCAGCGAACAGCAAATTTCCTAGCGCGTATTTCATGATGTCCTCCCTATCGTTCCCACTTGCGCTTTCCTGCGGGATCGCGCGATGGCACCGTCATCGCGAACGATGCTACTGCGTCACCCCGTTCTAAAGCACGACAAATCTCGTGACGCTCCACAATACTCTGGCGCCGAGGGCAGCGCGTTATTTTACCCGGTCCGCTGCTCGGTCATGGGGCCTGGTTCAACAGGTGAGTTCGATGATCAGGGTTCAGGGTCACGCTCTGCTTCTGACCCTTTGCCGCGTTGACCGTCAGTACATCACCGTGCAGTGCTTCAATCGTCCCGGCAATGCGAACCCACGTGCCCTCAGCGGCGGTCTGCGCTGATGCCGGCATTCCGGCCAACAGGACCACGACTGTTGCAAGAAGTAAAATAGACCGCATCAGACTACTCCATCTGGGGCACGCTACTACGGTGCAATCAGCGTCAGAGATGAAGCTTATGCTCTACGCTGCACAATTCGGTACCCGGCCGAGAGGAGACTCAAGGCTACGACAAGCAGCAGCAGGCTGGATGGTTCGGGCACCGAAATAGCTGCGAACAGGCCATCGTTCTCGCTGTTGATCCCGTCGTTAAGGTAGAGGATGTTCGCTCTGCCACCGTTACCTGCCCCGCTGCCGAACTCCAGCCCCCAGAGCCCGCCGGGGATGTTGCCGAGGCCGACATCGATCGGGATCGTGCCAAGGAACGCGCCCGTGGTCGGACTGAACGCGTTGATCTCGCTTTCCCGGAAGCTGAAGTTGCCGACCAGCAGATCGTTGCTGAAGATACCGAAATCGGCTGGAGCCAACGCCAGGCCCCATGGCGCCGCAAGTGCGCTGCCATTGATCAGGGTCTTGATCAGGTTTCCGCTCTCGTCGAATACGGCAACCCCGCCCTGGCCAGAGGCCGCGTTGATCTGGTTCGGCCGTCCCGGCGGCGCGTAGGTGACGTAGATGCTCCCGCCGATGTCCTGCACGTTGAACGGCACCAGGCCAGGGAACGGGTTCGTGAACGCGCCCGGGGAGAGGCTCACCGGGGCGAAAGCGCTGTCGAACACGTCGATCTTGCCGCCGGCCGTGTCCGCGGCGTAAAGCTGCGTCTGGGCCGCGTTGATCGCTAAGCCGGTGTAGACCGCGCCCGGCGTACTCGCCTTGATAGTCGAGGCTAAGCCGCCGGCCCAGGCCGAGATCGTCCCATTGAGATTGGCAAACATGAACCGGGCGTTCGTGGTGGTGCCCGGATTGGCCGGGTTCGGCAGCTGGAAGCTCGCGGGATTTGTGTTGTTCACTTGCCCAGTCGGCCCTTGCGGCGGCTGCGGGCCAGTCGTCGGGATGTCCACGAAGCCTTGCGGGTTCACCGCTATCACCTTCGTCGCGACCGTGCCGATCGCGGGATTGACCGCGTATAGCGTGCTCGTGTTGTCGCCCTGGTTCGACACCCAGAACGGGCTCGTCGGGCTGCGCGATATGCCCCAGGGGTTCACCAGATGCGAATTGGTGAGGCCCGCCAGCCCAGGAATATTCGAGACTGAGATTCGTCTGAATGTAACCTGCGTCGGCCGACTGCGTACCGGAACCTAACGCGACAACGACAAAGGCTGCGGTTAGGAGTATTGTCCTGAGCAGAGCCGAGGTTTGCATCTTCCGTCCTCCCGCTGATCGTTGCGCCCGAAGGGAAGACAGCACTTCCCAGCTCTTATTCCACGGCGCCGAATTTTACCGGAGCTAGGTTGCTCCCTGACGTTCTTGACGTTGAAAAGCCACCTATGTAGCCATCGAATTGGCCCGAGCGCCCAATACGAGCATGAGCGGCTGGTCACGTGCCAGACGGCGAAGCTCTTGAGCACGCCGAAATGGGCAAACCGCTCGAGTGGTACTCGGATCTGGAGGTCGGCTCTGGGGCATAAACGGTGATGCCTGCGCCAAGCCCGAGCGGCAGCGCGGCGAGCCCCGCCTGCGTCAGAGCATCGAGTATCCCGGTGAACTCGACCAGCAGTGTACGATTTCTCTGGCGGGTAAGCTGCAAATGGGCGCGGAAGGCGTGGCGCAAATCGTCCGGTGACAATCAGCGGCGAAGCGCGACCCGGGATCAGCGCCCAATCGTGACCCACACCGGCAGTTGAGTCCAGCGGTCCGCCCGACAAGGCCGGCCAGGCCTTGTCTACGGCCATGCGGGCAAAGAGCGACCAGTCGATGCCCTCGCCAAGTATCCGTCGGACGCAACGGCGTCTTCTTCAGTCGGGAAGGTGCCGAGCGGTCGTCAAAAGCAGGCGAAGCTTGGCCGTCATTAATTGCGTTCCGTCGAGGTCACAAGAGTTCACAGTCGGATGGCTTCGTTCAGAACCGATCCATTCGCAACGATCTGTCTCGCGCAGGGCGACTCGCAATTGAATGAATTTCCAACAAGTATGGCCGGCAACGTCAAATCAGTTGCTGTCCGGTTGTCGAATTGGGAGCGGCGGGAGTAGCCGGACGCATTGACGACGCCGGCGCTAAAGCAGTGGGCGATTGCGGCTGCACGCCCGGTGTTGGCCGCTAAGGGGCAACTTACGACGGATGCCGCTCGGGCCGGCCCCGGCCGGACTGCCGCCGCATCCGGACCATAGCCCGCCCCACGACTGGACGACCGCTCTGGGATCAGTTAGGCGACCGTGCTGGAGTGTAGCGCACGCGTCGACAGAGATGAGCCGGGATCGGACTTTCATTAGGAACAGCTACGTGCGCGGGACAGAAGTATGCTTCTGTCCGGGGTTCCCAGTGGGAGCAGATACGATGGACGACACCGGGAAATCGGCCCTTGGTGCAGCCGAAGCTTGGCATTATGCGACGCGGCACCAGCAAAATGGAAGGTCGGATGCTATTGTGAGCGCGTGGCGCTAGATTTTCCCTGCCGAAGACGTTCCTCGGGTCAATCCTGGCCCAACAAGCCAGCGTCGATCCGATCAAGTCTTAGCTAACACGGGTCGTAGACATGACGATTGTCAAGATGGTCTGGCACACCGGAGAGTTTCTTCCCGAGGACCCGACATCGCTCGATCCGCGCTATGAGCAAGACTACGATCTCCACGTGCTGCGCGGCACGAAATCGCTCGATGTTCGCTCCAGATTGGTGCTCCTGGACGACGCGGGCCACTCTACCCGAGCAGATGCCGCGCAGTTGCCCCCCGATATCGCGGGAATAGGGTTTGTCGGCTTGTTTGATCGCCCGTCCGCGGGAGGCTTTCAATCGGGCGGCGGCGTGAGCGTGAATAACCGCTCCGGCGAAGTCGACGCCACCGCTTCACCCCCGTCGCCCCGCCTGCGCGGCTTCCTTATCGAGCCGCGGGCCCGTACCACGGCCGGCGCCACGCTCGTCGGACCTTCGTTCAGGGTGCTCATTCACGAGAGCGTCACCGAAATCTGGCTGACACCCTCGACTCTCACGCTTCCGGCTGACACCGAAAAACAGCGGTTTTCTGTGCTGGCCCGCTTCGACGACGACACAGTCGGTGACATCACGCGGTTGGCCTCCTCGCCGCTCGCACCTGGCGCCGCGCCTCAGTCCGGCTTTACCTGGTCGAGCAGCGACAACGCCTGCGCCCGAGTTGATGCGTTCGGCTATCTGACCGGCGTTTTCGGCCTTTTTTCGTGCTCGTCGAGGATCACGGTTACCCTTAGGCAGCCGGGTTGGCCGACGCTGTCGGCCACCGCCAGCATCACCGTCGTCGAGCCGTGGGGTGAACCGCCGCCCAACCGACGGGAACTGCATCTGGTGAGTGGGCCGGGGATCACGCCGGACGACGACGTTCCGAACATTCTGTTTTTACCGGACGGATTCACCAACACCTCGGGAGATCGGGAAGACTTCGACAAGCTGGTCGCGCTGCTGGTTCACCGGATCACGCACAGCGCGAGCACGGAGCCGTTCAACGCGCTCTCCGGATCGATGAACTATTGGAGCGTCTTCGTGTCCTCGCGCGAGAACGGGACGAGCACGCTCGACGACCTAGTCGAGTTTCCCTTTCTGTACGAGGGCGTGGAGATATTCGGAACTCCGGTCACGGATGTGACGGTCGACCGCCCGCGCCAAGCGGGCGACAGCCAAATCGACTTCGTGCGAGCAAGGCCGTTCGTCGGTAAGTTACCCGCGAACCAGCGGTTCACCCTCGCGGGGGATCCGACCCTCTACGCGACGACGAACGACGTTAAGGTCGTCGCCAATGCTCTACGCAGGTGAGGTTCACCCCGGCGCTGGCGCGGGTTGTCGCCGCCAATACCGCGGTCACGATAATCAAGCCCTTTCCCGCCAAACAAAGTGGTTAATGACCTGCAAGTCCCCGCGCTGACGAACCTGGTCCATTTCGTCGGGCTGCCTGTTCCGGCGGAGCGGCTGGCGAATAGATCGAGCGCCGCCGAACTGCAGGCCAAGGTCGCGGAGTGGACGACGCTCTACGGCGCGCAGCGCATTCAGGGGGCAAACATTACCAATCCGATTTATGACCTCTGGGCCATGCGGTTCCCCGATCATCGACTGGCAGACGAGAAGGATACGGCCTTTGGCCTGGTTTCGGACCAGCCGCCGCGACCTCGACAAATACCTCAACAAACTCCAGTTCCAGGGAGCCACGATCGGCCAGACGTGGACCACTCAAGGGGGCAAGGATCGCGAACTCGTCTTCATCTTGACGAATGGAGTTCGGTACTCCGGCTCGAACACCGGGGGGCCGCAGCCGATCGTCGCCTTCGGATTGGTCCAGGACCCCGGAGTAATCGTGCATTACGGGCCGGGGCGGTCGATGTAGCTGGTGTCGTACCCGATACCGAGGGATCGGGCGAATGATCCCGTCGTCAGCAACGAACTGCATGCCCGGAGCGTGCACGAGATCGCTCACTCGTTTGGCGTAAACGACGAATACGGGAGAATCGCCAATCGTAGCCCAGGGGCAATGCCGGTCGGTGGCCCCGAGGAGCAAAGAACCTTTAACTCCGGCAATGTCACGCCGTTAAGCGAGGTCGCCTCCGGCACCGGAATAACCGGAGACACACTGCGCTGGCGGTGGCCGCGCATTCGCAGCGCTGGCGTGCTCGCGGGCCCCCCGGTCCCGGACCCGAGCGCTGCCAATGTCTTCACGATCACGTTGAGCCCGGGGCGCCCGACCAACATTCCCGGCGATGCGTTCAACGTCGGCGATACCGTGTTCCTGCGCCAGCGACCGCTGTACAAGCCGTCGCAAACGAATCCGCCAACCCTGACACCCGCTCTGCAGAGTCCGCCGCTCGTGGTCATCTCGGTCGCCGACCACCAGTTGCAGGCGCGATTGCAAAGCGGGTCGCTCAATCCCGCCGATTTCTCCGCCACCGGCTCCGACGCGCCGATCCTGTTCAGCCCGGTGCCTGCCGCCGCATCGGCCGCCGCCGTCGATCAATATGCCGAGATCATGTCGCAGTTCATACGGACGCACATCACCTCCAGCGGCCGACCGCAAAATGCGCTTCCGGTGCCAAATCCGCCACAGCCTTGGGTCTATACGCCGCCCGCGGGTGACGGTTTCATCGAGGCGCAGCAGGCGAGGAACCTGCCGCCCGCGGCGAGATTTCCCGGCGGCCGGATCCCGGCCATTCCGTCGCGCATCATCGGCGCGTACGAGGGCGGCGCCACCTTTTCCTGCGGCATCTATCACCCGGCCGGCGCATGCATCATGCGGGCGCCGCTGGCGACCGGCAACGAGCGCGGGATCACCTCGTCTGACAAGGGCGAGGTGCACGGGTTCTGCGCCGTTTGCCGCTATCTGATCGTGGACCGCGTCGATCCGCGACTGCATTGGCTCATCGATGCTTTTTATCACGATTATCCGCAGCCATGAGCGACTCATCCCGAACTCTGGAGACGATCGGGCGTCACCTGGTGCTGGCGGTACGGCCGCTGCGGTTCGCCGTCGTCGATGTCGCCTCGTTCAAGCATTTCATGTACCGGATGGGCTGGAACGTCCAGTCGCTTCCCCCCGGACTATGCGGCGCTCGCTTCGCTGATCGACGATGTCGTGCGTGCGTTGACCGCGATCGAGGCGTCATCGGGCGATCAAAGGCTTTCGCAAGCACTGGGTCTGTTGGAGAAAGTCAGCTCGCTCTATAAAGCGATCAAAACGCTCGGTGCGGCGCCGGACGGCGTGGACGCGGCCGCCTTTCTGGCCGAGGTGCCGGAGCGGCTGTTCGAGCTTCTTCTTGTCGATTATCTCGCGGCGGCGCTGCACCCTGTCCACGACCTGCTGATGACGCTTGGCGTCATCAGGTCCGTCGCCCAGACCTCGGGCGCGGGGCGGCCGCCGTATCTGCGCCGACAGCTCGATTTCGATCGCCTCCGCGACGTGATCGCCGATCAGACATCTATCCCTCGGTTCGTGTACGGATGGGGAGAGGATGATTTCGACACGCTGACGCTGTTCGGCCATCTGCGGGAAGTGCTGGAGCATACCGGAGCGCTGGTATCGTTTGGCCAGGCCTCGACCAGCCTCGCCGAAGGCTACATGGGCTCCGGCGCGCCGCGCTCGTCGCTGAACCTCACCGTGCTCCAGACTGTCGTGGCGGACCAGCCGGTTGAACTCGCGTTCATGCTGCTGGGGCTGCCGGCGGAGGACGATCAGAAACCGGGCCTCATCCTCCAGCCGGTCGTGCCCGGGGCGCTGGGCGTCTCGTGGGGCATCACCGACGCGCTGAGCTTGCGCATCCGGCCCGCCGCCGATCCGTCCACGCTGTTCGGCATCGTCATCCGTCCGGGGGACTCTCTGTCCGCTATCCTTTCGGCCCGGGGAGCGGCCCGCCTCAGCTCGGGTTCGGTGTCACGCTCGACTATAAGCCCGCCACCGCCACCGTGCTGCTCGGAGATGCGTCCGCGTCGAGATTGTCGCTGCAGGGAGCAGCCGTATCCGTCGACCTCGACTCCGACTCCGAGGGGCTGGAGCTGAAGGCCGGGCTCACGCTCAACGGGTTGACGCTCGTCGTCGCGGCGACCGACCTGGACGGCTTTCTCGGCTCGCTGATCAGCCAGGACATTACCCTCCCGATTCCATTGACGCTGCTGTGGTCGAACCGCGGGGGCATCTCCTTTGCCGGCTCCGCCGGGTTCACGTTGTCCCAGAGCACCAATCTGAGTTTGGGTCCAGTCACCATCCAAGCCCTGGGCCTGGCGCTGCGCACCACCGCGGGACAGGCGAATCCTCCCGATCTGATCATCGAAGCCGGCGCATCGCTCGGCGGCAGCATCGGGCCGGTCGGGTTCGCCGCGGCGAACCTCGGGCTGCGCCTGACCGCGACCGTTAAGGACGGCAATGCCGGTCCCTTCGACATCGACATCGGCTTTATGCCGCCCGCCGGCATCGGTCTTTCGGTTGATGCGCAAGGAGTGGTGACGGGTGGGGGGTTCTTGTTTCACGACGCGGCGCGACAGCTTTACGCCGGGGTGATGCAGCTATCGCTGCATGACCGAGCTGACGCTTACTGCGTTTGGGCTGATTTCGACGCGCATGCCCGACGGCAGCAAGGGCTACTCGCTGCTCGTCTTTATTACGGCGGAGGATTTCCAGCCGATCCCTTTGGGTCTGGGGTTCACCCTGCAGGGAATCGGCGGCATGGTCGCCATCAATCGCACGTTCGACGAGACGGTGCTGCGCGCCGGCATGCAGAACGATACGCTGCGCTCGCTGTTGTTCCCGCGCGATCCGGTGGCGAACGCGCCGGCGATTATCGCCGCTCTGGCGGCCGCCTTCCCGGCGCACGGCGGCAGCTATCTGATGGGCATCCTGGCGCGGATCGGCTGGGGCACGCCGACGCTGATCCGGCTCGATCTGGCGCTGATCCTGGAATTCGGCGCGCGCCGGCGGCTGCTCGCGCTGGGGCGCGTCAGCGCGCTGCTGCCAACGCCGGACAACGATCTGGTGCGGCTCAATCTCGACGCGATCGGCGTGCTCGACCTCGATCAGAATAGCTTGGCGATCGACGCCGAGCTGGTGGATTCGCGGTTGGTGCACAAATTCGCGCTGACCGGAAAAGGCGCCCTGCGGGCCGGGGGTTCGGGCGCCGGCAGCGGCTTCGTGTTAGCGATCGGCGGGTTCAATCCGCGCTTTGCCCCACCCGCGAGCGTGCCGTCGCTGCCTCGCGTGACGATCGCGCTCAGCTCGGGCAACAACCCGCGGCTGATCTGCGAATCGTATTTCGCCCTCACCGCCAACACCGTGCAATTCGGCGCGCGCGCCCAGCTGCATGCCGAGGCTTACGGCTTCAGCGTCGATGGCGATATCGGCTATGACGTGCTGATCTCGCGTTCGCCGTTGCACTTCATCGCCGATTTCCACGCCTCGGCGCAGCTCAAGCACGGCTCAAACAATCTGTTCAAGGTCTCGGTGGAAGGCTCGATCGAGGGGCCGCGGCCGCTGCGCGCCAGCGGCAAGGCGAGTTTCGAGATTTTCTGGTGCGACTTCACGGTGCGGTTCGACAAGACGCTGATTGACGGCGACCCGCCGCCGCTGCCGCCGGCGATCAATGTACTGGGTCTGCTGCTGCAGGCGCTGAGCGACGCGCGGAGCTGGCGCACCGACGTGCCGGCCGGGCGCTCGCACGGGGTAGCCCTGCGCAAGCTGGCGCCCAGCGCCGCGCTGGTGATCGACCCGCTGGGCCGGCTGGTGGTCACGCAGGACGTGGCGCCGCTCAATACCGCCCGCGACATCGATATTTTCGGCGGCGCCCCGATCGCTGGGGCACGCCGCTTCGTGCTCGGCGCGAGCCTCAATGGCGTGACGCTGGCGCCGCCGCAAACGCTGCGAGCCGCCTTCGCGCCGGCGCAATTCTTCGACATGAGCGATGACGAGAAGCTCGCCAGCCCGTCCTTCGAGGAGATGGATTTGGGCATGGCGGTGGGCAGCGACGCGGTGAGGTTCGACGCGGCACAGGCGGTGGCCGCGCCGCTGGATTACGAGTTTATCGTGATCGACACGTTGGCACCGCCCGGCAATCCGCCGCCGCCTTTGCCTGTGCGCTATACGCTGGCTCTCTCGCAGCTACAGGCGCACAGCGCCACCGGCGCGGCGGCGCGCGCGCCGGTGCGGCGCGTCGGGCGGGCGCGGTTTCGCACAGCGGGACCGCCGGCCGTGGAGGTCGCCGAGCCGCGCTGGGCGATCGTGCCGATCGACGACGTCGCAACCGCGACTGTCGATCCCGCGGTACGCACCTGGAGCGAGCATCTGGCGGCGCTCAACGCGCTGAACCGCGGCGGCGCGATCTACCAGCTCGTATCCGCGCCGGAAGCTGCTTGAGGTGATCGCATGGCCGCCTCGACCTCCGCATCGCTGACCTTCCTGCCGTGGGTGCGACAGGGCGTGGCCGCCACCATTGCCACGGTGGATACTCTCGGCGCCGGCCAACGCGGCGTCGTCAATCTGAGCGCTGAGCTCACGGTCAACGGCTCGCCCATCCCGGCGGTGCAGGTGCGGCTGCGCGGCCCCGCCGATGTGGTCGGGATCGACGCCAATCAGGTCGTGCGAATGGACCCACCACCCGGCACCGGTGATTTCGAGCCGACCTATTTCCCCTCCGTCGAGTTCGATCGTCCCGACTTCCCGTGGCTGTTCACGCCGGCCAGCGCCGATCCGAATGCGAAGCTGCGGCCGTGGCTGTGCCTCGCCGTCGTGCGCAAGCAGGACGGCGTGTCGTTGGGCAGCACGGTCAACGCCCCGTTGCCCGCACTCCGGATCGCCGCGCCGGCGGACCCGAACACCGAGCTGCCCGATTTGAGCGAATGCTGGGCATGGGCGCACGCCCAGGCCGCATCGGCCGACAGCACGCCGCCGAACGTGCTCGCCGCGCTGGCGGGGCCTCCGGAACTAGCGCTGTCGCGACTGATCTGTCCGCGCCTCCTCGCGCCCGACACCGACTACATCGCCTGCGTCGTGCCGACCTTTGAATTGGGGCGCAGGGCGGGTCTCGGCCTGGCGATCGCCGACAGCGATCTGATTGCCGCCAACGCGCTGGCGGCCGCATGGGTCCTGTCGCCGACACTGACACAGGTGGTTCTTCCGGTTTATCACCATTGGGAATTCCGCACCGGCGTGGGCGGTGACTTCGCCTCGCTGGTCAGCCGGCTGCGGCCGTATCCGCCGCCACCGGGGCTGGGCAGCCGCCCTATCGACATCGGCAAGCCTGGCTTCACTATACCCGACGCGGCGCAGCTTCCCGCTGGCACGACACTAAAGGTCGAGGGCGCGCTGCAGCCGATGCCGCCGCCAGGCGAGCCGGACGCAATGCCGGACTGGCCGGAAAGCGCGGCCAAACCCTTTCAGGACGGACTGGCGACGATCGTCAACGCGCCGGGCCAGGCGGAAGCGATCGATCCGAAGGCCGACCCGCTGCTGGCGCCGCCGCTTTACGGCCGATGGTACGCCGCGCGTTCCACCGTCGCGCGCACCGGAGCGGACTGGTTTGATCAGCTGAACCTCGATCCGCGCCTGCGCTGCGTGGCGGCGTTCGGCACCCGCGTGGTGCAACAGCATCAGGAAGCGCTGATGGCCTCCGCGTGGGAGCAGGCGGGCGAACTTGAGCGCGCGAACCAGCGCATGCGGCAGCTCCAAATGAGCCTTGTGGTCGGCAATCGTCTGTTCGCCAGGCACTTTGCGCCGTTGAGCAACGAGGCAGCGCTGCGCGTCAACGCACCCGTTCTCAGCCGTATCAGCTCGGCTGCCGGTGGCAGCCCTCAATCTATGTTGGCGCAGGTCCGGACGCTCGGCATTCCGAGGCCAGCGCTAAGCCCGGCGATGCGCCGCATGGGACGCCAGCGGGGACCTCTGACCCGGCGTGCCGCAGCGCGCGGCGTGCCGCGCTCGGGGACATGGGTTGCATCGCTCGAATCGGGCGCTGCAATGTTGCCGGTTCCGGACTGGTCTGACCTCGCGACCGTTTCCGCCGTTTCGCAGCACATGAAACCGCCCGGGGCAGTATTGCCGTATAGTGCGGTCACCAGCCAGGCGGTCACGGGCCGAGGCGGCACCCCCTGGTTCGTGGTGCGGCCCGAAGGCGAGCCGGTCTCGATCGCATACTCCTTCACTTACGGGACGCCGTCGTTCGACAGCCCGTCCGCGCTTGCGTATCGCCGGGCGGCCGCGGAGCATCTTGGACGCATCAGGCCGGACCGTGGCTCCAGCGTCATCGGCTTCCACGTTCCGCCGGTCCCGATGGACGACATCCGCACCAGGCTGACACAGGGAACGCAGCCTCAGCAGTCGATCGCCGCGGTGGCGCAAGGGGCAATCTCTGTCGCGCCGGTCGCGCGGCAACAGCTGCGTGCAGGCTTCGCCCCGGCGGCCACCGGGGGCGCGGGCGATCGCGGCGTCGAGATCGACACCGTGATGTTGGCGCCGACGTTTCCGCAACCGATGTACGAGGCGCTGCGCGACCTGTCGCAATCGCTGATGCTGCCCGGCATCGACGGCATCGCGCCGGACAGCGTGCTGGGGCTGGAGACCAATCGCCGCTTTGTCGAAGCCTATATGGTAGGGCTCAATTTCGAGATGGGTCGCGAACTGTTGTGGCGCGGCTTCCCGACCGATCAGCGCGGCACCTATTTTGACAGCTTCTGGGGCGGCGGCGCGGACATCGATCCGCTGCATTTGTGGGGTGAGCGGCCGCTTGGCGACGCGCCGAGCCTGCCGCCGCGCGAGAGGTTCGTGATGCTGCTGCGCAGTCCATTGCTGCGCCGCTACCCGAATGCCGTGATCTACCTGACCCCCGCCGTGGTGACCGCGGGCAGGCGCGCCCCGAACGAGGACCCGCAGGACGAGAAGATGCCGGTGTTCGCCGGGTCAATGCAGCCCGACATCAACTTCATGGGTTTCGACATCCCCGCCGATGAGGTCGTCGGCGGCGGTATCGGGGGCTACTATCTGGTGATCCAGCAGCATCCGACCGAACCGCGCTTTGGTCTCCACACGGGAGTGTCCGCCGGCAACGCGAGCCATCTGTCGGTCAGCGCCGGCGCGCCCGCCGGTCAGCCGCTCAACGGTCTGCAATGGGGGCTGAATGCCGCGCACATGGCCGGGATTTCCCGCAGGCTGCCAGTTCGTCTGGCGATCCACGCCTCGCAATTCTTGACCCCGATAAAAGTGCCCCAGCATTGATGAGCGATTCGGTGACCGCCACGTCGGCTTCGCCTGCCGTTGCCGCTGCCAATCCGGCTCCCGTGCTGTGCCGGAGCGACCTACCTCTGGCGCTGTTGCCGGTCCGGCTGGAGACCCGTTTCTTTTCTCTGCCCGGCGATGTCACCGAGCTCCGGGTGCGGATCTACCCCGACAAGATCCACTTCGATACGCACGAGCCCGACCTGCTGCCGACTGAGCAGGAGTGGGGTATGCACTACTGGGAGCAGGATTGGCGCGCCGGCAACAATCAAACCGTCCGTGCGACCGCGTGGCGCCAGCTGGCGGTTCGGTTTGGGGCCGAACGGGCGGCATGGATCTCGCGCGCGCTGCAGCCGATCAATCCGCAACAGCGCCCGGCGGCCACCGTACCGGCGAGCCAGCAGCTACCCGTGGCGCCGCAGTTCCCCGCGGTGACGGTCGTCGCCGACGGTCGCGATGCGGCGTGGCGGCATGCGCCGGTGGCCCGCTTGATGCCGGACCGCTGGATTGCCGTTCTGCGCGCCGGCGCCACGACGGTTTCGGTCACCGGAAGCAACATCGTCCGGCCTCTTCCGGTAGGTCCCAACCCCGCCCTACCCGCGCCAAACCCGCCCGCCGATCAACTGGCCGTCGACGCCGGCATGAAATGGATGATCGATTTCGACGAGGCGGAAGCCAAGGGGATGGCGGTGCGGATCACCGTGCCGCCCGTCGCATTGAGCGCCGGGCTGGACCGGCTGGTCGTGTTCGGCGTCGCGACATCGGTCGGCGGCGACGTGGCCGCGGCGTCGCTGGCCAATCTGCTCAATGCGCATCACTACACCGACGGTCTGGAATTCCTCCGGTTCGGCACGCCGACCAACAACACGGATGACCGGCGGGCGGCGGCGAGCCGAGACGACCCCGCGCACACGCGCAGCTTCGCCGACGAGGTTGCCTCGGATCCCTCCCGGCTTAACGCGCAATCCAACGCGGTACGTGTCGGTGCTGCGCTCGGACTGCCGGCCGCCAGCATCGCGCCGGTGCTGGGCCGCATCGGATTAGCGTATGACCAGCATGACCTGCACATGCGCAGCATGAATGTCGCGCTCTGGCAGGTGGGCTGGGGCTATTACCTCACAAACATGGTGGGCTTCGACGGCACCGGCCTGACCCCCGGCCTTCTATCCTGGGCGCGCAATCACTTCGTATCCTATGTACGCAGCGGCGGCCCGTACCCGATCCTGCGCTGCGGCCGGCAGCCCTATGGCATGCTGCCGGTGACCTCGCTGGATCTATGGCAGCCGCCGGCTGGGCAGGAGCAGGTACAGGCGCCCGACATCTGGCTGCGCGACATGCTCGTGAACCTGCGCAACAACATCTGGCGGCCGCGCCTGGGTGACGCGTTCAGAATTGGGAGGCGGGAATCCGACCACCGACTCCGATCTGGCCGACGTCATGCGCACCGACGGTCTGTCCAGCAGTTACGGCGCGCGCAGCGTGTTCGGCCGCCATTACACGCAGCATCTGCGCGCCTTCATCGGGGAGGACCTGCAAGCTGACGGTTTCATCAGCACTCAGGATGCGCTGGCGGCTGGCCTTCTGCAGCGCCTCGGCATTGCATGGCGGCCCCCGTTGGCGCGCGCCCTATCGGCCGAGATGGCGTGGCCAATAACCGCGCCGCTGGTCCAGTCGGGCGAGGTTTCGCCATGGCAAAACCTGGCGCCCAATTACATCGCGACGCTGTTGGCCGAGGGGCATATCGACGGGCTGATCAATGCCCGGCCCGACCCGGCATCGCCCGCAGCTACGAGCAGCCTGCTGGAAACGCTGCTGCGGCATGGGCTGCTGCGCGAACTGGCGAATGCCGCGGCGCAGATCCTCGCTCGTGAACCCGGCGCCGACATCCGCTCGTTGTTGCGCGACGTGGAGCTGGTGGACCTGGTCACCGGCGCGCCGCCGACGCTGACGTGGCTGCGACAGCTCGATCGCGTCGTCGCGAGCGTCACCGGCGCCAGTACGATCCGCCAGTACCTCGAAAGCTTAGCCGTGTACAATACGCCGGCTACCGCGGTGCTTGGTGATTTCCGGCGTAGCCTGAACCACCTCCAGCACCTGGATAGCGAGACCTTGCAGTATCTGATGCAAGGAACGCTGGATCTGTCGGCGCACCGGCTGGACGCCTGGATCACCTCGTTCGCCACCAAGCGGCTCGCCGCCATGGTGACGACTGGCCCCAGGGGCGTCTATGTCGGGGCGTACGGGTGGGTCGAGGACCTGCGCCCGACGCCCGCTTCGGCGGTGACCCAGGTCGCATCGCCGCCGGCCGGCGAACCCGGTCCGCTGTTTACGCGCGCCGACGACAGCGGTTTTATCCACGCGCCATCCCTGACCCATGCCTCCGCAGCGGCATTGCTGCGCAACGCGCACCTCGGTGCAACCAACACGCCGCAAGCCAACAGTCCGTTCGCGACCAGTCTGACATCTCGGCGGGTGCGCGAGTTGGACAGGCTGCTCGAGGGCATTCGCCAGGGGCAGAAACTCGGTGCTCTGCTCGGCTACCGTTTCGAGCGCGGCCTACACGACCTCGGGTTCGACGCTGTGATCCCGCGGATGCGAACGTTGGCGCCGCTGGATGTCCCGGTGATTGAGAACAGCACGACCCCGATGGAGGCGGTCGCCGCCAACAACGTGGTGGACGGGCAGGTTCTGGCGCAGATGTGGCAGGACAGCCCCGGGCATGTGCGGGACCATATGCAGCCGAGCGATCCCGCCGTGCCGCCGCTGACGGCCGACCAGCTCACCACGATCGGACGCGAATTGGACAGGCTGGTCGATGCGATCGACGGGCTGACCGACGCGCTGACGGCGGAAGCGGCCTACCAGATGGCGCGCGGGAACACCTCGCGTCTCGCGAGCACCCTGACCGCTATTTCAAAGGGCGACGCGCCACCGCCGGAACTCGAGGTGGCTCGGACGCCGCGCAGCGGCACGGCGCTGACCCATCGGGTGCTCGTGCTGTTCAGCGGTGCGCCCGCGGTCAGTCCTGGCTGGCTGGGAGCTGACGCATCAGTACGCGCCAGCTGCGAACCGATGCTCAATGCATGGGCCTCGAAGCTGCTTGGCGACGCGACGAAAGTGCGTTGCACGATCGAGCGTCTCGTCGCCGGTGCGGTCGCCGAAACGCGCAAGTTGCCGTTGAACACATTGCAGATCGCGCCGCTCGACATGGTTTATGGCGTTGAGGCCGAGATCGGCGAGGCGCCGACCGGATCGCTGGGCGAGATCGAACAATATGTGCTGTACCAGGCAAAGCGCATTCCCGGCGGCTTCGATCCACGGGCCAGTTTGCGCCTGCAGCACGCGCGGCCGGCCGATCTCGCGCCGGGCGAAATCACGCTGTTCGACGTTCTGGAGCAGGCGCGAGCCCTGCGGCGACTGCTGGCGCGCGCGCGGGGCGGAGCCGGAAGACCTCAACCCGCCCGAGCGCGCTGCGAATGGCACAATCGCGCTGGCCGACCTGGAGGCCCAGGTTGTGCAGGCGGAAAGCCGACTGGACGCGGCGCACAAACAGCTTGCGGCGCTCGTCGGCAGGGGTGCCGCGACGACGGCCGAAACGTTACGCGCCGCGCTGTTGAACCTGGGTGGATTTGGCGTCGGGCCTGCCGTGCCCGCAATCGCCGTGGGCGAGAGCCCGGCCGCGGTTGCGGTCCTGGTGGCGCAGGCTAATGCGCTGCTGAAAACGAGTAAATCGCGTCTTGATCAAATGGCGGCGCTGCGCGCCCTGCGAGCGGCGGCCGACCCGCGAGCGCGCCTGAGCCAGTTGGTGGATCGCATGCGCGCGGTGTTCGGCCAATCCTTTGTGGTACTGCCAACATTCAGATGCACTGTCTCGGCGGCCGCCGAGCTGAAGGCCGCACTCGCGGCCAGCGAAGAGGCGCAAGGCGGCGATGTTTTGGCCGCGAACACCTGGTTTTCGCGGCACGCACGAGTGCGCGACAGCGTGGCGAGGTTCGGAAACTGCCTGCGCAACGCCGAGGTGCTCGGCACCGGCGATCGGATGCGCCTTAGCGTGGCGCAGTTGCCGTTCGTGGCAGGCGAACGATGGGTCGGTCTGCCGCGGGTTGCCGGCAAACCGCTGCGTCCCAGCAAGCTGTCGCTGGTGCTGCATACCCCGGCCGCGGTGGACACCACGGAGCTGCTGAGCGGCGTGCTCGTGGACGAGTGGACCGAGGTAGTGCCCAACGCTCGTGAGACCACCGCCATCACGTTCCAGTTCGATCCAGTGGACGCGGTCGCGCCACAAAGCGTCCTTCTGGCGGTGCCGCCGGTTCTTGGTGCCGACTGGACATCGGACACGCTGCGTCAGGTGCTGGAGGAGACGCTCGAACTGGCAAAGCTGCGCGCGGTGGATACCGAGACGCTGGGCGAATTCGGTGCAGTATCTGCCGGCGCTGTACCTCGCATTCAACGCGCGCGATCAGGCTGTGTCCAGCGACTTTGCGCCACTGACCCAGTAGCCGCCGCAAACCACGGGTTCCCGTGGTTCGTGTCGCTTGTGACGACCCTGTCGCCAAGGAGCAGGCGATGTCCCAGATGTTCGTCCAGATCGCCACCCCGGCCACGGGCGCGGAAGTGCCGCGTTCGATCGAGGTCACCGGCAGCATTTCGGTCCAGTTCTCGCCACGCCATGGTCCGCTGACCAGCAAGTCGGTGCGCGTGCAGTTCGGCGATGGGGGCGCCGTTCAGGCTGCGACGTTCCTCACCCCAACGACATGGCGATGCGTCGGGCGGCCGAACGCAAGCGTGCCGCCGGGTGGCCTCATCACCCTGAGTGTCACGGCCACCGGCACCGTTCGTGTCCTCATCGTGCGCGGCGAGCCGGATCTCGAGGATGTCGAGGCCAGCGACAGGGTGACGGTGCGCATAGACAATCCGCCGTCGCAGATAACGATCGATGCGTTTGCGCCCGACGTGAGCACCGCGCAGCTGCCGCTGGCCTTTACGCTGACCGGTTCGACCTCCGATCCGGACGCTAATGTCTTGCAGGTGCAGGTCGCGCTGGATACCGGCGACTTCATCCCGGCCGACAATCTCAGCGGCGACTGGTCGCGCTGGCAGAAGGGGCTGAGCCTATCCGCCGGACTACACCGTTTCTCCGTTCAGGCGCGCGACGCCGGCGCTAACGTGACGCAGCAGGATGCATTCCTCAACGTCCTGCCGGTCCCGCCGCCGCCCGATCCCGCGCCGGGTTCGATCACCAGTTGGACGCGGCTCGAACCGCAATGCCGCAACGCCGATATGGGGCGCAGCGTGGGCGCCCGCCTGTTCGACCCGCTTTGGCTCATGGCGCGGCAGTGGCAGATGGGCGAGTTCCAGGCGGTTGATGCCGGGACGCCGGTGCAGGCGCGGGTACGCGCCACCACCGCCATGCTTTCGCGCTGCCATTTCGGCGAGTTGCCCGCCAACAGCATCGTGCAGCCGCCACGCTTCAACCCGTTGCGCAAGCCGCTCGAGGCGGTGGTCGAGTGCCGTCCGATGCGCCCCCGCAGCCCGAACGACCCAAGCATGCTCACCCTCAGCGTCGAGGCCGGGCTGCATTTCCTGCATATGCTGGAGCAACAGCCGCTCACGCAGAGTTACCGCGCCCCATTTATCGCGAAATACCCGCTGTCGCCGCTGTCGGCGGCAGTCGCCGCCGCGACCGACGAGGCCACGCGCCGCTTCGTACGGACGATGGCCGGACGGGCGCCCGACGCGCGCCTCCTCGCCGCCGCCTTCCGCGGCGGAGGCGCGGCGAATGTTGCACGAGATCCGTCCTTGCAGATCGCCGCGGGCGATCAGGCCGAGGTGCAGGCAACGGCGCAGGCGTGGCTGGCCTGGTACAATTCGCTGTTCGAGGAGCCGCTCAACCCTGTGGACGAGGCGTGGGATTCGGCGCGGATGGAATATGCGCTGACCGTGTCCGCGAGCTTCTCGGACCAGCCCTTCGACCAGATGAACCTGTCGGCGACCGAGTTCGACGATGGGTATCTGGACTGGAAGAGCTTCGACGCGGACCTCGAGGTCAATCTGGGGAGCAGCACGGATCATACGTTCGCCGCCGTCACCGAAACGACGGTCCCCGCGCCGGTCAGCTTTCGCGGAGCGCCCGCGGTTCGGTTTTGGGAGCTTGAGGAAGCACGCCTGGCTTACGGCTTGATCCCGGTCGGGCCGCCCGACCTGGCCCACCTGATGATGATCGAATACGCCGGCAGCTACGGCAACGACTGGTTTGTCGTGCCCCTGACGGTGCCGATCGGCTCGATCAGCCGGGTCGATTTGCTGGTCGTTACCGACAGCTTCGGCGTGCGGACATTGCTGCAGCCGATCGGCGCGCCGGGAACGGCGGCGGAGGGCTTCGCGATGTGGCAGCACGAATTCGTCCGCCGCCCAGGCAGTGACATGAGCGGCACAATCCACAACATGTTTTTCCTGCCGCCGACGGCCGGGCGTTCGCTGGAAGGCGCGGCCCTGGAGGACATCGTGTTCATGCGCGACGAGATGGCCAACGTGGCCTGGGCGATCGAGCGCAGCATCGAGAGCCCGGTCGAACAGCCTCGCGTCTACGCTGTGCCGCCGCCCACGCCAAGCGATGCGGCACTCGCGCGCGGAGGCGTGCCGCTCTATCTGCTGGCGTCCACGGTTCCCGAGAACTGGATCCCGCTGCTTCCAGTGCAATTACAGGACGCCGCCGGTAAGGTAATTTCACGCCTCAAGCGCGGAGCCGTCCTGCAGCTAGATGGAACGCGAAAGGTGCATCGTGCGCGAAGCCAGGCGCTGAACGTGGGGGCAGACGTAATGCTGCACGACGAGGACGTACCACGGGAGGGCGTGCACGTCACGCGCACGAGAAACGCGGCCCGCTGGATCGACGGGTCGACCTGCGTATGGACCGCGTTTCGCAAGAGGGTCGGCCGTGGTGAAGGATCGAGCGATCTGCGCTTCGATCAGCTACAGGAGTGAACGCCTATGCCATTTAACCGCCTCGTATGACGCGAAAGGCCGCTATCGGCGCATCCCCGTCCCAGCTACGCGAGCCGGCGAGGTCGCCTTACTGCACCATTGCGGACGCTCTCAGCCACTGATGAGGCCGGCAGCCGGTGCCCCATTCCGGCCATTGAGGCAAGGCCAATAGAATTGTTTCGAGGGCAACAACGCCGGATGCTCCCGGAACGGATAGCGGCCAGCGGACGAACAGAAGCGCGTGCGGAAGGGATAGTTACGCTGAGCGCGTCCGCTCCTTTGGCGAGCCAGTGACGCGGTTTGCTGCCCCCGGCCCGCGCGAACTCTCCGGGCGGGGTTGCCAATCCTGTACATTTCTTCGGTACAAAGAACGCAGCCGGTGTATATCCTGACCGCCGTGACGCGATAGTCTGGGAGAGACGCATGGAAAACGCCGGGGTAGGCTGGATCGCAGCCATCATCATTGGCGGCTTGGCCGGTTGGCTCGCCGAGAAATTTATGAAGAGCGAGATGGGCCTCTTGATGAACATTGTTCTCGGCATCATCGGGGCGGCGCTCGCCAGCGCCATCCTTAGCTGGTTTGGCGTCACCGTAGCAGGATGGATCGGATACCTGATTGCGGGCTTCATCGGGGCTTGCGTTCTGATCGGGATCGTCCGCATGTTCAGGACAACATGACCGTCTAACCGGACTGAGTTATTGTTAACCTGCGGCGCGTTATCCCGGCGAAATGATGTGCACGGTTGCGCCCGCAGCCGCTCCGGCCCACGCAGTGCGCGATTTATCTTTGCCAAAACCAGCCGACGGCGCGAACATCGCCCGAAATCTGAGGAGTGTGAGACTAGATCATTGCCGCCCGAAAAAAGATGGCGCGTCGATTTCCGAGCAATATTCTGAATTGATTCTGAATTGACTTAGATGGCAATATTGTCCTTCACGTACCCGCTCAGGCATTTTATATTTTCCTGCAAGGAGATAGACGATGCCGAACTCGATTTTCGACGCCCCTCCGCTCCGCGATGAGCAAGCCACCTACGCTTACGTCGAGGCTCGTATTTGGCCGAGCGGGCGGGTCTGCCCGCATTGCGGCGTTGTGGGCCGTTCGGGAGCGCTGAAAGGCAAGAGCACTCGGATTGGCGTCTACAAGTGCTATGCCTGCCGGAAGCCCTTCACCGTCAAGGTCGGCACCATCTTTGAAGACAGCCACGTCCCGATGCACTTGTGGCTGCAAGCTATCGTCATGATGTGCGGCAGCAAGAAGGGCATTAGCAGCAACCAGCTTCACCGCACCCTTGGCGTTACTCTGCGCACCGCTTGGCATATGAGCCATCGCATCCGTCTCGCGATGGATGATAGCGACTCCGGGCCGCTCGGCGGGGCTGATGCATTCCTTGAAGCGGACGAAACCTATATTGGCGGCAAGGAAGGAAACAAACACGTAGGCAAGCGCGGCAAGCGCGGGTCGCAAGGTAAAGCCGCCGTTGTCGCATTGGTAGAACGGGAAGGCCGCGTGCGGTCCTTCAATGTTTCCGATGTAACTGCCACAACCGTGAAGTCCGTCATTGCAAGCACGCAGATCGCGAGAGCCACCTTCGCACCGACGAAGCCCGCCGCTATGAGGAAATCGGCACTGAATTCGCCAGCCATGAAACTGTCGCGCATAGCATGGACGAATACGTTCGCGGTGACGCACACACAGATTTTCGGCACAACAACCGATCCAAGCTCGGCGTCAATGACACCGAGAGGACCGCGCAAGCGATCCGTGGCGCAGTTGGCAAGCGGCTCACCTACCGAACGATTGGTGGCGAAACTCCCCCGGAACAGCAAGCCTAGACTGGCGCATGGAGCCGCGCCATATACGGGGCCTGTGATCTCGTGACCTTATTTCCTTCTTGATTTGGTAAAGAATGACTTTGCCAGTTTTTCTCGTTTGCCAGTTGTACGCCAAGCTTTGTCCCAAACACCTGAACTCCCATCTCCAAAACTCGCATAAGGTGAAATACGGCCGCGGTGGGGCGGTTGAGCGAGATACATTTACCTGCTTCCGACACATCCTCCATCATGTTTGGGAATTTATCATAGACGTCTTTGCCAAACAGTAAAAATGGCTCATATGAACCGGTTGCCGCACATGATAAAACATGTGTGTGCCCAGTTCGTCTTCTAATCGATGGCGCATCTCTCTGACGGCGTTTCTGACATCAAGGCTGGTAATTGTAAGGTTCCCCTGTAGTTCAGATACAAGGCGCTGATATCGGGCACCAAAGTAAGGAAAAATCTTCTGTAGTGCCGGCTCTCCAAACACGGAAGAATTTTTATAATAGTCGCCCGTAGAACCTCTGGTAATGGTTGCCCGTTAATTCGCGAATCGATTTCCTCCATCATGTCTTCGAACCCAGGCGATCGAGCCGTAGCTGCGCGCGCCGATGCTGAGGCCGCGTTGGCAGGCTGCTTCAAGCCGTTCCGCGCCGTAAGTGTTGGCCAGGCGCAGGATGCCGAGGCAGGCGCGAAAGCCCTGCTCGGGATGCGGCTTGGTGCGCCTGATGATCTCGACCAGCGCGATCGCGCTCGGCCCGATCTCGGCGGCAAAGGACAACATTCGCGCCGGCGTCCAGCTCGCGTACCGGCGATGCGCGCTCGGCATGTGCTCCGGCGTTGTCGTGTGCCGCCGCCTCAGTGCCGATCGCGGATGCGCCGCGACACGCCGGCCGGCGTGGAAGACCTCGATCGTCGTGTCGGTGATGCGGGCTTCGACCACCTCCCGGATCAGCCGCGACGGCACCGAATAGAAATGGCCGTGCACTTCGATGTGGTAGTCAGCAGCCACCCGGCAGCGCCGCCACTCGGCGTAGGCATAGGGTTCCGCCGGCAGCGGCAGCAGTGCGGGCCGGTCGATCGCGTCGAAGAATTCCCGGCGGCTGGCGCCCAGCTTGCGCATCAGCCGGGCATTCAGATCGCCCAGCACTTCCCGGATTGCCTCGTTCAGCTCGCCGAGCGACAAAAAACGGCGGTTACGCAGGCGCGCCAGGATGAACCGTTCGACGATCAGCACCGCCATTTCGACCTTGGCCTTGTCGCGCGGCCGCCGAACCCGGGTCGGCAGCACGGCAGCGCCGTAATGGGCGGCCATCTCCTGGTAGGTACGATTGATGCCGGGCTCGTAGCGGCAGGCGGCGGTGACCCCGGCCCGCAGGTTGTCGCAAACCAGCAGCTTCGGCGCGCCGCCGAGAAACGCCAGCGCGTTGACGTGGGCGCCGATCCAGTCGGCCAGCCCTTCGCTCCAGCGGGCTTCCGCATAGGTGTAATTGGAGGCGCCCAGCACCGCGACGAAGACACGGGCCGGCCGTTCTTCGCCGCTCCCGGCATCGAACACCGGCACGGTGTCGCCGGCGTAATCGACGAACAGCTTCTCGCCGGCGACATGGGTCTGGCGCATCGTCGCGCTGACACCCCGGCGCCACTCGATGTACAGATCGCAAAATCGGCTGTAGCTGTAGCCGTCCGCATGATCGGCGCGGTACTCCTCCCAGAGGAGGACCAGGGTCACGCCGCGGCGACGCAGCTCCGCATGCACGTGCTGCCAATCCGGCACGGCTCGGGTCGGCGCTTTGTTGCAACCGGCAGGGGCGAACAGTCGACGTTCCAGTTCGGCATCGTCGAGCTCCGCCGGCACCGGCCAGGTGATCCCGATTACCGATGTCCGCCGCAAATACTCCGCGACTGTCGTGCGACCGAGGAGGACCACGCTACCGGTCATCGGATCTTCGACTGCGACACCCAATACCCTCCTCAGGGCTGTCCGGGATCAATCGGAATCACTGTCCGGCCTCCATCGGAATCAGTGGCCACCTTGGCTCGGAATCACTGTCCGCTTTCCCTCGGATTCCGCTGTCGTTCTTCTGCGAGCGCGAGATCGCCCGCAAGGACGAGCGGCGGATCGAGATGAGTATCGGCTTGTCGCGCTTTCCGTTCGTGCGCGATCTCGACGGTTTCGACTTTGCCGCTCAGCCCTCGATCGACAAGAAGCAGATCCGCGAGATCGCCACCGGGCGCTTCATCGCCAATGGTGAGGTGGTGATGTTGTTAGGCCCGCCCGGCGTCGGCAAAACGCATCTTGGCGTGGCGATCGGCCGCCAGGCGACCCTGGCCGGCTACTCGGTGCTGTTCGTGCCGGCGCCGACGCTGGTGGCGCAGCTCGCCAAGGCGCACAGCGAGGGCAAGCTCGAGGATCGGCTGCTGCACTTCAGCAAGCCGAAACTCTTGATCGTCGACGAACTCGGCTACCTGCCGTTCGAGCCGAATGCGGCGCACCTGTTCTTCCAGCTTGTTTCGCGCCGCTACGAGCGCGGCAGCATGCTGGTCACCAGCAACCGCGCCGTCGGCGAGTGGGGCAGCGTGTTCGGCGACGCCGTGGTGGCGACCGCGATCCTCGACCGGCTGTTACACCACAGCCACGTCATCACGATCCGCGGCGACAGCTACCGGCTGCGCGAGAAACGTCGCGCCGGGCTGTTCAAAGCTCCCGTGGTTGCCGACAGTGCGGCGGCACCGGCGTGAGCCAGGCTTGCCCAGGTGGGTGCACGGAGACCTCCCGCGCGCCGCGCCGCCAGACTCATGGCGGTCGCATCGCCGGCGCGCGGGTCCCTCCTGTGCACTACCTGGGCAAGCCACCCCAGTACCGAGCTTGCGGAAGCAAAGTTGAGCCGGGGGTCCAGTTCTCAATGACGAAAGGGGTCCAGTTCCCGACGTCGGTTGACACAAGGAATACGTGCGACGGTGGAAGGCTCTACAACGACCCGATCCAACGGCCAAGAAAAAAGGGAGCGAGGGGTTAGCAAAAACTGACCTCCCGTCCCTAACACAGGACTATCCCGTGTCGTATCAGTGCGTCCGCTTTTCAACAAGAGGCGGACTTCCCCCATGTCAATTGCAAGCTGCGGTCTCGGTCATCTGCCGAACTGCCTATTGTATTCGCCGGCCGAGGCAGAGCGCCTGCTCGGTGTATCCCATGCCACCCTCTACCGGCTGATCGCCGCCGGAAAGCTGGACGCTCGCATGATCGGCTCCAAGACGGCGATCACCTGGACATCGATCGAAAAGCTACTCGTCGAGCTGCCGAAGGCGCGGGGTGCGCAATGACCGGCGGCGAGGCGACGCCCCCGGCCGGGGTTAGGGTCCCCATTGAGGATCAGGCCCCTGCCGACCGTGTAAGGGGGTTCCACGGCGACCCGCTTTCAGGGAGAGGGCGCACCTATCCCCGGACCAACAGCACAACGGTGCAACAGCGCGCGGCTGCCGGCTTGCCGAGTCTGCCGACGCCGTGCGCCTCCCGCGCGATTTCCTTCGCAAGCTCGGACTCTCTGAGATCAGCTACGACAGCGCGCCGGCTGTCAGAATTCCGTATCTCTCATGCGAAGGAGCTGAGATCGCGGCACGGTTCTGCATTTCCCTACGCGGTAACGATCGCTTCCGGGTTAGCGTGCTCGGACGAGGTGGAAATTCGGCGGTAAGCGCGCGTCGGGCGGAATGCCCCGGTACTTGGAGCCCGGCGCGCGCGTGGGTCGTGCCCCGCCGAGTGGTGTAGGAGCTGTGGGTAAGTAGCCCGCCGCAGCGACCGCCGAGAGTTTGGCGGCGGCGGGCTACTTATCCACAGCGGTGGTCATCGCGGGTCGTCGGTAGGGTTTGGTTGGAGCCATTCAACCGAACCGAGGAGCCGACGATGACCGACGAGATGATGAGCCTTCGCACGCTGCTGGAGAAGAGTTCGGATGCTGAGCTGCTGCGCGAGATGGTCGGGTTTGCCGCGCAGCGTTTGATGGAGCTGGAGGTCGAGAGCCTGACCGGCGCGGCGCACGGCGAGCGCAGCCCCGATCGGACCAACCACCGCAACGGGTATCGCGACCGGGTGTGGGAGACGCGCGCCGGCGCGGTCGAGTTGCGCATCCCCAAGCTGCGCCGCAGCAGCTACTTTCCGGCTTTCCTCGAACCGCGGCGGATGGCTGAGAAGGCGCTGGCGGCGGTGATCCAGGAAGCCTACGTCCACGGCGTGTCGACCCGCTCGGTCGATGAGCTGGTCAAGGCCATGGGCATGACCGGGATCTCCAAAAGCCAGGTCAGCCGCTTGTGCGTCGAGATCGACGACAAGGTCGCCGCCTTCCTCAGTCGGCCGCTCGAAGGCGATTGGCCGTATCTCTGGCTCGATGCGACCTATGTGAAGGTTCGCGAACAAGGGCGCATTGTCTCGGTGGCGGTGATCGTCGCGGTGGCGGTCAACGGCGATGGCCGCCGCGAGGTGCTGGGCATCTCGATCGGCGCCTCTGAGGCCGAGACGTTCTGGATCGACTTTCTGCGTTCGCTCGCCCGGCGCGGCCTGCGCGGTGTCAAGCTGGTGATCTCGGATGCTCATGAGGGGCTGAAGGCGGCGGTTTCAAAGGTGCTGCATGCCTCTTGGCAGCGCTGCCGGGTGCACTTCATGCGCAATGTCCTGGCCTATGCCGGCAAACAGGGCCGCCGCGTCGTCGCCGCCTTCATCGGCACCGCGTTTGTTCAGGACGATGCCGAAACGGCCCGGGCTCAGTGGCGCCAGGTGGCCGATCAGCTGCGGCCCAAAGTGCCCAAGCTCGCCGCCCTGATGGACGACGCCGAAACCGACGTCCTGACCTTCATGAGCTTTCCCAAAGACCATAGGCCGAAGATCCACAGCACCAATCCGCTGGAACGGCTCAACGGCGAGATCAAGCGCCGCACCGAGGTGGTCGGCATCTTCCCTAACGAGGCCGCCATTACCCGCCTGGTCGGCGCCATTCTGCTCGAGCAGAACGATGAATGGGCGGTCCAGCGCGCCCGCTACATGACACTGGAAACCATCGCACCGTTGAGCGACGATCCCCTCGTCAAGCTGCCTGCCCTAGCGGCAGCCTGACAACACCGGCCAACCCTGCCGGAGAGCGCGAGATCACCGTCGCTCTTACACCACTCCTGGGGGCACGATCCGCGCGTGAGCGAAAGGTGGTCACCGAGAAGGGCGGCTAAGGTGGAGTTGCAACGCTTCACCCGAAGTCGACCGAGGACCCGATGACCGATGACCGAATGGCGCTCGTCGAGCTGCTGCAGAAGAGCGGCGACGGCGATTTCCTGCGAGCCGTGGCGGAGGCGGTTCTGCAAATCCTGATGGAAGCCGGTGTCGAGGGCCTGATCGGCGCCGGGCGGCACGAGCGCACCGGCGATCGGCTCAATTATCGCAACGGCTACCGCGAGCGCAGCCTTGATACGCGGCTGGGATCGCTGAGCCTGCGCATCCCCAAACTGCGCCAGGGCGCCTACTTCCCGCCCTTTCTGGAACCGCGCAAGACCGCCGAAAAGGCGCTCGTCACGGGATCCAGGAAGCCTGGATAGGCGGCGTGTCTACCCGGCGGGTTGACGAACTGGTGCAGGCGATGGGTCTCGCCGGCATCTCGAAGAGCCAAGTCTCCAAGCTGTGCAAAGACATCGACGAGCGGGTCAATGCCTTCCTCGACCGCCCGCTGGAGGGCGAATGGCCGTATCTGTGGCTCGATGCCACCTACCTCAAGGTCCGCGACGGCGGCCGCATCATCGCCGTGGCGGCAATAATCGCTGTGGCGGTCTCGACCGACGGCCGGCGCGAAATCCCCGGATCAAGTCCGGGGACCGGCCTCGGCATCGGCCCTTCCGAGGCCGAGCCGTTTTGGTCAGGTTTCCTCAAGGGCCTGGTGAAGCGTGGCTTGAAGGGCGTCAAGCTGGTCATCACCGATGCCCATGACGGCTTGCGTCACGCCATCACCCGCTAACCTGGGCGCGACCTGGCAGCGTTGCCGCGTGCATGGGATGCGCAATGCCCTGGCGCACGTACCCAAGGGCCAGCACACGATGGTCGCCGCCGCGATCCGCCAGGCTTTCCTGCAACCCGACGCCGAGGCCGCACGCCAGACCTGGCGCCACGTCGCCGACCAGCTGCGGGCGCGCTGGCCAAAGCTCGCCGCGCTGATGGACGACAGCGAGCACGACGTGCTGGCCTACATCGCTTTCCCGGCCCAGCACCGCACCAAGTTGCACAGTACCAACCCGCTCGAACCCTCAACAAGGAGGTCAAGCGACGGGCCGATGTCGTCGGCATCTTCCCCAACCAGGCCAGCATCACCCGGCTGATCGGCGCCGTGCTCCTCGAGCAGAACGACGAGTGGCTGCTCCAGCACCGCTACATGCAGATCGAGGGCATGGCCGAACTCACACCGCCGCTGATCAACGCCGATCCCACCAAACTTCCACCCATGGCCGCCTGAACGATGGCCACCTCTTCCCTAACCCGTTTTTCCACCACCTTGACGGACGTGATCGTCCAGATCGGATCAAGGACTTACACGATCAGGCCGGTATCAATTGCCGATGCCGGCAAATCTCCCAAACTGGGATAGACGTAGGTCGCGAGCGTGTTTCCCTTTGCTGCCGGTGCTTTGGGTTGCGCCAGCCTGCCCGGTTCTTTTCAATGAACTCGTTGGCGCACTCCCGGAACGTGCGGCCCTTCGCGACGGCAACACGCTTTGCTTGCCGCTGAGCGGCCTTGGCGTCCAGAGGGTCTATCCCCATCGCGGCGCTG
The DNA here is from genome assembly GCA_963847345.1 of uncultured Alphaproteobacteria bacterium. GTDB lineage: Bacteria > Pseudomonadota > Alphaproteobacteria > ATCC43930 > CGMCC-115725 > DATARH01. The sequence goes on along the minus strand of CAWJZU010000019.1, from coordinate 77,316 downwards.
GTTCCGGTGCTCTCCCGCGCGCCCGCGCGCCTCCGCGAGCGAGATATCGGGGAAGGGGCCAAGCCCCATGTCGCGGCGCTTCCCGTCGAGCTGGAACCGGAAAACCCATGCTTTGGAGCCAGTGGGGGAAAACCCGCAAGTAAAGCCCACCGCCGTCGTGCAGCACTGCCGGCCCCTTCGTCTTCGATACCTCCACCGCCGAGAGTTTGCCGATCTGCGCCATGGCCGATGCCCGGTTCCGGTGCCGAGGGGCGGGATAGGGGACCCGTTCCCACATTCCCCATTTCATTCCCCCATTCTGAGGGAGAGACGGCGGGAAACAGAATATGCCCGACCGCTGCCGCTTTAGGCGTTAGCGTGGGACGGGGTGAGCCAGCCATAAATGGGGGATTGGCGGAGAGGGAGGGATTCGAACCCTCGGTCCCCCGCAAGGAGGACAACGGTTTTCGAGACCGCCCCGTTCGACCGCTCCGGCACCTCTCCATCCGAACGGCGGCAATGGCTTAGCATACGCTGCTAAGGAACATCAAGCGAACGTCACGCGGCCGGGAGTTGATTCGGACCGTGCCGGCCTTTCCGGCCTCTCCCTTCATCGCTCGTGCACCTGCCGGCGGCCGCGCTCTATGAGAAGTTGCGCGGTTCCGCCGTTAGTGCCCAGCGCCATTGCCGAGCAGCAGGCTGCCGTATGCCGCGTAGGCGGCCTGGCGGTTGGCGGCGTGGTGGGTCAGGATCGTCATGACGTCGCGCCGGATCTCCTGCAAAGGGTCGCTGTCATAGACCCAGCGCGCGCCACACAGTTCGCACAACCTCTCCAATGCCCAGCCGACCTGGTGCTGCGCCCAGACCATGTCGCGCCGCATGCGCAATGCTTCAGCCGGAGCAATGCGGCGGCCCGTGTCGACCTCGGCGGTCGTCAGGTCGCGCCCGTGATGCAGCAGCGTCGTCGCGGCGTCGATCGCCGCCGCCGCCTCGCCAAGATTCATCCGCACGACCTCGGATTCGGCGAGCTTCGTGACGCCCCGCGACAGCCGGCCGGGCAGCGCCCGGCACACGTTTTCGAGCGCGCGGCCGCCGAGCGCGATACACACGGTTGGCAGCGAAAATGACACGAGATAGCCGCGCGGCGCCCGCAGCACAGGGTAATCGGGATGAACCTCGGCGCCGGGCGGCGTGCCGGCAAAAAGGTCGGCGACCATCACGCAACGGTGCTCGGGCACGAAAACGTCGCGCAGCAGCAGCGACTTGCTACCCGTGCCGGCCAGCCCGAGCACATGCCAGTCGTCGATGATTTCGGTCTCGGCAAGCGGCACCAGCAGATAGGCGATGTGGCGCGGGTCGCCCATTTCGCCGAGAAACGCGCCGATGATGGCCCATTGGGCGTAGTCGCAGCCGCTCGAAAACGTGTACCGGCCGCTCAATCGCCAGCCGCCGCCGGGCACCGGCTCGGCCTTGGCGCGCGGCGCCAGCGACGACGAGGCGACCGCCAGCGGATTGTCCCCCCAGACGTCGATCTGCGCCTGCTCTGGGTATTGCGCGAGGATCCATTGATGCTCGGCCAGCACGGCGTAGACCCACCCCGACGAGGCGCAGCCCCAGGTCAGCTCCTCGGCGATGCGGGCGAACAGGCTGAACCGGCCCTCTAGGCCGCCGAAGCGGCGCGGCTGCAGGATGCGCAGAATGCCGCTGTCGTGGTACTCGGCGATCGTCTCCGGCGGCAGCTTGCGTGCCGCCGTCGCGGCCGGGGCGCGCTCCGCGAGCCGCGGGATCAGGCGGCGAGCACGATCCAGCAGGTCGCGTTCCTCGGCCGGCAGGAGCCTGTCGTCGCCCGACGGGAATGCGCGGTCAGCGCCAGTCATGGCCGCTTCCTTGCTGTCATAAGCCTCGCCCGGTCGGATCGCGGATTTTTGCGATTGTGCCGTGCGCCGCCGCCGGCGGCAACGCTGCTGCTGCGGGGCCGCCAAATCCCGCTATGATGGGTCGATGAGAACGAAACCTCATCATGAGCTACTGTCTCGGCGTTGCGGCCGACGCGGCACTGCCGTCCTCTGCCCGGCGACGACGCGAAATTCGCCACATTACGAGGGTATCAAGCAAACGGTGTCGCGGGGTCGGAGTGATTGCGAACGGGTGTTTACTGTTCTTTTGCTGCAGAATCCACCCTCCACCACCGCGAAACCCGCGCTGAGCAAGGGGTATTCGCGCGCGTTTGCTGTTGATTCCCTGCAGAAAACAGCAAACCGCCACAAGCGACCGGCCGGCAGCGGCCACTCCGCCAGCCCCGAACAATTCGGCCCGGCATTTCTCTGCCGGTCGGACAATTTCCGCGCCGGAGGAAACGGCGCTTCCGGGTCGCCTGGGCGGCCGTCAAGAAACGGTGCCGCAAGATCGGCGACCGGTGGGTGGAGAAGTGAACGGGGGGCCGCCGCAAGGATGAGCGATACAACCGCGTCCGGCGCTGCCGAGGGCGCTTTCCGTCAGCGCGGCAGCGAACGAGGGATCGTATTCGGGCGGCCGCTTCCTCCGGCGCTCCTTTACCGCAGCTGTGATCCGGCGGAACTGCCGTTCGATCTGTGCAGCGAGCTCGAGGAGGCGCCGGGTCTGATCGGCCAAGAGCGGGCGGCCGAGGCGCTGCGGTTCGCGCTGCGGATGCGCGGCAAGGGGTATAATGTCTACGCCTTGGGGACGAGCGGCACCGGCCGGCATACCCTGGCCGAACGGGTGCTGCGGGAAAAGGCGGAGGGCGAACCGACGCCGCCCGATTGGTGCTACGTCAACAATTTTGCCGATCAGCAGCGGCCCCGCGCCCTGCAACTGCCGCCGGGCCGCGGCGCCGGGCTCGCCGCGGCGATGAAGCGGCTGGTCGCCGAATTGCGCGCGGCGCTGCCGGCCGCCTTCGAGCGCGACGAGTATCGCGTCCGCCGCGAGGCGATTGAGCAGCAGTTCAGACAGCGCAGCGAACAGGCGTTCGGCGCGCTGCAACAACGCGCGGCGGCGCAGAACATCACACTGCTGCGGACGCCGGCAGGCCTCGCTCTGGCCCCGGCGCGCGACGGCAAGGTGATGCCGCCGGAAGCCTTCAGCGAGCTGCCGCAACCCGAGCGCGAGCGGATCCAGCACGAGATCGAGGCGATTCAGAGCGAACTCGAAGCGACGATGCGGCAAGTACCGCTATGGGAACGCGAGCACCGCGGGGCGGTGCTGGCGCTCAACCGCGAGACGACCGGCTTTGCGATCGCCGTGCTGATGCAGGAATTGCGCTCGGATTACGCTGATCTGCCCGAGGTACCGCCGTATCTCGATGCCGTCGAGCGCGACATCAAAGAGAACGTCGACGACTTTCTTACGCCGGCCGCGCCGCCCGAAACGCCGACTCCAGTGCCCGGGCCGGTCATTCGCGAGATCGAGGATGCGCGGTTTCGCCGCTATCAGGTCAATGTCATCGTCGACAATGGCGGACGGCGCGGCGCACCGGTCATCTACGAGGACAACCCGACGCATCAGACGCTGGTCGGAAGGGTCGAGCACCTCGCCCGCTTCGGCGCGCTCGTCACCGACTTCAACCTGCTGACGCCGGGCGCGCTGCACCGCGCCAATGGCGGCTATCTCGTGCTCGACGCGCAGAAGCTCTTGACCGGCAATTTCGGCTGGGCCTCGCTGAAGCGCGCGCTCGAAGCCGGCCAGATCCGGATCGAGACGCTCGAACAGCTGCTCAGCATGGCGAGCACGGTGTCGCTCGCGCCGGAGCCGATACCGCTCCGGGTCAAGGTCGTCCTGGTTGGTCCGCCGACGCTCTACTACCTGCTCAGCGCCCAGGACGAGGAGTTTTCCGATCTGTTCAAGATTGCCGCCGATTTCGAGGACCGGATCGAGCGCACGGCCGAAACGACGCTGCTCTATGCGCGGCTGATCTGCGCGATGACAAGGCGCGAGAATTTGCGCCCGCTCGACCGGGGCGGCGTCGCGCGCGTTATCGAGCAAGCGGCCCGGCTCGCCGGCAATGCCGACAAGCTGACGGCGAGCGTGCGGGCTTTTCTCGATCTGCTGCGGGAAGCCGACCAGTTCGCCGCCGATGCCGGCAAGGAGGTGGTGGGTGAGGCGGAAGTGCAGGCCGCGATCGACGCGCAATTCCGCCGCGGCGACCGCCTCTACCGTCACCTGCAGGAAGAAATCGGGCGCGGGACGATCCGCATCGAGAGCGACGGCGAAGCAATCGGGCAGGTCAACGGCCTTTCGGTCATCACGCTGGGCCATCTCTCGTTCGGCACTCCGAGCCGGATTACGGCGCGGGTGCGGCTCGGCCGCGGCGAGGTCGTCGATATCGAGCGGGAGGTCGAGCTCGGCGGCCCGCTGCATTCGAAAGGCGTCTTGATCCTCTCCGGGTTTCTCGGCGGCCGGTTCGGCGGGAGCCGACCGCTGTCGCTCAACGCCAGCCTCGTCTTTGAGCAGTCCTATGGTGGGGTGGACGGAGACAGCGCCTCCGCCGCCGAGCTGTTCGCACTGCTTTCGGCCCTGGCGGAGACGCCGATCCGACAATGTTTCGCGGTCACCGGTTCGGTCGATCAGCGCGGCCAGGTTCAGGCGATCGGCGGGGTCAATGAGAAGATCGAGGGATTTTACGACAGCTGTCGGATTATCGGTTTCACCGGACGTCAGGGTGTGGTCATCCCGGCCAGCAATGTGAAGCACCTGATGCTGCGGCACGACATCGTCGCAGCGGCGCGGGAGGGCTCCTTCTCGATCTACCCAATCGACACGGTCGACCAGGGTTTGGAACTGCTGACCGGCATTTCGGCCGGAAAGCCGGACGCCGGCGGCAATTATCCGGACGGCACACTCAACCAGCGGATTGCCGCGCGGCTCGACGCGTTTGCCGCCAGGGCCGCCGAGCTTGCACGAGCCGCCTCCGGCTTGGGAGAGCGGCGATGAGCGGGCCGATCGAACGCCTGGTCGTGACGCTTGATGCCGCCTCCGAGAACCGGACGGCGATCGACACCGCGGTGCGGCTCGCGGCGCGAACCGGGGCGCCTGTGCATGGCATCTTTGTCGAGGACCAGGACCTCTTGCGTCTCGCCGGTCTGCCGTTTGCCTGTCAGGTCACGATAGGCGGAGGCGCCGAGAAGCTGTCGAGCGAAACCGTCGCGCTTCAGCTGCGGGCGGCGGCGGAGCGGGCACGGCATGAGCTGCTGAGCGCGGCAAAGCGGCGTCGAGTGGCCTGCACGTTCGAAATCCTCCGGGGCACGAACGAGCGTCGCGTCGCCGGCACCTCTGAACGCGACCTGGTGATTGCCGGCGCAGGGACCAGACCGATTGCCGGGCACTTCCGCGTCGAGCACCGACGGTGGTGGTCGTTCGAGGGCGCGGCGGGACCGTTCCTCGTCGCGCGCGGTCTGTGGACGGCGCCCGGCTCGGTGGTGACATTGCTCCGCGGCCGCGATGCCGCCGCAGCGCGAGTATTCGACATGGCGGCGCAGATCGCGGCCGCGACGGACAGCATGCTGGCCGTGCTGTGCGCGCCGGCACTGGCGGACGCGGCCGGGGTCGAGCACTGGATCGCCGAACGCGCGGCGATGCACCGGGTCCGGGTCCGGGTCGAAGCGGCACCGGCGGAACCGGCCGCGCTGCGCGAACGGCTCGGCCAACTTGACTGCCGCGTGATCGCATTAGATTCCGGCTTGTTGGAGGGGGGCGATGGCGGGCTGGGCGAGCTTGTCGAGCGCTTCTCCTGCGACATGCTCGTGGTGCCCTGAGAGCTTCCCGGGGCTTCGCCGGCCGCTTCATCGCGCCTCCTGTCGAGAGATCATCGCCGGCTTTCTGGTTGGCCGCTGATGGCGCCGGCTGCGCCTAGGGGAATGGATTGACGCCGATCAAGGCACGCCGGCTGACGCTCCGCTAATCTTCACGACGGGCCGAGCGCTTGCGCTGGAGGCAATGCGAGAGATCAAACCATGGCCGAGATCGTGACGCTGACGATGAACCCGGCGCTCGATATCGCGACCGCGACCGAAATAATCGAGCCGTCCCGCAAGCTGCGATGCGAGGCGCCGCGCTACGATCCCGGGGGCGGCGGCATCAATGTCGCGCGGGCAGCACAGATGCTCGAAGGTGACGCGCTGGCGGTGTTCCCTGCGGGTGGCGCCTCCGGACAGATGATAGAAGCGCTGTTGCGCCAGGAAAGAGTGCCGAATGTAGCGATTACGGTACCCGGCATCACCCGCGAAAGTTTGGCGATCGTCGAACGGCAGAGTGGAAAACAGTACCGCTTTCTGCTGCCCGGACCCGAACTCGCTACACACGACCAGGAACGGCTGCTCGATGCCCTCGCGGAACAGATCGGTTCTCGGACGAGGTTCATTGTCGCCAGCGGCAGTCTGCCGCCCGGTGTCCCGGCCGATTTCTATCGCCAGGTGGCCCGTCTTGCGCGGGATCGTGGCGCCAGCTTCGCGCTCGACAGCTCGGGCGAAGCGCTGACCGGTGCCGGAACCGGAATTTTTCTGATCAAAGCCAGCCTGCGCGAGCTGGGCCAGATGCGCGGTACGCCGGTGGCCGGGAATGCCGCGCTGGAAGAAGCGGCACGAGGCGTGATCGCCGAGGGACGTTGCGAGGTCCTTGTCGTGTCGCTCGGGGCTGACGGGGCGCTGCTTGCGACCGGCGATGAGTGTCGGCGCTTGCCGGCGGCGCGGGTTGCGGCGATCGGCAGCGTCGGCGCCGGCGACAGCATGCTCGCCGGGATGCTCGTGGCGCTCACGAGAGGCTGGGAGCTTGCCGAGGCGGTGCGCTTCGGCGTCGCGGCCGGGTCGGCCGCTTTACTGCGCCCGGGCACCGAACTGTGTCGCCGCGAGGACGCGGAGCGGCTCTATCGCAAACTCTGCGCGGTATAATAATGCAGCCTGCTGTTCTCCGACCATTCCCTGCCCGCAGGGATTTGCCCCCCGGACGGCCTCAATACGGCTCGCGGACGAAGAGGAACGTCGTGCCGGTGACGATCGGGGCACTGGCGCCGACAAACGACACGTTGGCGTCCTTAACCTGGCGCGAGCCGGCGCGGCCCGAGGCTTGCAGCGCGCCCTCGATGATGTGCCAGAGGCCGTGGATGCGCCCGGTGCCGAGGCTGCCGCCGAACGTGTTGAGCGGCAACTCGCCGTCCAGCTCGATGCGCCCGTTCTGGATGAAGTCGAGCGCCTCGCCCTCGCTCGCAGAACCCGTACGATTCAAGCCCGTAGATCACCGAGGCCGAGAACCCGTCATAGATCTGCGCGACATCGACATCCTTGGGGCCGAAGCCGGAGCGCTCCCAGGTCAGCTTCGCCGAGCTGCGCCCGCCCTCCATATAGTCGGCGAGGCTGCCGATCCGGCCCGCCACCTCGAATTTGCAGCCGCTCGCCATAGCCGGCGAGATAGGCCGGCGTCGGCTTCAGATCGCGCGCCCGCTCGGCCGTGGTCAAGACGATCGCCACCGCCCCCTGCACCGGGATGTCGCAATCGAACAGGCAGAACGGATACGCCACCATCCGCGACGCCAGATAATCCTCGCGCGACAACGGCGTGCCGTAGAAATAGGCGTGCGGGTTGTGCTGCGTGTGGCGGCGCTGCGTCACCGCCAGCGTCGCCATCTTCTCGCGGTTCTGGTTGTGCCGTTCGAGCCATCTCGTATAGGCGACCGCCATGCCCTGGCCCGGCCCGCCAAAACCGTAGGGCGCGGTGAACTGCGCCGCCCCGGCCGCGTACTGCCCCGGCAGGTTCTGGTAGGTGCCGCGCGGGTTGTGCATCGCACGCCACACCACCGCGTAGTTGCACACCCCGGCCAGCAGCGCGTTGACCGCCTGCTGCACGGCGCCGCCGATATTCACCGTCCCGACCTGGATGTGCCAGGTCAGATCGGGCAGCTTCAGCATCGCCATCATGCAGTTGACCGACACGATCGAGATCCCGTCGATCTCGGCATGGCCGGTGGCCGGCAGTTCCGGATAGGTCGCCAGACCGTCGATGTCGGACAGCTTGAGGCCGGAATCGGCGACGGCTTCCTTCACCGCCGTCAGCGCGTGCACCGCCAGCGGCGTCTCGGCGGTGCGCGAGACTTTCGAAAACCCGACACCGCTGATCGCGACCTTGCACCGGTTCTCCCACATCAGGACTACTCCCGTGCCGTTTGCGCCAGCCGGAACTGCGGCAAGGTGATGTCGTCGTTCAGCTTTTCGAACACGACTTCCACCCGCCGCCCGACCTTCGCCTCGGTATATTCGACGCCGAGCAGATTGCCGGCCATCAGCGCGCCGGGCGCGTCGTCGAGTTCGACGATGATGCTGGCGTAAGGCACGGCCGGCGCGAACCGCTTGTCGCCGGTGTGATACATGATCGTGTAGGCGTAGATCGCGCCCTGCCCGCGCACCTTTTCGAACTTCAGGTCGGTCGAGACGCATTGCGTGCAGGTGGCATAAGGCGGGTGCTGGAAATGGCCGCAGCTCTGGCAGCGCTGCAATTCCAGCGACTCCCGTTTCGCGGCGTCCCAGAACGGCTTCGTCCATTCGTTCGGCACCGGGATCGGGCGGGTCACCTGGCTCCACTCGCTCATCAGATGACGCCCTCCTCGGCGAGGCGCTCGACTTCGGCCGGCGTGCGGCCGAGCAGCTCGGTCAAGACCCACAAATTGTCCTCGCCGTAGCACGGCGCGCCGCGGTTGATCGGGCCGCCGATATAGGCCGGCGTCTTGCTGAGCTTCATCGGTATCTCGTAGATCGGCCAGGTGCCGATTTTGGTGCCGGTCACCTCGGTCAGCCACTTCAGGTGACGCAATTGCGGGTCGGCATCGACGCGGTCCTCGGCGTTCTGGCACACCCCCGCCGGCACCCCCGCCTTCTGCAATTTCATCATAAGGTCGTAGCGGTCCTGCGTCCGGGTCCAGGATTCGACCGCCGCATCGAGCGCGTCCTGGTGCGTTAGCCGGCTGTCGAGCGTCGCGAAACGGCGGTCGTCGAGCCAGTCGCCGCGCTCGGCGACCCGCGCCAGCGCGCGCCATTCATCGTCCGTGAAGCATGCGATCGCGATCCAGCGGTCCTTGCCCTCGCAGCGATAGGCGCCGTGCGGCGCCGCCGGTTTGTAGGGCGAGCGGTTGCCGTACCTGCGGAAGACGCGGTTATTGGCGGCCCAGTCGAGGATCGTCGCGCCGGTCAAGAAGATGCCGCTCTCGCATTGCGAGGAGTCGATCCATTGGCCCTCGCCTGTCATCTCCCGATGATAGATCGCGCCGAGCAGCGCCAGCGCGTATCCGTACGCGCCCATCCAGTCGAGATAGGAATAACCCCAGCTGACCGGCATCGCCGGCTCCGGCAGGCCCGACATCTCGGCCTGGCCGCCGAACGCGCCCGCGACCGGACCGACCGTGCGCATTCGGCCATAGGTGCCGTGCGCGCCCATGCCGGACTGCTGGATGTAGATGATGTCGGGCCGGATCGACTTCATCACGTCGTAGCCGAGACCGAGGCGCTGCAGGACGCCGGGCGAGAATCCCTCGGCGACGACATCGCAGATGCGCACCATGTCCTTGGCGATTTCGAGGCCCTTGGGGTGGCGGATGTTGAGCGAGATGCCGCGCTTGCCCGAATTCTTGTTGAGGAAATTGCCGCCCATGTCGGGGTCCCTGACGCCGGGCAGCGGTCCGGTTGCCATATCGCGCGCGGCGCGGCCGCCGACCGGCGCCATCCCGGCCAGCCGTGTGTCGGGGTTGTCCTTCCACTCGACCTTATAGCTTTCCGCGCCCATTGCCGCGAGAAACCGGGTGCCGCCGGCTGAGGCGAGAAACCATGCGAAATCGAAAATCTTGATCCCTTGCAGCGGAAACGGCTTGTCGTGGAGCGCCGAGAGACGCGGGTTTTCGACCTTACGCGGCACCGCCGGCACGCTTGGCCGGCGGGCCGCCGCGCCCAATACAGCCTCGGTGTCCTCGCCCAAGAGTGGCGCGCGGCGGCCGACCTGCCAGCTGGTCTTGTTGCTGAGCCATTTGCTGGTCGGGTAGCGGAACGAGCGGCCGAGCTCGGGGTGTTCGATTTCAGCAAAGGTCTTGCGCGCCAGCCAGTGCTCGTCGAGCGCGTTCTCGTGCGGCTTGCGAAGCGGCGCCCACAAGAGGCCCGCATCCTGCGCCTCGCGCCACGGCATGTCCTTGTAAGTCCAGGCGCGGACGAAGCGCTGGACGACATCGAGCATGTGCGAGCGCGCCTCATCGCTGCCGGCAGTGCCGGGGACCTGACGCGCCCGCAGATCGGTGTCGGGCGGCGGCGGTTGCAGATCGGCTTGCGCGTTGTACTTGCCCAGCAGCGGCACCAGGTTTTTCAGGTCTCGGGCACCCATGCCGTGGGTGATGAACCAGCGGCCGTCCTTGGTGTGGCAGATGCTGGGCGAGTGGTTCGGCCCCTCGGAGGCATGGCGGCAGGTCAGCCGCCATAGCGGCACCCGCCGACACACCCAGTACATCAAATCCTGCTCGGGATTTTTCGACACCGCCTCGTGGATCGCGAGCGATACGTCCTGTCCCTCGCCGGAGCGGGCACGATGGATCAGGGCGGCGATGATGCCGGTCGCCATCTGCTCGCCGGCGATGTGATAGGCGTGCCAGATCTGCGGCGCGATCGGCGGGGTGTCGTACTCGAAATTGGGGTCGGGGTCGTAGCCGCAATTCATCATCGGGCCGCCGAGGGCGAGGTGGATCAGATCCGAGCCCTTGAAATCCTTCCACGGGCCGTCGTCGCCGAACGGGGTCATCCGCGCCGTGACGAGTTGCGGGAAGCGGGCGTTGAGCGCCCCGTGGTCGAGGCCGAGCACCTCGTTGAGCGCGCCGCAGCTCGCGTCGAGCAGGATGTCGGCGCCGCCGAGCAGCCGCAGCATGTGCTCGCGTCCGGCTTCGCTCTGCAAGTCGAGCACGACCGACTTTTTGTTGCGGTTGTAGTTCCAGAAGAACAGCGAGCGCTCCGGTCCCGGCTGGTCGTCGAGATAGGGGCCGATCCGCCGCGTCGCATTTCCTTCCGGCGGCTCGATTTTGATGACCTCGGCGCCGAGCCCGGCGAGCAACAGGCCAGTGTATTCGGCGCGCTCGTCGGCGATCTCGACAACCCGAAGCCCGGCCAGCATGCCGGGTCCGGCATTTCCGAACATCTCGCCCGGTCCGCGCGCGACGGCGACCTGATCCGACACGCCTGTCTCCTTTCCTGGTTCGCGCACAATTGGAGGCGCGACAGGTCGGCGTTGTCAACGCGGCTGCGCCTTCCAGCGCCTACCGTGGCGGCAGCGGCGGCTTCTGGTCCGGGTCAAGCTGCATGTCGAAGGCGGTCAGCAGGGCCGCCGTCGCGGCGTAATTTCCCATCAGCGCGACCAGTTCGACGAGCTTTTTGCGGCCGAACAGCGCCAGCGCCCGCGCGAACGTCGCCGATGCGATCTTGCGCGCCGTGAAAATCTGGCGCGCCATCTGGATCACCAGTGCGTCGTCGGGATCGATCGTGTCGAGCGGGCCTCGATGCCTGATCGTATCGATCAGTTCCGCCGGAACGCCCGAGCGCAGCGCCTCGGATTCGTGCGCCGCCCATTCGAACTGACTGTCCAGCTCGCGCGCCGTCGCCAGGATCGCCAGCTCGCGCAGTCGGGGCCCGAGCCCGGCTTCGTTGCGCAGATATTGGTTCACCGGACGGGCCCGCCGCGCTAGCTCCGGGCTGTGCAGCATGATGCCGCCGGGACCGCGCAACCCCCGAAGCGTGCCGCCACTCGGGTCGGCGAGGCTGTCGTAGATGGCGCGACCTTCCGGGCTCAGCTCCTCGCGTCGCGGCAGCGGCAGCCGGCAGCCCGATTGCGGGTCGATATCGTCGGGGCACATCGGCAGTCTCCGCGTTGGGCTGGCACCGCGATCTTGCCATTCGCGCATGCTATCCTGCCCATACAATTCTATGGCGGGGAGATCGGAGGGCAAGCATGGCGGACGTCAAAATCCTGAGCATCACGCGGATCGGCGCGGCGGACCGCGAGCGGATCGAGGCGGTCGATCCGGCGGTCCGCTTCACCGACGCCGGCGGCTGGTTCGACGGCGAATACCGCGAGACCTGGCCCGATTTCGCCGTTTCCCGCTATGTGCCGCGCACCAGCACCGGTCAGGGCACGCGCGACGAACGCGACCGGCTGCTCGCGGACGCCGAAATCATTCTCGGCGGCTGGCCGTTTCCGCTCGACTTGCGCGCCCGCGCGACGCGGCTCAAGTGGTTTCACCAGCGCCCCGCCGGCGCCAGCAATCTGCTGCACGGCGATCTTTGGGGCAGCGACGTGACCGTGACAACCTCGCGCGGCGCTGGCAACACGCTGGCGATGGCCGAATACGCGGTCGCCGGCATTCTGCATTTCGCGAAGAGCCTGCACCGCGCGGTCGTCGATCGCGGGGCGGGTACATTCGATCCTCGCGCCTATCGTCCGCTGCTGCTGCAGGGCAAGACCGCCTGCGTGGTCGGCGCCGGCGGCATCGGGATCGAGGTCGGTCGCCTCTGCGCTGCGCTCGGAATGCGGGTGGTCGGCACCAGGCGCCGCCCGCCCGCTTCGGACGAGAAGCTGCCGGCCGGGTTCAGCCTGATCGGCGGGGCCGGCGAACTCGACGACATGCTGCCGGACAGCGACTTCGTCGTGATCTGCTGCCAGTGGACGCCGGAGACGACGCATCTGTTCAACCGCGAGCGCTTTGCCCGGATGAAACCGGGGGCCGTGCTGGTCAATGTCGCGCGGGGGGAGATCGTCGAGGACGCGGCGTTGATCGAGGCGCTCGAGGCCGGGCGGTTGCGCGGCGTGGTACTCGACGTCTACGAGGGCGAATTCGAGCGGCCGCCGTCGGATCGGTTGTGGCGCGACGAGCGGGTGCTGATCACACCGCACATCTCGGGCGCCAGCGACAACGAACTGCACCGCGCGATCGATTTGTTCTGCGACAACCTCCGGGCCTATCTCGCCGGCCGGGAGCTGCGCAACGTCATCGATTGGGAGCGGGGGTATTGAAACCGCGAGGTCAGGCCGCGGGCGAGGCCGGTTCCGGGCGCGGTCCGATATAGGCCGACGACGGCCGGATCAGCCGTCCGGTCTCGCGCTGCTCCATCGCGTGCGCCAGCCAGCCGGCGGCACGTCCGACCGCGAAAACCGGGGTGAAAGCGTCGCGCGGGAACCCGACCGCGTCGAGCAGCAGCGCCGCGTTGATCTCGATATTCGGCTGCAATGGCGGCCGGCCCGGCTTCAGTTTCGCGAAGGCGGTCCCGACGGCGCGCTCGACCTCGGCGGCGAAGGCGAGCCGGCCGATGCCGGCACCGAGCGTCTCGCCCATCTTCTCCAGCGCCGCGCGCAAAAGTGCCGCGCGCGGATCGCCAAGTCGGAAAACCCGGTGGCCGAAGCCCATCAGCCGTTCGCCGGCGGCTAGCTTGCGCTCGGCCCATGCCGAGACGTCGCCGCTCGCCTCGGCCTCGTCGAGCATGTCCAGGGTCGGACCGGGCGCGCCGCCGTGCAACGGCCCGGTGAAGGCGCAATAGGCACCGAGCGTGGCCGACACCAGCGAGGCTCCGCTCGAGGCGACGACCCGCGCCGTGAAGGCCGAGGTGTTGAGCCCGTTATCGATGACACTGGCGAAATACGTATCGAGCGCCTCGCCCATGACCGGCGCGACCGGCTGGCCGTGCGTCATGCGCAGCAGATCGTCGGCGGTGCCGCGTGTCGCGTCGGGCGCCAGCGGCGGTGCCTCGCGATGCTCGCGCAGCAGCGCGGCGATCGCGACCGGCAGGGTGGCGAGAATTTCCGCCGGGGCGCTATCTTCCGGCAGGCTCGCCAGCGCCAGCCGGACGCCTTCGATAAACGGCCGCCCCCGCGCCTGCGGCAGCCATTGCCCGAGCCGCTCGAACGCCCGCCCGCGCCCAGCCCCAAGCCGCGCGCGCATTGCGTCGCGGTCGAGCCCGTCGCCGGCAAACCCTTCCCACACCAGCCCGACCGCGCCGTCATAGCCGAAACGCTCGACGAGGTCAGGCAACGTATAGCCGCGCACCCACAGGATGCCGCGCGCCCCGTCACTGTGGCTCAGCACCGTCTCGGCGGCGACGAGCCCGGCCAGACCGCTGTCGAGCGGTTTCCGCTCCGGCGAAGATGTACTCATTCGGCGGCGAGCGGCGCCACCGGCGCGGCTGGATCGTGATCGAGACCGGAAGCCGCGATTGCCTGGCACTGACGCTCGATCGCCGGAACAACGCCTCGCTGCGTCAAATCGCAAAACCTGCCCATCTCGGCAACCTCCGTGCTGCCTACAGCAGATGCGCGCAGGATAGCATGGCCCTTGCACGCCTTCGCTGTTTCTGCGGCGGGTAAGATACGGCCGGCGGAGGCTACGCTATTTGGTGGGGGCGGGCGGCGCGGCCGCGTCCTTTTTTCCGTCGGGCTGTGGCGCGCTTGCCGGCTGGCGTGATCCGGCTTTGCCCGCGCCGCCGTAGAAGGCGCGCTGCCGCTCGCGCCAGGCGGTGCGCTCGGCGGCATCGACGACGCCGTCGTGATTGCTATCGATGCGCTCGAACCGCTCGCGGAAACGCTTGTCTCGTTCCGCTTCCGGCATATCGGCCAGCCACTTGTAATAGGCCCGGGTTTCCTCGAGCCGGGCCTTGCGCGCGGGCGACAGGTCGGGGGCGGCGAGCTGCATGTCGATCTCGCTGCGGCGCCGCTCCATCGCGGCGAGACGCCATGCCCGATATTGCTCGAACGTGATCGGAGCATCACCAGCCGGCGCACCGCCTGCGTTCGCTTCGCTGGCGGGCTCGGCCGGCGCGGCGTAAGCCGCAATCGCCAGCCCAAGGGCGACGATGGCGCAACCGACGAAAACCATCGCCCGCATGGCGTATTCTCCCTACTTCGTACAAAATTCGAGCAAAAATAGAATAGGATAACCGTTTCCTCGCGTCAACAATTTCGTTCGTGTTTTGGTCCTTAGCGCGGTTCGACGTGCGCAGGGCTCCGCTTGCGTGCGCCCCAGAGCAATGGCACAACCGCCGAAGGGGGTGCGGATGCCGGATTTCGCGATCGAGCGCCGTTGCGAAGGGGTTGTCTGCGGCATTGACGAAGCCGGTCGAGGGCCGCTTGCCGGCCCTGTCGTCGCGGCGGCGGTCATCATCGACCGGCGGCGGTTTCGCGGCGAATTGCGCCAAGTGCTCGATGACTCGAAAGCGTTGTCACGCGAGCTGCGCGAGCGCTGCTACGACGGTCTGCGCGCCGGCGTTCGCAGCGGGATCATCGGCATCGGGGTTGGCGCCGCGAGCGTCGCGGAGATCGACCGCATCAACGTCCTGCGCGCCAACCTGCTCGCGATGTCTCGGGCGACGATGACCCTTACCGGACGGACCGGTGTCACGCCGGCGGTGGCGCTGGTCGACGGCAACATCGCGCCCACGCTGTCCTGCGCGGTGCGCACGATTGTCAAAGGCGATTCGCTGAGCCTGTCGATCGCGGCAGCTTCGGTCGTGGCAAAAGTGACACGCGACAGGATCATGCGCGCGCTGGCGGTGCGCCATCCCGGCTATGGCTGGGAGACGAATGTCGGGTACGCAACGACAGAACATTGCGACGCGATCCGCAGGTTGGGGGTAACGCCGCACCATCGCCGCTCGTTCGCGCCAATTCGCGTTGCGCTTTCACCGCCCGACGATCTACTTACACTCTTGATGAGCGACCAATCCCCTCCATCTGGAAGCGCGGTGCCTCGGCTCAGCTGAGGCACCGCGGCCGGGGAAGAAGGGTGTCGATTGACGCCGCGGGGCCCCGCCAGAGGTCCTTCGGGGAAGGCGGTTGGCGTGCGATCCCCGGCCTTCCGGGCGTTTCGAGCGCAGGGCCGGCCGGCGCCGATCGGCGCGTCGCAGGGGAACGTTGAGGGCCATCTGCGACGACGCGGGAAGCAGCGTCGCCGGGACGGGGAACTTGGGGAACGGGGGATGAAAAGGCTGGGGTTCGTGCTGCCGCTGTTGTTTTTGGCCGCCTGCGGTACAGCAACGCCGCCGCCGCGGCCGTTCGTTGCCGCGCCGCCCGGGGGACGGGCGCGCGGTATCGACATGGCGCTGGACAGCCGCGACGTGGCGCAGGAGTTGAAGGGTAGCGGGCTGCATTTTGTAGCTCGGTACTACCGCAGCCCGTTGTCGCGCTTGCCGCCCTTGTCGGCCGACGAGGCCCGGATGGTCTCGTCGAATGGCATGAAGCTGGTCGCCATCTGGCAATATCAGTCCAATCGCCCGGAACATTTCTCTTACGAGCGGGGCTTTGCGGACGCGATTACCGCGTATCAGCAGGCCCGCACGGTCGGTCAGCCCAATGGTACTGCGATCTATTTCGCGGTCGATTACAACGCGCCGGATCGGGACATCGCCGGAGCGGTTCAGCAGTATTTCCGCGGGGTGCACGCCGGCCTGGCGGCGGCCGGGGGCGGCTCTCCGCCATACAAGGTCGGGGTCTATGGGTCCGGCGCCGTCTGCCTCTATCTGAAACGCATGCAACTGGCCGAGTATACTTGGTTGTCGGCCTCAACGGCATGGTATGGATCGCAGGACTACGGCGCGTGGAACATCAAGCAGGGCCGGCGAACGACGCTGCTGTCGTTCGACCACGACATCAACGAGACCCAGGGCGATTACGGCGGCTTCACGGTTTCCAGGCTGTACTCGTCGCTGTAGCCTCGACGCTGCCGCGCTGTTCTAAAGACGGTGAGCGGCGAAGACGAGGGAGAGAGGCGTGGCGTACGACCGCGACAATGTCTTTGCCCGCATTCTGCGCGGCGAGCTGCCTTGCACGAAAGTGTATGAGGACGAGCACGTGCTCGCCTTTCGCGACATCAAGCCGCAGGCGCCGACCCACATCGTGATCATTCCGAAAGGCGAATACGTCTCGGTGGATGATTTCTCCGCGAACGCCTCCGAGGCCGAGCTGGCGGCGTTCATCCGGGCGATCGGGCGGGTTGCGCGGCAGGAGGGCGTCGTGGCCGGCGGTTATCGCATTCTCGCCAATCACGGCGCGGCGGCGCATCAGGAGGTGCCGCATTTCCACCTGCACCTGTTCGGCGGCCGCAATCTCGGGCCGATGCTGCGCTCCGCCGGCTGACGGCAGGCACATGCTTTCGGGTTTCGAGCATCACCGAAAATTCCCTGCACCAGGGAATTATCAATCCGTCTAGCGTGGGCCTTTGTCGAGCTTCTCTATTCCCGCCAGAGGCTTGCGCGGCCGTTTACCGGTTTGCCGGTGGCAAAAACAGGGAAATCGACGGAGCCGAACAGCGAAAAATCCGGTATTCGGGCGCAAATGGGACCAAATCCCATTCGCCCTCGTGCGCCGGCCCCCCTACGGGGGCGGGGGTGTTGTGTTCACGCCAGCGCTCGCTAGCTGCTCGGTGACCAAACGGGAAAGCAGAGCATGCAATAGGGCAAGGTCTGGTCCGCCCGCCGAGGTGCCGGCATCAGCCGCTTTCAAAGCGACGACGTACTCGTCTCTATCTCTCCGGATCAGCTCTGGAAGAATCGGGTCACCTTTTAGCCAACCTCCGGATTTTACGCACAGGATAAAATAGCTTGCTGCGCGGGCTGTTCTGCCATTCCCATTAATGAATGGATGGATGTGGTTCAGTCGCCAAAGAACGTAACTCGCCAGCACGACAGCATCCGAAGAGGTCCAGCTAATATTAACCTCATTAACGAAATCCTCCATAAGCGCATCTACGCGATAATGCTCCGGAGGTCGATAGTCGCCCACGGTTACGGGGCAAGGCCGATACTCCCCCGCATTGGTATGGAGACAAGCAATCGCCTGAAAGTTCAGGGCCTTGATGATGGTTTGAGAAAGGAACGGCTTGCCCACCGCAAGCGCCGCCAGTACGAGTGATCGAATAAAGTCGTACTGGCGGATACCGTTAGGGAAATACCGAAGAAATCGCCCGGCTGGGGCCTGTATGGGATAGAATTCTGCCTGTGGGGCGGAGGGTCGAGCGATGCAGCGCCAGGGGAGCTTTTCGCAGGCGGAATACGGGGCCAAGAAGAAGCAGACGCGGCGCGACAGGTTTCTGGCCGAGATGGAGCAGGTGGTGCCGTGGGCGCGGCTGGTGGAACGTCTGCGACCGCTGTACCCGAAGGGCGAGCGCGGCCGGCCGCCGATCGGGCTGGAGCGGATGCTGCGGATCCACTTTCTGCAGCAATGGTATGGGCTGGCCGACGGGGCGATGGAGGATGCGCTGTATGACAGCCAAGCGTTGCGCGGCTTCGCCGGCATTGATCTGACGGTGGCGGCTGTCCCGGAGGAGACGACAATCCTGAACTTCCGCGATTGGCTGGAGCAGCACGAGTTGAGCCAGACGTTATTCGCCGAAGTAACGGCGATGCTGGAGGAGCGCGGCTTGTTGATGCGCCAGGGCACGATTGTCGATGCGACCATCATCGCCGCTCCGCCCTCGACCAAAAACAAGAGCAAGAGCCGCGACCCGGAGATGCACCAGACCAAGAAGGGCAATCAGTGGCATTTCGGGATGAAGGCGCATATTGGGGTCGATGTCGCCTCGGGGGTGGTCCACACGGTCGTCGGTACTGCCGCCAACGAAGCCGATATCAACCAGATGGCCTCGGTGCTACACGGCGCGGAGGAGGATGTCTTCGCCGATGCCGGCTATACCGGAGCGGACAAGCGGCCCGAACATGAGGACCGCGACGTGTGCTGGAACATCGCGATCAAGCGCAGCATCATCAAAGCATTGCCCAAGGGCCTGCGGGATTTGGCGGAGCCGGTCGAGCGAGCGCTGGCGCAGGTGCGCGCCCCCGTCGAGCACCCCTTCCACATCGTCAAGAACCTGTTCCACCATAGGAAGCTGCGCTATCGCGGGCTGGCCAAGAACACCGCGCAACTGCACACCCTGTTCGCCCTGGCCAACCTGGTGATCGTCAAGAAAACCCTGCTCGTCCAATCCCGGGCCTGATTACACCCGGACTCTGTCTCAATCCCGGAAACAACACAGGAAACCCCAGCTACAGCCCCGGTTTCCGCCAACACAGACCGTTTTCCAGGCACGCCGCCGTCAACAATTATGCCTCGGCCGCCAACCCGCCGCCTCCGCCCACATTATTCGGTGTTTCCTTAGCGATTTCCAGGGTCTGATATGCTGGGTGCTGCTCGCTCCGCGTAAGCTCGAACAGGATCATCTGCTTTAAGCGGCCGGTTTACCCTCTTGTTTTGCAAGCACCTCTTCGACGCGGGCTCGGGTGATGCCGCTATCGCCTTTTACAATTCCCATAATGAATGACACGCGCTGACGATGCAATTCCTCCGGGGTTAGCGGCGTCGCGGAAGCGATTTTGAGCGCCCGTAGCAGCGCCTCATTGGTCCGTAGGTCGGCCATGTCATCCTCCGCCGGGCCGAGATTTTGCCTATCGCTCCAGCCCGATTTTCGCCCGCGTCTCTTGCCAGTATCTCGGTGAATTATCAACAGTCTGTTGACAACAAAAATCCCCCAGCAAAAACATCCCAGGTTTCTGGGGGTTTTTTCGATCTGCGTGAGGCTACCATTAGCAGCCCAATACGGCGATTTGATGGGCGATGTGACCGCCCAAATCTGCGATCGAATTGGGGCTAGCCGTCAGACAGTCGCCACGTCGCTCCCACCCCCTTGCCAGATGGGGCCGCGATCTTCTGCCGATGCAGCCGCTTCAAGACCGCGCCAGCCTGAACACGGACCGCTGCGCGAAGCCGTGCGTCCCGCGCGTCGAGTTTCTTCGCCTTCATGATTTGGGCCGTGATTTCTGAGGCTGTCAGCGGCTCGGTAGCCTGCCGAAGCATGTCCATGCAGAGCCGGGATAGCTCATTGCGTCCGAAATATTGCGTCCGCGTGTAGCGTCGGCGCGGCCGTATCGTCTCGGGATCAAGATCGGAACGCAGTAGCCGCAGCGCGCCGTCTATGTGGATCAAGTCGGCGCGGTACTGGTCAATCTCCGGCTGCAATTGAGCGATCATGCCGGCCAGATCGGCGCGCTTGGCAATCAATTGGGAAAGATCGGTCATGTCGCACTCCGATGCCAGTAGCCGGCCCATACCGCGCTCTTAGGATGAGCCAGCGCGGCGGCCGTTATCAGGTTCCAGTGATCGCCATTCGAGCGGCGGCGGTTGTTCTCCCGCCATGCCATCTCGTTGGCTGTAAGCGCCTAGATGCCGCCCGCCGATCCGATGATGAACGCCGTACTAGCGCGCGGCGCAGCCGGGAGAAAAAGCGATTCGGCTTGGTTTGTGCACGCGCCGTCATCGGCCATGTACTCGACCGAGTGGTTGACGCGCTTCATGGGGAAGCTGGCGTGCAGGATGTCCCATGCCGCGCTTTCGTCGGCGTGCACGGTTGTTCCCGACGCGACATTCTGCCGGATCATCGGAACGCCATCGGCCTCGCGACCAACAACCCACGTCCGCGCGTTTCCGCCGCGCTCGCGTGCAACAACCACAACCTGCCGCTTGGTATCGAGACTGCGCCGGTCGGTGCGTTCGGCTTTCTTGTTCGCCGGCTTCGGACCTTTGCCGACGTAGGCACCGTCGATTTCAACCGTATCCAGCCAGTTCATCGCCGGCTGTGAACGGTTGCGCCCATCGCTTCGCGCAGCTTGTGCAAGTAGCACGAAAGCCGACTTCGGGTTGATGTTCATCGTCCGCGCCATTTGCAGAGCCGGTGTGCCTTTGACGCCGTTCGCGAACAGCGCGATCACGGCGAGGTAGTCGCGGATCGCCAGCTTGCGGCTATGGAAGATCGTGCCGCTGGTCACGGAGAACTTTCTTCCGGCATGCCGTCGCACTTCCAGCGCACGGGAGTTTCCGCCAACGTGTAGACCTGGACGCAGCCGCATGCTGGGCAGAACGGGGTGCCATCATTGGCCGCGAACCGGACCCGCCGGAACACGTCGAACGCGGCCGCGTCGCCCATGCGCATGATCGCGGCTAGATTCAGTCCGCGTGCTGCTGGCGAGAGAAGGAAGTGTTGCGCCAAGGGGACCGATCCCTTTTTAGGGGATCGGCCCTCTCCGTCGTGGCGGCCGCGCGTCAACGCGACTATCTTCTTCCGAAGATCACGACGCTGGGGACCGATCCCGCGTTGTGGTTTAGAGGCCGGCCTGTCGCGTCAACGACGACCGGCCCCGCTATCTACCTAGCTAAGGATATAACAGAACAGCATCCCGGCGCAACAGCATATTGCGGAATATCTTCGCTGGGCATATCTTCCGGGTATGGCTCGCGTACCGATCACTGTCATGGGCTACCGCTGCGAGCGGTGCGACCACGAATGGATACCTCGCGGTGGATCAGACGAGGAACCAAGAGTCTGTCCAAAATGTCGCAGCCCGTGGTGGAACAGGCCCCGTAAGAGCATGATGGCCTATGACGATTTCCGAGCGAAAATCGTCGCGGCTTTAGGGAGCGCCGAGCGCCCCCTTACATGGACCGAGATTCGCACTGCCGAAGGACTTCCGCAGCTCTTTCCGAACAACCAGTGGGTTCATAGGCTTGAAAAAGATATCGGCCTACATCGCTCGCGCGATGCCGGCGGCATAGTCCACTGGCAGCTTGCGAAGGCGACCGGAGGCCATGATCCGTCCTCTCAGACTACCGAGCCGACCCGCGCGCGTGCGCGCCGAAAGCAAGGCTCTGTGGAATGAAGCGAGATCGATCGACGCGGCCGATTTCTTCACCGTTGGATACGAAGGCCGCTCGACGGAGGACGTATTGTCCGCGTTGCGCCGATCCGGCATCAGACTTCTGCTTGATATTCGGTATTCTCCGGTCAGCATGTATAGGCCGGAATTGAGCAAGGGAAATTTTCGGAATTTGTTGGCTCAGGAGGGAATAGACTATCTGCACATTCCGCAATGGGGAGTGCCACGACAAGTTCGAGCACAAGCTGCCGAAGCTGGCTCTCGTGACCCGATTTGGGAATGGTACGATCATAATGTCGTAGAACCGTTTTTCGGACGAAATCTGCATAGATTTCTGAACATGGACCACCCGCTTGCGATGATGTGCATGGAAGCCGACCCGGTGGAATGCCACCGGCATCGGCTCTTTATGGCTCTTGAAAATCAAGGATTGCGTGGCTTCGACCTTTAAGCAATGGTGGCCAATGCCAAATGGTTGGAGCACCAAACGGGTATTAAGGAAACACCGAACAATGCCGGCTTAGGCGGCGGGTTGGCGGCCGAGGCATAATTGTTGACGGCGGCGTGCCTGGAAAACGGTCTGTGTTGGCGGAAACCGGGGCTGTAGCTGGGGTTTTCCTGTGTTGTTTCCGGGATTGAGACAGAGTCCGGGTGTAATCAGGCCCGGGATTGGACGAGCAGGGTTTTCTTGACGATCACCAGGTTGGCCAGGGCGAACAGGGTGTGCAGTTGCGCGGTGTTCTTGGCCAGCCCGCGATAGCGCAGCTTCCTATGGTGGAACAGGTTCTTGACGATGTGGAAGGGGTGCTCGACGGGGGCGCGCACCTGCGCCAGCGCTCGCTCGACCGGCTCCGCCAAATCCCGCAGGCCCTTGGGCAATGCTTTGATGATGCTGCGCTTGATCGCGATGTTCCAGCACACGTCGCGGTCCTCATGTTCGGGCCGCTTGTCCGCTCCGGTATAGCCGGCATCGGCGAAGACATCCTCCTCCGCGCCGTGTAGCACCGAGGCCATCTGGTTGATATCGGCTTCGTTGGCGGCAGTACCGACGACCGTGTGGACCACCCCCGAGGCGACATCGACCCCAATATGCGCCTTCATCCCGAAATGCCACTGATTGCCCTTCTTGGTCTGGTGCATCTCCGGGTCGCGGCTCTTGCTCTTGTTTTTGGTCGAGGGCGGAGCGGCGATGATGGTCGCATCGACAATCGTGCCCTGGCGCATCAACAAGCCGCGCTCCTCCAGCATCGCCGTTACTTCGGCGAATAACGTCTGGCTCAACTCGTGCTGCTCCAGCCAATCGCGGAAGTTCAGGATTGTCGTCTCCTCCGGGACAGCCGCCACCGTCAGATCAATGCCGGCGAAGCCGCGCAACGCTTGGCTGTCATACAGCGCATCCTCCATCGCCCCGTCGGCCAGCCCATACCATTGCTGCAGAAAGTGGATCCGCAGCATCCGCTCCAGCCCGATCGGCGGCCGGCCGCGCTCACCCTTCGGATAGAACGGCCGCAGGCGTTCCACCAGCCGCGCCCACGGCACCACCTGCTCCATCTCGGCCAGAAACCTGTCGCGCCGCGTCTGCTTCTTCTTGGCCCCGTATTCCGCCTGCGAAAAGCTCCCCTGGCGCTGCATCGCTCGACCCTCCGCCCCACCCACAGGCAAAGTTTACCCCATACAGACCCGCAGCCGGGCTATTTCTTCGGTGTTTCCTTAATAACCGTCCGAACCTACCCGGTCCCGGCGCATCACGGGATTGAAGTATCGTGCACCGCCGGCATTACCGACGCGGGCAATTGGGTGCGGCTGTTCCCAGTCCCATATAGATTTCTTTCGCCAGATCAGCGTTTACGAAGTATCAGTCGATAGAGGCGGACGTTACCCGGCCACGGAACGATCCGCGCCAAGAGAGCTACACGCTCAGATCGACACAATACGACGTTGCGAAACGTCGGGACTGCCGATAACTGGCGCGCTAGGAAGGATATAATCTTTCCTCTTCGCAGAAATTCTCTGTGTGAGTGAGCTCCGCCCGGAAAAACGGCGGCCCCACGCTCGGCATCTTCAAGCCACATCAAATAAGCCGCCTCACAATTACGCCCGCTAAGCCGCCCAACTGGACGCCGCAACAATAAACGATATTACGCCAACAGCTATTCGGCTTTGAACATGCCCCACGTACACCGCTGGAGAAAATTCCATTTGAATTTCGCTATCAGTTCCCGTGCGTCGATGCGACATGCAAAGGACATCGCATAATGTGCACGATCGGGAAATGCGCGATCCTACCGCCGCTCGCGAAAAGAATACGGAACACCGGAAGCTAAGTTTCGACAAAGATATGGCGCGAGATGATCGATAAAAATGATACGTATTTCTACGTCGGAACATCCACCAACACCCTGATAACTCGCTGATTGTCCGCGTGTTCTATCCGCCTAAGTCGCTTGTCGGAGACTTATTCATTCAGCCTAGCCGTTTTGGTCCCATCTGCGCCCAATACGGAAAATCTGCCGCCGAGCAGGGAATCAGGAATAAAGAGCAGGGAATTATCTCAGCCGATCGCCGCGCCTCTCCGCTTGTCATAGCGCGCGCAGCATGCAACACGATTGCGGCAATTTTCGCGACGGTTCCGGTTTGAGGCGGTCGGCACAAGCCAGACCGAGCGGCTGGGGGGAGCGCACGCGTTTCGCCGCCTCGGATCGATCGATCAGCGCCGGCGCAGCCGAAACGGCGGTCTGTGGTCGGGCTGCAGTGTGATCAGCGCTAGCGGCAGAGCCGGGCGGCGATGGAGCAGTTCGATCTCGAACTCGCGCACCAGACGGGCGAGAACCAGCACCGTCTCCGTCAGAGCGAATTGCGCGCCGATGCAGGCCCGCGGGCCGGCGCCGAACGGCAAATAGGAAAACCGCCGCGGCGGTTCGGCGTCCGGCAAAAACCGTTCCGGAATAAACAGATCGGGGTCACGCCACAGCTTTTTGTGGCGATGCAGCACCCAGGGGACGATCAGCACGACGGCGCGGGGCGGGATCGCGATGCCGGCGGCACTGTCGCCGGTGCGCGCCTGGCGGATGATCGAAAACGCCGGCGGGTACAGCCGCAGCGCCTCATCGACAACGGCGCGAGTGTATGACAGCTTCGCCAGCGCATCGGCGGCGCCCGCCGGACTGAGATCGAGCGTCGCCCGCCTCGGCCGCGATGCGACGCTGCGCCGCCGGCGCGTGCGCGAGGATGTAGAGCGACCAGAACAGCGCGACGGCCGTCGTTTCATGCCCGGCGGCCAGCATCGTCGCGGATTGCTCGACGAGGACCCGGTCGGAAACGGCGGCTTCCCGCATCATGTCGAACAGATCGCCTGGCGGATGCCGGATCGGCTCGCCCCGGCGCTCCGCGATAATGCGGCCGATATGCGCCATCCAGCGCCGGCGAAACCGCCAGCGGCCAAACCAGCGCGGGCTCGGGATCCCGCGAGGCAGCAGGAAATCGAGCAGAATCGGCCGCCCGACGCCGTCGGCATATTCTTGCAGCTCGGCGCGCAGAAGCGGAGCTTCCTGGCCGAGATCGAGCGAGAAAAGCGCGGTCGCGGCGATATTCAGCGCGAGCAGCTGCAGGCGTCCGAACAGGTCGATCGGTTCGCCCCCCGGTTCGCCATTGGGCGTGGTCAACTCGGCAACCAGCCGGTCGGCGGCGTACGCGACAGTCTCGGCAACCCGCGGCATCATACGCGGCGCCAAGGCCGGAGCCGCCGCGCGGCGCTGCGTCCGCCAGTCCTCGCCGGTCGCGAGCAGCATGCCGCGGCCGAGCACCGGCACAAGCAGCCGATGGGTCGCCGCGGTGCGCCGGTAATTCTCGGCGTTCTCGATCAGAACGTGACGGATCGCTTCCGGGTCGTTCAGGATGATCTGCTGGCGGCCGGCAAAGCCGCGCGTAACCGACAGCTCCTCGAACGCGCGCGGCGAAAACCCGGCGAGCGCGTTGTTGCGCAGGCTCGCGCCGATATCGCGCCACGACTGGTCCCGCGGCGCCGCGAACGGCACCGGGAAGGCGGGGGCGGTTTCCGTGACAGCCATGTCCAACCGATCTTCAGCGAACTCTCAGAAAGGGATTCCAGCCCAGGCGAAAGCCGGACCCACTTGCCCGCATCCGCGCGGACTGTAGAGTGGTTCCGGCCTTTACCGGGAGGGTTTGGTTCGTGTCGTGAGCGGAACGCGCTCGGACCTGAACCGGCCCATCAGCCGCGACCGAGGTGCTCCCATGACGCTGCTCGAGCCGATCGGAACCACGGAAACACGGACAGCGCCGACGCGGCGGCTGGTCGAGGGGCCGGCGGCCTGGATCGGGGCCGATATGCGCCGGCGCGAAGCCGAGTGGACGTATTGCCTGTCGCCGGCGGAAATCGCCGAAATCGAGCAGGCAACGCGGGACGTGCGGGCGCGCGGCCTCGATATCGCCGAGATCACCCGCGACGATTTCCCGCTGCCGACGCTCGGGCCGGTGCTCGACCGGCTGCGCGCCGAGGTGGTTGACGGGCGCGGCTTTGTGCGGCTGCGCGGCATGCCGGTCGAGGATCGTCCGATTGCCGAGAGCGCGACGGCCTATTGGGGGGTCGGCGCCTATTTCGGCAAGGCCCGCTCGCAGAACGCCAAGGGACACCTGCTCGGCCATGTCTACGATCTGGGACAGGGGTTGAGCGCGACCAACCCGAATATCCGCAGCTACGCGACCGCCGAGACGCCAGAAATTTCATATCGACCGCTGCGACCTCGTCGCGCTGCTGTGCCTCAAGCGGGCGAAATCGGGCGGACAATCGATGCTGGTCAGCTCGATGACCTTGCACAATGTAATGGCCGAGCGCCGCCCCGACCTGCTCGAACGCCTATACCGTCCGGTTCCGGTCGATCGCCGCGGCGAGGTGCCGGAGGGCAAAGGGCCGTTCTACGAGGCGCCGGTCTTCAACGAATATGCCGGGCGCGTTTCGGTGCTGTACTCGCGGCTGCATATCGGCTCGGCGCAGCGCTTTTCCGAGGCGCGCCGTCTGACGCCGGAGGATTTCGAGGCGCTCGATATGCTGCAGGAGCTGGCGGGCGACCCGGAACTCCGCCTCGATATGAATTTCATGCCGGGCGACGTGCAGATCCTGCACAACCACACGATCCTGCACGCCCGCACCGAATACGAGGATTTTCCCGAGCCGGAGAAGAAGCGCCACCTGCTGCGTCTCTGGCTGTCGCCGCCGGACGCACGACCGCTGCCGCCGGTCTTCGCCGAATGTTACGGCGGCGTCACGATCGGCGACCGCGGCGGCATAATCTGCAAGGACACGCGGCTGCACGCGCCGCTCGTCCCGGCGTGATGCTTCAGGGCTTCGGCTAATGGGAGTTCGGCCGATCTCGCCACCATGTTGTCATCCCGGCGAAGGCCGGGGTCCATAGGGCGGCCGCACGAACGGCCGAAACATGGGTCCCGGCCTGCGCCGGGATGATGATGGGGTTTGATCGAACAATGTGCCCTAGGCGATTGGGGTTGTCCTGGGGGCACCGGATCGGGGAGAAGACATGACGGAAATGAAGAACCGGGTCCTGTCGCCGGCCGAGGTCCGGACAATGCTGCGCGACGGCGCCGAAATTGCGCTGCTCGACGTGCGCGAGGAAGGAGTGTTCTCCGAGGACGGGCACCCGTTTTTCGCCAATTCGGTGCCGCTGTCGCGCCTCGAACTGATGATCCGGGACCTGGTGCCGCGCCAGGGGACGCGCGTCGTCGTGCTCGACGGCGGCGACGAGGGCCTGGCCGAGCGGGCCGCCGCGAAGCTCGACCGCATGGGGTACGACAATGTCGCGGTGATGGCGGGCGGCAGCCGGGCCTGGGCGGAGGCCGGGTTCGAGCTGTTCACCGGGGTCAATGTGCCGAGCAAGGCGTTCGGCGAGCTGGTCGAACACCGAAGCGGCACGCCGCATATCGCAGCCGCCGAGCTGAAGCGGCGTCTCGATGCCGGCGAGGAGATATTGATTGTCGACAGCCGGCCGATCGGCGAATTCCGCAACATGAGCATTCCTGGCGCGTTCGACTGCCCCGGCGCCGAGCTGGTGTACCGCGTGCCGGACCGGCTGCGCTCGCCCGACAGTCTCGTCGTCGTCAACTGCGCCGGCCGCACGCGCAGCATCATCGGCGCGCAGTCCTTGCGCAATGCCGGCATCGCGAACCCGGTCATGGCGCTCGAAAACGGCACGATGGGGTGGGAGCTGGCCGGGCTCGAGCTGGCGCGCGGGCGCGAGGACGCGCTGCCGCCGCCGTCGCCCGAGGGGCTGGCCAAGGCGCGCGCGCTCGCCGACAAGGTCGCCGAGCGTTTCGGCATCAAGCGCATCGACGACGCCGCGCTGGCCCGTTTCGAGGGCGAAGCCGACCGGCGCACGCTCTATGTCTTCGATGTGCGCAGCCCCGAGGAATACGAGGCCGGACATCTCGCGGTCGCGCGCTCGGCGCCGGGCGGCCAGCTCGTGCAGGCCACCGACGTCTACATGGCGACGCGCAACGCCCGCATCGTGCTGGTCGACGACGACGGCGTGCGCGCGGTGATGACCGGATCGTGGCTGGTGCAGATGGGCTGGCCCGAAGTGTATGTGCTCGATGGCGGGCTTGCGGGCCGCGCGCTGGTGGCGGGGCCGCGCGTGCCGTGCGATCCCCGAACTCGACAAGGCCGATGTCCCGACGATCGCGGCGGCCGAGCTGAAGCGGCTGCTCGATGCGGACGAGGCGGTGGTCGTCGATCTCGCGCCGAGCATCGCCTACGAGGGTGGCCATATCCCCGGCGCCTGGTTCGCGGTGCGGGCACGGCTGCCGGGCAGTCTAGAGAAATTGCCGCGCCGTCCGGTGCTGGTGCTGACCTCGCCGGACGCGGCGCTCGCGAAGCTAGCGGCGGCCGAACTTGGGGATTGCGGTTTTCCGGCCGTGTATGTGCTCGACGGCGGCACGGCTTCGTGGCGCGATGCCGGGCTGCCGCTGGCGACCGGGCGCGAGGCGATGGCCGA
This sequence comes from uncultured Alphaproteobacteria bacterium, assembly GCA_963847345.1. Lineage (GTDB taxonomy): Bacteria > Pseudomonadota > Alphaproteobacteria > ATCC43930 > CGMCC-115725 > DATARH01. The sequence goes on along the minus strand of CAWJZU010000019.1, from coordinate 48,611 downwards.
CACACCCGACGATTGCTGGCGCCGTCCTTACGATCCCTATGCACGCGAGGGCGCGCGCGAACGCTACCTGAAATGGGAAATCGAGCTGGTCCACCAGATCGAGCGCGAGGGCGATGTCGGCTTCCGGGTGCCGGAAGCGGCGGCCTGACGGCATCGCCGCCCGATGAGCGCGAACAGCTTTTCTTCCGCTCGTGATCGCTCGAGATTTCTGCGCGCGGCTGCCGCGTTTCTCTTGCTGGCGCTGGCCGGCGTGATGCTCTCGGCATGCAAGAGCGCATTCGGCGGACCCGGCCCATTCGTGCGCGCCGGAAACGCCGATCAGGTCGAGATCGGCTTCGGCGGCGACGTCGCCGACGCGATGCCGCTGGCGCGGAAGCACTGCGCGCAGTTCGAACGCGTCCCGTTTTACCTCGGACCGACGCTGGACGGCGGCATTTTCGAATGCGTCCGCCCCGGCGCCGGACCGTAGCCGCCGCGTACACAGTTTCCGGGTCACAGACGGGGTCTCTGCTCCAGCAGGTCCGGCAGGTCGTTTTCGAGCAGCACGACATCGCGTCCTGTGAGATTGCGGTCGAGCCAGGCGCGCGCCTCGGCGAAGCCGGCGCATGACACGATCTCGCGCTCGGGCGCGGTCTCGTGGAACGCGGCGGCGAGCGGGGCGACCCGGTGCGGCGCGACCGCAACCAGCACATCGGCGTGTGCGGCCGCGAGTTTTCCGATGCGGGCATGCTCGGCCTCGTGCTCGGCGCCGAGTTCGACCATGCCGGGGGTCACGAGGATGCGGCGCCCGTCGGGCTGGCGCAGCGTGTCGAGCAGCTCGAGCGCGGACTCAAACCCGACCGGGTTCGAGTTGTAGGCGTCATCGATCACGATCGTCCCGTTCGCCTGGCGCTTAACTTCGAGGCGATGGGCGATCTGCGGCACGCTCCGGAGGCTCGCGACGATATCCTCGGGCGGCAGCCCAAGGCTGCACGCCGCCGCGAACGCGAGCGCAATGTTGCGCCCGTGGTGCAGCCCGTAGAGCGGCGCGCGCAATTCGTAATGCTCGCCGCGCCAGCGTATCGCGGCGACGATGCCGTCGGGTTCGTGGCGCACCGCCTCGATGACGAGATCGGCGGCCGCATCCTCGCCGACCGTGATCGCGAGATCGCGGTGTCGCTCGATGAACTGGCGCGGCCAGACGAAATTCAGCGTATCGGACGCGACGATCACCGAGCCGCCATTGTCGCGCGCCGCCTCGGCCAGCTCGAATTTCGCGTGCGACACCGCGTCGAGCGACTTGAAACGCTCGTAATGCGCCTTGCCGATTGCCGTGATGATCCCGAGATGCGGCGGCGTCAGCGCGCAGAGCCGGCGTATCGAGCCGATGCCGTAGGCGCCCATTTCGACGACGAAATAGCGGTGCTGCGGCTGCAGCCGTTCGCGGATCACCCGCGCGATGCCCATCGCCGTGTTGACGCTGCCCGGCGTGATCAGAGTCGGCGAAGCGGTTTCGAGCACATGCCCGATGATGTGCTTGACCGACGTTTTCCCATATGAGCCGGTAATGGCCACCACGGTCGGCTTGAGCTGGTCGAGCTTCGCGCGCGCCTCGTTCCAGTAACGGCGCTGCACCCGGGCCTCAGCCGGGGCGAGCAGCAGATTGGCCGCGATCAGCGTCAGCGGCACGAGTTGCACCGCGACCAGCCAGACGATGACCAGTTCGCCGATCAGCGCCGCGGCGATCCCGAGCAGCAGGGCGACGACCAGCGCCATCGCATAAATCCGCTTGGCCCGCGCCGTCATCGCCAGCTTCTTTTTCGCCGCCTTGCGCGGGTCGCGCTCGATCGCCGCGGCACCGAGGCAGGCCAGCCCGGCCAGCGCGACGAAGATTTGATCCGGCACCAACGCCATCAGGATCAGCTGCGCCGCGAAGATCGCGAGCAGCACTACGGACAGCCGACGGTCCCAGCCGTGATTTTTGCCGATCCACCGCAGAAACCGCGTGTTGTCGTATTCCTCCTGCTGAAAAAGGTGCAGGTAGATCAAGAGCCGGCGCGCCGCGAAGACGGCGAAGCCGATCAGGGTGAACAGGACGACTGGGCCGGTCACGCGATTTGCTCCACGAACTCCGACAGGCGCTGCACGATCTGGTGGCGACCGTCGGTCAGAACGCTCCAGTGGTCGAAGCCGCGCAGCACGATCAGCCGCGATTGCGGCATCAGCCGGTTCATCCTTTCGCCGATCTCGGGCGGGGTCTCGCCGTCGCGGTCGCCGTAGAGCAGCACGGCGGGAACGCGGACCGCGCGCGCGACCTCGCTCAAATCCTCGCCGACCGCCTTGACCAGAATTGGCCGCATCGGCCCGGCGCGCACGTAGTCGGCGCTGCCGAACCGCGCGCGCAGCGCCTCGCGACGGGGACCCTCGGGTGTTAGTCGGCGCGCGACCCGGAACACCAGCCGTCGCGCCGCGATTCGCGCCCGCTCGGGCAGCGACCGCGTTCGCGGCAACCCGGCGGCGGCGATCAGGAAAAGCCCCTCGACCAGCCCCGGATGGCGCGCCGCCACCTGCAGCCCGACGCGGCAGCCGAACGAGTGCCCGATCCAGATCATGCGCACGCCCGGCCGGGCCGCGAGAAAATCCGCGACGGCATCGGCGTAATCCGCGGTGCCCCATGCTTCCGGGGGTCGCGGCGAGGCGCCGAAACCCGGCAGATCGAGCAGCACCGATTCGCCCAGGCGTCGCGCCGCCTCGGCGAGCGGCAGCATGTTGCGGTGCGTGTGCCCCCAACCATGCGCCCAGACCAGCAGCGGTCCGCCCGGCCGCGATTCGCCTCCCAGGTCGAATACGACCATCTCTGCGCCGCGGACGCGAACCGTCTCGGCCTTCACGCGTTCGATCCGGGGTGACTGTGCCGCGCGTCGGGCGGATTGTAGCTTGCGATGGGGGGCATCGACTCGGTACGGGCGGGCTCGGCACGGGTTGCGGAATTGGGGGTTACAGCATGGCGGGCAACAAGGGAACCCGCGTCGCGGTCCTCTTCGGCGGGCGCTCGCCGGAACACGATGTCAGCGTCATTACCGGACTGCAGGCGCTGCGGGCGATCGACCAGCAGCGTTTCGATCCGTTCCCGGTCTATGTAAATCCGCGCGGCCAGTGGTTTGTCGGCGAGGCACTCACGGAGCGCCGCAACTATCTGCTGGACGCGCGGACGCAGGGCGAACTGACCGAGGTGACGCTGTCGCTCGGCGAACCCGGGAAGGGGCTGCTCGTGCCGAAGCGGTCGGGGCTGTTGGGGCGGGCGTTGTTCGGGCGGGGGGTGCCGATCGAATTCGATGTCGCGCTGCCCTGCTTTCACGGCCTTTATGGCGAGGACGGGAATATCCAGGGGCTGTTCGAGACCGCCAACCTGCCTTATGCCGGAATGCGGACGCTGGCCTCGGCCGTGTTCATGGACAAGGTCGCGACGAAGCGAATGCTGCGCGGCAGCGGTATTCCGCTCTTGCCCTATGCCGTCGTCTCGCGTGCCGCCGGCGGGCTGCCCTCGGCCGAGTCGTTGACGACGCCGCTGTCGGATATCGGGTTTCCGTGCATCGTCAAGCCGGTGCATCTCGGCAGCAGCATCGGCGTCGGCAAGGCCGACAGCATCGAGGATGTGCGCGCGCTGCTGCCGACGATCTTCCGGCTCGACCCGCAGGCGATGATCGAGCCGTTCGTGCCGAACCTCGTCGAATACAATCTCGCGGTGACACGGATCGGCGGCGCATTGCGCGCCTCGGCGATCGAGCAACCGAAACGGGCCGAAGAGCTGCTCGATTTCCGGCAGAAATACCTGTCGGGCGGCGATGGCAAGAGCGGCACCAAGGGCGATGCGGCGAACAGCCAAGGGATGCTGTCCCTGACCCGCGACATCAACCCGACCCTGCCCCAGGGTCTCGAAGACAGCCTGCGACGCTGGGCAGCCGATGCTTTCGAGGCAGTGTTCGGAACCGGGGCGCCGCGCATCGATTTCTACTGCAACGAGGCGACCGGCGAGACCTGGCTCAATGAGGTCAACCCGATCCCGGGATCGTTCGCCTATTTCCTGTGGGAAGCCGCGGAACCGCCGCTCGGGTTTACGGCGCTCTTGTCGGGGCTGATCGACGAGGCGATCACGCGGCACCGCGACATGCAGCTCCCCGACGATCCGGTGCCGCCCGAAGCGCGGCTGCTGCGCCGGCCGTGATTTTCGGGAGTTGAACTTCATCGACCGGCTGCCGTTCGGATAGATCATAGCCGGCAAGGTGTGCCCGGCCTTTTTAAGACGAAGAGGTTGCCATGCGTTCAGGTCTCGTATTCTCTTCCCTCACCGCGCTCGCGCTCGCTTTCGCGAGCCCGGCATTCGCGCAGCAAGCTCCCGCCGGACCGCCGGGGCCAACCCAGATGCCGGCCCAAGGGCAGATGCAGCCGGGCCACATGGCAACATCGGGACAGACTCAAAATCAGAAGCTCAGCGAAAAGGACAAGAACTTCGCCAAGGAAGCCGCGATGGGCGGCATGGCCGAGGTAGAGCTCGGCAAATTGGCCGAGCAGAACGCGCAGGACAACGACGTGAAGCAGTTCGGCGCCAAGATGGTGCAGGATCACAGCGCGGCCAACCAGAAGCTGATGCCGATACTGGCCGAGAAGGACATCACGGCACCGCAGCAGCTCGACGAAAAGCACCGCAAGACGCTCGACAAGCTGTCAAAGATGCGCGGCGCCGAGTTTGACCGGGCGTATATGCACGACATGGTCCAGGACCACGAGAGTGACGTGAAGAAGTTCCGTCAGGAAGCGGAGCACGGCAAAGACGCCGACCTCAAGTCCTTCGCGCAGAACACGCTGCCGGTTCTCGAGCAGCACCTGAAGATGGCGCACGACGTCAATAAGTCGCTGACCGCGGTCGGCTCGTCGAGCGGCGCGCAAGGGCACAAGAGCCGCTGATCGTGTAGAGTTGTCATTGCGAGCGGCGCGAAGCAATCTCATGCTGGCGAGCGCCAAATCTTCGGCTATAGCGCGTCTCGCCGAGATTGCTTCGTCGCTCCGCTCCTCGCAATGACAATCCCTGCTGTCATTGCGAGCCCACGGGTCCGGCCTCCGGCCGGCCCGACGATGAACTCCACGAAGCAATCTCGCCGGTATTTACTCTAGATTGCTTCGCCGGCTTCGGCCTCCCGGCACCGATATTTTTCCAGATATCCTTGTACTGAGACGGCGGCTCAGGCGCGCAGCCGCACCGGCGGGACCTCGCCGCGGGACCACCAAGTTGCAGCCGGTCGCCGCCTTGACCTCCTCGACCGAAACGCCCGGCGCGATCTCGCGCAGCGCCATTCCCTCCGGCGTGATCTCGAACAGGCCGTAATTCGTGATCACGAGATTGACGACGCCCTTGGCCGTCACCGGGATCGTGCAGCGTTCGACGAGCCGCGGCTGGCCGCGCCGCGTGACGTGCTCCATCGCCAGGAACACGTGCTTAGCGCAGGCGGCGAGGTCCATCGCGCCGCCGATGCCGCCGCCCTTCTGCCCGGCCATCTTCCAGTTCGCGAAATCGCCGTTCTCGGCGACCTCGTAGGCGCCGAGGACGGTCACGTCGATGCGGCCGCTGCGAATGAGGCCGAACGAATCGGCGTGGTGCACGATGGCCGCGCCCGGGTTCAGCGTGACGTGCTGCCCGCCGGCATTGACGAGATGCAGATCTTCCCTGCCGGCGCCGGTCAGCGGGCCGTAGCCGATGACGCCGTTCTCGGCGTGAAAGATGATTTCCTTGTCGCCGAAATCATAGTTCGAGCACAGGGTCGGGATGCCGATGCCGAGATTGACGACCCAGCCGTCCTCGAACTCCATCGCCAGCCGGTCGCACATCTGCTGCCGGGTGAGCCCCTTGGCGTCGCTCATCGCGCGCTCCTTTCAGCTTCGTACTTCGCGACGTCGGCCGGCCGCATCGGCCACCAGCCTTCGGGGGGTGGCGGGATTTTCACCAGGCGATGCACGTAGATGCCGGGCAGGTGTACGTCGTCCGGGTCGATCGCGCCGCTGCGGCAGGATGTCCTCCTCGACTTCGACGATCGTGACGCGCGCCGCCATTGCCATCAGCGGGTTGAAATTGCGCTGCGAGCGGCGGAAACGGAGGTTGCCGGCTTCGTCGGCCTGCTGGGCGCGGATGAAGGCGTAATCGAGCGGCAATGCTTCTTCGAGCAGGTATTCGCGGCCGTTGAAGATGCGCGTCTCGCGCCCCTCGGCGAGTTCGGTGCCGACCGCCGCCGGCGTGTAGAAGGCCGGGATGCCGGCCCCGGCGGCGCGCATGCGCTCGGCCAGCGTGCCCTGCGGCACCAGTTCGGCCTCGATCAGCCCCTTGTCGACATATTCGCTCAGCGCCAGCCGCTGCGAGGCGCGGGTCGGCGCGGTGAACGAGCAGATCGCCTTGACCACCTGATCGTTGCGGATCAGCCACTCCATGGTCGGCGCATCCTCGGGCATCGTCGCGCCGCCGCGCGTGCCGTTTGAGACGCAGGTCAACCCCTTGGCGCCCTGCTCGGCGAGCGCCTGATAGAGATTGATCGGCATGCCGACGACGGCGAACCCGCCGAACCCGATCACCGACCCGTCCGGGATGTCGCGAACGGCGTCGGCGAAGCTGGCGAAGACCTTGATTTCTGGGCATTCTCCTCCCTCTCGCCTTTCGTCATACCGGCGCAGGCCGGTATCCACGGTTCCGCAGTACGAGAAGCTGAATCGTGGCTCCCGGCCTTCGCCGGGACGACGATCAAATGATTACCGCAGCTGCTGGCCTTCGCTGTCGCCGGTCAGGAAGATGTTCGGCTTCAGGAAGACCGACAGCACCAGCGCGCCGTTCGGCGATTTCGCGATGTGCCGGTTGCCTTTCGGGCGCCAGACATAGTTGCCGGCCGTCACCTCGCCCTCGTCGTCAACGAGGCTGCCTTCGAGGACAAAGGTCTGCTCGACCTCGACATGCTCGTGCAAGGTCAGTTCGGAGCCGGGCTGCCAGCGGAACAGCGCGGTCAGCAGCCCGGTATCCTTGTCTTCGAGCAGCACCTTCATCTCGATGCCGGGACAGGGCGTCGGCTTCCACGGCAGAGTTCGTCCACCTCGACATAGCGCGAGGCCAGCGGGCCGAGCATGTCTTCGTTGGCGAGAACGGCGTCGTCGCGGTCATCGGTCGCTCCAAGGTCGCGGTCGCAGGGTCGAGATTCTCCATGCGTCCCTTCACGTCGCTAACTTCACATCAGGAACACGCCCTTGCCGGTCGTCTGGGTGTCGAACAGCTTGTAGGCCTCGTCGGCCTGGTCGAGCTGCCAGCGGTGCGTGAACAGTTTTTCGACGTCGATGCCGCGGTCGGCGATGAACTGGGCGCATTCGGCCTGGCCCATCTGCGAGAAGGTCCACGACGCGACGATCGTCAATTGCTTGCGCAGCATGTCGGGGCTGACGTCGATCGTGACGTTGTTGCGCTCGCCGACAAAGCAGGTCGTGCCCCACACCTTGGTCGCGCGCACCGCGGAGATGCGGCCCTCGGGCTGCGATGACGTGTCGAGCGTGAACTCGGCGCCGTAGCCGTGCGTCAGATCCTTGATCGCGCCGACCGGGATCGTTGGAGCGCGGGTTGACGATCTCGTCGGCGCCGAATTCCTTGGCGCGGTTCGAGCCGCTCCTCGCTGACATCGAGCGCGATGACGCGCGCCCCCATCGCCTTGGCGAGCTGCGTCGCCGACAGCCCGACCGGCCCCTGGCCGAAGATCGCGATCGTGTCGTTGCCCGAGAGCCGGATGCGGCGCAGCGCGCCGTAGGCCGTGCCGGTGCCGCACGAGATCGCCGCGCCGGACGTGAAGGACAGCTCGTCGAGCAGCGGCACCAGCGTAAAGGCCGGCACCTTCAGGTACTTGGCGTGCCCGCCATGGGCGTTGTTGCCGTACACCTTGACCGGCACTTCCTGGCACAGCTGCGACCAGCCGGAGCGGCAATGGTTGCACACGGTGCAGCCCTTGTAGTGGTGCACCATGACGCGCTGGCCGATTTTGGCCTGCACCTCCGGGACGCCGGGCCCGACCGCGGCGACGATGCCGCACGGCTCGTGCCCGGCGATGACCGGCTCGGTGGCGACCGGCAGGCCGCCGATCGAACTCGCCGCCTTTCGCGCCGGCGGTACTGGTGCAGGTCGCTGCCGCACATGCCCGAGGCCTTCATCTCGATGACGACCTCGCCCTCGCCGGGGGTCGGGTCGGGGAACTCCATCAGCTCGAGCTGCCGGTCGCCCGTGAACACCACGCCGCGCATCGTTTCCTCCTCGGCTGACACCCCGGTTGTCTTGACGTTAGCATGCTACCGGCAACCACGGCAGGCGCAATCGGCCGATGCGAGTTCTCGTCATTTTCGCGCACCCGCTCGCCGACAGTTTCGCCGCTGCGCTGCATCGCGTGGTCGTCGCGAGGCTGCGGCAGGGCGGCCATGATGTCGATGATTGCGATCTCTACGCCGAGGGCTTCGACCCGGTGCTGACCGCCGCCGAGCGGCGCGCCTACAACACGCCGTCACCCGATCTGTCGGGCGTCGCCGAGCACGTCGCGCGGTTGCGCGCCGCCGACGCGCTGGTGCTGTGCTTTCCGACCTGGTGGTACGGCATGCCGGCGATCCTGAAGGGGTATTTCGACCGGGTCTGGGCCAACAATGTGGCGTTCACCCTGCCGGAGGGCGGCGGCGCGATCCGCCCGGCGCTGACCAACATCAGAAAGATCGCGGTGGTGACAACCTACGGCGCGCCGTGGTGGTTCATCCGGCTGGTGCTTCCGGACCCGTCGCGCGCAGTCATCATGAGCGGTCTCGGGCGGCTGTGCAGACGCGGCGCGCGGCGCTGGCTCGCGCTGTACAATATCGACGGCGCGAACGAGGCTCAGCGCGCCGCCTTCCTCGCCCGCGTCGAGCGCGAATTCGCCCGGTTCTGACCTGCCGCCCCGGCGCGGTTAGGGCCGCGCTTCGAGGATCATGTTGAACGGCGTCTCGGTCGCGCGCCGCACGCTGGAGAAGCCGCCCGCGGTAATGACCTCGCGCAATCTCGCCTCGCCGGCCTGCGCGCCGAGTGCCGTCCCGACCTCCTGCGCCAGCGAGGTCGGCACGCAGACCATCGTCGAACCGGCATAATAGAGACGCCCGACCGGATTCAGATTGTCTTGAAGGCTGTCGCCGGCCATCGGCTCGACGATCATCCAGGTGCCGTCCGGCTTCAATGATTGCCGGACATGCGCCGCCGCACCGGCCGGGTCGCCCATGTCGTGCAGGCAGTCGAAGAAGGTGACGAAATCGAGATCCCTGCCGGGAAATTCCTTAGCGGTCGCGACCTCGAACCGCGCATTGCCGAACGCCGTGTTCTTTCGCGTGCGCCAGGGCGCTCTCGACCGAATTCGGGTGGAAGTCGTAGCCGGTGAACTGCGAGTTCGGGAACGCCTTTGCCATCAGGACGGTGGACCAGCCATGGCCGCACCCGATATCGGCCACCTTCGCGCCCCGCTCCAGCTTTTCGACGACGCCGTCGAGCGCTGGCAGCCAGTTGGGCACCAGGTTGTTGTGGTATCCCGGCCGAAAGAACTTCGCGACGGCGCAGAACATGCATCCGATGTTGTCATCCCACGGCACGCCGCCGCCGGTCTTGAACGCGCTCCTGAACCTTGTCCTGCGCAGCCAGTAAGCGCGACCATCAGGTCAAATGCGCCGGTCATGTTGACCGGGCTGTCGTCGACCGCGAAGACCATTGCCTGCTCTTCCGGCAGTGCGAATTTACCGCTCGCCGGATCATACGAGAGATAGTTCGAGGCCGCCTGGTGCGACGCCCACTCGCGCAAATAGCGCTCATTGACCCGGGCGGCGGCGGCCAGCTCGGGCACCGTCATCGGTCCCTTCTGGTGCAATGTCTTGTAGAGGCCCAGTTGGTCGCCCATGCGGACCAGCGCGACACTCGCAGCACCACCCAAATCGGACAGCATCTGCCCGACGAATTGATGCAGCTTTGCTTCGTCCATAATTCCCTCCCATTCAGATCAGACTGCGCCAAACGGGCTCAGGCCCGCATGCGCCGCGCCTGCGCCGCGCCGGCTCGATGTCAATGGCCGGCGAACTGGGCATCCACCTGCTGTTTCAACTTTCCGAAATCGAACGCATTACCGTTGAGTACCGTGCTCCACTTGCGGGTCAGCGCGGCCGCCGCAACGGCCTCCTTGATTTCGGCGTCGGTGGCGCCGGCGTGCTTTGCCGCCTGGGTATGGAAATAGACGCAGTACTCACACGGTATCTGCGCCGCCACACCCAACCCGATCAGGTGCTTTTCTTTTGCATCCAAGGCGCCTTTCGGGTTGTAAACCGCCTGCTCTTCCTGCATGGCCAGTTTTACGGCCTGCTCGGGAAAGGTCTGCTTCATCCATTCCGGCGGCTCTTGCGCGCCGACGGTCCGTAAAGGCATTGCCGAGGCGACCATAATAGCCAGGGATGTGCCCAGAAACAGGCTCGTTTTCATGCTTCCTCTTCTGTTCGTCTTGAATGCGGCATGATTGCCGCCGGCCGCTTTGAACATGCGGCTATTTTCACCGGACTTTTCAATTCGTATCGGAACCGTAACCAAGTATATATGAGAACGGCTCGTACTGTAAACGGCGAGCCGGTCCAAGGTTCCCCTGAATTAAGTTGAAGAAGACGCCAGCCGGAGAGGAGGCAGGCTTACCCGTTCGGGTGTACCGGATCGACCCAGCGCACTTCTTCCGGTTTCTCGACCGGCTCGATGTCGAGATTGACGACGACGTTTTCGTTGTCGCTGCGCACCAGCACGCATTCCAATGTCTCGTCGGTCAGCGCGTTGATCTCCTGATGCGGCACGTAGGGCGGCACGAAGATGAAATCGCCGGGGCCGGCCTCGGCGACATATTCGAGATGGTCGCCCCAGCGCATGCGGGCGCGTCCCTTGATGACGTAGATAACGCTTTCCAACGCGCCGTGGTGGTGCGCCCCGGTCTTCGCGTTCGGGATGGATCTTGACCGTGCCGGCCCAGATCTTCTTGGCGCCGGCGCGCGCGAAATTGATCGCGGCGGCGCGGTCCATGCCCGGGGTCTGCGCCGTGTTCGGGTCGAGCTGGTCGCCGGGGATCACCTTGATCCCGTGGATCTTCCAATCGACCGCGCCGTGCTCGTGCTGTTCGCTCATGTCGTCATCCCGAATGCTGGAGTTTGTCGTCTTATAGCTGTTACAGCGCGGACAAGTCGTCGGCCCTGCAATCGCCGCGGCGAAGCGATTGGCGGAATACGCTTCGCTCTTCCGCCCTACACGAGCCTATGGATGACCGGTAAATTTCAACACCGCAAATGCCGCCGCCATTATTCCGAAAACCAGGCTGATCAGCTGAATCGTGGTCGGGTCTGCGATAATCGGCCTTTGATTTCAGCAACATCCAGCTTGACGCCAAGCATGTCCCGCTTCATCTCGGACACGTCGGCGATCAGCCGCTTCAAGTCGGCCTTGATCTCGCGCATGTCGTTTTCGAGGGCCGTGACCCGCCGTTCCATGTCGGAAGGATGGGGTTGCCCTCCCTCGCCGTCAATCGGCCCGCGCTGGTCGTCCATACGCCGCCTCCAGTCGCATGGCCCATCATGAAACCGTGACGCCGCTATCCACCGGGATCACCTGCCCGGTGACCATGCGCGATTCGTCGGAGGCCAGATACAGCGCGCAATTGGCGATGTCCTCGGGCTCGATCAGCCCGACAAGGTGCGAGTCGGCGAGCTTCTGCAAATTCGGGTTACCGGCGACCAGACGCCTGACGCGCTCGGTCATCGTCGCCGACGGCGCAATCGCGTTGACCCGCACTTTTTGCGGCGCATAGGCGACCGCGAGCGAGCGCGTGATCGCGGCGATGCCGCCCTTGGCGGCGGTGTAGCAGTCGCGCCCGGCGACCCCCATCAGCGCGACATTCGAGCTCATGTTGATGACCGAGCCGCCGCCCGATTTCGCGATCTCGGGTATCCCGAAGCGGCAGCCGAGAAACGTGCCGTACAGGTCGAGCTTGATTGCGCGCCAGAATTCGTCGAGCGGCGCCTCGACCGCCGTATTGTCCGCAGCGGTCGAGCCGCCGGCGTTGTTGTGCAGGATGTGCAATGCGCCGAATTTGTCGACCGCTGCGCGGATCGCGCGCTCGAGGCTTTCCGGATCGGTCACGTCGGTGCGGATCGCGGTCGCGCCGTTGCCGGCGAGATGCGCGGTCTCCTCGCCGCTCGGCCCGTCGATATCGGCGATCGCGACCCTGGCCCCCTCGCGCGCGAACAGCAGCGCCGTCGCGCGCCCGATGCCGGTCCCCGCGCCGGTGATCAAAGCGATTCTGCCGTCCAGTCTTGGCATATTTCGGTCCTCCTCGGCGCCGGCGGCTTCGATACGTTTTGCCGGTTGTGCCTTGCCTGGGGCGCCGGCTGTATTATATTGCGGCAAGTTTCGATGGGATCGGCTTTTGACGGCGGTCGCCTGCCGAACCGGTTGTTGGAGTGGGCCCGGCGGCCCACTTTTTGTTTGTGAATTTCGGTTTTGCGGGGATAGCACGCGGTTGGCGATCGACCCGAACGAGATTGGCCGCATCATCGAGCCGTCGCTCGACGCGATGGGTTACCGCCTGGTCCGCGTGATGCAGACCGGGGGATTGCGGCGGCCGACCTTGCAGGTGATGGCCGAGCGCCGTGACGAGGAGCCGATGACAGTCGAGGATTGCGCCGAGATCAGCCGCGCCGTTTCGGCGCTGCTCGATGTCGCCGATCCGATCGCCGGGGCCTACATGCTCGAAGTCAGCTCGCCCGGCATCGACCGGCCGCTGGTCCGCCCGGAGGATTACGACCGTTTCGTCGGGTTCGAGGCACGCATAGACCTGTCGAGCCCGCTCGACGGCCGCAAGCGGTTTCGCGGCCGCGTTCTCGGGCGCGAGGCGGACCACGTCCGGCTCGCCGCCGAAGCGAGGCGAAGTGCGTTTGCCCCTCGGCGAGATTGCGAAAGCCAAGCTCGTGCTGAACGACGAACTGCTCGCGCTGGCAGCGCGCAAGCCCGGCCCGACGCATTAGTGGCCGGACGCTAGTGGATTGACAATCGACGTGCCGCTCTGACGCACGCTTGACCTTGGAAGCACGATGGAAAGCACCGCCACCTACGCCCGCCCCGAACTGCTGCAGGTCGCCGACACGGTCGCCCGCGACAAGGGCATCGACAAGGACGAAGTTCTCGAGGCGATGGAGCAGGCCATCCAGAAGGCCGGGCGCTCGAAATACGGCCAGGAGTACGACATTCGCGCCGAGATCGACCGGCGCAGCGGCGAAATCCGGCTGCTGCGCTTCCGCGAGGTCGTCGAGGAGGTCGAAAACGAGGCGACGCAGATGCCGCTCGCGGCCGCGAAACGCCTCAACGCCGAGGCCGAAATCGGCGATTTCATTACCGATCCGCTGCCGCCCATCGATTTCGGCCGCATCGCGGCGCAGACCGCGAAGCAGGTCATCGTGCAAAAGGTGCGCGACGCCGAGCGGCAGCGGCAATACGCCGAGTTCAAGGACCGCGTCGGCGAGATCGTCAACGGCCTCGTCAAGCGGGTCGAGTTCGGCAATGTCGTGGTCGATCTCGGCCGCGCCGAGGCGATGCTGCGGCGCGACGAACTGCTGCCTCGCGAGAGCTTTCGCCAGGGCGAGCGGGTGCGCTCCTATGTCTTCGACGTGCGTCCGGAAACCCGTGGACCGCAAATCTTTCTGTCGCGCACGCGCCCCGAGTTCATGGCCAAGCTGTTCGCCCAGGAAGTGCCGGAGATATATGACGGCATCATCGAGATAAAATCGGTCGCGCGCGACCCCGGCAGCCGCGCCAAGATCGCGGTTCTGTCGCGCGACAGCGGCATCGACCCGGTCGGCGCGTGCGTCGGCATGCGCGGCAGCCGTGTTCAAGCCGTTGTCGGCGAATTGCAGGGCGAGAAGATCGACATCATTCCGTGGTCGTCCGACCCGGCGACTTTCGTCGTTAACGCGCTGGCCCCGGCCGAGGTCAGCAAGGTCGTGATGGACGAGGAGCAGCGCCGCATCGAGGTGGTCGTCCCCGATGACCAGCTGAGCCTTGCGATCGGGCGGCGCGGGCAGAATGTGCGGCTGGCCTCGCAGCTGACGGGATGGGATATCGACATCCTGACCGAGGCCGAGGAATCGGAGCGGCGTACCGAGGAATTCCGCAGCCGCAGCCAGATGTTCATCGACGCGCTCGACATCGACGACGTCATCGCCCATCTGCTGGTCACCGAAGGTTTCGGTTCGCTCGAGGAGGTTGCCTATGTCGGGCTCGAGGACCTCGCCGGAATCGAGGGGTTCGATGAGGAGATCGCCGCCGAGCTTCAGGAGCGTGCCCGCTACGCCCTCGAACGGCGCGACCGGGAGTACGAGGAGCGCTATCAACAGCTTGGCGTCGAGGACGATTTGGTGTCGCTCGAAGGCTTGACGCCCGGCATGCTGGTGACCCTGGCCGAGAGCGGCATCAAGACGCTCGACGACTTCGCCGGGCTCGCCGGCGACGAGCTGGTTGAGATGCTCGGCGGTTCCGACAAGGGCGGCGCCGCCCTCGAACCCGACGAGGCCAACGCGCTGATCATGGAGGCCCGCGAACGCGCCCATTGGTTCGATGAGGCCGGCGCCGAGCCAGAGGGCGCCGGGGCGGTCAAGGAGTAGAGACCACGGCGCTTCACGTGGGACAAGCAGCCGCCGACGCGGCGATGGCCCGGGCAGTGGACGCAGCGGCGGAGATAGCCGCCTCGCCGCAGCGCCGCTGCATCGCGACCGGTGAGGTGCACGATCGCGCGCGGCTCGTGCGCTTTGTCATCGGGCCCGACGGGGCGGTCGTGCCCGACATCGACGAGCGGCTGCCCGGGCGCGGTTTGTGGTTGTTGCCGCGCCGCGATATAGTCGAGCGCGCCGCGGCAAAGCGGGTCTTCGCCCGCGCCGCGCGGCGGCAGGTGTCGGTGCCGCTCGACCTCGCGGACCGGCTGGAAAATTTGCTGGCCCGGCGCTGTGTCAACTCGCTCGGCCTTGCCAGGCGGGCCGGCTTGGCGGTTGCCGGGTTCGATCGGGTTTGTGACGCGGTCCGACTGGGGCGAGCCGCCGTGCTGCTGTCCGCTCACGACGGTGCGACCGGCGGCCGGCGAAAGCTGGCCGGGCTGGGGCGAGACCTGCCGTGCGTCGAGACCCTGACCGCGTCCGAGCTCGGCGCGGCTTTCGGCCGCGACCGGATCGTGCATGCGGCGGTAGGCAGCGGAAAACTCGGCCGGCGCCTGCTGGCCGATCTCGACAAGCTCGCCGGACTGCGGATCGCCGCACCCGGTGTCGCCGCTCGGGGTGGACCGGCGGCGAGCGAGGATGATTTAAGGCCGGAGGTTCCGGCGCGAGAGAAGGACGGCACCGAAGCGCATGACTGAAGCGAACGAAACCGACGCCAACGAGCACGAGCAGAAGCGTTTGACGCTGCGTTCCGGCGGCACCCTCGGGCTGCGCCGCCCGCCCGAGCCCGGGCAGGTGCGCCAAAGCTTCTCGCATGGCCGCTCGAAGGCGGTGACCGTCGAGGTTCGCAAGAAGCGCGTCGTGGCGCCCGGTGCGGAGCCCGGCCGCGGCGAGCCGCCGGCTTCACCCGCCGCCCGCGCCCAGCCGGCCGGGCGCACCCAACCGGCCGCGCCGTCGGCCCCTGGTGGGCGGTCTGCCGCCCGCCCGGCCGGCGCCGGGCGCACCCTGACCGCCGAGGAGCACGCGACGCGTGTGCGCGTTCTGCAGGATGCCCGCAAGGCCGACGAGGACGCGCGCCGCCGCGCCGCGCTCGCCGAAGCCGATCGCCGCCGTCAGGAAGAAGAACGCGCCGCCCGGGAGGCCCGGCTCCAAGCGGAGGAAGAAGGCAGAAGAAGGGCGGAAGAGGAAGAAACCCGCCGGCACGCCGAGGCGGAGGCGAAGCAACGCGCCGCCGATGAAGAGGCGCGCCGCAAGGAGGAGGAAGCCCGCCGCGAGGTCGCCGAGCGCGCCGGCAAAGCGGCGGCAGCGAAAGTGGCTGCGCTCACCGCCGCCGGAAAGATCGCGACGCCCGCCGAAGCGGAAGAAGAGGAGGCGCCGGCCGTGGCGCGGCCCGGCCGCCGTCCGGATCTGAGGCGCCCGGCCGCCCCGGTGCGGCGCGCCGGCGATCAGCGCCGCCGCGGCAAGCTCACCGTTACCCGCGCCCTCGACGAAGACTCCGGTGAGCGTACCCGCAGCCTTGCCTCGGTGCGGCGCGCCCGCGAGCGCGAGCGCCAGCGCATGCTGCTCCGCGAGCAGACGAAGATCGTGCGCGATGTCGTCATTCCCGAGACAATCACGATCCAGGAATTGGCCAACCGCATGGCCGAGCGCGGCGCCGACGTGATCAAGTCGCTGATGCGCATGGGTGTGATGGCGACGATCAACCAGGTCATCGACGCCGACACGGCCGAGCTGATCGTCAGCGAGTTCGGCCACCGGATGCGGCGCGTCGCCGAATCCGACGTCGAGATCGGCTTGCGCGGCGAACCCGACGAACCCGACATGCTCGAGTGGCGCGCCCCGGTCGTCACGATCATGGGACATGTCGACCACGGCAAGACGTCGCTGCTCGACGCGATGCGCCAGACCGACGTGGCCGGCGGCGAAGCCGGCGGCATCACGCAGCACATCGGCGCCTACCGCGTGAACCTGGCGGACGGCAAGCAGATCACGTTTATCGACACGCCGGGCCATCAGGCGTTCACCGCAATGCGCGCCCGCGGCGCCAATGTGACCGACATTGTCGTGCTGGTCGTCGCCGCCGATGACGGGATCATGGAGCAGACCGTCGAAGCGATCCGCCACGCGAAGGCCGCCGAGGTTCCGATCATCGTCGCGATCAACAAGATCGACCGGCCCGATGCGAGGCCCGACCGGGTCCGCCAGGAGTTGCTGCAGCACGAGCTTGTCGTCGAGGAACTCGGCGGCGAGGTGCTCGACGTCGAGGTGTCGGCGCTAAAGAAGACCAACCTCGACAAGCTGCAGGAAGCGATCCTGTTACAGGCCGAGCTGCTCGACCTGCAATCCAACCCGAACCGCCCGGCCGAGGCCGTCGTGCTCGAAGCCAAGCTCGACCGCGGCCGCGGTCCGGTCGCGACCGTTCTGGTCCAGCGCGGCACGCTGCGCGTCGGCGACATTTTCGTCGCCGGGGGCGAATGGGGACGGGTGCGCGCGCTGATCGACGAACGCGGCCAGTACCAGGACGAGGCTGGCCCATCGACGCCGATCGAGGTGCTCGGGTTCAATGGCCTGCCGCTCGCCGGCGACGATTTCGTCGTCGTCGAGAACGAGGGAAGGGCGCGCGAGATCGCCGATTTCCGCCAGCGCCGCAAACGCGACGCGGCTGTAGCGGCAGGCGGGCGCGGCACGCTCGAGCAGATGTTCTCGAAGATCACGGCCGGCGCCGCCAAAGAGCTGGCGGTCGTCATCAAGGGCGACGTGCAGGGCTCGGTCGAGGCGATCGTCGCCTCGCTCGAGCGGATCTCGACCGACGAGGTCGCGGTCCGCGTGCTGCATTCGGGAGTTGGCGGCATCACCGAAAGCGATGTGATCCTCGCCAAGGCGACCGGCGCGCTGATCATCGGCTTCAACGTGCGCGCCAATGCGCAGGCCCGCGAACTGGCCCAGCGCGACGCGGTCGAGATCCGCTATTACGCGATCATCTACGACCTGATCGACGACGTGCGCAGCGCGCTCTCCGGCATGCTGTCGCCGACCCTGCGCGAGCGGTTCCTCGGCAACGCCTCGATCCGCGAGGTCTTCAACATCACCCGGGTCGGCAAGGTGGCCGGCTGCATGGTGACCGAGGGCATCGTGCGGCGCGGCGCCAAGGTCCGCCTGTTGCGCGACAATGTCGTGATCCACGAGGGCTCGCTGAAGACGCTGAAGCGCTTCAAGGACGAGGTCCGCGAGGTCCGCGAAGGCTACGAATGCGGCATGGCGTTCGAGAATTACGAGAACATCCAGGTCGGCGACGTTATCGAGTGCTTCGAAACCGAAGAGATCGCACGGGCGCTGTAGGCCGGTCGCTGGAGGTCGGACGCCGCGATATTCCCAGCTTTGTCGGGGTATCGGGCCCGGAACGAGCGTAATCCGTTCTGAATCGGCCGCTCGACGCAGCCGGCTGGCGGCGTGTCGCTCTCGCCAGCCCGCAGCCGTAGCCGCGCATAGGGACCAGCGGCGGAAGCGGCGCGCTTTCATGGTGGGAGTTGCGCGGTGGCGCTGTTATCCGATCTCTCTGCCAACCGGGATGTTCTGCCGGAACCCGCCGACCTCCGGCTGCTAGAACTCGGCCTGTCTGCCTGGAACGCCGCGCTCGTCGAGGCGGACAACGCGGATCGCGCTTGTCGTGCCCGCGCCTGGAGCGGTACGCCGGAAGGCGCCATGCTGCTGGCCGCGCTGTTTGGCAACAGTTCCTTCCTTAGCGCGGTCGCGGTCGCCGAATGGGATTTCCTGACCCGGCTGATCGATGAAGGGGCCGACGACCCGTTCGAGGAAATACTTGCCCGGGTCGAGCGCCGCGAGGACAGCGGCGAGGCCATCAGCGAGGACCGGGCTTCGCTGATGCGCTCGCTGCGCGTCGCGCGCCGCCGCGTCGCGCTGCTCGCGGCCGTCGCGGAGCTGGCCGGAAGCTGGTCGCTCGAACGCCAGATGACGGCGCTGAGCCGCTTTGCCGACGCCGCGATCGGCGCCGCGCTGCGCCATCTGCTGCGCGCGCTCGCCACGAGCGGCGCCATCGCTCCGATCGATCCGGCCGACCCGGAACAGGGGAGCGGGCTGATCGTGCTCGCTCTCGGCAAGCTCGGCGGCCAGGAGCTGAACTATTCGAGCGATGTCGACCTGATCCTTCTGTATGACCGCGCGAGCCCGGCGGCGCCGGCACCGGACCGCGCACAGTCGCTGTTCGGCCGCGTCGCGCGCGACCTCGTGCGCATCCTCGACGAGCGCACCGGCGACGGGTACGTTTTTCGCACCGATTTGCGGCTGCGTCCGGACCCGCGCTCGACGCCGCTGGCGATTTCGGTGCCGGCGGCGCTGACCTATTACGAAACCGTCGGACAGAATTGGGAGCGTGCGGCGCTGATAAAGGCGCGTCCGGTGGCCGGCGACCGGATCGCGGCGCGGCATTTCCTCGCCGAATTGCAGCCGTTCGTCTGGCGCAAGAACCTCGATTTCGCGGCGATCGAGGACATTCATTCGATCAAGCGGCAGATCCAGGCGCACAAGGGCGGCGGCCGCATCGCGGTCGAGGGACACGACATCAAGACCGGCCGCGGTGGCATCCGCGAGATCGAGTTCTTTGCCCAAACGCAACAGCTGATCTGGGGCGGCCGCATGCGCGCGCTGCGGGTCGGCCAGACCTGCGCAGCGCTGCGCGCACTGGCCGCGACCGGGCGGATCGACGCCGCCACTTGTGACGCGCTGATCGACCACTACCGTTTCCTGCGCCGCGTCGAGCACCGGCTGCAAATGGCGGAGGATGCGCAGACGCATCGCCTGCCCGCCGACCGCGACGGCATCGCGCGGTTGGCGGGGTTTCTCGGATACAAGAACCCCGACGGTTTTGTCGCCGACCTCCGCGCCCGGCTCGGTGCGGTCGAGAAGCATTATGCCGAGCTGTTCGAGGAGGCGCCAAGCCTCGCCGGCCCCGGCAATCTCGTCTTTACCGGTACCGAGGACGACCCGGAGACACTGGCGACGCTCGGCCGGCTCGGGTTTCGCGATCCGGCGCGGGTCGCGGCGATGGTGCGGGGCTGGCACCACGGCCGCATCCGCGCGACGCGCAGCCAGCGGGCGCGCGAGATCCTGACCGAGTTCGTGCCGGAATTGCTGCGCGTGATCGGCAGCACCGCCAACCCCGACATCGCGATACTGCGCTTCGACCGATTCCTGTCGCAGCTCCCGGCCGGGGTGCAGCTGTTCTCGCTGTTTCACGCCAACCCCGGCCTGTTTTCATTCGTTGCCGACATCATGGCGGAGGCGCCCCGCCTCGCGGACGGCCTGGCGCATCGCCCGGCGCTGCTCGACGCTGTGCTGACGGCCGAGTTTTCCGCCCGCCTGCCCGGACGCGATGGGCTGGCCGACGATCTCGACGCGCTGCTCTCGGGCGCGCGCGGCTTCGAGGATATGCTCGATTTGCTGCGGCGCTGGACCAACGAGCGGCGGTTTCAGGTTGGGGTGCAGCTGTTGCGCCGCACGATCGACGGCAATGAGGCCGGGGCCGCGCTGGCCGACATCGCCGATGCCGGGCTCTGCGCGCTGCTACCGGCCGTCGCGGCCGATTTCGCGCGAGCTCACGGCGAGGTGCCGGGCGGCGCCTTCGCGATCGTCGCAATGGGCCGGCTCGGCAGCCGCGAAATGACGCTGGCCTCCGATCTCGACCTAATCCTGATCTACGACACGCCGGACGATAGCGCCGCCTCGTCCGGGCCTCGTCCGCTTGCGGTTTCAGCCTATTATGCTCGTCTCAGCCAAAGGCTGATCTCGGCGATCACCGCGCCGACCGCCGAGGGGCGGCTGTACGAGGTCGATATGCGTCTGCGTCCGTCCGGCGAATCCGGGCCGATCGCGTCGAGCCTTGCCGCGTTTGCGCAGTACCAGCGTGAAGCCGCCTGGACATGGGAACATATGGCGCTGACGCGGGCGCGCCCGATCGCCGGCGATCGGGCCCTTTGCGAACGCGCCGCCGCCGCGGTCCGGGCGGCGCTGACGCGGCCGCGCGACCCGGACCGACTGCTCGCCGACGTGGCAGACATGCGGCGGCGAATTGCCGAGAACAACCCGGCGCCGGCGCCGTGGGACCTGCGCAACCGGGCGGGCGGGCTCGTCGATCTCGAATTCACCGTGCAATACCTGCTGCTGCGCGAGGCGGCCGGACGGCCCGTCCTGCTGCGCCGCGATCCCGCCGCGGCGATCGCCGCGCTCGGCGAGGCCGGCGTCCTGCCGCCGCAAGGCGAGCGCGAGTTGCGCGAGGCGCTGCTCTTGTTGCGGCATCTACGCGCGCTGCTGGCGGTGCTGTTTGACGGCGCGCCCGACACGACGATGCTGGCCGGCCCGGCCGGCGCGACCTTGGCGCGCTGTGCCGGCGCGATTGACTTCGCCCGGCTCGAAGGCGATATGACGGCGGCCTGCGAGCGGGTGCGCGCCTGGTACGAACAATTGATCGACGGTCCGGCCCGGGCGGCAGCGGAACGTGGCGCAAGCGCAGGCGCAGAACCAGCGACGGGGCGGGTAGAATGAGCATCACAATCGGCGACGAGGCTCCGGACTTCACCTTGCCGACCGACGGCAATGGTTCGGTGACGCTATCGGAGCTGCGCGGCAAACCGGTCGTGCTGTACTTCTATCCGAAGGATGACACCTCGGGCTGCACCGCCGAGGCCTGCGGCTTCCGCAACTCGTTTCCGGATTTCGGAGAGACCGGTGCCGTGGTCATCGGCGTGTCGCGCGATACCGTCGCCTCGCATGACAAATTCAAGCAGAAGCACGCGTTGCCATTCATCCTCGCGTCTGATGGAACCGGTGAGGTTACCGAGCGTTACGGGGTGTGGGTGGAGAAAAGCATGTACGGCCGCAAGTACATGGGCGTCGACCGCAGCACCTTCTTGATTGACAACGACGGCTTTGTGCGCGGCGCCTGGCGCAAGGTCAAGGTTTCGGGCCACGTCGGGCAAGTGTTGAAGGCGGTCCAGGCGCTCTGAGCCCGCTGGTTTGCGCGCCCTCGACCTAGGGCTGCGCGCGACGAAGTATTCGCTGCCCAACGTACAATTCGTCTGAAGGTCAAGTCGGCCAGGATTTACGGGGTTGCGCTTGCGACGGAACAGTTTACATTTCGGCTAATGAATTAGCGTAAGCTATGGTGCCGATCTGCGGCTCCGTGCGTTAGCTGTTCGTTGAAGAACAGGGACTTGTCGCAATGAGAGAAGGTCAAGCTGAACCGCTATCAGCCGGCCCGGAACGCCCTCGCTTCGCCCCCACGGCGACAGAGGATTTGCTGCTCGGCGGCCGCCGCTTGCGCGCGGCGTTCATGCAGACGACGCAGCGGTTCGTTGGGCGCGAGACGCCGTTGCTGCGCGCAGGGTTATCGGAACCGGCGGCAATCCTGATCCGCAGCGGGTTTGCCTACCGTTCGTGCGGGCTGCCCGACGGCCGCCGCGCGATCTTGCGCATTCTGCTGAGCGGCGACTATGCCGGGCTGGACGATGCCGTGCTCGCCCACTCGATGGAGAGTGTGCATGCCGCCAACCGGGTCGGCTATCACATGCTCAGCGGGGCGGCGCTGCGGGAAATGCTCAACGACCCGTGCGTCTCGATGTTCGTGCTCGCGCAGATTGCCGAGGCGCGCTGGCGTTCCGACCGGCTGGCTGCCAGCATCGGGCGGCTCGACGCGCATGCCCGCATCTGCGTACTGCTGCTCGACATCTTCGACCGGCTCCGGTATCGGGGGCTGATCAACCGCGCCAGTTTCAATCTGCCGCTGACCCAGGAGCAGCTTGCCGACCATCTCGGACTGACGCTTGTGCATGTCAACCGGACGCTGCGGCGGCTGCGCGAGGAAAAAATCGTGCTGGTCGATCGGCAGGTGGTCATCATCCAAAACATCGAGCGGCTGCGCGAGCTGGCGCAGGGCCTGCCGCAATCGGCCGAACTGCCCGAAGCGCTGGCGACGCCTGAGCGCGTCGCTGTCAGAACCCTCACCCCAGAGTTCCGGAATTAGGGCTTCACGCCGACGGTGCCGGTAGTGTAAGCCAGCACCATGCGGCGCCCGACCGGGTCTGTCCCGCTCCTCTCCGCCGGTGGGAAGTAGGAGGGAGAGACCGGGTTGGCGCATCGCCGTGTCATTTTCAGGAGAGAACATGCCGAGGGTCAGCTACACAGCGCCGGCGACGATCGATGAGGCTGTCAAGGCACTGGCCGCCGCCGCCGGTCAAACGAGGGTCTTGTCCGGCGGGACCGATCTGTTGGTCCAGCTGAAGAGCGGACGGCTGAAGCCCGATCTGATCGTCGATACCAAGCGCATTCCGGGTATCATCGGGATCCGCGAGGAGGGTGACTATTTCGTGATCGGCGCCGCCACTCCCGGCGTCATGATCAGCGCCGACGAGCGGCTTGAACATGCCTGGCCCGGCATTGTCGAAGGGGTCGATCTGATTGGCTCGACGCAGATTCAGGGGCGCGCTTCGATTGCCGGCAATCTGTGCAACGCGTCGCCTGCCGCCGACAGCGTGCCGCCAGTCATCGCGGCGCGGGCGCTTGCCGTTGTCGCGGGACCGAACGGCAAGCGCGAGGTGCCGGTCGAGAACATCGTCACGGGGCCGGGGCGCACCTCGCTCGAAAAGGGAGAATTCGTCGTCGAATTCAAGATTCCCAAGCCGAAGCCGCGCCAATGCGACGCCTATCAGCGCTTCATCCCGCGCACCGAGATGGACATCGCGGTGGTCGGCGTTGCCGTCAACGTGACGTTGAACTCGAACGGGACCTGCGCCGATGCGCGCGTCGTGCTCGGCGCCGTCGCGCCGACGCAGCTCGTTGTCGATGCCGCGGCTCAGGCGCTGATCGGCCACAAACTCGACGAGAATACGCTGAAGGCCCTCGACGCCGCGGCGCAGGCCGCCTGCAAGCCGATCACCGACAAGCGCGGCACGATCGAATACCGCACCAAGATCGCCGGGGTGCTGGCGCGACGGGTGGCGGCACAAGCCTTCGAGCGCGCGGCGGCGCGCTGACACGATTTCGGGAGCTGTTTGAGAATGAGCAAGCATCACGTAACGACTGTCATCAACGGAGAGCCGGTCGAATACCTCTGCGAGGCGCAGCAGACGATGCTCGACGTGCTGCGCGACGAGCTGAACCTGACCGGCAGCAAGGAAGGCTGCGGTTCGGGCGACTGCGGCGCCTGCACGATCATCTGCGACGGCGAGATCGTGTGCTCGTGCCTGATGCTCGGCGTCGAGGCCGAGGGGCGCAAGATCACGACCATCGAAGGCATCGCGGAGGGCGACCGGCTGCACCCGGTGCAGCAAAAGTTTCTCGAGCACGCGGCGCTGCAATGCGGTTTCTGCACGCCAGGGTTCATCGTCGCGGCCAAGGCGCTGCTCGACCACAACCTCAACCCGACCGAGGAAGAAACCCGCTACTGGCTCGCCGGCAATCTGTGCCGCTGCACCGGCTACGACAAAATCGTGCGCGCCGTGCTCGACGCCGCCGCGGTGATGCGCGGCGACAGCGGCAGCGAGGCCCGGCCGGGTGCCGTCTAGGCGTCCATACCGCCATCAATGCTCTCTCGCTCCGCGGGAGAGCGCGGCCCCGGCGCGACGCGCTCGGCAGGCGCGGGCCGGCAATGGCTTAGATAGCCTCATCCGCCGCCCTGCTCGTCAAGACCGCGGGCGAAAGGCTTACTCGCTCGAAACCCTCTCCCGCGATGCGGGAGAGGGATCATGCATTATGGAGATCAGCGCATGTCGTATCTCGATAAGGCTTCTCTGAAGGTCGTCGGCACACGGCCGATCCGTCCGGATGGGGTCGAAAAGGTCATCGGGCGCGCGAATTTCGGCGCCGACATGACAATGCCCGGAATGCTGTGGGCCAAGATCAAGCGCAGCCCACACGCGCACGCCCGGATCAAGGCGATCCACACGCAGAAGGCGCTGGCCCTGCCGGGGGTCAAGGCCGTCGTCACGGCAACGGATTTTCCGGAGATCGCGTCCGAGGAAGCCTTTGTCGGCGAGGGGCCGATGAACTTCCGCGACCTGTCGCGCAACTGCATGGCGCGCGACAAGGCCCTGTACGAAGGTCATGCCGTTGCGGCCGTTGCGGCGACCGAACCCTGGATCGCCGGCGAAGCGGTCGACTTGATCGAGGTCGAGTACGAGGTGCTGCCGCACGTCATCGACGTCGAGGACGCGATGAGGCCGGATGCGCCGGTACTGCACGACGATCTCTACACACAAGGCGTCGATCCGAAGCCGGCGGCGGCGTCGAACGTCGCTAAGCGCATCACCTTTGTTAAGGGCGATTTCTCGCAGGGCTGGCGGGAGGCCGAGGTCACGATCGAGCGCCGCTATACGAGCCAGCCGGTGCATCAGGCCTATATCGAGCCGCACGCCTGCGTCGTGTCGGCGGCGGCCGACGGGCAGGTCACAATCTGGAGTTCGAGCCAGGGCCAGTTCATGGTGCGCGCCTACTGCGCCAAGCTGCTCGGCGTCGACATGGCCAATATCCGCGCGATCCCAGCCGAGATCGGTGGCGGGTTCGGCGGCAAGACGCTCGTCTATCTGGAGCCGGTCGCGCTGGCGCTGTCGAAGAAGGCCGGGCGCCCGGTCAAGCTCGTAATGAGCCGCGAAGAGGTGTTTCGCGCCAGCGGCCCGGCCGCGGGCGGCGTTTACGAAGTCAAGCTCGGCGCCAAGAAGGACGGAAGGCTGGTGGCGGCCGAACTCGTCGTCAAGCTGCAGGCCGGCGCGTTCCCGGGCTCGCCGGTCGGACCGGCCTGCATGTGCGGCTTCGCGATGTACGATATCCCGCATGTCAACATCGTCGGCTACGATGTCGTCTCGAACCGGCCGAAGGTCGCCGCCTACCGTGCGCCCGGCGCACCGAACTCGACGTTCGGCACCGAGAGCTGTCTCGACGAACTCGCCCGTGAACTGAAGATCGACCCGCTCAAGCTGCGCGAGATCAACGCGGCGAAGGACGGCACCAAGGCGGCGCACGGGCCGACCTGGGCCAATATCGGCTATATGCAGACGATCGAGGCGGCGAAGGCGCACAAGCATTTGGAGACGCGCCTCGGGCCGAACCAGGGACGCGGCATCGCCTCGGGCTTCTGGTTCAACATCGGCGGCGAGTTCGAGCGCGACCGTCCACGTCAACGAGGACGGCACGGCCAGTGTCGTCGAGGGCAACCCCGATATCGGCGGCTCGCGTGCCTCGATGGCGATGATGGCGGCCGAGGTGCTCGGCATCCCCTACGAACGGGTGCGCCCGGTGGTCGGCGATACCGCGCAGGCCGGCTACTGCTTCCTGACGGGCGGCAGCCGCGTCACCTTCGCGACCGGCATGGCGGTCACGCAGGCGGCAGAAAAGGTGGTCGTCGAGCTCAAGAAGCGCGCCGCGCAGATCTGGGACATCAGCCCCGAGGCGGTCGAGTGGAAAGACGGGAAAGCCTATCCGGCCGGCCCGAACGCCGGTAGCTTCGAGCCCCTGTCGCTGCAGGAGATCGCGCTGAAGGCCGGGCGCACCGGCGGCCCGATCAGCGCCGAGGTGTCGATCAACGCGCAGGGCGCCGGGGCCGGTTTCGCGACGCATATCTGCGACGTCGAAGTCGATCGCGAAACCGGACACGTCAAGATCCTGCGTTATACGGCGGTGCAGGACGTCGGCCGCGCGATCCACCCGAGCTATGTCGAGGGCCAGATCCAGGGCGGCGTGACCCAGGGCATCGGATGGGCGCTCAACGAGGAGTATGTCTACGACAAGGACGGGCGGCTCGATAACGCCGGCTTCCTCGATTATCGCGTGCCCGTGGCGTCCGACCTGCCGATGATCGAGGCGGTGATGGTCGAGGTGCCGAACCCGCGCCATCCGTTCGGTGCCCGCGGCGTCGGCGAGGTGCCGATCGTGCCGCCGATGGCGGCGGTCGCCAACGCGATCCTCGACGCGACCGGCGTGCGCATGCGCGATCTGCCGATGTCGCCGCCGAAGCTGCGCGCCGCCCTCGACGCGCACGAGCCACCCCGGCTCGCGGCGGAGTAGACCTTGTCTCGCCGCGCCCCTCACCCCGACCCTCTCGCCGCGTGCGGGGAGAGGAGGAGGGAGTTGCGTTTTTCTGCGAGGCATTTGGTTGATGAACTGCGTCCGGCGCCGCCACCGGGTTGCCTCTCCCCGTTTACGGGGAGAGGGACAGGGTGAGGGGCCGATGCCCCGCGTAACCCTGGCCGGAATGGCGGCGCGCCGCTTTACCGGCGGCGAAACCGTGTTCGAGATCGAGGCGGATACGGTCCGCCGCATGATCGCCGAACTGGATCGGCGCTTTCCGGGGCTCGGAAATCAGATCGATGAGGGGATGGCCGTCGCGATCGACGGCGAGATCTACCAGGACGCCTGGCAAGCTCCGCTCGGGCCCGACAGCGAGATCGTGCTGATCCCGAAGATCGGCGGCGGCTGAGTAGCCCGGCCGGTCTGCCGGCCGGGTGCCTTCACGGCGCTTCGCGACTCGTCGCTATCGCCGCTGATAGCAATAACCCTGATACAGCACGTAGCCGGCCGGACAGGTCCCAGCGGGTCCAACCGCTGTCGTCGGTGCGCCGGTAATCATGTTTGTTGTACCAGATAGAGTACCGGTCGCGGTGCCAAGAGCGCCGCCAACGATTGCGCCGATCGGACCGGCAGCCGCGCCGCCCTGGGTAGCGCCGGCTGACGCACCCGCCGCCGCGCCAGAAACCGGATTGTTTGGCGCGTAAGCCTGCGCCAAGGCCGCGCCCGACACGCCGATCGCCAAAGCGACGCCAAGCGCCAGCATCTTCGGCTTGTTGCCCATCAGCAAATCTCCGTTTCGCCTCAGCTGATATATCACACGCGCGCCAACTCAACCATCGTCTTCACGTCATTCCGCGCGGATGGCCTCGGTCGAGAGCGCAATGCTAGTGCATCGAGGGCTTGGTGCGTTTCTCAGCGGCGGCGAAACAGTGTTCGAGACCGAGGTCCGTCGCGTACGGCGAGATCGCTGTGACTTGAGGCTTGGGCCGGCTTATAAGCCGGCCCCGGGTGCTTACCGTGGGTAGCAATAGCCCTGATAGAAAACTTGGCCCGGCGGACAAGGTCCGGCTGCCGGGGGTGGCGCGCTCGATCCGACTGTTGCGTTCGGGCCGCCGGTCAGCATATTTGTCGTCCCCGCGAGCGCACCGCCAGCGGTGCCAAGCGCGCCGCCGACGATCGCGCCGACCGGGCCGGCCGCCTCGGAGCCGCGTTGCGCGCCGCTGCTCGCCCCTGCGGCCGCGCCCGAGACCGGATTGTTCGGCGCGTAGGCGCCCGGGGCCGAGTTCGGATAGCACGCGCCGCCCGACCAGTAGTAACCTGGCGCGCATTGCGCGAATGCTGCGCCCGACACGCCTAGCGCCATGGCGGCGCCAAGTGCCAGCGTTTTGATTTTGTTGCCCATCAGCGGATCTCCATTTGATCCAGGTTGAGGAATCGCACAGCGACAGGCCGCCGCTGCTGTTAAAACATCGGCGCGATCGTCTCTGTTCCGATGCGCTCAGAAGTGCTCGAGCGGCTCTAGGCCGAGCGTCCGGGCAAGTTCGCAGCGGTCGCGAACCCGGCCTTGGCGGCGGCAACGGCCGGCGCGTCGGACCGATGGAGACTCATGTACAGCTTCATCCGGCAATCGGCGATGTCGCCGGCGGCCGATGTGCGGTTTCCTCCATCGGCATGAGAACCGCCGATATCCAGCCGGCCGCGATCGCCGGACGCGCAGCCCGCTTCGTAGTGCGCCGCCGCTGAAATTTTGCGACTTCGGTCGGCCTACGCCCGCCCTGCGTCACAAATCCAGCGGTAAATTTTTATCTAATTGCCACGCAGCAACCTGCCGCCAAAACCCGGACTATTTCGGCGTTTCCCTAGTGCGGGGGCATCGGGATCCACACTGGCGGTCTGCCCATAAACTTTATGCGCTTCAAAATTGCCTCATCAGACGCATCGAACGGCTTAAGATATACATAGTAATTGTCCTTCCGCTCGAAGAGGTCGGTCTGCGGCACGCTGCTCGGGCTGACGAGCATCGTATCCGAGAAACGTATGTGCATATAATTCGGCAAAAGCTGTGTGAAACCGTCTAGCCTGGCCTCGAAAGAATAACGGTAAGTGTGGGTGCCATCCATCTTGACCACACCGGAAACGCTGTCCTCGGCCGGTCGCAACGGCAACTCCTGCCACACCTTGCCGACCTGTACGTAAGCCCGCATGTCCGGAGCCATGACGTACAGCGGCTGCTCCTTGCCAGAAGCGTTTGACAGCGAGAGCGCAAGTTCATAGCGGCCGCCGCCGAGATCGGCAATCGACACGATTTCGCTTTGCAAACGCGTGAACGCCATATCGGCCAGCCTGGCGAGTCGTGCGTCGCGTTCGCGAAGGTTCAATTCCTGGTATTTCGCGATCACGAAGTTTGCCAACAGCACGAAACCGGTCAGCAAAATGCCACTGAGCAGTACTGCTCTCAACACGCTCCAGATATCGGTCCCAAGCCGCAGCGATTGATCGCTCACTGCGATAAATGCCGGCGCCGCCGCAATCGGCGATAATCGCGCGAGCCGGCCTTGTTGCGTCGGTCCCGCGTTGCGAAAGTGCGGTAAAACAAACGGCGCAAGCACAGCATCGCGCATTTCATAGCTGCGTTGTGCCCTGCCGGCCAAATCCAGTGCGTGTGTGACGAGGATGATCCCGAAGCCCGAGCTGAGCTGCAGTTCCTCGATCAACTCGATGATTTCAGCTTCGGTATCCTCGTCAAGATCACTGGTCGGCTCGTCGGCCAGCAGCAGCGAGGGCGTATTGATCAGCGCCCGGGCGATCGCAACCCGGCGCTGCTCACCGCCGGACAGCTCTCCCGGAAAGGCAGTGGTCCGGTTGGCAAGGCCCACCTGGGCGAGCAGCGCAACAGCGCGCTGGTTGGCGTCCCGGGGCGCCATTGTGCGCCCGAGCAGCGCCGGGACCGCGACATTGTCGACGGCGCTCAAATCCGGCAGCAGACTTGGGAATTGAAAGACAAAGCCCAGATGCCGGCAGCGAAATGCCGCGCGTTCGGCCTCGGACAGTGCCCAAAGGTCCGTGCCGTCGAACGTAACATGGCCGCCGGTCGGCCGGAGCAATCCCCCGATCATTGCCAGAAGCGTCGATTTGCCGGAGCCCGACCGCCCAACAATCGACACGAATTCTCCGGGGCGCAGCTCCAGGCTGGCATCGCGGACCGCCTCGGAAGCGGTTATGCCGCCGTATGTCTTGCGCAGGCCCCCCGCCGACAGGATCACGTCAGCGTGCTTCCGTCCGAATCAACTCGTAAGGCTCGATCCGGCGAAGACGCCATCCCGGGCCGACAGCTCCGCATAGGCCGAGCATGGTCGAGAAGAATACCGCGGCGACCGCGCCGGTTCCGAGCACGGCGGCGCTCGGCCACGCAAAGGGAATGCCGAGCAGATCGAAATAGAAGCCGAGCGAACGGGCGAAGCTCAACAGGATCGCAGCGCCGAGCCCGAGCCCAGCGAGACCTCCCAGCCCCGTTACGATCGCCGCCTCACCGAGAACCACCGCCATTAACTGGTTGGGCGTTGCACCGACAGCGCGCAACAGGCCGAATTCGCGGTAACGCTCCTTGATCGTCGCCGAAAACAGCAGCGATAGCACGGTCAGCAGCGCCGCGACCTGCACCGCCGCGAACACGGCGATGCCTACCAGTAGCCAATTTAGCGCCTGCCGCGACGAGGTGAGGACTGTGTTGCCTTCCACGATCCGGATATCGGGAAGGCGGGCAATCGCGAATTTGACGTCCTCGATGCGCGCGCTCGGCGCAAGCTGCACCAGAAAGGCGGAAACGCGTTCGAGCGGCAGGTCGGCCGCGCATGCGGCGTGGGGCGCCTGCGCCGCGTCGACCAGAGCCGCTTCGGCGGCGGGTGTCGGCGAGGCGGCGTTGCCGGCCGGCGGCTGACCGGAACCGCGGCAGAAGGCGACAATCGCGGCAAGAGCATCAAAGCTGACGAAATAGGCGTTGTCGAATGGGCCAACGCCGGTTTTCGCAAGCCGTCCGTCGATTCGCAGCGGCCGGCCGCAAACGGCGAGCCGCTCCCCGAGCTTCCCGGGCATGCCAAAGCCGGCGATCATTGCGTCGTCGGTCAACCGCCCGGGCGGCGTTCGGCCAGCCAAGGCTGGACCGAAAAATCCTGTTCCGGGTCGAATGCGATCAGCGAGACCGAGCGACCGTCAACGAGCGAGGGCACGAGGCGCTGCGGCGCGATTCGGGCGATACCGCCGATAGCGGCCAACTCCTGTTGCAATGCAACGTCCAGTGTCGCGTCGGTCGGCTGCACCGTCAGGAGACTCGAGGTCAGGTTCACCAATGTCGCGCGCGGCACCACAACCAAGTCCGCACCCATTCGTGCGAAGCTCGTAGCGATCCCGTCGCGCAACGCCCAGCCCGCGACAAAGCTGGCGAACCAAATGCCGGTGCTGAGCGTCACCGCGAGCCCAAGCAACAGCGCCCGACCCGCGCCGCCTACCGAGATTTTGCGCCGCAACCCGCAGCAGCAGCCAGCGCTGATGATCGACCCCACTTCAACCGCTCAACCCGACCGCCATTCCAAACGCTATAGGGTGCACGAGCGGGTATGTTTCATGTGCTCGAGCTCGGTCGGAATGATCACGCAGTCGTGGTGACCGCCGTTACTCGGCCAGATGCCGACCAGTTCGTCGGTATTCGCATCGATGAAGACGATTCCGCTCTCCAGGCGCTGGAACCCGCTGAACACCCCGACGACGTATTTCCCATCATAGGTCACGGCCAAAGTCTGCATATCCGGCCCGATGCCCTGGATCTCCTTCTTGATCGTCCAGGTATTGGTGTCCACGACCATGATCCCGCTGCGCGCCGGCGCCGGATGCAGGATCGACAGATACAGCTTCGAGCCGTCCATCGAGAACACCATGTGAAACGGATTCGGGTATTTGCCGCGCCATAGCGGGTCTTCGATATGCGCTATCTTCTTCCAGTTGCGCGGATCGGGGTCGCTCGAATCGAACACCGAACAGTTATTTTCCCTCAGATTGTTCATCATGCACAGAAAGCGGCCGTCCGGCGAAAAGCCAACTTCGTGCCCGGGAGAGAAGATCTTGTCGAACCGGACCTCCCAATGGTCGGCATCGATCTGTGTGACCGGATATTGGTTTGGCGAATCCTTGTTGAACTGCAGGAAGGCGACCGGATTAAAATTGTTCTCGGCATCGAGAATAGACCTGGCCGCCGCACAGCCGGACGACCGTCGATGCCCAGCGCCCGCTCGGATGCCAAATCGTGCCGTCGGCGCCGCACAGATGGAGAACGTCATCGCCCGGCACCGTACCTTCCTCGACAAATAATTCGCCCATCGGCACCATCTCCCATTCGATCTTCTGCCCCTTGGTGCCGAGGTAATCGTACTTGCCGGAGCGCGGATCCGGATAGATGCGCGAAATCTTCAACACTCCGCCGTTCCGCCACGCCATGGCGAGATTGCGGTCGTTGGGTTCCCAGTCGAATTTGAGCGCCGCAATGACGCGCGAGGTTCGTCGGTCGAAGCAGGCGGCGATGTCCTTCTGACCGTCGGTAACGAAATAACGTTCCGCCGTCTTCGGATCGATCGTCACATGGACGCCGAGCCCCAGACCGGTCGATTTCGGCGACATTCTCGATCACTTCCATCTGCGCGCCATCATAGCGGACGCGGTAGATATTAAACCCTTCCGCCGGTGTCTCGATATTCGTTGGAATTCCGTAGATCAGGCAATTCTTGCCGCCCTGGGTGCTGTTGACAAATTCAAAGCCGGATGTCGGGTCGGCGCTCGGAAAAGCGCACAAGTGATGCGAGATCGGATTGAAATCGCCGTAGGTCCAATAAGCGACAAACCCGAGGCATCTTCCGGTATTCAAATTGACCGCGTAGGTGGCGCCGCCGAGCTTCGTCGGCATCAGCAGGACCCAATTTCCGAACCCTCGCCCGCCGACATCGGCGCGCGGATTGATCAGCTCGCGTTCGATGTCGTGCCGCTGCGGCTCGGTGTAGGTATCTCCGGCGTGTTTCAGGCCATGCGCCGGGATGCCCTGGTTTTTGATCGCGTAACCAAGCGCCGCGGCCTCGCCCACGGCGGCGGTTGTCGCAACGACGGTCAGGAAATTGCGGCGGTTGAGCCTTCGGGTTCGCGGTCGCTCGATAACCGTTGCCGGCGCCGGCGTCTCGGCCCGTTGTGCCTTTTCCTTCTGGTATTCGAGGAACTCGGCATGGTCCTGCTGGGTCACCTCCGCCCGGCGTTGCAGGAACCGTGCCTCCGGGGTCAGCGCGTTCGCGCCGGCGGCTTCGTCACGCATATCGACCTTCGGCTGTGCCGGATCTTCCGCGGGCCGGATCTCGTCAGCCTTGGTCCTGCGTGGTTCAGACACGAGCGGGTTCTCCCAAATCGTTCGCCTTGCCATTGGCGAGAGCAGATGCCGCGCGCGGCGGCGGCGTACCGAGCAGGACGTCTGCGGCCTCGCTGACTTTCGCCGCGAAGTAGTGCGTGCCGCCGTTTTCAGGAGCGAACTTCTCCGACAATCGGGCGCAGGCTGCCCGTATCTCGTCGGCGCCGGCCTCAACCGGTAGCCCGAGCACCTCCGACGCTTCCCCGACTGACATGCGCGCATCCCGATCCGTAACCGGCCGCGGCCCGATAAGGCTTGTGTCCGCGTAGTGATCGGACTCGCGCTTGGTCTGTTCGAGATAAAGCCGAAGCATCAACGCGCAGTGCGCCGCGAGATCGGGGGTGATGCCGCCGCGCGCCGACTCCTGCCGGTTCGGCGGGCTGGCGTCCGCGGCGGCGTCGGCCATTGGCCGTACTCGCCGCCGGAAAAGACTGAACGTGCCAAACAGGCCCGGCCAGCGGCGCGCACTCTCGATGAGAACAGGCATTGCGAAGGCGGCGAGCATCATCGCCACCGTTGACCTGCCGGTCAGGATCAGCCAAAGCAGCGCCAACGGGGTTCCAACCGTCAAGCAAACCGCCGATATCCGACCGGCTTGCAGTATTGTGCGCGGCTGCGCGGTAAGCAGCCAGCCCCCGAGTTGCGCAGCCGAGACCGACAGCGAAAGGCCGAACAGCGCGTAGGCGATAATGTCGAAATCCACGATCCCGCTCATCCTTCAGGCGGACAATCGGAAGGCAATACAACTATACCGGGATTTTGAGAGAAGCGTCAAGCCGATCGAGCAGCCCGGAACAGGTCATTGAATTGGCCAACCAGTCCTCTCAGGGCTGCAGAGAAACACGACGGCGCCGGCATTTCTGTGAGAGAGCGCGTCGCGCTCGGGACAAATTGCCTGGTCGATGGCTGCTATAATTCCGCCGGGTTGCTCTCGACCTCGCAGCGGCAATTCCGATCAAACCTGAGAAATTACTTTTATCGCTGGCTCGCCGATCATATCACGGTAATGGAG
Organism: uncultured Alphaproteobacteria bacterium; assembly: GCA_963847345.1. Classification (GTDB taxonomy): domain Bacteria; phylum Pseudomonadota; class Alphaproteobacteria; order ATCC43930; family CGMCC-115725; genus DATARH01. Next base: position 14,322 of record CAWJZU010000019.1, on the reverse strand, counting down.
ATGTCAGTTGAGCGCTGAACCCGATTGGAAATTTGGAAGCGCGGATCTTTCTCAGGCCGACGCCCGACGCTTCGCGATCGTGACAAGTCTGTCCGTCCCCATTGTTCTGTCATTCGTCGCCGCTTTCGTCGACGTTGTTTGCTACCTCGGTGTCTTTGACACATTCGTGGCGTTTATCACCGGCACAATGATTATCCTGTTTGTAGAGCTGGCGAAGCCGAATGGAGCAACTTTGAACAAGCTTGCGGTTCTGCCGATCTTTCTAATAGCTCTTTCGGTATGGACATTATTGATTAAAGCAATGAGAATTAGAGGATATCAGGTAATTCTACATCATATTCTGCTTTTTCAGGCAGCGCTTCTCGCCTTAGCGATGCTTCTCGCGATCCATCTGTCACCGTTACCGGGTCCTGACAGTTGGCAGACCGTTGCTGTCACGGGTCTGGCAGTGTTCGCGATGGCTTTGCAGACGACCGCCATGGCGATGCTGCTGCATTTTCACACGCCGACGACGATGATGACAGGCAATACAGCAACCCTGATGGTCCAGGTGTGGAACGCGGGCTCCGCGGCACGCTATTGGGCGGGCAATCCGCCAAAGTTGCCGCGGAGCGCGCTGATCCGTCGATATGCTACCGCCATCGTCGCCTTTATCTCGGGCGGCATCGCCGGCGCAGTCGGCTGGACAATCGCCGGATTTCTCTCCCTGGTAGTTCCCGTCAGCGTTCTCGCCGGTTTTTCGGCGCTCGTCTATATGGCCGGCTGGAGCCTGCCGCGGGATCGAGCGACACTGCGCCCGACGCGATCCAGCGGTCGATAGTTTACCTGGCTTGGCGCAATTGCAGTTGCGGAGTCCGGGCCCGCACCAAGCACCAGCCGCCTCAGTGCGTGACGAGGCGGCGTTCGATTGCGGCTGCCTTGATCGCCTTTTGCAGCTTTTCAAAGGCGCGCACCTCGATCTGGCGCACGCGCTCGCGCGAAATGCCATATTGCTGCGACAGGTCCTCGAGCGTCGTCGGGTTCTCCTTGAGGCGCCGCTCGGTCAGGATATGGCGCTCGCGATCGTTCAGATGCGCCATCGCTTTCTCGAGCAGATCGCGCCGCAGCCCGAGCTCCTGGCGTTCGCCGAGCATCGTTTCCTGGCTTTCGCTCTCATCGACGAGCCAATCCTGCCACTCGCCCTCGCTATCGGCACGCAGCGGCGCGTTCAGCGAATGGTCGGGGCTGGCGAGCCGCCGGTTCATGCTGACCACGTCGGCCTCCGACACGTCGAGTTCGGTCGCGATCTTCTTCAAGTTCTCGGGCGACAGATCGCCCTCCTCGACCGCCTGCAGCTGCCCCTTCAGCTTGCGCAGGTTGAAGAACAGCTTCTTCTGCGCCGCCGTCGTTCCCATTTTGACGAGCGACCACGAATGCAGGATGTATTCCTGGATGGCGGCGCGGATCCACCACATCGCGTAGGTCGCGAGCCGGAACCCGCGATCGGGGTCGAACCGCTTGACCGCCTGCATCATCCCGACATTGCCTTCCGAGATCAGCTCGGACAGCGGCAGCCCATACCCGCGATAGCCCATCGCGATCTTGGCGACCAGACGCAGATGGCTGGTGACCAGCCGATGCGCCGCATCGGAGTCCTGCGCTTCCTTCCAGCGCTTCGCCAGCATGTATTCTTCGTCCGGCTCCAGCATCGGAAACTTGCGGATCTCCTGGAGATACCGCGTAAGGTTGCCCTCGCCGGAGATGGACGGGACAGACAGTGTAGCCATTCGAGTTGTGGTGCTCCGAGTTAACAGTATTTCTGCGAACGCTTATCGTACGTGAGCGATCCCCGATCGGCATTGATCCCGATCAAGAAGCAAGGCGCAATCCGCCCTACCCCGGAAAGCCTTGCCTATATGGGGATGGCTATGCCAGTTTAAAGTAGCTCTAAACTGGAAATCAGCCGCGCCATATCGGCCGGCAGCGAGCTTTCGAAACGCAGCGCCTCCCCGGTCACGGGATGCGCGAAGCCGAGCAGCCGCGCATGCAGCGCCTGGCGCGGAAATGCCGCGATCTCCGCGCCGACTGGCCCGCGGCGGGCGATGGCGCCGCGCGTGCGTCCACCATAGACAGGGTCTCCGATCACAGCATGTCCGATATGCGCAAGATGCACGCGGATCTGGTGCGTGCGGCCGGTCAGCAGCCGGCATTCGAGTAGCGCCGCAACCTCGGTCTCCTTGCCGCCGAAGCGCCGTTCGACCCGGTAGCGGGTCACCGCCTTCTTGCCGCGCGCCTCGGCGACAACCGCCATTTTCTTGCGGTGGGTCGCGCTGCGGCCGATATTGCCGGCGATCTCGCCGGACGCCGGTATCGGCACGCCCCAGACAGCCGCGCTATAGGCGCGCTCGATTCGGCGCGCGGCGAAATCGTCCGCCAGGGCGCGATGCGCCGCTGCGGTCTTCGCGGCGACCAGGAGGCCGCTTGTGTCCTTGTCGAGGCGATGCACGATGCCGGGCCGTCTGACGCCGCCGATCCCGGCGAGGCTCGGGCCGCAATGCGCCAGGAGCGCGTTGACGAGCGTTCCCTCCAGGTTGCCGGGCGCCGGGTGCACGACCATCCCCGCCGGCTTGTCGATGACGATCAGGTGCGCATCCTCGAAGCGGATGTCGAGCGCGATCGGCTGCGCCTCCGGCTCGGCGGCCTCGGGTTCGGGCAAGAACACCCCGACGACCGCGCCGGGAGTGGCGCGCGTTGCCGGGTCGCGCAGCACCCGGCCGCCGCTTTCGACGCGCCCGTCGAGGATCAGCTGCTTGAGCCGGCTGCGCGACAGCTCCGGCAGCAGCTGCGATAAGGCGCGATCGAGCCGGTCGCCGGCGTCATCGGCGGCGATCGTGACCTCGACCCGCTGTCCGCCCGACTGCCGGGCATCGGGCGGGCGGCCATTGGGCTGGCTGGCCGAATCAGGTGCCGAGCTCACGGCCGCGCGCTATACGCAACGGAGCTGACGCGGTGCGCGCGCTGCGAATCCTAGTTGTCGTCATGGGGGTCATGCTGGTCGGCGGCTTTATCGCGTTGATCGTCTCGATTGCCTACATGACAAAACACAAGCAATCCGTTGCGACCGGCCGCGACAACGACCGCGGCGACGACCCCTTATACCGCGGCGCCGATTGAATTGCCGGCCGGGGCGCGCATCGAGATGGTCCCCGCCGGAGCGGACCGGCTCGTCCTGCATATCATGCTTCCCGACGGCGATCGCGAACTTCTGGTGCTCGATCTCGCCTCGGGGCGGCGCCTCGGCACGATCCCGCTGCGCGTCGCGCCATAGCGGGGCGGCGGCGGGTCCGGCCGCGATATTGCCGCCGCGCTTGCCGCCGGTCCGGTTGCGGTACACAGTCCGGCATGAACGCGACAATCCTGCTCTTCGATCTCGACGGCACGCTGGTCGACAGCGTCCCGGACCTGACGCAATCGCTGAACCGGGTGCTCGGCGAGCATGGCTACAGGCCGCTGACCCCGGCCGAGGTGGCGCCGATGGTCGGCGACGGCGTCCCGGCGCTCGTCGAGCGCGGCTTTGCGGCGCGCGGCGGCAGCAGCGCCGAGGCCGCCGACGCGCTGCCCCGCTATATCGCGATCTATGAAGCGCATGCGACGGAGCTGACCCGCCCTTATCCCGGCGTGCCGGAGACGCTGGCCGAGCTGCGCCGCAGCGGCTATCGCACGGCGGTCTGCACCAACAAGCTGCAGCAGGCGAGCCACACGGTGCTCGACGGGCTGGGCCTTGCCGCGCTGTTCGACGCGGTGGCCGGCGGCGACCGCTACAAGGTCAAGAAGCCGGACAAGGGGCATCTGCTCGGGCTGATCGCCGAGCTTGGCGGCACGGCGGATCGCGCCGTGATGATCGGCGACAGCGAGAACGACGCGGCGGCGGCGCACGCAGCGGCGCTGCCGCTCGTCATCATGCGCTACGGATATGCCCGCCACGACCCCGCGACGCTCGGCGCCGACGCGGTGCTCGACACCTTCGCCGAACTGCCCTCCGCGCTCGACCGGCTCGGCCTCGCCCCGTCAGCGGTATTCTCGCCCCGCCGGATTGATGGTGGGGGCGCGTCAATGGCGATTACGGAAAAGTCGCGAAAATCCGCCCTAAACGGATAATGCTTTTGGCTTCAATGGCCACAGATCAGTAAGCTTCGTCGCAGTCTGTAAGCTTACCGAAAAGAGGTATAGTAATGCCCTTCCATAAACCCGCTCGGGCATCGGCAAATGAGATATCCGACCGATGGCTTTCGCCTTCTCTCAAAAAATCAGCTTTATATTAACACTATCACCATAGCGTTCGATATGGCGAACCAGCGCATCGTCATTATTGCCGCAATGGGCGACGTTTGATATGCGGCTATGTACTTAATATTTTCTTAGCCTTCCACCAGCAATACGAACTGCATACCAGCAATCTTGACCAAGGAAGCCCTATCGAAACCGTCTTTCTTAGCCGGAACAACAATAGTATCTCCCTCGTTCCCTCTAGGAACTGTCTCTTTCGGCGTAGCAACTGCCTTGCCGACTTCGAAAATACGGAGGCCAACTAGCCGGCAGGATTTGGAGTATTTCCGCGCAAGAAAGCGCTGTGCGTCTGCCTTCTTTAATTCGCTTAGCGCGGGTTCCTTCGCGCCTTGGTCATTATCCATTTTGCTCTGTTTGGCTTGCCTCGCCTGCCGGATCAAAGCATGCTCGATCCATGCGTTGTGCCCTCGGCCGAAGCCAGCGCTGGTAGAGACGAAAACGACACCCCAATCCCAAAACTCCTTATTTTGGTAATGCAAGTCGATGCGGCTGTTAACAGTATCCGATTGCCCGACATTGATGATCGGCAGGATGTTGCGCGTCATCATCAAGGGCATTGTCCTCGTCGTCGCCAGCGCCGACGGAGATGTAATTCCCCTTACCGGCTAGCTCACTCGGGTCCTCACCTCTGGCCATTTTTGCCCGGGGAAAGACAATGCCCTTACCAGTCCAATGCATGAGATCGATCGATCCGAACACCCTCTGGATCCCCATCGGCACAAAGATGTGAATTGTAAACGGGTCTGGCATGACAGTGAGCTCCGAAGCTTTGGCATCGACTTCTACATCTTGTGCCGAGCGCTGTCACCAGCGGGTGAACCAAAGCCGCATAAAGCCCTTATCATGTAAAGAGGCGTCAAGTAATCGCTGAATATCAAATCGCCTCCCCCAATCCGACCGCACGTTCCGACCGACTTCGTCTTGGCCGATGGTCCAGGGTTTCGCCTCCTATACTTGGAACTGGCGATCACTTACGGGACCCAAGCGCAGATGTGGAGCGATGCGCGTGACGCACAGCGGGACCATCGGGGGATCTGGAATGCCGACGGAAAGTTGCTGTGCCTTCCCAATACCGGACAGCCGTGCCCGGCGACGACGCGAAATTCGCCACATTGCCGGAGTATCCAACAATCGGGTCCGATGGGTCGGAGCGACGGGCGAGGCGGGTGTTTGCTGTTCTTTTGCTGCAGAATCCACCCTCCGACCGTCGCGAAACCGGCGCGGCGCAAGGGCTCGAGCGCCAGTTTGCTGTTGATTTCCTGCAGACACAGCAAAACGCAACCGGAACAGGGAAAAAAGGCGGGTCGAGCCCCGAAATTGCAAATCGAGGCAGCCCCCGATGCTGCGGCGAGCTTACGGCCTAACCCTGCAGCTTCCTGCGGGACGCCGCCGAGGGTGCGGATCAGGGTGGCCAGTTCGGCGATTGCGGCGGCGAGGCGGTTGGGGTCGGTGCCGCGGATGACCAGCGTCGTGCCGAAGTCGCTGCGCCGGAAATAGGGGTACGAGCCGATCTCGAGGTCGGGGTAGCGCTGCTGCAGGGCCGCTAAATCGGCGGCGATCGTTCCCTCGCCGAGGCCGCAGCTGACCGCGCGGCTGAGCATTTTCGCGCCGCCGCGCAGGCGGTATTTCAGCTCGGTGAAGGTCGCCTGCATGACCTGCGGCACGCCGGCCATCACATAGACGTTGCCGATGCGGAACCCGGGCGCGCGCGAGATCGGGTTCAACAGCAGCTCGGCGCCTTCCGGCATGCGCGCCATGCGCAGCCGCGCCTCGTTGATCGCGCCGGGCGGATAATGGGTTTCGAGCAGCCGGCGCGCCTCGGGATGCACGACCCAGGGCACGCCGAACGCCGCCGCGATGCACTCGGCGGTGATGTCGTCGTGCGTCGGGCCGATGCCGCCGGTCGTGAAGACGTAATCGAATTTTTCCCTCACCTCGTTGACGGTCGCGACGATCGTCGTGGGATCGTCGGGGATGACCCGCGCCTCGCGCAGCCGCACGCCGACATCGGTCAGGCCGCGGGCGATAAAGGAGAGGTTCGCGTCGTCGATGCGGCCGGAGAGGATCTCGTTGCCGATGATCAGGACGCAGGCGGTGACGGTTTTCTGCGGCTCGGTGTTGGGCGGCTGGGGGGCTTCGCTCATCGGCTCCTCACGCTGGCGGATCGGTCGGCTGGCGCTGCGTCCGGCCCGACTTGTAAAACGGAATTGATAGGCAAAGCCGGGACAACGCACAACCTGACCCGGCGAGGATTGCCCCGACGCCGACCGCAGCTTACTTTCGCTTTGAATATTGCCATGGCCGATCCGGATGCTGGCGGCCGAGTCAGGGCCAGAATCAGAGCCAGACTAGAGAACGACAGACGTGAAGCAGGAATCCCAGGTCATACAGCGCGACGCGGCGATCCACCCGGCGACGAACCCGGGACCGGGACGCGGCGCGGTGCGCAGCGGCCAGATCAAGATCCACGGCCCCGACGCGTTCGAGGGCATGCGCCGGGCCGGTGCGCTGGCGGCGGCGACGCTCGATTTCATCGCGCCCTATGTGCGTCCCGGCGTCACGACCGGCGAACTCGACCGGCTGTGCCATGGCTTTACCGTCGATCACGGCGCGATCCCGGCGCCGCTCAACTATCGCGGTTTTCCGAAATCGATCTGCACATCGGTCAACCACGTTGTCTGCCATGGGATTCCGGGGACCGCCGGCTGATGGACGGCGACATCGTCAATATCGACGTGACGCTGATCCTCGACGGCTGGCACGGCGATACGAGCCGGATGTTCTTTGTCGGCGACCGGATCGGGGTGAAGGCGAAGAAGCTGGTCGATGTCACCTACGAGGCGATGATGCGCGGCATCGCGGTGGTGCGGCCGGGAGTGCGGATCGGTGCGATCGGCGACGCGATCCAGCGCTATGCCGAGAGCCACCGGTTTTCCGTGGTGCGCGATTTCTGCGGCCACGGCGTCGGGCAGGTGTTTCACGACGCGCCGTCGATCCTGCATTACGGCAAGCCCGACGAGGGGCCGGTGCTGCGCGAGGGCATGTTTTTCACCATCGAGCCGATGATCAACGCCGGCCGCTTCGAGGTGAAGGTGCTGAGCGATGGCTGGACCGCCGTCACCAAGGACCGCTCGCTGTCGGCGCAGTTCGAGCACACGATCGGGGTGACCGCGACCGGGTACGAGATTTTTACGATCTCGCCGGCCGGGCTGCACCGGCCGCCGTATGATCTCGGCGGCGGGGCGGGCGGCTAGGCGAGGCCGAGCCGGGCCAACGCCGCTAGCGCGGCCTCCGCGCAGGCGGCCGGTTCCTCGAGTTGCAGCAGGTGGCTCGTGCCGGGTATCGCGCGGTAGTCGAAGCCGCCTTCCTGCGCCAGGGCATGGTTCGATAGGGCGGTTGCGGCGGGATAGGGAGCGTCCGGGTCGGCGCCGATCAGCGCGACCGGGATCGGCAGATCGGCGCGGCTCGGCCACAGCCCGAGATCGATCCCCTGCAGGTACATCGAGGCCTCGCGCTCGCGCGGGCACGCGAGTTCCCAGCCGCCAGTGTTAGGCCGAAGACGGCACGCGCCATCGCCATGGAAGCGCCGTGCGCCCAGCGCCGTCCAGAGCGGGTCGCCGCGAAATCGGCCGCGAGGTCGGCTGGATCGGCGAAGCACGTCGAACGCTGGCTTGCCCAATTCGCCAGCTTGTTCTCATACCCGACCATCGCGTCGCGCGCCGGATGGCCCGGAGCCGGCACGTTCGGCGGATCGAACGCGATCAGCGCGTCGAAATGCACCGGGCCGGCGATGGTCTGAAGCAGCGCCGATTGCGCCGACATTGAATGAAACAGCCCGGCCGATGGCTTCCAGCCGAACTCGGCGCGCACCGCACGGCCGACCGCGTCGATGTCCCGCGCCATGTGGGCGTAGTCGTGGTTGGCCGGCTCGGCGACTGGGTTGCGGCCGTGGCTGCGCATGTCGAACGCGACGATGTCGAAGTTCGCGAGAAACCGGCTCCAGAAATCGACATAGCCGTCGATCGCGAACCCGTTGCCGTGGCTGAGGAAGAGCCGGATAGGGGCCAGCGGATTGCCGTGCCGGCGCACAATCAGGACCGCGCCGCCGGCGTTCTCGACCGCGATTTCGGCCAGCGTCGGCGGGAGTGCTTCCGGCATCAGTCGCGGATGGCGCCGCGACCCGGATAGCTGACCGCCATGCCGGCGCGCACGTCCTGCTGGATGCCGTATTGCGGGAACGGGTAGCGCAGCCCGTTCTTCGACAGCGCCTCCATGCCGGCGATCGCCTTCGGCAGATAGTCCGGCGGCAGCGCCATCAGCATCTCGTCGTCGAGCACCCCGCCGTAGCGGCGCTCGGCGAAGCACGGGATCGACAGGCTCGGCGTGCGGGTCTTCGAGCGCGCGGCCCCACGAATCGGCGCAGGCCGAACTCGCCGACGATGCTCCAGTCGAAACGCTTGTAGCCGGCCCATTGCAGCCCGTTGATGAAATAGATCATCGCGCCGGGGGTCGCATAGAACAGCGCGATGTCGGGCGGGTCGAGCCGGCCGCTCGACAACGGCGACAGCGCCAGCGCCTCGTAGCGCCCGTCAGGGACGCATTCCATCGCCGCCTGGTGGGCGCGGGCGTCCTCGTCGCTGCTGTACCAGACGCCGACCATGTGCTTGCCGGACCGCCAGGCCTCGTCCTTGGCGTTGCCGAGCCCGACAACGGCGCGGCATTGCGCGCCGACGAGGTTGTCGGAGGTGGCCCCGATCGTCCAGCCGAGCCGCGACGCCTGGCCGACGATCTGGTCGAGCGTGTGGACGTTCTGCGGCCGGCGGATGCGCGGGATCGCCTCCATTTCCTCGCGCTTCTCGAACAATTTCATGCCGAACACGAACGAGCGCAGCTTCAGCAGGCGCTCGAGATCGGCGCTGATTTTTGCCCAGTCCTCGGTCATCAATTTGCCTTTCCGCAGCGGCGATGGGTGCGCGCATTGTGTCGCCAAACGCGCCGCCGCGCTATCCTGCGGACAGATCGGCAGGAGGGAACGATGCCCGAGGGAACAAGGCCTGGAATCCTCGACGGCAAGGTGGCGTTCGTGACGGGAGGCGGCGGCGGGATCGGGCGCGCCACCGCGCTGGCGATGATCCGCGAGGGCGCGCGGGTGGCGGTGGTCGATTTCGACGCGGGATCGGCTCACGAGACGGTGGCGCAGATCACCCGGGAGGGCGGGCAGGCGATCTCGCTGACGGGCGACGTGACCTCGGCCGAGGCGGTCGCGGCCATGGTACGGGACACCGTGAGCGCCTACGGGCGGCTCGACTGCGCCTTCAACAACGCCGGCATCGCGCCGTATCAGGTCGGTGCATCGGGCAAGAAGACCGCCGATTGGACGGAGGAAAGCTTCGACCGGATGATCGCGGTCAATCTGAAGGGCGTGTGGCTGTGCATGAAGGAGGAAATCCGGCACATGCAGGCCCGTATTCAGTCCGAGGGGGGCGGCGGATCGATCGTCAACACCGGATCGATCGCCGGGCTGATCGGGCTGCCGACCTCGTCGTCCTATGTCGCGGCCAAGCACGGCGTGCTCGGGCTGACCAAGACCGCGGCGCTCGAATACGCCGATGCCGGCATCCGGGTGAATGCCGTGTGCCCCGGGTTTATCGAGACCCGCATGACCGAGGACGCGCTGCGGCGGCGCGGCGAGGTCATTCTCGCCAACACACCGATGCATCGCATGGGACAGCCCGGCGAGATCGCCGAGATGGTCGTCTGGCTGTTATCGGAGCGCGCCAGCTATGTGACCGGCGCCTGCTACAATGTCGATGGCGGCTGGATGGCGACGTGAGCGCTGCGGCCATGGTGTCGGGCGGCGGCAGAACGGGCGTGGGTCTCGCCGGGTGGGCCGAGCCGACCTCGGACCCGGCCGAATTCGTGCGCCGCAATACAGTGATCGGCCGGCCGCCGCTGGTCCCCGAGATTGCGCTCCATCTCGCGACCGAGGTGACGCCGATCTGGCAGGCAACCGAGGACAGCCTGTCGCGAGGGGCCGTGCCGCCGCCGTTCTGGGCCTTTGCCTGGGCCGGCGGGCAGGCGCTGGCACGCTATGTGCTCGACCACCCGGAGGTAGTTAGCGGGCGCGAGGTGCTCGATATCGGGTCCGGCTCCGGCATTGTCGCGATCGCCGCTTCGATGGCCGGGGCGAGGCGGGTCGTCGCGGCCGAGATCGACCCGTTCGCGGCGTCCGCGATCGCGCTGAATACGGCGCTGAACGGGGTTGCGGTCGCGGTCGAGAGGCGCGACCTGCTCGATCGCGCCGCGGCCGGGTGGGGCGTCGCGCTGGCCGGCGATGTCTGTTACGAGGAGCCGATGGCGAGGCGCATTATCGGGCTTTTGCGCCGCATCGCCGGCCGCGGCCGGACGGCGCTGCTCGGCGACCCCGGACGCGCTTATCTGCCGCGCTCCGGCCTTGAAGAGCTGGCGCGCTACGAGGTGCCGACCAGCCGCGAACTCGAAGACCGCGAGGCGCGCGAGGGGGTCGTGTGGCGCGTCCTGCCGGAATGACCACGGGCGCGCAGGGATGGCGTCGAACGTGACCTGTGCCGTCGAAAACTATGGTGGGCGCGGCTGGGATTGAACCAGCGACCCCTGCCGTGTGAAGGTAGGCGTATACGATTGGGGATGGTTGTTTTGACTTTGATGATGCTGCCGGATCGGCCGACCTGCTTGTGTTTATGGTTGCAGCTCGCAGATCGACGTTGCACCGGTTTGCCAAATCGTGTTACCTAGATGTTACCTAGGGTGGGCCGAGGTAACAGGCGAGCGGGACGACGATGGCGGGCGCGGGCGAGCGGAAACGGATCGGGTTGCGCGAGGTGCGGGCGCTCGGGCCGGGCGCAGAGGTATGGGATGCCGCCGTGCCAAGCTTCGGCGCACGCCGGCAGCGGAGCGAAATGGTGTCCTACGTGCTGATGTACCGGACCCGCGAGGGGCGCCAACGGCGATACACAATCGGCCGCCATGGCGCGCCTTGGACCCCGGACAGCGCGCGCGAGGAAGCCCGGCGGTTGCTCGGCGAAGTTGTGGAGGGCGCGGACCCGGCCGCCGATAAGCGCGAGGCGCGCGAGGCGATGACCATGGCCGAGTTGTGCGATCGATACCTTGCCGATGCGGAAGCCGGCGGCTGTTGACGCGGCGCGGCAATCGAAAAAGACCAGCACGCTCGAAATCGACAACGGCCGTATCAAGCGGCATATAAAGCCGTTGCTCGGCCGCATGGCGGTTACCGCGGTGGAGCGCGCCGATATCGAGCGCTTCATGCACGCTGTCGCGGAGGGCAAGACGGCCGGGCAGATCAAGACGAAGCCGCGCGGCCTGGCGCGCGTCACGGGCGGCAAGGGAACCGCCACGCGCGCCGTCGGGCTGCTCGGCGCGATCTTCACTTATGCGGTGCGGCACGGCTGCGGCCGGACAACCCGTGCGCACTGGTGATCATGCGCTTGCCGATGGCCGGCGCGAGCGGCGGCTGTCGGAAGATGAATATGCCGCGCTCGGCGCTGCGCTGCGCGAGGCTGAGGCGCAAGACAAGACTTTGGCCGGCAGCAATAGCCATGGCGCGTTTCCTCGCGCTCACGGGCTGGCGTACCGGCGAGGCGCAGGCGTTGCGTTGGTCGGAACTCGATCTTGCCCGCCGAACGGCGACCCTCGCGGACAGTAAGACGGGCCGCAGCATCCGCCCGCTGTCGCATGCCGCGTGCGAGGTGCTACGCAGCGTGCGCGACTTGAGGCAGAGCGCGTGTTTCCGGCGACCCGTGGCGATGGCCCGATGGTAGGCTTCAAGAAATTCTGGCCGAAGATCGCCAAACTCGGCGAGTTACCTGCCGATATCACGCCGCATGTGCTGCGGCATTCGTTCGCATCGCTCGCGGCCGATCTGGGCTACAGCGAATCGACGATTGCCGCGCTGGTCGGGCACAAAGGGATATCGGTGACCATCGCGCTATCTGCATTGCGCCGACGCCGTGCTGCTCGCCGCGGCCGATGCAGTGGCGAACCGCACGGTCGAATTGATGGGCGAACGAAAGCCGCAGGGCGAAGTTGTATCGTTCCCGGTGGCGCGATAATGGCAGACGCTTACAGCGATGAGCAGTTCTGAACGATTACTGCATCGTTTAAGCAGAAGGAGGGATTCGATTCAGTCCGCTTTCGCCGATCTCTTGAACTTTGTGCGTTATATACCTGGAAGGGAAAGATATAATCTATAGCGCGCCCTAGCGAGCGTGTAGAGCAGATAGAGCGTCTACGCAAGAGAGCGGCAGCCCTCGCCAAAGGTTTGCGCGAAGCGCAGGAAGACCCTTACACTGAACGTTTTCTCGATAAATCAGCATTGTCGGTCCATCGCGGGATGCTCTTTGTTCCGAACCAAGGGGCGAAGTCGCGGCTACGCCTAGTTTGCTCTCAAGAACGTTGACATGCCTTGACGAGCTGCAAGGGCTTTTAGCGCGGGCCAAACTGCGGGCTGTGCCCACCGCTCCGGCCGGCAATCGGCCCAACTTCGATCTTGTATGAACTTGTATTGAGTCTGCAAGAAATATACGAGGCTGCCGCGGCTTGTCCAGGAACTCCAACAGGATGGAGTGCTGAAAGCGGCAGCGACGAATTTCTGAGGTTCCTACAGGCTGTGGTTACTCCGCTTGGGGTCAGAAAGTCCTTCACTGCGCTTCGCGATCTATACAAAAGCTCCATAGGAGCATAATCGGGCAAAAATATCTTCCATTCCGCTCCGTCAGTAGTCGCGGCGCCTGTGCCAAATCAATGCTATCGCAATCTTACGGGAACAAGCGATGGCAATACCGACCGATCCGGACACGCTTCTCGGGCGCCGGGAGAACGCCGCGGCTCTGACGGAAGCTGGTTTCAAGACCGCGGAAACAACGTTGGCCACTTTGGCCGTACGCGGTGGCGGGCCGCCGTTTCAGAAATTTGGCCGATTTCCGCTGTACCGCTGGGGTAACTCGCTCGACTGGGCACGGTCGCGCTTGAGCAAGCTCGTTACCTCGACCAGCGAACTTGACAGCGAGGCGTGACGAACCATGCCGCCGACACACAGCGGCCCCGGCGCGGTGGCGCGCGCAACCGGGGCCGGGTCTCTTGTCGCTGGGCAGCGGCGAGACCCCGATAGCACAACGGCACGCGCGGCGCCAGAGACGAGCGGCGACCGTTGGGAGTCGGCACTGTTCCCGGTGAAAATCGCCGACGGCCGCAGCGAATATCGGCTCGGGTGTGTCTGGCGGAATTGGGGCATCGTTTACGTCCCGGGCCGCTGGTATCGGGTCACTCATCTGGCCTCCGGCAGAAGGCTGACCGAGTTCGACCGGCTGAGAATCGCCCGGCGGTTCTGCGAGCGTATCGACAAGCTGGCCGATTGGAGCTCGACCGAGGCGCATCTCGACCCAACCCTCGGGCCACAAGTCCACCGGGCCGCCCTTGATCTGACGGGGGCCAGGCCGGCGCTTTCCGTCATCGATGGAGACGCGCGATGAGCATGCACCTCCTCGCGACCGGCGCGCTCGTCTCCGACCCCGCCCGCCGCACCGGCGCAAGCGGCGCGGAATTCGCAACCGCAACATTGCGGGTCTCGACCGATGGCGGTGCGATTCTCGTAAGCCTGATCGCGTTCCGCGACCGGGCGGCGGCGCTGCTGGAGCTCAAGCAGGGCGACGCAGTGGCCGCCTCGGGCCGGGCATCGCTGCGATCGTGGACCGGCAAGGACGGCGTCGAGAAGCACGGCATGTCGATCGCCGTCGACAAGATCGCGTCCGCGGCGGCAGCGCGGCAGGCCGATGCCCGCGGCGATGGGAGAAGCGCGATGACGCCGCTTGATGCAGCGCGGGCCTGCATCGGCCGCGGCTGATCGTCGTGCCGATCCCTGCCCGGCGCAAGGGGCCGATGAAACGGGCTGGCGGCGTCTCAGGATCGGGCTCGATGACGTAGCGCAGCACTTTCCTGCCG
>CAWJZU010000018.1:0-70326 GCA_963847345.1 uncultured Alphaproteobacteria bacterium | reverse complement strand
CCCGACCATCTGCCGCGCGAACGCGTGATCGAGCCGGGGCCGATAGCCTGCCTGTGCTGCGGCAGCCCGCGGCTGCGCAAGTTGGGCGAGGACGTCACCGAGACGCTGGAGGTGATCCCGCGGCGATGGAAGGTGATCCAGCACGTCCGCGAGAAGTTCACCTGCCGCGACTGCGAGAAGATCAGCCAGGCGCCGGCGCCCTTTCATGTGATCCCCCGCGGCTGGGCCGGGCCGAGCCTGCTGGCGATGATCCTGTTCGAGAAGTACGGGCAGCATCAGCCGTTAAACCGCCAGGCCGAACGCTATGCCCGGGAGGGGGTGCCGCTCAGCCTGTCGACCTTGGCCGACCAGGTGGGGGCGTGCTGTGCCGTGCTGGCGCCGCTGCTGCGACGGGTTGAGGCGCACGTCTTTGCCGCCGAACGACTGCACGGTGACGACACCACCGTGCCGGTGCTGGCGAAGGGAAAGACGATTACCGGTCGCTTATGGACGTATGTACGCGATGACCGGCCGTTTGCCGGCACCGACCCACCGGCGGCGATGTTCTACTATTCGCGCGATCGCGGCGGCGAGCACCCGGCCCGGCATCTGGCCGGTTATGCCGGGATCCTTCAGGCCGACGCTTATGGCGGCTACAACAAGCTGTACGAGGCCGATCGCAAGCCAGGGCCGATCATCGAGGCGACCTGCTGGGCGCATGCCTGCCGGCCCTTCTTCGTCCTGGCTGATCTCGCAGCCAATGCCCGGCGCAAGGCGCAAGGCAAACCGGCGGGCGTGATCTCGCCGCTGGCGTTGGAGGCGGTCCAGCGCATTGATGCGATCTTCGCCCTCGAGCGCGAGATCAATGGTCGACTCGGCAGCGAACGTCTGGCGGTGCGCCAGGAACGGATCGCGCCGCTCATCACAGAGCTGGAAGCCTGGATGCGGGCGGAACGGGCTCGCCTGTCGCGCCACGCCGAGACCGCCAAGGCGATCGACTACATGCTCAAGCGCTGGCCGGCCTTCACCCGCTTTCTCGATGACGGCCGGATCTGCCTGTCGAACAATGCCGCCGAGCGAGCCCTGCGCGGTATTGCCCTGGGCAGAAAATCGTGGCTGTTCGCCGGTTCCGATCGCGGCGGACAGCGGGCCGCGGCGATCTACAGCCTGATCGTCACCGCCAAATTGAACGATGTCGATCCGCAGGCCTGGCTGGCTGATGTCCTGGCCCGCATCGCCGGGCATCCGGCCCACAGGATCGATGAGCTGCTGCCGTGGAACTGGAAAAAACCCGAGCATCAAGCTGCTGCTGCTTGAGTGGATGTTACGCCGGCTCGCCGACCACTCACTTCTCGCTCGTGCGGATAGAGCGAGAGGCCACCATGCATCGTGATCCCAAACAGTGGGCATATATTCGTCGCCTGATCCTGGAGGAGGGCCACTCACGCAAAGGCGTGTCACGGATGACGGGGCTCAACAGGAGCACCATTCGCAGGATGCTTACGTGCCCGCAGCCGCCTCAGCCTCACGTGCCAGACAGCGCGGACCAAAAGCTCTTGAAAAGCGCACAAATTTTAGCCGCTGAACGCAACTCAATCGACCCCACTGTTTATCGCCGCCGCTTGCTTGCGTCTTTGGGGCCGAGCACGCGACCTCGTTTTGACGCTCAACCGCCACGAAGCTGCGGCATTGCTCGACCAAATGGCTGAGCTGATCAATGGGAACAGCGCCGCGACCCCGCCAAGTGTAAGCGCGGCGGGCGCATTCACCTCGACCAGGGAGCATCCGCGCTAAAGGAGATAGCGGACCGCGACTGGATGGATCGTTTGCTGCGCGGCGAAATAAAAACTGCAGAGATTGAACCTCTTGTGGATATCAACGGGATTGCTCTTCTCTCGGGCCAGATCAAGACGGACCTCTTCACCAACAAAAAAGATCGGTTGCCGTCCTGGCACATAAGCGAGGGATCGGCATCCGAACAATTGCTGATCACCTTTCGGTCAGTCGTGTCTCAGCTCGCAAATATATCCGCGCGTTCAGTGAAGGCGGCGCAGAGGCACTATTCGCAAGAAAAAAGTGGGCTAGCGGACGGCTCGCTGAAAACGAGGAAATACGGAAGGCTGTATTCGCACTTCTTCATGAGCCGCCTTCGGCTTCCGGCATCAACCGAACCACTTGGCGAATGGCGGACTTGACGAGGATCTTGAGTGAAAGGGGTACGCCTGTTTGCGCCCAAATAGTCCGTGAAATCACGAGGTCTGCCGGTTGGAAGTGGCGAAAAGCGCGCAAGGTATTGACATCATGTGATCCGGAATATCGACAAAAAGTGCATCATATCCAATGTATCCTTCGCGAACTTCAGGAAGATGAGGTATTCTTCTCTATCGATGAGTTCGGGCCCTTCTCTGTCCGCGCACAAGGCGGCAGAAAGCTAGTGGAACCCGGCGAAACTACCAACTGTACCACAATATCAAAAATCAAGAGGTAGTCTGATAATGACTGCGGCGCTCGAACTCTCTCGGAATCAGGTTACGCATTTCTACAGCCCCCGCAAGGATACCGGGGAGATGATTCGGATGTTGGCTGTGCTTATCGAGCAGTACAAAATCAAGAGCCGAATTTATCTTTCTTGGGATGCTGCATCGTGGCATATATCCAAGGCACTCCACGACCATGTTGCCCAGCATAACGAACGCGTCACGGAAGGGGAGGATCAAGGGCCAACAGTAGGCTTGGCCCCATTACCTACGGGCGCACAGTTCCTGAACGTAGTCGAAAGCGTGTTTAGCGGCATGGCACGCGCGATCCTCGCGAATAGCAACTATCAATCGATTGACGAAGCCCGAGCTGCGATCGATCGATACATTCGGGAACGAAACGAAACCTTCGCGAGATCGCCAAAGCGCGCAGGCGGTGCCATATGGAGTTCGGAACGCGAACCGTCTAAATTCTCAGAGTCCAATAACTGTAAAGACCCACTCTATCGGTAAACCAAGAACAATTTGGGCAGGCACCGCCATGCGCGGTCCTTGCCGGATGGTTACGTTTCCCGGTCATGCCGGCGCGGGCGGTGCCCGCAGCTGGGCGATCAGCGACAGGATGTCGGCGAACATCTGACGTGGCACCGCGACTTCGGCCATCTGGAAGGTCACGTAGCGCCCGTGGCTCACCACCTTCGCGCCGATCTTGATCAGCTTCTCGCGCAGGCTGGTCAGCGACCGCGGCTGTGCCGTCTTCGGCATCGCCAGTGTGCGCATGAAGTTGATGGGGTGGACGGCCCCGACTGAACGGCATCGATGTGCCACGATGTGGTTGTCGGAAAACGCCACAAAGAAGGGAGCCGTCCATGACGCAAATTACCACGCTGGGTCTCGATTTGGGCAAGGCGTACGGAGTCCGTCTCGCTGAGCATCGTGTCCGCAAGCTGATCTTCGTTCATCAGTACGGCATCCAGTCAAGGTTAACGCATCTCGCAAGCGTCTTACGGTATTCGCTATTTAGTGACGTAGCATTTGCTAAGCATTCCGGGATACGCTGCCGACCCGCTTTTTTAGCTAAGGTTATGGCGAGCAAGAGGTTTGGATCTAAGAGATACGGAAGTAAAAACCTTTGCAACCGCTGTCGTAGAGTTGTGTATTCCCAAATACGCGTTGCCTGATCATTCTGAAACTCGCGAAATCTTTCTGGACCAAAGTAGTAGCGTAATTCAGGAGGTATGGGTTGGCTTTCGTTCGCTATTACCACATCGAGTACCCCTACGCAGAACGCCGCGCGTAAGTGCGTATCCGTCGGTAGAACCTCCGAAAACCCACCTCGTGGGCCGACGCAAATGAGTATTATCATCGCCATTACGGACGTGACGCGTTGCACGAGTTAGCCCCGTAAAAAAGTATTTCATTCGGGTCGCCAGCCGGATTCAGTGCTATTCGCATCTGCGCAAGGTCGGTCTATATTGCAGCTCGACCAACTCGTCGCCGTCCCGTATGCCTAGGGTATACTTTAATAATACATTTCTGGCGCGTGCGTAGTAGGCTCAGGGAACAGCAGAGTGCCGTTAGCAGCGCCGAAGGAAACATAGCTGCCGGGTGGCTCACGCAAAGACATTCTGGTGCCCGAGCGCTGCGCAGACGCAATTATGCCTGTGCTGTGTAAAACGCCTTCTCGAAGCCGTCCAGGACAGACAATGCCTTGGGATCGGCGAATGGCAGCAGCTGCATCAGGATGACGGCGGCTGTACCTCGCATCGGGTCGATCCAGAAATAGGTGTTTCCAAGCCCAGCCCAGGCTAACGAATTGGCGCTGCGTCCTCCCGGCACCGGCTCTGTCGAAATCATGAAGCCGAGACTCCATTTCTTGACCATGCCCGGGAAGAATTCGGCATCATGCGACGAGGCCGGCATTGCGGTGATGAGGCGCTTCACATTGAGATCGCCGATCGCACTCTGCCGCATTAATGCGACGGTTTCAGGCCGCAGCACGTGATGGCTGTCGGCCCGACCCTCGTTCAGCAAGGTGCGCTCGAAGGCAAGATAATCAGCTGCTGTACTATACAGCCCGCCCCCGCCCATCTGAAACTCCGGGTCCTGCGGGATCTCGAATTGGATTGGTGTGAGCGTGCCGTCTTCGTTGCGCGCATGCATCCCTGCCAACCGGCCTCGGCGCTCCGGGGTCAACCTGAAGCCGGTGTCCGTCATCCCGATAGGCTCGAAAAGATGCTCAGCGAAATACTCACTTAGCCCGATCTATGCACGAGCAAAATACGTTGGTCATAGCGTAGATTATAGCACTCCCGTTTTGGTTGCACCAGGCATGGGCACGTCGATCCTGCGGCGGCGGTTGTCTGGGGTCGGGATCAGGTAGGTGTTGGCGGTTGCAGGAAGACGGGCGGTTGTGGGCTACGATGCCCCGGTTTTCAGGTGACCAGGCGCGGCAGGCGGTCAAGCAACAAGGTAAAGATCGCCTGATCGGGGGCGCTCGACGGCAGGTGGATTTTGATCTGCTTTTTCAGCTCGACGACGCGGGCGGCAAGCTTGAGAAAGCGCAATCGCAGAGTGTCGAATTGCATGACGCGCCAGGCCGAGCCTTTCGGCATCAAGCGGCGCAGCGACCACATGAGCCAGTAGGCGCCGGCGTGCAGGAACAGGCGGAACTGGTTGGCCGCTGCCGCGTGGCAGGAGGTGCGGTCGGCGGCGAGATGGTTCTTCCACGCCTTGATGTGGTTCTCGGCCTGGCCGCGGGCGCAGTACAGCCCCTTGATAAAGGTGCTTGGCGCGGCCGCCCGCGAGATTGGTGACGATGAACCGGGTGTCGGTACCTTCGGGCCCGGCCTCGACCCGAGCGATGATGCGCTCGACCCGGCTCCAGCTGCTGGGCGGCATCGTAGAATTGCGCGAAGCGCCGCACCTTGCCGCGCTTGGGCGCCGCCCAGAAGCGCTCGGCGGTGCTCTCTCCAGTGCCGTGATATGACGGCGCAGTGCCGCATTGGGGGTCAGGCCGAAGACCCAATCCACCCGGTTGGCGCGGCACCAGTCGAAGACCTCGCGGGCGGCATAATGGCTGTCGGCGCGCAGCAGGATCTCGACCCTGGGCCAGAAGGCTCGGATGGCGCCGCACCAGGCGGCGCAGGAAGGCGCGGATCTCACGCCCACCCGGCCGCTTGCCCGGCGCAGCAGCGCGGTCACGAACCGCCCCTCGCCGTCAAAAACGACGATCGGCTGGAAGCCGTAATCGTCGTGGTAGGCGTTGAACAGGCGCAGTTGCTGGTCGCCATGGACGCGGTCGAAGGTGTCGTCGATGTCGAGCACGATGCGCTTCGGCACCTGCCGGAACGAGGCGCAGTACTGGTCGATCAGCGCCCGCCCGAGGCGCAGCAGCGCGCGGATGTCGGGCAGGTTTTCCAGCCGCGAGATCGTCGATTGCGAGCACAGTTCTTCGCCCGATGGCAAGCGGTCGAGCGCCAGCTTGAACATCGGGTCGCGGCGCAGTGCGTCGGCATCGTTGCCGTCTTCGTAACCGGCGGCGATCATCAGCATGCGGAAGCGGATGATCTCGGCCAAGCGGTGCTGAACCTTCTCCGGCGCGCGCGGGTCGTTGAGGCAGGTCGCCAGGCGATCGGCCATACCCAGCCGCCGCTCGATCTCGCGCAACGCCAACAAGCCGCCTTCCGAGGACAGCCGGCCGCCGTCAAAACGCGCGACCACGGCCTTGCCCCGAACCGGTGACAGACCCGGCAGAAGCGGCATAGCATCAACCATGGCGGGTGTCGCCTCCAACGATCGAAGGATTTAGCTTCAGCAACCCAATCCTACCGCTCGATCAATCGCTTGCGCTACACCCGCCAACCCTCATGCATATTTCGGGTTAGCTGTTGTCCGCTGACCCGCTCCACTGCTTTGCCGACCCAATCGATGCCGGTGCCATAATCCCATGCATCGCCCGGGTCGAAAGCGAGCGGCAGATCGAGGGCTGCATTCCGGCAGGTAATGATCCCGGGAATGTCCCTCCGCTCCATGTAGCGGCCCATCTCCGGGTTCCAAATGTCGTATACGAAGCCGGAGGTGTGCGTAATCAGGTGGCGCAGCGTGATCGCCCGACGCGCCGGCCGTAAGCGCGGCTCGCCGGCCGCATCGGAGCCTTCGAGCACCTGCGGCCGTGCAAGTTCCGGCAGAATGTTGGCGATCGGCTCATCGAGCACGAGTTTCCCCTGCTCGACGAGTTGCATCGCTGCCGCAGAGGTGATCGCCTTCGTCATTGAGGCGATCCAGAACACGGTGTCGGCCGTCATTGCTGCGCTGTCGGGCAAGATACGGCGCCCGAACGCACCTTTGTAAAGGAGGCCGCTTCGGTCCGCCGCCATTGCGACGACACCCGGCACGTCGCCGCGATCGGTGGCGGCCTTGAGCACCTCGTCTATGGGGGCTGTCGATCGCATCGCTTGCTCCTCGCCGGTTTGAGGCCCTCGTCCAGCGCGACCGGACACAATCAAATAGTAGCTGCGTTCGCCAGCATCGCAGCGCCCCAGGCGATCGCACCGACGCCGGCGATCCGGCCAACCCAAGACCCAAACGGCAACACTTTTTCGATCAGCACGAACACGGCCAATGCGGCGATCCAGAACAGGTTCATGATCCCGCCTACGAATAGCAGTCCCATCAGGAACCAGCAGCAGCCAAGGCAATAGGACCCGTGATCAAGACCCATCCGAAAGGCGCCGAACCTCCCGCGCCGCCAGCTCGTGGCGAGAAACCCCAGCGGCGAGCGGCAATGCTGTAGGCAGATGCGCTTGATCGGCGTCAGCTGCCACGCTCCCGCACCGATCAGGATTGTAGCAGCGAGCAGCCGGCTCGAGGTTGCCATCATCGGCGACAGCAGATCGATCTGCTGCAGATCCCACTGCGCGGCCGTCGCAAGCGCGCTGAACCCGCCCCATACAACAAGATAGCCAGCAGCGAAAATGCCGGTCGGCACGTATGAGCGCCCGCCAGCGCGCTCGCCCCGGTGGATGCGCGCGAATAGCAGCAGCATCGGCGCGGCGCTCGGCAGCATCATCGCCGCCATCATCACCCACCACATCGCGAACATCAGCGCCGCGTAGCCTGGGGTCCAGAGGACGGGCTGCATCATCGCGTGCGCCATTCCGCTCATCGCGTGATCGCTACTCATCCCTGTCCCAGCACCGAGCAGCAGCCACGCCCAGGCAAGGCCGACAACCGCCGCGAGCGAGATGGCAAGAACCAGCCGCTCGCGCTGCAGCACTCCTTCGAGCACGGTCGTACCGGAAGCCGTCACGGTCACAAACCCCGCTGCTGATCGGACCCGCCCTGATTTTCGGCGATCAGGGTCGGCCGTATTTCTGTTTGTACTCGTCATAGCTGTGAACCAGGCCATTCTGGTTCCAGGCGACCTGCGCCAGCGAACTATGACGGCGGTTGAGATCGAACTTAATGGCCCCCAGCCCCTTCGCGAAGCCGGCAGCGCTTTCGGCTTCATGGAAGACCCAGCCGTTCGGCAGCACGGTCAGCATCCGGTGCTCCTCATCAGTAACCGGGTTGCGGATTGGCTCGCTGCGGGTATGCAAGACACCGTCGACTTCAACCCTAGCTTGGCGCTTTTCCAGATCCCAGTCGAAGTCGATCTTAGCGAATAGCGGGTCCTTGATAGTCTCGACGATGACCGAGAAGATCTGGAACATCGTGCCGACCGGCTGGTCCTCGCCGGAGAGAATGTAGAACAGCGCATTCCGCTGTGCTTCGTCAGCGCGCTCGTCAATGATCGGCTGAAACACGCCCTGACCGTGGTGGATCGCCCTCGGAAAATAGAAGGTACCAAGAACCGTGAGATCATCGAGGCGCACATCCTCGCAGAAACCATTGTCGATCCTGAAACCGACGAGGCCGGTGCAGTAGCCATAGGTCGGATCAGCCATTGACTCGCAGGGGCAGCCGAGATCGCAACTGCAATACTCGACGTATTTGCCTTCGATCAGCCAATTTTTTCCAGGCATCTCCTCACCCCTCAGAGACCTTTGAAACCCGCAACTTGCCCGATTTCCCAAGGGCGGCAGCGATGTGTTCTCCAGGGCCTTATAACCGGGCAACTGAATTCGGGGTAGGCCCGACACCAGCCTTGTTGCGCAGCCACCGCGGCCTCGATCTCGTAGACGCCGTCTTTTTCGCCATCTACGGTATACCCGCTGTGAACGGAGGCTCCCGATGAGCGATATTCCGGGCTGGCACATTGTCGGCGACTGGTTCGACAACTGCAGCTGCGCGGTTGCCTGTCCGTGCACCTTCGCACAGGCGCCGGATAACGGCTTCTGTAAGTCGGTGCTGTTCTGGCATGTCTGCGAGGGCCATTACGGCGACATAAAGCTCGACAATCTGAGCTTCGTGCGGGTCGGCCGTTGGGAGGGCGATCTCTGGGCGCGCAACGCGAGCGGGGTCGCCGGGCTCTATATCGATGAGCACGCCGATGATCGTCAAATGGAGGCATTGCCGGCGATCATTGGCGGCCGCGCTGGCGGTTTTCCGGGTTGGGTGAACGAATGCTTTGCCGGAGGACGGCAGACGCGCGGCGTCGAGCACGCGAAAATAACCTTCGAGATCGCACCCGATCAGGCCCATTGGGGCGTCGAGATCGCCGGCAAGGTCAAGGCTTGGGCTAAGGCGCTGTTCGGGCCCACCAGCGCGCCGGGCCAATACCCGCGGCTGATGAACGCGCCGGGAAGCGAAACCGGCCCCGGCCCTCAGCTTGTCACCTGGGGGAAAGCGACAATCCTCTCGGTCGATGCGTTTGGCTTCAAGTTCGAATACGCGTCGAACTCAGCCAAACACATCCCGTTCGATTGGACGGGTCCCGCACCTTATCATCTTCAGCTATAATGGCACAAATTCGCCCAAAGCGCTTGCGGAATTAGTCAACCGAATACAGGAGAGATGCCATCCCGGTTTTAGGCGGCGGAGCGGCGCTGGCGCCAGACAAGTGTGCCGATAACCATCAGATGCACCAAATTGAATACGATGCCGGCTGCGAAAGCTACAGCATAGAAGCCGACCGCGTCCTAGATCGCGCCGGCGAGCCAGCCACCGAATGCCATACCCGAGCCGCTGAATAGCAGGACGCTGGGTACCCGCCACGACGCTTCACTTGCTGGGAACAGCTCGCGCACCGCGAGCACATAGGCCGGAATGATGCCACTGAACCCAAGCCCGAACCAAGCCGAGACGGCGAATAACCCGGCCTCGTTCTGCGTCAGCAGAAAGCCGATCATCGCGGTGATCTGGCAGGCCGAGCCGGCAAGGATAGCCGGTGCACGTTGACGCTGGGCCGCGCGGCTGCCGGCCACGTCCGGCTAATCGTGTGGTGCAAGCGCTGCTCGCACCAGATCGAGCTTGATCCGGCCGAGCTGGTCGAGCGGCACGGCGAGGCGCCCACCGTCATCGAATGGGCGGCGCGACTCGTCTGCTCGAAATGCGGTGCACGTGACGCTGATTTTGTCGTGACCGGAGCGCGGCGGTAGCGCCGGCACAAAGGGCGGCTTTTTCATGTACGCTGCCGGGACACCACCGGGACACTCGCTTTCGCCGTGTTTGCTAATGCGCTGGAAAGATTGGCGTCCCCAACCGGATTCGAACCGGTGTTGCCGCCGTGAAAGGGCGGTGTCCTGGGCCTCTAGACGATGGGGACATGGTCAGGCCGTCGCGTTATGAATTAGCCTGAGCTGCCGCAGGAATCAATCGCCTGCGCCTCTAGGCGCTTTGGCTGGCTCGAAATGGCCGCGGATCAGCATCCTCTACCGCCGCAACGGCCAAGCAAAGCTCAGTTCGTGCCCGTCCGGATCGGCAATATGGAAATACCGCTCGCCCCAAGCAGCGTCGCGCGGCGCGAAATCCGGGCGCCAGCCGGAGGCGATAAGTCGGGCATGCAGCCCGTCAAGATCGGAATGGTAGAAGATCAGCCGGCCCCACCAGCTCCAATGGCGCTCGGCGGGCTGCGCGATCAGATTTAGGAAATTATCGCCCGCCGCGAAGCTCGAGAAGGCGGCATCCTCGCCGCCATGGAGCAGGCGCATGTCGAGCAGTCGGTAGAATTTCACCGCGCGCCGCATGTCATGCGTCGCCAACGTTACCGCGCTGATGCCGGTGATCATCGCCCCGCTCCGCCGACCGCCGCACCATAGCATTCCTCGAAAACGACCGCAGCGCGGGACCGGCCGCCCGCAGTGTTCGAGTTCGGGACTGACCAATGCAGCGCGCTCGCCTCCACGTCCGCTCGATCGCGGCGGACCGAACACCCGCGGCCCGGGCAGGAGCGTTCACGACGCTTTGGTAAGGCCATTCAACCCGCAGCGCAAAATTCTCGAATCCAGTTCATTCTCCTTTGACGCGAAAACCTTCAGATACTGATTGCCATTTTTCACGGGACCATAGGAGAAACGTGGAGTTGATCAATTCCCAGCCATCAATCTAGTTCTGCAACACAGCAAACATTTTCGGCTATTTGCCTTTTTCCTGCCATCCTTGATAAGTACCCGACGGCTGCTGTTACACAGCGCTTACCATCATCAACAATCAGGGGATGTTTTCGCATGCTGAAAGCCGCGTCGCTGTTGCTGCCGCTTGCCTTGGCCACCACCGAAGAACCCCAAGCATCGCCACGTTTCGAAGAAATCCAGGCGTATGTGACTGGCTACAACACGGTTTCCAAGCAGACCGACGGCAATCCGTGCACGGCCGCCTCCGGCGCAAACATTTGCGGTCGCCGAGACGCTGTCGCGTGCCCGCGCCACATCGATCTCGGCACCGTCGTGGAAATCAGGGGGACGACCTACGTGTGCGAGGATCGCCTCGCGAAAAAGTACAGTACCCGGTTCGATATTAGCTGCGACAAGGACAAGACCTGTCCGGCCGAGGTCACCGGCTGGACGACGATCAAGGTCTTCAAGGAAGATCTGTAACAAAACCGCGCCCCGCGGGCAATGCCGGTGCGCGGAGGACGCGGGGGGCGCGGCCAAGCCGTGCTCCCTTTCTCAATGCGCGGCCACCGTCGAACCGACAGCTACGTTATGCCCGGGCAACGTGGGCGCTTCAGGCCGCAAGAAACCCGCCATCGACGTAAAGCTCGACCCCAGTAATGTAGGAGGCCTCATCGGAAGCCAGGAACAGCACCGCGTTCGCGACTTCCTCGACCCGCCCGGCGCGGCCCAACGGCACCGAAGTCTCGATCCATTTCGCGCGCAGCGCCGGGTCGGCGGTGCGGCCCGAGGTTCGCATCGGCGGCATCAGCCCGGGATGCACCGAATTGACGCGGATGTTGTCGCGCCCGTGCTGCACCGCTGCCGCCTTGGTCAGCGTGCGCACCGCTCCTTTCGAGGCGTTGTACCCGACATGCAGCCCGCGCTGGCCGGTCACGCCGGAGATCGACGAGATGTTGACGATCGATCCACCGCCCGCCTTTGTCATGATTGGGATCGCAAGTCTCATCCCGATAAACGTGCCGGTGGCGTTGACCGCCATCAGCCGCTCCCAGGCCGCCGTGTCGTACAGATCCTCGACCGCGCTGCCGCTGATCCCGGCGTCGTTGACAAGGATGTCGAGCTTGCCGAACGCCGCCAGGCTCGCGTCGATCGCCGCGCGCCATTCCTCTTCGCTGGTCACGTCGAGCTTGTGAAAGATCGCGGCACCGTTGGCCTGCGTGATCTCGGCCGCAAGCTGCCTTCCCTCGGTTTCGAGCATGTCGGTGATCGCGACGCGGGCGCCCTCGCGCGCGAAGAGACGCGCCATGCTGGCCCCCATCCCCGAGGCGGCCCCGGTGATCAGCGCGACCTTGTTCTCCAGCCTCATCTTCTACGCCTCCCACTGTCATTGCGAGGAGCGAAGCGACGAAGCAATCTGGCTGGCGGCGAGCATACCTGTCACGAGATTGCTTCGCTTCGCTCGCTAATGGCCACTCTTCCTAATTCACCCCGACCGCGCCGCCCATGACGTCGCCGATGCCGGCGTGGATGACGAGATCGGCGATGCGGTCGAGCGGCGTCGGCTCGCGGTTGACGATCGCAAGGCGCGCGCCGTTGCGTTTCGCCAGCTCGGGGAACCCCGCCGCCGGATAGACCACCAGCGACGAGCCGAGCACCAGAAACAGATCGGCGGCCAGCGTCTCTTCCTCGGCGCGCGCCATTGCGACGGGCGGCATCGACTGGCCGAACGACACGGTCGCGGTCTTGACGTGGCCAAGGCAGTCCTCGCAGGGCGGCACCGCGCCGTCGCGCTCGAACGCCGCGCGCAAATCGGCGATCTCGTATCTGTTGCCGCAATCGAGGCAGGTCGCGTAGGTCGTGTTGCCGTGCAGCTCGATGACCCTCTCGGGTGGCACGCCGGACGCCTGGTGCAGCCCGTCGATATTCTGCGTGATCACGGAATTAACCTTGCCGCGCCGCACCAGCGCATCGACGGCGCGGTGGCCGCGATTGGGCAGCGCGCCGCCGAAGTGATCCTCCATCGCGAAACGGCGCCGCCACGTCTCGCGCCTTGCTTCCTCGGAGGCGAGAAACTCGTCGAAATAGATCGGCGCCATCTGCGTCCAGATGCCGCCGGGGCTGCGGAAATCTGGGATGCCGGACTCGGTGCTGATGCCGGCCCCGGTGAAGACGACCGCGCGGCGCGCCTCGGTGATCAGGCGGGCGAGCGCGGCAATTTCGCTGTCGGAAGTCATGCCGATACTTTCGCAAACGATGACCCGGCCGCCAAGCCCAGCCGTAAGGCGCTACGCCGACCGCGCCAGCGACCGCGCGAAACGCACGATCCGCTCGCCGGCTTCGGCGAGCCGCGTTTCGGCGCGCGCACAGCGCGATCCGCAGATGCCCCGCGGCGCTCGGGCCGAAGCCGTCGCACGGCAGCACGGCGACTCCCTCGGCCGCCAGCAGCCGGAGCGCGAACTCGCCAGCCGTGAGGCCGGTGCCGCGCACGTCGAGCAGCACGAACATGCCACCCTCGGGCGGCACGACGCGGCACCCTGGCGCCTGCTGCAGCCGCGCCGACATTAGCGCCGCGCGCACCCGATAGTCGTCGCGCAATGAAGCGACCTCCGGCAAGTCACGGGTCAGCGCCGCCAGAGCGCCATCCTGAATGAAGGCGGGACCGCCATAAGTCATCGACAGCAGCAGGTTGAAGAGATGCCGCGACAGCGCCGGCGGCCCGACCACCCAGCCCAGGCGAAATCCGGGCAGCGCATGCGATTTCGACAGGCTGGAGACGACGACCGTTCGCTCCGCCATGTCCGGCAGCGACCAGGCGCCGACATGCGGCCGGGCGAAGGAGAGGTCCTCGTAGACCTCGTCGGACAGCAGCCACAGATCGTGACGGCGGCACAACGCGGCGATCGCCGCGATCTCGTCGGCGGTGAACACCGCGCCGGTCGGGTTGTGCGGGGTGTTAATCCAGATCACGCGAGTGCGCGGCGTCACCGCCGCGGCCAGCGCGTCGAGATCCGGGCGGAAGCCGGTCTCGGAGCGCAACGGCACCGTGATCAGGGTCGCGCCGCTGGCTCCGACCACGCCCTCGTAGGTCGCGTAGATCGGCTCGGGCACGATAATTTCGTCGCCCGGCCCGGCGAGGCACTGCACAGCACAATAGAGGCCGCCCTGGGCTCCCGGCACGACCGCGACGTTTTCGGCCGCGCAGGGCCGTCCGGTGCGTCGCGCCACCCGCGCCGCGATCGCATCGCGCAATGCCGGGTAGCCCATTATTGCGGAATATCCGGTGCGGCCGGCACGCAACGCCGCGGTCGTGGCCTCAATCACCGAGGCGGGCGGGTCCTGGTCGGGATCGCCGACCGTCAGGAAAATGATATCGTCGCCTGCCGCCTGCCGCCGGCGCGCCTCAATGTGCGTGTCCCACGCGGCGGCGCCGCGCCCGGCGATCCGTCCAACGAGCGGGGCGTAGCGCATGTCGCGGCCTCGGACTCAATAACCGACCGCGGCGCCGGCGGGTCGGCGCGGATCATTGACCCCCAGCAGGATGTCGTCCGGCCCGATCGCGATCAGTTCGACCGCGCCCCACGGCGCCTGTTCCTTCGGATGGTGCCCGCGCTCGGCCAGTGCCGCCAGTGTCTCAGGCGGCAAACCGTCGCGCTCGTAATACAGCACGTCCGGCAGCCATTGCTGGTGAAGGCGCGGCGCCGCGACCGCGTCGACTGGCGACAGGCCGAAATCGACGATGTTCGTGATCGCTTCCAGCACCGAAGTGATGATGCGCGGTCCGCCCGGGCTCCCGAGCACAAGCACCGGCTTGTCGTCGTGTTCGACGATCGTCGGCGTCATCGACGATAGCGGCCGCTTTCCGGGAGCGATCGCATTGGCGCCGCCCTGCACGAGGCCGAACAGGTTCGGCGCGCCTGGCTTGACGGTGAAATCGTCCATCTCGTTGTTGAGAAGAAATCCGGTTCCGGGCGCGACGACCGCGGCCCCGAAATTGCCGTTCAGCGTATACGTCACCGCAACGGCATTTCCATCGATATCGATAACCGAATAATGCGTCGTCTCGGCCGCTTCATGCGGCGGGGTGCCAGGACCCAGCGCGGCCGACGGCGTCGCCTTTTCGGGATCGATCGCGGTGCGAATTGCGGCCACGTGCTCCGGCGAAAGCAGCCTCGTTCGTAGGTCGGGAATAAAGTCCGGGTCGCCGAACGCGGTATTCCGGTCGACATAGGCGTGGCGCATCGTCTCGGCCATCAGGTGGATCGTCTGTGGTGCGCGATAGCCGAGTTTCCCGAGATCCCACCTGGCGAGAACCTGCAACATCTCGCATAACACCGTGCCGCCGGCGCTCGGGGGCGGCACCGAATAGACGAGATAGCCGCGATAGGCGCAGGAAACCGGCGCCGACTTGCCGACCGCGTAATCGGCGAAATCCTCCTTTGTCAGCACTCCGCCATGTGCGGCCGAGGCGGACGCCACCGCGGCGGCGATCGGGCCGCGATAAAACGCATCCGGCCCCTGCTCGGCGATCAGCGCCAGCGTCGCGGCCAGATCGGGCTGCATCAGGCGGTCGCCGGCCTGATAGGGCGCGCCGTCCGGGCGCAGGAAGATGCGCGCCGCCTGGGGGTCGCGCGCGAGGCGCTCGGCGCGCGCCGCGATGATCGCGGCGTCCGCCTCGCCGAGCACGAAGCCGTCGCGCGCCAGCGCGCCCGCTGGCGCCATGACCCGGCCGCGGTCCAGCCTTCCGTATGCAGCGAGCGCGCGATCGAGACCCATGACCGTGCCGGGCACGCCCGCGGCCAGATAGCCGTGCAGGCTGGCGTCGCGCCGGACCGCGCCGGTTTTGTCGAGATACATGTCGCGGGAGGCGGCACGCGGCGCCTTCTCGCGGAAATTGATGACGGTGCGGCGGCCGTCGGCGAAGCGGATCAGCATGAACCCGCCGCCGCCGATGTTGCCGCAGCACGGATCGACGACGGCCAGCGCGTAGCCCATCGCGACCGCGGCGTCGACCGCGTTGCCGCCGGCTTCGAGAACATCGCGGCCGACCTCGCTTGCGAGACGGTGCGCGCTGACCACCATGCCGTGCCGGCTTTCCGCGGCAGGGGCCGCCTGCGCCATGCCGAGGCAGAGCAGCAGCAGGAGGACACAGCTTGCCGGCGATTTCCTCGACACACGGCAAAATGTCTTGATTGGTCCGGGACGTTGCACCGTTGTTGAAGTACCCCTGGCTTATCGTCCCGGCGAAGGCCGGGAACCACGTTTCAGCCGCCCGCGCGGTCGCCACCTGGATCCCGGCCTCCGCCGGGATGACAATTCTTCGATTGAGCGATTATCCCGCCGCGACGGCCTCTTCGGCGAGACGGCTGTCGGCGCATTCGGCAAACGGCACCGCGCGCTTAATAAACCCGCTGCCGAGCAGCGCGCGTTGCAGCCGCTCGAACCCTTCCTGCGACAGACGCGGATCGGCCGCCCACACGCCCTGCTCCTTGTAGCGCGTCAGCGAGCGGGTCAGCACGTCACGGTGGAGATCGGGGAAGTAATCGGTGATCGCGGCGGCCAGCGCGTGCGGTGTCTCGCGTGCAACCCATTGCTGGGTGCGGTGCATTGCCCGCGCCATGCGGCGGAACGGCTCGGGATCGTTCGCCAGCCGCTCGCGTGTCGTGACAAACACGGTGTAGCTGGTCGGCCCGCGCCGGCTCGCCGGATACCAAACCGCGGCGCCGCCGGCCACCGCCTGCTCGACAAACGGCTCGAACAGTTGCGCGACGTCGATGCCGCCGGCATGCAGCGCGGCGACGCTCTCCGCCATGCTGTTGCCGGTGACGCGCGGAAGTTGCGCCGGGTCGATCGCGGCCTCGCGGATGTCCTGTTCGAGACACAGCCACGGGGTCGGCACCTCGCTGGTGGTGGCGAAGCGCATCTGCGCCAGCTCGGCAAGGCGAAACGATGGGTGCGGCTCGCGTCCGACCAGCGAAAACGGGTCGCGGCAGACCACCTCGGCGAATTCGACGAGCGGCGAATCCGGGTTTTCGTCATGGTGCTTCATGACCCGGATCGGCCCCATCCAGATGACGTCGATCTCGCCGGCGGCGAGCGCCGCCTCGGCTTTGCCCGGTCCGGGCGACGGAAGCAGCTCGACCTCCAGCCCCTCCGCTTCATAGGCGCCGGTCGCGTGCGCCGCGTAGAACGGCGCGTAGAGCACGAAGCGGTAATTCTCGAACAGGCGCAAGCGGAGCGGTTCGGGCATTTGACATGGTCTCCAGGCCGGACCCCGTGGGCCGGCATGACGATCTGGTTGGGTCTGCCGTGTCGGCTCGGTTATCCTGGGCCAAGATTCTCACAAACGGGACTGAAACGATGACCGAACCCGCCATTGCGCCGAACTGCCTCGCCGGACTTCGCGTGCTCGACCTGACGCAATTCGAGGCCGGCCCGACCTGCACCGAGGTGATGGCCCAGCTCGGCGCCGAAGTCGTCAAGGTCGAAAACCCGAAAGGCGGCGAGCCCGGCCGCATTCTCGGCGCCGGCCCGAAACCAGGCGCCGACGCCTATTATTTCATGATCTACAACGCCAACAAGAAATCGGTCACGGTCAATCTGAAATCGCCGCGCGGCCTGGCGCTGGTCAAGGACATGGCGAAGCAGGCCGACGTGTTCATCGAGAACATGGCGCCGGGCACGATCGAAAAGTTGGGCCTGGGCTGGGATGAACTGCACAAGCTCAACCCGCGCCTGATCTACGCCCAAGTCAAGGGGTTCGGCGAGGGCAGCCCCTACGAACACAACCTCGCCTTCGACATGATCGCGCAGGCCTGCGGCGGCAACATGGCGATCACCGGCGAGGCCGGACGCAAGCCGATCCGTCCGGGCCCGACCCTGGGCGACACCGGCACCGGCATGCTGATGGCGATCTCGATTCTGGCCGCCCTCTACGAGCGCAACACGACCGGCACGGGGCGGCGTCTCCAGGTCGCGATGCAGGACGCGCAGCTCAACTACACCCGCGGCGCGTTCATCAACCACGCGAGGCTCGGCAAGCCGCCGGGGCGCGGCCAGACAGGATTCGGGCCGCCGGTGCCGCCGAACGACATTTTCCCATGCAAGGGCGGCGGGCCGAATGACTGGATTTATGTCTTCAACAGCCACAACAACCCGGAGCATTGGAGGCGGCTGTGCGGCGTGATCGGCCGCGAGGACCTCGCCAATGATCCAGAATACCTCGACCGCGAGAAGCGGCTCCAGCATGCCGACGAGGTCAACGAGATGGTCGGCGCCTGGACCCGTCAGCACGACAAGCAAGAGGCGATGCGCATCCTCGGCGCGGCCGGCATCCCCGCGGGGGCGGTGCTCGACACCGGCGACCTGCTGGCCGAGCCGACCTTCCGGAGCCGCGGCATCATCCAGACGCAGCAGCATCCGAGCGGTGAATTGCCGATGCCGACCTTCCCAGTGCGCTTCGACGGCAAGCCGCCGAAGATCGCTCCCGCCCCGCTCCTCGGCGAGCACACAAACGAGGTCTTTTCCGATTGGCTCGGGATGAGCGAGGGCGATGTCGCGGGTCTGAAGAAAGAGGGCGTGATCTGAGGGATTCCGAAAGCGGTCCCGCGGCTCTTACAGCGGGACCCGCACCCAGTCGCCCTCTGGCGCCAGCTGCGTGCTCGAGACGGGCGCTGCGGTCGGCAAGACGCTCGAACGTGGCTCCCTCCGCCGCGAGCGCACAGGGCACGGTCTCGTTGGCCGCGTTGTGCCGCACGAAGCGAAAGCGCGCCGCCTCGATCCCGCCCGGCCTCAGCCTCGATCCGCGCCATCATGCCGATCCAGTCGCCGTGCTGGCGCCCGCCGTGCCCGGTATGGAACGAGAAGCTGCCGAGCCCGTAAAAGATCGGCTTGCCGCGATAGACCTCGACCGGCAGCGAATAATGCGGTCCGTGGCCGATGACGATGTCGGCGCCGGCCTCGACCGCTGCGTGCGCAATCTCGGTCATGTAATCGAGCACCTCCTCGCCGAGCCCCCAATGGCACGACGCGACGACGAGGTCGGTTTCCCGGCGCAGCGCCGCGATCTGCTCGGTAAAGCGTTGCAGGTAAACGCGATCGGCCCAGGTCACGACTTCCGGCGGCACGCCGGGCCGGTTCATCGGCGGGATCTCGGGCCGGGTCTTATGCGCCGGGACCTGGTAGGCCGTGTGTCCGCGCAGCACCGCGATGCCGGCGCCGCGTTGGGTCGCCTCGTGGTTGGTCGGCCAGTAGACCGAACTGCGCTGCACGAACCCGACCTTGCAACCGCCGCGCGCGACTACCGCTGGCGCCGAGGCAGCTTCGAGGTTCGCGCCGGCGCCGGTATGGGCGATCCCGAGCCGGTCGAGTTCGGCGATCGAGCCGAGGATCGCCGCCGCGCCGTAATTGACGTTGTTGGCGATGCCGACCACCGCGATTCCGGCGATCCGCAGCGCCTCGCCGGCGATCCGCGGATCGGCGAAAAACCCCTCATTCTCGACGACATGTCCCTCGGGTAGCCGGTACAGACAGCATTCGAGATTGGCGAATACGAGATCGGCATCGCGCAATTCCGGCCCGACCAGTCGAAACGGCACGGCGGGGTCCTCGACATTCATCAGGTTCACGTCACCGAGCAGGATCAGCGAGGGCATCCGGCATTCCTCCAAGTGGCATTGCGCATGGGCAGCCCGTATCTTGCTCCGATACGTCGATGGAATTCGAGTGAAAGAGGCAAAGCGGCCGGCGAACATCGAGAAGCACGGCATCGATTTCGTCGATGTCGAACCAGTGTTCGCCGCGATTTTGTCGAGAGCGAGGATCTGCGGCGCGACTACCGGGAAATATGTTCCTGAGCGCGTAAGGAGACGAGCAGTGGCCGAACAGGCGGAGGGCGCGGCGGACCGGCCGATGGTTGAGATGCGTAACGTCCACAAATGGTATGGCGCATTTCATGTGCTCAAGGACATCAACCTCGCGGTCGGGCGCGGCGAGCGGGTCGTTGTCTGCGGCCCGTCGGGCTCCGGCAAATCGACGATGATCCGCTGCATCAACCGGCTCGAAGAACACCAGCAGGGCGAGATCATCGTCGCCGGTATCGAGCTGACCCGCGATCTGAAGAATATCGAGGCGATCCGCCGCGAGGTCGGCATGGTGTTTCAGCAGTTCAACCTGTTTCCGCATCTGACCGTGCTCGAGAACCTCATCCTGGCGCCGGTCTGGGTGCGCAAGATGCCGAAACGCGAGGCCGAGGACCTTGCGCGCACCTATCTCGAACGGGTGCGCATCCCGGAACAGGCCGACAAATATCCGGGGCAGCTCTCGGGCGGTCAGCAGCAGCGCGTCGCGATTGCCCGCGCCTTGTGCATGAAGCCCGAAATCATGCTGTTCGACGAACCGACCTCGGCGCTCGACCCGGAGATGATCAAGGAGGTGCTCGACGTGATGATCGAGCTTGCCGGGGAGGGTATGACGATGGTGTGCGTGACGCACGAAATGGGCTTTGCGCGCACCGTCGCCGATATGATGGTGTTCATGGACAAGGGCGAGATCGTCGAGCGCGCTCCACCGGCCGATTTCTTCGCGAACCCGAAGAGCGAGCGGACGCGGCTATTCCTGAGCCAGATCCTGGCGCACTGAACCGGGGCACCCGGTTTGGGCGCGCGCGAGGCTCGTCTGAGCGGCGCGGCCGTGGCACAGTCGGGAATGCACGCCGCCGCCGGGGAAACCGGATGAAAAACGCCTTCGACCGCGTCAGGGTCGTCGATTTCACGACCACAATCGCCGGGCCGCATTGCACGCGGCTGTTGTCCGATCTCGGCGCGGAAATCATCAAGGTTGAGCCACCTGAAGGAGATATGATGCGGGCGCGCCCGCCGCTGCGCAACGGCGCCAGCACCTCGTTCGGGCAGCTCAACACCGGCAAGAAAAGCGTCGTTCTCGACCTGAAGCGCCAGGAGGCGATTGAGATCGCGCGCCGGCTGATCCGCACCGCCGACGTGCTGGTCGAGAATTTCCGGCCCGGCGTGATGCGCCGCTTCGGCCTCGATTACCCCGTTTTGAAGGATTTGAAGCCCGATCTAATCTATTGCGCGATTTCCGGCTATGGGCAGACCGGGCCGTCGGCGGCGCTGCCGGCCTATGCGCCGGTTATTCATGCGTCGTCCGGCTACGACATGGCGCATCTCGCCTATCAGGGCGTCGAGCGCCGCCCCGATTATTGCGGCATCTATATTGCCGACGTGCTGACCGGCACCTATGCGTTTGGCGCAATCATGGCGGCGCTGTACCAAAGGCGCGAGACCGGCGGCGGCCAGATGATCGATATTTCGATGCTTGAAAGCATGCTGAGCCTGACCTTGAGCGAGATCCAAGCGGCGCAGTTCCCGGTGACGCCGCCGGGACGGCCGTTCTTCGGCCCGATCGAAACCGCCGATGGCTATGTCAATTTGTCGATTGCCAGCGAGCGCACATTCCAGAATCTGGCCGCCGCTTGTGGTCGGCCCGAGTGGGTTACGGACCCGCGCTTTGCGAATTACCCGGACCGGCGGGCGAATTGGGGCACGCTAATCGATGAGCTTGAGGTCTGGTCGCGCCAACGCACGAGCGCCGAGATGCAGGCGATTTTCGACCGGCACGGCGTGCCGGCATCGCCGTATCGCACGGTGCGCGACGCACTGTCCGACCCGCAACTCGAACATCGCGGCGCACTGACCGAAGTGCACGACGCGGGCGGCAGCTTCCGCGCAATGAACCCGCCGTTCCGCTTCTCGGCGGCGCGTGCCGCGGCGCGGCCGTACGTCCGCACCCTGGGTGCGGACAGCGCAGCGATTCTGACGGAACTTGGCTACGATCCGGGCGAAATCGCCGGGCTGGCCGATGCCGGGATTACCATCCTAGCTCCCGGTGCCTAGACCGGATCACTTCGCTTCCGGCGTCGACTTCGAACGTTTTCAGCACCTTGTCGGTGGCCGCCTCGATTTCGAGCAGCTTGACCGAATAGCCCCATAAATAGGCGGTGTAACGCAGCACCGAGCGGCAGGTCTTCTCGTCGAGCAGCACGCCGTCGTGAACGTAATGCGCCAGCACCAGCGTGCGGTCGCCGGTTAGATCTACATCGACGACCTGCACATCGGGTTCGCGGCGCGACAGATCATATTGCCGCGACAGCGCGCTGCGGACCTTCCGATAGCCGAGCTCGTCGTGGATCGCATCGACCCGGAGCGCGGGTTTGGCGCTGTCGTCGGCAATCTGGAACAGGCGGAACTTGCGAATAACCTCCGGGCTCATGTACTGCAGGATGAAGCTTTCGTCCCGGTAATTGGCCCAGGCATCGCGCAGTACCCGGTACGCGTCGCGGCAGCCGGCGATTTCAGGAAACCACGCCTGGTCTTCCTCGGTCGGATCGTCGCAGATGCGCTGAATATCGCTCATCATCGTGAAGCCGAGCGCATAGGGGTTGAGGCCGCTAAAGCGCGGATCATCGAACCCCGGCTGGAACACAACACTCGAATGCGAATGCAGAAATTCCAGCATCGAGCCTTCGGTAATAAGCCCCTTGTCGTGCATACGGTTCATTATCTCGTAATGCACGAATGTCGCGCAGCCTTCGTTCATCATCTGCAGCTGCTTCTGCGGATAGAAATACTGCGACACGTTGCGCACGATGCGGAGCAGTTCGCGCTGCCATTCAGCAAGCCGAGGCGCCCGTTTCTCCATGAAATAGAGAATGTTTTCCTCGGGGAGGCCAAGCTTGCCGCGCGCCACTTCATCCTCGGCGTTCGCGTTCTCGTCGGGCTCGCCATCCTGTCTCGAGTTCGGGACGGTACGCCACAAATCGTTGTAGGTCTGTTCCTCATAGGCACGGCGGTCTTCGGCACGCTGCCGTTCCTCCACGAGGTTCGGCTTTGACCGATGAGCGTAGCGGTTGACGCCATGCTCCTTCAGCGCGTGCGCCGCGTCGAGAACGCGCTCGACCGCTTCCATTCCGTATTTTTCCTCGCACTTCGTCACGTAATCGCGGGCAAACGCGAGGTAGTCAAGAATGCCACCGGCGTCGGTCCATTGCCGGAACAGGTAATTGTTCTTGAAGAAATGATTGTGGCCGAAGGCGGCATGCGCGAGAACCAGCGTCTGCATCGTCATGGAGTTTTCCTCCATGATATAGCAGATGCACGGGTTCGAGTTGATGACGATCTCGTAGGCGAGGCCCTGCAGGCCCCTGCGGTACAGCGTTTCGTGATACGCGAACCGCTTGCCGAAGCTCCAATGACGATACATCAGAGGCAGGCCGACGGAGGCATAGGCGTCGAGCATCTGCTCCGATGTGATCACCTCGACCTGCACCGGATAAACGTCGAGCCCGAGATCATCGACCGCGATGCGCTCGATCGCCTCGTAAACCCGCCGCAACGAACCAAAGTCCCAATTCGGACCAGTGAACAGCGGTGCGTTCGCCTTCAGCGGCGCGGCGTCCACGTTGCTAAGCACGCACGCCCCCTTTTGCAAACAATTCGTGGAACACGGAAAAGATCTGGGCCGGGTCGCCGACCCGCCGCATCGCGAAATGCGGATGCGCTGGCGCGACTTCGTTGTAGGCCCGCCACAAATCGCTGTCGCGCGACAACCCGGTCAGGCCGCCACCGAGCCCGTCTCCGACTTCAATATAGGCGAAATACTGGCACAGCGGCAGAACGTCGTTGCCGAGCAACGAAACGCAGCGGCCGCTGTCGGCGCCGTAATTGTCGCCGTCCGAGGCTTGCGCGCCGTAAATGTTCCAGCGGTCGGTCGGATAACGCGCCCGTGCGATTTCGAGCATTTTTTCGAGCGCTGTCGAGACGACGGTGCCGCCGGTTTCGCGGCTGTAGAAAAACGTCTCCTCGTCGACCTCCTCCGCCGTGCTGGTATGCCGGATGAATACGATATCGACATGGCGGTAGCGGCGGACGAGGAAGACGTGCAGCAGCATGAAGAACCGTTTCGCGAGGTCCTTCATCGCCTCGGTCATCGAACCCGACACGTCCATCAGGCAGAACATGACGGCTTCGGTGTTCGGCTTGGGCACGCGGTCGAAGCGCCGGTAGCGCACGTCGATCGGGTCGATATACGGAATGATCTTGCTGCGCCGCTCGATCCGTTCAAGTTCTTTGGCGAGCCGGTCGGCTTCCTCATCGTCGCCGCGGTCGCGCGCCTCCTCGACCTTGGCGCGCAGTGCCTCGAGTTCGGACAGTTTCGGCCGCCTGAGCGCGATGCGCCGTCCCATGCTGTTGCGCATCGTGCGCGGCACGCTGAGATTGGACGGCGTGCCGGTCACCGTGTAGCCGGCGCGCTGCAGATCGACCGCGGTCGTGTCCTTCAGGCTCTTCTTGACCAGATCGGGCAGTTCGAGATCCTCGAAGAACATGTCGAGGAATTCTTCACGCGTAAGCGTGAACTCGAACGAGTCCTCGCCGCTGCCGTCTGGGCTGCCCTCGCGTCCACCCTGGCCCTCGCCGCCGTTCGGCCGCGGGATCTCGTCGCCGCGCAGATACTCCTTGTTACCCGGCACCACGTGATCGGTACGGCCGGTGCGGCGGTTGTGATGAAACAGCGGCTCCGAAATGCCGCGGGTCGGGATGGCGACTTTCTCGCCATGCCCGACATCAGCGACCTTGCGTTTGCGCAACGCCTCCTGCACCGCGGACTTAACCTCGACACGGGCGCGCGCAAGAAACCGTTGGCGATTGCTGAGGCTCTTTCCTTTCGGATTGGCCCGGCGATCGACAATGTTCATGTTCATCGTGACTTGCCCTCCGACCGGCGAGGCTATGCCTAGCCGGCCTTGTTCACGCGCATGTACCATTCGACGAGCCGACGCACCTGACGCTCGGTATAGCCGCGCTCAACCATACGGTCCACGAAGTCGGCGTGTTTCTTCTCAGTGTCGGAGTCCTTCTTGCTTCCGAAGCTGATAACCGGCAGTAGATCCTCGACTTGGCTGAACATGCGCCGCTCGATCACCTCGCGCAGCTTTTCGTACGAGGTCCACGAGGGATTATGCCCGTTATTGGCGGCTCGCGCGCGCAATGCGAACTTGACGACCTCGTTGCGGAAGTCCTTCGGGTTCGCGATGCCGGCAGGCTTTTCGATCTTCGAGAGCTCTTGGTTCAGCAGCTCGCGGTTCATCAGCTGTCCGGTATCGGGGTCCTTGTAGTCCTGGTCCTCGATCCACGCATCGGCATAGGCGACATAGCGGTCGAACAGGTTCTGACCGTAATCCGAGTACGATTCGAGATAGGCTTTCTGGATCTCGTGACCGATGAACTCGGCGTAGCGCGGCGCCAGCTCGGCCTTGATGAAATTGAGATACCGCTTCTCGATCTCCTCCGGGAACTGCTCGCGCCAGATCTGCTGCTCCAGCACGTACATCAGGTGCACCGGATCGGCCGCCACTTCCTGCGTGTCGAAGTTGAATGTGCTGGACAAGACCTTGAACGCGAACCGGGTCGAAATCCCGTCCATGCCTTCGTCGACTCCGGCGGCGTCGCGGTATTCCTGCACCGACTTGGCGCGCGGATCGGTATCCTTCAAGCTTTCGCCGTCATATACCCGCATTTTGGAATACAAGTTCGAGTTCTCGTGCGCCTTCAGACGCGACAGCACGCAGAATCGCGACAGGATGTCCAAGGTCGACGGGGCACACGACGCGGCCGCAAGCTCGCTGCTCTGCAACAGCTTTTCATAGATCTTGCGTTCCTCGGTGGCGCGCAGGCAGTATGGCACCTTGATGACCGAAATCCGGTCGATGAAGGCTTCGTTGTTTTTATTGTTCTTGAAGGTCTGCCACTCGGCCTCGTTCGAGTGCGCCAAAATGATTCCCTGATACGGGATGCCGCCGATATTCTCGGTGCCGGCGTAGTTGCCCTCCTGCGTCGCGGTCAGGAGCGGATGCAGCATCTTGATTGGCGCCTTGAACATCTCGACGAATTCCATCAAGCCCTGCGTCGTGCGGTTGAGCCCGCCGGAGAAGGAATAAGCGTCGGGGTCGTTCTGGCTGTACATTTCGAGCTTGCGAATATCGACCTTGCCGACCAGGCTCGCGACATCCTGGTTGTTCTCGTCGCCAGGTTCGGTCTTCGCAACGCAGATCTGCTTCAGGCGCGACGGCGTCAGCCGAACCACGGTGAATTTCGTTATGTCGCCGCCGAATTCTTCGAGGCGCTTGACGGCCCAGGGCGAAATCGTCCCGGTCAGCCGCCGCCGCGGGATCCCGTAGCGCTCCTCGAGTGCCGGCCCCAGGGTAACTGGGTCGAACAAACCAAGCGGGCTCTCGAAAATCGGGCTGATCTCGTCGCCCGCTTTCAGGGCATAGATCGGCTCTTTTTCCATCAGCAGCTTCAGCCGTTCGGCCAGGGACGACTTGCCGCCGCCAACCGGGCCGAGCAGATAGAGGACCTGCTTGCGCTCTTCGAGACCCTGGGCGGCGTGGCGGAAGAAGCCAACGATCCGCTCGATCGTCTCCTCCATGCCGTAAAAGTCCTCGAACGCCGGATAGATCTTGATCGTCCGGTTCATAAAGATCCGTCCGAGGCGCGGGTCCTGGCTGGTATCCACCATGACCGGCTCGCCGATCGCCTTCAGCAGCCGCTCGGCCGCACCGGCAAAGAACGAGGGGTCGTCTGAGCAGGCGCGCAGATAGTCCTCCAGCGAGTATTCCACCTCGCGCCGGTTTTCATACAGTCGGGAATAGAGCCCGAAAATTCCATCATCAAAGCGCATTTGCTTCACCTCAATCGACAGGTCCGTCGACCGCAACAGTTTCAGTCGGTAAACGACCGCGCGCCGAGAAAATTCGAAACTCTACCGTGCGGCGCATCCGCCGCCCTGATCTCCCGGTCACGAACCGCCGCCGCATCGCGGACCGACCGCTAACCCGAGTCGAAAGTTCTCGACACCTGTAGGACGCAATCAGTGTGCCAAAGGTTCATGGCATTTCTGCGGTCGGCGTTGCATCGCAGCCGACCGGCGCCTCGGCCTCGTTCCCCGCCGGCTCCCCTGCGGCATCTCTTCTCAACGCACGGGGAACGTTCAGCATCGTGTGCCCCCGATGGTGCTTGTCCTTAGGCTATATGAGGGCCGCGCGATTCCCAATCCAGATTTTGTTCGTTAACCGCGAATTAAGCAGCCGCGCGGCTCACGGCGCCTCGGCGTCGGCTTTTCGCCCCGTCTGCCTGCCGAAGCGCTCTCGGCCAAGGGGCGCGCTGCGCTCGGCGCTCTCTGGGCACGCGGTGCCTGTTGAGGCTCGTGCGCCTCATGGCCCCTCGCCCGCGTCCGAATCGACACTGCCGACCAGCACGGCGAAGCGCGCGGCCGGCGAGTGTTCCACCTGATACTGCCGCCAGTTGCGCACGATGGCCTCGGCCAGCCCGGCCGCCAGGCAGGCGTAGCTGCGATCCGTCATGTGCAGCCCGTCCGTCGAGATCGCCGGTTTAGCCTCGCTCGGCGACGCGGCGCCCGACGCGTCGGCCGGTTCGGCGGAAAGCCAGTACCGCATGATCTCGAACCGTCGGAACAGACCGACCCGATTCCGCTCGGCTATCTCCGCGATCAGCTTTACCATCGCCGCATGCGCCGGCGAGGCGAGGACCCCCGGCGCGTATTGCAGGTCCATCAGAACGACATCGGCCGCGCTTTTCTTGATCACGCCGATACCGCGCCGCAGCACATCGCGTTCTATGCCCGGATCCAGGCTGCGCAGCGCCGCGTTCGTTCCGATCTGCCAAATCACCAGGTCGGGATCGTCGACGACGACATCGCGCTCGAGGCGGATGAGTTCCTCCGGCGCGTCTTCGCCTCGCTTGCCCCGGTTGATGACGCGGATGTCGACACCCGGAAGGCGCTTCCGCAATTCGCTTTCGAGTTGGCTCGGATAGCTCGCCGCCGGATGACTGGCGCCAACCCCCTCGGTCGAGGACGAACCCATTGCGAGAACCCTCAGCCTTCCGCGTTTCGCGAGCTTCGCGGCGACATAGTTCAAAGTGGGCACGATCGACAACAGAGCGGGCGGCGTCGGACACGCGGGTTCCGCACCGACCGCTGGCGCTTGCAGCAGAAACTGCAGGGTAATGGCGGCGCCGAACGCGCGTGCCGCGCGGCGCGTCATCGCACGCCCTTGGCGATCGCCTCGGCGAGCGCCCGACCAAGGCAGTCGTATACCTCGGCCGCCAGCCGAGCGCGCTCGCTTTCCGGTACATCCTCGTAGTCGAACACCTTTTCATCGCTCCAGTACCGCATCACCGCGAAGCGCGGGAACACTGAGACGTCGTTCATCTCGCCGACGCGGTGGATCGTGTCGAGATAGTGGTCGAAGTCGATCATCGTGGTCGCCCTGCGCGAGAACTGCATGTCGACCAGCATGATGTCAATTGCCCGATTTTTCGCCAAATCGATGCCCGCCTGCAAGGCCGACGCGAATTCGTCGAGATCGATCCCGCGCACTGCGTCGCTGATCCCGACCTCCCAGATGATCAGGGTAGGCTCGTCCTCGGACACCTCTGTCGGAAAGCGCCGCACCATCTGGCGCGCGGTCTGACGCGGCATGCCCTGATTGATGACCGTGATCGGCACTTCGGGAAACCGCTTCTGCAGCGCCACTTGCAAACGCTGTGGATAGGCGTTTTCAGGTGAGCCGGCCGCCGTGCCCTTTGTCGAGCCGCCGCCGATCACGACGATGCGGACCGGCTTGTTGTGGCGGATCGCGGCCGCCAGATGCGGCAGGCTGGGGGCCGTTTCGATCATTTCCGGCGGCATGGTGCACGCCGGACGCTCGACGCTGTCCTGACCGGGCGGCGCGGCCCTGGACGTCACCGTTGCGGCCAATACCACAACAACCAACGCCCCAAGCGCCACCCGGGTGAACCGGCGCGGCAAAGGCCACCTCATTGCGCTGCTCGCCCGACCGGGGCCGCCGTTGGCCGCTGTGCCGGACTGCGATCCAGCGCCTTGTACCACTCCAACCCCTGGGCGGCGGCGAGCATAATCGCGATTCCGACCACGTTGACCGCGAGCCGCAGGCCCAGCGAATAGCCCAATTCGTTGATCAGCACGTGAGCCAGCGCGGAGAGCAGGATTCCGAGGCAGAAGATTTCCAGCGATTGCTGACCGGCCGTCACCAGCGGGCGCGCGCCCCGGCGCCTTAGAAAGCTGGCGTGCGGCGGGACCAGCACGGCCACCAGCACTACCAGCGAGAAAAACGGGATCAGCCGGATCGGCGACAGATCGTCCTTCGGCGCGGGCCACAGCTGTTTCAGCAGCAGCGGCGGCACCGGCTCCCACAGCGTGTGCCAGGTCCAGCTGACCCGCACGACGAGTGCGGCGACAAAGACCAGCGCGGCGATCGGGAAGATGACACGCAGCAGGCGCGTGAAGTCGCGACCCTCCGCATTCAGATGGGCCAGCACCGCTCCCGACACAAACAGGAACTGCCACGCGAGCGGGTTGAAATACCAATGCCCCTCCGGGTAGGCGGTAAACGAGATATCGAAAACCTGAACCACCACATAGAGGGCCGCCGACGGTGCCAGCACCATCATCCAGTGCCGCCGCAGCCCGAGCAGCACCACCGGAAATATCAGCAGGAGGACGATGTACATCGGCAGGATGTCGAGGAATGCCGGCTGAAAGCGCAGCATCAAGGCCTGCACGACAGCCACGTGCGGCTCGTCGAGAAAATCCGCGACACGCATCTCGTCGTTATACATCGGGTTTTTGAACGTCGCCGCAGTATATGATACTTCAGCAATGAAAAGCACGAACAGGAAAATATGTGCGACGTACAGCGTCCAGGCGCGCCGCCATACCTGCGCGGTGGCGTAGATCGCGCCCTTGGTGGTGAGCCGGCGCCCATAGACCAGCGCCGCGGTATAGCCCGAAATGAAAATGAACACTTCTGCCGCATCGAAAAACGTATTCGACTGTAGCGTAAAATAGCTTAAGATATTATACGGGATGTGATCGATGAAGATGAAGATGAGCGACAACCCGCGAAAGAAATCGAGACGCAGGTCGCGTTGCGTGGACGGTTCGGGCAATGACCGCTAAGCTCCCGACATTGTGCGCCGGACGGCGCCGCCCGAGAATAGCAG
Organism: uncultured Alphaproteobacteria bacterium; assembly: GCA_963847345.1. Classification (GTDB taxonomy): domain Bacteria; phylum Pseudomonadota; class Alphaproteobacteria; order ATCC43930; family CGMCC-115725; genus DATARH01. Next base: position 40,254 of record CAWJZU010000018.1, on the reverse strand, counting down.
GCCCGAGCCTTGTGGTCGATCCGCCGGTCCCGGGGATTACAGGCAGAGGCAATGCCGCAGCATCAAAAACTCTGGCGGGCCGCTGAAACGCATCGCCGCCGAGGCAAGAGACCGTAGCACCGCCCGGTTTGGCTGCACCGCGTGGCAGCTTTCCCACTGGAGGCCAAAAAAATCGCATTTGTCGAAAAATGCCGCTTGCCCTTGCGGCCGCTTCGTGACATTGTGTAACACATCGTAACGTTCGGTGGCCAACAAGCACGATCGCGGTACCCGACGCACCTTCGCTGAACGTTCGAACACGCACCTTCCTTTTAGCGCCTCATAAGCACATTCCGTGAGCTGCCGAGCCGGCTTTCGCCGGCTCGCTGCCTCGCCAATTGGTGGCGTGTTAGTAGTTTTTCGGTCTGCCCGTTGAGCCTGAGATCCGTTCCCAAAGCGGTATTTTTGCGGGTGGGTGATCGCAAAGGGGGATGGTGTAACGCTTCGTAACGCTCGGTGACCCGTCCGTACCTTTTTCGCAGGAACCTTCCGCGAGCGGGTTATGCGCCGACAGCAACCTTCTTGTCAGCTTTATTGCGGAGACGAACGCGTCGGCTTTCGCCGGCTCGTCGCGGTTTTGACCGCCAGTTCGAGGAATTGTCATCGGCCGGATCCCGGCAAAGCGTGAGCCGCTCGGCGATGATGTCGGTCAGTTCGGAAGAGGGCCATGAAGGCTTCTCGCGATGGCCGACACGGCGGAAATCCGGCTCCTGACCGCCATCTGAGGAACTTTTATCGGCGATCCGTGACGCTCGACGTAGCGGTCGTTCTCGCCGCGATCGGCGGGGCCGCGACCTGCGCCTCGGTGCTGACGCTATTCATCGGCTCGCTGCGCGAGACGGAGATCGGGCTGGTGCTGTTCGGGCTGGCTGTCGTTTCCGCCTTGGGCGGGGTGCTTGCCTTCACGGTCGAGATGATGATCGCAGGCATCGGTATCCGGGAGGAGGTAATGGAAGGCCAGCGCGCCGCGCGGCCGCGGATCGGTGGTGGGAATGGCGACACGGAATCGTCACCTCAGGCCCGTAGGCGACACGTCCCATCGGGCTGAGCGGGACAAGGGGATCTTGATCGAGCATCGGTCGTGATCCAGGCGATCGATTGCGCCCTGTTTAAGATTCGCGCCGTGCAAATTGCACAGGCCGAAAGCTTGGCCGGCATCTCCGAACGCGCCACGCCGGCGCGTTCCGCTCCCCTGGCGCGATTAGGCCGTGCGCTGCCGCGGCGCCGGAGCGGGCGGCATGTCAACCGTCTGCGCGGCCTTATGGCGGTTGCGCATTGGGCGCAGCACCAGCGGGGCCGCGAAAGCCGCCACGATGTTCATCGCCGCGGCGACGACGAACACGCCATGCCAGCCTCCGGTATCCTGCGCGAGCACGTTGGCGAACGGCACCAACAGAGCGGCCGTCCCCTTCGCCGTATAGAGCAGTCCCGCATTCGTCGTCGCGTAGGTCGCCCCATACGTGTCCGTGCAGGTCGACGGAAACAGGCTGTAAATCTCGCCCCAGGCAAAGAACACGAGCCCGCTCAGCAGCACGAAATGGAGCGGGTCGTGGCCGAATGCGCTCAGCGCCCAGATCCCGACCGCTTCGAGCGCGAAGGCGATGAACATCGTGTTCTCGCGCCCGATATGGTCGGACACCCAGCCGAAGAAGGGCCGGGTCAACCCGTTCAGCACGCGGTCGATCGTCAGCGCGAAGGTTAGCGCCGGCAGCGTGATCCCAAGCAGGCTGACCGGGACTTTGTCCACCTGGAAGTCACGCGCGATCGGTGCGAGCTGCGCGGTGGCCATCAGGCCGCCAGCCCCCACCATCACGAACATCACATACATCACCCAGAAGACCGGGCTGCGCAGCATCTCCCACGGCGTGTAATCGCGCACGGTCTGCAAAAGCCTTGCCGCGCCTACCGGCGTCTCACCGGGAAGCGGCGCCCGCAACAGCAGCGAAAGCAGCACGATGACAATACCCTGGCCGAGCCCGAAATACAGAAAGGCGGCCTCGTAGCCGTGGCCTGCGATCGTCTGCTGGATCGGGATGACGGTAAGCGCCGAGCCGGCGCCGAACCCGGCCGCGGTCAGCCCGGCGCACAGGCCGCGCCGGTCGGGAAACCATTTCAGCGCGTTGCCGATGCAGGTCCCGTACACGGCGCCGGCGCCGGTGCCGCCGAGCGCCGCGGCGACATAGAACAGGGTCAGCGAATCCGCTATCGAATTCAGCGCCCACGCCGGCGCCACAAGTGCCTCCGATCAGCACGACGATTTTTGGCCCGAACGGTCGACAAACCAGCCTTCGAGCGGCACGAGCCACTTCTCGGTCAACACAAAATGGTGAACGCGACCTGGATGGCGGCGCGGCCCCAGTGGTACTTCGCGTCGATCGGCAACACGAACAGCGTCCAGCCGTATTGCAGATTGGCGATCATCACCATGCAGTGATGCCGATCACGATCTGCACGCCATCGATATGCCGAAACGGTCGCGGCCCCGGCAGGCCGGGTCTCACTCATCGCTTGCTCCCCTGTTCGCACGCCGCCCGTCTTCGGAGGGTGTCAGTTTACAGGCCCGGCGAGACAATACCGCAGGTGAACTCGCCGTCGCCATATGGAACTTTTGATTTAGCTCAATGCCTACCGGCCGCTGCGCGCCTTGACCAGTTCCGGCGTCGGGCGGGGCATTGGGGCTGGGGGGGCTTCGGGGGTGGCGGCGCGGGCTAGTTTTACGAGGGCTTGCAGCAGGCCGGAGACGCCTTTGAGGCGGGTGGGTTTGTCGTCCCAGTTGCGCAGATAGACGAGTTTCTGGTCAGGACGCAAACGTAACGTGCCGGCGTGTTTCTGGATCAGCTCGACGAGTCCGGCCGGGTTCGCGAAGCGGTTGTTGCGCAGGGTGACGACGGCGCCTTTCGGGCCGGCCTCGACGCGTTCGACGCCGGCCTCTCGGCAGTCGCGCTTGATCGCGATGATCTGCAAAAGGTTTTCCACTTCGCGCGGCAGCGGGCCGAAGCGGTCGATCAGCTCGGCGGCGAAGGCGTCGCGCTCGCGGCGGCTGTCGAGCTGCGCGAGGCGGCGATAAAGACCGAGCCTGACGCCGAGATCGGCGACGTAGCCCTCCGGGATCAGAACTGGCATGCCGAGCGTGATCTGTGGGCTCCATTCCTCCTCGGATGCGGCTTGGCCGTCGAGCCCGCCCGAGGTCTTGGCCGCTGCGACGGCCTCCTCGAGCATATGCTGATAGAGTTCGATGCCGACCTCGCGGATATGGCCGGACTGCTCGTCGCCCAAGAGATTGCCGGCGCCGCGGATGTCGAGATCGTGGCTGGCGAGCTGGAACCCTGCGCCGAGCGTGTCCAAGGTCTGCATCACATCGAGCCGCCGGGTCGCGGTCGGCGCAAGTTTCTTCTTTTCGGGCAGGGTCAGATAGCAATAGGCACGCAGCTTGCCGCGCCCGACGCGGCCGCGCAGTTGGTAAAGCTGCGCGAGGCCGAACATGTCGGCGCGGTGCACGATCAGCGTGTTCGCGGTCGGGATGTCGAGACCGGATTCGATGATGTTGGTCGACAGCAACAGGTCATAGGCACGCTCGTCGAACGCGGTCATGACGTTTTCCAGTTCGGTCGGCGCCATGCGCCCGTGCGCGACCGCGACGCGGATCTCGGGGACGATGGCGCGCAGTTCCTGGCGCACCTCGTCGAGGTCGGCGATGTACGGCGCGACATAGAAGATCTGGCCGCCGCGGTCGCGCTCGCGCAGGATCGCCTCGCGCACGACGACCGGGTCGTAGGGCGTCACAAAGGTGCGCACCGCCAGGCGGTCGACCGGCGGGGTCGCGATGATGCTCATCTCGCGCACGCCGGATAGCGCCAGTTGCAGCGTGCGCGGGATCGGCGTCGCGGTCAGCGTCAGGACATGCACATCGGCCTTGAGCTGCTTCAGCTTCTCCTTCTGCGACACGCCGAAATGCTGTTCCTCGTCGACGATGACAAGGCCGAGATGGCTGAAACGCACGTCTTTCGCGAGCAGCGCGTGCGTGCCGACGATGATCTCGATCTTGCCGTCGGCGAGGTCGGATTTGACCTGCTTCGCCTCCTTGGCGTTCACCATGCGCGACAGCTGCGCGACGCGCAGCGGCAGTCCGGCAAAACGCTCGGTGAAATTGCGGTAATGCTGGCGCGCGAGCAGCGTGGTCGGGACAATCACCGCGACCTGCCCGCCGCCGAACGCCGCGACAAAGGCGGCGCGCAGCGCGACCTCGGTCTTGCCGAACCCGACATCGCCGCAAATGAGCCGGTCCATCGGCTTGCCGGAAGCCATGTCGGTCAGCGTGTCCTCGATCGCGCGGAGCTGGTCGTCGGTCTCGGGATACGGGAAACGGGCGGCGAATTCCTCGTAGATCCCCTCCGGCGGCGCCATCGTTTCGCCGGGACGTAGCTGACGCTCGGCGGCGATGCGGATCAGTTCTCCGGCGATCTCGCGGATGCGCTGCTTGACGCGGGCCTTGCGCGATTGCCAGCCGACCCCACCGAGCCTGTCGAGCTGCGCCGGCGTGTCCTCCGAGCCGTAGCGCGACAGGACCTCGATGTTCTCGACCGGGACAAACAGCCGGTCGTCGCCGGCATAGAGGACCTTCAGGCAATCGTGCGGCGCGCCCGCGATATCGAGCGTTTCTAGCCCCTCGTAGCGGCCGATGCCGTGCTCGGCGTGGACGACGAGATCGCCGGGCGACAGACTCGCCGCCTCGGTGATGAATTCGTCGACGTTGCGGCGGCGCCGCGGCGTGCGCGCGAGGCGGTCGCCGAGAATGTCCTGCTCGCCGAGAAATAGCAGGTGGTCGGTCGCGAAACCCTGTTCGAGCGGCAACAGCGCGAGGCCGGCTGCGCGCGTTGCCGGCAATTTCGCGAGGGCGGCGGCGTCGGCGATGCGGCGCAGTTCGGCGACGCCGTGCTCGCGCAGCACCGTGGCGAGCCGGTCGGCCGAGCCTTCGCTGTAGGCGGCGATAACCACGCGCTTGCCGGATTTCTGCGCGGCCGCGAGGTAATCGCGCACCGCGTCGAACAGGTTGAGGTTGGGGCTGGCGCGTTCGGCCGCGAAATTTTTTGCAGGGCGGGCGCCGGCCTCGAACGCGTCGGTAGACCCCCACCCCGACCCTCTCCCGCTTGCGGGGGAGGGGGAAGACAGCGGCGGCGGATTTTCTGCTCCGTCCCCCGCTGGCGGGGGAGGGTTGGGGTGGGGGCATTCGCGCGGGAGATCTACCGCCGGCATCGCGAAGGGCGACAGCTGCACCATCGCCCTGCCGGCCAGCGCCTTTACCCACTCGGCCTCGCCGAGAAACAACCGGTCGGGCTTGACCGGGCGGTATAAGGGCGCGGTGCCGCGAGAAGCGGCGCTGATCGTGTCCCGGGCGGCGTAGAAATCGGCGATCGAGTCGAGACGGTGCGCCCGCGCCTCCTCCGCCTGGTGATCGAGCGAGACCGCCGCGCCGGGGACGTAGTCGAACAGCGTTTCGAGCGTCTCGTAATAGAACGGCAGCCAGTGCTCCATGCCGGCCTGCCGCCGCCCGGCGCTGATCAATTCGTAAAGCGGGTCGTCGGTCCCGACCGCACCGAACGCCCCGCGGTAGCGCGACCGGAAGCGCTGGATCGCGGCATCGTCGAGCAGGACCTCGCTGACCGGGCGCAGGACGAAATCGTCGATCGCTCCGATCGAACGCTGCGTCAGCGGGTCGAAGCCGCGCAAGCTTTCGAGCGTGTCGCCGAAGAAATCGAGCCGGATCGGCTGTTGCGCGCCGGACGGCCAGAGATCGACGATGCCGCCGCGCACCGCGTATTCGCCCGGCTCGCGCACGGTATCGGTGCGGATATAGCCGTTGTTGCGGAAAAACCCTTGCAGGCGGTCGAGCGGGATGCGCCCGCCGGGACCGAGCTGGAGGACGCGCCCGTCGAACAGCCGGCGCGGCGGCACGCGCTGCACGATGGCGTTGACCGTCGTAAGCAGCACGAATGGCCGCTTCTGGGTGCCGGCCGCGAGTCTTGTCAGCACGTCGATGCGGCGGCTGACAATGTCAGCGTTCGGCGACACCCGGTCATAGGGCAGGCAATCCCAGGCCGGGAAATTCATCACGTCGAGGTGCGGGTGAAAGAATGCGAGTGCCGCGGCGAACCGCGCCATGCGGCCGTCATCGCGGCAGACATGCAGCCAGGTATCGGCGCCGGTCGCTGTCAGCAAGGTGCCGATCGAGGCGGCATCATATCCTTCGGGCGCCCCAAACAGCCGGACGGCGCGCGGGCGTTCGGCGATAGAGCGAGCGAGATCGGTGAGCGGTTTCACATCGCTACTCGAGCACTTCATCGGCGCGGGCGAGGATTATTGCGGAACAATATGACTTCGCGGCGTCTCACGTCACGCGCGGGGTGTAGCGGAAGGCGAGCAAGAGACGCGTCACCTCGGTGTCGTATTCGCGGCGCGGCGCGCGGCGGCCGGCAATCCAGTCGAACAATTCGGCGTCGGGGCAGGCGAGCAGCGATTCGTACTGGTCGAGCCGATCCTCGTCGAACCCGGCGAGATGCGCCTCGGCGAACGATCCCAGGATCAGGTCGGCCTCGCGCGTGCCGCGGTGCCAGGAACGGAATAAGAGCCGCTTGCGGCGGATGTCGCCTGGCGTTTCGGTGTTGTCGGTTTTGTAGCGGGGGGCTGGCATGGCCACACCGATATAGCCATGCTGAGCGGCAACGTCAGCCCGGCATTCGGCACCCATATAGCCAGCGATGCGCCCCGCCCTTCTCGACAGGCTGTTCGCGCCGGTGACGGTGCTGCCCGGCATCGGGGCGACGCTCGCGAGGCTGATCGAGCGCGCCGCCGGTCCCGATGTCATCGATCTGCTGTGGCATCTGCCGATCGGGATCATCGATCGCACCGCCGCGCCGAGTATCGGGGCGCTGCATCCGCGCGACTGGCCCGGCGGGTCGGTCGTCACCGTCAAGGCCAAGGTCGAGCGACATCAGCCCGGCATCGGGCGCCGGCCCTACCGTGTGTTCGTCAGCGACGTGACCGGAGCCCTGGTGCTCGTCTATTTCAATGTGAAGGGCGATTACTTGCAGCGGCTCCTGCCGATCGGCGCGGAGCGGATCGTCAGCGGTCAGATCGAGTACTACGACGGAATGCCGCAGATGGCCCATCCGGATCACGTCGTGGCGCCCGAGCAGGCCGAGCGGCTGATGGCGGTCGAGCCGGTCTATCCGCTGACCGCCGGACTGTCGTCGCGGGTTGTGGCGAAGGCCGTCGCCGCCGGGTGCGAGCGCAGCGCCCGCATCTGCCGGAATGGCTCGATCCGGCGCTCAAGGAGCAGCACGGTTGGCCGGAATGGCGTGCTGCGCTCGTCGCGGCGCACACGCCGCAAAGCGCCGCCGATCTCGATCCCGAGACCCCGGCCCGCGAGCGTCTGGCGTATGACGAGATCCTGGCGAGCCAGCTCGCCGTCGCGTTGGTCCGGGCGCGGCGCCGGCGTCGCAAGGGCCGCGTACTGGCCGGCACCGGCGAATTGCAGCCGCGCGCCGAGGCGCGGTTCGGCTTCGCGCTGACCGGCAGCCAGCGTCAGGCGCTGGCCGAGATCGCCGGCGACATGAAATCGCCGCACCGCATGATGCGGCTCTTGCAGGGCGATGTCGGGTCCGGGAAGACCGTCGTCGCGCTCTTGGCGATGCTGATCGCGGTGGAAAGCGGCGGTCAGGCGGCGCTGCTCGCGCCGACCGAGGTTCTGGCGCGGCAGCATCATCAGGTTTTGAGCCGGCTCGCCGCGCCGGCCGGGGTCGAAATCGGCCTCTTGACCGGGCGCGAAAAGGGGCGGGCGCGCGAGTCGATGCTGGCGAGCCTCGCGTCGGGGCTGACGCCGGTGGTTGTTGGGACGCACGCGCTGCTGCAAGCCGATGTCGCGTTCCGCGATCTTGCGCTGGTGGTGATCGACGAGCAGCACCGGTTCGGCGTCGAGCAGCGGCTTGCGCTCGCCGCCAAGGGACGCGACGCGGACACGCTCTTGATGAGCGCGACGCCAATCCCGCGCACGCTGATGATGACCGTCTATGGCGATCTCGATACGTCGCGCCTGACCGACAAGCCGCCGGGCCGGCGACCCGTCGATACGCGCACCGTGCCACTCGACCGCGCTGAGGAGGTGACCGGGGCGATCGCGCGGGCGCTCACACGCGGCGCCAAGGTGTTCTGGGTATGCCCGATCGTCGAGGAATCGGAAAACGCCGATATCGCCGCCGCCGAGGAACGCCACCGCGCGCTGTCCCAACTGCTGCCGAGGCGGGTCGGCCTCGTGCATGGGCGCATGAAGAGCGCCGACAAGGACCGCGCGATGGCCGCGTTTGCAGAAGGCGGGGTCGATCTGCTGGTCGCGACGACGGTCATCGAGGTCGGCATCGACGTACCGGCGGCCACCGTGATGGTCATCGAGCACGCCGAGCGCTTCGGCCTCGCGCAATTGCACCAGCTGCGCGGCCGGGTCGGACGCGGCGACCGGCCCTCGACGTGTCTCTTGCTGTACCAGACGCCGCTCGGCGACGTCGCGCGGCGGCGGCTCGCGGTGATGCGCGAGACCGAGGACGGGTTCCGCATCGCCGAGGAGGATTTGCGGCTGCGCGGTGGCGGCGAGGTCTTGGGCACGAAGCAGAGCGGGCTGCCGCAGCTGCGCCTCGCCGATCTCGCGCGGCACGAGGGGTTGATCGCGATCGCGCATGACGATGCCCGCCTCGTGCTCGAACGCGACCCCGCCCTGTCCTCCCCGCGCGGGGAGGCGCTGCGCCTGTTGCTCTACCTGTTCCGCCGCGATGAGGCCGTGCAGTATCTGCGAGCGGGGTGATACGCTCGCAGATACTGCAACTGTGAGTTCGGGATTACGATTTGCGGCACCGGCGCAGAGGGCCGAACCCGAGCAATCCCATGCCGAGCAGCGCGAGCGAAACCGGCTCGGGAACGGGGGTCAGTAAGTTGGCGTCCCGGTAGCGATGATCAAGCTCCGGCTTGCACCCGACGCGACACCGAGATCGACGGTTCCACCGTCGAATGGCCGGACGAGCGGCGAGACTACGGTGAGATACGGTACATCGCCGTTGGTGAAATCGGCGGCCTTGGATACGTCTGTGTCTACACGAAGCCCGGCGAAGTCATGCGAAGCCAACGGCTCCGCGCGGGTCAGGCCCCGGTCCGGCTTTCGCTGATTTGCCGCGCCGCCGCCGCGGCCGGCTCGACCGGCGAGACTGCTTCCGGCGCCGGCTCGACCGTTGCCGGCCGCCCGGCAATATACCCCGCGACAAGGCCGACAATGCCCTGGCGAAAGCTTAGAACGCAGATCACGAAGATGACGCCCTGGATGACCGTGACCCAGGAGCCGGCCTGGGCGAGGTAGGTCTCCATCGTGACAATGACGAGCGCGCCGACCACCGGGCCGAGGATCGTGCCGATCCCGCCGATCAGCGTCATCAGCACAACAAGGCCGGACATCGTCCAATACACGTCGGTCAGCGACGCGAACTGAAAGACGATCGCCTTGGTACTGCCGGCGAGCCCGGACAGTGCCGCCGACAGCACAAAGGCCATCAGCTTGTAGTGGTCGGCATTATAGCCGAGCGACACCGCGCGCGGCTCGTTCTCGCGGATCGCCTTCAACACCTGGCCGAACGGCGAATGAATCGTACGGACGATGAGCCCGAAACCGATTAGGAAAACCGCGAGGACGAAATAATACATCGTGAACGGGTCGCGCAGATCAATCACCCCGAACAGCCAGCCGCGCGGCACGGCGCGCAACCCGTCCTCGCCGCCGGTGAACGGCGCCTGCACGCAGAAGAAATAAACCATCTGCGCAAACGCCAACGTGATCATCGCGAAATAGATGCCCTGGCGGCGGATCGCGAGATATCCGAAAACCAGGCCGAGCGCGGCGGCAACCGCGACGCCGACCAGGATCGCCAGTTCCGGCGGAAACCCCCACGACTTCGCCGAGTACGCGGCCAGGTACGAACCCATTCCCATGAATGCCGCATGGCCGAACGACAGGAGGCCGACATAGCCGATCAGCAGGTTGAACGCGCAGGCGAACAGCGCCATGCACAGCGCGTTCATCAGAAAGATCGGATAGAAAAAGAACGGCGCGACGACGGCGAGCGCCACCAGCGCGGCGGTCCAGGCCCAGAACGAGGCGGCGCCGTTTCCGGCTGCGAGGGGCAACCTCATTTCACGCCGCGCGCCCGAACAGACCGGCTGGCTTTATCAGAAGCACGATGGCCATGATGACGAAAATCACCGTGTTGGACGCCTCCGGATAAAACACCTTGGTCAGCCCTTCAACGAGGCCGAGACCGAAGCCGCTGACGATCGCGCCGAGGATCGACCCCATTCCGCCGATTACGACAACCGCGAACACGACGATGATGATGTTGCTGCCCATCAACGGGCTGACCTGATAGATCGGCGCCGCCATGACCCCGGCCAGTGCCGCCAGCGCCACGCCGGCGCCGTAGGTCAGCGTCACCATGCGCGGCACGTTGATCCCGAACGCCTGCACCAGAACCGAGTTCTCGGTCGCGGCGCGCAGATAGGCGCCGAGGCGGGTGCGCTCGATGACGAACCACGTCGCCAGACAAACCCCCAGCGACGCGACGATGACCCACGCGCGGTAATAGGGCAGGAACATAAAGCCGAGGCTCTGCGCGCCTTGCAGCTCGGGGGGTATGTTGTAAGGCTGGCCCGACGAACCGTAGGCTTGGCGGAACCCGCCCTCGATGATCAGCGCTAGCCCGAAGGTCAGCAACAGACCGTAGAGGTGATCCAGCCCGGCGAGCCGGCGCAGAAATATTCGCTCGATGACGATGCCGGTAATCCCGACCGCCACAGGCGCGATGATCAGTGCCGGCCAATACCCGATGCCCCACCAGTGCAAGAGGAACCAGGCGCAGAACGCGCCGAGCATGTATTGCGCGCCGTGCGTGAAATTGATGATGTTCAGCAGGCCGAAGATGACCGCGAGCCCGAGGCTCAGCATCGCGTAGAAGGCGCCGTTGATCAGCCCGACCAGCAATTGCGCGAAAAACAGCGGTGCCGGCGGGATCGGGATGTGCAGTAAGTCCAGCATGACTCAGGCCGGGCTGTTGTCCCCTCTCCCGCATTCCGGGAAAGGGATTATGGCACCGGGGCTGGTCATCCCTTGACCAGCGGGCATTCGTTGCCGCCGGGACGCTTGAAGGCGACCTCGCCCGGGATCGTGCGAATGAGCTTGTAGAGGTCCCATTCGCCTTTCGACTCGTCCGGCTTCTTGACCTCGAACAGGTACATGTCGCGGACCAGCGTGCCGTCTTCCTTGATGTGCCCGTTCTTGGTCATGAAGTCGTTGATCGGCTGCGACTTAAGCTGCTTCATCACGGTCGGCCCATCGAGCGTATCGGCCGTCTTGACGGCTTCGAGCCAGTGCTTCGTGGCGCCGTAATCGCCGGCCTGCACCATCGTCGGCGGCCGGTGCATCTTGTCCGAGAAGCGCTTCGAGAAGGCGCGCGCGTCGTCGTCCTGGTCCCAATAGAAGGCCGAGGTCAGCTGCAGACCGTTGGCGGTCTTGAGGCCGAGGCTGTGCACGTCGGTCAGGAAGATCAACAGACCGGCGAGCTTCTGGCCGCCCCGGACGATGCCGAATTCGGCCGCCTGCTTGATCGTGTTGATCGTGTCGCCGCCGGCATTGGCGAGGCCGATGACCTTGGCGCCCGACGCCTGAGCCTGCAGCAAGTAGGACGAGAAATCGGACGTGTTCAGCGGGGCCCGCACCTGGCCCAGCACCTTGCCGCCGTTTTCCTTGACGATCGTCGCGGTGTCGCGCTCCAGCGCATGGCCGAACGCGTAGTCGGCGGTGATGAAGAACCAAGTGTCGCCGCCCGCCTTGACGACCGCGCTGCCGGTGCCGTTGGCGAGCGCGACCGTGTCATAGGTCCAATGCACCGAGGTCGGCGCGCAGGCTTTGCCGGTCAAGTCCGACGAGGCCGCGCCCGAAACGAGGATCACCTTGTTCTTGGCCCGCGCAACCTCCTGGACCGCCAGCGCGACGCTCGACGTCGTCAGATCGACAATCATGTCGACGCCGTCTTCGTCGAACCATTTGCGCGCGATCGCCGTCGCGATGTCGGGCTTGTTCTGGTGGTCGGCGCTCACGACCTCGATTTTCTTGCCGTTCAGCGTGCCGCCCGCATCGGCGACGGCCATCTTGACCGCTTCGACCGCGCCGGCGCCGGAGAGATCGGAATACAGGCCCGACATGTCCGTAAGCACGCCGATCTTGATCGTATCCTCCGCGATCTCCGCCCGCGCCACGGCCGATATCAGTAGCAGCGCGGTGAAAGCGGCGACTGACAAGCGTCTCACATCCCTCTCCTTATCTTCATATCGTTCTCAGACCCCGAGATACGCGTGAATCTTATCGAGGTTGCGCGCCAGGTCCGTATTGCGGACCATATCGATGACCTGACCATGCTCGACGATGTAATGCCGGTCGGCGATCGTCGAGGCAAAGCGAAAATTCTGCTCGACCAGAAGAATCGTAAATCCCTTGGTCTTGAGCGTTTCGATGACGCGGCCGATCTGCTGCACGATAACTGGGGCCAGCCCCTCGGTCGGCTCGTCAAGCAGCAAGAGTTTCGCGCCGGTGCGCAGGATGCGGCCGATCGCCAGCATCTGCTGCTCGCCGCCGGACAATTTCGTGCCCTGACTGCGCCGCCGCTCGTGCAGATTGGGGAATATCTCGTAGATTTCCTCGACGCTCATCCCGCCCGGTCGGACAGTGGGCGGCAGCATCAGATTTTCCTCGACATCGAGGCTGGAGAAGATGCCGCGTTCCTCGGGACAATAGGCGATGCCGAGCCGCGCGATCCGGTTCGAAGGAAGGCCGATCAGCTCGGTGCCGCCGTAGGATACCGAGCCGGTGCGCCGGGAAACGATGCCCATGATGGCGCGCAGCGTCGTTGTCTTGCCCGCGCCGTTGCGCCCGAGCAATGTGACGAGCTCGCCCTCGCCGACGTTGAAGTCCATCCCGTGCAGAATGTGCGACTCGCCGTACCAGGCCTGCAGGTTCTCCACCCGCAGCAATTCAGGCATGTCCGGTCCCCATATAGGCTTCGACCACCTCGGGGTTGCCGGAAACCGTGGCGTAATCGCCCTCCGCGAGAATGCTGCCGCGGGTCAGAACAGTGATCGTGTCGGACAGATCGGCGACGACCGACAGATTGTGCTCGACCATCAGCACCGTGCGGTCGCGCGCCACCCGCCGGATAAGCCCGGAAATGCGTCCGATGTCCTCGTTGCCAAGACCGGACATTGGCTCGTCGAGCAGCATCATCTCGGGGTCGAGCGCCAGCGTGGTCGCGATCTCGAGAGCGCGCTTGCGGCCATAGGGCAAGGCGGCCGCGGTATGCTCGGCGAAGCCGGTCAGCCCGACCGCGTCGAGCAGCGCATCGGCCCGATCGTTCAGCCGGTCGAGCACATGCTCGGAGCGCCAGAAGTGGAAAGAGCTGCCAAGCGGCCGCTGCAGCGCGACACGGACATTCTCGCGCACGCTCAGGTGCGGGAACACGGCCGAAATCTGGAACGAGCGCACCAGCCCCCTTCGCGCGACAACGGCCGGCCGCATCGACGTGATGTCGCGCCCGTTATAGAAAATGTGCCCGGAGGTCGGTTCGAGGAACTTGGTCAGCAGATTGAACACCGTCGTCTTGCCGGCGCCGTTCGGGCCGATCAGCGCATGGATTGTGCCGCGCTTGATACGCAAATCGACGCGCTGCACCGCGGTGAACCCACGAAACTCCTTGGTCAGACCGCGCGTCTCAAGGATCAGATCGGCCAAAATGTTCCTGTCCGCTTTCCGCTGCCGCCTGGGAGGGGCGCGTTCGATGTACCGTGCCTATAAATCGCGGGCGGCAAGGTATGCGTCGCGAGGGTCGCTGACAAGCAGCAGAGCAGATATGTCGCTCGCCGAGGAGGAGGAGAAGTGACGGACACGACCGATAGTGCGCTCGCGCAAATCAAATTCGGGCCGAACGGGCTCGTCGCGGCCGTCGCGCAGCAATTCGATTCCGGCGAGGTGTTGATGGTGGCGTGGATGAACCGTGAGTCGGTGCGTCTAACCCTCACCGAGGGCCGCGTGTGCTACTGGTCGCGCTCGCGCCAAGCCTTGTGGCGCAAGGGAGAAACTTCGGGCCAGATCCAACTTTTGCGCGAGATGAGGCTCGACTGCGACGGCGATACCGTTTTGCTTCTGGTCGACCAGACCGGCGTAGCTTGTCACACCGGACGACGCAGCTGCTTCTACCGCGCCTGGGATCACGCCGCCGCCGGATGGGTCACGATCGCCGAGCCGGAGATCCCGCCCCAGCAGCTTTATCCGGATCCCCTCGCATCCGGCTAAGGGACGGGCGGACAGACGAGCGTCGCCTGCACCTGATTCAGCACCACCGGGTTGCGGGGACGGTCGGCGCAGCGCGCGTTAAACTCGTTTACGCGGTCGTTATAGAGCTGAACCGCATTGCTGTATTCGATGAAGAGGGGGCCGCTCGAACGGCGAAAAGCGGCATCGCGCCGCTCGAGCAACTGGCGAAACTGCGCGACAGCCTCCGGATCGTCAACGTTCACAGTGGCCCGGGCGCTTTGCAGCTGCGCGTCAAGGTTGGCGACCTCTTGCCGGCTCGCCTCGTAGGCGCCCCGGCGCTGTATCGTCATGGTATCAAGCGCGGGGATGGCCCGCTGCAAACACAGGCACGCAGCAATGTCCGCAGCCTCCGGAGACGGGGCGGGGACGGGCACCTGCGCGCTTGCAGGCGTAATGGCGGCAGACGACAACGCCAGGGCGGCGCACGTTCGCATCGCCGCGCCGAACCAAAAAAACCTCATACCGCGCTCCCTGTCCACGCCAAGGCACGTCCTCCCTGCCCCTTGCGCCCCGCTGTATCGGGCGCCATCGGCAAGGAGGACAAGCTTCAGGATAAATCAACCTTGGAGCGAGTTCCACCCTCATGTCAGGCTTTGAGGTCAGACTTCGGACGATTTGTCCCCGAGTTGCCTGACGCTCTCGATCGCCGCTCCAGTTGCCGCGTCAACTGCGCGCGTCGCCGCCTCGGTCGCGGCCTCGCGCACGCGCTGGACCGCCTCTTCCCCGAGATCCTCGGCCCGTTGCCACAGCTCGTCGCGCGTCTCGCCGAGCAGCTCGTTCTCGACCTCCGATAGCGGAACCAGCGCGGCGATCAGCGCACCGGCCATGACGCCAATCGCTCCCATAATCAGTGGGTTCCGCTGAAGCGCGTCGCCGGCTCCCGCATAGCTCCCGACCCGGTTCAACATGGCGCCGCCCCGGTCGCGCGCCGAGCGCAGCGCGCCCGACGCCTGATCGCTCACCTGGTGCACCCAGCCTTCGCTGTGCTCGCCGGCCCGGTCCACCATCGGGTGGCCGGTATGCCCGAGGGCGCGATCGCCGGAGCCGGCAATACCGACTCTCTGGGCGGCCCCACTTGCGAGATCGCCGGCCCGGCGGCTCATATCGCCCGCCGTGTCAGCGACCCGACGGCCCATATCGCTGGCTGTGTCAGCGACCCGGTCTGTCAATCCTGTGTTGTTCGCAATCAGCCAAGCCGTCCCGAGCCCGATCAGGGCGACCGGAATAGGATTCGCGCTGATCACATCAAGACTGCGCTGCAGCGACTCGTTCGCGTCCGATAGGCTAAACATCTCATCTTCCTTCCTAGCGAGACAGCGCTCGGGCTTTGAGCGCGTCGCGGGTTGTCATCCAATTCTCCCATTCGGGCCTTGTCGTTTTGTAGCCAAGCCCGGCGATCGTCAGGTCCTGGTCGTCAAAGCGGTCATCGAAACCGCTCTTTCAGCCAGGCCGCGTCCGCGCGCAGCGACTCCATCGTTCGTTCGGGTGCCAACGCATCAGCCCGCATCCGGCTTCTGCCGATCAGCGCAAGCACGCCGGCGATCCCGATGACGAGAACACCGACAATCAGCGCCGCCGCCCATGCCGGCAAGACCAGAGCGAGCCCGAAAACTGCGGCCAGCAACACAAACAGCCAACCGCTATAAGCAATCAGCGCCCCCGCCCCCACAAGGGCCGCGCCAATGCCGACTCGGCTGAGTTTCTGCTCCAACTCGGCCTTGAACAGCGCCAGCTCCTGCCGAACCAACTCGACCGACTCGCCAGCTACGTCCGCCAGCAGCGCCGCGAGCGAGCGCTCCGTTTTGACGCGCGGTTCGAACACCTCCGGCCCGTCCCGATCCATCGCCATGGCGGCTACTCCCGGATGCTGCCGCTGCCGTATTCGGCCCGCGCGCCGGACGGGACTGGACGGCTCACACCGCCGACGTCACGCCGCATCTCGCTGTCGCGGGTTCCCGAGGCGCCGCCCTGGCTGGGTTCGTCCGTGCGGTCGGATGACGAGAGCAGGAAGCGCCCGACTAGAAAACCGAGCCCGACCGCCGAGGCCATGAATAGCATCGGGGTGCGTCGGGCGAAGTTTTCGAGATCGCCAGCCAGATCGCCCCACGATCGGTCCCGCACCGCATCGGCGAACCCGCAAATCTGATCCGCGGCCTGGTTGGCGTACTGAACCAGCGCACTGGATCCGCTCGCATCGAATGACTCCATCGAACGCCGCAGAGCGTCGCCGACCGCGGTGATCTGATCGGCGGCGCGTGCCCGTTGGGCGTCGATCAGCGATGCCGCGCTGCCGCGCGCGGCGTCGACCAGCTCCGAGCCGACCTTCTTCGCGTCTCTCATCGCGTCGCCGGTAAGTTCGACATGGTGTTCGTCGCCGCGACGCTCGCCTTGCTCGCCCTGCCGCTGTCCCGAGTATTGTGATCCCAGGTTCGACTCGCGTTGCTGGCCCATGGACGACCGCTGTGCGGATTGCGGCTGCTGCGATTGCGACCGCTGTCCTTGGTTGGAGCTGCCGGCCGACGAGGTTGTCGACGATGATGCCGGTGTCGAAGGCGCCGCGGTCGACGACGGGTTGGATGCATTACGCGTCCCCCCCGGCGACGTCGATGTCGCGGCGTTTTGGGATGTGGTTCCCGATGTCGGTTTTGTGGTTTCAGCCATGAAATCCTCCGCTAATCCAACCGGTAAAACCAGCCGAAAGCCTTGCGTTGAAAACAATCGCGATCATGTGCGGTTCCACCGGGAGTGGACCAAGCGACCCACTCCCATCCCGCCGACAAGCCGCTGCCGCGTCGGATCTTATCGGGTGTGAAGGGCGGCGCCGGCATTGCCAGGCCCGATCTGGTTTCGTCCAATTTACGCACGATCGTGCCTGTTTGACGATTTTCCGATAGGGTCGCGCGACTGGCTGGCGAAAGCGACGCCGCGCGCCCGCGGGTCAGGTGCCGTGGGCGGCAATGTCCAGGTCCCGCATTGCACGGAGGCGAGCCCGGTGTCCGGGCTCGCGTTTGCGGTAACGCTAGATCACGACTTGCGAGTGATCGCCGGGTCTTCGCCATGCGAGTGGCGTTTGCCTACAGCCTCGGCGCGTTCCAGCTCGCGCTTCTCGGGGTCCGACGATTTTTCGGCTTCCCGCGCCTTTTCTTCGACCTTACCGGACTCGACAAAGCGCCGCTGCGCCTCGTTGTACTCGCGCGCCGCGGTTTTGTTGCCCTCGCCTTCATTATGCGCGCCGGTATTCTGTCTGGTTCGTTTGTCCTGCATGCGAGCTCCTTTTAGGGTGCTGCCGAACAAACGAGGCCGGATGGTGCGACGGTTCCGCCCGAGCCGGATACGGGGTGGATCGAGCAGCGCAAATCGCCCCGCACCGGTGTCGCTAGCGGGCCATGATCACCGGGATCTCCAATTCCATGATGATGTGGCGGGTCGCGCCGCCGAAAATCATCTGGCGGATGCGGCTTTGCGTATAGGCGCCCTTCAGCAGCAGATCGGCGCCTCCCGCCATCGCCTCCTTCAGAAACGATTCACCCTGCGGCTTTTGCCGGCCGAACGCCGTTCGCAGGCTGACGCTCAGACCGTGCGCTTCGAGATTGCGGGCGAGTTCGTCACCGGTGGGCCCCGGCTCCGGCATGTGCTGCGGGCCGACGGCAACGACCACGACGTGTTTCGCCAGCTTGAGGAACGGCATCGAGAGGGCGACGGTCAGAGCGGTCTCGGTGCTGCCGTTCCAGGCGACCGCGACTGTCTCGCCGAGCACCGGCGGCATCGTTTTCGGCACCATCATAACCGGCCGGCCGCTCTCGAACAGCGCGTCCTCAAGCGTCGCCTCGGCGATCGAGGCGAGCTTTTCCGGTTGTTCGACAAGGATCAGGTCATAGACGCGGCCGCTCATCCCGACCACCGCGTTTTGCCGTCCGTCCTCCTCGCGCCAGGAGGCGCTCGGGCCGTTTGCCCCGGTGCCGCTGTCGCCGGGGGCCGGGCGCCCGATCGCGACGCCGTTTCCTTCCATGAAGCCGCGGAACAGCCGCCTGGCCATATCGCGACGTTCCTGGCCCTCGCGCTCGAGCGTGCGATCGACCTCCGACGAAATCGAAAACCCCATTTCGCCGCCGAAGACGACGGCATACTCGGTTGTCAGACTGTGCAAACCGACAATGTGACTGTTGAAGCAGCGGGCGACCCGCAATGATGCTTCGAGCACCGGTCCCGCATTCCCGTCGCCAATGACGGCGAGAAGGTTTTTCATGATACCTCCCCAACGGGATCATCGCCGCATGATCGCGGCACTCGCCCGTCGTGCAAGAATATAACAACTCGCCGAAGGTTGCGAGTCCGGCAGAGTACAATGCTCGACCCGCTGCTTCCATCCGCATAAACTGGCGAGAACAGGTCCATGAGGGTGTTTTAATGATCCGGGCGACAAGAACATTGATTGCGGCTGCGGCCATCATTGCAGCCGTATCCTTAGGCGTTCTCCCGCCATTCAGTGCCGGCGCCGTCGCCGAGACCGTCAATTTCGGCACGGATTGGAAAGCGGAAGCCGAGCATGGCGGGTTCTACCAAGCGATCGCCACCGGCATCTACAAACGCCATGGGCTCGACGTTCGCCTGCGCCCCGGTGGGCCGCAGGTCAATCACGCCCAGCTGCTCGCGGCCGGCGTGCTCGACTTCAACATCGCGTCGAACTCGTTCATACCGCTCAATTATGTCCAGCAAAACGTCCCGATGGTGGCGGTCGCCGCGATGTTTCAGAAAGACCCCACCGTCCTGATCGCTCATCCCGGTCAAGGCTCGGATAGCCTCGCCGCGCTGAAAGGCAAGCCGATCATGATCGGCTCCGACACGCGGGTGACGTTCTGGCAGTTCCTCAAGCAGAAATTCGGCTATACCGACGACCAGATCCGGCCCTACGCCTTCAGCGTCGCGCCGTTCCTCGCCGATCCGCACGCGATACAGCAAGGCTACGTGACCAGCGAGCCGTTCACGATTGCAAAAGCCGGGGTGAACCCGGTCGTCATGCTGCTGGCCGACTCCGGCTACAGCAGCTATGGCGCGCTGATCGAGACTTCGCAGAAACTTGTCCGCGACAACCCCGATCTCGTGCAGCGCTTCGTCGATGCCAGCATCGAGGGCTGGTACAGCTATTTGTACGGCGATCCCGGCCCGGCCAACGCATTGATCAAGCACGACAACCCGGAGATGACCGACGAACTCCTGGCGAGCGCCCGCGAGAAAATGAAGGAATACGGCATCGTCGACAGCGGCGACGCGAAAAAATTCGGGATCGGCGCGATGACCGAAGAGCGCTGGCGCGACTTTTTCGAGACGATGGTCAAGGCCGGGATCTACCCGGCCGGCCTCGATTTCCGTCGCGCCTTCACGCTGCAATTCGTCAACAATAAGGTCGGCATGCCGACATCGCAGTAACGACAAGCCGGCCGACCTGTCGCGCTGATCAGGACGAGCGGTGGCGGCTATTGCATCGTCGAGCGCGATGTCGGGACGATGCGGGTGACGACCATCTTGTCGCGGTCGAGCAGGTCCGGAATCTGCGGCCCGATCTTGGTTTTCCAGAAATCGGTGTCATAGACGGATTTGTAGAGCGCCTCGCGCTGCGCCTCATTTTCGAAGCGGCGGATCCAGACATAG
Source organism: uncultured Alphaproteobacteria bacterium (assembly GCA_963847345.1). Taxonomy (GTDB): domain Bacteria; phylum Pseudomonadota; class Alphaproteobacteria; order ATCC43930; family CGMCC-115725; genus DATARH01. The sequence goes on along the minus strand of CAWJZU010000018.1, from coordinate 20,117 downwards.
ACCAATTCGTCGGTCTCGCCGCGGAAGCTGCCGCAGATCACCATGCCCTGGGCGACCTGGAACGGGATGATCTCCTCTTCCATCAGCTTCAGCCATTGCTGCATCTTGCCCGGGCGAACGTGGTACTGGCGCAGTTCGTAGAAAGCCATTTTTCCCTCCCGAAGAACCGGCGTCGCGGGCGCTCGATGAAACCCGCAGCGACAATCGCGCTGCACGATAACGCGGGCCGCCCCCGCCCGCGAGAGCAATAACCGCCGCGCCGCCACGGCGGGTCCGCTAATCGAGCTTCACCTGGATCTCATCGCCCGCCACCCGGACCGGATAGGTCTTGACCGGGTCGACGCAGGGCGGGGAGGTCGCGGCGCCTGTCTTGATATCGAAACGCCCGGCGTGGAGCGGGCACTCGATTTCGTTGCGGTCGAGCCAGCCGTCGGACAGCCTGGCATAGGCATGCGTGCAGATGTCGTCCGTCGCGAAGAGTTCGCCGTCGATATTGTAGATCGCGATATCGCGGCCGCCGACCGCGACGCCGATCACCTCGCCCTCAGCAACCTCGCCGCTTCCGGCGGCCCTGACCCAGCCGGCCTCGTCGCTGCTCATGCGCTTTCCTCAGCTCCGATTGCATCGCGGAATACCCCACGCCGGGGCGACACAGAGCAAATTCGCCTCGGGTTGTAAATCCCGGCTGCGCCACGGCGCCTGCGCAAGCACGCCGCTTCCTCAGTTGGGCCGCGCGCCCCACGCCGTTTATGGCGCCGTGTTGCGTGCCGCAGTCGAGCCCGGCGAGCGCGACTTCCTGCGCATTGTATTGCGATGACCCGGAGCAACGCGCCTCGCATTGAGCGCAGTGAGTCGAGATTTCCTTCCTTTCTAAGGACTCGAAGATTCCCCCGTAACCTCTTGGTATACTGGTCTGAGCTCGACCCGAAACGACGGTGACAGATTTGTCCAATCCAGTCCGCGGCACATTCCATAGCGTGAACGATCGAGCACTGACCAGGCGCCCTCGAAATTCCCGGATCGGCACTGGAAACAACTGCTTGAAATCGCTTCCACTCGCACTCGGCATGGTCGCCATCAACATTGTCGCGGATGGCGGGTCAGCCCGCGCCGCTGATGCCGTTGGGGGTCATGCGTTGGTTCCAAGCTCAATTCCGATCGGGTCGGTAGAAACCGTCTATTTCCCCGACCGGAAAATGCCGGTCCGGATCGTGCGCGGTACCGATCGGACCGGCGAGCGACGTATGCAGGTTGAGATTATGCAGGTTGAGATAACGACTTTCGGGAATGGGACCGGGACACGCGTTGCGGTGCTCCGCGGAATAATCGAGCCGAATTCGGTCTCGGCTGCTTCACCGGGAGAAATTGCGGGACTGGCGACACAGAGATCGGCTGGGCGGCCAGGCCCAATAGATGTTGTACAACCGGATCTGCTCATGCTGCGCGGCAGGGCCAGATTGCCCGGATCGTTTCCCGCCGATCCGTTCAAGCTCGCCAATTTTGAAGAGGTTAATCGAATTGCAGAAGCGGTGCACGGAGTCGAATCGCGTTACGGCACCGACGGACGCATGTGGCGATTGGACAATCTCGACGGACCGCAAGGCCCGATGCAGGTCAGCGCCGCGGCGGCGTTTGATGTCGGCGGCGGCAATCGTTTCGATATATACGAAAACCGTTTACTTGGACGTGCATATTTGGCCCGGCTGTTCTGGAAATACGGGAGCTGGTCGGATGCACTAGCCGCTTATAATTGGGGACCCGGCAATGTTGACCAATGGATTGCCCGTGGCCGAAACGCGGCACAGCTTCCGGTGGAGACAATTCGCTACGTCGAACTAGTTCTGCGACGAGCGCTGGTTGAATCGATTGCAGGAACGGTACAGCAGCGCACCGCGAGGCAATGAGTGCAAAGCGTCTTCCGTCGGCGCCACCGAGGAATCGCAGTATCGAGCGCGTCCTCGAATTGATGCTAGGCAGGTCTGATCTGGCTATGCGGGGCCGCCGGCGAGCCTGTCGCGTGCAGCTCCCGTGCACGACTCAAACTCGTTGTCAGGGTAGGTGCCGAGCTTGACACGGCTCCGATTGGGACCGTTTGTGATGAGCCGCATGAAGGTCTTGGTCTGCTTGCCGCCGCAGATGCTGAGGCCGCGCAAAGTGCCGTCGGGATAGTCCCGCTGGCTTTCCTGCGTGAAGCCAAGGGCGCGGAGGGTCGCATCGGTGCTGCGGAAGATCAGGTGCCAAATAGGGGGCGCCGGAGCGTGCACGATGCCGGTGCCGTATGGCTCGCACTGGCCCTCCGATGCGCGAAGTAACAGCGAAAATCTAAAGTAGGCTGGGAGGTTGGTGGAGCACAGTGAACCGATATGGCGCACACCGAAACAGCACCCTAATGGTGAAGCCGCATTCATGGTAAGTGATCTTTTTTAGCCGCTTAAGGATTTTAGGGAAACACCGAATAATGTGGGCGGAGGCGGCGGGTTGGCGGCCGAGGCATAATTGTTGACGGCGGCGTGCCTGGAAAACGGTCTGTGTTGGCGGAAACCGGGGCTGTAGCTGGGGTTTCCTGTGTTGTTTCCGGGATTGAGACAGAGTCCGGGTGTAATCAGGCCCGGGATTGGACGAGCAGGGTTTTCTTGACGATCACCAGGTTGGCCAGGGCGAACAGGGTGTGCAGTTGCGCGGTGTTCTTGGCCAGCCCGCGATAGCGCAGCTTCCTATGGTGGAACAGGTTCTTGACGATGTGGAAGGGGTGCTCGACGGGGGCGCGCACCTGCGCCAGCGCTCGCTCGACCGGCTCCGCCAAATCCCGCAGGCCCTTGGGCAATGCTTTGATGATGCTGCGCTTGATCGCGATGTTCCAGCACACGTCGCGGTCCTCATGTTCGGGCCGCTTGTCCGCTCCGGTATAGCCGGCATCGGCGAAGACATCCTCCTCCGCGCCGTGTAGCACCGAGGCCATCTGGTTGATATCGGCTTCGTTGGCGGCAGTACCGACGACCGTGTGGACCACCCCCGAGGCGACATCGACCCCAATATGCGCCTTCATCCCGAAATGCCACTGATTGCCCTTCTTGGTCTGGTGCATCTCCGGGTCGCGGCTCTTGCTCTTGTTTTTGGTCGAGGGCGGAGCGGCGATGATGGTCGCATCGACAATCGTGCCCTGGCGCATCAACAAGCCGCGCTCCTCCAGCATCGCCGTTACTTCGGCGAATAACGTCTGGCTCAACTCGTGCTGCTCCAGCCAATGGCGGAAGTTCAGGATTGTCGTCTCCTCCGGGACAGCCGCCACCGTCAGATCAATGCCGGCGAAGCCGCGCAACGCTTGGCTGTCATACAGCGCATCCTCCATCGCCCCGTCGGCCAGCCCATACCATTGCTGCAGAAAGTGGATCCGCAGCATCCGCTCCAGCCCGATCGGCGGCCGGCCGCGCTCGCCCTTCGGGTACAGCGGTCGCAGACGTTCCACCAGCCGCGCCCACGGCACCACCTGCTCCATCTCAGCCAAAAACCTGTCGCGCCGCGTCTGCTTCTTCTTGGCCCCGTATTCCGCCTGCGAAAAGCTCCCCTGGCGCTGCATCGCTCGACCCTCCGCCCCACAGGCAGATTCTATCCCATACAGGCCCCAGCCGGGCGATTTCTTCGGTATTTCCTTAGGTGCTGTATAGGTGCACGCAAAGGCCGAGCAACGGCGCAGCACGATGAGCTAACACCGCCGCTTTTCTGCAAAATCGTGCTCGGGATATAGCGCTTCGGGGGAAAGTGCGGGGTCGGCCATCCCGGAGATATGGCAACGGAATGCGCAGTTTTCGGTGTTGTTATTGTTGCATTTATATCGATCCAAGTTTGACGACGTTATATTTGGTCGGACCGCTACAAACATCACTTCTTTATGTTTACGATAGTTCCTGGGACCCGCCGGGAGCTGGCCGTTATTGGGCGGAGTGGCGGAATTTGATTGTCTTTACTATAACACTGGCTACGGGGTGGATGGTAGCGGCTTGGCTAATCGATGTAAATGGAATATCCCTTCATGCCTTATACCGTCGGAGGCTGATCGAGATCTTTCTGCTAGCCACGCGCGACACTATAGCAGGGCCAGACTCTTCCTCTCAACCCAACGATGTGTCGTATTCCGCTGAAGCGTGACGATATCCATATGGCCGAACTATGGCCGCGGTCACTCATTGTTGGCGACTGGCGCCCTTTTCATGTCATCAACTTGGCCCTGAGCATCGTCAGGGGTAAAAGCGTGACATCGCGATACCGCCATGCAGAACCGTTCGTCATAACACCGCTAGTCTGCGGTCATCATCGTCTAGGCTATCGGCCGACTATCGAGTACGGTGATTTAAACGGCGGTATAACGCTAGGAACCGCGATGGCGATCTCCGGTGCTTCGGCGGGCAGGGCTTCAGAATATTATCCCTCTGTGCCAGTGAGCTCGCTTATGGCGATCTTCAACGTTGGTTTCGGCTGGTGGCTGGGTAATCCAAATTCATCTAGATCACGTAGCTATCGCCGAAATCGTCCTCGGGTGGCATTTCTCCCATTTTTTTTGACCTACTCGGACATGCCGTAGGGTCGGATGCAAAGGCGCAGCCCTATATTCATTTGTCCGATGGAGGATATTTCGAGAGATTGGGGATTCACGAGATGCTGCGCCGTCGTTGTGCCAATATCGTTATCGTAGATGGAGATCAGGATCGGGATTATGTCTGCGCCAATCTTGGTAGTGCCATCCGCAATGCTCGACTTCATCTTGGTATCAACATTGATTTCCCTAGCATCGGTTGTTTCCGCGAGCCTCAGCCGAGCGTACCCGGATGGCGTCGGCCAAAATATGCGATCGGGACAATACATTATCCAGAGAGCGACAGCAGGCCCGGAAAAATCGTGTACATTAAGCCAGTGTTGAGCGGAGATGAGCCGCCAGACATTTTAACTCGCATTCGCCGGATGAGGCTGTGATTTTGAGCGCTTCGAAGGCGGTTTTGGATTAAGATTTAGCATCTTACTGGTAGCCAACCGGGGCAGCAATGGCGGACCCGACGGGTGAAGCGGATAGAAGCGCGCTGCGGCTCGATTTCGATCGCCGCTTGATGCTCCAATTTCGCGGTTCTACAATTACCTCCGATGCGGGACTGCTGGCCTACCGTGAACTGGACGACGCGCTGCATCTGACCGCTACGGCTACAAATGCACTGGCCGATGCGCGCACCGGTAAGAACGGTCGGCATCAGTTATCGGGCCTTCTGCGCCAAGCCCTGTTTGGGCGGCTGGCTGGGTACGAAGATGTGAACGACGCCGAGCGGCTGTGCCGTGACCCGGCAATGCGTTGGGTAGTTGGGGACAGGGCGATCAGCGGATCTGCCGCCTCGGCCAGCCAAATGGGCCGCTTTGAGACAAAGTGGTTGAGCCGGCCAGAGAATCTTACCGCTCTTACCAATCTGCCCGGTCAGTGGACTGACAAAGTGCGCCGGCGGCGAGGGATGAAGACCGTCATACTCGACATGGATTTGAGCGAAAGCCCGACCTATGGCGAACAGGAAGGCAGCGCCTATAATGGCCACTTTGGCTGCACCTGCTACCACCCGCTCTTCGTGTTCAACCAGTTCGGCGATGTCGAACGGTGTGCGTTGAGACCGGGCAATGTGCACAGCGCCGATGGTTGGCGTGCCGTGCTGGAGCCGGTGATTGCTCGTTACCGGGGCATCGTGAAGCATCTGTATTTCCGGGGCGATGCAGCCTTCGCGAATCCTGAGATCTACGAGTTACTCGAAGCCGAGGGTGCCAGCTACACGATCCGGCTTCCTGCCAACCAGGTCTTGCAGGATAAGATCGGACATCTGCTGAAGCGCCCAGTTGGGCGACCGCCCCACGAGGTACGGCGCTATTACGCCAGCTTCCGCTACCAGGCGCAGAGCTGGAACAAGCCGCGCCATGTCGTGGCCAAGGTCGAATGGCATCCGGGCGAGCTATACCCGCAGGTCGGTTTCATCGTCACCAATTTGGCGCGGTCTGCCCGGGGTATTGTCGCCTTCTATAACCGGCGTGGCACGTGTGAGCAGTATATCAAGGAAGGCAAGAACGCAGTCAAATGGACGCGGCTGTCATGCCGGACTTTCGCCGCTAATGCCGTGCGTCTTCAACTCCACGCGCTGGCCTATAATCTCGGGAACTTCATGCGCACGCTGGCAATGCCCAAGACGGTGGAGAGGTGGTCAATGACCAGCCTGCGCGAGAAGCTGATCAAAATCGGCGCGAAGGTCGTCAGTCACGGCCGATACGTCACGTTCCAGCTCGCCGAGGTCGCAGTGCCGCGACAGGTGTTCGCCGAAATCCTGTCGCTGATCGCCCGACTGCGTGCCCCGACTGCGCCGGCATGAGGGGGCAACGGGAGCAAATGTGGCAGGGGGAAGGTCGAAGTGTGCCCTGATGCAGGCCGCGCGATGCGCTCCAGCCCTTTGCGGCGGAAAGCCCACCGATTTGGCCGCCGGCACAGCCGGCCACCGATTGAATTTCCTTGCAGCGCGCCTCAACGGGACGGAAAATTCCACAAAACGACCGGCAATCCGGCGAATGTCGGTTTAAAGGAGCTAACTAGAAACAGGGAGGTAACCGTGCCTGCTCCCGTTCCCCCATTCAGCCGCGAGACCGCGATCATGAAGGTCCGAATGGCAGAAGATGCCTGGAACAGTCGCGATCCCAATCGGGTTTCACTGGCGTACACCGAAGATAGCCGCTGGAGAAATCGCGCGGAGTTCATCAATGGGCGCGCCGAGATCGTGGCGTTTCTCACTCGCAAATGGAATAAGGAACTCGATTACCGCTTAGTCAAAGAGATGTGGACATTTGGCGATAACCGTATCGCCGTTCGCTTTGCTTATGAATGGCATGATGACAGCGGACATTGGTTCCGCTCCTACGGCAATGAGAACTGGGAATTCAATGCCGATGGCGTAATGGAGCGACGCTTTGCATCTATCAATGATTTACCGATTACAGAGGCGGACCGGAAATACCGTTGGCCCCTAGGGCGACGGCCAGACGATCACCCAAGCCTTTCCGACCTAGGGCTTTGAGAACTGGAATCACAATTTCAGTGCCTCCAATGGGATCAAGTTTCACCGGGTACCAAGCGTTAGATTTGTACCACTAGGCTGCGCCGGTCGCCGTGAGTTGTTCCGGGGCCGGCCTGGCCTGCGAAAGGGCCATCGCCTCGGCGATGGCGAATAGCGCGTTGAATTCGCTTAGATATGTCTGAAACAGCGGAGTTGTCGGCCCCGAAATCCGGAAACGGGGTGATTTGGATTTAATTTACGCGCGATGCAATGAAGGATTTCCCAACCAATTATCCCACGATAGAATTGATGATGTCCAATTTGACGCTTATCGGGTATTAGGTCACCATACGATACGGCAATTGAGTTCTGGAGAAAGTGATGATCTTGGGTCATTTGTTGCGACTCTCGAACGACTACAGCCACGCGTCCGCCGTCAAGCGGGGTAGGGTGAGTAGCATCGATGCGTCCGATACCAGAATATGCGTTCAAATCTGGCCTAGTAGAGAAGTCATCGTCGCCAAGGCGTATACGATAATTGAGGTGCAGTCGGTCGGCCTCGGCGCGCAAGCTGATCAACGCGACTTGCTTCCCATCGCGCGTTCATTGCCAGCCACCCACCCAGCCGGCGGGTAGGCAGCCTTCGCGGTGCAGCCGGTTCGCGTCGAGCGAGCGGCAGGCTTCGACCGTATCGCGCCCCGACCCACTCGGCCGTCCCGATCCGATGCCGCCCATTATGTGCTCCCCGTTTTTTAGGAAATCGTTTGGCAACTCGGACTGCGTTACCGACTTTGGGCAGAGATGCGTGGCATGATTACCGCGCCTCCAATTCCCATGCGAGCACACGGCCCGGCTCGCTTGGCTTGCGCCGATAGGTTTGCCGCGCGCCGGCCCGGGTTTCAATCACTGCGACGTCGACCGTAAGCGCAACCAGCCGATCGCCGTTGAGCTGCCAGAGCAGCCCGGCACCGTCTATACAAGCGAAAGGCCGGTCACGATCGCAGCCGAACAGGTCGAACGGTCCCCAGCCGAGCGCAGCGGCTTGCTCGGCGAACCCGTTGTCGAGAAAACGTCCGATGTCATCGACGAAGCGCTGCCAGCGTCCCGGCGGCACATCACCAGACGGCCGATCGGGATCGAGCCGGACAAAGCCCTCGGCCCACTCGCACGGGATGCCGCTCGTGAACTCGACGATGGCGGCGCGCTCCGCCTCGGCGTCGCCCCAATGAGAGGCCGCACGCTCTGCCGTCTTGTTTAGCGTCTCGGCATCACCCGCTCCTGCGGATGCCGCGGCATCGGCAACAGGCCGCGGCTGGGCGGACGCTGTCATGACACAATGGACATTGTGCGACACTATGGGCGACAGCCCCGCACAGTGTCGCATTCTGTCCATAGTGTCGGCGCCGCCCGACAGCCGCGCGAAGGTGTCGGACCACCGACTCAGGGGCAGCCTCCCAGAGCCTGGGATTGAGCGGATAGGCGACACGCGCCCGGCCGGCACCGAACTCGCTGGCAGGCGGCGGCGGGCGCAGCCAATCGGTCTCGACCAGCGCGTCGGCGGCGGCCCGTATCTGGTCCGCGGTGCGCAACCCCGGCAACCGCACCTCCCGCTGCAGGTGCCGGACATGTAGCTCGGCCGGGCGCTGCGCCATGATCCAGCGCGCCAGCGTCGCGGCGCCGCGCTCGCGCTCAGTCGCCGCGGCATCGCCGTAGACGCGCTCGGCCATCGGCAACAGGTAGTCGCTGACCAGCGCCGCGGCGGCGGCAAACGCGCGGGCGCCGATCTCGGCGGGCGGCGGCGACATGCCGTCCATCCCGCACCACCACAGGTACTCCAGGATCAGCGCCAGCCGGAGCGCCTGGCCGCGCGGCCTTGCCTGCCGCCGAGCGCAGCAGCCCGCCCATTTCCGCCTGCCGCTGCTGCATCTCGCGGCCGTACTCCTCGATCATGTCGCGCGCCTCGGCCGACAGCGGCACCGTGACCGGCGCCGGCGGGTCGCCCGGCATCAGCTCCAGCTCGCGCAGCCGGTCCAGCGCGCCGATCGCCCAGGCGGCGCCGGGCGCGCGCCGGCCGAGGCGGAACGGGATCGGCTCAGGCCACGTCCACATGATGCGCGCCAGCAGCCCGTCATCGGCGCCGCGCATCAGCAGCGCCAGCCGCTCGGGCTGCGTCGTGCCGTACACCGCGACGGCTACGCGCGGGATCACGATCGGTTCGGGCGATTTCTGCCGCTCGACGCGGTACGGCCGGCCGCCGTATGCCTCCACCCAGAAGCCGCGGGCGGCCGGATGGTACGCGTCCATGCCGTCGATCCAGCCGGCCAGCTCGTCGCGCACTATCAGCAGCCCCTTCGGCGCCGCCGTCGCCAGCAATGTCGCGACGCGCTCGATCGTCACGTCATGCTGCCGCAGTCGCGGCGCCTGCGGCTCGGAACCAGCGATTGCGGCCGGCGGCAGCGGCGGCGGCGCTCCTCGGCGCTGCGCCTCGCGCACCTCGCCCTGCCACGCGGCTTCCGCGGCTTTTGCCAGCTCGGCAGCCGCCCGCCACTCCCGAAGCCGGTCGGGATAGTCGGCGAGCATGCGCCGCTCGATCTCTGCCAACACGTCGCACATCAAGCAATCAGCGCCGGGCGATTTGCCGGCGCCGCTGTCGCCAACGGCGCCGATCCAAAGATGCGGTGGCTCCGCCCAACCCGGCACCGCCTCCGCCCACCGGGCATGCCCGATCAGCGCCGACACGGCGGCGAGCAGCGGCGCCGCCACGTAGTCGGGCGCGCACGCCGCGGCCTCGGCGGCGGTGCCGATCCACTCGGCCCACGGCAGCCCGAATACGGCCAGAGGTAGCGGCGGCGGCGGATGGCGATGAAGCCGCAGGACGCCCATGTCGGGCGCCGCCCAAAGATCGGCGGGGACCAGCTCGGGTGCCGCGCCGATGATCGCGCGCACGGCGCGCGGCGCCGTCACGCGGCGGCATCGATCGCTCGCGTGATGCTGCGGGGCCGTCGGCAAGCAAATCCGCACATATCGGTGCCGGGTCCGGCGGCATCGCGATGCGGACGCGGCGCCCCTCGCCAACCAGCGCGCCGCAGCCGCGCGGGCCGCGCGCTGACCGGCTCCGTTGGCGTCGGATCGGCAAGGATGACAACATTGCGGACCGATGCCGGCAACGCGAGCGCGATCAGGCCGGACGTGCTGAGCGCGGCCCAAGCAGGCGTTCCGGTCACCTCCATTGCGGCGAGGCATGTTTCGATGCCTTCGCCGACAAGCAGCGTTGTCTCCGGTTCAGCAAGCCGCGCCGCGCCGCCGGCAGCACGGCCGAGCATCGCGCGACTTTCACGACACCAAGTCCCGTGCTCGTCGCGGAATAGCCAAGTGCGATGCACGCCGATCAGCTCGCCGTCGGCGCTGTCGATGCGCGCGATCATCGCCGGCCCGCGGCTGCCGTCAGGACGGCGCAGCGCAGGCGCATAGCGCAGCGAAGGCGGCGGGGGCAGGGTGATGATGCGGCGGCCCGCGAGATAGCGCACCACAGGGCCGCCAAACGCGCTCTGCGCCGCTGTCCAAAGGCGACGGGCGGTGGCAATGCGGGCTTCAGCATCGATGCGAGTGGCAAAGTGCGATGAAGTGCGAATGCCTGGCGCCCGACCACCGACCAATCCGCGCCGGCCCAGCTCGGAAACCACCTCGCCGGGATCGCACCCGGCCCAGCATTTGACGACAAGCGCACGCTCGCCGTCGCGCAGCGCCAAGCTGGCACCGCGGCTGCCATGTACCGGACAGCGGCAGCGCCACCACCCGCCCGCTCGGTGCGCACCACCGAGCGCGCGGCGGCAATTTCGGCTGCCGGCATTGCTACCACCCACCCGCCACTTTCCTGTCGCCGGGCGCAGCCGCACGAGCGCGCCCCTTGCGCCGGTTTGGAGTTGGCACGTCGCCGCTGTCGGATGTTGACGAACGCTGCCGCGCCTCGAACCAGGCATCAAGATCACGGGTGTCATAGACAACGCGGCGACCGAGCTTGTGAAACTTCGGGCCGCCACCGAAAACGCGCAGCTTTGAAAGCGTACTGGCGCTGATCCCGAGATACTGCGCAGCATCAGGAGAACTGACTTTGCGGTGTTCGAGTATCTGCATTCTTCCCTCTCACGACGCGCCAAGGAGCAGCGCGGAACGAGGGGGAATTTCGTTAATTATGCGGCCGGGGACTAGGGAAACACTGAACATAGCGAGGATAGCTGACGGTTCGGCGGCTACGGCCTGATTTTGGGGCGGCGCGCCGCGTGGGTGGCGGTCTGGTTGGTATAAATCGGGGGTTGGGCCGGGTTTCCTGTGTTGTTTGCGGGATCGGGACAGAATCCGGGTATCGTCAGCCGGGTTGAGCGAGCAGAGCCTTCTTGACGATCACCAGATTGGCCAGCGCGAACAGAGTGTGCAATTGCACGGTGTTCTTCTTGAGGCCGCGATAGCGCAGCTTCTTATGGCAGAACAGGTTCTTGACGACGTGGAACGGGTGCTCGACGGGGGCGCGCACCTGCGCCAGCGCGCGCTCGACCGGCTCCGCCACATCCCGCAGCGCTTTGGGCAAAGCTTTGATGATGCTGCGCCTGATGGCGATGTTCCAGCAGACATCGCGGTCGGCATGCTCCGGCCGCTTGTCTGCCCCGGTATAGCCGGCGTCGGCAAACACCGCCTCTTCCTGGCCGTGCAGCACCGCCGCCATCTGGTTGATGTCGGCTTCGTTGGCGGCGGTGCCGACGACCGTGTGCACCACCCCCGAGGCGACGTCCACGCCGATATGCCCCTTCATCCCGAAATGCCACTGATTGCCCTTCTTGGTCTGGTGCATCTGCCGGTCGCGCGCCTTCTCTTTGTTCTTGGTCGAGGGCGGGGCGGCGATGATGGTGGCATCCACAATGGTAGCTTGGCGCATCAACAAACCGCGCTCGGCCAGCATCGCGGCGATCTCGTCGAACAGCGCCCGGGTCAGCTCGTGGCGCTCCAGCCAGTGGCGGAAGTGCAGCACCGTCGTCGCGTCGGGCACCGCGTCCAGCGTCAGATCGATGCCGGCAAAGCCGCGCAAGGCTTGGCTGTCGTACAGCGCATCCTCCAGCGCTTCATCCGCCAGCCCGTACCATTGCTGCAAAAAGTAGATGCGCAGCATCAGCTCCAGCGCGATCGGCTTGCGGCCGCGCTCGCCCTTCGGGTAGAGCGGGCGCAGACGGTCGACCAGCCGCGCCCACGGCACCACCTGCTCCATCTCGGCCAAGAACTTGTCGCGCCGCGTCTGCTTTTTCTTGCCGGCGTATTCCGCCTGCGAAAAGCTCCCTTGACGCTGCATCGTCCCGCCCCTCGGTCCCCCCGGCCGGACGAAATTCTACCCAGGCGCAACCACCCAATTCGCTACTTTTTCAGTGTTTCCCTAGGAGTTAAACGGTTCCACCCAGAGGGTTAAACGGTTCCATCCCTAACAGGTTCAGTATCGGAGATTTCTTCGTCGGAAGGGGTGAAACGGTTCCACCGTTCACCGGATGCGCCATTTCCTGCGGCGCGCATTGGCTTCGCCCCACCGTCTTGCGCTTCGGGCGGGCGCAGGATCATCGCCATCATCCTCACTTTGTTCTGGGATGTTAAGCGCAACTCCGGGCGCCATTGCGCCCTGATCTCGGCCTCGACTTCCTCTTTCTTGAGTCCAGCGATACGAGCACATCCACCGAGCAGAGGCACCATTTCGACGAGGAATTGCAGATAAACCGGGAGAGAATTGGCATCGCAAGGAGAGCGGTCGCTAGGTTCGGGGAACCTAAATCCCACCGGCGCTGATTCTTCTGCCGCGAACTGGTCAGCTTGAGGTTGGGCAACGGAGGGAGCGCCGTCTACAAGCCAGCGATCCACCGCCTCTGTGGTAAGCGTAGGATTGAAATACCGTAAGCCCTCGAATTCCCAACAGTCAGTTCGGTCGTCAAGATCGCGCGGCCTCACGGATCACCAGAGGCCACACGGGATCAATTCCCCACGGTCAAATTCGGCGCTCAGTTCACCTGAGCAGAGCGCTCTATGGAGGCTCATCGCGGCATCCCAAAGATCGGCTCCTGTGTGCTCTGCGATTCGATCCGTTACGTCTTTCAAGAAGAGAATTTTCTGTGCCGGTAATCGAGCAGTGGACGGTGTGGCAGCGTTTTTATATCCTAACTCAATGATCGGGGCAAAGGGGTCCCCTTCTTCGGGAAAAACGCGCATTAGATCCGCGGTTGAAATGACAAGGTCACTATATCCCTATCCTTTTTCCGGCCAATCATGCTCGTTCCATTTGGTAATCTTTCCTATCCAGCTTCTGCAAAAATCCAACTCGTCAAAGCCCGCTTCAGGAGCCTCGATACCGGAATCGGCTCCCTGTCACCGTAGCGATCGAACCAAAAAAAGCTGTCGTGGAGTTCTTCACTCATTGGCGCACCGATGCCAGGGCCGAGCCACAGATACGGCCATTCGCCCTCCAGCGGGCGGTCGAGGAAGGCATTGACCCGCTCGTCGATGTCTTTGCACAGCTTGGAGACTTGGCTCTTCGAGATGCCGGCGAGACCCATCGCCTGCACCACTTCGTCAACCCGCCGGGTAGACACGCCGCCTATCCAGGCTTCCTGGATCACCGTGACGAGCGCCTTTTCGGCGGTCTTGCGCGGTTCCAGAAAGGGCGGGAAGTAGGCGCCCTGGCGCAGTTTGGGGATGCGCAGGCTCAGCGATCCCAGCCGCGTATCAAGGCTGCGCTCGCGGTAGCCGTTGCGATAATTGAGCCGATCGCCGGTGCGCTCGTGCCGCCCGGCGCCGATCAGGCCCTCGACACCGGCTTCCATCAGGATTTGCAGAACCGCCTCCGCCACGGCTCGCAGGAAATCGCCGTCGCCGCTCTTCTGCAGCAGCTCGACGAGCGCCATTCGGTCATCGGTCATCGGGTCCTCGGTCGACTTCGGGTGAAGCGTTGCAACTCCACCTTAGCCGCCCTTCTCGGTGACCACCTTTCGCTCACGCGCGCGCCGGGCTCCAAGTACCGGGGCATTCCGCCCGACGCGCGCTTACCGCCGAATTTCCACCTCGTCCGAGCACGCTAACCGTGCCGCTGGCATCGTTACCGGCAGCAGTCAGACTGACGCAAGAGCGCTGATCACGTTCCTTTCCTCGCCTGCCGCCCAGACCGTTCTGAAAGCAAAGGGTTTCGAATAAAACACGCGTGGCGAAGGCGTAACCCTCGCTGACGACTGTTCCACAATCGCGCTTATGCGCCATTTTCGATGAGGCCGGTTGCGCGACAAGAGAAGAGGGCCGGTGAACGCATCACCGGCCCTCCTTTTGGACGGTCACCGGCTCTTCAGCCTGTACCGCAGTTTTATTCTCTCGGTGCAAAGCACCGAAGGCGCGCCGCCCTCGTGATGCGGGACATGATATGAAGTCAGCCCTGTGGCTGCGGCGACGGTCCACCTTCGGTCGGCCGGCGGCCGCGCATTTCTGCCATGAACTGGTCGAACTCGGCCTTGTCCTTGGCGTGGCGCAACCGGTCCAGGAACTCCTTGAACTCGCGCTCCTCCTCCTCCAGACGGCGCAGCGTCTCGTCGCGGTATTCGTCGAAGGCGTGATTACCGCTGCTGCGCATGCCGCCCCGCGTTCCACCCCACTTCGCGCCACTGGCGCGAGGACCGCACCATTGCGCCGCCTGCTCCTGCATCCGCTGCCGCCATTCCCCGCCGCGCCGCGAATTCCAGCACCTGAACATCCGTCCACTCCCGATTGTGTATCCCAAGACGACCAGGCCCAGCGGCCACCAGATGAAAAAGCTGACGATCATCAGGGCAATCCAGGCCGGCTTGCCGATATCGTCGAGCCACGCAACAGGGGTCATCGCGTCCTCATGTAAATGTTACTAACATTAACTTGGCCCGACGGCCCGGTTTGTCAATCGAAAATCGAGAGTGTCAGGAATCGGGCCGCGGCGGCTCGGCGATCAGCCCGAGACCGCGCAGATAGATCAGCACGCCCGCTTCGAGCAGCTCCTCGGGTTCCATCGGCAACGGACGCCGGCCGGCGTCGCCGCGCGCGAACAGCGAGGCTATGCCATGCGACAGCGCCCAGATGTGCAGGCTCATCATCAAGGACGGCGGCCGCCGTCCGGAGGGGGCCTGCGCGCACAGGGTTTCGGAGGCGCGGCGCAGGACATCGAAGGCGCGGCCCGCCGCCTCGCGCAATCCGGGATCGGCGTCCAGCGGCACGCCGGCCTCGAACATCGCCGAGTAATAGGCCGGCTCGCTGCGCGCGAAATGCAGATAGGCGCGCCCGACATTCTCGAAGGCGCGATAGGGATCGGGCCGGCCGTCGCTCCATGCCTGGCCGAGCGCGCCCTCGAACAGCTCGAAGCCGCGCCGCGCGACATCGGCCAAGAGCGCCTCGCGGTCCCGGAAGTGGCGGTATGGCGCCGCCGAGCTGACCCCGGCCCAGCGCGCCGCGTCGGCGAAGGTGAACCCGGCCGGCCCCTTTTGCGCGATTAGGTCGAGCGCGGCGCGGATCAGCGCCTCGCGCAGATTGCCGTGGTGATAGCCCCGCCGCGCGTCGCGATCCCCAGGGCGATCCCCGTTCTTCGACCAGCTCATGTAAGCGGCTTCACCGTTATGGTGCGCTCCATCGTGCCAGCATGACCCATCGTGCGCCACTAACCTATTATACCCATTGCTATTTTCCTATCGTGACACTCCATAGGCCACCCAAGATGACCCATGCTGTACCGGCCCTGACCAGCCCCAAACGCACCTAAATTGGCACATAAAAATGCGGCTGACCGACCTCTCGATCAAAAGCCTTCCACCCGCCCAAGGCGGCGGAAGTTTGGGGTGGAGTAGGCAAACCCTGCGTGCACTTAGCTCATTTCCAATATCGGTATAATAAAACTATACTAATTTTTGATTTCTCAAATTACGCTACAATTTCAGTGAAAGGCCGTAATGCACCCCAAATGACGCCTCATCGGCTGCGCCCGTAGCAGCACCTACGGGCAACCCTTGGCAAGCAGCTTGAGCCGTTGCGCGCCGCCGGATGTAGCAGCCGATGCGGGTGCAGCCACTCACCCCGCCGCAATCCAATCGACGACCCGTTCGCCGATCATAATCACCGTTGCATGCGAGCCGCCCGAGCGCGGGATGCGCGGCATCACCGAGGCGTCGGCCACCCACAACCCCTGGACGCCCTTCACTCTGCAATATTGGTCGACCACCGCCATCGGATCGTCGTCCGGCCCCATCTTGCAGGTCCCGCAGACGTGCCGGGCCGTGCCCACGGTTTGCCGCATCCACAGGTCCAACGCATCGTCATTGGCCAGAATATCGCTCGCCGGATGGATCCGGTATTCGGCGATGTCCTTGAACGCCTCGGACTCCAGCAGCCGCGCCGCTAAGCGCAAACCGTCGCGCATCCGCCGGATGTCGTTCGGGTGCTGCAGATAGCAGTAGTTGAAGGACGGCTGGATGCTCGGATCCGCCGAGTTTAGCCGGACGTAGCCAGAGCCGTCCGGCAATCCGAGCGTGCAGTGGATCCGCGCTGCCCGGTCGGGCGGAACATCGCCGATCAGGTACTTGGTCCGCACCCCGGGGACGCGCTCCTGCCGCTCGTCGATGACGGTGCTGGTGCGCAGCACCATGTCGTTGACGTAGTTCGAGCCTTCGGCGGTGTAGTGCAGCGAGAAGTGCGCCGCGTCGCGGTGCGCCTCGAGCGAGACGCCGTCCTTGACCTTGAAGGTCGTCTGCGCGCTGGCGTGGTTCATGAGGTTCGAGCCGACGCCCGGCAGATGCCGCACCACGGGTATGCCGAATTCCCGCAACTGGTCCTCGGGACCGATGCCCGAGAGCAGCAGCAGGTGGGGCGATCTGATAGCGCCGGCGCTCAGGACCACGCGGCCGCCGTCAATCCGGAACGCCTTGCCGCCGCTTTCGGCTTCGATGCCGACCGCCTTGCCGTCCTCGATCACGATTTTGCGGACAAAGACCCCGCCTCGCACCGTCAGGTTGAGATAGTGGCGCACCGGATTGAGATGCGTCAGGGCGGTGCTCATCCGCACGCCGTCGATATTGTTCGACGGCGACACTCCGAGGCCGGCCGGGTGCAGGCCGTTCTTGTCGTTGGTCGTGCCGAACCCCGCCTGCGTGCAGGCGGCATGAAAGGCTTGTTGAATGGCGGGTAAGGGCCCCGTCTGACGCCGGCGGACCGGGATCGGTCCGTCCGAGCCGTGGCAATAATTGTCCTGGATGTCGAGGTCACGCTCCGATTTGCGGAAGTACGGCACGACCTTGTCGTAGGCCCATTCGGCGTTGCCGAGCGCCGCCCAAGAATCGAAATCCTCGGGGAACGCCCGCTGCATCGCCTGCCCGTTGATCGACGAGCCGCCGCCGATCACCTTGCCCTGCGCGACATGGATCGCGCCCTGCTCCTCGGTGATCGTGGCGCGCAAAGCCCAGTTGTGCTGCGAATCCGGGGCTTCGGCAAAGCGGGTGTGGCCGAACTTGATTTCGTCCGGCAGCTGCGCCGGATCCGGGTAGTCCGGCCCGGCTTCCAGTAAAAGTACGGACGTCTGTACGTCTGCGGCCAATCGGCTGGCTAAGACCGACCCGGCGGCTCCTCCGCCGACGATCACGACGTCATATTTCATGGGCCGCTCCTTCCCAAAGTCTGCGGAATTCTTTGGTCCGCCGCGATTATGGTTCCGCCTTTCGTGATGAGCCGCAACCGCGCAGAAGGCATAGCACTATCCCACATCGCAATGGTGCCGCAGCGACGTTATGATCCGTGCCGGATTCGACACCAATCTGCTCGTGAGCGGTTCTCTCAGCCGCGCTAATCCCCTTTTCGCGCCGCTCTTGCGTTCACGGCAGACGGTCGATGAGGTGCGCGACAATAGATCATGATCCTTGCCGTCCAGCATGCCGCACAGGAATGGCCAGATCGCCTTTTTAGCTGCGGGGTTTTTAGCTCAGCATAGAGTCGATGAGGGAGATGGAAGCAGCAGCCGGACACTCCGATTCATTGCACCGCCACTCTCCCCTGCTATAATGAACATATGACTACGCAAGAGAAAGTCGAATCACTTATTCAACAAGCCACTGAATTGCCCGAAGAAGCGCAAGCAGAGCTTGTCGATTCACTCGTTGAAATGCGTTTGCAGCATCGTGGCGTCTACTGCGTTGACGATGAAGAGCGGGAGGCATTGGCCTGGAGTTCCGAGGACATTCGCCTCGGTCGTTTTGCCTCGGGTGAGGAAATCGAGCAGATGTATGCACGCTATCGCGCATGAACATTCAATACACTGCTACCGCTCGCGCCGAGATCGGCAGTATTCTAGCCTACATTAGCACCGATAATCCTCCCGCGCCGACTGCAGTCGGCGCTGCAATAGGTACAGCGATTTCCCGCCTTCGCACTTTCCCCAGAATGGGCACGGAAACCGATGTCGAGGGCGTATACATAAAAATCGCTCGCCCTTATCGCTACCTTATTTTCTACAGCGTTACCGGAAATACCATCATAGTCCAGAACGTGCGACACCCAGCACGACAGCATCCGCCGCGTTAGGAAGGATAGCGCACCACTGTTGGCACGCGTCAAGGCGACCGCTGCGCGGCAGCCTTCTGACCTTGACACGTGCGAGGCGGCGCGCATCTCTGAAATCGTCGGCTCCGGAGGAATGTGCCGCTCTTTCTCTCTCCAGAGATCCTATGGGGCGGGCAGCGCGCCGAGCGATACGGTGCGGCTCTTTTTGGAACGCGGCGGAGGGGACGGAGATGTCGGCGCAAGGCGAGACAGTATGTGCATCGGGAAGTGCAAACAGCGCGGCTGATATTTTCGTATCGATCGAGATGAGCCGAGCAAAGTGGGTAATCGGGGTGCACACGCCGCTGGCCGACAAGATCGCCATCCACGGGGTTGCTGCCGGCGATGCCGATGCCATTCTGGCGCTTATCGAGCGCTTGCGGTCACAGATAATGGTGGCGCAGGGATCCACTCCGAGCGTGCTGTGCTGTCACGAAGCCGGCTACGAGGGTTCTGGCTACAGCGCCGCTTCGCCGCGCTCGGGATCAAGGTGATCGTCATCGATCCCGCCAGTCTGCTCGTCAATCGCCGCGCGAAGCGCGCCAAGACCGATCGGATCGACGCCCGCGACATGGTGCGTGCGCTGATGGCCCATGCGCGCGGCGAGCACCAGGTACTAAGCGCCGTGCGGGTGCCGAGTGTCGAACAGGATGACGAGCGGCGATTGCTGCGCGAACGGCAGCGCCTGATCAAGGAGAGGACCGCCCACACCAACCGGATTAAGGGCCTCCTGAAGACGCAAGGAATTCCCGAATTCAACCCGCGCGCTGCGGGCGCGACGCAGCGGCTGGATGAGTTGATCACCGGCGACGGTCGTCCTCTCGGCCACCGCCTCAAATCGGAGATCGTTCGCGAGCTGCAGCGCTTGGCATTGCTCATGCAGCAGCTGGCGCAGGTCGAGGCCGAACGCAACCGTGTCATCCAGAAGGCGAGATCGCAGCTCGAGGAAGAAGCCGCTGTCGATCATCGCCGGGACGGGACGATGCTGGCAGCATTGATCCGCCTGAAGGGGATTGGCGCGAACGATGCCTCGATGTTGGTGCGTGAGGCATTCTGGCGGGATTTCCGCAATCGGCGCGAACTCGGCGGGTGGAGCGGATTGGCGCCCGCGCCGTGGGCCAGCGGCCCGGTGACACGCGATCAGGGGATCACCAAGGCGGGACCGCCGCTACTTCGCGCACAGATAATGCAGATCGCCTGGCGCTGGTTGTTTTGGCAGCCGGACAGTCGATTGGCTCTGTGGTTCAAGGAGCGCACCGCGGGCGCGACAGGGCGCACGCGGCGCATTCTGGCCGTAGCCCTCGCGCGCAAGCTGTTCATCGCCCTGTGGCGCTACGCGACCACCGGTCTGGTTCCGGAGGGAGCGATCGTGACCTGATCCGGGGAGGATCGAAGGAATTCCCGCACAACTCGCGATCGTCGGGGATAACCGGGCAGGAC
>CAWJZU010000017.1:0-14998 GCA_963847345.1 uncultured Alphaproteobacteria bacterium | reverse complement strand
GATATCGAGCCCGGTGCGCTCGTGCAGCGCCACGACGAAGTTCATGAAATCCATCGAGTTGAGATCGAGCGCCTCGCGCAGATCTTCGTTACCGGCGACCGTGGCGGGATCGGCTTCGGGCGCGATGTCGCGCAGGACCCCGAAAATCAGATCTTGCGCTTCAATTCCGGTCATAGCTTCTCGGGCTCCTGCAACAGCCGATCGATCGCGTTCAACAGAGCCCGCCGGTGTGACCGTCGCTGACGCGGTGGTCGGCGGCCAGGCTGACCCTAACGAGAGGTCGCGGCGCGATTTGTCCGTCAACTACCCAGGGCCGGGTCGAGATCGTTCCGAAACCGATGATAGCGACCTGCGGCGGGTAGATTATGCCGATCACGGTCTCGGCGCCGCGGTCGCCAAGGCTGGTCACGGTGACCGTCGGCGAGGCCAGTTCCGAGCTGCGCAGGCCGCCGGTGCGGGCGCGCTGCACGAGGTCGCGCATCGCCGCCATCAAATCGGGGAGCGGCCGCGCATCGGTGTCGCGGATTGCCGGCGCAACGAGGCCGCCGCCGCGCAGCGAGATCGCCCAGCCGACATGGATGCCGTCGCCGGCCTTAAAGGCGCCATCGGCATAGGTCCCGTTGAGCTGCGGGACTTCGCGCAGCGCCAGCGCGCTGGCCTTCAGCAGCAGCACGGCCGGCAGCAGCCGCTGCGGTACCGGCTGCGCAGCGTTGTAGGAAGCGAGCCAGTTCTAGGCCGGTCCGAAATCGATCGTATGGCTGAGGTAGTAGTGCGGGATCTCGCGTTTTGAGCGCGCCATGGCGGCGGCGATCGCCTTGCGCATCTCGCGCCGGGTCAAAGCCGGGCCGGTGCGGGCGCGGGTCCCCGTCGTCGGCGGATCTGCGCGGCGCGGTCCGCGAGCGGCCAGTTCGACATCGGCGAAAGTGACCGAGCCGTCGACGCCGGTGCCGGTCAGGCCGGCGGGATCAATGCCGAGTTCGGCGGCGCGCCGGCGCGCGGCGGGCGTGATCTTGCCTCCCGCGCCGGAGTGATGCGGTCGGCTCCGGCAGCGACGGCGCGAGCTCGGCGGACAGCTGCGCGGCTGCGGATAAGTGCCGGCTGCGGCCGCAGTGGCGCGCAGCGGCAGGGTCGGCTCGCGTGCGGCCTCTCCGCCGATCCGCGCCAGCACGCCGCCGACCGGGACCTTGGTCCCGACCGGCACGACCAGTTCGGAGACGACGCCCTCGTCGAAAATCTCGACCTCGATCGCGCCCTTCTGCGTCTCGACGACCGCGACGATGTCGCCCTTCTTGACGCGGTCGCCGGGCTTGACCAGCCACTCGACGAGCGTGCCGGCCTCCATGTCGGCGCCGAGCGCCGGCATCAGGAAATCGCTCATTTGCCGCGCACGAGAAGCCGCGCCGCGGCGGCAATGTCGGCCGGCTGCGGCAGCGCGGCGTCTTCGAGATGCGGCGCGTACGGCATCGGCACCTCGCGGCCGCAGACCCGGCGCAGCGGCGCATCGAGATCGAAGAACGCGTCCTCGGCGATGCGCATGCCGATCTCGGCCGACAGCGATCCGCTCCGCCAGCCTTCGTCGACGATGACGACGCGCCGCGTCTTCGCGACCGATGCCAGGATCGTCGCGGTGTCGAGCGGCCGCAGGACGCGCAGATCGATTACTTCGGCCTCAATGCCTTCCCCGGCCAGCGTGTCGGCCGCGGCGAGCGCCTTGAACAGCCCGTTGCCGTAGGCGATCAGGGTCACGTCGCGTCCCGTCGCGGCGGATCTTGGCATGTGCGATATCGACCGCCGTCACCGCCGGGTCGAGCGCGCCCTCCATATTGTAGAGCATGACGTGCTCGAAGATCAGCACCGGGTTCGGGTCGGCGAGCGCCGCCGCGAGCATGTAGCGCGCGTCCTCGATGACCGCCGGCGCCAGCACGCGCAGCCCGGGAATATGCGCGTACCAGCCTTCGAGGCTGTGCGAATGCTGCGCCGCGACCCGCCGCCCGCCGCCGGTCGCCATGCGAATCACCAGCGGCACCGCGAACTGGCCGCCCGACATGTGCGGGATCGTCGCGGCGTTGTTGACGATCTGGTCGAGCGCCAGCAGGCTGAAATTGACGGTCATGATCTCGACGATCGGCCGCATCCCGGCCATCGCCGCGCCGATCCCGGCGCCGACAAAGGCGCTCTCCGACAGCGGCGTGTCGCGAATGCGCTCCTCGCCGAACTCGTCGATCAGTCCCTTGGTGACCGCATAGCAGCCGCCATAGCGGCCGACATCCTCGCCCATCAGAAAGCACTTCGGGTCGGCGAGCAGGGCGTCGCGGATCGCCTGCCTGCAGGCCTCGCGATAGGTGATCGGGCTCGCGCTCATGCCGGCACCCGCTCCATCGTGACGAAGCGTTCGAGCTCCTCGACCGGCTCGAGCGTGCCGGCCTCGGCGAAGGCGACCGCCGCCTCGATCTCGGCATCGGCCTCCGCTTCGATGCGGCGGATTTCCGCCTCGTGGATCAGGCCGTTCTCCTCCAGCCAGGCCTGAAACCGCACGATCGGCCCCTTCTTGCGCCAGGCCTCGATCTCCTCCTTGGTGCGGTACTGCTGTGCGTCGAACATCGAATGGGCGCGGAAGCGATAGGTACGGCATTCGAGAAATTGCGGCCCGCCGCCGGCGCGGATCTGCTTCGACGGCACGGCGCGCCGCGCTCTCGACCGCGACGACGTCCATGCCGTCGACCGCGGCGCCCGGCATGCGATAGGCGGCGGCCTTGCGGAACAGGTCGGTCTCGGCCTCGGCCCGCTCCAGCGCCATGCCCATCGAGTAAAGATTGTTCTCGCAGACGAACAGCACCGGCAGCGACCACAACGCGGCGAGGTTCATGCTCTCGTGGAACTCGCCCTCGTCGACCGCGCCGTCGCCGAAAAAGCAGGCCGTGACCGCGTTGCGGCCCTGCATCTTGTCGGCGAGCGCGATGCCGACCGCCAGCGGCAGCCCGCCGCCGACGATCGCGTTGCCGCCGTAGAACCGGGTCGCGCGGTCGAAGATGTGCATCGAGCCGCCGCGGCCGCGGCAGCATCCTTCCAGCTTGCCGAGCATCTCGGCCATCAGCCGGTCCATGCCGACGCCGCGCGCGATCGCCTGGCCGTGCTCGCGATAGGTGGCGACGACGGCATCCTCGGGCGCGAGCGCCTCCATGACGCCGACCGAGACCGCCTCCTCGCCGTCATAGAGATGCAGAAAGCCGAGGATCTTCTGCGCCTGGTACAGCTCGACGCATTTCGCCTCGAAATGCCGGATGCGGATCATCTGGCGCAGCAGATGATGCAGATGGGCGTGGTCGAGCCGGACCTTGGCATGGGCGGCGCTCATCGCTCGTCGCTTTCGAGAGTCGACAGGTCGCCTTCCGGCAGGCCCAGTTCGCGCGCCTTCAGCAGCCGGCGCATGATCTTGCCGCTGCGGGTCTTCGGCAGGTTGGCGCGGAAGTCGATCTCCTTCGGCGCCACCGCGGCGCCGAGCCGCTTTCTGGCATGCCCCAGCAGTTCGCGGCGCAGCTCCTCCGAGGGCGCAAAGCCGGGTTTCAGCGCGACAAACGCCTTGACGATCTCGCCCGCCATCGGGTCGGGCTTGCCGATGACCCCGGCTTCGGCGACGGCCGGTGCTCCATCAGCGCGCTCTCGACCTCGAACGGGCCGATCAGATGGCCGGAGGATTTGATCACGTCGTCGGCGCGCCCGACGAACCAGAAATACCCGTCGGCATCGCGCTTCGCGAGATCGCCGGTCAGGTACCACGGCCCGGCGAAGCATTTCCGGTAGCGCTCCTCCTCGTGCAGATAGCCGCGCATCATCGACGGCCAGCCGGCTTTGAGCGCCAGCTCGCCTTCGACCATCGGCTCATCGACAACCGTCACCGAGCCGTCGGCTCGCGCTGCACGATCGCCGCCTCGATGCCCGGCAGCGGCAGCCCCATCGAGCCGGGCTTGACCGGCAGCGCGGCATAATTGGCGATCATGATGCCGCCGGTCTCGGTCTGCCACCAATTGTCGTGGAACGGCTGGCCGAACGCCTCGACGCCCCACAGCACCGCCTCCGGGTTCAGCGGCTCGCCGACGCTGGCCATGAAGCGCAGCGCCCGCGAGGTCGTAATCGCGCACCGCATCGGCGCCGAGCTTCATCATCATGCGGATCGCGGTCGGCGCGGTGTACCAGACGCTGACCCGCTCGGCTCGCCAGCACGCCGTACCAGCTCTGCGCATCGAACTCGGCTTCGACGACCAGATTGGTCACGCCGTGCGTCAGCGGCGCGATGATCCCGTAGCTGGTGCCGGTGACCCAGCCCGGATCGGCGGTGCACCAGAAGATGTCGTCGTCGTGCAGGTCGAGCGCATAGCGACCCGGTGACATAATGCGCGACCACAGCGTCGTGGACGTGGATCGCGCCCTTCGGCCGGCCGGTCGTGCCGCTCGTGAAGTGCACCAGCGCCATGTCCTCGGGATCGGTCGGCGGGATCGTGAACCGGTCGTCGGCCGCTGCCATCAGCTCGCGCCAGCGCAGCGTGCCCGCGACCGGCGGCCCGTCATCGACCAGGATCACATGCGCGAGCTTCGGCAGCCGGCTCCGCAGCGCCTCGACCTTGCGGCGATAGAGCGCCTCGGTCGTGACCAGCACCTGCCCGTCGCCGATTTCCAGCCGGGTCGCGATCGGCTCGGGGCCGAACGCGGAAAACAGCGGCGTCACGACGCATTTCGCCTTCAGCGCGCCGAGCATCGCGACGTAAAGCTCGGGAACCCGGCCCAGCAGCAGAAACACGCGGCCGCCCTGTCCGATGCCGAGCGCGCCGAGCGCATTGGCGAAGCGGCTCGTCTCGGCCGCGAGAGCGCGATAGGTGATGTCGCGGCGATCGCCGGATTTGCCGATCCAGCGCAGCGCGACGCGGTCGGCGCGGGGGCCGTTTGCGTGCCGGTCCACCGCCTCGTGCGCGATGTTCAGACCCCGCCCGCCCGGCAATCCGTCCAGAAACAGGCGCGCCTTGCCCCAATCGAACACTACCCGCGCCGCGGCATAGTCGACGAGGTTCGGACGGCACCGAAAGCTGGTGGGGTTCTTGACGATCGTGGGCCGGGTCACGAAGACATCATTCACGGCGAACACTCCGCGAGCGGCAGATCAAACAGCGCCTTCGCTCTCCAGCGCGATTTCCTGTTCGAGACCTTGCTCTTCGGCCGCGATCTCGCCCTCCGCTTGCAGCCAGTATTCGACCGATTTGCCTTCGGGGCAGCCTGCGTTCTGCCAGATCTCGTAGGCCCGCTCGCGAACCCGCTGTTCGTGCCACCAGCTTTTCATTTCATTCTCCCTCGCTCTAAATTGGCCGAGCCGTTGCATGCTGTTTTCTGCGATATTCCCGTTCACAGAGATCGGCCAAGGGACAATCGGCACACACTCTGCCCTGGCTGTCGCGGTTCGCTTCCTGGCAGGCCTCGCGCAAAGTTCGCGCTGGACTGCGCAGATAAGGGCTGACCGGCATTGCGCCCCTCCGCACTGCTTGCTCCATCGTGGCTGCATTTAGCCGGATGGCCCGGTCTCGGCCCTGATCTGGATCAAATGCCGCCGGCCTGAGCCGTTGAAAAAGAACCGGCGAGGCAAGTGCCCTATCGGATTGGTTGCAATCCGCCGTTTCGATGCTCACCCCGCCATCGCGCCCCGGCGGCGCATCAGATGCCAATGCGATGCGGGTGCGCAAAAATGAAGGCCGTTCGCCGATGAGCCCACGCGCGGTCGAGGTTCATCGTGCGCGGGTCATGGACAAAATGCAGGCGCGCAGCCTACCTGCATTGGTTCGGATGGCCATGGCCGCCGGCGTGAACCCGCCAGCTTAACCCAATCTCCGGTTCGACTGCAGTCCGCCGGAACGATTGTAGATGTTTCTTGATTTACATCAGGGAGCCGCGTTGCGCTGCCCTCCTACGATGAGGCCAAGCCAATTGATTGAGCAGGGCCGTAATGTCGCAAGTGGCAACCCATGGGGGCCGGCGATGACCTCGACAGGCGGCGTCATCGCGATCGTCGACGACGATGCTGCGGTTTGCGATTCGACCCGTTTTCTGTTGGAAACGTACGATTTCGAGGTACGCACCTGTCAAAGCGGCGCCGATTTTCTGCGCGACAATCCTGTGATTGCCTGTTTGATCGTCGACTACCACATGCCGGAGTTGAACGGTCTCGACCTGGTTACTGAACTGCGTAAGCGCGGCCGCAACGTTCCGATAATTATCATGATTACAGCGACCACCGATCCCATGGTCGAGCGCCGCGCTGCTGAACTCGGCATCCGGCATATCTTGAAAAAGCCCCTCGCAAATCGGGTGTTGCTTAATACGCTTTGCGATCGGCTTGAATACTAGTTCCACTGACAAATAGGTGACAACGATCAGCAGTGTCCAGCGGGTAGTTACCTCAGTACCCCAGAGGCCGGCACTCCCCCGCAGCAATATTCAGGTATTCGGCTGCCCGGCTCACCCATTCCGCAGGAGAGCGCCCCCCCGGTTCGGACAGATGTTGGATCGCTATTCGCGCGCGGATCAGCGCGTTCAGTGCCACATAGAAACGAAACAGGTCCCGGGGTGGGTTGTCCCCGGTACGCTGCCGGTAACGCCGCAGCAATGGCGTTTCGACCCTGTCATTACCGAGACGGCGGCATTCGAGCGCGAGATAGGCGATTTCGCTGATCGGATCGACAATGCGCAGGTCATCGCGGAACTCGAGGCAGTCGATTATTCGAGGGGTGCCATTCAGGTAAATGTGCTCCGGACGCAAATCACCGTGGCCGTCAACAAAGCGGCCTCGGCGAGTGCGCTCCCGCAACAGCGCACCGCGGCGGTTCAGAAAGGAGATCAGACGACGCCGGGATGTGCTCATCGAGTTCAGTAGATGCGGCTTGCCGGCTGACCGAAATGCGCGTTGGCTGGCAGCGAGTTCCCGCTCGATTCGAATGTTGAATTGCGCTGGTAAAATCCTGACGCGCGGGGCGGCGGCATAAAACCCGGCCAGCCTGCGCGCGAGCGCCGCGATATTGCTGCTGTTCAGATCGTGTCGGGCCAGACGGCGCTCGAGCGTCTGCCCAGCATCCAGGCGAACCATTTTTACAAGCCAGTCCATGGCTGGTCCAGTGCCGCCGATGACGAGCTCACCGTCCTCAGCGAGCGTGATCGGCACCACGCCAAGATACACATCGGGAGCAAGACGGCGGTTGAGGCGCACTTCGGTGATCGCGTTGCGGCGACGCGCCTCCACCGAACGGAAGTCGAAACCATCACCTATAACCGGCTTTTTGAGCTTGTACGCGCGCGTCTCAGTCAGGAACACCCACGAGAAATGGGTCTCGATGATCTCGATCCGTCCCGGATGCTCGGGATAGCTGTCTATGCGATGCAAAAACGCGACTTTGCAGTCGGTCGAGATATCCCCCCGGGCTATGTGAACCGTATCGGCATCGGCCGCCCCGTCTGGCATCCTGGCTCTGCTATACCCGCGTCCGGGTGCGGGAAATCTCCTCCCGGTCGAGACTGGCCGCCAATTCGCGCAGGCTGGTCCCGATCTCAACCGGGTACGAAAACGTTTCGAGCTTCTTCAAAGGCATTGGCAGCCTGGCAAGCTGATCACACGCATGAGCTCTCGTCTCGTCAAGCGCCACGGCGGGCGTTGTCCGGCGTCCGCCGGTCATCACCCGCTGCAGCAGCATTTTGCCGTCGTGCCGCTCGTCAGCCAGCGAAACCAGATCGCCGGCGAAGACACCGGCGGCGTCCTGCGATCGCCAGACCTGCTTCTGGCCGGGCCAGGTTGCCTTGCCCGCCGAGCGCTTGCGGCGCGGTTTGCCGGCGTATTCCTGGAGCTTGTAGGCACAATCGAGAGCCGGCGCATCGGGCGACGTCGTCAAGCTTGTGCCGACGCCGAACGAGTCGATCGGCGCATCCCGCAGCGCCAGGATCTCGTCTTCATCTAGACCGCCGCTGGCGACGATCGCCACCGATCGCAGTCCCCCATCATCGAGAATACGGCGCACCCGGCGCGCGTGTTCGCCAAGATCACCGCTGTCGATCCGCACCCCGGAGACGGTAATTCCTTCAGCCGCGAGCCGGTGCGCCAGACCGACGACCCGCTCGGCTCCGCGCTCGGTGTCGTAGGTGTCGATCAGCAGGACCAGGTCGCGCGGACGCGCGCGCGCGAAATGCTCGAAGGCGAGTTCCTCGTCATCATGGGCCTGGATAAACGAATGCGCCATTGTCCCCCTGACCGGGATGCCGTATTCGAGACCCGCCGTAAATGTTGCCGTGCCGGCAAACCCGGCGAGATAGCTGGCGCGGGCGGCAAGCATGCCCGCCTCCGCTCCATGGGCCCGGCGCAGCCCGAAATCGACCAGCGGTTTGCCGTCGGCCGCAAGGACCATCCGGGCCGCCTTCGAGGCGATCACCGTCTCGAAATGCACGAAATTGATAAGGCGGGTTTCACCAAGCTGGGCCTGCGGCAGCGGCGCAATTACGCGAAGCACCGGCTCGTCGGGAAAGAACACGGTGCCTTCCGGCAGCGCATCGACATCCCCAGTGAAGCGAAGCGTCCCGAGGTATTCGAGCAGCCGCTCGGGAAATGCACCGAACGCGCGCAAGCGGGCGATGTCCTCCGCCGAGAAGGCCAGATTTTCGAGATAGCCGAGCGCCTGCTCCAGACCCGCCGCCATCAGAAAGCCGCGCCGCGGCGGCAGCTTGCGTACGAACAGCTCAAAAACCGCGGTTTCGGTCAGGCCGTGCTCAAGATAGGCGGCCAGCATATTGAGCTGATAAAGATCGGTCAGCAGCGGCCCTCGATTCGGTGACATCAGGCCTCCCAATCCACCCGCCGTCGCAGCCGCGCCGTCAGGCGGCCGCGGTTGCTCGCTGCCAGGTCGTGCGGCTCCTCTCCTCCCGAAGCGCTTCCCGCCGTTCGGCGCGCTCTCGCAATGCAGCCCGGTCCGCCGCGTTCCCCGACGCATAGGTCGGCGCGAGCACAGGCCGTGGGACACTGTGTGATGCCCTTGGCCAGGATAAAGGCAGCGATCTCGGCTTCG
This sequence comes from uncultured Alphaproteobacteria bacterium, assembly GCA_963847345.1. GTDB lineage: Bacteria > Pseudomonadota > Alphaproteobacteria > ATCC43930 > CGMCC-115725 > DATARH01. The sequence goes on along the minus strand of CAWJZU010000017.1, from coordinate 5,915 downwards.
TAATTCTGCGACGACATCAGCTCTTCCTCCGATCCACGCAGATTAGCGATACGAAGATACTGCAGCCGGTACAGCTCTCGCAGTATCCGGTCTTGCCCTTACGGAATATTGCGTATGCTGAGTATTGAATGCGACGCGGAATATCTCCTGCGCGTGCCGGGGCAGCTTTCGAACCGCGGGCGGCAGATCGTCGAGCGCGCGGTACGGCATTGCGCCCGCCTACTCGGCGGCGTTTCTTGCGTTCTTCACGTGGTCCTCGGCTTCGTAAACGACTTCCATCGTGCGCAGCAGACTCGCGGCATTGACGCTGATCGAATCAATGCCGAGCTCCGCCAGAAACCGCGCGATTTCCGGATAGTTGGCGGGCGCCTCGCCGCAAATACCGACATGCCGATGATTGCGCTTTGCACCGGTGACGGCGAGGCGGAGCATCTCGAGCATGCCGGGATCGCGCTCGTCGAAATCAAACGCGACGATCTCCAAATCGCGGTCGACGCCCAGCGTCAGTTGCGTCAAGTCATTGGAGCCGATCGAGAAGCCGTCGAACAGCGCGGCGAAATTGTCGATGTCGATCACATTATTCGGGATTTCGCACATGACGTAGATCTCAAGACCGTTCTCGCCGCGCTTCAATCCGTTGTCGGCCATCGCCGCGATGACCCGCCGACCCTCTTCGGCCCTGCGGCAAAACGGTATCATCACGCGCAGATTGCGCAGCCCCATGTCGTCACGCACCCGCTTCAGCGCTGCGCACTCCAGCGCGAACCCCTCGGCATAAGCCGGGTGCGCATAGCGCGAGGCCCCCCGGAAGCCGAGCATCGGGTTGGCTTCCTTAGGCTCGAAAGCGGCGCCGCCGAGCAGGCTGGCATATTCGTTCGTCTTGAAATCGGACAGCCGCACGATTACCGGCTTCGGATAGAAGGCGGCGGCGATCCTCCCGACGCCCTCCGAGAGTTTCTGAATGAAAAAATCGGCCGGCGAGTTGTAACCCTGCGTCAGCCGGGCAATGGCGGCGCGCTGCCTTGCCGATGCCACGCGGTCGGGGTGGACCAGCGCCATCGGATGCACACCGATATGCTCACCGATGATGAATTCCATGCGCGCGAGGCCGACGCCGTCATTGGGCAGCATCGCGGTGTGAAAGGCGAGTTCGGGGTTGCCGATGTTCACCATGATCCGGGTGTTCGGCCGCGGCACCCGATCGGCGGAAACCCGGTTGACCGCGAAGGCGAGCGAACCCGAGTAGACGCGGCCAACTTCGCCCTCGGCGCACGAGACCGTGACGACGGTTCCGGTGGTGAGTGCGTGGGTCGCATCGCCGGCGCCGACCACCGCCGGGACGCCGAGCTCGCGGGCGATAATGGCGGCATGGCAGGTACGCCCGCCGCGGGCGGTGACGATCGCGGCCGCGCGTTTCATGACCGGCTCCCAATCGGGGCTGGTGGCCTCCGCAACCAGCACCTCGCCGGTCTCGAACGAGGTCAGATCGGCCGAGCCGCCGATCACCCGAACGGCTCCGGAGGCGATTTTCTCGCCAACCGCCCGGCCCGTGACCAGCACCGGACCGTTGTCCTTCAACGCGTAGGTTTCAAAGCTGCCTGGCTCGCGCCGCGAGGCGACCGTCTCCGGCCGCGCCTGCAGAATGTACAGCCGGCCATCCTCTCCGTCCTTCGCCCATTCGATATCCATCGGCAGCGGATGGCCGGCCCGCTTCGAATAATGTGCCTCGATACGGATCGCATGATCAGCTAATTCAAGCACCTCGGTGTCGCTGATGCAGAAGCGGCCGCGCTCGTGGCGGGCGGTCGGGATGTTGCGTGTCGTTTCCGCGCCGTGCCGGCGGGCATAGACGAGCCGCATCTGCTTATGCCCGAGCGACCTACTCAAAACGGCGCGATAGCCCTGCGCGAAAGTCGGCTTGTGAACATAGAACTCGTCGGGGTCCACCTTCCCTTGCACGATGTTTTCGCCGAGGCCGTAACAGGCCGTGACGAACACGACATCGCGAAAGCCGGATTCGGTGTCGAGCGTGAAAATGACGCCGCTCGCCGCCAGATCGGCGCGCACCATCTTCATCACCGCGACCGACAGCGCGACCTTGAAATGGTCGAAGCCATTTTCAACGCGGTACACGATAGCGCGGTCGGTAAAGAGCGAGGCAAAACAATGCCGGCACGCTTCGAACAGATCGTCCGCGCCGCACACGTTCAAATAGCTCTCGTGCTGCCCGGCGAAGCTCGCCGTCGGCAGATCCTCGGCAGTGGCCGAACTGCGGACCGCAACCGCGACGCCGTGACCGCATTCCGCTTCCAGTTTCCGGTAGGCCGCGACGATCTGTTCCTTCAGCCCGGGATTGCCGGTCGCCTCGTACACGATGCGGCGCGCCACGGCGGCACGCTCGGCAAGCAGCGCGACATTGCGGTGGTCGAATTCCATCAAGCGCCGTAATTCGTCCCACGATACGGCCGCATCGAGCGCGTCCTGATAGGCCGCTGCGGTTATCGCGAAGCCGTCGGGGACCCGGACACCTTGTGGACCGAGAACCGAATGAAGCTCGCCGAGCGAAGCCGTCTTGCCGCCAACCTCGGTGATATCGTCGAGACCGATTTCGTTGAACCAGCGGATATGTCTCTCAGAGGACATTTGAGCCTTTTCCTGATCAGCGAGGCCGAGCCGCCGGCCATTCTAATGGGCATCGTGCCAGAGCCGACGCGCCCTCTCGGGCAGTGCGTCGATGATATGAGCGATCTGTCCGGGTTCGATCCGATGATCCAGAACCCGCAGCACTGCTCGCACGACCTGATCGACGTGCTGGAGTTCGACATGCCCTTCCAGCTTCTCGCGCACGGACTCGCAGAAATCGGTTTTGTGGGCAGTTTTCAACGTCGCGGCCGAGGGATGCCAACTCTCGTAATAGATGCCCCGAATGAAGGTGGGCAGCTCGGCACCGAAATGAGCGACAAGCTCAGCGGGCAGGCGGTCGCGCACCGCATGCAATGTCGCGCGCAGCGCCGCATATGCTGCCCGTTCGTTGTCGAAGCCGAGTTCGGCGCCGACCTCGTGCAACCATTCGTGCGTCTTTTGCACTGACGTGTCCAGAATGGCAGCCTTGGGCATCTCATCCTCCATCAACTAAGCCGAATAGAGGCAGCCTAGAGCGTCCGACGGAAACTAAATTGATTTGGCTCAATCAACGCCCTTTTCGCACCACCGGGCGGTGGTTATCAAACGGTTCCGTCCGTATCCGCCGTTTGATTCAGGTCAAGGCTTTTGCCCGTTCGGGTGAATACGCTTCGATCAGCTTCCGGAGGGATCGTTGATGCAACAATCTGCCGCTTTGCTGTTCGCGCTCGAGGGCAGCCGCGCGCTTGGGGAGCGCCTTGCCGCATGGCTGGAATGGCCGTTAAGCCAACACGAGGAGCGCGGTTTCGAGGACGGCGAGCACAAGACCCGCCCATTGGTCGATGTCAGCCGTCAGGATGTGTTCGTGCTTCATTCTCTATACGGCGGTGATGGCGTCAGCCCGAACGACAAACTGTGCCGGCTGCTGTTCTTTATCGGCGCGTTGAAGGATGCCGGCGCGGCGCGGGTAACGGCAGTGGTGCCTTACCTGTGCTACGCGCGCAAGGACCAGCGCAGCCAGAGCCGCGACCCGATCACGACGAAATACGTCGCGCGAATGTTCGAGGCGTGCGGCGCCGACGCGGTGATGACCTTCGATGTCCACAACCGCGCCGCGTTCGAAAACGCATTCCGCATTCCGACCGCGAATATCGAGGCGATGCCGCTGTTCGTCGAACATTTTGTGGGTCTGTTGCGGCATGAGAAGATCGCCGTCGTATCACCCGATATCGGCGGTGCCAAACGCGCCGAGCGGTTCCGCCAAGCGCTTGCCGCCAAGCTGGGTGAGGAGCCGAGCGCCGGGTTTGTCGACAAGCAACGTGCCGGTGGTGTTGTCAGCGGCGATCTCTTTGTCGGCGATGTAAAAGGTCGCGCGGCGATCCTGTTCGACGACCTGATCAGCACCGGAACGACGCTGAGCCGTGCCGCCGCAAAATGCCGCGAGGCCGGCGCGCACCGGGTCTACGCCGCAGCTACGCATGGGCTCTTCATTGGCAACGCGCTTCCAATGCTCGCGGCCTCCGAATTGGACGGCATCGTCATCAGCAATACGGTTTATTCAATCGCCGAGCGGGCCAGGCTGCTCCCCGCGCACGTGGCGGTGCTCGATACCTCGCATCTGCTCGGCGAGGCGATTGCCCTCTCGCATAGCGGGATTTGACGCGACTACGGCTCAGTCCGCCGGGTGGGTCCGGCGGCTCGATAGCGCACCCGTCTCGAACTCGTGTCGAGATCACCGGCCGCGACCTGCGCGAGGGAAAAAACACAAGCGAGGCAAAACCGGAGCTGAGCAGAGCGGGGTGAGTTCGGGCGTCCCGGCCGGCAAGCGGCCGGCCGCGCTCTATGGCGCAAGCGCCACGGAGCCGGCCCGCTTGTTTCTTTTGGGTTGTCGGGCCGTCTCCGCCCTTGCGGGTGGCCGATCGCTGACGCGGGTCTGCCGGTTTGACCCGATAAGGAGGGGCTGGTTCCGGCCGGAAGCACCGGAGCCGAGAGGAAGAGTGCCGAGAGGGACTTCGCGACGGGTTTGACAGGATGGGAGAGGGCTCCCGTTCGCCCGTCGGGAGTATCTCAGCCATGACCACCACTTCTATCGTCCGCAATATCCCCCTCGACCGTCTCGTCCTGTCCCCGGCCAATGTCCGCAAGACCCCGGCATCGGCATCCGAGGATGCCGAGCTCAAGGCCAGCATCCGCGCCGGTGGGCTGAAGCAGAACCTGATCGTCTGCCCGTATCAGCGGCGAACCGGAGCGGTTCGCCGTCACCGCCGGCGGGCGGCGGCTCAAGGCGTTGCAGGAGCTCGCCGCCGAGGGCGCGATCGCAAGTGATTGCGAGGTGCCGTGCCTGGTCGAAGAGCCCGATGCCGCGCTCGAAACTTCGCTGATGGAGAATACGGTGCGCGCCGCGATGCACCCGGCCGACGAATTCGCGGCGATGGCGGCGCTGATCGACAGCGGCGCCACCGTCGAGGCGGTCGCCGCGCGCTTCGGCGTCTCCGAGCGGCATGTCCGGCAGCGCCTCAAGCTCGGCAAGCTCGCGCCCGAGCTGCTCGACGCGTTCCGCGCCGGCAAGGCTCAGCCTCGAAATCATCACGGCCTTTACGCTCGGCGCCGATCATCCGGCGCAGCTCGCGGTCTGGGGCCAGCTCCGAGACCAGCATTACGTGTCGCCGCATCAGATCAGGCGTCTGCTGACCGGCAGCGCGGTGCCGCTCGATTCCGATCTCGGCCTCTTTGTCGGCATCGAGGCCTATGAAGCGGCCGGCGGCCGGGTCACCCGCGACCTGTTCAGCGGCGATGATGACGGCTTCCTGGACGATGTGGCGCTCGTCAACCGCCTCGCGATCGAGAAGCTCGAACAGAAGGCCGGCGAACTGCGCGCCGAATGGGCCTGGACCAAAGCGGTGCTCGATCCCGATTACGGCTTCCTCGCGCACTACCGCCGGATCGAGCCGCAACCGGCCGAGTACCCGCCCGAGATCGCCGCCGAACTCGACCGGATCGAAGCGCGGCTCGAGGAACTCGGCGAGTTGCCGGACGAGGAGCTCGGCGACGATCTGATGATGGAAGCCGCGCGTCTCGAAGAGCGCCGCGACGAGATCATCGAGACGAATGAGGCCGAAGCGGTCTACAGCGAAGCGGACCGCAAGCGCGCCGGCGTTATCGTCACGGTCGGCGACGAGGGTGAATTCCTGATCCATCAGGGCCTCGTCGAACGCGCCGCGGCCGCTGGCACCGCCCGTACTGGTGACGGCGACGGCGAACCGGACGGTGACGCTGCTGATGATTTCCCCCGC
>CAWJZU010000016.1:0-211591 GCA_963847345.1 uncultured Alphaproteobacteria bacterium | reverse complement strand
CCCCAATCCCCGCCGCCTTGGGGACCCAAAGCCCCGGCAATCCCCGTGCCGGGGCTTCTTGTTTAGGTCGAACAGAGACCGACCGGCCAGTGACAGGGCGGTGATCACGGCCCGGCGGTTTGGGCCGGTTTAACCCCCGCCGGGCCGCGATACCCTTGACGGTCATCGCCGTCCCCGGCTGTACCGTGCGGGAATCCTAGCACTCCAATACCCTTGGTCAAATATCCCGGAGAGCGCGAGAGGCAGCGCCTTTCGCCCGGCGCGCAGCGCCGGTATAGCAAGCGGCAGCATCTATCGCGCCGGCGCCGGCTCGAACGAAATCCGCAGCTTCATGCCGGTCGCGGCGGCGAGCCGTTCGAGCGTGCGCGTCGACGGCTTGACCCGGCCGCTTTCGAGCCGCGCGATCACCGCCTGCGTCGTGTTCATGCGCTGCGCCAGCTGCTCCTGCGTCAGCCCGGCGTTGGCGCGCGCCCGGATCATCTCGGCGGCGAGCGAAAACTCGTCCTCAAGCGCGTTGTAGGCCTTCACGTAGTCCGGATCCTTGCGCCATTCGGCGAAGGATTTCTCGACCGGGATCATCTTGTCTCCGCTCATGTCACCTCCCTGGCCCGCTTGAGAGCCAACTCGATTTCGCGGCGCGGCGTCTTCTGCGTCTTTTTGACAAAGGTCCGCAGGATCACCACCCGCCGGCCGCTCGCCGTCACATAGAGCGAGCGGGCAATCCCGCCGCGGCCCCGCAGCCGCATTTCCCAGAGCCGGTCCTCGATATGCTTGAGGGGCTCGTGCACCCGCTCAAGACCGACCGACTGCACCAGCTGCACGATCCGCTCGAAACTCGCGCGCACGTCCGCCCGCAGGGCGTCAAGCTCTGCCTTGGCCTCGGCACTGACAAAGCTGAACGACCACTGCACGAGGAATTATATCTTTTTTGCAATTAATAAGCAAGCGGTCGTACCCCTACGGGCCAGGCTTTATGCGCTTGTTCCTGTTGCCTTTTGAGCTACAGGCGCACCGGGCCGCGCGGATCGTTGATCGAAGCGATCAGACTGCCGATGCGAAGCGGCGATGCCGACCAATGGCGGCCGGTGATACGCTGCGTCCGTTACCCCCGGACCGGGAGCGCCCAATGTCAATGCATGAGACAGAAATCGGCAAAGCCGTGCAATTGCTCGATCTGATGCTCGATTGTTTCGCCGATGACGGGCACTGGGCGCGCGGCTGTTACGATGACGGCAACGGCGGCCACTGCCTGGTCGGCGCTCTTTTGCATTTGAGCCGCAAGCACCGCATTCCGGCAGCGCCGGCGATCGCGCTCTTGCAGGATGCGATGCCTCGCCCGGGCCTTCCCCTCGTGCACTTCAACGATCATCGTTGCGGCAGCCTCGCCGAGCTGCGTTCCGTCATCGTCAAGGCGCGCCGTCTTGCGCATGACGATGCGGAAAGAGAGCGTGCCGCCGCCGCGGTGAAGACCTGGCTGCTCGCCCGGATCGAGCAACAACGAGCTGCGGCAACAGTAGACAAACAGCCCGCCTCCGGCACCGGAACGGAGAGATCCTATGGGGCGGGCAGCGCGCCGAGCGATACGGTGCGGCTCTTTTTGGAACGCGGCGGAGGGGACGGAGATGTCCCAAACGCCCGAAGCGGCGATCCTGGCCGCAGTTTCCACCCGGAATCGGGGAAACGTCGATTGAAAACGGACGGGCGTCATGGAGCGACCGCGGATACAGCAGAAAATGCCCGAGGACCGGAGCGGATGGCATCGCATCGATGCCGGCTCGCATCTTGACATATTGTTTCATCCCAACCGCCAGCCGGCCGGCCGCGAGCCCGACCAGATTGAACGGCCCTCGATCGTGGTTGCCGTGGCCGGCAAGCGGGAGCAGGCGTTGCGTTTCGACCCCTTCAGCATGGGCGCCCACTATCACATCCGGCCGGGTCTCGCCGATCAGATCCCGCTTCCAGTCGCGGAGGGGCAAAGCCCGCTCGATGCCACGATGACAATTTTTGAGAAGCCGCTTTGGTTCCGCGGATTACTCGCGCTGGCTGAGGAGGACGGAGTGGCGTCGCATTTGCGCGATGAGGAGCTGAAGAGCGCCGCCGCTCAGATCCGAGATCTCAGCAGCGCGCACAAGGGCCGGTAATCGGCCCCGCGGGTTAGATAACCCTAAACCCTTTTCCTTTTATGGGGCCCCCGGTCGTCAAGCAGATTTCCGGGATGAGATACGGTCCCGCAGCACCACCCGGGAACGAGCCCAAGTTGGAACCGACGCCCCAAGAAGGCCGCATTCTTTCGATCGGAAGGAACAGCCGGAGCAAAGCGCCATATCGTCAAAGCCGTCGACCGACTCGCCTTTTATCCGGTTCGATTTGCCGCAAACGGATGCGGCATTCGTAACCCTGATCCCGGTTGCTGCGGGTGCGGCGCTTCAGGTGGGACGGGACCCTTCTCTGCGAACGGCGTCTTGCAGCCCAGGAAAAGGTCGGTCACACGTCCTGCCCGGTTATCCCCGACGATCGCGAGTTGTGCGGGAATTCCTTCGATCCTCCCCGGATCAGGTCACGATCGCTCCCTCCGGAACCAGACCGGTGGTCGCGTAGCGCCACAGGGCGATGAACAGCTTGCGCGCGAGGGCTACGGCCAGAATGCGCCGCGTGCGCCCTGTCGCGCCCGCGGTGCGCTCCTTGAACCACAGAGCCAATCGACTGTCCGGCTGCCAAAACAACCAGCGCCAGGCGATCTGCATTATCTGTGCGCGAAGTAGCGGCGGTCCCGCCTTGGTGATCCCCTGATCGCGTGTCACCGGGCCGCTGGCCCACGGCGCGGGCGCCAATCCGCTCCACCCGCCGAGTTCGCGCCGATTGCGGAAATCCCGCCAGAATGCCTCACGCACCAACATCGAGGCATCGTTCGCGCCAATCCCCTTCAGGCGGATCAATGCTGCCAGCATCGTCCCGTCCCGGCGATGATCGACAGCGGCTTCTTCCTCGAGCTGCGATCTCGCCTTCTGGATGACACGGTTGCGTTCGGCCTCGACCTGCGCCAGCTGCTGCATGAGCAATGCCAAGCGCTGCAGCTCGCGAACGATCTCCGATTTGAGGCGGTGGCCGAGAGGACGACCGTCGCCGGTGATCAACTCATCCAGCCGCTGCGTCGCGCCCGCAGCGCGCGGGTTGAATTCGGGAATTCCTTGCGTCTTCAGGAGGCCCTTAATCCGGTTGGTGTGGGCGGTCCTCTCCTTGATCAGGCGCTGCCGTTCGCGCAGCAATCGCCGCTCGTCATCCTGTTCGACACTCGGCACCCGCACGGCGCTTAGTACCTGGTGCTCGCCGCGCGCATGGGCCATCAGCGCACGCACCATGTCGCGGGCGTCGATCCGATCGGTCTTGGCGCGCTTCGCGCGGCGATTGACGAGCAGACTGGCGGGATCGATGACGATCACCTTGATCCCGAGCGCGGCGAAGCGGCGCTGTAGCCAGAACCCTCGTAGCCGGCTTCGTGACAGCACAGCACGCTCGGAGTGGATCCCTGCGCCACCATTATCTGTGACCGCAAGCGCTCGATAAGCGCCAGAATGGCATCGGCATCGCCGGCAGCAACCCCGTGGATGGCGATCTTGTCGGCCAGCGGCGTGTGCACCCCGATTACCCACTTTGCTCGGCTCATCTCGATCGATACGAAAATATCAGCCGCGCTGTTTGCACTTCCCGATGCACATACTGTCTCGCCTTGCGCCGACAAACGGTAAAGTGCTTACCGCGTGTAGAGGGGGTCACCCGCAGGCGCACGCTGGGGGCGATTCGGCCATTTCGCCGGACCGCCCGCATAACCCGTCCTTAGCGATCGATCCCGGCCAGAGCGTTCTGGATCCCGGCCGTCGCCCAGGGGCCCCACGGCATGGTGAAGAACTTGAACCCCTTTTGGACGTAGAAGTTCGGATCCATCCCGGGCGGGATGAAATACATCCCGGCGGCGACGCCGTGCTTCGCGGCAGTCGCCGCGATTTTATCGAGCGCTCGCTGATAGAGGTCGCACTGATAGTCGAGTGGCACCCCCAGCTCGATCGAAAGATCGGATGGGCCGATCAGCAGGACGTCGACGCCCGGGACCGAGGCGATGGCATCGAGGTTCTCCAGCGCCTGGTTCGTCTCGATCATCGGCACGATAACGAGCCCGTTGTTCACGGCGTCGAGGTAATCGCGGTAATTCTTGAACTCGCCCCACTCGCCGCGCACCCCGGCGTTGCTGCGGTTGCCGAGGGGAAAATAGCGGCAGGCGCGCACGGCGGCCTCCGCCTCCGCGCGGGTGTTGACCATCGGCACAACGATGCCTCGTGCCCCGGCGTCAAGCGCGAAGCAGATCTGATAGGCCTGGTTCGCGGCGACGCGCACCAGCGGCGCCGCCTGCTTGCCGCGCATCGTCTGGATCGACGGTTGCAGCTGCTTGATCTCCCAGGCGGAGTGCTGGGTATCGAACAGCACGAAGTCGTACCCGGCGTCGGCCAGGATCGACACGTCGACGTTCGGTGTCGCGGTCGTCCCGACGACGGTTCTACCTGACTTGATGGAGTCTTTGAGGGCGTTCATCTGGCGTCGATACCTCCCAAAGTAGCTTTCGCGCCCGTTCGACCGACCGACGGTGACGGGCGCGTCGGCGCCATTATCGCACATTGGCGAAGCGGCGCAGCCTACGAGTTGTCCCGACCAGGGTCGCCTCGACGATGGGCCAGTGTCAGCTATTCAGCATTGCGCATCCGAAGCCGCCGGTCCGGATCAGGCGCTAGGCAGGTTCGGCGAGATCGGCCATGGCCCCTGCCCCGCCTGGCAAGCTGTGGCGCGAAGGCACGGCTTCGGCTGCGCCTGCAGGCGGTGAGGACACGCCCATATAATGCACCTATATTCTGCACGACAGGGCGCACGGAATTTCCCGGGACCTAGGTTTTGTACGGATCATATAATTTTTTGCACACGCTCGGTGCGTCTGACCGCCCAACCTCACAGTGAGGAGATCAACATGCCAACGCTCAACGACCTGATCGATGGTGACGCGCAGCGGCTCGATACCGGTTTCACATTCACCGAAGGGCCACTCTATCACCCGAACGGGTTCTATTACTTCGTCGATGTAAGGGAGTCGAAATTCTATCGCATCAAGCCAGGTGAAAAAGCCGAGCTGCTGCGCGAGAATACTGGCGAAGGCAACGGTACGACCTTCGATCCGCAGGGACGGCTTATCCAATGCGAGGGCGGCAACCGCCGGGTGACGCGCTGGCCCGCGGACGGCATGTTCGCGTCGAGTGAGGTACTAATGGACAGGTTCGATGGCAAGCGCCTGTCACGGCCGAACGATGTCGTCTGCAAGTCCGACGGCAGCGTCTATTTCACCAATCCGGGGCTACGCATTCCGCTCGGTGAGCGCGAGCTCGACCCGTCGGCGGTCTACCGGATCATGCCCGACGGCAGCAACAAGCACGTCGCCGATTTCGAATACCCGAACGGGCTCGCCTTCTCGCCCGATGAACGTGTGCTGTATGTCGCCAATACGCGGCACGCAGCCTACATTCACCGTATCGAGCTCGACAGCGCCGGCAACATCGTTCGCCGCAGCATCTTCGCCGACATGTCGTCGGACGAGAAGATCGGCGTGCCGGACGGGATGAAGGTCGATGTGCAGGGCAACGTCTATTGCACCGGCCCTGGCGGCACCTGGGTTTACGCGGCGGACGGCACCCATATCGGCACGATCAAAACGCCCGAAGTGCCGGCCAACCTCGCCTTTGGCGGGCCGGACATGAAGACGCTCTTTTTCACCGCACACACTTCGGTTTACAGTATGCGCGTGAAAGTGGCGGGTCTGCCGGGGCATCCGTTCAAAAAAGGCTGACCGGTAGGTCCAGTTTGAAATTGCCCGCGGCTGACGCGGCCTGTGCGAGCCGCGCTTCTCGGCACCCTGCGGCTCGCACTATTTCGCGGATGGGGTTGCCGATGACCTCGACAGGGCGCTTTCTCCGCGCGGGCCTCTAGGGAAACACTGAACATAGCGAGGATAGCTGACGGTTCGGCGGCTACGGCCTGATTTTGGGGCGGCGCGCCGCGTGGGTGGCGGTCTGGTTGGTATAAATCGGGGGTTGGGCCGGGTTTCCTGTGTTGTTTGCGGGATCGGGACAGAATCCGGATATCGTCAGCCGGGTTGAGCGAGCAGAGCCTTCTTGACGATCACCAGATTGGCCAGCGCGAACAGAGTGTGCAATTGCGCGGTGTTCTTCTTGAGGCCGCGATAGCGCAGCTTCTTATGGCAGAACAGGTTCTTGACGACGTGGAACGGGTGCTCGACGGGGGCGCGCACCTGCGCCAGCGCGCGCTCGACCGGCTCCGCCACATCCCGCAGCGCTTTGGGCAAAGCTTTGATGATGCTGCGCCTGATGGCGATGTTCCAGCAGACATCGCGGTCGGCATGCTCCGGCCGCTTGTCTGCCCCGGTATAGCCGGCGTCGGCAAACACCGCCTCTTCCTGGCCGTGCAGCACCGCCGCCATCTGGTTGATGTCGGCTTCGTTGGCGGCGGTGCCGACGACCGTGTGCACCACCCCCGAGGCGACGTCCACGCCGATATGCCCCTTCATCCCGAAATGCCACTGATTGCCCTTCTTGGTCTGGTGCATCTGCCGGTCGCGCGCCTTCTCTTTGTTCTTGGTCGAGGGCGGGGCGGCGATGATGGTGGCATCCACAATGGTAGCTTGGCGCATCAACAAACCGCGCTCGGCCAGCATCGCGGCGATCTCGTCGAACAGCGCCCGGGTCAGCTCGTGGCGCTCCAGCCAGTGGCGGAAGTGCAGCACCGTCGTCGCGTCGGGCACCGCGTCCAGCGTCAGATCGATGCCGGCAAAGCCGCGCAAGGCTTGGCTGTCGTACAGCGCATCCTCCAGCGCTTCATCCGCCAGCCCGTACCATTGCTGCAAAAAGTAGATGCGCAGCATCAGCTCCAGCGCGATCGGCTTGCGGCCGCGCTCGCCCTTCGGGTAGAGCGGGCGCAGACGGTCAACCAGCCGCGCCCACGGCACCACCTGCTCCATCTCGGCCAAGAACTTGTCGCGCCGCGTCTGCTTTTTCTTGCCGGCGTATTCCGCCTGCGAAAAGCTCCCTTGACGCTGCATCGTCCCGCCCCTCGGTCCCCCCGGCCGGACGAAATTCTACCCAGGCGCAACCACCCAAATCGCTACTTTTTCAGTGTTTCCCTAAAGCTTCCTCATGGGGTCGGGTACACGATAACAGATGATCTACCTGGTCTGGCGTGATAAGCGACAAGTCTTATCTTCAATTTATGTGATTCCATATAGAGCTGGCAGTATCGTAAACAAAGAGAGCGATAATAGCGAGCACTAACACACCGACTAGGTTTTGCAGCCAACGTTTCAAGAGGTATCTGCCCCAGTCGAACGCGATTGTGATCCCGTTGTGCTCACCCCAGCTTCTCCAGCTCGTCGATAAACCCGCCGATCATCGACAGGCCCTTCGACCAGAAGGCGGGGTCGGTCGCATCCAATCCGAACGGGGCCAGCAATTCGCGGTGCCGCAAGGTGCCGCCGGCGCGCAGCATGTCGAGATAGCGCGCCGCGAAACCGTCGGGCTTCTCCTGATACGCCGCATACAGCGAATTCACGAGGCAATCGCCGAACGCATAGGCGTAGACGTAAAACGGCGAATGGATGAAATGCGGGATATAGGTCCAGTACCAGTTATACGGCTCGTCAAGCCGCAAGGCCGGCCCCAAACTCTCGCGCTGCACGTCGAGCCAGATTTCGCACAAGCGTTCGGCCGTCAGTTCGGCCTCGCGGCGCTCGTCGTGCACCCGCGTCTCGAACGTGACGAACGCGATCTGGCGCACCACCGTGTTCAGCATGTCCTCGACCTTGCCGGCGAGCATGATCCGCCGCCGCGCCGGGTCGGTCTCGGCCGTCAGCAGCGCCCGGAACGTCAGCATCTCGCCGAACACCGAGGCGGTTTCGGCCAGGGTCAGCGGCGTGTCGGCCATCAGCGCGCCTTGGGCCCGCCGCCAGCACCTGATGCACGCCGTGGCCCAATTCGTGCGCCAGCGTCATCACGTCGCGCAGCCGTCCCTGGTAGTTCAGCAGCAGATACGGGTGCGCGCTCGGCACGGTCGGATGCGCGAAGGCGCCCGGCGACTTGCCCGGCCGCACCGGCGCGTCAATCCACGGCCGCGCGAAAAACCCTTCGCCGACAGCGGCCAGTTCCGGCGAGAACGCCCGGTAGGCCGACAGCACCGTGTCGCGCGCCTCGCTCCAGCCGAGCGTGCGGTCGACATCGCCCGGCAGCGGCGCGTTGCGATCCCAGAACGGCAATTGCTCGACGCCGAACCAGCGCGCCTTCAGCCGGTAATAGCGGTGCGACAGGCTCGGATAGCTGGCGCGCACCGCCTGGATCAGCGCGTCGACGACGTCGTCCTCGACAAAATTCGACAGGTTGCGCGCCGAGATCGGCCGCGGAAACTTGCGCCAGCGGTCCTCGATCTCCTTGTCCTTGGCGAGCGTGTTGGTGATCAGCGCGAAGACGCGGCCGTTTTTGCCGAGCACCTCGCCGATCGACAGCGCCGCCTCGCGCCGCACCGCGCCGTCTGGGTCGGACAACAGGTGCATCGCCTCGGCCTCGGTCAGCTCGCGACCGCGGAACGGAAAGCGCAACTCTGCAATTGTCTCGTCGAACAGCCGCACCCACGCGGCGCGGCCTACCACCGATTTTTCGAGCAGTATCTTCTCCAGCTCGTCGCTGAGCTGGTGCGGCCGCATCGCGCGCACGTCGCGCAGCCAGGGCCGGTAATGCGCCAGCCCTGGATCGGCCAGCTTCGCATCGAGTACGGCGTCATCGAGCCGGTTGATCTCAAGCGCGAAGAACAGCAGCTCGGTCGAGACCGCGTTGATGCGTTCGTGCATCGTCTGATAGAAGCGCGCGATCTCGGGGTCGGCGACATTGCCGGCGCGCAACAGATCGGCGTAGCTTATGATTCGGCCGGCGATCTCCTGCAGCCGCTCGTACTCCGCCACCGCGGCGCCCAAATCGGCCCCCGACAATTCCGCGAGCCGGTTTTCGTAGCTGGCACGGAATGCCTTCGCGTCGGCCGCCAGCGCCTCCAGACCGCGCCGCAATTCGGGGCTGTCGCGACCGGGATAGAGGTCTGCGAGATCCCACTCCGGCAACGGACCGAGCGCCTTCGACTCGGCCGCCGTCTCGCCCACTTTGTCCCAAAGCATCGCTGCCTACATCCCGGCCCAGTACGATATTATGGCCAGAGGAATATGGGGGCGCGGCCAGGGAAGCGCCAACCGGAAGCGCCAATCGGAGGGAACAGCACAAACATGGATTACGCGACCTGCCGCAGCCTGCCGGCGATGTTTTTCGATGCGGCGGCGCGGCGCGGCGACCGGCCGTTTCTCTGGGCGAAGCGCGACCGGGTCTACCGGCCGCTATCCTGGTCTGAAGCGGCGGGGCAGGTGACCCGGCTGGCGCGCGGCCTGCTGTCGATCGGCATCGAGCCGGGCGACCGGGTGGCGCTGGTCGCCGAGAGCCGGCCGGAATGGGTCGTCGCCGATCTGGCGATCATGAGCATCGGCGCCGTCACGGTCCCGGCCTACACGACCAACACGGTCGAGGACCACCGCCACATTCTCGACAACAGCGGTGCGCGCGCGGTGATCGTCTCGACCTCGGGCCTCGCCGCCAAATTGATCCCAGCCGCCGAGCAGGTCCCGAGCGTCGAGGCGGTCATCGCGATCGAGCCGCCGGGCCTTGCAAGCGCGTCATCAGTGGACGTGCATTCCTGGGATACGCTGATGGCCGACCCCGGCCGTGCGGAAGACCACGTGCGCGGACGGGTGACGGCGCTGTCGCCGGACGACACGGCGTGCCTGATCTACACCTCCGGTACCGGCGGCGTGCCGAAAGGGGTGATGCTGAGCCACCGCAACATCATCGGCAATTGCCGCGGCGCCTATCGGCTCCTGGAACAGCTCGGTCTCGGGGACGAAGTGTTTCTCTCGTTTCTCCCGCTGTCGCATTCCTACGAGCACACGGCCGGGCTGATGTTCCCGATCTCGATCGGCGCCGAGATCTATTTCGCCGAGGGCGCCGACACGTTGGCCGCCAATCTGCTCGAAGCGCGCCCGACGATCATGACCGCGGTCCCTCGGCTCTACGAGACAATGCACCAGCGAATCCGCCTAGCCATCCAGCGCGAGCGCGGCCTGAAGCGGCGCTTGTTCGAGCAGGCCGTCGCGATCGGCCGCAAGCGCCTCACGGGCGAGCACCTGACGCCCACCGATCGGCTGCTCGATCCCATCCTGGAAAGGCTCGTGCGCGACAAGGTGCGGGCCCGGTTCGGCGGACGGCTCAAGGCGATGGTGTCGGGCGGCGCGCCGCTTAACCCCGAGATTGGCTCGTTCTTTCTGGCGCTCGGCGTGCGCCTGCTGCAAGGCTACGGGCAGACCGAGGCGGCGCCGGTCATCGCCTGCAACCTGCCCGACCGCACCCGCATCGACACGGTCGGGCCGGCGCTCGACGGCGTCGAGATCAGCATTGCCGAGGACGGCGAGATACTGGTGCGAGGCGACAATGTCATGAAAGGCTACTGGAACGACCCGGAGGCGACGTCGCGTACCCTGGTCGAGGGCTGGCTACACACCGGCGATATCGGCCTTCTCGATGCCGACGGTTACCTGCGCATCACCGACAGGAAGCGCGATTTCATCAAGAACTCGGGCGGCGACATGATCTCGCCGGCGCGCGTCGAGAGCGCGCTGACGCTGGTGCCGGAGATCGCGCAGGCGATGGTGTCGGGCGACCGCCGGCCGTATCTGGTCGCGGTCATCGTCCCGGATCCCGATTTCGCCGCCGCCTATGCTCGCGAGCACTATGTCGCTGGCGACCTCCCGGCGCTGACCCATGATCTTGGCTTTCACAAGGCGCTGGGCGACGTCGTCGCCCGGGTCAACACCGAGTTGCAACACCCCGAGCGGGTGCGCCGCTTCGTGATCGCCACGGAGCCGTTCAGCCTCGCCAACGCGCAGCTGACCCCGACGCTCAAGATCCGCCGGCACGCGATCCGCGAGGTCTATCAATCCGCCTTCGACGAGCTCTACGACGGCAAGGGAATGGCGGCTTAGCGAGGCGATCCAAGCATGATCCTGTTTGACCGCCTGGACGCGGTTCCACCGCTTTCTCCTGAGGAGCTGGTGCTGCTCGACAGCGTCAAGGGGCTGGCGCGCGACCGGATTGCGACGCGCGCGGCCGAATACGACCGCACCGGCGAATTCCCCTGGGACAATATCCGCGGGATCAACGCGCTCGGCCTCAACGCGATGTTCGTGCCCGAGGCGTATGGCGGGGCCGGGCTGTCTTGTGCGGCTTATCTGGCCTGCGTGCGCGAGATCAGTGCCGCCTGTGCTTCGACCGGCATCATCTGGGCGACCAATTTCCACGCGATGAAGCCGCTGATCGACTTCGGCACGGACGCCCAGAAACGGCGACTCTTGCCGCGCGTCGCCGACGGCGCGATCGGCGCGCTGGCGATCACCGAACCCGAGGCTGGCTCCGACGCCACCGGCATGACCACCCGTTTTACCCCAGAGCGCAACGACACGGTCGTCGTATCGGGAGGAAAGACCTTCATTAGCAACGGCGATGTCGCCGACTTGTATCTGGTGTTCGGGAAGTGGTCGGAGATCGCGGACCGGCGCGGCGCGATTTCCGCCATCGTCATTGAAAAGGACACGCCCGGCCTGATTGTCCTGCGCACCGAGGACAAAATGGGCCATCGCGCCGCCTCGACCGCCGCGCTCGCCTTCGAGGAGTGCCGGGTGCGCCGCGACAATCTGCTGGGCGAGCCGGGCGAGGGACTGATGCTGCTGCTCGCCGCACTGAACAAATCGCGGCCGAGCATCGCCGCGCACGCGCTCGGCATCGCCCGCGCCGCGTTCGACGACGCGGTCGCCTACATCAACGAGCGCCGCCAGTCGGGACGGCGCATCGTCGAGTTCCAGGGCATACAGTTCCTACTGGCCGATCTCGCGACCGATCTGGCGATGTGCGAAGCATGGCTGTGGCACGTCGCCAGCCTGATCGATCGCGGCGCCGCGGATATCGGCCCGGGAATCGCGGTGGAGGCGTCGATGCTGAAAATGCGCGCCTCGGACCTGGCGATGCGTATCGCGACCGAGGCGGTACAGCTGCACGGCGGCTACGGTTACATCAAGGAATTTCGCGTCGAGCGGCTGTTCCGCGACGCCAAGATCACGCAGATATGGGAGGGCACAAACCAGATCCATCGCCAATTGATCGGGCGCAGCTTCATCGCCAGGAGCTAACGCGAGCGCAGCAGCACTCACGCAGGAGTGGGGCCAAGGAACAATAAGGGGGATGAGGCGGTTCGAAGGGTGGAACGTGTCATTTCGAGGTCAGCCATGTTCTTCAGAGACGATCTGGACGAATTGCTCGCCTGCGAGGCGCGGCCGGCGGTCTCGATCTATCTGCCGACCCACAAGGCTGGCCGCGAAATCCGCCAGGACTCGATCCGGCTGCGCAACCTGTTGTCCGCGGCGGCCGAGCGGCTGCGCGCCGATCGGCGCGGTCCGGAGGTCGAGGCCCTGCTCGAACCGGCGCGGCGGTTGCTTGACGACGAGGAATTCGGGCGCCACCAGGAGCACGGTCTGGCGATCTTCATCGCTCCAGGCTTCCACCGGATTCATAAGTTGCCGATCGAGGTGCCGGAGGAGGTCGCGATCGGCAGACATTTCTGCATCCGCCCGCTCTTGCCGATCGTCGATGCGACCGGCTGGTTTTGGCTGCTGACGGTCACGTACGGACGGACCCGGCTCTATCGCGGATCGCGTTGGGCGATCAGCGAGGTCGGCGGGGTTGATCTTCCGCAAGGCATCGGGGAAATCCATAACGAGACGGAATTCCAGGAGCAGCATTATGCCAGCCCGACCGGGCGGCCGTCGCTCGCTCCGTCCGGGCTGTCGAAAGCGCAATCGTTCGGCGAGACGCCCGAGGATCTGCGCAAGGCACAGCTGCTGCAACTGTTGGGCCGCATTGCGGGGGTCGTAGAGCCGGTCATAAAGCGCGAACCCGCCCCGGTCATTCTCGCCGCGCAGCCCGAGGTCCAGGGCAATTTCCGCGACCTCGCGGGCTGGAAGGGACTGCTGTCCCAAGGGATCCAGGAAAACCCGGACGCGATGTCGGAGGATGCACTGCGGGAAAAGGCGTGGGCGCTGCTCGAACCGGGCCGCGCCAAGCACCGAGACGACGCGATCCGACGGCTGAACGGGTTGACCGGCACCGGCAAGGCCGCGACAACGCCGGAAGAAATCGTCAAGGCGGCGCGCGACGGCCGCGTCGAACTATTGTTCCTGGTGCCCGGCAGGCCGGTCTGGGGCCAGCTGATCGAGGCCGAGGACCGCATCGTCGCCCATGACGAGAAGGCACAGGACGACGACGACCTGCTGAACTACGCGGCCATGATGACGCTGCGGCAAGGCGGCGAGGTGACGCTGGGCGATCCCGCGCAACTGCCGCAGCCCGGACCGGCCGCAGCGATCCTGCGCTACTGAACCGGAGGACCGACATGGAAACTCCCGCCGAAATCGTTTTCCACAACATGCCCGCGTCGCCGGCGATCGAGAACGAAATCCGCGACCGGGTCGAGAAGCTGGACCGGATGTACAACCACCTGATCGGGTGCCGCGTTTCGGTCGAGCAGCTCCACCGCCGGCATCAGACTGGCAACGTCTACGAGGTACATATCGAGCTGCGCGTGCCGGGCGAGGATGTCGTCGTCAGCCACGAGCCGCATCATGCCCGCGAGCGCTACAGCGATCCCGACGTCAACGTGGCGTTGCGCGACGCATTCAAGACCGCCGAGCGGCGCCTGATGGAATTCAAGCGCAAGCAGCGCGGCGACGTGAAGGTGCATGAGGACGCCGCGTTTTTCGCCGGTCAGGTCTCGCAGCTCTATCCGAAGGAAGACCACGGCTTCCTGCTGACGCACGAGGGCACGCAGCTCTATTTCCACCGCAACAGCCTCGTACAGCGCGATTTCGACGATCTCAGGATCGGCGACCGCGTGCATTTCGTGCAGACAATCGGCGACACCGGCCCGATCGCGAACAAAGTGTGGCGGGTCGAGGGCGCGGCGGGATAAGCCCCGATCGTCAGAGCAGACCGCCAGCCACCGCACCGCGCACGGCGGTCCTGCAGCACGTTATGGCCGGGCTTGACCCGGCCATCTATCATCGGGCGGAAGCCGTGCTAGGCAGCTGGGAAATACGGGCAGCCGATCGTGAGCGACCAGAACCCACAGGCCGATGCCTACAAGAGCGCTGGTGTCGATATCGCGGAGGCCGATGCGGGCTTGCGCAACATCGTACGCCGCATCAGCGGGACTTGGCCCGCGTCCGGCATAGGGGCGGTACAGCTGCCGATCGGTTATTTTGCGAACGTTATCGACATCGGCGGCATTGGCCTCGGCATCTGCACCGACGGGGTCGGGTCGAAGGCGATCGTCGCCGAGATGATGCGCAAATACGACACGATCGGCGTCGATTGCGTCGCGATGAACGTCAACGACTTGCTCTGCGTCGGCGCGAAGCCGCTGTCGCTGGTCGATTACATTGCGGTCGAGCGGGCCGACGCGGCGATGCTCGACGGCATCGCGATCGGTCTCGCCGAGGGGGCGCGGCAGGCCGGGGTATCGATTTCGGGCGGCGAGATCGCGCAGTTGCGCGACGTCGTGCGCGGCTTCGATCTGGTTGGAACGGCGGTCGGCTTGGTGCCGCTCGACCGGATCATCGTCGGCCGCGGCGTGCGGCCCGGCGACAGAGTCATTGGTCTCGCCAGCAACGGTCTTCACAGCAACGGCTACACGCTCGCGCGCCGCGTCCTGTTCGACGAGGCGAAGCTGTCGGTGGCGCAGGTCATACCCGAACTCGGCTGCGGCCTTGGTGAGGAGCTGTTGCGTCCGACCTGTATATACGTGCCCGAGATCCTCGAGTTGATCGAGTGCGTGCCTCGTGTTGGAGCGCTGATCCACATCACCGGCGACGGGTTGCTGAACCTGCCGCGGGTCGACGCCGAGATCGGGTTCGTTCTCGACAGGATGCCGCCGCCACCGCCGATATTCGACCTTATCGAACGGTGCGGCGGGATTTCGCGGGCCGAGATGTTCGAGGTCTACAACATGGGCATCGGGTTCTGCGTCGTCGTGCCGGAAAGCGATGTCGATGCGGCGCTTACGATCCTGGCCCGGCACGACCGCCGCGCCTGGGTCATCGGACATGCAATCGCCGATCCGGACAAATCGGTGCGTCTGCCGCAGCACAGTCTGGTCGGTCGCGGGAAACGATTCCACTCGGCCTGATCGCCTCCGCGTCATCGCTGGGTCCGTCGCCGCGCAACCTGCCGCGCCGCCGAGCCGTTAGATGGGGAAACCCGTTGATTCAGCGCGGGTGATCCCACGAGCGAGGACGCAAATGTCTAAGAAAACGATGGCGCTCGCCGCCGTGCTGTTGGTCTGCGGCATCGGCTCAGCGGCGGCGCAGGCACCGGGACAGACGCGGCCGGTGCCGACCCCGGGTCATCCGCCGGTCGGTGCGGACGTGCCGCTCTATCACCAGCAGGTGCCCGCAGTCGTACCGCTAGGTCCGCATATCGACAAGCCCAGCGTCAACCCCAGCGCCGCCGGCACCCTGATGGAATGGGAGAAGCCCGCAACCGAGCACAACAGCGGCTCCAGCCGCGAGCACAGCGGCGCGGTCGGAGCCAATGCCAACACCCACCCGCTGAAAGCTCTGGAGGCAGGCGGCGAGCCGCGAAACGAAGGCATGACAGAACCGTCGGGCGTTTACCCGACTCCGCGCTCGACGATGAATGGCGGCGCCGGCCAGTAGAACCCCGTAGCCAGGCGCTACGCGGCCTGCACCGCCGCAGCTCCGTCGGCGCGGCCGGCTTTCATCCGGGCCAGGATCAGGTCGGAGGCCTTTTCGGCGATCATGATCGTTGCGGCGTTGATGTTGCCGGAAATCACGGTCGGCATCACCGATGCATCGACGACCCGCAGCCGTTCGACTCCGCGCACGCGAAATTGGGTATCGACGACCGTGCGGTCGTGCGCGCCCATAATGCAGGTCGATGTCTGGTGGAAGGTCGTGCTGCCGGTGCGTCTGGCGTGGTCGAGCAAGTCCGCGTCGGTCTCGACCGCCGCGCCGGGCCAGAACTCCTCGACGACGTAGCGCTGCCTGGTCGGGGTGCGGAAAATTCGCCGCGAAATCTTGAGCGCCACGACCATCGTTTCCTAGTCGCCGCGCGTCGCGAGGTAGTTCGGCTGCATCGCCGGCGGCACGCTCGGGTCGGCCATTTTATGCGCACCCAGCCGCGGCTTTCGGGACGGCACGGGATCGCAACCAGCGAGCAGCCCGGAAACGGGTGCATTGGCTCGCCGGGCTTGTCGAAGCTGCCGGCGAGGAATTGGTACTGCACATCGGGCGAGGCGAGCCCCTCGCGGGTTTTCGCGAACAGGCCGATCGGCGCCGCCCCCATCATCAGCGCGCCGCGCCGTCCGAGGACGTATTCGAGCCCGGTGCGCGCCTGCCACAGCCACGAGCGCGAAATCTCGCTCAGCGTGTTGCGGTTGCGCGCCTTGTAGATGACGCGGCCCCGAGATGGTCCTGCAGATTGTCGCCGACTCCGGCAGCTCATGCACGATGGCGATGCCGTGCTCGCGCAGCAATTCGCCGGGGCCGACGCTGGATAGCTGCAACAGCTGCGGCGAGAGGAGAGAACCGCTCGACAGCAGTACCTCGGCACGCGCCCGCACGCGACAGACGACGCCGTTCTGTATGAATTCGAGGCCGATTGCGCGCTTGCCCTCGAACAGGACCCGTTGCACGAAGGCGCGGATTTCGACTTCAAGTTCGGCCGTTTCATGGCCGGGCGCAGATAGGCGAGGGCGGCGCTGCACCGCCGCATCCGGCGCACGGTCAGCTGGTAGTTGCCGACGCCTTCCTGCTCGGCGCCGTTGAAATCGGGGTTGGCCTTGAACCCGGCCTCCTGCGCGGCGGCGATAAACGCGGGGCGATTTGCGGGCTTGATTTAGGGGAGGGGTTCGGGCACGGGCACCCCGCGCTTGGCGAATTTTAGAACGAATTCGTCCTTCGGCTGCGGCGGGTCTGGCGTGTTCTTATCCCGAGGATCATTAGGATTTCGCAGGAAATTCCCCTCCTCCAGCAGCTCGAAGCCTGCCGCTCAACTGGCCGAATGTGGCGCGGATGATCGCGGCCATAAAGTGATCAACTAGGCGGAGGCCTGCGCCCCGTAATCCAGATTATAAGAATGCTCGTGCATCTCGAGCGCAAAGATCGGCTGGCCGCCCGCCAAGGTGGTCGTGTGATCCATCGCCCACTGGTTGACGAGCTTCTGATCGCGCGGCGACCAGTTCATCAGCACCCAGCCCGGACCGCCACGCAGCGCCTTGCCGATTGCCGCGAATTCGCAGGCGCTCGGCAAAACCGGCACATCCATCGGTAACGTCTATCGGCGTTTCAGGCTGTACGGGTTCTGGTCGCCGAGCTCGATCGGCTTGGCGCAGGTGCGCAGGCAGTCATTGCGAAGCGCTTTGCCTCCGCGGGCGACAACAGCCGCCGGCCCGGCAAATAGCCGTCCCGGCGGTAGAGTTCGACTTCTTCACGCGACAGCATGGCTTAGTACCCGTCGACACGACTGCGGCAAGACTAGATGGTCCGGGGAATAAGCAATATCGGGCCACGGTGCCCGGGAAGCCCGGGACCGTGGGCACCAGAAGAAAACGCGTCGGCCTCGCATGGCGCCAGATCGGGCGCAAGTCGCGCTAGCTCGTGATGACTAGCGGCCGACGCGCCGCCCAGCGCTTGTTGTCCTGTTCGAGGTTCAGCGTGACCACACGGAACGGCATAGCTCACCTCCGCCGGCGCCGCCGACCTCGCGCGGTATACCGATGCCGCCGTTAGGCTTTTGCGTAGCGCCGCCCGGCGAGGTAGCGGGCGCCGTCGGGTCCGCTCCGCTCGCTATGACGGCAGCCCGCGGCCATCGTAAAGATCTCGCCGGCCCGATAGGTGCGCTCGCTGCTCTCCACGGCAATCGTCATCGCCCCTTCGAGTACGAGGAGGCGGGCGTCGAACTCGTGGGCGTGCTCTGGGTTGAGCCGGTTGGGCTCCATGCGGCGATCGACAACTTCGCCATAACCTTGCTCGCGCAGTTCGCTTTCGAATACCGCTCGTTCCATTTGCTTTCTCCCGGACGTGCTCGGTAATCCAACCTACCATGTGCCGGGTGGCGGGCGGGTAGCGTTTATCGGGAGGGGCTGATGGCGACGAACGGGAAAATTCGGGTCGGCATCGTCGGGGCAAGCGCAAGCCGCGGCTTCGCCTCGATCGCCCACATTCCGGCGTTGCGCGCGCTACCGCAGTTCGAGATTACCGCCGTCTGTACGACCCGCCAGGAAACGGCCGAGGCCGCAGCGCGGCAGTACGGCGCGCTGCTCGCATTCATGCGGGCTTCCGAAACTGGCCAGAAGCAGACGTTTTAGATGCGCAGATTCGTCGGACCGGCCGGGGCAATCAGACGGATAAGGATCGAGAGCCAGGTCCTCAAGGGCAACCTGCTGGGCGATCCGTCCGAGCGTGCCGTCGATGTCTACGTCCCGGCCGGGCGTGACGGGCGAGGATTGCCGATGCTGGTCGATCTCGTCGGTTTCACGAGCAGCGGCCTATCGCACACAAACTGGGTCGGCTTTCGCGAGAACCTGCCGGAGCGGCTCGATCGGCTGATCGGCGAAGGCACGATGCCGCCGGTCGTCGTCGCCTTTCCCGATTGCTTCACCCGTCTTGGCGGCAACCAGTACGTTAACTCCGCTGCCACCGGCGCGTGGGAGGATTTCCTGCTGCAGGACATGGTGCCGGAGGTCGAGCGGCGCTTCGGATGCGGCGGCAGCGGCCGCCGCGGCGTGTTCGGTAAGAGTTCCGGCGGGTACGGTGCGATCACGCACGCGCTGCGCCATTCCGACTTCTGGTCGGCTGCGGCCTGTCACTCCGGCGATATGGGGTTTGAGCTGTGCTATCTGCCGGACATGCCGTCGGTGTTGCGCGCTCTGGCCGGGACCGGCAATTCGATCGAGCGCTGGTGGCAGCAGCTTGAAGCGGCACAAAAACATCCGGAAGGGGCATTCAAGGTCATCAACGCATTGGCGATGGCGGCTAGCTACGATCCCGACCCGACGCAGTTCCTCGGCATCCGATTGCCGGTCACCTTCGATACCTGCGAGGTGATCGAGGAGCGCTGGGCCAATTGGCTGCGCCACGATCCTGTGGTTGCGGTCGAAACCCAGGCCGACAATCTCCAGCGGCTCAAGGCGCTATACATCGACTGCGGCGAGAGGGATCAGTTCAACCTGCTCTATGGCGCCCGCAGGTTCGTACGGCGCCTGAACGAGCTCGGCATCACCCATCGTTACGAGGAGTTCGCGGACAACCACACCGGTGTGGATTATCGGATGGACGAAAGCTTGCCGTTTCTCGCGCATGCACTTTCGGATTGATCTTGGTGGGGATCTCTAATGCTGACGGGATCGCAGCGGCCTTGCATTGCCGACGGCATCCACCCAGCGGGAGACGCGTCCTGGCGCAAGATCGAGCGCGAATTCGGCGAGATCAGGACCGCGGTCTGGATGCCGAACTAGCCTGGCGGAAACGGTGCCGGGCTTCGGATCGATCGGCAGGAGGCGGTTGAGACCAAGCAGCTTCTCGAACAAGGCGGCGGATTGCAGCAGCGCAGCCTCGCCGCGCGGTACGGGGTCTGTTCCCGGGCGGGGGTCACTCGGGAAACCGGAAAATGTTGGCCGGTTCCTCGCGAAAGTCCCGTTCCCGCCGGAGGCGCCGCGTCATCGCCATGACGTATGGCGCCGCGGCACAGATCATATCGATCTGGCTGTCGTCCAGTGACAGTTCGGCGCGGCGGCAGGCGGCCACAACAATGTCGCGTACGGTCGGGTCATCAACCGGCTCTGGCCGGATGGCCGGCGGTGGGCCGCTCGAGAAAGTCGCCGCCGGATCGAGATGAGGCCTGCGGCGGCGCCAGGTCGTCGCGGTCTCGTAGGCATGCGCGGCCCGCAGCACGGTCGCCTCGTCGAATGGGCGACCGACAAGCTGCAACGACAGCGGCAAGCCGGCCGACGTGAACCCCATGCATTGCGCCAGCGCCGGGCCGCCGGTGACATTGAATGGAGTCGTCAGCGACGAATTCTGCCAGAAGCTGATGGTCCGCCAGGTTCCCAGCCGGGGCGCTGGCCCGGGCGCCGCCGGCGTGACCAGCACATCGAATTTCCCGTAGATCGGTGCCATCTCCGCTAGCATCAGCCGTCGCTCGCGCTGCGCCTGGACATAGTCGATGCCGCTGTAGAGAACCGCGGGCAGCGCCCGGCCGAGAAAGTCGGCGCCGAAATCGCCGGGACGGGCGCGCAGCTCCTCCTCGTGGATCGCGTATTGCTCGCTTTCGGCAATCGTGATCTTGACGGCGTAGTAGTCGGCCGCCGGGCGGATGCGGACGTCATCAAGAACCGCGCCGAGCGAGCGAAACACCGCGTAGGCTTCGTCGAGCCCCGCCCGCACCTCGGGCGCGACGGTCATGTCGTCTTCGTACAGATGCCGAACGATGCCTATCCGCAAGCCGCGGATATCGCCGGTCAACGCCGCCCGGTAGTCCGGGATCGGGCCGTTGGCGCTTGCCGCGTCCTTTGGATCGTGCCCGGCGATCGCCTGCAGCATGATCGCGCAATCTTCGACCGTCCACGTCATCGGGCCGGCGTGATCGAAGGTGAATGAGTTGGCATAGACGCCGGCACGACTGACCAAACCATATGTCGGCTTCAGGCCGACGATGCCGCACAGCGCCGCCGGGCCGCGGATCGACCCGCCGGTGTCGGAGCCGAGCGCCCCGGGGACAAAGCCGGCCGCAACCGCGGCGCCCGCGCCGCTCGACGAGCCACCGGTGAAATGATCGCGGTTCCACGGATTGCGCGCCGGCGGCCACGGCAGATCGAACGAAGGTCCACCATGCGCGAATTCATGCGTCGCGAGCTTGCCCAGCAGCACCCCGCCGGCCTGGTAGAGCTTCGATACGGTCGTGGCGTCCTCAGTCGGGACGAGGTTCTCGCAGATTTTCGAATGGCTCGTCGTGCGGATCCCGGCGGTCGCATAAATGTCCTTCAGCCCGAACGGTATGCCATGCAGCGGGCCGCGATACCTCCCCGCCGTGATCTCGCGCTCCGCCGCTTTCGCCTGCTCGCGCGCCTTTTCTGGCGTCGGTAGCAAAAAGGCGTTGAGCTGGGGGTCGAGCGCCTCGATGCGCGCCAGCAACGCATCGGTCAGCTCGACCGGCGACAGCCGGCGGGTCTCGATTAGGCGGGCGGCATCGGCGATCGTGAGCCAATGCAGTTCGGTTGGCATCGCGGTAGGATCGTTGAGCATGGTGGCCTTCCCTGATTGAGTTTGGCGGCCTCGTTCCTTCGGCGCTTCATCGCGTCAGCCGATCCGTACTGATCGGGTTTCTTCGCCGCCAAGCGCCGCTCTCTCGTTGCTGTGGGCAGTCCGAAAAGAATAATGAAAGGGGCGCCGCTGCGCACGTGCGCCGCATCGCTCCGGATTAATGCTGGTGGCGGCTTGACGGGGTGGCAGCTAATCTTGGGTGGAGGGAAAGAAATGTCAGCACAGCAAGGCACCGGCACGAACACCTATGTCGAGGTCGTGCCGCTGACGCTGCATATCGGCGCGGAAATCCGCGGCGTCGATCTCAGCAAGCCCTTGCCGCCGGAACAAGTGAAGGAAGTGCGTGATGCCTTCCTGAAATGGAAGGTGGTATTCTTCCGCGGCCAGGACCTCGATCACGCTCAGCATGTCGCGATGGCGCGCCAGTTCGGCGAACCGACCATCGGGCATGCGGTGTTCGGTCACGTCGAGGGCTATCCCGAGGTCTACTCGGTCGCCAAGAACCGCACCGCCAACGAGAACCGAGAAGCGATGATGGTGACGCCGTGGTCGGGCTGGCACACCGACGTTACGGCGGCGGTCAACCCGCCTTTCGCCTCGATCCTGCGCGGCGTGACGATCCCACCCTATGGCGGCGACACGTTCTGGACCAACCTCGTTGCTGCCTATCAGGGGCTGTCGCCGACGATGCGCGGCTTTGTCGACACGCTGCGCGCGGTTCACGCTAACGTCGCGCGTGCGAACCCCAAGCCCGGGCAGCAATACAACGAGCGTATCAAGCGCCGCCCTTTGGCCAGCGAGCACCCGCTCGTGACGGTGCACGCCGAGACCGGCGAGTGCGTGCTGTTCGCGAGCCCCTCCTACATCAAGTCGATCGTCGGGCTGACACCACGGGAAGGCCAGAAGCTGCTCGAACTGATCTGGGAGCACGTGACGCGGCCGGAATACACGGTCCGTTTCAAGTGGAATGCCGGCGACATCGCGTTCTGGGACAACCGCTCGACCTCGCACTTGGCGCCGACCGACATTTTCCAATCCGATTTCGATCGCCAGCTGTACCGGATCACGCTGGTCGGACAGCCGCTCGTCGGTATCGACGGCCGGCCGTCGACGTCCATCGAGGGGGTGCCGATCCTGTCGGCGGCGGAAGAGCTGCGGATGATGGCCGCGGCAGAGTAGTGACATGGCCGCATGACGCCGCGCCGCTACGGGCCTCTTGCCTACGTCCTGATCACCCGCCGCCCGAAGCTTACCTGGTCGGGCGGCGCCAGGGTCGCGTTGTGGGTCAATCCGAACGTCGAGTTCTTCGGGCTCGACGACGTGATGCCGGGAAACCAGAACGAGCGGGTGCCGCGCGGGCACGCCAAAGTCCCGAACGTGCGCAACTGGGCGGTGCGCGACTTGGCAACAGGGTCGGCATCTGGCGGATAATGGAAGTCCTGACGCGATACGGCATTCGCGCCAGCGCGGCGCTCAACAGCGAGGTGTGCGACCATCATCCGGAGATCATCGAGGAGGCCGGCCGGCTCGGCTGGGAGCTGATCGGCCACAACCAGACCAACGCGCTGCGGCTGACCGAAATGGACAATGCGCAGGAACGCGACGCGGTGCGGGGACGATCGACCGCATCGAGGCGGCATCCGGCAGGTAGCCGGTCGGCTGGCGCGGTGCCCGGCCTGGCCGAAACCTGGAACACGCTGGACTATTTGGCCGAAGCGGGGATCCGCTATGTCTGCGACTGGGTCAACGACAACCAGCCCTACCTGTTCGAGATCGTACGCCGGGCGGGATGACTGCCAATGATCGCGTGACAGGCGCACGCCTACTCTTTTTATCGATGCGGTGGAGGGATAACTCCTCACCTGATGCGCGTCCTTTTGAGCCGCGTCCAACTTCCGATCGGAGCCCGAGGCAGCATAGCGGCTCACCGGACGTTTGAGCCCAAGATTCTCGCGCAGTGTCTGGCCCTCATATTCGGCACGGAACAGGCCGCGGCGCTGCAACTCGGGTACCACCAGCTCCACAAAGTCCTCGCATCCGCCGGGCAGATGCGTCGGTGTAATGTTGAAACCGTCACAGGCGCCGTTCTCGAACCACTCCTGCATGGCGTCAGCAATGTCAGTGGGTGTACCGATCCTGGCCGAGCCGGTAATGCCGGAGCGGAGATATAATTCACGGATTGTCGGCTTCTCCTGTTTCACCCAGTCGCGGAGTTGCGCATTGATGCTGCGGATCCCCAGCTTGCCGATCGCGTCCTCCGGCACCGGACTATCGAGCGGATAATCCGAAAGATCGCCAAAGGTGCCGTAGAGCGGACCAAGGCCGGCCAGCGGGTCGACTAACTCCTGCGACTGATCGAACTTCGCCTGGGCTTCCGCGCGCGTGTGTCCCAAAACCGGACAGAACGCTGGCATGATCTTCAGTTCGTCCGGCTCGCGGCCGTATTTCGCCATCCGCCCTTTCACATCGTCGTAATACGCGCGCGCGGCGGCAAGCGAGCCGCTGATCGCGTATATGACATCGGCGGTTGCCGCGCCCAGTTCTCGGCCTTACTCGGAGGCGCCAGCCTGTACGATCACTGGATGGCCCTGCGGCATGCAGGCCACATTCAAGGGCCCGCGCGCCTTGAAAAACCGCCCATGGTGATTTGAGGACATGCATCTTCGCTTTGTCGGAGTAACGGCCGCTCGTCTTGTCGAGCAGCAGGGCGCCGTCATCCCAACTGTCCCACAGGTCCTTGACTACCTCGACGAACTCGGCCGAACGCGCGTAGCGCGTGTCATAGTCCAGCGTCGTTTCCAGCCCGAAGTTCTGGGCTTCGTGCTCGGACCATGACGCGACCACATTCCAGCCGGCGCGCCCCTTGCTGATCAGATCCAGGGTGGCGAACCTGCGTGCCAGATGCAGTGACGATCGAGATCCTGTGGAGCCGCATCACCTCGATTGTCGACGAGGCGGCGAAGGTCATCATCCGCACCTCGTTTTCAACCTTGTCGAACGAGGCCAATGATTTCGCCTGCGTGCTGACCGATGCGATGGGGCAGTCGCTGGCACAGAATACCGGCAGCATCCCGTCATTTATCGGCACGTTACCAGCGACGGTGCGGCACTTCCTTGCCGCGTTCGGACCAGACAGCCCGGATGGCGAATTGCAGGACGGCGATGTCTACATCACCAACAATCCGTGGCAAGGCACCGGGCATCTGCCGGATGTCTGCGTCGCCAAGCCGGTATTCCGCAACGGCCGGCTGGTTGCCTTTGCCGCCGCGTGCGATACAAATAAGTGCCGGCTGTTCATGCTGACGGTGAATGCGACTATTCCTGCACGGTGGAAATGTCCGAGGCGACAGCAACTAAAATCCCTGGAGTCCGATTTCAGGCGATGCAAGGCATCGGGCATTTCCCGTTCGCGGAGAATCCAAAACACTTCGCCGAGTACCTGTCGCCAATCCTGGCCGAGCTGGAAGGCTGACCTGCGCTTACCGCGCCCGTCTCGCGGTACGAGTACAGACACAAACCGAGGAGGAGCGGCCTGCGATGCCAAACGATCCTTTTGTCAATGTTAGCAACCTGTCTACACTCGGCCCACTGCGCTATCTCGATGTGCGCGATCAGGCGGCGTTTGACGCCGGTCATGCTCCCGGTGCGGTGCGGGTACCGCTCGACGAATGGGACACCGCCGCCAAGGCCGCTGACACCGGCTTTGCCAAGACTGCCTACTGGGATAGAGCGCTGAGCGCGCTCGGAGTCGACCCCACGGTGACCGTCGTCACCTATGATAGCGGCGGCATGACCAACGCAGCACGGGTCTGGTTCATCCTGCAGTATTATGGCCTGAAGGCCGTGATCCTGAATGGCGGCTGGCCAGTGCTTGCGTTGGCGACTGGATTGCCGTCGGCAGCCGCAGCTTCTTCGGGCGGCTTCCGGGCTGTGCCGGGATCGGGGCCGGTTGGGCTGGTCGACCGCGAGACGTTGAGGGATCAGCTCGATGGTCGTGCGCATGTGTTCGATACTCGGACGCGCGCTGAGTTCACTGGCGAAGATGCGCGCAATCGTGCCCGCAGCGGCCATCTGCCAGGGGCGCGGCACCTGTCTCATGTGGACCTGATCGAGAATGGCATCGTTCGGCCGGCGTCGGTATTGCGCGCGATGCTGGAGCATGTCGGGTTTGGCCGGGGCGACCACATTGTTACCCATTGCGAAGGCGGCGGAAGGGCCGCATTGGGGGCCGCGGCAGCGGTGCGTGCCGGATTTGACGACGTACGGGTCTACTATCTGAGCTTCGGCGATTGGGTACGCGACGAGAGTTGCCCGGTCGTCGGCGATTGACGAGTGGGATCCGAAGCCGCGAGAGCTAGTCTAAGTTCAGAATCGACGAGGTATGATGACGACGCGCACCCAGTTGCCGATTTCGGTCGTGCGGCGAACAGGATCCATGATCTCGCTCGCAATCCCATACCGCCAAACCAAGTCGCGGCGGGTAGGCTCCGCGTCCAGGGCGCGATGGTCGGCTGCGATTGCGACGATCTCCGCCGGCTTGGTGCCAAAACCCTCTTCGACAAGCTCTTAGTCTTCTGCCTTTCAGCCGCGATCGAGTCGCCGGACCGGCAGCTTAATAGGGAAAGACCACCCAGGGACTGCTTCCCGAGCGCGGCGACATCGTCCGCCAGCGGAAGATGGCCGAGTTGGGCGCCATAGCTCTGAGCTTTGCCGCGCGAGAACCCGCCGACCGCCATGTACCCTCTCATGATGTTTACGCCGTCCTTCGAATCGAAGTAAGCATCGGGCGAGGACCGCGATGGGTTGGTGATCAAGCGGCAGCGGCTTGATGTTGGATCGGCTTCCAATGCCGGGGCAGAAGCTCGTCGAGGCGGGAGGCGGGGTGGTCGGCGATGCGGGCGAGCACGTCGGCGAGCCAGGCCTGCGGGTTGATGTCGTTGAGCTTGGCGGTGGCGATCAGGGTGTACATCGCTGCGGCCCGCTCGCCGCCGCGGTCGGAACCGGCGAACGTCCCGCCCATACGTCCATAATCGCGCGGTGATCGTCTTGCCCCTGGCGAGTAGCGGCACCGTGGTGTCGTCGCCGTGCGCGCGCTCGGCGGCGAAATACGTGGCGGCGGATCAGCTCGGTTACCGCCGTCAGTGCGCGCCCGGGCTTCTCCTGAACCTGCAGCGCCAGGCTGTTCATGCGCGCCGCATGTCGGTGTGGCCGACCGCCAGCCCACCCGCGCCCCGGACCGAACCGGGATCATCGCCGCGACAGCGCTTTGACCACCGCCGTCGCCAATACCGCCGGAACCGAGCCCGGTATCCGAACCCGAACCTTGCCGGTCAGCTCGATTTCGATCGCCGGCTCAGCGCACGCCGGACCGCCCGCTGCCGTGTCGGGCGGCGCGATCAGCACCGGCGCAAACCCGTTCGCGACGGCACCCAACTCCTTGCGCCAGCGATAGATCCGCCCAGCGCCGACATCGGCGCGACGGGCCACCTCGCTGATCACCGCCCCGGCGCCAAGCTCGCGCCCACAATCGCCCGTTTCTGTTCCTCGGACCAGCGCCGCCGCCGTTCCGGCCCGGCGATCACCTCAACTCGCGCCATCGCACCGTCTCTTGCACTGGTGCACGCACTGTCATTTGCACCGGTGCTATAACACGACCCCGACAGCGCGCCTCAACGCAAAGCGGCCCTCAGCGGACGGTTACAATCAATCTTTCCAAGCGGCAGGTGTTGCCGTCGGCTACGCAGCGAGCTGGTTTAATTGATGCTGTGATTGGCTGCTTTCTGAACAAGAAGGGATACTCGACGGGCCGCGTAAATTGACCGAACTTGCCCCACCGCAGCCGCCGGAAGAGCTAAACGGCATCGCTCAGCCGCATGGAAAGCAGATCCTGCGAAAAACGCTCAGCGCGCGAGACGTCGCACGATTTCGATCGCTTCCCGGTGTGCTGGATTGGTCGGATCACCGAACTCATTTCGCCGGTGTGCATCAGCGAGCCGGCTCAGACGCAACAGCTCGCGCATGCGTTGCCGACGGTTTAGCTGCAGTTCCGATGGCCGACGCGTGAACAAAAGTCGCGGTATCTCGCCAGGGCCAAAGAGATGGCTAAATTCCGATGCTGTCACGTAGATCAGAAACAGGACGAACAGCCACAGCGAAATGGCCAAAAAGCGGTGCCATGAAAAGGTTGTGATCAGGTAAGAACCGAAATCCTTCGGCGCATTCCCTTCGAACAGGAAATGCACGAAGCGTTCGAGCAGACGCACGAGAAACACAATGACCCAATAAAATACCGTCTTGAACAAGATAGGTTGGATCAGCGGCGCCCGGTCGTAACGGCGCAACAGCGGTACCTTATTGGCGACCAATACGGCCTTGCCGACCACCAATGCGGCCATCGTGGCCAGCATGAAATTGCTGAGCCCAACGACATATCGGGCCACGAGAAGATTGCTCGTCAGCACGACGAAATTGAAGCCTAGAAAGAAAAAGATCGTCGGCGGCAACGCCTCACGCGCCTCGTGCAACAGCCGGACACCAATACGACGCGCGGGGCCAGCGGCTTTCCCGACCGGTTCGACGGCCGGGCTATTGCCCTCGCAATAAAGAGGTTCGGTTCTCATCCGCGGTTTTCTCCATCCTCAGCCGGCGGCGCGAACACGATCCTCCGCCTCGGTTGACGGGCGCGCCGCCAGTCTTCGGACCAAAGGGTTGGCCGTTACCCCGTGGGCGATGACGCTCAGCAAGACGGTCCAGCCGGCTGCCAGTAGAATCGTGTCGTTGCCCGGCAGCTTTTTGTCGAGCACGAGGACCGCGAAAACGATCGTGGCGAGCCCGCGCGGGCCAAACCAGCCGATGAAAAGCTTGTCAGCGGTGCTCGTTCGCGTCCCGATCAGGCAAAGAAAAACCGGCAGCATCCGGATCACGGTCAGGCTCAATGTCGCATAAAGCAGCGCCGGCCAGGTAAAGCGGTCGATCATACGGGTCACGACGATGCCGCCGAACGCTACCCAGGTCAGCAGCGCCAGCGCTTCGCCCATGTGCTCGGCGCCACGGAGCAGCTCCTGCTTGTGGCGTGCGCGAAGTCCGCTCAGCAACAGGCCGCCGACAAAGCAGGCGATAAAACCGCTGCCGCCTAAGGCCTGTGCTGCGGCAAAGCACGCCGCTGCCAGGGCGACGATCGGGATTTCCACCCAATGCTCGCTGATCCAGCCGCGGCGCTCGGCAAACCGCAGCATCAAGGTAGTCAGCCAAGTCAACCCCAACCCGACGATCAGCCCGATGCCGATAGCCTCTACAACCACCCGTGCGACATGCCCGAGAGTCCCGCCCTCAATTTGCGTGCCGACCGCCAGTCCGAGCAACAGTAAGACAATCGGAACGCAGATGCCGTCGTTGAGACCGCTTTCCAGATTGAGCGCCTCGCGCATCGCCGCCGGCACTGCCGGATTGGTCACGACCGGTTTGCCGAGCGCCGCGTCGGTCGGCGCCAATATCGCAGCCAGCAGGGCCATTTCCAATATCTCGAGCCGGGGAAAAACAACGGCGGCGATGAGAAAACCGAGCAAGATTGTCAATGGCAGACCAATCCCCAGCAGTCGCTCCGGTACTCCAAGGTTCCGCTTGACGATGCTGAAATCGGCATTGGCGGCGTCGGTGAACAGAACCATGGCAAGCGTCAGTTCCGCCAAAAGCCGCAAGCCCTCGCCATCGATGTGGATGCGCAGAATGCCCAACCCATTCGCGCCCAGGATAAACCCGGCTGTGGTGAACACGATCGGACCACTGATCAGCGAGCGCTCGATCCGTCCCGCGATCGCGCTGTAAATCAGCAGCAACACGGCCAGCATCGCGCCATTCTCGTACATTGGACGCCTATCGTTCCCAAAACGAGTTGCAAGGATTCAACTGGGGCCGATCGTGGTCTTCCGCCTTGATCTGGATTTAGCACGGCTTAGCGATCCATGCGACCGTCCCACGGCCGGAATCGGCGCAATGTTGCCGGCCAAGAGAAGCTCGATAATCGGTTAGCCAGGACAGATGTAGCCAGTTCCGGCCGGGGCTTTGAAGCAGCCGACCGATTCGGGCAGAACGTGCTTTGGGATCCACAGCACGATGTCCGGAAACACGATGCAGAACGCGATTACCGCGAAGAACACGAGGTAAAGCGGCAGCGAGCGTACCAGTGCGACCGAAAACCGGACCTCCACGAATTTCGAGGCCATCAGCAGCGCGATCCCATACGGCGGCGTGATCAGCCCGAATGCCAAGGTTACGATAATCACCACCCCCATATGCACCGGGTTGATGCCGCCGATCTCGGTCAGCTTATTGATGATCGGCATGAAAATGATGATCGCCGGAATGGCGTCGACAAAGTCGCCGATGATAACGAAGGCGCCGACCAACAGGAACATGATCGCCATCGGGTTGATCCCGGCGGCACCGGTGATCCAGTCGGAGACGAGGTCTGGGCCGCGCAGATAGGCCAGCATCCAGCCGAAGGCCGAAGCCGCCGCGACCGTGATCAGCGGGATCGAGTAGAGGAGCCCGGCCTTGGCGAAGTCGAGAGGCAGCGCGCGGATATGGCGTCGGTTGAGCAGTGGGATTGCCACCGCGAGGATGTAAACGACAGCGACGAGGCCCGCCTCCGTCGGGGTGAACCACCCGGTCAGGATGCCGCCCATGATGATGACCGGGATTACCAACGGTATTGCGGCATCCTTCGCCGCGCCGGCCAGTTGCAACAGCGAAGCGCGCGGTTTCATGAACCCGACCGGGCCGAAAAAATAGCTGTAGATCATCAGCCCGAGGCCGACGAGAACGCCCGGCACGACGCCGCCGAGAAAAAGCCCGCCAATCGAGACGTTGCCCGTCGCGCCGTAGACGACGGCCATAATGCTCGGCGGGATCAGGTTCGCCATTGTTGAGGCGGAGGCGATCAGCGCCGCGGTGAAGCCCGGGTCGTAGCCCTCGCGCGCCATGGGCGGCGCCAGGGTACGAGACAGCACCGCGACGTCGGCCGAGGAGGACCCGGAGATTCCCGAAAAGAACATGCTGAACAAGGTGACGACCTGGGCAAGGCCGCCGCGCATATGGCCGATCATCGCTTGCGAGAGGTTGATCATCCGCCCGACGACATCGGCCGACGTCATCAACTCGCCGACCAGCAGAAAGAACGGGACGGCCAGCAGCGCCTCGGAATCGATGCCGTTGAACAGCTGCCCGATGATCGACGGCAGGCTGATCGGCGTCATCAGCGTCGCGACGAGCACCCCGGCGGTGAGGGCGAACGCGACCGGCACACCGATGTAACCGAGCCCGAGAAACAATGCGCCCATGATGATAAGGATCCAGCCGTTGCTCATCCGCGGCCGACCTTCACAGGACATGCACCTCTTCGCGAGGCGGCTCCGTCGATTCGAAGCCGTGCCGCCAGCCGTTGAACAATTGCTCGACCGTGAACAAGGCAATCAGCAGACCCGAAACCGGGATCGCCGCGTAAAGCGAAGCGATCGGCGTCATTGACGGCATGCGGAAGCTGCCGAAGCCCTGCACGAAATTGATGAAGCCGAAATAGACCATGCACAGGGCGACCGCGAGCACAACCAAGCGGTCGAACGTCTCGATCGCGACGCGCAGCGTCCCCCTGGTCGTCTCGCTGATCGCCGAGAGGTAGAGGTGGTCGTTGCGTCGCGTCGCCGCGGCTGCGCCGACGAACACGCCATAGACGAAGAACGTGCTCGTGACCTCTTGCAGCCAAAGCCACGGCGATCCGAGGGTGCGCGTCAGCACGTCGAAGAATACCGACGTGCTGAAGCCCGCGAGACAAATGCCGCACAGCACCATGGTCAGGGCTTCGAGCCCGTCGAGCGCGCGCCACTTGAGATGGCGCTGGCTCTCCAGAACCAGGCTGCTCGGCACTCGCATGTTCGGGCGGAGGTGCCTGCCGCTACTTCACGTCGCGGACTTGTTTCAGCAGCTCGACCGCGTGCGGTCCGAGCGCCGCGGCGGTCTTGTCCTGAATCGGTTCGGCTATTTTTACGAACCCGGATTTATCGACATCCTTCACGAACTTCACGCCCATTTTTTCGAGCTTCGCCATTGATTCGTGCTCAAGGTCGATGGCCTTGCCGGGCTCGAGCCGGTTTACCTCGTCGGCCGCCGCCTGCACCCACTTCTTCTCGTCGTCGCTAATACCGAAGAAATCGCCCGGCTGGGGCCTGTATGGGATAGAATCTGCCTGTGGGGCGGAGGGTCGAGCGATGCAGCGCCAGGGGAGCTTTTCGCAGGCGGAATACGGGGCCAAGAAGAAGCAGACGCGGCGCGACAGGTTTTTGGCTGAGATGGAGCAGGTGGTGCCGTGGGCGCGGCTGGTGGAACGTCTGCGACCGCTGTACCCGAAGGGCGAGCGCGGCCGGCCGCCGATCGGGCTGGAGCGGATGCTGCGGATCCACTTCTCTGCAGCAATGGTATGGGCTGGCCGACGGAGCGATGGAGGATGCGCTGTATGACAGCCAAGCGTTGCGCGGCTTCGCCGGCATTGATCTGACGGTGGCGGCTGTCCCGGAGGAGACGACAATCCTGAATTTCCGCCATTGGCTGGAGCAGCCACGAGTTGAGCCAGACGCTATTCGCCGAAGTGTCGGCGATGCTGGAGGAGCGCGGCTTGTTGATGCGCCAGGGCACGATTGTCGATGCGACCATCATCGCCGCTCCGCCCTCGACCAAAAACAAGAGCAAGAGCCGCGACCCGGAGATGCACCAGACCAAGAAGGGCAATCAGTGGCATTTCGGGATGAAGGCGCATATTGGGGTCGATGTCGCCTCGGGGGTGGTCCACACGGTCGTCGGTACTGCCGCCAACGAAGCCGATATCAACCAGATGGCCTCGGTGCTACACGGCGCGGAGGAGGATGTCTTCGCCGATGCCGGCTATACCGGAGCGGACAAGCGGCCCGAACATGAGGACCGCGACGTGTGCTGGAACATCGCGATCAAGCGCAGCATCATCAAAGCATTGCCCAAGGGCCTGCGGGATTTGGCGGAGCCGGTCGAGCGGGCGCTGGCGCAGGTGCGCGCCCCCGTCGAGCAACCCCTTCCACATCGTCAAGAACCTGTTCCACCATAGGAAGCTGCGCTATCGCGGGCTGGCCAAGAACACCGCGCAACTACACACCCTGTTCGCCCTGGCCAACCTGGTGATCGTCAAGAAAACCCTGCTCGTCCAATCCCGGGCCTGATTACACCCGGACTCTGTCTCAATCCCGGAAACAACACAGGAAACCCCAGCTACAGCCCCGGTTTCCGCCAACACAGACCGTTTTCCAGGCACGCCGCCGTCAACAATTATGCCTCGGCCGCCAACCCGCCGCCTCCGCCCACATTATTCGGTGTTTCCCTAAAGCTGTTCCACGCCTTGTCGCTTACCCAGAGGCAGTTGGCGTTGGCCTCGTGCTGCGACATCGACATGACCGGCGCCACCTCGTAATGCTTATTGGAGAGATAGACATTGATCCCGTTCTCGGCGACGTCGACCACGCCCGTCTGCAGCGAAGTGTAGACTTCGCCAAAAGGCATGTGCACGACCTGAGCGCCGTAGGCGGTGAACAGTGTGTCCTCGGTCGGGGTCGCCTGGACGCGAATTTTGACCCCCTTCACGTCGCCGACGTTATGGATCTCCTTTTTGCTGTAGAAGTTGCGCAGACCGAGCGTGATCAGGGTCAGCGTTTGGGCGCCTTTGACGGTATCCGTAATCATCTTGCGAAACGAGGCGACGACCTTGGGTTCGCTGATCGCCCTCTTCAGATGGTCCTCGTCCTTGAAGATAAAGTGGATTGAGAGCACCCCGGCTTCGGGCGACACCGTCGCCGCGTTCGCGGTGGCGGAAATGATGAAATCGATGTCGCCGGTACGAATTTTCTGCAGCATCTGCGGTTCCTGGCCGAGTTGCGCGCCGGGGAACTGGTCGATGATCATCTGCCCCTTGCTCAGCTCCTTGAGTTTGGCGGCGAATGTATCGGCGGCAAAGCCATATGCAGTAGTGTGCGGCTGATCGTAGCCGAAGCTGAAGTGGCGCTCGGCGGCCCGTGCCTGCGGTGCGGCCCATGCCGTTGCGCTGGCCGCCGCTACGATAACCGTCCAGCTAAAAACGGACATCGGCCTCTCCCCCCATTTATGCGCACTGCAACGGGCAGCTAGCGCGAGTCCTTATTTGATCCAGCTGGATAACTTGTACGGGCGGCCTGGCCTGCTGGCAAGCGCGCCCCACGTCCCTATGGGCGAGCTAACTACCGGTCGGTGCGGAGGCCGGGATTTCGGCCCCAGCCGCCGCCGTGCCGAGCAAACTTCAGCTCTCGGCCGGTCTCGCCACTCGGGTCAGCGAGCGCAATGGTCTGGAAACGCAGCGGAAAGCCGCCTCTCGGCTACATTGGCTCGCCGCCGCTGTTGGCGCGCGCTGGGAAAGAGGGCGGTCGGGGTCGGAGGCGTCAAATGCACACTGCCATTCCAACCCTTGTGGGCTTCGCAAAGCCGCCCTGGAACAAGGGTCGCCTGATCGGGCAGAAGCGCCCGCTCAAACCGAAGGAGGTCTGGGCAATCCGTGTCCGGCTTCAGCTGCAGGGTCGGAAGCGCGATCTCGCCTTGTTCAACCTCGCGATTGACAGCAAACTGCGCGGCTGCGATCTCGTCTCTCTAAAAGTCGAGGACGTCTGCTTCGCCGGCAGAGTGCGGGACCGCGCGACCGTAATCCAAAAGAAGACCGGAAGACCGGTCCAGTTCGAGGTCACGGAGCAGACCCGGTCCTCGATCCGAGACTGGCTGTCGGGAGGCAATCTTAGGAGCGGCCAATATCTGTTCCCCGGCCGGTGTCGAGCAGAGCCACACCTATCGACCCGACAATACGCCCGCATCGTGCATGGCTGGATCGAGAGTGCCGGGCTCGACAGCTCGGCCTACGGCACCCACTCCATGCGGCGGACGAAGGCGGCGCAAATCTACCGGAAAACCGGCGACTTGCGAGCGGTCCAGCTATTGCTGGGCATACAAAGCTGGAGAGCACCGTCCGCTATCTCGGGATCGAGGTCGACGACGCTCTTAGCATCGCCGAGCAGGTCGAACTCTGATTGACTGCTGCGGCCCCGCCCCCCGGTGGGGCCGCCATTTCCCTACAGTGCTCGGAGCACCACAGCCCGTGCCGGGATGGCTGAGCGGGTAAAGGATCGTCCGAAAAGAGGTGGAAACGCGCCATCGAAGCGAGGGGGTCCACCAGTCGCGGATTGCCCGGAAGCGGAAGCGGACGGTGAGCCTGAGGATTGGCTGAGTTGGATGGCGAGTCGACATTCTCGCAGCGGGCTCCGGGCCACCGAAAATGACCCATTGATCCATATCAAGGCCGCGGCTAAACGCAGAGTTATATTTCCTGCTAGGAGAAGAGAGGTGGCGCACTTGGCGAGTGCGCACCTCAGAAAAGGACCAGACAGGTGGCAAATTCAGACGCATGCGTAATTATGTTTCCTGTCGAGCGTGGAATTTTCGGGGTCGGCAAGCTTGCGACCAAGTTGAAGGCGCTTGCAGACACGGACCAGATTGGCCCTTGGCACATCGGCCAATGGAGAGACTTCAAGCATACTGCAATCCGAATACGGTTCGGCTCTCTGGCCGATGGTGAGCGCTCGATGGAGATATGCACCGGCGCGCAGCAAGTTGATCGTTAAGGAGGCCCGGTCACGGGCGCCGGTCAGTCGGCGCCAGGCCGCCTCATGAGCTTGCAGGTGGGCGTCATCACTAACCGGCGGTGCCGGTAAAGATCCACCATGCCGCGCCGGCGCCGCCCAGCGCCAGGAAGACGAGCACCGCAGCCGGGGCAACGGCCCCGCGCCCGCCGGCAAAAGCCAGGGAATAGGCGGCCTTCAAGACATTGTTCGACGAGGCGGCGATCAGGATGGCGGTCGCTCCAGCGCCGGCCGACAGTGGCGCCGCGCCGCCGGCTGCGATGCTGAGTACGAAGGGATCGATATCGGTGAACCCGACGATCGCTGCCAGTCCGAAAAGGCCATTTTGGCCGAACACCGTCCGGGCCCAGGCGGAGGCGAGAGCGATCGTCACGAACACCGCCGCGAAGATGAATGCGGC
Organism: uncultured Alphaproteobacteria bacterium; assembly: GCA_963847345.1. GTDB lineage: Bacteria > Pseudomonadota > Alphaproteobacteria > ATCC43930 > CGMCC-115725 > DATARH01. Next base: position 175,887 of record CAWJZU010000016.1, on the reverse strand, counting down.
GCTCAGTTCCAGCGGGTTGGCGGGCGCAGGGTTGGCCACCCCAGCTACCGTCGGCGCGGTACGCACCCGATACCACAGCCCGGCAAGCGCCAGGCCAAGTGCCGCGAGAAGCAGCAGCATCGGCGCCAAGGCGCGGGCGAGCGACAGGTCGAACATCGCGACGATAATCAGCAGGCGGACGTACATGACCGATGTCGCCAGCATGATACCGGTCTGCGCCTGGCGCAGCACCGCGGGGTCGGCGCCGGCCCGCCGCGCCAGGATCACCGTCGTGGCGGTCGAGGAATAAAGCCCGCCGAGCACCGCGACCCAAAGACCGGCGCCCGGCGGTGCAACATAACGCTGCAGCAGATAGCTCGCATAAGAAACGGTGCACACCGCAAGCACCGCCAACCAAACCTGATACGGCGTGATCTCAGTGAGGCGCGTCACCGGCTCGTTCGGCAGAAAGGGTAGGACCAGGCCGGTAAGAATCAGGAACTTGCCGGCGGTGGTGATTTCGCCGATTTCGATGCTCCGGGCAAAACCGTGCAATCTTTCGCGCGCCGTTAGCAGCAGCACCGCCGCGACGGTGGCACCGATCGACATCCACGGCGGCTCGGCGAGGGCGATCGGACCCAAAAGATAAGCCAGCACGTTGCAGACCGGCACCATCAGCCCGACATTCGGGCGGCCTTCTTGGTCGATCTCCTCAACGTGCCGCCAGTAATAGCAGGTCAGCCAGGCGCCCAGGATCAGGAGGCCGACGCTGAGCGGCAGCAGGTGAGTGGTGTCGAGCCGATAGAGGAGCCCGCCGCCCAGCGCCAACAACGGAAAAGTGCGCACCCCGCCCGGCCGCACCTGTCCGGATTGGGCATGGAACTCCTCGAAGGCGAGGCCGAAGAAAAATCCCAGACCGAGCAGCAAGAGGAAGCCGGCGATCGGTGAGAGCGCCGCCATGATAATCAGGGCGACCTAGGCGCGAGACAGGTCAAGACGCGCGGGACAACGGCGGCGATGCACCTGCCGCCGCACCAGACGCGAATTGCCATGGCACCGGTCGAGCGTGATCTCCGCGCCGACCATGCCGGCAGGTCGACGTGCATACTATTGTCAGTGCACCATATGTTGAGAGGCCCACACAATCGAGCCAGACATGATCCTGCGACCGCCGTAAGGCGACTGCCATTCGGTCGCGGCCGCGGAAGCGCACCGTCTAAGCTAAGAGAGATGGTCCAAAATATTTCTTGATCCTCTCTTGAAAAGGGAAATAGCTTCCTGTGCGCTCGCCCTCTCCGAACAAGCCAAAGCAATTGCAAACTCAGCGGGAGCTCCTGAGATCTACCCATGAATATTCGATAACATCCTTTCGGCGCATCTCCGTTAGCGCCGGCGCTCCGGTATGGGCTCTGGCTGCGGGCAGGCTCTTCATGCCCCCTCCCGGAGGGTTATGTTGATTTTTAGCACTGATGCGGGCCGGAGCAGTTCCTCGATCGTTTACTGCGCCTTACCTACGAAAACGCCGTTCCAATCGAACGATGGGGCATGTGTTGTATAATACCTCAAGCGCTCTGCATAAAGGTCATAGAGCGCTTCAAGCCGCGCGTCGCGGCCGCGGCATTGATTGAGCGCCTGACGCGCCCCGACCCAATCCCGCGTCCGGTACCGGGCCAGCATCGTGGCGTGACATTCCTCGAGCCGCCTGAATTCAACAGAGCGAGCATAAGCGGGATCGCCAAGCAGCGCATAGACACGCACCGCCGCCGCCCTGCCCTTGACGATTATCAGGTCGAGTTCGAGCGCGGCCCAGCTTGGGGCGGCTTCTCGCGTCGCCTCACCAAGAACGACCGGGACCCCATAATTCGTGCTCTGGCCTTCGAGACGCGCGGCAAGGTTCACGGCATCGCCCATTGCCGTGTACGAGAATCGCTCGTCCGAGCCCATATTGCCGACGACGCACTGGCCGGTATTGAGACCGATCCCGATCGCTATTGGGTGGAACACGCGTCCCGCCGCCTCCGCTGCCGCGGCGAGCTCGCGGTTGACGCGATCGAGTTCGGCGAGCATGGCAAGCGCGCTCTCGCAGGCACGATCGGCATGACCGGGATCGTCGAGCGGCGCGTTCCAGAACGCCATGATGCAATCGCCGATGTATTTGTCGATCGTGCCCCGACGGGCCAGGATCTGGCGTGTCATCGGCGAGAGAAAGCCGCGGTTGATCAGCTGGCCAAGACCCTGGGGATTGCTTTTGTACGTCTCGGAGATGGCCGTGAAGCCGCGTATATCGGCGAACATGATCGTCAGCACCCGCGTCTCGCCACCGAGCTGCAGGCGCTCGGGGTGTTCCGCCAGCTCCTCAACCAGAGCGGGCGCAAGGTATTGACGGAATGCGGTTTGCACGCGGCGGCGCTGACGGTCGACAAAACCGTAGCGAAACAGCAAGACGCCGCCAGCCGACGCCGCCAGCGCCGCCATCGGTATCACCACCGGGAGCCACAGCCCGTTCACAAAGGCAAGCTGCACGGCGCCGGTCCAGCCCAACAGAGGCAGGGCGCCGGCGAGCGCTGCGCCCCAAGTCGGCAGACGCGCCGCCGCGATCCCCGCGCCGATCGCGAGCAATGCGACCGAACCGATCACGATCCACGGCCAGGGCGGCGGGGTATCGCGAATAAACTCGCGCGCCAGGATCATATCGACAATAGTGGCGAGACGCTCGGTGCCGGGGATCGGCGTACTGTCGAACGGTCCGGGATAAACGTCCGTAATGCCGGTGAATGAAGCGCCGATCAGCACGATCCGCTTTCTGAACAGAGCCGGATCGAGCTCGCCTTGGATCAGCTGTACAAACGAATAGGTCGGAACCGTGCGCGCTGGGCCACGATAGTTGACGACGAGCCGCATCGCCGGGTCGGTGGGGATAAAAATGTCGCCTAGATCTACGCCATCGCCGAGCCTTAAGCCTACATCGCTCCACGGAATTCCGAGATACACGGCGGCGGCGCGGACCGCCAGCGATGGCACGAACTCCGCGTCGAACGGCACGGCGGTGTAGTCGTAGCGCGGCTCGCCGTCGCGGTCGAAGGCAACCATGACATGACCCAGCCCGGCAGCCTGCTCGGCCAGTACCGGTATCGGCAGCGAGGCTTTTTGGGGCTGCAGCGGGAACCGCGGCACGGTCGCGCTCGGCTCCAGCCGCTGGTAGACCTGCCGCGCGAGAGGCGGCGTCTTCGTCACGCCTTCGAATAACGGAAACGCGACAGGCAGCAACACCTTGCCGCTCGCCCGCAGGGCTTCGGCGAACTCGGTATCCGGTTCATCATTGGCGATACGCGCGAGCGTCGAGCGAAGCGCCGCGTCCTCCGGTTCGTGAAGCCGGCCGGCGGCTGCTCCTGCCGCCTCGCGGAACGATGGCGGGACCGGCTCCTCCGGCTCGGCGAACAGCAGGTCGAAAGCGATGACGCGAGCGCCGGCCCGGTCGAGAAGCGCGACAGCATTGGCGTATAGCCGACGGCTCAGGGGCCAGCGGCCGAGCCGGGAAAGGCTGGCTTCGTCGACAAGGATGACGGCAATTTCAGGTCCGGGCGGGAGCGTGCCGCGAATTCGAAAGCGCAAATCCAGCGAGGCGGTTTCTAGGTCGCGAAACGCGCCCGGCGCCCCGTAGGTAAGGCCGAGCATCACCCCAAGGGCGATAAACAGACTGAGCCCGGCCTCACGAAAGCCGCGCCGCCGCACGACGCCCCGGCTACCCAATCTGGCCGGCTTCAGGGCACCTCGGTGCGAGCGATAACTGCATCGAACTCCGCCTGGCTCCATAGGCGCGGCGGCACCGGGTCAAGCCCCGCCTCCAAACGCCCACCCCAGAGTGCCGGTATCGCGACGCTCCGCCCGGTGGCATCACTGGTCAAGACGATTGTACCGCTTAGAACCCCGACTTGCACCGAGGCGCGAAAAGCCTCGACAAACCAGTCCGTCGAACGCACCGCGGCGGTGCCCACGGCGGTATCGACTTCGAACTTCGCCGGTCCGGTAACCGGAGCGACGACAGCGCGCAACAACCCCTGCCCGAGCGACAGAGTGGCATCCTGCCGCTGGCCGGCGGCGTCGATAGCGTAAGCACGAATGGTCACCTGCGTACCGGAGGCAACCGAGATGATCGAGCCGTCGGCCATGCGCAGCTTCAGTTTTGCCGATGCAGCGACATCCAGCGTGTCGCCGACCTGCACGGACTGGCCGAGCGTCAGCGCAGCGCGGCTGCCGCCGCTCACGACGAAGCAAACGCCGCTGATACCGACCACGGTCCCGGCCGATTGCGCCAGAACCGTCCGACCCGACAGCGACACCAGCACAACCACTATCAGCGCGAGGCCGCAACCCCGTAGTCGAGCCAACATTCTGGCGCGCGGCATCGCGGCTCCTCGTCAGCGCAGCGCGAACAGCGGTCGGCCGAAGATATGCGGGAGCAGGTAATCCAATACCAGATGTAGCTGCGCCCGGACCCCGGCGCCCTCGCCGGTGGCTCGGGTCGCCGGCACCAGCGCCTCGATAACGAACTCCCACCCCTCGCCGACATAGGAAATGCCCGGCGCAACCAGCGTGGTGGTACGGACGCCGTAGCTGCGGCCCGCGGGTGTCGTGATCAGGACTTCGGTCAGCGGCGTCAACCCACGGACGAGATCTGGGAGATGAAAGCTTTGTACCTTTGATTGCAGGTATGGGATCGAATACTGGACGGCAACACCGCCCCTGACCAGATCGGGGCGCGGCTGGGTGTCGGCGGCCGAATATCCTAGAAATCCGGTCACGGCGAGCGGCCGCAGGTAGCCGATGTCGAGATTGCCCAGCCCCTTGCCGAAATAGACCCGCGGCTCGGTGGCGCCCTTCTGCGGCGCGATAGCGTTCGCCCCGGTGGCACCCCATTCGCGATTGACCCCGAGCGTCAGGAGCAACTCGCGGTCGGGATCGTCGATCGCCAAATACTTCAAGCCGTTCTCGAAATTCGCCCACCCATAGCGCGGATTGGCGGCGACCCGGTCGATCGTGAACCAGCTTCCCTGTGTGTACAGGCTGAGTCGCTCGCTGAAGACTGTCTTGTCGAAGAAGGCCCCGACATTCGTGGCGCGGCTGACTGTCCCCACCGCCTCGCCGGATTGCGGCAGCGTCCACGCCCAGCCGTATATCTGATTCGTCGGCGCGATCTGAGGAAGGATGCCGGTCGGAGCGAATATCCGGTCTCCGGCCGCAGTATAGGCCAAACAACTGACGTTCGCCGCAAAGCTCCCGAGAAAGCCGGCAGCAATAATCATGAACCCACAGGAGCCGATCGGCTTCAACAAGCGAGCCATGATCGCGTCTCCCAGGCTGCCAAGTCGCAACCGTCCTGGTCGGTTACCCAGATTAGTGGTCGCAATTGTCGGACCTATCCCCACTCTGCGGGGTCATATACCCTACACACCGCCGAAGTGCAAAAAGTCTGGAATCGGCGCACCTCCGTCGGCGCCGGCACTCCGGCATGGGTCGGCTAACTGATCCGACTGCGGTCGCTCAGGTCTGGCTGCAGGCGGGCTCTTCATGCCCCTAAAGCGACACTGCCAGCGACCTTTGGGGCTGTCGCTTTGGGAACGATGTGATTTAGCCAGTCGGAGATTAGTCGATCACCTCCAGCCCGTGCGAGTAGCAATTGCGGGACGGTTTTAGACCGAGTTGCTCGCGGCCTTCTGGTTGACGATTAGCTCAAAATGAGTAGGCTGCTCAATTCGGCAGATCGGCCGTCTCTTGCACTTTCTAGGGAAACACTGAAAAAGTAGCGATTTGGGTGGTTGCGCCTGGGTAGAATTTCGTCCGGCCGGGGGGACCGAGGGGCGGGACGATGCAGCGTCAAGGGAGCTTTTCGCAGGCGGAATACGCCGGCAAGAAAAAGCAGACGCGGCGCGACAAGTTCTTGGCCGAGATGGAGCAGGTGGTGCCGTGGGCGCGGCTGGTCGACCGTCTGCGCCCGCTCTACCCGAAGGGCGAGCGCGGCCGCAAGCCGATCGCGCTGGAGCTGATGCTGCGCATCTACTTTTTGCAGCAATGGTACGGGCTGGCGGATGAAGCGCTGGAGGATGCGCTGTACGACAGCCAAGCCTTGCGCGGCTTTGCCGGCATCGATCTGACGCTGGACGCGGTGCCCGACGCGACGACGGTGCTGCACTTCCGCCACTGGCTGGAGCGCCACGAGCTGACCCGGGCGCTGTTCGACGAGATCGCCGCGATGCTGGCCGAGCGCGGTTTGTTGATGCGCCAAGCTACCATTGTGGATGCCACCATCATCGCCGCCCCGCCCTCGACCAAGAACAAAGAGAAGGCGCGCGACCGGCAGATGCACCAGACCAAGAAGGGCAATCAGTGGCATTTCGGGATGAAGGGGCATATCGGCGTGGACGTCGCCTCGGGGGTGGTGCACACGGTCGTCGGCACCGCCGCCAACGAAGCCGACATCAACCAGATGGCGGCGGTGCTGCACGGCCAGGAAGAGGCGGTGTTTGCCGACGCCGGCTATACCGGGGCAGACAAGCGGCCGGAGCATGCCGACCGCGATGTCTGCTGGAACATCGCCATCAGGCGCAGCATCATCAAAGCTTTGCCCAAAGCGCTGCGGGATGTGGCGGAGCCGGTCGAGCGCGCGCTGGCGCAGGTGCGCGCCCCCGTCGAGCACCCGTTCCACGTCGTCAAGAACCTGTTCTGCCATAAGAAGCTGCGCTATCGCGGCCTCAAGAAGAACACCGCGCAATTGCACACTCTGTTCGCGCTGGCCAATCTGGTGATCGTCAAGAAGGCTCTGCTCGCTCAACCCGGCTGACGATACCCGGATTCTGTCCCGATCCCGCAAACAACACAGGAAACCCGGCCCAACCCCCGATTTATACCAACCAGACCGCCACCCACGCGGCGCGCCGCCCCAAAATCAGGCCGTAGCCGCCGAACCGTCAGCTATCCTCGCTATGTTCAGTGTTTCCTTAGGCGCCCTTCCTCTCGCCAAAAAAAAGCGCGAAATAGCACATTGGGCGACGGCCGGTTAATTGGATTCGCTTTTCGTTTTCGATGTCTTGGCCTCAAGTCATGACCGGGCGGTAGCGGCGGAGGCTTTCCGGACATGCTCTATCGCCTAATTTCAGAAAATGACTCGCGGTCGGGTCGCAGTGCAGATAGGGCGAGCCGGTCGGCTTCAGCACGCGGTGCAGTTCAATGAGGCGCACCGCCATCATTGCCAGATAGGCCATCACATCGTTTTCGCCGAGAAACGAGCGCATCGCGCGCAGCAGCTCGGCGGCCTGCGTGTGCGGCCAGGTCGAGGACTTCGAAAAACGCGCGCTCGGCCCCTTCGCCCCAATGCCAGGTGTCCTCGAATGCCTCGATCTGCGCGTCGGCGCCCTTGCCCGAGGGACCCTTGAACAGGACGTTGTAGCTCGCCTGGCTGTTGAACGGCGGGTCGAGATAGATCAGATCGACGCTTTCCGTGGCGATGCTGTCGCGCAGCACGTCGAGATTGTCGCCGTAATAAAGTGCGTTCGGCATGGCTTCAAGCTCGCGTCGTTCGCTCGCGCCGCGCTGGTTGACATCACTCAGGCCGAGCACGCCGCAGCCGAGCACACTCTACCTCGGCGCGCAACCGTTCGAGCTTGCTCGCTCACCGCCTGTGCCGGGTGGCGCGGCAAAGCGGCGGGGGCGGCGCCGTCGCGAAAATCGCCGCAATCGTGGCGTATGCTGCAAAATCCCGAAGGACAGGCGGGCGCCGTCCGGGTATGCCGTCCCTGTTCCACCTCTGTTTAGTCCCTGTTCCGCAGGTTTGTGTTCCCTGATAACGGCCGTCGAGTTCCCTGTTTTTCTCGTTGAACGCGGCGAGACCGTCGCCGCAACCGATTGAAAATAAACGCAAAAACGGTGTCTCTTGAATGGCGCGGCGAAACGAAATTCCCTGCCGCAGGGAATTCACCCGCGACGGCCGACGCGCCTCCGCCGGGTCAGCGTTGCGGCAGCCGCAGCTCCTGTCCCGGATAGATCAGCTCCGGATCGCGGATCATGTCCTGGTTGGCCTCGTAGATCGCGGTGTAGTGAATGCCCGTTCCGTAATGGCGGCGGGCGATCCGCCACAGGCTGTTGCCGCGCTCGACGACATGCGTCTTGGCGTCTGGGATCGCCGATCGGCCCGGCGGGTCGAGCGGAGCGGCGATGCGCCGGACAATGCTGCCGTCGGCGGCCAACTGGTCCAGGCGCAATTCGACCCCGCCGGCCGGCCCCCGGTAGTCGGAGCGCAACGCCCACTTTCCGGCGTCGTCGGCGGTGGCGCTGCCGATCAGCCGGCCGCCGGCATAGACGTTGAGCCGCGCCCCCGGTTCGGCGCCGCCGGAAAGCACCAGCTGATCCGACCCGCCATATTCGGCGGTATCGAGCGACAGGGTCCGGTTTCCATCCCGGACGTTCGAAAGCCCTTGCGGACGCTGCAGAATGCGGGCCGGCGTGCCCGGCTCGCCGGGCAGCAGCACGGCCACCGCCGACGTCCCGCTCGCCCCCGCCCCCTGCTCCGCCCCTGGCCCACTCACCGACAGCGCGACGACATCGGGCGAGCGGCGAACCGCGCCCCCCGGACCCGTGGCCTCAACCGCCAGCTGGCGGTTGCCGGGCATGATCGGCTTCGCCGGCACCAGCACCCATTCGCCGCGCGGGTCGGCCGTGACCTCGCCGATTGGCGTCTCGCCATCGAGCACGCGGACCCGGTCGCCGGGCGCGGCGCGGCCGGCGATCACGGCCTGCCCGGCGCGGTCGACCGTGACAACATCGAAGCTGGGCGGCTTCGCTTCCGGCAATGCCGGCGATGTCGAGATAGCGGCCGAGGGCGTCACGCCGTCACCAGCCGGGCGGGGGGCCGCGGGCGCCGAAGCGGCGGGCTGCGACGCCACCCGCTCCGGCTCGCGGTACAGGCCGAAGATCGCCGTCGCCGCGACCAGCACCGCGACGAGGCCCCATGCGAACCAGACGACACCTCGAAACGAAGGCCGCATTCTTGAAATTCCCGCGCAATGCCGCAGCTTATTCCTGCCCCGGCGGGCTTGCAATGCCGGGTATCGCGGATTACGGGAGGAGCGATGACGATCCGCGAGCGGCCATGAGCATCAGCCGGGTATGCGTCTATTGCGGCTCCGCCGGCGCAGTCGACGAGCGCTATCGGAATGCCGCGCGCGAGCTCGGTAAGGCGCTGGCCCTGGCGGGGATCGAGGTGGTCTTTGGTGGCGGGCGGATCGGGCTGATGGGCCTCCTGGCCGATGCCGCGCTCGAGGCCGGCGGCCGGGTGGTCGGCGTCATTCCCGGGGCGCTGCGCGACGCAGAACTGGCGCATCCCGGTCTCACCGAGCTGGTGATCACGGGCAGCATGCACGACCGAAAGCGCGTGATGGCCGAGCGGTCGGACGCGTTCGCGATATTGCCGGGCGGCATCGGCACGCTCGACGAGATGTTCGAGATCGTGACCTGGCGACAGCTCGGCCTGCACGACAAGCCGGTTTTCCTTGTCGATGTCGACGGTTACTGGCAGCCGCTGCGCGCGCTTCTCGATCATGTGGTCACCCAAAGGTTTGCCGCGCCGCTGATCCCGCGATTACTGCAAGTTGTGTTTGACGTCCCAGAATTGATCTCCGCGCTGGAGCGTGCCCGCCCGGGCGTCGGACTCAGCCCAGGGTTGCCGTGAAGCCGCGCTATTCCGTCGCAACACTCTGAACCATATCGGGAATTCCGCTCAGACGCGGCCTGTCCACGAATTCGGTGGAAAATGCTGTGGAAAACCATCCGGCTCAGGCCTGTCACGCGCCCGTCTCAATGGTTTCTAGAAAATGATTACAAAATAGGCAATATTTCCTATAATATTGAATTTATTGGACTTTGCTCTCGTCGCGCGCAGCTTTTCTGTAACTCAGGTGTAAACCTCGCGTAACAATTACGGCTGCCGTCGCGATCTCTTGCGCCGGTGGATTATTCGTTGCGCGACGGTCGGGTTTTGGGCGGCGCACTACCCGAGACGGAAGTTGCCTCTGCCGGGCGGCGCCAGTATCTTCGCGGCTTTCGGGTAGCTTGCGCGGTTCGGCGCGCACCCAACTCAGCCGAAACGGAAGCCGCGCGCGGAGGTGCAAGCATGTCAGATCTCGAAATCGTTTGGACGAAGGTTGATGAAGCACCCGCGCTTGCTACGTTTTCCCTTCTGCCGATCGTCGAAGCCTTCGTCGGGGCGGCCGGCGTGAAGATGAAGCTGAAGGACATTTCGCTGACTGGCCGGATCATCGCCAACTTCCCCGACAAACTGACGCCAGCGCAAAAGATTAACGACGAGCTCGCCGAACTTGGCCAACTTGCGATGCGCCCCGAGGCCAATATCATCAAGCTGCCCAACATCTCCGCCTCGATCCCGCAGCTGAAGGCAGCGATCAAGGAGTTGCAGAGCAAGGGTTACGACGTGCCGGATTATCCGGACAGCGACGCGACGCCAGCGGATAAGGAAATCCGCGCCCGCTACGGCAAGGTGCTCGGCAGCGCCGTCAATCCGGTGCTGCGCGAGGGCAATTCCGACCGCCGCGCCGCCGGCGCCGTGAAGCAGTACGCGCGCAACAATCCGCATAAGATGGGCGCCTGGACCAAGGACTCGAAAACGTGCGTGGCGCACATGTCGGGCGGCGATTTCTACGGGTCGGAGGTCGCGACGACCCTTGCGGCGCCGACCAATGCCCGTATCGAGTTGGTCGGTGGCGATGGCGCGGTCACGGTGTTGAAGGCGAAGACGCCGCTGCAGAGCGGCGAGATCATCGACGCGGCGGTGATGAGCCGCAACGCGTTGCGCGCCTTCTTCGCCGCGCAGATCGACGCAGCGAAGACGGACGGCGTCCTATTCTCGCTGCAGGTCAAGACGACCATGATGAAGATCTCCGATCCCATCATCTTCGGTCATTGCGTTTCCGTTTACTTCGCCGATGTGTTCGAGAAGCATGGCGCCACGCTGACGCGCCTGGGGGTCGATCCCGACAACGGCGTGGCCGACATGCTGACCCGGATCGAGAATTTGCCGGAGGCTGAAAAGGCGGCGATCAAGGCCGATATCGAGGCCACCTACGCGAAGCGGCCTGGCCTCGCCATGGTCAATTCCGACCGGGGAATCACCGGTCTGCACGTACCGAGCGACGTAATCATCGATGCATCGATGCCGGCGATGATTCGCGAAGGCGGGCATATGTGGGGTCCTGACGGCAAATTGCACGACGTGATCGCCGCGATCCCCGATCGTTGCTACGCGCCGCTGTTCCAGACCGTCATCGAGGACTGCAAGGCGCATGGCGCCTTCGACCCGAAGACGATGGGCTCTGTGCCGAATGTCGGGTTGATGGCGCAACAAGCCGAGGAATATGGCTCGCACGACAAGACGTTCGAGGTCGCCCCGGGCGGAACGGGCGGCGGAACGGTGCGCGTGGTCGCCGATGACGGCACGGTTCTGCTGTCACAGCCGGTCGAGACCGGTGACATCTTCCGGATGTGCCAGGTCAAGGACGCGCCGATCCGGGACTGGGTCAAGCTTGGGGTGCGCCGCGCGCGCCTGACCAATACCCCGGCGGTGTTCTGGCTCGACGCCAAACGCGCGCACGACGCGCAGTTGATCGCCAAGGTCGAGACATACCTGAAGGACGAGGACACATCGGGTCTCGACATCCGCATCCTGGCGCCGGTCGAGGCAATGAAGTTCTCGCTCGACCGCATCCGCAAGGGGCTCGACACGATCTCCGTCACCGGCAATGTACTGCGCGACTATCTGACCGATCTGTTCCCGATCATGGAGCTGGGCACGTCGGCCAAGATGCTGTCGATCGTTCCGCTGCTGGCGGGCGGCGGGTTGTTCGAGACCGGGGCCGGCGGTTCGGCGCCCAGGCATGTGCGAGCAGTTCCAGAAAGAAGGCTATCTGCGCTGGGATTCGCTGGGCGAGTTCCTGGCGCTCGGCGCTTCGCTGGAACATCTGGCGCAGACGAGCGGGAACAAGGACGTGCAGGTTCTGGCCGAGACGCTCGACGAAGCCAACGGCAAGATCCTTGAGTACAACCGCTCGCCGGCGCGGAAGATTGGCGAACTGGATAATCGCGGCAGCCATTTCTACCTGGCGCTGTATTGGGCACAGGCGCTGGCCCGGCAGAACAAAAGCCCGGCACTGGCAGCGCGCTTCAAACCGCTGGCGGAGGCGCTGGCGGCCAACGAGGCCAAGATCAATGCCGAGCTGATCGCCGCGCAGGGTAAGCGGGTGGATACTGGCGGCTATTATCTGCCCGATCAGGCGAAGACATCGGCGGCGATGCGGCCGAGTGCGACGCTGAACGCTGCGCTCGCCGCTCTTTGAGGCGGCGTCAGGTGGACTGCCCAGGGCAGCCCGCCGACGACCAGGTGACGGTCGACACCGCCACCGCGATCGTGCAGTACGGCGTCGGCATCAAAGCGACGCAGCGGAAAAGCCTCACGCCGATCGTCTCCGCTGCGGCTCGATTTGCGGGCGCAAGCCGGCGACGCCGATCCGGTGACAGAAATCGCCGAACCCTTCGCCCTCCAGTTTCTCCTCCGCGAACCGCGCGAATAACGGGTCGAGCACGTCGGCGATCCCCTCGATGTCGAGCCGGTCGGCCAGCGGCTCGTTGAGCCGGGTCCCGGCGAAATCGCCGCCGACATAGAGCGAATAAAAGCCCGGCACGCGGCCGACGATCCCGATGTCGCCGGTATACGGACGCGCGCAGCCGTTCGGGCAGCCGGTGATGCGGATGCTGATCCGCTCGCCTTCGAGACCCCAGCGTCGCAGCGGGGCCGCGATCGCGCCGACGATCTCATCGCGCACCCGCTCCGCCTCGGTCAGCGCGAGGCCGCAGCTCGGCAGCGCCGGGCACGCCAGCGCCCAGCGCTCGACCGGCAGCAATTCCTCGGCGAGTCGCACGCCGCACTCGCGCAACATGGCTTCGATCGCATCGCGATCGGCCGGATCGATGTCGCTGAGGATAATGTCCTGCGTCGGCATCAGGATCGGGTTGAGGCCGAAACGCGCGACGATGTCGCGCAACGCGCCGCGCAATCGGCCGTGCTCGTCATCCACGATCCGGCCGCTCGGGATCGGCACGCCGAGGTACAGGCGGCCGTCGCCCTGCTCGTGCCACCCCAGATGATCGGGCACGCGGAACTCCGGCATCTCGCGGCACGGCGCCAATTTCTTGCCGAGATCCTCGGACAAGCGTTCGCGCGCCCAGTCTTCGCCGCGCTCGGCGATCACGTATTTGAGGCGTGCATGGCGGCGGTTGCCGCGGTCGCCCCAATCGCGGTGCAGCCGCACGACCGCAGCGGCGGCGGCGAGCAGGTCGTCGGGCTCGACAAACGCGACCGGAGTGGCGAGGCGCGGATATGTCGCCGGCTTGTTGTGGGTCATGCCGTGCCCGCCGCCGAGCAGGAAGTTGTATCCCGCCAGCCGGTCGCCTCCGGCGCCGTCAAACAGCGCGACAATCGCGAGATCGTTGGTCAAGACGTCGATCGTGTTGTCGTCGGGGATCGCCAGGCCGATCTTGAATTTGCGCGGCAGAAAGCGCTCGCCATAGAGCGGATCGACCGGCTCGTCGTCCGGTGTCACCTTTTCGCCGTCGAGCCAGATTTCGTGATAGGCCCCGGTCTTCGGCAACAAATGCGTCGAGAGAAGCCGCGCGTCGTCCTCGAGCTGCTGGTGTACCGCGTCACGGATCGGCGCCGGCACAGTGGTGACGGTGCGCACGACATCGCCGCACGCCGCCAACGTCGTCAGCAGGGCCTGATTGATCCCGGCGATCGTCGCTTTCAGCCCGGATTTCAGAACACCGTGGAACTGGATGCTCTGTCGCGTCGTGACCCGCAGCGTCCCGTTCGCGTAGCGGTCGGCCAGATCGTCGAGGGCGAGGTACTGTTGCGCGGTCAGCCGCCCACCTGGGATGCGGACGCGCACCATAAACTGCCACAGCTTCTCGTCGCCGCGCTGCTTACGCTCGGTGGCGCTGTCGCGGTCATAGCCCTGATACGTGCCGTGGAATTTGAGCAGGCTATAGCCCGCGCCATCGAACGCCACGGCGGTGTCGGCGAGATCTCGCGCGAGATTGCCGCGCAACTGCCGGCTCTGCTGTTTGACGGCCTCGGCCTTCGAGATGTTCTCGATCGCGCTCATTTTGGGTTCCATCTGGCCCGGTCTCAGCCGGCAAGACCGTTCGCGGTAAACACTTGGCCCTGTGCCGGGCAGCGGAGACGCGAGAGAGTGCCCGGCGCGGCGAATGTCAGGCTGAGCAGTTCGTCGGACCGGAGTTCGGCGGCCAGGAGCGCAAGGTCCGCGGCGGTTTCAGCGCAATCTCTATACCGGCTCGCCCTGATGGTGCCGATCGCGAGGAGCGATGAATTATTCCCGCCCTGGCGGCTCATGCCCTCCGCGACAGAGCGCAGCCGCTGACGCCAGCCGACGCGCCTTTCGACCAATTGCAGGACGCTCCAGCCGTCCGCGGCGAATTCCATCGCGCGCCGCGCGATCGCCGGCCCCGCTGCTCCGATTGGCGGCAGCGGCTCGGCATAGACCCCGATCGGCAGCGCCTCGGCCACCGCGGCCAGCAGCGCGCGTTCGTAAAGCACCACGTTCGCCCGCGTCAGAAGCTCGGCGTGAAACGCGGAGAGAGACGCCGGCTCGCACTCGACGACCCGGATCTGGCCCGGCTCGATTGTCGGATCATTCTCGCGCTGTTCATGAGTCAGGTATTCATCCGATCCCATGCCGTCGCCGACGAGACTAAGTACACCCATTGCAACCTCCTGCGAGCGCCGACATCGAAATTATTTGACTAATTTCGACAAACCTTTCGCAGTCGATAAGATCGCGCTACGGTGTCCAGCCTGTCAAAGGTACCATATTACTTTATTTCTTCCCGGCGGAGACGGATGTGCTTATCCAAATAACCAGCGGAGAAGACTATTCCGGCTCTCCGTTATCGACGGCCCGGCGGTCGCGGAAGGCGCTTGGATGCAGCGGATAGGCGGTCGTGTGCTTGATGCGCTCCATCGCGAACCGCGATGTGACGTTCTTCATCGGCGCCAGCGCGATCAGCTTCTTGTAGAAGCGGTCGTATTCCGCCATATCGGCGACCGCGACGCGCAGCATGTAATCGACATCGCCGGCCATGCGATAAACCTCCATGACCTCGGGCATCGCGGCCACCCCGAGGCTGAAGCCGCGCAGCCACTCCGGCGTGTGTTCGCCCGCCTCGATGCTGACGAAAACCGAGAGGCTGACCCCGACGCGCTGTGGATCGACCAAAGCCACCCGCCGCGTGATGACGCCGCCGGCTTCGAGTTTCTGGATGCGCTTCCAGCACGGTGTCGGCGAGAGCCCGACCCGTTCGGCCATCTGCGCGATCGACAGCGTCGCATTCTCCTGCAGAATCTCCAGCAGCGACCGGTCGATTTCGTCCATGCAGCGGATTTCCTCGCTTTCGATTCCGATTGCCGGATCGGATTCGAATCGGATTTCGACCGTATCACGATGTGGATATTGCCTATACAACATCAGATTAGTGTCGAAACGGCGCTATTGGAATGACAGTCGCCACTTGCCTATCCGGGCACCTCCATCCGAGAGCTTGCGCGCAAACAGGATCGCCGCCCCCCAATGGATCACGCTCAATGGACCTGAGGCGGCTCAATCTTCCCGAATTCGCGCGGGGTAGCGTGTGGCTGGTCGGCGCCGGGCCGGGCGATCCGGGCCTGCTGTCGGCCCTGGCACTGCACGCGCTCGATCGGGCGGACCACATCGTCTACGACGCGCTGGTCGACCACCGGATCCTTGCCTTAGCGCGGCCGGATGCGACGCTGGAATACGCCGGCAAGCGCGGCGGCCGTCCATCACCGCTGCAGGCCGACATCTCGACCCGGCTGATCGCGCTAGCGCGGCACGGAAACCGCGTCCTCCGCCTGAAGGGCGGCGACCCGTGTGTCTTCGGGCGCGGCGGCGAGGAGGCTCTGGCGCTCGCCCGCGCCGCGATCCCGTTCCGCATCGTGCCCGGCATTACCGCCGGGATCGGCGGTCTCGCCTATGCCGGCATTCCGGTCACTCACCGCGATGTCGGTTCGGCGGTGACCTTCGTCACCGGGCATGACAGCGCGGGCACGGTGCCGGCGGTCGATTGGGAAGCGATCGCGCGCGGGTCGCCGGGCATCGTCCTCTATATGTCACTGCGGCACCTGGACCGCATCGCCGAGCGGCTGATCGCCGGCGGCCGGTCGCCCAACGAGCCGGTCGCGATCGTCAGCAAGGCGGCGACCTCGCAGCAGCGCGTCCTGGTGACGACGCTGGCGCAAGCCGCCGCCGCAGCGCGGGCGGCCGCGATCGAGGCCCCGACGATCATCGCGATCGGCGATATCGTTCGTCTGCGCGCCGAACTCGACTGGTGGACGGGCGGGAACTGAAGGACCGAACCGCTCCGGTATAGGCTTGCGGGCCGCCGCTACGCGACAGAATAATCCAAGCCGACCGGAGGGGAAGAGAATGCCCATCAGAAAAATCGATATCGCCGCGATCGAACCGTTCGCCGACGGACGCGAATTCGGCGAGGCCGGCCCCTATGTCCGCATCCACGGCGTCGCCAAAGGCGAACTCGATCCATCGGCACCGCAAAACGCGAGCATCGTCGATATCGACAAGGCGGAGCGCAACGCGCGTGGCATGGTCGAATACGAGCTCGACCTGTTCATGCTGCGCCCGGCCGATATCAGGCGCGGCAGCGGCACGCTCGTCTACGACGTGACCAACCGCGGCCGCAAGGTCATCCTGGGTCGCCTCGACGAGGCGCCGGGCGACGCCGATACCAACGACCCCCGCACCGCCCGCGACGCGGGCCTGGGTTTCACGCTCGGGTGCGGCTGGACGCTGCTCTGGTCGGGATGGGATTCCTCGGCGCCGCGCGCCAATAACGGCATGACCGCGCGGCTCCCGGCGGTGCTCGAAGATGGCAAGCCGATGGTTCGCCGCATCCGCCACGAATTTCACATCGGCACCCGCGCGCCCGGCAAAGGCGACGCCGTGACATTAAGCTACCCCGCAGTCTCGACCGACACCCGGTGCGCGCGGCTGACGGTACGCGACCGCGAGGGCGACGAGCGCACCGAAATCCCGCCCGACCGCTGGGAATTCACCGACTCACGCACGATCCGGCTGCTGCCGGAGGGCACGCTGTTCGCGCCGTACAGCATCTACGACATCTGGTACGAGGCGACCGGATCGCGAGCGATCGGAGTCGGCTTCGCCGCTGTGCGCGATCTCGTCTCCTTGCTGCGCTACGAACGCACCGACGGCCACGGCACGGCGAATCCGCTATGCGCCGCCGCCCCGGCCGACGCGCCCGCCATTACGCATACGCTGGCCTTTGGCGTATCGCAAAGCGGCCGGTTTCTACGGCATTTTCTCGAACTCGGCATGAACGACGACGGCCAAGGACGGCGCGTGTTCGACGGCGTGCTGACCCATGTCGCCGGAGCGGGAAAAACCTTCGCCAATCACAGTTTCGCGATGCCGGGCCGCACCGCGACGCAGCACGAGGACCGGCTCTACCCGGAGAACTGGTTCCCGTTCGGCAGCGCCGTTGCGACCGACCCGTTTTCCGGCCGCCGGGAATCGCTGCTGCAAGGCAGGCCGACCGATCCGCTAATGATCGAGGTCAATAGCTCGACCGAGTATTGGCAGAAGGGCGCCTCGCTCATTCACACCGACCCGGACGGCGCGCGCGACGCTTCGTTGCCGGCCGGGGTTCGCGCCTACATGATTGCCGGGACGCAGCATGGCGGCGGTCCCGGAACCGATCCGAGCCCCGGCCCGTGCGTCAACCCGCGCAACCCGCACAGCGCCAGCCCGGCTCTGCGCGCCCTGCTCGTCGCGCTCGAAGCCTGGGTCAGGGACGACGTCGCGCCGCCGGACAGCCGCGTGCCGCGCATCGCCGACGGCACGCTGGTCGATGCCGCCGAAGTTAGGATGCCGGCGGTGCCCGGTGTCGCCGCCCCGCCGGGAGCCAACCGCATTGCCGCGGCGGTCGATTGGGTGGACCCGCCGTCTCGTCTCGACAATTTCTATGGTGCGCGCGTCTGCGCCGTCGACACTGATGGCAACGAGATCGCCGGCATCCGCCTGCCGCCGGTTGCGGTCCCGCTCGGCACCTATACCGGCTGGAACGTCTACCGGGCGCAGCCCTGCGAGTTGTGCGACCGCGACGGTTCGCTGATCCCGTTTGCCCGAACCAGACAGGAGCGCGAGGCTGCCGGTGACCCGCGCCCGTCGCTCGCGGAGCGCTACCGCAGCCATGCCGCCTATATTGCGACGGTAAGGGCGGCGGCCCGTGCGCTGGTCGCGGAACGATTGCTGCTGCCGTCCGACGCCGACGCTTACATCCGGGTCGCCGAGAGCAGCGAGCGGTTTTGACCCGGTACGCGGCTCGACACTTGGCCGAAGGCCGGTCCGACTGGCGACTGTAAAGAGAGAGTAAAAGATTCCGATACCCTGTGAACTACGCTAGGCTGAGTATTGCTGGTTCTCACCGCGTCGGCGGCCAATGCCACTGTATACGTTGGCTTGCAGCAGGACGCTGGCCCATCACTACGGTCGCAATCCGATCCGTCCGGGTTTATTTTATGGGGTGGACCGTTCGGGCGGTTCGAGGCAGTCAGCGTTGCCCCGACCGGTCAGCCGGCCAATGTGCTTCCGAGCTTCCTGCAGCAGCTACTCTCTAACTCAACGCACCCCGATAGCGGCATTGCCTCGCTGTCGATCGCGCTCGGCTGCGATGCGTCGCAATTCGACCTCGCCGCGCCGCGCCGCTTCCCGACGACGTCCCGGAAAGCAACGCCTCGAAAAGCGGCCGGAAGCGGGCTATCGCTCGCGCCCGCCGCGGTAACCTGATGGGGCGGCAGCTGGCGCAGTTGCGACGGATTCAACATGATGTTCCCGTATTTGGCAGGCGGGCCCGATGATTTCGTCGATCGCGTTGTGCCGGAATTGCAGCAGCGTCCGGAAAATCGCTTCTTCGCGGCGGGCGATTTAGCGGCGTCGCCGGCCGGCCAGCCGCGGCGAAACGGATCGAAACTGTCCAAAGGTTTGTTGTCGAATTAAGAAGGAGGTGCCCGGCCAGGAAATCCTGAGTCTGCACATCCCTCGCCGCGAAACGCCGGACAAAGTGCAGCGGGATGCCTTCCAAGACGTCGATTCGAAGCGGGAGCCTGTCAGGGGGCAACTCCGATGTTGCCTGGTCGGTGCCGGTAATGCGGGTCGGCTTTGCCGGCCGCGGCATGGTCTATCTCGCGATCGCCTCGATCTCGCTCTATGCGATCTGGCAAGGCGGCCGGGCACAGGGAACGTCTCCGGTGCTGAAACATCTCGAAAACAGCGTGATCGGCGACATCATGCTCGTGTTGATCGGCATCGGCATGACTGCTTTCGCCGTCTGGTGCGCCGTCGACGCCTACTACGACCTCGACGATCGCGGCTCCAATGCGAAGGGGATAGCGGCGCGGATCGGGATGGCGTTTTCGGGTGTCGTCGCCGTTGGCATCGGCGGGGCCGCGCTGCTGTTGCTGACGGCCGATATCGGAAGCAGCGCAGCGGCCGACGCGGCGCGCGGTGTCGCCGGCAGCGGGGCCGGGTCTGGGGGGTCGCGGATCGACCATGCCGTCGCCATGGTGATGGGATGGCCGGCCGGCCAGTGGATCGTTGGCTTCGTGGGGCTCGCGATCGTCGCGGGCGGCGTCTTTCAGGTCGTCATCGCGGCGAAGGAAACGTATCGCCGAGCACTGATTGCGAACCGCTTCACGCGTCGGTGGAATTGGGTTTTGAAAGCCGGCGTGATCGGGCGCGGCGTCTTGATCGGCGTAGTTGGGATGCTGTTCATGCTCGCGGCGTGGCGGGCGAACCCGTATGAGGCCGGTGGTGTCGACCAGGCCTTCGCGTGGCTAACCGGGCAGCCTTACGGCTGGGTCGTCACGGCGGCGATTTGCGTCGGGCTGCTTGGCTACGCGCTGTTCTGCTTTGTCAACGCCGCCTACCGATTCGTCCCGAAAGTGGCCGGCGGCGACATCGAGACCCTGACGGCCAAGGCAAAAGCCAAGCTGCGCCTAGCGACTTGACAACGGATCCCATCCGAGCCGCGCCGTCCGCGACAAACCCCTCCTCTGGGAGTCGGCACGGTTGCACCGTCCCGCCATTCGCGGCACACTCGCGCCGTGATTGCAATCGAGGATCAATGATGCGCGCGTTTTTTGCCGCGTTTCTTTTCCTGGCACTGGAGGTCCTCGCTCTGGCCGGATGCGCCACACCGATTCCGACTAAAGACGATTTTGGCGCGAGCGCTTTGCTCGAAGTCGGCGATATCCCACCCGGCTTTGCGGCATTCAACAGGTTCGACTCCGCAACCAACGATCTGCTGGCTCAGCAGCTCTGCGCGACCCCATATCAGCGGCTCAACGAAAACGCGATGGGGGCGGCGCCGGGCCGGTTAGAGGAGCTAATCGCGCGCTGCCGCACCCACGTTCCGTTGTTCGGTTCCTAGGCGCGGCGCCTGCCCAGCCCCGGCTTTCGGGTCGGCGCCGCTGTCAGCCGACGGTCGCGGGCTCGCGTATCGCGCGCGCGCCGAGCAGTTCGTCGAAATAGGCGATCGTGCGTTCGAGGCCCGGCCGCAGCGCGGTCCGCGGTTCCCATTCCAGCAGCCCCTTTGCCTGCGAGATGTCGGGGCAGCGCTGCACCGGATCGTCGACCGGCAGCGGGCGATGCTCGATCTTCGAGCGCGACCCGGTCAGCTCGACGATCAGATGCGCCAGTTCGGCGACAGAAGTCTCGACCGGGTTGCCGAGATTGATCGGTCCGGTGATGTCGTCGGGGGCCGCCATCATCCTGACGAGACCGTCGATCATGTCGTCGACATAGCAGAAGGCGCGCGTCTGGTCGCCGTCGCCATACAGCGTGATCGGCTCGTTCCGGAGCGCCTGCACGATGAAGTTCGATACGACTCGGCCGTCATTCGGGTGCATGCGCGGCCCGTAGGTATTGAAGATGCGGACCACGCGAATACGCAGATTGTGCTGACGGTAGTAGTCGAAGAACAGCGTCTCGGCGCAGCGCTTGCCTTCATCGTAGCAGGCGCGCGGCCCGATCGGGTTGACGTTGCCGCGATACGATTCGAGCTGCGGATGCACGACCGGGTCGCCGTAGACCTCGGACGTCGAGGTCTGCAGGATCTTGGCCTTGAGACGCTTCGCTAGCCCCAGCATGTTGATCGCGCCGATCACGCTGGTCTTGGTGGTCTGCACCGGGTCGAACTGGTAGTGGATTGGCGAGGCCGGGCAGGCTAGATTGTAGATCTCGTCCACCTCGACAAAGAGCGGGTGCGTTACGTCGTGCCGCATCGCCTCGAAATGCGGGTCGCCGAGCAGGCCCGCGATGTTGTCCTTTCGACCGGTGAAATAATTGTCGACGCAGAGCACGTCGTGACCCTGCGCGCGCAGCCGGTCGCACAGATGCGAGCCGAGAAATCCGGCGCCGCCGGTCACGAGTACCCGTTTCATGACAGTACGCATTGGAGGAGGGCTTTCAGGCATTTGTTGTCATCCCGCCTCGTCAAGTCCGGGACGGTACACGGAACGGCATCTACGGAGTAAAGTTCAGGCGATCGCGCGCAAATCTGGTGGTCTTTCGGCGGCGGCCGGTTCGCTGGTCGGGGGCCGGCCGATGCTGTGGTAGACCAGACCCGCCCCGCTCATTTCCTCGGGCTTGTAGATGTTGCGCAGGTCGATCACGAGCGGTTGGCGCAATAGCGATTTGACGCGCGCCAGGTCGAGGCCGCGGAACTCGTTCCATTCGGTGATCAGGACAAGCGCGTCGGCGCCCTCCATTGCCGTGTAGGCATCGCTGAAGTAGGTGAGTTCGGGCATGAGCTTCCTGGCCTCGTCCATGCCTTCCGGATCGAAGGTGTGGATCCGGGCGCCGGCTTCATGCAGGACCGGCAGGATCGACAGGCTCGGGCTGTCGCGCATGTCGTCGGTGTTGGGCTTGAAGGTGAGGCCCAGCACCGCCAGCGTCTTGCCGTAGACGTCGCCGCCGCAGGCCTCCGCGATGCGGTCCGCCATGCGTCGCTTGCGCGCATCGTTGACGCGCAGGACGGTATCGACAATCGCGAGCGGCCGCTTGGCGATTTCGGCCGTGCGTATCAACGCCTGGCAGTCCTTCGGGAAGCACGAGCCGCCAAAGCCGGGGCCGGCATGCAGGAACTTGCCGCCGATCCTGCCGTCGAGGCCGATGCCGCGGGCGATGTCCTGCACATCGGCGCCGACCACCTCGCACAGATCGGCGATTTCGTTGATGAACGTGATTTTGGTCGCGAGAAAGGCGTTGGCCGCGTATTTGATCAGCTCGGCGCTTTCCAGCGTCGTGAAGACAACTGGCGTTTCGAGCAGATAAAGCGGCCGGTATAGGGTTCGGAGCACGCCGCGCGCATGCTCGGAGTCGGCGCCGATCACGACGCGGTCGGGCCGCATGAAATCCTGGATCGCCGATCCCTCGCGCAGGAATTCCGGGTTGGAGGCAACATCGAAACTGCCTTGTGGCAGCCGGTTGCGCAGAATGCGCTCGACGCGGCGCCCGGTGCCGACCGGAACGGTCGATTTGGTCACAACCACCGTGCGTTGCGCCGGCTCCGCGGCCAGCGCCTCGGCGATCTCGGCGGCGGCGGCGAAAACGTAGCTCAGATCGGCGTGCCCGTCGCCGCGTCGCGACGGCGTGCCGACCGCGATGAACACGGCATCGGCCCCGGCGACCGCCGGTTTGAGTTCGGTCGTGAAGCTGAGCCGACCGGCGGCGGCGTTGCTCGCCACCAGCTGGTCGAGGCCGGGTTCGTAAATCGGGATGTCGCCACCGCGCAGCCGCTCGATTTTTTCGGCGTCCTTGTCGACGCAGGTTACCGAGACACCGAATTCCGAAAAACACGCGCCGGATACCAAGCCGACATAGCCTGTGCCGATCATCGCGATGCGCATAAACGCGGTCTCCTCGGATTCCTGACGTGGTCAACGCAGCAACAAACGGACCGTCGCCGGGCTTATTCCCAAACCCCGGCCCTGCGGCAAGCTGACCCGGCGTCGCAATTTGGCGCAGACTGCTGCCGCGGACGTGGAAGAGGACCGTGCCATCTTCCGTTATCTCAATGAATTTCACGTTACCCGGTGAACAGCCGATGGTGCAATCGATCCTCGTGACCGGCGGTGCCGGGTATATCGGCAGCCATGCCTGCAAGGCGCTGGCAGCCTCCGGGTACAACCCCGTCGTCTATGACAACCTATCTCGCGGCCGGCGGCACGCAGTTCGCTGGGGTCCGATTCGTCGAGGGCGATATCGAGGATCGCGCGCGCGTCGCAGCGACGCTGCGGGAGCATCGGATCAACGCGGTCATGCACTTCGCGGCCTTCGCCTATGTCGCCGAATTGGTGGCGGATCCCGCGCTTTATTACCGGAACAATCTGATGGGCAGCCTCGCTCTGCTCGACGCTATGCGCGAGGAGGGGGTGGATCGCCTCGTGTTCTCCTCCAGCTGCGTTGTCTACGGCATACCGGACAGCGCTCCGATCCGGGAGACGACGCCGGCGCGGCCGGTAAACCCCTATGGCGAGACCAAGCTGGCCGTCGAACGCGCCCTGCCGTGGTACGAGCAGGCCTACGGGCTTCGCTTTGTCGCGCTGCGCTATTTCAACGCGGCCGGGACCGATCGCGACGGCCAGATCGGCAACGAGCACGATCCCGAGACGCGCCTGATCCCGCTCGTGCTGCGGGCCGCGCTGGGCCTGGGACCGCCGATCGAAATCTTCGGCTACGATTATCCGACCCCGGACGGCACCGCGATCCGCGACTACATCCATGTTGAGGATCTCGCCGCTGCGCATGTTCGCGCGCTGCAATACCTTTCGGCGGGCGGGGCCAGCACCACGCTCAACCTCGGTACCGGCCGGGGCCATTCGGTGCGCGAGGTTGTCGCCGCGGTCGAGCGCATCTCCGGGCGCGCAGTGCCGCAGCGTAAAGCGCCGCGCCGGCCGGGTGACCCGCCCGAGCTTGTCGCCGATCCGGGGCTCGCTCGCGAGCGGCTCGATTGGCGCCCGGTACATTCCGATCTGGACACGATCGTACGAACCGCGCTGGCCTGGGAGACACGTTCAGCCGCCGGCGGCTGAAGCTCACGGCCGGCGCCGCACCTCGCTCGGCGCTCGCCTCATCACATTTCTGGATAGGCAATGACGATTGTTTCACTGGCCGCACGGCGGCGCGTCAATCTCCAACCGGTACCCGAAGCGGAGAACGAATTCGCCGACGGGGCAAGCGGGGCCAACGACGCCTCGCGGACTGAGCCCGAAGCGCGGCGCGCGCCCGACCTGCCATTCGATGCGCCGGGGTCGGCGCCGAACGGAGTGGAGGCACTGTCGCCCGCCGATGCCGGTGAGCCGGTGCGGGTTCAGGGTAAGTTCTTTTTCGCCGGCGAGCGGAAGCATTTCGTCAGGGGCGTGACATACGGTCCATTCGCCCCGGGGACGCACGGCGCGCAGTTTCCCGAGCGCGCCACAGTCGAGCGCGATTTCACGCTGATGCGCGGCGCCGGCGCGAACACGGTGCGCGTCTTCACGGTGCCGCCGGTCTGGCTGCTCGACCTCGCGGCGGCTGCGGGGCTGAAGGTGCTGGTCGGGCTGCCGTGGACGCAGCACGTCGCGTTTCTCGACAGCCCGACGATCAAGACCGAGATCCGCGCCGCGATCACGGCCGGAGTGCGCGCCTGCGCCCGCCACCGGGCGGTCTTCGCCTATCTCGTCGGCAACGAGATCCCGCCCGACATGATCCGCTGGCACGGCGCCGACGCGGTGCGCGAGTTTCTGCGCGAACTCGTGGCCCTGGTGCGCGCCGAGCACCCGGGGGCGCTGGTCAGCTACGCCAACTTCCCGTCGAGCGAATATCTCAATATCGATTTCACCGATTTCGTCTGCTTCAACGTCTATCTGCACGACGAGGGCGCGTTCCGCCGCTATATCGCCCGGCTGCACAATCTCGCGGTCGACAAGCCGCTGGTCTTGACCGAGTTCGGCGTCGATTCGATGCATAACGGCGCGGCCGAGCAGGCGGCAGATCCTGTCCTGGCAGGTGCGCGCCGCGTTCGCGTCGGGAGTTGCGGGCACGTTCGTCTTCGCCTGGACCGACGAGTGGTTTACCGGCGGGCACCTGATCGAGGATTGGGCATTCGGTCTGGTCGATCGCGAGCGCGCAGCCGAAAGCCGGCCTTTCACGAGGTGGCGCGGCAATATAACGGCCCGCTGCCGCCGCCGCTGTCGCGCTATCCGCGGGTTTCGGTCGTGGTGTGCGCCTACAACGCCGAGCGCACGATGGAGGCCTGTCTCGCGTCGCTCGAAGTGCTCAATTATCCCGATTACGAGGTCATCGTCGTCAATGACGGATCCAGGGACCGCACGCTCGAAATTTCCGAGCGGTTTCCGTATTGCCGCATCATCAGCCAGGAAAACAAGGGGCTGAGCGTCGCGCGCAATGTCGGCGCCGAGGCCGCGACCGGCGAGATCGTCGCCTATACCGACAGCGACTGCGTCGCCGACCCGGACTGGCTGACCTACCTCGTCGGCAAGATGGTGGACGGCAATCT
Source organism: uncultured Alphaproteobacteria bacterium (assembly GCA_963847345.1). Taxonomy (GTDB): domain Bacteria; phylum Pseudomonadota; class Alphaproteobacteria; order ATCC43930; family CGMCC-115725; genus DATARH01. The sequence goes on along the minus strand of CAWJZU010000016.1, from coordinate 150,156 downwards.
GGCGGCCTGCGGCGGGCCCAATTTCCCGCCGCCCGAGGACAGCCTCGTGCCGGCCGCGGTCGCGGTGTCGCCGGGCGGCCCGACGCACGTGCTGATCAGCGACGAGGTCGCCGAACACATCGCCGGCTGCAACATGGCCTTTCGCCGCGACGCGCTGCTCGAACTGGGCGGGTTCGATCCGCTCTACCGCGCCGCCGGCGACGACGTCGACATCTGCTGGCGCTTTCAGGACGCCGGCTACACGATCGGGTTCAGCGCCGCCGCGATGGTCTGGCATTTCCGCCGCAACACGGTGAAGGCCTACATCAACCAGCAGCGCGGCTACGGCAAGGCCGAGGCGCTCGTTTACGCCAAGCACCCGTTCCGCTTCAACCTGTTCGGCCAGGCCAAATGGCTCGGTCGCATCTACGGCGATCTGTCGGCGGCGCTGCTCTTGTCGCGCAAGCCGGTGATCTATTCCGGCACGTTCGGGCGCGGCCTGTTTCAGACGATGTACGAGCCGCCCTCGTCGCTGACCTCGGTGTTGCCGCTGACCTTCGAGTGGAGCGTCGCGGCGCTCGTGCTGGCGCTGGTGGGCGCGGTCGGCGGCGGCTGGATGTGGCTGTTGGCGGCGCCGCTCTTGACGACCTGGGCGATGTGCGTCAACGGCGCGCTGAAGGCCCCGATCGACCCGCGGTTCGGCGGGCTGAAGGCGCGCGCGCTGGTCGCCCTGCTGATCTATCTCGGGCCGCTGCTGCGCGGCTGGGAGCGCGTCAAATGGCGTCTCAAGACGATGCAGACGCAGGACCAGATACGGCTCGCGCCGGTCGAGCAGAAGGCGCGCTTCGCATGGCTCGAACGCGCTTTCGTGCTGCGTTACTGGGACGAAAGCGGGGCAGAGAAAGAGGTGCTGCTCGGCGGATTAATGGAATTTCTGCTGCCGCAAAAATATTTCGTCGTGGCCGATACGGGCTGGAGCAAGTGGGACCTGAAGATCGCGCGCGGTCTGTGGAGCCGGGCGCTGGTGACCGTCGTCGCCGAGAACCATGGCGGGCCGAAGCGCCTGCTGCGGGTCCGTGTGGCGATGCGGAGCTCGAAGCTCGGCCTCGTGCTGTTGCGCGTCTTACGCGGCGCTGGCGGCCGGCAGCCTGATCCTCGGCGCGCCGGTTGTCGCGTCGGTCTTTGTCGCGATCGGGCTGATGAATTTCGGCGTGATCGGCTGGCAACTCGCCAGGTTCAGCCGGCTGATGCACTGGATCGTCGAGGCGGTCGCGCGCCAGACCAAGCTGATGCCGGCCGAGCCGCTCGCCCGGACCGCGCTGCCGATCGGCAGGCCGCGGACGATTTGAGCCGGGCAACGGCTGCGCGGCTGATAAGACGCGATCCGAAACCCCTCTCGCCCACGTGTGGAGAGGGTTGGGATGAGGGGGCGACGCCGGATTCGCCGGAGCCAACCCTCACCCGGCCGCCGTTGCCGCGGCGACCGCTCTCTCCCGCGGTGCGGGAGAGGGATACAACAACGCGGGCGGGATGGATGATCGCCAAGTTTCTGCCCTACCTCAAACCGCATCGCTGGCAAGTCGGGCTGGCGCTGGCGCAGGTCTTCCTGGTCGCCGCGTTCGAGCTGTTGAAGCCGTGGCCGCTGCAGATCGTGATCGACCATGTGCTGGGCGGCAAAGTGCCGGGGGCAGGCGGCATCGTCGGCGACCTGCTGAGCCTGCCGACCCTGACATTGCTGCTGCTCGCCTGCTTCGGCATCGTGCTCGTGCATTTCGGCGTCGGCGCGCTGACGTTGTGGCACAACTACACGACGATCCGGGTCGGACAGGCGATGGTCAACGACCTCCGCGGCGACCTCTACGCGCATCTCCAGCGGCTCTCGCTCGGCTATCACGGCCGCCAGCGAGTCGGCGATCTGATGTATCGCGTCACCGCCGACAGCTTCGCCGTGCAGACGATGATCATGAACGGCCTGCTGCCGATCCTGTCCGCGCTGGTGCTGCTCGCCGGCATGCTGGTCGTGCTGTTCCCGATGGATCCGCTGCTGACGGTGCTGGCGCTGACCATCGTGCCGGTGCTGTTCGTGCTGATCGCCGCGTTCAACCGCCGCATCGTCGATGTCGCGACCGAGGTGCGCGATCTCGAAAGCCGGGTCTATTCGCTGGTGCAATGGGGCATGTCGGGGATCAAGGTGGTGCAGGCCTTCACGAAAGAGGAGGAAGAGCACCGCCGCTTCATGGGCGCCAGCCGCGAGAGCCTGCGCGCCACGCTGCGTCTATACAACTGGCAGACATTATACTCGGCGGCGGTGAACGTCGTGGTCGCGGCCGGCACGGCTGTCGTCGTTTACGCCGGCGCGCGGGCGGTGATGTCTGGAAATCTCACGCTCGGGCAGCTGCTTGTCTTCATCTCCTACTTGGCGCAGCTGTATCAGCCGATCAATCAGATCACGCAGAGCTGGGGCCTGATCGCGGCGGCGCGGGTCGGCGCGACGCGGGTCTTCGAGGTGCTGGAAACCGAGGCCGACCTGCCGAGCGGCACGCGGCAATTCCCGCCAAGCGGCGTGCGCGACGATATCGCATGGCGTGAGGTGAGTTTCCGCTATCGTCCCGATATGCCGGTGCTGAATCATATCGGCATCACGGTCGCCGCCGGGTCGAAGGTCGCGATCGTCGGCCCGACCGGCGCCGGCAAGTCGACGCTGCTCGGTCTGTTGCCGCGATTCTTCGACCCGTCGAGTGGCGCCGTCGCGATCGACGGCGTCGATATTCGCGAATACACGCTTGAATTCGCTGCGCCGCCAGATCGCGATGGTATTACAGCCGCCGCTGATCTTCCCGCTGTCGGTCGCCGACAACATCGCCTATGGCCGCCCCGGCGCCGGTCGCGAAGCAATCGAGAACGCGGCGCGCCTGGCGCGAATCCACGACACGGTTGCGCGCATGCCCGAGGGATACGAGACGCTGCTCGGCGAAGGCGGCATCGCGCTGTCCGAAGGCGAGAAGCAGCGAATCACGATCGCGCGCGCCTTGCTGCGCGACGCTCCGATTCTCATTCTCGACGAGCCGACCTCGGCGCTCGACGTCGAGACCGAGGCGCTGGTCATGGAAGCCATCGAAAAGCTGATGGAGGGGCGCACGACCTTTATCATCGCACACCGCCTGTCCACGGTCAGACGGTGCGACCGCATCCTCGTGCTGCGTGACGGAACGATCACCGAGAGCGGCGGTTTCGCCGAGCTGCTGCGCCGCGGCGGCACGTTCGCCGATTATTACCGCACCCAGTTCGCGCCTGGCGAGAAGCTTTCACAGGCCTCGGCGCTCGTCTGACCGGCTGGCGATGCAGTGAGGCGTTGCGCATCAGCAACACTCGATGTTGCGCAATTACCGCTCAATTTTGGCTTATTTCCACGGTATTCGCAGTCCGCCGCGGACGGTGTGGCGGTTGTGCCAGTATCTCGCCAGTATACCGAAACGGTTTGGTCGACAGTACAAATCGGCCCGAGTTCCGGCCGCGTTCTAATTGGTTCGGCAACTATAGTTTATCTTGGCTAAAGAAGCCGCCGACACCTGCTGTTGCTGATCTACAGGCGCGCTGCATCGCGTAACACGACATTTGCTGTTGCGAGGCCTCAGAGGTCACGATAGTCTGATCGGGCGTTGGGGGAAAGATCAGCCGCGCGTTGTTGGGTATCGGAGCGGCCCCGATTCAAAGCGGGGTTTCTCGCTTCCGGGGAGCGGGCCAGACGGCACGAGAGGGATGCCGTCTCGTGCGCTATGCCCGGCTGTGGCCCGGCAGCGGCGGTCGATGAAGCGCGGGGGACAGCGGTGACCGATCTTTTACGCTGGGGAGGCATAGGCTTCCTGGAACGAGGCTTGCGGCGCCACGGCACCGCTGCGTTGGGGCTAGTCGCCGTGGCGGGTGCGGCGGGTTCGGCGTATTGGGGCATCGAAGCCATCCATTATCAGCGGACGGCTGTTGCCGAACGGGCGGCTGCGCAGGTTGCGATTGCGGCGCTTCGCGACGAACTCGGCGGCGCCAAGCAGGCGCTGAGCGCCGCGCAGGAGCGGCTCGGAGATGTGAAAGACGAAGCGCGCGACAAGATAGCCGCCTCCGAACAGGCCGTCACCTCGAATGCCGACCGGATCGCGCAACTCACGCGCAAACTCGATCAGGTGCAGCGTGCGCTGCGGCTGGCCGAGGTGCAGCGAACGACATTGATGGCCCGCCTTAGCAGATCAGAAGTCGAGTCGGCGCAGGATCAGGCACGCCGGCGAGAGGAGGTGCGCGCCGATCAGGATCAGCTGGAGAAGAAGCTCCGGCAGCTGAGCTCCGATCGCGAGAAGATTGAGGCCGAAAAAAACAAGGCTGAAGCAGAGAAAAACAGGGTCGAAAGCGAGCGCGATCGATTGCGCGCCCGTGTCGGCCAGCTCGAACAGAAGCTTTCGCTGCAGAACCGGCAGCCGCCGGCGCCGACTCGCCAGCTCACGTCCCGCTGCCGCGACGCCGGCTGCGCCGACCCGTGAGCCGGCGCCGCGCGTCGCGGTGATCGTGCCGCCCCGCATCTCTGCCGAAACACCGCTGGCGGTCGCAACTCCGATCGTGGCAGCCGGCCCGGTTGCGGCGCCCCCCGCACCGGTAGTCGCGGCGTCGCCAGCGCCCGCAAGCACGACCGCGGCAGCTATTCCGGCGCAACCGGTAGCGGTAGCGCCGCCGGCGAACACCACCGCGGTAGTCGTTCCGGCGCAACCGGCTACAGTGGCGGTGACGGCGCCGGCAAGCGCGACGGCGGCGGTTGCGGCGCAACCGGCCACAGTGGCGGTGACGGCGCCGGTAAGCACGTCTTCGGCAGCGGTTGCGGCGCAACCGGCGGCGGTGATGCCGGCGGCAACACCGCCAGTCGCCTATGCGTCGGCGGCCCCACAACCGCAGCGCCCGGCGGCGGTTCCGGCCGTCGCACATGGCGGTATCGCGCAAGTCGAACGGGTGCTGGCCTCCGCCGGGGTCGATGTAAGGAACCTGTTTGCGCAATTCGGCGTGAACCGCGGCATCGGCGGGCCATACATTCCGAACCCGCGGGGAGTGCAGCCGGAGCAGCTCACGGCCGACAAGCTCGCCGCTCTGAGCCGCATGGTCAAGTCGCTGCCGGTGGCGGCGCCGCTGTCATCGTATGAGATCGGCAGCCGATTCGGAGTGCGCGGCGACCCGATGAACGCCCATCTGGCGTTGCATACCGGTGTCGATCTCCGGGCGCCCTATATGTCGCCGGTTTACGCGACAGCGGCCGGAGTCGTGACGTTTTCCGGGTATCGCGACGATTACGGCAAGATCGTTGAAATCGACCACGGCAACGGGCTCGTCACCCGCTACGCGCATTTGAATCGAACGACCGTGTCGGTCGGGCAGCGCGTCGCGGCCCAGACCCAGGTCGGTTTCCTCGGCAGCACCGGGCGCGCAACCGGCCCGCATGTGCACTACGAAGTCGTCGTCAACGGCGAACCGCAGGACCCGGAAAAGTTTATGGCTTTGGGACGGATTGTCCCGGTCGTCGCCCAGCGGTAAACAGCGCCAAGGGAGCAGTGCCAGCCGACTGACGCTCTCAATCGCTTGCCGCGGGTTCGCCGCGTCGGCTACATGGAGGAATGTCGGAGTCCGCGACAGGGCTGGAAATACCGGGCGTTGTGCGGCGTCGCGATCCGGAAAGCGACGCGGTACCGCTCGTCCTGGATTCTCCGCATAGCGGCGCTGTTTACCCGGAGGAATTTGCCTATCGCTGTCCGCTGCCGGTACTGCGCTGGGCCGAGGACGCCTACGTAGACCAGCTCTACGATGTTGCCCCGACCCATGGCGCGACACTGATCACGGCTCTCTTCCCGCGCAGCTATATCGACGCAAACCGCGCCGACGACGATCTCGATCCGGCGATTCTGGCGCGACCGCTGCCGCCGCCCCTGACGCCGCGTCCGGTGACGCGGGTCGGGCTGGTGCGCCGTCACGCCCGACCCGGCATACCAATCTACGAGAAGAAGCTCGACCCCGAGGATATTCTCACTCGCATCGAGCGGTATCATCGCCCCTATCACCGGGTTCTCGACGACAGTTGCGACACGTTGCACCGAACGTTCGGCGCGGTTTGGCATATCAACTGCCACTCGATGCCGTCTTACGGCAACCGGAGCCTCGGGCGGCGCGGCGAGCATGGCGACTTTGTCCTCGGCGATCGCGACGGCACGACTTGCGAGCAAGATTTCACGGATTTCGTCGCCCGCTTTCTGCGCGCCCTCGGCTACGACGTCAGGATCAACGAGGGCTATAAGGGGGTCGAGATCGTGCGCCGGCAGGGACGCCCCGCGGCGGACCGGCACAGTTTGCAGATCGAGGTCGACCGCTCGCTGTACATGGACCAGAAGACCCTCGAAAAACTGTCCGGTTTCGACCAGCTGCGGGCCGATCTCGCCGGGCTGGTAGAGGCGGTCGCCGGATACGTGCGGTCGCGGCTTTAGAGGAGCGGACTCCGATGGGAATTACAATAAAGCCGTTGCATCCGCTATTCGTCGGCGATGTCGGCGGGGTCGATACCGGGCGGCCGCTCGGCTCGGATACCGCGCTGGCGCTCCGAGCGGCGATCGACCGCTATGCGGTGCTGGTGCTGCGCGGCCAGGACCTCGACGACGAGCGCCAGTTGGCGTTCGCGCGGCATTTCGGCGAATTGGAGCTGCCGCGCAGCGGTCGTGCCGACGTGACGCGGCGGCTGCGGCCCGAGATGTCGGACATTTCCAACCTCGACGAACAGAACCGGCTGCGCGGTCGCGATGACCCCCGCCGCTTCGACCAGCTCGGCAACCGCCTCTGGCATACCGACGGCTCGTTTCGGCGCGTCCCAGCGATGCTGTCGATGCTCTATGCGCATCGGGTGCCGGGTCCGAGCCCGCTCGGCGCCGGCGAGACCGAGTTCGCCGATCTGCGCGCCGCCTATGACGCGCTGCCCGACCCGACAAAAGCCGAGATCGCCGACCTCGTCGCGCTGCACGACATCGCCTGGTCGCGGGCGCAGCTCGGCTTCACCGATCTGCTGTTCGGCGAAAAGAACGTGCTGCCGCCGGTGCCGCAGCGCGTTGTGCGCACCCATCCGGGCTCCGGGCGCAGGACGCTCTACATCGCGGCGCATGCCTCGGAGATCGTCGGCTGGCCGCTGCCAGACGGGCGGCTGTTGCTGCGCGAGCTGATCGAGCACGCGACGCTGCGCGAGTTCGTCTACCGCCATCGACTGGCGCGAGGGCGACCTCGTGATCTGGGACAACCGCTGCACGATGCATCGGGGACGGTATTTCGACGAGAGCCGGGTGCGCGACCTGCGCCGGGTCACGGTCCGCGACATCGGTTCGACACTGGACGAGGCCGCTTGAGCATGAGTGCGCGCATCAGCCTCGACATGCTGCGTTCGGCGTCGAGCGAGGAATTTCCAGTCATCGACCTGGGGCCGTACATGCGCGGCAAGGCCGGGGCGCTGGCGCGGGTCGCTGAGCAGCTTCGACATGCGCTCGAAAACATCGGCTTCCTGATCGTCGTCAATCACGGCATCGCGCCCGAACTGACCGACGGCATCGTCGAGCAGACGAAGCGATTCCATGCGCTGCCGATGTCGGAGAAGCTGAAGGTCGCGACTTCGCGCGGGAGGGGGACCGGGTTTACCGGCTATCTGCCGTCGGGCGAGTACCAGGTCAAGACTTCGGAGGTCAACGACAACGATCAGCCCGATTTGAACGAAGCTTTTTTCATGGATCGCGAGCGCGCCCCCGACGATCCCGAGGTGGTGGCCGGCAGGCTGTTTCGCGAGCCGAACAAATGGCCCGACAACCTGCCCGGCTTTCGCGAATTCATGCTCGGCTACTGGGAGGCGATGGAGCGGTTTTCGCGGAACCTGCTGCCGGTGTTCGCGACGGCGCTCGATCTGCCGCCCGATTATTTCGCTCCGGCCTTTGTCGATGCGCAATGCGTGCTGCGCCTGTCGCATTTCCCGCCGACCCGATACCGCGACAACCAGTTCGGGTTGGCGCCGCACACCGACGCGAATTTCTTTACCGTGCTGCCGCAGGCCAATGTCGAGGGGCTGTACATCCGGCCGCAAGGACGGGGATGGATCAAGGCGCCTCGCATTCCAGGCTCGTTCGTTATCAATGCTGGCGACATGTGCCGGCGCTGGACGAACGACCGGTTTCTCTCGACGCAGCACCTCGCGATCAACCTGACCGACCAACACCGCTACTCGACGCCGTTTTTCTATACGCCGCACATCGACTGGCCGATCGCGTGCCTTCCGACCTGCCGCGGCCCGGACAACCCGCCTCGCTATCCGCCGATTACCTACGGCGAATATCGGGTATGGTGGCTCAACACGAATTACGGGGCGAAGATCGATCCGGGTCGGTTGCGAGCCATCCCGGTGCAGGCCGCCGAAGGGTAAGGGAGGAGAAAGCGATGGCGAAAATTCCAAAAGTGTTGCAGCCGCATATCGACACGGCGTTTCCGGCGAATGTGTGCCTGCTCGGCTCGGTGTTGCCGAACGGGTTCGCCCAGATCACGCCGCGCGGCGGCACGATGGTCTATGACGACGAGCACATCGCGCTGTGGGAGCGCGGCAAGGGTTCGACCAGCGCCAATATGACCGACGGCACCAAGCTCACGGTCTATTTCCGCAAGCCGCAGCTGCGCGAGGAGGGCATTCTGCCGAAAGGCGGCATCGCCCGGTTCTACGGCACCGCCGAGATCCACAAATCCGGCCCGGTCTATGAGGAGGTCTGGCGCCGGCTGGTTCAGCCCGAAAAGGACCGCGACCCGAACAAGGCCGGCTACGCGGTGCTGATCAAGGTGGAGCGCGCCGAGGACCTCGACGGGGAGCCGCTGAATCTGGAATAGAGCGGCCTCAATCTGTCTTCGCGTGGATCTGCGCCGGAAGTAGACAATGCGGGGTATGGAGCGGCAGTCAGCTCAGGAACTGTTCCTTCAAGACGCGTTCTTCGAGGTTGGCGTCGCGGTCGAACAGTACGGTCACCGCGATGTCGCGGTTTTCGTGGATGTCGACGGTAACGACGTCGCGCGCCTCGGTAAAGTCAGCGACCGCGCTGACCGGCCGCTTGTCGGTTTCGAGCGCCTCGATCCTGACTTGTGCGCTGTGCGGCAGCAACGCGCCGCGCCAGCGCCGCGGGCGAAACGCGGTGATCGGGGTCAATGCCAGGACGCCGGCGCCCAGCGGGATGATCGGCCCGTGCGCCGACAAATTGTAGGCGGTGCTGCCGACCGGCGTCGCCAACAGGATGCCGTCGGCCATCAATTCCTCGAGCCGAACGATTCCGTCGACGCTGACGCGCAGTTTCGCGGCCTGGCGGGTTTCGCGCAGCAACGATACCTCGTTGAAGGCGATCGCCTGGCAGACCGTGCCGTGCTCGCAGGTCGCGGTCATTTCGAGCGGATGCAGTTGGACAGGCTGCGCTGCCGCGAGCCGCTCGCGGAGCCCGTCGAGCCGGTAGGTATTCATCAGGAACCCGACGCTGCCGCGATGCATGCCGAAGATCGGCTTCCCGGTGCCGACGAAGCGGTGCAGCGTTTCGAGCATGAAGCCGTCCCCGCCCAGCGGCACGATGATGTCCGCTTGCCGCGGATCGATCTCGCCGTAGCGGCTCCGCAATTCGGCCAAGGCCCGTTGCGCGGCCTCAGCCTCCGAGGCGACAAACGCCACGGCCGGCGTTGCCCGCGGATCGACCCGAAGATCGAATGGAGCGGCGGTCACCCGCCGGTGACGCTCATATGGCGCGACACCGATGGCCGGTTGTGGCGGCGGTCGATGATGAAATCGTGCCCCTTCGGCTTGCGCGCGATCGCCTCGTGGATCGCCGCCTCAACCGCCTCGTCGCCTTCGGATTGGCGCAGCGGGGTGCGCAGATCGGCGGCGTCCTCCTGTCCCAGGCACATGAACAGCGTGCCGGTGCAGGTCAGCCGGACGCGGTTGCAGCTTTCGCAAAAATTGTGCGTCAGCGGCGTGATGAAGCCGAGCCGCCGCCCGGTCTCGCGCACGGTGACGTACCGGGCCGGCCCGCCTGTGCGATAATCGCTCTCGTCGAGAGTCCAGCGCTGTTGCAGCCGGGCCCGCACCACCGACAGCGGCAGATACTGGTCGAGCCGGTTTTCGCCGCCGATGTCGCCCATCGGCATGACCTCGATGATGACAAGGTCGAACCCCTCGTCGCCGCACCAGGCGACGAGATCGTCCAGCTCCTCGTCGTTGACGCCGCGTAGCGCGACCGTGTTGATCTTGACCGCGAGACCGGCCCGCTTCGCGGCGGCGAGGCCGTCGAGCACCTGGTCGAGCCGGCCGCGCCGCGTGATCTCGGTGAACTTGGCGGGGTCCAGCGTATCGACCGAGACATTGACCCGGCGCACGCCGCAGTCGCGCAATTCATCGGCATAGCGGGCGAGCTGGCTGCCGTTAGTCGTCAACGTCAGCTCGTCGAGCGCACCGCTCTCGATATGCCGCCCGAGCGAGCGGAACAGGGTCATGATGTCGCGGCGCACCAGCGGCTCTCCGCCGGTCAGCCGGAGCTTTCGCACGCCGAGCCGCACGAAGGCGCCGCACACGCGATCGAGCTCTTCGAGCGTCAGCAGCTCCTTCTTCGGCAGAAAGGTCATCTCTTCCGCCATGCAGTAGACGCAGCGGAAGTCGCAGCGGTCGGTAACCGATACGCGCAGATAGGTGATGGTGCGTCCGAACGGGTCGATCATGCCAGTTATCGCGTCTCTCAAATCGAACCGGGGTCGCCCGTCTCGCCCGGTATACATTGGATTATATAGGCTCGCCGCTTGCCGGTGTCGCCCCCGATCCGCTTTGCCCGAAAATGCCGGTGTCATTCCGCCCGCCGCACCGCGGCATTCCCGGATATGGGGCAAGCCCGCCGCGATAATCTGCGGCATACTCTTGCCTTCAACCGGCTGCATTTCCGAGCATGGGAAGAAGCCGCCGGCCGGGAGGGCATGATGCTAGTGTTTCGACAGCTGTTCGATCCGCAATCCTCGACCTACACCTATCTGCTGGGGGACACGGCGAGCGGCGCGGCGGTGCTGATCGATCCGGTGTTCGAGCAGGTGCGGCGGGATGCGGCGCTGCTCGGCGAACTCGGCCTCAATCTGGTCGCGACGCTCGAAACCCATGTTCACGCCGACCATGTGACCGGCGCGTCGCTGCTGAAGCAGCGAACCGGCAGCAAGATCATGCTGGCGAAGGCGAGTGCCGCCGAGGGCGCGGACCGCTATCTGGCGCAGGACGATGTCGTCGGATTCGGCGGACGGCGGCTCTTGGTGCGCGCCACGCCGGGGCATACGAACAGCTGCCTGACCTACGTCCTCGACGACCACAGCATGGCCTTTACCGGCGACTGCCTGCTGATCCGCGGCAGCGGCCGGACCGATTTTCAACAGGGCGATCCGGCGGCTATGTACCGTTCCGTGCACGAGCAGATCTTCACATTGCCGGACGATTGTCTCTTGTACCCGGCGCACGATTATCGCGGGCTGACCGCAACCAGCGTCGCCGAGGAACGCCGCTTTAATCCGCGCATGGGCGGCGAGATCGGTCTCAACGACTTCGCCGGGTATATGCGCAACCTGCGCCTGGCTCATCCGAAAATGATCGATGTCGCGGTACCGGCCAATTTGCGCTGCGGCCGCCCCCAAGGAAGCGAAGCCGGTGCCGAGGCCGGGGTGGAACCCGGCGGCGACCCGCTCGCCGACCCGGGCTGGGCGCATCTGCGCTACAGCTTTGCCGGGCTGTGGGAAATCGACCCGCACGGGCTGGAGGAGGCCCGCGCCGAGCACCCGGGACAGGTGCAGATCCTCGATGTCCGCGAGCCCGACGAGTTCACCGGGCCGCTGGGTCATATAACCGGTGCGGTGCTGGTGCCGCTTGGCGAACTGGCGGAACGAGCCGGCGAACTGGAGAAGGACAGGCCGGTCGTCGCGGTGTGCCGGGCAGGCAGCCGCTCGGCCCAGGCCACGACGATTCTGCAGCAGGCCGGGTTCAAGGATGTCGCGAATTTGACCGGCGGTATGCTGCGCTGGCGCGCCGAAGGCCATGCCGTCGAAGGCGGCAGCGCGTAAGCCCGATCCGCGTGCGCACGCGCTGATCCCGCTGGACGCCGGTCAGCCCACCGCAATTTGCACAGGTAAAATACGATACGATGACCGCGTTGCGGGAACCGGTCTGCTGCCCTTTCTGTTTCTTCGCAAGGACTGTCCTGCAACCATCGCGTTCCGGGGCAGCGCTGTGAACGGAGAACGCAATGCTGTATTGGGCTCTTGTCTTTCTCGTGATCGCGGTCATCGCCGGCATCTTCGGGTTCGGCGGCATCGCGTCGACCGCGGCGGGTATCGCGCAGGTGCTGTTCTTTATTTTCCTCGTCATCTTCGTGGTCGCCCTCATCATGGGGCTGATGAGTCGGCGCGGGCCGCCGGTGGTCTGACGCGAAGCATAACCGAGGCGCGCGGCGCCCGTCCTCGGCCGGCCGAAGCCGGACCGGGGCGGGCGTCCTGCGTTTTCGGGGAGGAACTGAATGGCTGACGACCCGATCGAGGCGCAGGAGTTGGAGCGCGTCGTGGATTGGCGGCTCCGGATCGCTCGGCGCCGACCGGGCGGACGGACAGAGCACCGCGGCAGTGGAGCTGTTGCAAAAACTGGCGAACGATTTGCGCCGGATCGGTGGATCGCCGGCCTACGTCGAGTATCTGGCGATCCTGAACTGGCTCAGCGAATTCGACGTGACGGACGAGTTTGCGGAGGGCGCGAACGACTATCGGTCGCACATCGGGGTTGAGCACTTTCCGGATAACGGCGAAGCGTATCTGCGGGCGCTGATCGCGATCGCGAAAGGCGCCGCGGGGATGTAGGTCGCCGACGTCCTGACAAGCCGAGCGGCGCGCCGCGTCAGCCGCCCGTGTCGAGGCTCTTCGCCACCATTTCATACGTATTCGGGCTGAGGCCGGCCGTTGCGAGGATGCGGTCGAGCGCCGCCCGCATCAGCCCCTGGCGCGCCGCGTCATGGCGCCGCCATTGCCCGAGCGGCTGCACGAGCCGGGCCGCGGTCGTCGGATTCGGCCGGTCAAGCGCCAGTACCTCATCGGCGAGAAAGGCGTAGCCGTCGCCGCTGCGATCGTGGAAATGTAGCGGGTTGGCCTGCGAGAACGTGCCGACTAGCGCCCTGACGCGATTCGGGTTCGCGCGCGTGAAGGCGGGGTGCGCGGTCAGCGCGCGGACCCGCTCGATGGTGCCGGGCAGCGACGAGCGCGCCTGCAAAGCGAACCATTTGTCGATGACGAGCGGATCGTCCGCCCAGCGCTTATAGAACGCAGCGAGCGCGGTCTCGCGCTCGGGGCCGTCGATATCGGTCAGTACGGAAAGCGCGGCGAGCACGTCGGTCATGTTGTGCGCCGGCGTCGAATTGAGCCTTCGCGAGACGCGCGCCCTCGCTCCGATCGCCGGCGGCGAGATAGAACAGGCACACATTGCGCAGCGCCCGGCCACCGATCGCCGCGCCGTCGATGCGGTAGGGACCGGGATCGGCGAACCGCCGGTAAGCGTCGCTCAACGGCCCGGCGAGCGTGGCTGCCAGATCGGCGCGGGTGGTCTCGCGGGCGGTGTGGATCGCCTCGACGGCGATGACCGGCATCTCATCCGCCAGGTTCATTTCGCTCGGCAGTGCCAGGGCTTCTGCCGCGAAAGCGGGATCGCGCGCCGCGTCGGCAAGCGTCTGGCGCATCGCCGCAACGACGTCGGGGTCGAGCGGCGGCATCGGCGCACCGCCGCGACAGGCCTCGACGCGATCGAGCATCATGCGGGTCGTGACCTGCTGCCCGGCATCCCAACGGGCCACCGGGTCGGTGTCGTGAACCGCAAGAAATTTCAGCCGCTCGAGCGGCGCGCCGCGCAGCTTCACCGGGGCCGAGAAATTGCGCAGCAGTGACGGCACCGGTGGGGCCGGCACGTCGGCAAAGCGGAACACCTGCCGCTCGTCCCGCACCACCAGCACGCGGGTGCCGGTGTGCGGCTTGCTCTCACCCTCGAGCCGGGTCGGCAGTTCGTCGCCGTTCGGGCCCAACAGCCCCATCGCGATCGGGATCGGCATCGGCTGCTTTACGGGCTGGCCTGGGGTCGGCGGCACCCGCTGCTGGACAGCGAGTTCATAGGTGCGAGACTCGGGGTCGTAGTGCTCCTCGGCCGTGACCTCGGGAGTGCCGGCTTGCCGGTACCACAGCTCCGAAATCGCCGAGATCGTTGTCGCCGCCCTGTTGTTGCGCCCCTTGGCGCATCGCCGCGATAAAATCGCCGATCGTCGCGGCGCGGTTGTCGTTGCGCGCGATATACGCGTCCATGCCTCGGCGGAAGCCCTCCGGCCCAAGCAGGGTGTGGATCATGCGGATGATCTCGGCGCCTTTGTTGTAGACCGTGGCCGTGTAGAAATTGTCGATCCGCACATATGAGTCGGGCTGCACCGGGTGGGCGAGCGGGCCGGAATCCTCGGGAAATTGCCCGGCGCGCAGCGAGCGTATGTTGCCGATGCGGCACACTGCCGGGCTGCCCTGGTCCGCCGAGAACAGCTGATCGCGGAACACGGTCAGCCCCTCCTTGAGCGACAGCTGGAACCAGTCGCGGCAGGTCACGCGGTTGCCGGTCCAGTTGTGGAAATACTCGTGGGCTATAACCGACTCGATGTTCTGGTAATCGGTGTCGGTCGCGGTCTCGGGTTTGGCCAGCACGTATCGCGTGTTGAAGACATTAAGCCCCTTGTTCTCCATTGCTCCCATGTTGAAGTCGCTGACGGCAACAATGTTGAACACGTCGAGGTCGTATTCGAGACCGAAAACCTCCTCATCCCAACGCATCGATTTTTTCAGCGAGGCCATCGCGTGGCCGCATTTGTCCTCGTCGCCGCGGCGGACCCAGATCGCGAGCCGCACGTTGCGGCCCGAAGCGGTCGTGAAGCTGTCGGGCACCGCGACAAGGTCGCCGGCGACGAGTGCGAACAGATAGGACGGTTTCGGGTGCGGATCGACCCAGCGCGCCCAATGCCGTCCATCCGCGAATTCGCCGGATTCGACCGGGTTGCCGTTCGCCAGCAGCACCGGAAAGCGGGTCTTGTCGGCGCGCATCGTCACGCCGTAGCGCGCCATGACGTCGGGACGGTCGAGAAAATACGTGATCCGGCGAAATCCCTCGGGCTCGCATTGCGTGCAGAAATTCCCCCCGGAAGTGTAGAGCCCCGACAATGCCGTGTTGCGCTCCGGGACGAGCCGCGTCCGGACCTCCAGCGTGAAGCTGTCGGGCACGATGGGAATGATCAGCGCGCCATCGGGGTCGATGCGGTAATCGCCGGCGGCGAGCGGTCTGCCGTCGAGCGCGAGCGCGACCAGGTCGAGTTCGTCTCCGTCGAGCCGCAGCGGCGCGTCGGCCGTCGTCGCTTCCGGATTGCGGCGCAGGCGCAGGGTTGCAGCGACCTTAGTGTCGGCGGGATCGAGATCAAACACCAGATCGACGATGTCTGCGACAAAATCGGGAGGGCGGTAGTCGGAAAGGCGCGTCGGTTGGGGAGGGGTCTCGACGCATGTGTCCGGCATCCCGAAATTCCTATCGAAAAATGCGTCCGTGCGAGAGGCGGTACAACAACGATCCCGGCTCGCAGCAGAGTTGCAATCCGTTAACGACGAAGGCCAGCCCCAGTATCACGCCGGCGCCCAATATCGCGAGGACCGGCAGATCGAGCCCGCCAAAATCCTCGCCGGTCTCGGCCAGCAGCAACACGAACCCCGGCACGGAGATAAACAGGAAAACGGCGCCGATGACGAGCGGCATAAAATCACCCGGCCCCGAGCCTATCGAAAATCTTGGTATTTTCACGACAGTTCCTCGGTCAAATCGTAGCGGCTCCTCTCAGGATGTGCTCCGGCGAGAAGGCGATGCCAAGAAAGTATGAGCGAGGCGTGGCGGAATCCTGAATCAAGGAGCGGCGGCGCGGCGCAATCGACCAGTGTGGTGCGCAGGCTCGGGACGGAGAAGGACCCGGCGCGGAAAAATTATTGACTGTAGCCAAATTCACGCAGGTTAATGAAATCGGGAAGCGGTTCGGTTTAAAACGGGCCGCTCCTGAAACCCCGTATCGGGGGAGTGCGATGCAGTACGTTGTCGAGGTTTGCGTGAGCGATCGCAGGCTGGTCGACTCAATGGCGGACATGCGGACCTGGCTCGACCACCAGCGGATCGAACCGCTTGGGTTTCGCCACTGCCGCGACCGCGCCCGCATGATGTTTCAGGTCGATTTCGACAATGAACCGGACGCGATCGGGTTTGCGAGGGCTTTTGGCGGACGGGTGATTGGAGGGCCGGCGACCCTGGCGGCAGCCGCGTTGAAGGAGGTCGCCAAATAAAAGAGCATACGCCAGCCGCAGCCAAAGCGCGCGCCGATAGCCGGGTTCGCTCTGCCATCCGAACGCGTCGCTCTCACGCCGCCGCAGCGCCCTTGGGCTGGCAGATTGCGCGGGTCGAGTCGGTGCGGATGAACGCGATTACGTCGGCGACCGGGCCGATATCGCCAAACCGTTCGGCCGTCTCGTCGACCCGCTCGCTCAACGTCCCGCCGGACGCAAACAGGACCTGGTAGGCGGCCCGAAGCGCCTGAATGTCCTCGCGACTGTAGCCGGCGCGCTGCATCCCGATGATGTTCAGACCCGCGAGGCGCGCCCGGTTGCCGATGACCTGTCCGTAGGGAATCACGTCGCGCTCGACGCCGGACATGCCGCCGACCATCGCGTGCCGCCCGATGCGGACAAACTGGTGCACCGCGCTCAGACCGCCGAGCCGGGCATACTCGTCGACAACGACATGGCCAGCGAGCGTGGCGTTGTTGGCCATAATCACATAATCTCCGATCTGACAGTCATGTGCGACATGCGCTCCGACCATCAACAGGCAGTGGTCGCCAATCCGGGTCATCATCCCGCCGCCCTCGGTCCCAGGATTAATGGTGACGTGTTCGCGTATGGAATTGTCGCACCCGATCACCAGGGATGATGGCTCGCCACGGTATTTAAGATCCTGCGGCTCGAGCCCGATGGCGGCGAAGGGAAAAATCCGGGTCCGTTCGCCAATCGTCGTCCGTCCGTCGATGACAACATGCGCGCGTAGTGAAACGCCGGAGGCAAGGACGACGTCAGGCCCGACGAAACAATATGGGCCTACCACGACATCCTCGGCAAGCGCGGCGCCGGCGGCGATGATTGCGGTCGGATGAACCCGTGCCATCGCGGACCCGGCTAGTCGTCCAGGATCATTGCGGCAAAGACGGCTTCCGCCATCAGCCGGCCGCCCACCTCGGCGCGGCCCTCGAACTTCCAGACATTGTTGCGATTGCGCTGCTTGTCGACGCGAACATGCAGAACGTCCCCCGGGAATACCGGCCGGCGAAAGCGCGCGTTGTCGACGGTCATGAAATAGACGAGCTTACCTTCGGCCTCTGGCCCGAGTGTGTGAACGACCAGCACGGCCGCGGTTTGCGCCATCGCCTCGATGATCAGCACGCCCGGCATGACCGGGCGCGCCGGAAAGTGCCCCAGAAAATACGGCTCGTTGATCGTAATGTTCTTGATGCCGGTCGCGCGCGCATTGGCGACGACATCGACAACCTTGTCGATCATCAGGAACGGCTGACGGTGCGGGATCATCCGCATGATCCGCTGGATATCGATCTCGACTGGCGGCTCGGATCCCGGCGCTTGCGGCGCGTCCCCAGCGGCGGCCGGATTGCAGGCCGGATCGATCATCCGCCGTCCTTTTTCCTCGCAAGACGTTGCAGAATCGCAACCTGCTTCATGAACAACCGCATCGGAAGCGCCGGGATGCCGCTGACGGTCTCGCCCGCCGCGACATCGCGCATCAACCCGGCCTTCGCCGCAATGCGCGCCCCGCTGCCGATCGTCAAATGACCGGCCAGCCCGGCCTGTCCGCCTGCCATGACAAAATCGCCGAGCCTGGTGCTGCCCGAGATCCCAACTTGACCGGCCAGGACGCAGCCGCGCCCGATCACAACATTGTGCCCGATCTGGACCAGATTATCGATCATCGTTCCCGGGCCGATCACCGTGTCGTGCCCGGAGCCCCGGTCGATCGTCGTATTGGCGCCGATATCGACATCATCGCCGATGATGACGCGCCCGAGTTGCGGGATCTTAACCGGACCGCTCGGATCGGGTGCGAAACCGAACCCGGCCTGGCCGATGCGCACGCCGGGATGCAAGACGACCCGGGCGCCAATCAGACAATGGCTGAGCGTCACGTTGGCCCCGACTTGGCAATCGTCGCCGAGTTCGACCGCCGCCGCGATCATCGTATTCGGGCCGATCCGGCAGCGCGCGCCCACGCGGACGCCGGCCTCGATGACGACGTGAGCCCCGATTTCGCAATCCGCCGGAATGGTCGCCGTCGGATCGATGATCGCGGTGGGCGCGCGTCCCGGCCGCGGCCCGTTGTCGGGATAGAAGGCCCGCGCGGCCCGCGCGAATGCCTTGTACGGCTCGCGCGCAACCAGCAGCGACATCCCCTCCGGGGCCTTGTCCTCGGCCCGCTCGTCGACAAATGCCGCCCCGGCGCGCGACCGGACAAAAGCATCGGTATATTTGCGGTTATCAAGAAATGTGACATCGCCTGGACCGGCGGTTTCGAGCGGTGCGACATCCTCGATCAGCCGCCTGCCATCGTCCGGATCGATCAGGCGGGCGCCGGTCAGTTCGGCAAGCGCGGCGAGGCTGTGTGGTCCGGCCCGATCGAAAAAGCGAGGATCGGCCATCGCCGCTTACTCTCTAATGGCGCCACGCAGTTACTGCTTTTTCTTAGGTTGCGGCTTGGCCGGTTGTGCCTCGGTGCTCGCCGGCGGCGTCTCCGCGGCGAAGCTGACCGTGAGCGTCGGCAGCTGTTCGTCAAGTTTTGTCAGCACCGCATCGGTCACATCAAAACTGTTGTCGAACAGTACCAGTTCGCTGCGCTGGAATACCAGATTGGCTTTTCGGTCCTTGGCGATTTCGGTGATTATTTTCAGGATGACGCTCTGTATGCTTTCGAGCGCTTCGGCATTGGATTTTTCCAGGGTTTGGCGTTTGCCTTGGACACTGTGGTCGAGTTCGTTGACTTTCTGCTGGAATTCGCGCCCCTTCTTGTTTAGCGCTTCGGCCGACAGCGACGCCTGCTGACGCTGCAGCGAGTCGCGCTCGCGCCGCAACGCCTCTTCCTGCTGTGAAATCTCCTTCGCGTACTCGCTGCGCTTTTGTTCGATCTGCTGTCGCACCATCTTTGCCGATTTTGAGTTCTGTAACAGCGACTGCACGTCAACGACCAGCACATTCAAGGTTGGCGGAGTGGCCGACGGCGACGGCGCCTGCTGTGCCGTGGCGTAGCTGAACGCGCAGAAGATCAGAAAAACCGAGACCAGCGGGGTGATGCCCGCACGCGTAACCGACATCAGAACCTCGTACCAAAACTAACATGAAAGACTTGTGTTTTATCGAACGATTCTTTTCTAATTGGATAGGCGACATCGATGCGGATCGGTCCGACGGGCGATTTCCAGGTAACCCCGACGCCAGCGCTGACGCGCAATGCCGCCGTATCCTTCACGTCAGGCGGTACGCCACCGGTCGCGGCGAGTTGTTGCGGCGTAAACGTCTGGTTCTTCACATCGGTATCCCAGAGCGTGCCGAAATCCGAAAAAATTCGCCCGCTAACACCCAACTCCTTGGGCAATGGAAGCGGAACGCCGAGCGCGACCGTGCCGATATAATATTTGGTGCCGCCGAGCGGATCGCCCGAGACAATATCGCGCGGACCGACACCGGCCGACTGGAAGCCGCGCAAATTGTCGCCGCCGACGAAAAAATTATCCTGCAGGAACACAGGGTCGCCGCCCCACCCAAAAATATAGCCAGCCTCGCCCGTAAGGCTGAGGACCCACTGTGGTACGATGGAATAGTAATATCCGACATTGGCCTTGTTGCGCAAGTACCGGACGCCAAAACCCACGCCGGCGAAGTCGTTGCCGATCGATGCATAATAGCCATCGGTCGGCTCGATTCTGTTGTCGCGACGATCGTACAACAGGACTTGGCCGATGGCGGAGGTCTGACGCGTGCCTGCCTGCAGCTGAATAAACAGCGAGGCGTCGCTCGCGACGTCGGTGATGTCGTCGGACCGGGCAGTATATTTCCAGGTCTGGCGCAGATTTTCGGTAACCTGATAGCCCGCGCGCAACGCACCGCCGAACGATGTCTGCTGATACGCTGGTGTGCCGCCACTGAAGACGCTCGTGGTCGGGCTGGTTCTGATCGCGAACAGGTCGACGCCGGCGGCGATATTCTTGTCGAGAAAGTACGGCTCGGTGAAGCTGATGTCGGCCTGCTGCGAACGGAACGACAGCACTGTACCGACTCTCAAGTCTTGGCCGCGGCCAAGGAAATTTCGCTCGCGTACGTGAACGTCAACAAGCGGGCCGTCCGAGCTGGAAAACCCCACACCCAGCGACAGCTCGCCCGTGGATTGTTCTTCGACGTCCGCGACGATGACTGTGCGGTCCGGTGACGATCCGGGCGTGTTGGTTACCTCAACTTTCTTGAAGAAACCGAGATTTTGAATTCGCTCCTTCGAACGTTGCATGCGAGCGGTGTTGAACGGATCTCCCTCGACGAGGCGGAACTCCCGGCGGATCACCTTGTCCAGCGTGCGGACATTGCCGGTGATGTCGATCCGCTCGACGTAAACGCGCGGCCCTTCCTGCACACGAAAATTGATATCGACCGTATGTTCCTCGCGGTTCCGCGTGACTTCGGGCCGGATTTCGACGAACGCGTAACCGCGATTTCCAAGCGCATCGGTCAGCACCGAGATCGAGCGCTCGACCGCTTCGGCATTGTACCAGTCGTCGGGCCGTACGGTCAGTAACGGCAACACGGCGTCGCGCGGCAAGTCCTTCAGCGCGATGTCGACGTCGATCTTGCCGAACCGGTAACGCTCTCCTTCATCAACCGTGAAAGTAAGGATAAAGGCGTCACGGTCGGGCGTCAGCTCGGCGACCGCGGAGACGACGCGGAAATCCGCGTAACCTTCGGAAAGGTAGAATTTCCGCAGCAGCTCCCGGTCGTAGGCAACCCGGTCCGGATCGTAGTTATCCGATGTCGACAGGAACCGGTACCAGCGGCTCTCCTTCGTCTCGATGGCGCCGCGCAGCGTGGAGTTGCTGAACCTGCGGTTGCCGACAAAGTTTATCGCGCGCACGCCGGTCGATGGGCCTTCGTTGATCTCGAAAACGACATCGACCCGATTCTCCGGCAATTGAATGATCTTGGGCTCGACGGTCGCGGCGAAGCGGCCCTGACGACGGTACAACTCGAGGATGCGGCGGACATCGTTCTGCACACGGGTGCGCGTATACACCACCCGGGCGCGCGCCTGTACTTCCGCGTTTAGTTCCTTATCGGAGATCTTGGAATTTCCCTCAAAGGCGATACGATTGATGATCGGGTTCTCGACAACCCGGACGACCAGTGTATTACCCTCGCGAACCAATTTTACATCAGCGAACAGCCCGGTCGCGAACAGCGCCTTTAATGAACGGTCCACCCGCTCCGCGTCCCAGACATCGCCCGGCTGCAACAACAAATAGGACCGAACCGTTTCCGGTTCGATACGCTGGATGCCCTCGATCCGCACATCGGCGATTGTCCCTGTCCGCGCCGCCTCGGCCGGTGCCTGAGGCGGTTGCCCCTGCGCCAGAGCCGCCGACATGCCGCTGCCGGCTGCCAGACCGGCGGCAAGCACCACCGCCCAGCGAAACCTTACGCGATTCGCCCCCAAAACCCCCCACCCCGACGGTTTGCGCTCGCCGAACCTCGGCTCAGGTCACAAAACGCTTCACGAGATCGACCAGCCCTGTGTGCACAAGGTCGTTCCAGGTTGCGAACACCATTAGCGTCAGCACCAGCGCCAGCCCGATGCGGAAACCATATTCCTGGGCGCGCTGCCCCAGCGGCTTGCCGCGGATTGCCTCTGCCGCATAGAACAGCAGATGCCCGCCGTCAAGCACCGGCACCGGGAACAGGTTGATCAGCCCGAGATTGATCGACAGCACCGCCATGAACCAGAGCAGCGGAACCACGCCGCCCTGGGCGACTTCGCCGGACAGCTGGGCGATCCGCAGGGGCCCCCCGAGCTCCTCGGAACCGCGGGCTCCGACAATCATCTGCCAGACCGCATGCAGCGTCGTTACCGACAGGTTCCAGGTTTCGCCGACTGCGCGGACGACGGCGCTTGCCGGGTCGCGGGTGATATATCTGGGTGCGCCACCGCGAACGCCGAGCTGCCCGACCTCTCGGCGGCCGAGCCGGTCGTTCTCCTCGACGCGGGTCGGCGTGACGCGCAGGTCCACCAGTTGGCCGCCGCGGCGCACCACCATTGGCATCGGCACGCCGGGATTGAGCCGCACCACCTGCTGCACGTCCTCGAACCGTTCGACCGTCTGCCCGTCGATGCTGACGATCTCGTCGCCAGGGCGGACCCCGGCCGCCTCGGCGGCGCTTCCCGCAATCACCTGCCCGACCTCGGCCGGCGTGAAGGGCTGGCCGTAGGTCATGAACAGCAGCGCAAGCACGACGATCGCGAACACGAAATTGGCCAGTGGTCCGGCCGCGACGATCGCCGCGCGCTGGCCGAGCCGCTTACAATGGAACGAGACTTCGCGCTCGGCCGCGGTCAGCTGACCGGCGCGAGCGGCCGGCAAGCCGGAAGTCGCATCGGCGTCGCCGAACATCTTGACGTAGCCGCCGAGCGGGATCGCGCTGAACTTCCACCGCGTGCCGGCACGGTCCCACCAACCGAACAGCTCGGGACCGAAGCCGATCGAGAACACCTCGATTCTGACGCCGTTACGCCTGGCGACCAGATAATGCCCGAGCTCATGGACAAACACGAGCACGGTCAAGACGAGCAAAAAGACGCCGACGTAGAGCGCCCCGCCCTGCAGAAAGGAAAGCAAATGGTTCATCCGATATCCGTCAATCGGCACCGCGCGATTGGCGGCTACCGGCGATGAATTTGGCCGCCACCTCGCGGGCGGTGCTATCGAGATTGTAGACGTCTTCGAGCGAATCAAGCTTCACGGACGGGATCCGCTCGAGCGTGCGCTCGACGGTCGCCGCGATGTCGAGGAAGCCGATGCGGCCTTCGAGAAAGGCATGCACCGCGGTCTCATTGGCGGCGTTCAGCACGGTCGGACTGCCGCCCTCGCGCCGCAGAGCCTCGCGCGCCAGACGTAGCGCCGGAAAGCGGTGCGGATCGGGCGGCTCGAACGTCAGTCTGTCCGATCTCGGCGAGATCGAGCCGCTTCGTCGGGGCCTGCGCGCGTCCTGGCCAGCCGAGTGCGTAAGCGATCGGGGTGCGCATGTCGGGCGAGCCGAGATGAGCCAGCACCGAGCCGTCGCAATAGGTCACGAGACCATGCACGATCGATTGCGGATGGATGACGATGTCGATGCGGTCGTCAGGCAGCTGGAAGAGATGATAAGCCTCGATCAGCTCGAGCCCTTTGTTCATCAGGGTGGCCGAGTCGACCGAAATCTTTGCTCCCATGTTCCATGTCGGGTGCGCCACCGCCTCGGCCGCAGTCGCGGCGCGCATGCGCTCGTAGCTGTGCTCGCGGAACGGGCCGCCGCTGCAGGTCAGCGTGATTTTCTCGATCCCATCCATGCGGGAGAAATCGAAGCATTGCCAGATCGCATTGTGCTCGCTGTCAACTGGCAGCAGCGTCGCGCCGTGCGCCGCGACCTCGCGCATGAACAGGCTGCCGGCGGAAACCAGCACCTCCTTGTTGGCGAAGGCGACCATGCGTCCTTGCCGCACCGCCGCCAGGGTCGGCTCGAGCCCGGCGGCCCCGACGATCCCGGCCATGATCCAGTCGGCCGGGCGCTCGGCCGCTTCGACCAGCGCCGCCCGGCCGCAAGCCACCTCGATGCCCGAGCCGGCAAGCGCCTCCCGCAGCGCCGGGTAGTCGGCAGGATCGGCGACCACCGCGAACCGCGCGTCGAGAGCACGCGCCTGCTCGGCCAGCAGAGCGGCGTTGTGGTTCGCGGTCAGCGCCTCGATGGTGAACAGGTCGCGGTTGCGCAGCAAGAGATCGACCGTGCTGCATCCGATCGAGCCGGTCGAGCCGAGAATGCTGACGCGACGCGGCCAGCTCTCGGCGCGCTCGGCCCTCACGGGAATGCGATCGGGCTGTCGTGCGGCTTCGTCTCCCGGCGTGCCCGAGACCGCTGCGATCGCCGCCGTCATGACCAGGCCAAGACGCTGCCGCCGCGCAGGGCGGTGACAAGGGCCACTACCGGGATAACGGCCAGCAACCCGTCGAGCCGGTCCAGAAGGCCGCCATGGCCGGGGATCAGATCGCTCGAATCCTTCACACCGAACCTTCTTTTGACAGCGGACTCCGCAAGATCGCCGAATTGACCGACGATCGCAAGTCCCGCACTCAGCGTCACCAGCGGTAGAACCGCCGTTTCCTTGAGCAGCCAGGCAGCTGCGCAGCCCGCGAGCCCGGCGCAGAAGACGCCGCCGATAAGTCCGGCCCAGGTCTTGCGCGGACTCCAGCGCGGCGCCAGTCGCGGACCGCCGATCCGGCTGCCGAAGGCGTAGGCGCCGATATCGGTGGCCCAAACGATCGC
Source organism: uncultured Alphaproteobacteria bacterium (assembly GCA_963847345.1). Lineage (GTDB taxonomy): Bacteria > Pseudomonadota > Alphaproteobacteria > ATCC43930 > CGMCC-115725 > DATARH01. The sequence continues at coordinate 125,388 of CAWJZU010000016.1, read as the reverse complement.
CAGGACCCACAGCAGCGTGGCCCGCCCGGAGTCGTCGAACTGCGCCAGCCACAGCAGCAAAACGCAGGGCAGCGCGATCCACAGGGCGCCCGATGCGAGCCAGACCGGGTGGGTGCCGTGCTCGCGCCGGGCGATCACGAAACCGGCTGCCGCGCCGGCCGCGGACAGTCCGATCCCAACTCCGATCGCCGCGACCGCCGCCGCCGCGACCGCCGCCAGAACCGCGGCGACCAGAACAAGGCCGCTTGGCCGTAAGGCGAAAATCCCGGTCCGCATCGCGCCCGCTGGGTTAGCCGAGGATCGTCCGAACCGGCACAGCCGGCCCCATTCCCAGGCCATCACCGCCGCCGCGAATGCCGTCAGGACCGGCAGGAACGGCCAGCCGAACCACACCGCGCCGATCGCGATCGGGGCAAGAACGAGCGAGGACAGTACGCGCAGCTGCAGGGCGCGCGACACAGGCCCTGATTGCACGACAGGCTCAGCGGGAGCCGATCGATGCACCGTAGCGGCGCTCGCGTCCGCCATAGTCGGCGACCGCCTGCTCAAGGTCGGCCCGCCCGAAATCGGGCCACAACGTCTTCGTAAAGATCAGCTCAGCGTAGGCGCACTGCCACAGCATGAAGTTGCTGATGCGCTGTTCGCCGCTGGTGCGGATCAGCAGATCGGGCTCCGGCAGCTCCGAGGTGAACAGATGTTTGCCGACCGCCGCCTCGTCGATGTCCTCCAGCGTAAGCTCGCCCGCCATCACCTCAGCCGCGATCGCGCGCGCCGCGGCGACGATTTCCGCGCGCCCGCCATAGGACAGCGCTATCGTCAGGTTCATCCGGTCGTTGTCGCTGGTTAGGGTCTCTGCGTTGCGGATCATCGCGGCGATGTCGGCCGCGAGGCGATCGCGTTCGCCAATGACCCGCAGCCGCACGCCATTGCTGTGCAATTCGGCGATTTCGCTGCGCAGGTAGTGTCGCAACAGGCCCATCAGCGAGTTCGACCTCATCCGGCGGCCGCTTCCAGTTCTCCGACGAGAAGCCGAACAGCGTCAGATAGGGGATGCCGAGTTCGCCGGCCGCGACTAGCGTCCGGCGCACGGCATCGGCACCCCGCCGATGACCGGCGACGCGCGGCAGCCCGCGAGCCTTTGCCCAACGGCCGTTCCCGTCCATGATGATCGCGACATGCCGCGGCACGCGTGGCGGCTGGCCGGAGACGCTCATCAGACCTGAAGGATCTCTTTGTCCTTCTGGCTCAGCGTGTCGTCAATCCGCTTGATATGGCTATCGGTCAGGTGCTGGATATCGGTCTGCAGCTTGCGCTGCTCGTCCTGGGAAATTTCGCTGTCCTTTTCGAGCCGACGCAGCGCCTCGATCCCATGTTGGCGCACCTTGCGGACCGCCACGCGCGCCTGTTCGGCGTATTCGGCCGCCTTGCGCGTCAGCTCGCGCCGCCGTTCCTGGTTGAGCTCCGGGATCGGAACACGGATCGTCTGGCCCTCGGTCTGCGGGTTGAGGCCGAGCCCCGATTCGCGGATCGCCTTGTCGACCGCCTTGACGACGCCGCGGTCCCACACCTGCACGGTGATCAGACGCGGCTCCGGCACGTTGATACCGGCGACCTGATTGAGCGGTACCGGGTTGCCATAGGCGACGACCCTGATCGGCTCAAGCAGGCTCGCGGAGGCGCGTCCGGTGCGCAAGCCGCCGAACTCCTTGCGCAACACCTCGATCGCGCCGTCCATCCGGCGCTGCAGATCCTTCAGCAGTTCCTCTTGCGCCATGGCGTGCTCCCTCGCGCTCCTCGAACTCGACACGGGCTGTCATTGTACCGCGTGTTCGATGATCGTGTATCGCCCCTTTCCCTGCACGATTTCGGCGAACCCGCCATTATCGACGATCGAAAAGACCAGGATCGGTATCCGGTTTTCGCGCGCAAGCGAAACCGCCGAGGCGTCCATGACCCGCAGGTCGCGCGCAAGCACATCCTGATAATCGAGACGCTCGAAACGCCGCGCGCCCACCACCCGATGGGGATCGGCGTCATAGACGCCGTCGACCTTGGTCGCCTTTAGCAAGGCGTCGCAGCCCATTTCGGAAGCGCGCAGCGCCGCTGCCGTATCGGTCGTAAAAAAAGGGTTCCCGGTGCCGGCGCCGAAAATGACGACGCGCCCCTTTTCCAGATGACGCAACGCACGCCGGCGGATGTAAGGCTCGCAAACCGCTTGCATCGAGATTGCCGACTGCACCCGCGTGGTGACGCTGCGTCGTTCTAGCTCGTTTTGCATTGCCAACGCGTTAATGACGGTCGCCAGCATGCCCATGTAGTCGGCCGAGGCGCGTTCCATCCCGGCCGCGGCGCCGGATATGCCGCGAAAGATATTGCCGCCCCCGATCACCAGGCACAGCTCGACGCCCAAACGGTGCACCGACTCGACTTCCGCCGCCACGCGGGCGACCATCGCCGGGTCGAGCCCGTACTCGCGCTCGCCCATCAGCGCCTCGCCGGAAAGCTTCAGGAGCACCCGGCGGTACTTCAGCCCCCGCGGCGGCGCATCGGTTTCGTCAGCACTCATCGACAGCCGCCCCTCCCGCCGTGGTCGTCACCGTATACCAGCCGCATCCGGCGAAACATCGGATTCGATGTAATTTACACCCGCGTTCGATCCGCCGGGACGAGGTGCATCGAATCGCGCTATCCCAACCGGCCCTGGGCGGGACACGGTGCGCACTCCCTCTCCCGTCGCGAGGGACGGGTCCTCGGCGGGTCAGCTCTTCAGCGTGGCCCCGACCTCGGCGGCGAAATCGGAGGGGGGCTTCTCGACGCCTTCGCCGAGCGCAAGGCGAACGAAGCCGGCGACCCGGATCGGCGCGCCGGCCTCCTTCGCCGCCGCCTCGACAACCTTTGAAACCCGCGTTTCGCCGTCGATTACGAAAACCTGATCGAGCAGCACCGCTTCCTCGTAGAACTTGCGCAGCCTTCCCTCGACCATGCGCTCGACAATCTCTTCCGACTTGCCGGTGCCGGACGCTTGTTCGCGCAAAACCGCGCGCTCGCGGTCGAGCGCCGCCGCCGGCACCGAGGCGACGTCGAGGAATTGCGGGTTGGCCGCCGCGACATGCATCGCCAGCTGGCGGCCCAATGTCGCGAGCGCCTCGCCCGAAGCCTCGGAGTCGAGCGCCACCAGCACGCCGATCTTGCCGAGGCCCGGGGCCAGCGAATTGTGCATGTAGGAGGCGACGATGCCGCGCTCGACCGCGAGCCGGGCGGCCCGCCGCAGCACCAGGTTCTCGCCGATGCGCCCGACCAGTTCCGTCAGCTCCTCAGCAACGGCGCGGCCGGTGCCGGGATATTCCGTCCGCTTGAGCGTCTCGACATCGCCGTCGCCGGACACGGCGAGCCCCGCAACGGTGCGCACCAACGCCTGAAACAGCTCGTTGCGCGCAACGAAATCGGTCTCGGAATTAACCTCGACGAGAGCGCCGGCGAGGTTGCGCGTCGCCGCGCCGATCAGACCTTCGGCGGCGACCCGCCCGGCCTTTTTCGCCGCCGCGGCCAGCCCTTTCTTGCGCAGCCAGTCGACGGCCGCCTCGATCTCACCGCCGGTTTCGCCGAGCGCGCGCTTGCAATCCATCATCCCGGCGCCGGTCTTGTCGCGCAATTCCTTGACCAGGGACGCAGTTATCTCCGCCATTCTGACGTCCTCTCATTCGATACGATCGCCGCTACGGACCAGCCGCCGCGCGCGATGCATTTACCGCACGAAAAATTCCGCCGCCGGGCAATACGGTTGCGCGGCCCTTATTGCGCCGCGGGTACGGCTTCGGACTCCGCCGTCTCCGCCTCACCGGCCTCGGCCTGTTCAACCTCGGCCAGATCGGCGCCGTCGTCCAACTCCGGCACGGCCTCCTCAGGCATTTCGGCAGGCAGTTCAGCGCGGGCCCCGATATCGACACCGGAGGCGGCCAGCTCAGCCTGCAGCCCGTCGAGCACCGCGCCGCTGACCAGATCGCAGTACAGGTGAATGGCGCGCATCGCGTCGTCATTTCCCGGGATCGGGTAGGCGATGCCGTCCGGCGACGAGTTCGAATCGAGCACCGCGACGACCGGGATGCGCAGCTTGTTCGCCTCCTGCACCGCGATCGCTTCCTTGTTCGTATCGATCACGAATAGGATGTCGGGCAGCCCGCCCATTTCCTTGATCCCCCCGAGCGCGCGTTCGAGCTTGTCGCGGTCGCGAGTCAATTCCAGCAGCTCACGCTTCGTCAACCCGCTCTGCTCGGTGGTGATGCGATCCTCGAACTCGCGCAGCCGCTTGATCGACTGTGAAATCGTCTTGAAATTGGTCAGCATGCCGCCGAGCCAGCGATAGTTGACGTAATACTGCCCGCAACGCTTGGCCGCGTCGGCGATCGTCTCCTGCGCCTGCCGCTTGGTGCCGACGAACAGCACCCGGCCGCCGCCGGCCACGACGTCGCGGACCGCCTCGAGACCCTGACGCAGCAGCGGCACGCTCTGCTCGAGATCGATGATGTGGATGCCGTTGCGGACCCCGAAGATGTAGGGCGACATCTTCGGGTTCCAGCGTCGTGTATGATGACCGAAATGCACGCCGGCTTCGAGAAGCTGGCGCATCGAGTATTCGGGCAATGCCATTGTCCGTCCTTTCCGGTTCTGCCGCCGCAGGGAAGATCGCCCCCGATATTCGGGTGTCGACACCGGAGCGGTCGCGCACGAGCGCGCCGCGAGCCCTGCGTGTGGGGTTACGCGCCGACTAGGTAAGACCGCGCGCCCGATTTGGCAAGCTCGGTGCGGTGCGGGACGGCTGTCGGCGAGGATCGCGGCGACGCCGCGGTGCGAAGTCAGGGGTGATCATGGAGATTGTCGTCACGGTTTTCTGGGCTGGGCGGCGTCTATCTCGTGGTCCGTGGCCTGGACAATATAGATTACGGGCTGCCGGAGCGATGGCGTCCGGCGTGGCGCCGGGTATTCGGCGTTACGCCGGGCGACCTCGGCTAGTGCGGGGTTGAGCGCGCCCGTCACCCGGCGCAATATCGCCACGGCATTGGAGGAGCGATGCGGGACGCGACAGCGGAGCGGGATGCAAGCATCGCGACGCGGATGGCGGGATTGGCGGATGCTGTCAACGCCGATCCGGTGCTGCTCCGGCGCGGCCGCTATCTCGATACAACCTGCCAGCTCGATATCGGCGCCGACACGTTCCTTCTGCGCATCATCGACGGCCGGATCGCTGAGCTGCGGCGTGGTCCGTTCGTCACACCCTCGGCGACGCTCGCGATCTCCGGCGAGGCCGAAGCGTGGCATCGGCTGCTCGCGTTCGCCCCGCCGCCCGGCGACCATGACCTGCTCGCCTTCGTCAAGCGGCGGGAATTGCGCCTCGTCGGCGACCTGCATCCGCTCATGTCGCATCTGCTGTATTTCAAAGGCGTGCTCGCGCATTTGCGGGAGGCGGCGCCATGAGTGCGGCGATCGAGCCGATCACCGGCCGCTATTTGCATCTCGATCACGCCGGGCGGCATTACCGCATCTATTTCGAGACGGCCGGCGAGGGAATTCCGCTCGTCTGCTTGCATACTGCGGGGTCGGATACCCGCCAGTATCGCGGCATCCTCAATGCAGCTTCGGTCACCGACCGGTTTCAGGTCATCGCCTTCGACCTGCCGTTCCACGGCAAGTCGTCGCCTCCCGCTGGCTGGCACGACGAGGAATACCGCCTGACCGCCGACTCCTATAGCGGCATCGTCATGGCGTTTATCGCCGCGCTCGGGCTGGATCGCCCGGTCGTGATGGGGTGCTCGATCGGCGGCCGGGTCGTACTGCACTTGGCGTTGCGCCAGCCCCGCGCTTTCCGGGCGCTGATCGGGCTGGAAAGTTCGGCGCATGTCGATCCGTATTACGACACAAGCTGGCTGCACCGCCCGGACGTGCACGGCGGCGAGGTCGCGGCCGGCGCGGTGTCCGGTCTCGTCGCGCCGCAAGCGCCCGAGGCCGAGCGCTGGGAGACCCTGTGGCACTACATGCAGAGCGGCCCCGGCGTCTTCAAAGGCGATCTGTACTTCTATGGTATCGACGGCGATGTGCGTGGAGAGCTGGGCCGCATCGACACGGCGACCTGCCCGCTGTACCTGTTGACCGGCGAATACGATTATTCCTGCACCCCCGAGGACACGCTGGCTGTGGCGCGCGCCGTGCCCGGTGCCAAGGTCACGATCATGAAGGAACTCGGGCACTTCCCGATGAGCGAGAACCCCGATCTGTTCCTGTCCTACCTCGAACCCATCCTCGCCGAGATCGCGGCCACGCATGAGCGAGCCTGCCCCCGCCCTCCCGTCGCAGCGCGATAATCCCCTCCCTCCCCCGCCAGCGGAGGAGGAAATCTGCCGCCGAGACGCCGTCCTCTTCGCCTTCCCCCGCTGGCGGGGGAGGGTTGGGGTGGGGGTATGGCGTGCGGCGACTCACGATTTGGGAAACGCTCCATGAAAATCGTCAAGATCGAAGACCTGCACTGCGACGCCGGATGGCGGGTCAATTCGTTCCTCAAGATCACGACCGACGAGGGCATCGTCGGCTGGTCGGAATACATGGAGGGCTACGGCGCGCAGGGGCTGACCGGAATCATCCGCAAAATGGCCGAGCGCCTGATCGGCCAGGACCCGCGTCCGGTCGAGCGCCACTCGGCCTATCTCTACGCCGCGACGCGGCAGGCCGCCGGCGGCGTCAACGCGATGGCGATCGCCGCGATCGAGAACGCGCTCGTTGACATCAAGGCCAAGGCGCTGGGCGTGCCGGTCTATGAGATGCTCGGCGGCCCGATCCGCGACCGGCTGTTATTGTACTGGTCGCATTGCGGCACCTACCGCGCCCGCCACGCAACGCAGACCAGGGAATGGATGGGGGTCGAGCCGATCCGCACGCTCGACGACATCGTCCGGCTCGGCGCCGAGGTGAAAGCGAAAGGCTTCAAGGGCCTCAAGACCAACATCATCCGCTTCGACGGCGAGCGTCCCTACATCCACGGCCCCGGCACCAACGCCGCGCCGGGCTATCCGGAGCTGAACATCTCGAAGGCGGTGGTCGATGCGGCGTACAACCAGCTTTCGGCGTTTCGCGAGGGCGCCGGCCCCGATGTGTCGCTCTATCTCGACACAAACTTCAACTACAAGATCGACGGCTACATGAAACTGGCGCGGACCCTTGAGCCGCTCGATCTGGCGTGGCTGGAAATCGACATCTACGATCCGGCGGGTCTGGCGCTGATCCGCCGCTCGGCGCGGACGCCGATCTCGTCCTGCGAGTCGCTGTACGGCAAGCGCGATGTTCCGGCCGTATTTCGAGAACCAATCGGTCGATTACGCGATCATCGACGTGGCCTGGAACGGCATCCTCGAATCGGTCAAGATCGCCGCGATGGCCGACGCCTACGAGGTCAATGTCGCGCCGCACAATTTCAACGGCCATCTCGGCAGCCTGATCAGCGCGCATTTCTGCGCCGCCGTGCCGAACTTCAAGGTCATGGAGATCGACATCGACGACATCAAGTGGAAGGATGAGATCGTGACGGCGCCGCCGGTCATCGAGGACGGCCATCTCGTGCTGCCGACAGCCCCGGGCTGGGGCGCCGACGTCAACGAGGAATTCGTGCGGGCGCATCCGCCGGGAAGGCCGTATCAGCAACCGTCGTTGTGAAGGCGCCGAGCCAGGCGCGAGAGGATTTAACCACGGGAGGAGAGAATGGCACGCATCAAGCATATCGCTTTGGTCACCGATGACCCGGCGAAGACCGCCGAGTTCTATAAGGAGCATTTCGGTCTGACCGAATTGTACCGGCGCCCCACCGACACCGGCGAGAAGGGCGTCTGGCTCAGCGACGGCTACATCTATTTCGCGATCCTGAAATACGGCGACACCGACGCGCCTAAGCTCGGGCCAAACCAGACCTCCGATCTGCGCGGCATCCACCATATCGGTTTCCAGGTGGAAGACCTCGCGGCAGCCAAGCAGGAGCTGGAGGGAGCGGGGGTGCAACCGGTGCCGATGCCTGCGGGACGCGAGCGCCCGGCGACCCCGATGTCCGAAATGGGTGCGGTCAATCTGAAATATCTCGGCCCCGACGCGGTGCATTTCGACGTACGCGAGCAGGGCTGGGACGAGATGATCGAGCTGGCGATGCCGCGCTACGAACTGGCTCCGGTCAAGAAAGAGGCGGCCGAGTAGCACCTGGGGCGTTGTCGCTTCAAGTTGAAGCGTCGTTCCCGCGAAAGCGGGAACCCGGGGCGGCCGGCGTGCGGTGGGGCGCCAAGATCAAGATGGAGGCACCCTGCCGCGCTAAGATCGGTGGAAGTCGCGACCCGCTGTTTCAAGCGGTCGTATAATCGGTTGCGGCCTGTAGTTATATGTGTGGCCTTCGTGGTCCCGCTCTCAGACGCAAGCCCACACCGCCTTGAGATCAAGGCCAGCCGCCTGTAGTCGTTCGAGCAGTGGCGGATCGATCACCTTGTCCCGCAGCAGGCATCCAGCACTTCACACCAGAAATCGCGCTCCCCATCGCCTTGCTGCGAAGGCCTGTTGCCGCCCGGATAAGCTGCCGCGGTCAGCGTTTGCTCCCGCTCGAACGGCGTGGCGCGGAACGTGTTGCCCAGCGCTCGCAAGCGCATCGAAGGCCGGAAAGTTCGGGTTGGAATAGCGTTCTCAATGCGGCGAATGCCGCCGAGGACGGAGCGCTGCAATCCCGCTTCCCACCGGCCCGGCGGCGGCGCAATCTTCCCTTCCAACCGCGCCGACAAACGAGAGAGGAGACAAGCCATGGCGGTCGTATTGGGAACGGACGGATACCGCTACGAGGTGCGGGACGGTTGGGCCAAGCTGCCGCCCGGCATGGAATTCAACGCCGATGTCGCGGCTGTCGGGGTCGACAAGAAAGACAACGTCTACGCTTTCAACCGCGGTAAGCACCCGATGTGCGTGTTCGACCGCGACGGCAATCTGCTGCGCACCTGGGGCGAGGGTGTGTTCGTGCGGCCGCACGGCGTCTTCATGGCGCCCGACGAAACGATCTGGCTGACCGATGACGGCGACCACACGGTCCGCCAGTGCACACTCGACGGCAAGGTGCTGCTGACGATCGGCATCCCCGGCAAGCCGGCGCCGTATATGAGCGGCGAGCCGTTCCACCGCTGCACGCACACCGCGATGTCGCCGGATGGCAACCACATGTACATATCGGACGGCTACGGCAATTCGCGCGTCCACAAATACACCCCGGACGGCAAGCGCGTTATGTCATGGGGCGAGCCGGGCACCGATCCGGGCCAGTTCAACATAGCGCACAACATCTGCTGCGATCCGGACGGCTGGGTCTATGTCGCCGACCGCGAGAACCACCGCGTCCAGGTGTTCGACGGCAATGGCAAATACGAGGCGCAGTGGAACAACATGCACCGCCCCTCGGGTCTGTTCATGGAGGCCGGTACGAAGACGCCGCGCTTCTTCATCGGCGAGATCGGTCCCGACATGGCGGTCAATATCGACCTGCCGAATTGTGGGCCGCGGGTCAGTATCTACACGCATAAGGGCGAATTGCTGGCACGGCTGGGCCATGCGCATGCCGGGCTCAATCCGGGCCAGTTCATCTCGCCGCACGGGATCACGGTCGATTCACGCGGCGACATCTATGTCGGCGAGGTCTCCTTCACAAACTGGGGCCGCCGAGTCCGCGCCCGCGGCGAGGAAATTCCGCCGGGTCTGCGCAGCCTGCAAAAGCTGGTTAAGGTGAGCTGATGCCATGTCGACGGAGCGCAAGCCGACAACGGCTGCTGTCAATTCCCGGCTATGGGGAAGGCGGGCCGCCTCCGGACAGGGGGAGGCGAACCCGAGACTATCCCGGTTTTGGGCAAAGCCCCGGGGTGATGCGGAAGTTATGATATGAGCAATCCAGCCTTCACGTTCGATCACGTCCACATCATCAGCGAGAACCCGCACAGCTCGGCCGCCTGGTATGTCGAGATGTTCGGCGCGACGATCGCCGCCGACACGGTGGCGCGCGGCGCGCCGCAGATCTTTGTCGAGCTCGGCGGCATGACGATCCTGATCCGCGGCAAACGGCCCGGCGAAGACCCGGCCCCGCCGCGGCCGATCCGTCCCTACAGCGATTTTTCGAGCCACAATGCCTGGGGCACCGACCATTTCGGTTTTCTGTACCGGGGCGACCTCGAAGCCTTCTGCGCCGGACTGAGCGGCAAGGGCGTCACATTCCCGGTCGAACTGAAGCGCGGCGTCAACGGCAGCCTGCTCTGCTATGTCGCAGCGCCCGACGGTGTCAGCATCGAACTGATGCAATGCTGAAGCCGCGCCCGGGCGCTATAGGAACATCGCCGAATATTGCCGCAGCGTGATTTTCAGCAGCAGCACCCAAACCGTCATCGCATAGAGGCCAAGCCAGGTCGACAGGATGATCGCGTCGAGAGGCACGGACGACAGCAGCGCCCTACCGAGGATCATCGACGCGATCGCGCATAGCAGAAACAGCTGGGTTCTGTCGGAACGGTGCAACGCCGCATACACGGCCAGGAATCCGAACGAACTCGCGATTGCCCATCCTGCGGCGACATCTCCCAACTGCGGCAAGCTCATTTCCGGCCAGATATAAGTGATGCCGGACCCGGCAAGGTCGATAACCCCGCCGATCAGCAGCGGCCAGCCGAGGCGGAACGCCAATCCCCACCCGCCCGGCGACAGCGCCAGAATGCCGTCAACAAATGTGTAGGCGGCGAACAGCCGGATCGTTGCCACATCGTTGACGCCAGGCCACAGGAAAGCGGTTCCGAACAGGAAGGCGGCCAGGGTGCGCAGCGCCAGCGACAGGCGGTGGTCTTGCAGAACCACGGCCCCGGGCTGCATCGCTTGGGCAAGCAGGGCGAGCACCCGGTCGCGGCGATGCGCCGGCCGGGCGGGGAAGTCGTCTTCAGGGGCAACCATCAAGAATGCCGATCCTACGGAAACCAGGCCCGTTCTTGTACCACACTGCCTCGTGCCGCACTGCCTCGCGGCGCGCCGGCTTATAGCACGCCGGCAGGCGAGGCTGCGACAGGGCGCGGCCGATCAACGCGAGCCGGGGTTCGGCCTGCCCCTTATCTCAAGGGCCGACGGCTTTGCGCCCTGCGCTTGTAACTCGGCGCACTTCATGGTTTATCGAAAACCCTGCCGCCGCCCCAGCCGCATACGGACCGCGGAACACGGATCATGACAGACAGCATCATCGTCGATACCGCGACCCGCATCTTCGCCGATCTGTGCGAGCCGGCGACGGTCAACGCCGCCGAGGAAGGCACCTGGCCGAAAGCGCTGTGGGACGCGCTCGAGGAATCCGGTCTGACGCTGACCTGGGTCCCCGACACGCTCGGCGGCGCCGGGGCCGAACTGCTCGACGGGTTCGCGGTATTGCGCGCGGCCGGTCGCGCGAACGCGCCGGTGCCGCTCGCAGAGACATTGATGGCCGGCTGGCTGCTCGCGCAAGCCGGGATCGAGGCGCCTGCCGGGCCGATGACGATTGCTCCGATCTTCGCCGACGGGCGTATCGAGCTGGCCGAGGGCACATTGCGCGGCCGCGCGCGGCAGATTCCATTTGCGCGCAATGCCGGGCATATCGTCGTGCTCGCCCAGGACGACGGCGTCGCGTCGGTGGCGCTGGTGCCGGCCAGCGCGGTCACGATCGACGCCGGAACCAGCCTCGCCGGCGAGCCGCGCGATACGGTGTGGTTCGACGCCGCGACCCCGACCGCCATAGGGCGCCGCCGCCGGCCTCGACATGGCCGGCATCGTGCAGTTCGGCGCCGCGGTGCGCGCGCAGCAGATGGCCGGCGCGCTCGAACACATACTCGACCAGTCGGTGCAATGGTCGCTTGGACCGCGTCCAGTTCGGCCGGCCGATCGCCAAGTTCCAGGCGGTGCAGCACAATCTCGCTCAGCTGGCCGGCGAGGTCGCGGCGGCCGGCGCCGCCGCCGATGGCGCGTCCCAGGCTATCGCGAACCATGGCGTCGGCAGCGATGCGACCGAAGCCGAGGTCGCGATCGCCAAGGTGCGGGTCGGCGAGGCCGCCGGCACCGGCGCCGCGATCGCGCACCAGGTGCATGGCGCGATGGGCTTCACCTACGAGCACTCGCTGCATCAGGCGACGCGGCGTCTGTGGTCCTGGCGCGAGGAATTCGGCAATGAGGCGCATTGGGCCGACCTTCTCGGCCGCATGGTTGCGACACGCGGCGCCGACGCGCTGTGGCCGTTCGTCACCGGAACCTGAAGTAACAACAGCAAGCGCTTCGTCACCGCGGGGTTGACCCGCTGGTCTCGGGGCGTTTCAGATGGCAGGGTCATGCTCGGCCATGACGATGAAGGGGCAGCGATGGCCTACAATTTCCATTTCGATCCCGTGGACCTGCCGCCCGAGTGCGAGCAGCTGCGCCAAGAGGTGCGTGGGTTCCTGCGCTCCGAGATCGAGGCCGGCACCTTCTCGCCGCATTCCGCGCGGACCCCGTTCGCGGTGGCGAAAGCCTTCGCGCGTAAGGTCGGCGAGCGCGGCTGGATCGGCATGACCTGGCCGAAGCAGTATGGCGGCCACGAGCGCACGTTTCTCGAACGCTATGTCGTGATAGAGGAAATGCTGGCGCATCACGCGCCGACCCGCGCCTTCTCGACCGCCGACCGCCAGAGCGGCCCGATGATCCTGCGCTACGGACAGCCCGAGATTAAAGAAACGATCATTCCGCAGGATCGCGTCGGGCGAATTGTGCTTCTGCATCGGCCTATCGGAGCCCAATTCCGGCTCGGACGTGTTCGCCGCCTCGACCCGCGCGACCAAGACCGAAGGCGGCTGGCTCGTCAACGGCCGCAAGATCTGGACCTCGAACGCGCATAATTCCGACTATATGATCGCGCTCTTGCGCACCTCGCCGCCGACCAAGGAAAACCGCCGGCACGGCCTGACGCAGTTCCTGATCGCGTGCAAGTCGCCGGGGATCACGATCCGCCCGATCATCAACCAAACCGGGCAGCACGATTTCAACGAAATCTTCTTCGACGACGTGTTCGTGCCCGATCTGCACCTGATCGGCGAAGTCGACATGGCCTGGAAACAGGCGACCGACGAACTGGCCTATGAGCGCAGCGGCCCCGACCGCTGGCTCGAAACCTTTTCGGTATTGCAGGAGCTGGTGCGCCGCGCCGGCCCCGAGCCCGGCGAGCGTCTCGCCGAAGGCATTGGCCGCGAGGTGGCTCATCTGGCCACGCTGCGCCGCATGTCGGTCAGCGTCGCCGGAATGCTGCACGCCGGGAAGACTCCGGGGGTGGAAGCCGCGGTCGTCAAGGATCTCGGCACCAACTGGGAGCAGGCTCTGCCGAACAAGGCGCGCCTCTTGGCGCCGCCGACGGGCGATTCGACCCCCGACAGCAACGACGACCGCTTCGAGGAAGCGCTGCGCCATACCACGCTGATCGCGCCGAAAGTCACGATCCAGGGCGGCACCCGCGAGGTGCTGCGCGGCATCATCGCCCGCGGCCTCGGCCTTCGGTAGGGACACAGCGTCAGGAACGCAATGCCCGATCTTCGACCCCTCCTGGCACCGGACAGCGTCGTCATCGTCGGCGCGGCGGCCGACGATTCATTGCGCGGCCGGCTGACGAAACAGCTCGTCGAGCACGGCTATCCCGGCCGTGTCTATCCGGTGACGCGCAGCCAGAAGGAGGTGCTCGGGCACCAGGCCTACGCGACGGTCGCCGAAATACCGGAAGCGGCCGACCTCGCCGTCATCCTGGTCCCGGCGGCGCATGTCGTCTCGACGATCGAGCAATGCGGCGCTCGCGGCATCAGGGCGGCCGTCGTCATCAGCTCCGGTTTCGCCGAGGAGAAAACCGACGCGGCGGCGGCCCGCGACACGGCCTTGCGTGACATCGCCAAACGCACCGGCATGGTCATCGCCGGCCCGAACTCGGAGGGTCTCGTCAACCCGCTGCGGCCGCTGGTCGCGACCTTCAGCCCGGTGTTCCACGACCACACCGTGCCGCTGCTGCCGGAAGGCAGCCGCGCCAGGCCGATCGCGGTCACCTGCCAGTCCGGCGCGCTGACCTACGCCTTTCTGTCGCGCGGCCGCGACCGCCAGCTGCAACTTCACCTACCAGATCAGCGCCGGCAACCAGACCGTGCTCGAAGCCCACGACTATGTCGATTGGGTGCTCGACGCCGGTGGCGCCGACATCTTCATGTGCTATCTCGAAGGCATTCGCGATCCGGCACGATTCCGCGCCGTCGCCGACAAGGCGGCCCGCGCCGGCAAGCCGATGATCGTCGCGAAGGTCGGGCGCTCCGACGCCGGCCGCCGCGCCGCCGCCTCGCATACCGGCGCGCTGGCGCATGCCGGATCGGCCGACGACGCGATCTTCCGCCATCACGGCATCATCCGCGGCGAGGATCTCGACCACATGGTCGATGTCGCGACCGCCTTCGCCTACTGCAAGCCGCCGCGCGGGAACCGGGTCGCGATCATCACCGGCTCCGGCGGCAGCGCGGTGTGGATGGCCGACATTCTGTCGGCGCACGGTCTCGAACTGCCGGTGCTCGAAGACGACATCCAGCGCCGGCTGATGGCGATGCTGCCGTCCTACGCGTCGGCGCTGAACCCGATCGACGCGACGGCGCAGGCGATCGGCGAGGTCGGCTACGCGCCGATGGTCGAGCTGGTGCGCCAGTCCGAGCGGATCGACACGATCCTGCTGATCAGCTCGCTGGCCAACGAGAGCCGCGCCAAAAAGATGGCCGACGAGCTGGCGCCGATCACCGCGACGCTGGACAAGCCGATCCTGATGGCGACCTACACGACCGCGACCCCGGCCGCGATCGCGACGTTGGCCGGCGCCGGCATCGCCTGCTACACCTCGATGCCGAGCTGCGCCCGCGCGATCCGTGCGCTCGGTCGATTACGGCGCATTCCGCGAACGCCTCGCCCGCCGCGACGCCGAGCCGCCTCCGCCGCCGGTGCAACGCGACGAGGTCGCGCGCGCTCTGTCGCTGCCCGGCTCGGTCCTGACCGAGCACGGCTCGAAGGCGCTGCTCGCCCGCTATGGAGTGCCGTTGCCGTCGCGAGGCGCTGGCCAAGAGCGAGGACGAGGCGGTCGCGGCGGCAACGAGGATCGGCGGCAAAGTCGCGCTCAAGGTGCAATCCCCCGACATCCTGCACAAGACCGAGGCCGGCGCGGTGATCCTCGGCCTCAGTGACAATGCGGTTCGCGACGGCTACCGCACCGTGCTGTCCCGCGCCAAGGCGGCGCACCCGAACGCGCATATCGAAGGCGTGTTGGTGCAGGCCATGGCCCGTCCCGGCATCGAGATAATCCTCGGGGTCACCCGCGATCCCGATTACGGCCCGATGCTGATGGCCGGGCTCGGCGGCATTCATGTCGAAGTGTTGCGCGATGTCGCCTTCGCGCCGGTGCCGCTCGGCCGCGACGACGCGGTGCGCCTCCTGGGAGAGCTCCGGGGCGCGGCGCTGCTCGACGGCGTGCGCGGCGCTAGGCCGGCCGACCGCGACGCGCTGGTCGATTTGATTGTCGCGCTGTCGCGCTTCGCGGCCGACCACGCCGACGCGATCGCCGAGATCGACCTGAACCCGGTCATCGTCCACCCCGAGGGTGAGGGTCTGACAGTCGTCGACGCGCTGATCGTAAAGCGATAGGTGGCTAAAGGAGAGGCCCTGGACCATAGGAATCGCCATGGCCGATGATAAAGCCACGGCTTTCGGGACGACATACGCGGAACTTTATGACCGCTATCTCGTACCGATGCTCTTTGCTCCCTATGCGAAGATCGTTGCCCGTCGAGCAGCAGAACTTCGTCCGCATACTGTTCTCGAAACGGCAGCGGGTACCGGTATCGCGACGCAGCGCTTGGCGAGGGTGCTGCCGGCCCGGGCCATCACGGCAACCGATCTCAATCAGCCGATGATCGATCTGGCGAGGACCAAGTCCGAGTTGGTGGATGTCACGTGGCGGCAAGCCGACGCGATGGCGCTGCCCTTCGCCGATGCGGGCTTTGACCTCGTGGTTTGCCAGTTCGGCGTCATGTTCTTCCCCGACAAGCAGGGCGCCTTCCGCGAAGCGCGCCGCGTCTTGCGATCAGGAAGAACCTTATTGTTCGTCGTCTGGGACGATTGGAAGCAAATGCCCACTGCACCGCTCGCCATCGCCGCTGATGTCGTCGCCGAATTGCTGGGATGCGATCCGGGTGGGCTGGTAAACCCGCCCTACTATGACGACGGCACGATCCGAGCTGACCTGGGCATAGCGGGATTCCGATACATCGAGGTCGACCGGGTCAGTCGACCGGCGAAAGCAGCATCGGCGCGGGACGCCGCTGTCGCCACGGTCCACGGGTCGCTCATTCGCAGCGCGATCGAGACGATCGCTCCGGGGAAATTGGACGAAGCGACCGATGCAGTCGAAGGGGCGCTGCGAGCACGCCTTGGCAACGGGCAGATCGTCGGGACTACGAAGGCCCTCGTGATCCTGGCCGCTTAATGCGTGCGCTTTCCGGTGGTGATCTGCCTGGCTGAATCCACCGAACGAGCTCCATGGGGAAATAGCATTAGAGGTTGAAAATGACTGACTACACCGGCTTCACCGAGATCGCGGTCACAACCGACGGTCTTGTCGCGACGGTCGAGATGCGCCGCCCGCCGCATAATTTCTTCGACGCGGTGCTGATCGCCGAAATCGGGCAGGCATTCGAGCGCATCGACGCCGACCCGGCAATCCGCACGATCGTGCTCGCCGCCGAGGGCCGCTCGTTTTGCGCCGGGGCCGATTTCTCGAAGCGCATGGACACCGGCACGGTGCAGGAGTCCTCGCGCAGCGGCGGCGGAAGGCATCTCTACAAGGAAGCGATCCGCCTGTTCCGCACCGCGAAACCGATCGTCGGCGCGATCCATGGTCCGGCGGTCGGCGGCGGGCTCGGACTCGCGCTGGTGCCGGATTTCCGCGTCACCTGCGAGGAGGCGCGGTTCAGCGCCAACTTCAACCGGCTCGGCTTTCACCCCGGCTTCGGTCTGACCGTGACATTGCCGCGCCTCGTTGGGCCGCAGCAGGCGGCGCTGCTGTTCTATACGGGACGGCGCATTTCGGGCGGCGAGGCGGTGCGGATCGGGCTTGCCGACCAGCTCGTGCCGCAGGCCGAGGTGCGCGGCGCGGCCCAGACCCTGGCGCTCGAAATCGCGCAATCATCGCCGCTCGCCGTGCTCTCGACGCGCGAGACGCTGCGTCGTGGGCTGATCGACGCGGTCGAGGCCGCCACCGAGCGCGAGTTGGTCGAACAGGACTGGCTGCGCCGCACCGAGGATTTCGGCGAAGGCATCAAGGCCTACGGCGAACGCCGCCTGCCCGATTTCAAAGGTCGCTGAGACGAGGCGTAGGGCGGATGAGCGTAGCGTAATCCGCCGTCTTCGTCCGGTTGAATGGCGGGTTACCCCCGGCTTGCACCGGGGTCACCCGCCCTACGATTGACCTCGGCTAGAACCGGTTGCGCAGCGCCGCCAGAGCAAGGCGCCAGCTTTGCAGCGGGTCGGGAACGGCCAATTCGGGCGCGAACGGGTTGAACCCGGCCCGCTTCAGCCGCAGCAGAAACCGGTCGGCGATCACCGCCGGTAACAAGGCCGCCTTCGCGCCGCGTGGCGTTTGGCCCCCGCGCTGCCGACCGGCCGCGAGATGCGTCGCCGCAGCCTCGGCCAGCTCCGCGACCGCTTGCGCGCAACGCCGGCGTGTCCCGCCGCCTCGCATAGATCACCGGATCGAGCCCGACCCGCGCCGCGATCTCATCAGGAATGTACGAGCGTCCAGAAGCGGCGTGGAACGGCATCCCCCGCAGCAACCCGGCGAGCGCGTAGGCGATGCCGATTTCGCGCGCAGCGGCAATCGTTCTCGGCGCGGCGGTCCCGAGCACCTCTAACGCCAGGAACAGCAGCGCCGACGAGGTGCCCTCGGCATAATCGACCAGCGCCGCGAGATCGGCGGGCGGCGCATCGGCAAGGTCCAGCTCGCGCGCATCGATGATCCGGTCGAAATGCGCGCGCGACAGCCCGCACGCAGCAATCGCCGCGACGACCGGCTGTACGATCTCGTGCCGCCGCGCCGGTGATCCGGCATAGGCCGCCTCGACGACTTCGCGCCACCATTGCAGCCGGATCTGCCCGAGCATCGGCTGGGTCACGGTTTCCCGCACCCGCGCGACCTCGTAATTGAAGGCATAGAGCGCAAACAGCGCCTCGCGGCGGTCCGATGGTGCGAATAGCGCGGTCTGATAGCGGTCACGGTCATGGCGGCGAACGATCGCGCCCACGGCTGACAGACCCGGCCCCGACAGACCTCGCGCCGACAAACCGGAAAAGAAACCGGGCGCGGCGGCGGCTGCATCAGGCACACGCCCCTTGCGCGTTTTTGCGCTCACACTATCCTGCATCCTCACCGATGCCCGCCGACCACCTGTCCACAATCAACCCCAGGTAAAAGGACGGAAAGGACAATCATGGCTTTCGAACTGCCCCCCCTCCCTTATCCGAAAAACGCGCTTGAGCCGCACACCTCGGCGCAGACCCTCGACTTCCATCACGGCAAGCACCATCAGGCCTATGTGACCAATCTCAACAATCTGGTCAAAGGCACGCCGATGGAAAACCAGTCGCTCGAGGAGATCATCCGGGCGACCGCCAACGACCAGTCCAAGACCGGCATCTTCAACAATGCCGCGCAGGTGTGGAACCACACCTTCTTCTGGAACTGCATGAAGCCGGGCGGCGGTGGAAATCCGAGCGGCGACATCGCCCAGGCGATCGACCGCGACCTCGGCGGGCTGCAGAAATTCAAGGACGATTTCAAGGCGCGCGCCGTTGGCCAGTTCGGCAGCGGCTGGGCCTGGCTCGTCGCCGGTGGCGGGAAGCTGTCGCTGACCAGCACGCCGAACGCCGTCAACCCCATGGCGCAGGGCCAGACCGCGCTGTCTGACCTGCGACGTCTGGGAGCACGCCTATTATCTCGACTTCCAGAACCGCCGGCCGGATTTCGTGCAGGCCTTTCTCGACCACCTGATCAACTGGGACTTCGTCGCCCAGAACCTCGCGAAGGCGAAATAGCGAGGGCTGGCGAAACGGCCTGGATCATCCCCGGGTAAAGCCCCGGGGATGACGGGTTGGCCGGCGAGCGCGCTGCCTGCTGCGGGCATGATGTCGCGGTCCCGCCGAGCAAGTTGCTCCGATACGGGCTGAATCTGCGTCGGCTGGCCTCGCGGCGCAGCGGGCCGCGCGGTAGTGTCGCCGAGGTTTTTCGGAGAAGGAGGGGTTATGCCACGGGTTCTTGTCATCCACGGCGCCGGCATGAACATGCGCGGCAAGGTCCAGACCGAGATCTTCGGGCCGATGACCTTGCCGGAATACGACGAGCGCATTCGCGGCTACGCGCGCGATCTCGGTCTCGATGTCGAGATCTTTCACTCGAATATCGAAGGCGAGATCGTCAACCGACTGTACCAGGCCAATGACGGCGGCATCGACGCGGCGATTTTCAACCCGGCGGCGTTCGGCTCCGGCTACCCGGCGCTGATCGCGGCGATTTCGCAGGTCAAGTTTCCGACGATCGAGGTCCATATCTCGAACCCGATCCGGCGCGGGCCGGCATCACAGACCGCCGCGGTCAGCCAGGGCGTCGTCGCAGGGTTCGGCATAGCCGGCTACGAACTGGCGCTGCGCGGCATCCGCGACCTGCTGGCGAAAAAATAGCCGAAACCGCCGCCGCCGGACAGCCCCGGCCTGAACGCCGAAATCAGTGTTCGAGTACGATGTCGACGCGCCGTTCGGCGACGCTGGGGTCTTCGGAGCCGGTCTGGCCGATCGGGACCTGCTGCAGCATTGCCGGGTTGACCCCGTCATGTTCGAGTTCGTCGGCAACGACCTGGCTGCGCGTCTGCGCGAGATAGTGGTTCGCTTTCTGCGAGCCGGTAGCGCTGGCCCTGGCCTCGACCCGGATGGCTTTTGCGTTCGTCTCCTTTGCCTTATTGGCGGCGTCGGCGATAACGTCGCGCGACTTCTGCGTCAGATTGGCGCTGAATTCGTCGAAATAGATCAGAAAACGGTCGTTTTCCTGGGTAAATCCTGGCTGCGCCAGCACGGCGGTGGCGGCGAGCAGCGAGGCGAACAGAAACGGCCTTCGGGTCATCGACATGGAAGCGGGACCATCGGGATAATTGCCAACCGGCCGGGACAGTAGCGGAATTGGGTACGCTGCGCCATGGCCGCAGCGAGATGGCCGCGACGGGCTTGCCGATGGGCGGCGCGCGTGAAACTCTGCGCCGAGACGGTTCCGGTGATCCAGGGGAGGCGAGATGCGCATTGTTATCGTCGGTCAGCAGGCTTTCGGCAAGGCCGTGCTCGACGCGTTCATCGCGCGCGGCGACGAGATTGCCGGCGTGTTCGCGGCGCCGGAGCGGCCTGGAGCGCGCCCCGACCCGCTCGTCACCGCGGCGGAGGAAAAGAAGCTTTCCGTCTACCGCTTCCCGAAATACTCCGACCCCGAGGCGCAGAACGCGCTTGCGCGAGCTGAACGCCGATCTCGGCGTGATGGCCTATGTCCTCTTGTTCGCCCCGCCCGAATTCTGCGCGATCCCGAAACACGGGATGATCCAGTTCCACCCGTCGCTGTTGCCGCTGCATCGCGGCCCTGCGTCGATCCCGTGGGCGATCATTCGCGGCCGCGGCGAGACCGGGCTGACGATCTTCCGGCCAACCCCGGGGCTCGACGAGGGGCCGGTCATTCTGCAGAAGCGGGTTGCGATCGGGCCTGACGACACCGCCGCCTCGCTGTATTTCGACAAGATCTTCCCGCTCGGGGTCGAGGCGCTGGCGCAAGCGGCCGATCTGGTCGTCTCCGGGCGCGCCACCGAGTGGACGCAGGACGAAAGCCAGGCGACCTACGAGGGCTGGGTGCGCGCCGCCGAATCGCGGATCAACTGGGCCAGCCACGTCGATTTCGTCTATGATTTGATCCGCGGCTGCAATCCGGCGCCGGGCGCCTGGACGACGTTCAAACCCCCAGGCAAACCCGAGGACGGCCCAGAGGGCGTCGAGGCGCAGAAGCTCTATCTGTTCGATTCGAAAAAGATCATGGCGCCAACTTTCGGCGCGGTGCGTGGCAAGAAGATCGGCGAGGTCGTCTCGGCCGGTCCCGAGGGGCTGCGCATCCTGGCGCAAGGCGGCTTTATCGAGGTCTCGCGATTGCGCCTCGGGGACGGCGCCAAGGTCAAATCGAGCGAAGTGGATATTCCGGTCGGGACGGTTCTGGGCGGGTAGTCCCGCTCATGCGGGAACCAGCTCCCGATAAAGCGCCAGGTATTGCCGCGCCGAGGCGGTCCAGCTGAAGTCGCGGGTCATTCCGCGCTGCATCAGCCGACGCCAGGCAGCGCGGTCGCCGTAGAGCACGGCAGCCCGCCGTATCGTGTCGAGCAGACCCTCTGGCGTCTCGTCGTCGAAGGCGAAGCCCGTCGCAGTGCCGTCCGACAACGTCGCTTCGGTCGCGTCCACGACAGTATCGGCCAGCCCGCCGGTGCGGCGCACGAGCGGCGGCGAGCCATAACGTAGCGCATAGAGCTGCGTTAGCCCGCACGGCTCGAAACGCGACGGCACGAGGATGCTGTCACTGCCGCCGATAATCAGGTGCGACAGCTGCTCGTCAAACCCGATTTCGACGCCGATCCTGCCGCGATAGGTTTGTTCCGCGGCCCTGAAACCGGCTTCGAGCGCGGCGTCGCCGCTGCCGAGCAGCACAAGGCGGCCGCCGAGCGCCAGCAGGCCAGGCAGCGCCGCGAGTAGCAGGTCGAGGCCCTTCTGAGAGGTCAACCGGGTGACGGCGCCGAATAGCGGCCGGCCATCGTCGGGATCATCGAGGCCGAAGCGGCGGGCGATGAACTCCTTTGAGTCTGCCTTATCGGCGATGTCCTCATCATCGGCCGAATACGGAACCGGCAGAAACGGATCGTTTTCCGGTGACCACACTCCCGGATCGACGCCGTTGAGGATGCCGGTCAGGTCGTCGGCGCGGCTGCGCAGCAGCCCGTCGAGACCCCAGCCGAAAGCCGGGGTCTGGATTTCGCGCGCGTAGGTCGGGCTCACCGTCGTCAGCCGGTCGGCGTAGAACAGCCCGGCCTTGACGAAGGCGAGCCCGCCATAGAACTCAAGCCCGTCCGTCGCGTAAAAACTCGGCGGCAGGGCCAGATCGGCGAAGAACGGGGACGGGAAAAACCCCTGATACGCGATGTTGTGCACGGTGAAGACGCTCGGCACCGCGGCGCCGCGCGCCCGCAAATAGGCGGGAACAAGGCCGGCGTGCCAGTCGTGGCAGTGCAGCAGAGCGGGCCGCCATGCCGGGTCGGCGCCCTGCGCCAGCGCCGTGGCCGCCCAGCCGAGCAGCGCAAAGCGCCGGTGGTTGTCGGGCCAATCGCTCCCGTCCGGCGCCTGATACGGTGTGCCGGGACGGTCAAAAAAGGCCGGATGATCGACGAGATAGGCGGCGACCGAGCTTTTCGGTAATCGCGCCAACACGATCCGCACCCGCTCGGCTGCAAACGGCGTGCGCAGCCGCGTGATCTCGGCGAGTTCGAACGCGTCTAGAAACGGCGTGAAGCCGGGCAGCACGAGGCGGATGTCAGAGCCGAGCGCATGCAGCGCCGGCGGCAGCGCCGCCATGACATCGCCGAGGCCGCCGGTCTTGACCCAGGGGTACAGTTCGGCGGCGGCATGCAGGACGCGCATCGGCGGGGGCGCCCCCAACTCGCGCGCGGCCGGCACGGCCATGGAATTGGCGTTGCCGTGACGGCGTTGAGCGGAGACATGCCGCAACGGTGATTTCCATGGCATCGCAAGGCTCTGGCGGGCTCGGCGGAGGCGGACCGGCACAGGCTTTAGCCGATCCGGCCGGCAATAACGAGGGCGAAGACGATCGGGCAACCGAATCTGCGACGTTTGCACACAAGCCGAGAGTCATGCTAGGAGCGAGCGCGGCGCGGTGCGCGGGGCGAACCGCTTCGCACCAGCGTCTTGCGTGGGCGGGCTTTCGAGCGACTCCCGCCGCCGCGTTTGGCCCCCCGTTTGCCGCGCGAAAACCGCCGCGCGATCCAGCGCAGCGCCGCGATCCCATGTCCGTCGGCAAATAGACCTAGCGGCAGCAGCACCAACCCGAGCATCATGACGAAGCTGGCGAGATATTCCCAGGCGGCAAATTCGCCAACGACCACGATAAAGCCGCCTATCAGCCCGAGGCCGAAGATCAGCAGCGCCGCTTTGGTGTAGCGCAAGGGCCGAAGCAGCCGTCCGACCATCACTGCTCCGACCACGACGGCCGACGCCTCGGTGCGCGCCGCATGGAGCTTAGAAAGAAGCCGCCGCCGGCATGACCCGCTCGGCGAAAAGGCGCATCGAGCGTTCGACGATGTCCAATTCGGGTCCGCCGAAATTCATCAGGCAGGCGATTTCGCGCACGCCGAGCTCGGCATACCGAGCAATGCGGTCGATGCACTCGGCGGGTTCGCCAATAATGAAATGCTCGGCATCGACCTCGCCCGGAGAACGCGCCGTGTCGCCGAGCGCCGTGACGTTCTGGTGACCCCACGCATCGTAAAGCCGCAGGAAGCGCCGGGAAAAGAACTCGACCGCGCTGGCCGTGGAGCCGCCGTCCGGCACGACATGGACGATGCGGTTCAACGCCGTCGATTTTCCCGACGGGTCCTTGGCGAGTCGGCGCAATTCGTCGTTGTAGACCCCGATAATCCGCGCGATCTCGGCGATGCGCTGGGTCGTGCTGATCAGGAATTCGTCGCCGAGCCGCGCTGCTCGCCGGATCGCGGCATCGACCGTGCCCCCGACATAGATCGGCGGCGCCGGATCCTGCAGCGGCCGTGGAAACAGCTTGAACCCGGTCAGTTTCGACAGGCTGTTTTCCAGCGTGACCGGCGCGCCCGTCCAGACGGCCCGGATCAGGGCGAGGCCGTCGCGCATTCGCCGCACGCGCTCCCCGGGTGGCACCGCGAACGCCCGCAGATCGCTCTCGGCGTAGCCGGCGCTGACCCCGAGCCGCAGGCGACCGCCGGACATGACATCAACCATGGCGCTGTCTTCCGCCACCCGCAGCGGGTGGTAGAGCGGCAGCAGCAGCATGTTGGTGCCGAGGCCGATCCGGTTCGTATGCGCGGCGAGCGCGGCAAGCGTCATCAGCGGCGACGGGTACATTGCCGCGCCGGCGTGATGCTCGTGCGCCCACAGCACATCGAAACCCAACGCTTCGGCCAGCTCGGCCTGCCGCAGCATGGCGTCGAACCGTGGTTCTGACTGGACCGGAGACAGACCGAAGCGCAAGGCGATCTCCCCTTCCGCCCGCGGCACGTCAACAGCCAGATGCGTCGGCGAGTGTGCCGCGATCCGGTTTCGGCCCCGGCCGGGAATATCGCTCGGACTACTCCGCGGCCGGTGCCTTCGCGGCGAAATGCGGGTAGTTCGTGTCGTCGATGAAGGCCTCGTCGCCCTCGGTCGGCAGGTTTTCGACGAAGTCGAGACCAGCCTGAATGTTCTCGCCCCAGACTTCGCGCGGCAACTCGTACAGCACTTCGACGCCATAGCCGTTCGGGTCGCTGATATAGAGGCTGTGCGTCATGCCGTGATTGACGCGGCGGCGGAACTTGACCCCGTTCTGGCGCAGCCACGCCAGCTGTTTCAGCCACGCTTCGCGGTTCGGCATCGTGATCGCGATGTGGTTGATCGCGACAGGCATGTCGAACATCTGCCAGTCTTCCGGCGGCTTTGGCAGGTTCGGGTTCTCGACCAGCGCGATGTCGTGGTGGTTCATCTGCCCGTTGTGGTCGCCGCTGTAGAATTGCATGGCGCGCCGGCTCGAGCGTCCGACTTCCTTGAAGCCGAGGATCTCGGTCCAGAAGCGGTGCGACTCTTCGATGTCGCGGACATTGATCACGAGGTGATTGATGCCGCCGGGGGTCACGGCCTCGGTCGGGGCCGGAGGGGCTATCGGGGTGGTGCCGTCAGCCATCGCTTTTCTCCAAAGGTCTCTCGGTGACTCTCACCAAAGTATAGGGCCGGCCCGCCCGATTTGCCAGCGGACCGGCGCCGGCCGGCTGCCGCTATGATGCCTTCAGCACGATGTCCTCGTAGGCCGGCCACGGGCTGAGATAGATGTCGCCGATTGTGTCCTTAACGACCCGCGGCCCCACCCCCATCAGCGCGCGGAAATCGTAGATCGGCGCAAACATCATCCGGTCGATCGTCAATTGCTGGATCTTGTGCAGCATCGCTTCGCGCTTCTTTGCGTCACGCTCGCCCGCCTGCTTGAGGTAGAGTTCGTCGATATCGGGATAGCCGCCCTCGGCGTAGCCGCCTTTCGAATACATGAAGCTTTCGACCCGCGTCGCGGCGTTGCCAGCGGCGCCGGCGCCGGTCATGTACAGACCGTGAAACTTCTTGGCCTTCCAGTCGGCGTAGAACGCCGCGCGCTCCATCGGCGCGTATCTGACCCGGATTCCGGCGGCGTTGAGATCGTTGACGACGGCTTCCGCCGCTGTCGGAAAGCCCGGGATCGCGTGAAACAGGCCGGCGTCGAAACCGTTCGGATGGCCGGCCTCGGCGAGCAGCTGCTTGGACTTTTTCGGGTCGTAGGGGAACGGCTCGGTCTGCAGCGCGAACTCCATGACGCGCGGCACGATCACACCGGCCGGCGGGCAGTAGCCGAGGCAGGCGACCTTGCTGATCCCCTCGCGATTGACTGCATAGCCCACGGCCTGCCGCATCTTGATGTCGTGCCATGGTGATTTCGGGTCCCACTGGTCCGGGAACTCGATCCACTGGCACGAGGCGTGCTTGCTCGGAACGATCCGGGTTCCTGGATTGTCGATCAACCCCTGCGCGGCGACGCTTTCGAGCGCGGCCGCGATGTCCGCCTCACCGGTCTTTATCATCAGCGCCCGCGAATCGACGTCGGGGACGCTGCGCATCACCACGTTCTTTACATTCGGCTTCTTGCGCCAGTATTCGTCGAAGGCTTCGAATACCACCTCGACGCCGGGCTGTGCGCTGACGAATTTGTAGGGCCCGGCGCCAATCGGCTGCTGCTTGAACCCGTCATCGCCGACCTTCTCAATGTATTTCTTCGGCACAATGAGGCCGGCGGCGCTCGCCGTGCTGCCGTAGAACGTCATGAAATCGGGCCAGACCTCCTTCAGGTGAAAGCGGATGACCAGCGGATCGACGATTTCGACCGAGGCGACCTTTTCCTTCATTATCGTGGCGCCGGCGCCCTGGTAGCGGTCGAAGCTGAACTTGACGTCCTCGGTGGTCAGCTTATCGCCGTTGTGGAAAGTCAGGTTCGGGCGCAGCTTGAATTCATAGGTCAGCCCGTCTTCGCTTTCCTGCCACGATTCGGCGAGCGCCGGACCCATGTTGGTGCCGGGATAGGCGCGCACGAGCGCATCGTGCAACGCATACAATACGCCAAACGGTGTGATCTGCGGCGGTGCGGCCGACGGGTCGAACCAGGCAGGCGATATCGTCACGTGAAACGCCAGGACGAACTTGTCCGGCTCGGAGGCGGCGAGCAGCGCAGGCGCGCGCAGGATCGCGGGCGCCGCCGCCATCGAGGCGACAACGGCGCGGCGGGATAGAAGGTTACGAAGCGGGGCCACGGATTTCCTCCCATTCTGTCGCTCTTAAGAGTTGAACCGCAGCATGGGACGCGCGCCCGACAGCCGTCAAGACGGTGCGGACAGCAACAAGGTATCAGCAGAACAATCCGCGCGACCGTCACTCGCGTGGACGGGCAAGCCCGGCGGAACCGGTTCTTAAGGAGTAGATCCGCCGCGCTTTCGTCGAGCAGCACCCGAGACGGGGAGCCGCGCCGTTTCAGGGGATGTGAGTTTCAACCCGGCGGCGCGACGTAGCCGTAGCGTAGGTTGCTGCGCCCGGACCCGTTCGCGATATAGTCGGCCTTCAGCGCCGCGAATCGGTCATGGCGGGTCAGATCGGCCTGCTTTTGCAGCCCGTAAAGCCCGGCCGAGTTGCCGCTGAGGATCGCCGTCTTGACCGGGCCGTCGGCGGCCCCGAGCGGCGCGAAACCGTATTTCTTCTGCATGTCCTCGGGGATTTCGAGACGGCGCAGCCCCTCGATCTGCCATTGCGGCGCCCCGGTCCACAAGGCGTCGCTTCCCCACAGAACACGGTCTACTCCGAGACCCTTGACGAGCATCCCCATCAGCGCCGCCGCGAGCCGCGGCTCGGCAACCGCAGTCCACGCGAAAAGCTGTCCGAGATCGCCGTAGACGTTCGTCACACCGTATTTTTCCGGGATTTCGGCGAGATCGCTGGTCCACGAGCTGCGGCCGGTGCTGTCGAACTCCGCCATGCCGTCGGAGGGTTTGCCGCCAACCCAGCGATATGCCGAGTGGTATATCAGGAAATTGAGCTGCGGCCAGTCCTTGGCAGCCTTTCCGACATCGCTGACGTCGGCATAGGGGCGCAGACGCGGAAATTTCTCCTCGGTGGCCGGCGCGAACAACCCCTTGTGAATGCAGACGTTCTTGATCCCCGACTTCGCCGCTTTCTCGTAAAACGGGTACATCAGCTTTTCATCGTCCAGACGATAGGGGTAGTGCGCCAGCTCCTTGTGCGTGTTGTCGCCGACCGTATAGCCCTTCCATGAATCGGGCTTGAAGCGCTCGATCGCCTCGTCGACCTGGTCGAGCCAGCCCGGCCAGCCCGGCGTGATCGTGAAATGCGCCAGCATACGGCGCGAGCCGGCTTCGCGATTGACCCGCTCGCGCGTCGCGAAGACCTGTTCCTGCGGAATAAACCAGTCTTCCGGCACCTCCGAGGGCGAATTCGACAGCAGCGCCACCTTGGTGTCGCTGTCCATATAAATCTCTTTGAGATAATTATTGTACTTCAGGTCGTCGATGGTTTGTTCCTTTTCGGCCAGCGACTTGTTCCAGCCGAACTTGCCAACCGCCTCGCGTCCCTTGACGAACCCGGTCAGCCGTGTGTCGTCGCGCAGGAAATGCGTGTGTCCGTCGATCACGAACTGGCCGGATAGCGAAGCGGCGCGCGCGTCGGCCATGTCCGGGGTCGCTGCCTCGGCGGCGCTCGCATCGAACAGCGGCCCGAACACCTGGTTAATCGCGACGAACGATGCCGCCATTCCGGCCGCCGTCTGAAAGAAGCGGCGGCGCGACAGCCCCTGCCGCCTGGCGAGCGTATCGCCGAGTTCCTTCAGCCGCGCCTCGACCTCGCGCTGCTTTTCGGTCTGCGGTACCGGGACGTATTCGTCGCTCGATACGATCTGTGTTGGCACCGGCGACCGAAACGAGCAGGTCTCGGCCGGAAGAAGCGCGCGCAGTTGACGATCGGTCAGGAATTTCATGGCAGCCTCCCCAGGAGCGCGGCGTCATTCACGCAGGGCCGCGCGGCGGCACTCCTGGGCGGGTATTTTATATCGATTTGCGGGGCCTCAACCACCCGAAAGGTGAGCCGCCGGAAGCGAAGCGGCGGCGCCGGATTGCGGTCGCCGTCAGCCGTTGCGGCGCAGCACCACGGCAAGGGCGCAGCCGGCAACAATCCCGGCCGCCAGATAGACCAGCGTGCGACCCCATCCGCCCCGGCGATCGGCCCGGATCGACATCGGCTGGTCGGGATGGAGATCGCCCGACGCGATGCCGGCGACGACTTCGGGCTCGGTTTCCTTCGTCGTCGCGTCCGAAGTCGGCGCCAAACCGGCGGTGTCGTCGCTCATCTTGTCGTTCCCTGTTCCTGCTTGCTGTCGAGGTCAACGGCGCTCGCCCCAAAAGGGTTCGCCGGGCGTGAAACTTGTCTTACGGTTGACGGAAGTCGGCCCGGCTCGCATAGCTTCGCGCCACGCCCTCCGTTGGCCGTCTGGAGATAGCGATGCGGGTCTGGAAGTTGGCAATATTGGCGCTGGCCTGGGTCGCCGGCACCGGCGTTGCGGCGGCAACCGAGCTGCGCGCGGAAATTCACCGCGCGACGCCGTCCGGTCCCGGCGAGGCGGTCGGCACGGTGACGATAGCCGACAGTGCGCAGGGCGCGGTCATCAAGACCGACCTCAAGGGCCTGCCGCCGGGGCCGCACGGGTTTCATGTCCATGAACACAACTCGTGCGAACCCGCGACAGCAAACAGCCACGCGGTTCCCGCCGGGGCAGCCGGCGGGCATTTCGACCCGGAACACACCGGCAAGCACGCCGGTCCATACGGCGAGGGCCATCTCGGCGATCTGCCGGTGCTGGAGGTCGCCGCCAACGGCAGCGCGACCGAGACGCTGACCGCGCCCCGCATCAAGGATGTCTCGATGCTGCGCGGCAAGGCGGTGATGATCCATGCCGGCGGCGACAATTACAGCGATCAGCCGGAGCCGCTCGGTGGGGGCGGCGCCCGCATCGCCTGTGGCGTGTTGCAATAGAACCTACAGCGCGTCCGCGACAGTGGCGTGGTAGCGTCGCAACGCGGCAAGGTGGTCGGCCAAGCCATCGCCTGCAATGCGCCGGTGGTGGCGGCGGTTGAACGTTGTCGTCAGGCACAGATGCGTCACGCCCTGCCGCTTCCAGAAGCGCGCCTCCTCAGCCCAATCGGCCTCGCTCCCCGACCCCATCGACACCCAAACCTCGATTCCGACTTGCCCGGGATCGCGCCCGGCCTGCGCGGTCAGCGAGCGCAACTTGGCGAGCACCTCCTCGGCTTCGCGTCCCGGGCGGGTAGGCGTTCGGCATCCAGCCGTCGCCGATCTTGGCGATGCGCTCGAGGGTGCGCTCGTGATGCCCGCCGAACCACACCGGCACCTTGCCCGAGGCCGGGCGCGGGTTGATCCCGGCATCCTCGATCGTGTGCCAGCGCCCCTTGAAGCTGACATGCGGCTCGGCCCACAGCGCCTGCATCACCTGCACCTGCTCCTCGGAGCGGCGGCCGCGATTGTGGAAGTTCTCGTTGAGCGCGACGAACTCGACGTCATTCCAGCCGACCCCGATCCCGAGCCGGAACCGGCCGCCGCACAGGACGTCGAGGCAGGCCGCCTGTTTCGCGACCAGCGCAGTCTGGCGCTGCGGCAGGATCAGGACGCCGGTCGAAAAACCGAGTTTGCTCGTGCACCCCGCCAGATAGCCGAACAGCACGAACGGATCGTGGAACAGATCATCGTTGGTGTTGCGGTCCCAGCCGGGACGGCTCGCCGCGTTGACGCCGAGCACATGATCGGCGGTCTCGATAAAGTCGTACCCGATCACCTCGGCGGCCTGCGCGTATTCGCGCACCACCCCCGGATCGCCGCCGATATCGCCCAATGGCAGCAGCGCGCCCAATTGCATGATCCTCTCCCCGGATTGGGTCTGTTGCGGCATCGTATAACAATCCCTGCCGTGTCCGGCCGGGAGTTTTTCATGCAGCACGAACGTTCCTCGGCCTAACCGAAGCGGGAGGCGGGCATGAAGTCGGTACGAAACGGCCTGGCGGGCGCGGCCTTGCTCGCCGGCGTCGCGGCGGTGCAGCCGGTTCCGCCGGAATGCTTCTGGACCGGCGCCGCCTGGGCCTGCTGGGAACATCCGCTTTTCCCAGGCGTCACGCCTCTTCCCGAGGCGAACCCGTACCGGGCGTGGATACCAAATTGGGGCGGACCCGGGTGGCGGTTTTACGGCTGGCTGCCGATGTAGCCCGCAAGCCGCAGCTGACTGCGGCTTTCCCACGGTTCAGCGCGGCGCGGCAGCGGAGGGATGGAACAGCTGCTCGCCGCCCATCCGGTAGGCGCCGATCGCCTGCTGTCCTTCCGGCCCGGCGAGCCATTCCACCAGGCGATGCGCCGCGTCGAGCTTGGCGCCGGCATGCGTCTGTGGGTTCAGCTCGATGACGTCGTAGCGGTTGATCAGCTTCGGGTCGCCCTCGACCGCGACGACGAGCGGGCCCTTGTTCTTGAAGCTGAGCCAGGTGCCGCGGTCGGACAGCGTGTAGGCCGGCGTCGCCGAGGCCGCGTTGAGCGCCTGCCCCATGCCGCCGCCGATCTCGCGATACCAGCTTCCGGCACCGCTTTTCGGATCGAGATCGGAGGCTTTCCATAGCCGCAGTTCGAGCGCATTCGTGCCGCTGCGGTCACCGCGCGATATGAACGGCGCCTTGGCCGCCGCGATAGCCTTGAACGCCGCGATGGCGTCTTGTCCGCCCTTGATCTTCGCCGGATCGGCCTGCGGCCCGACGACGATGAAATCGTTCCAGGCGATCTGCCGCGGCGTCAGGCCGTGACCCTCGCCGACGAATTTCTGCTCCGCCTCGGGGTCGTGGACGAGAACGAGATCGGCGTCGCCGCGCCGCGCGGTATCGAGCGCCTGGCCTGTGCCCTGCGCCAGCACATGCACGGTGATGCCGGTCGCCTTGGTGAATTGCGGCAGGATCGCAGCGAGCAGCCCGGAATTGTCGACCGAGGTCGTCGAGGCCAACCGGATTGTCTGTGTCTCTTGAGCGGCGGCAGACCCTGGCAGGGACAAGCCGGGCAGAACCGCGGCCGCGGCGGCCAGCCAGACGGCGAACATAATGCGCGTCATCGAAATACGCTTTCCTTATTGAGGCCGCCCGGCCAGCGCGAAGGCGGCGGCGCTGATCAGGATCGTCAGCCCGATCAGCACGAGGCCCAGACCCAGCGCCAGCGGCAGATCGCCCTTGCTGGTCTCGAGCACGATCGCGGTCGTCATCGTGCGCGTGTAGCCGGCGATGTTGCCGCCGACAACGATGATCGCGCCGACTTCCGACATGGTCCGGCCGAGACCGGCCAGCACCGCGGTCAGCATGCCGAGCCGGCCCATCGCCAGCAACGCCGCGACCGAGCGCCACTTTGTCGCGCCGAGATCCATCAGCGGCTCGCCGAACTCGCGCCACAGCCCGTCGGCGGCGCGATGGGCGAGCGCGGTGATGATCGGCAGCGCCAGAACGGTCTGCGCCAGGATCATCGCCTCCGGGGTAAACAGCAGGCCCAGAGACCCGAGCGGCCCCGAGCGCGACAGCACCAGATAGAGCGCGAGGCCGACCACCGCCGGCGGCAGGCCGAGCAGCGCGTTGACGACGACGATCAGGGCACGCCGGCCGGGAAACCGCCAAATCGCCAGCAGCGTCCCGAGCGGCAGACCGAGCAGCGCCGCCGCCGCGGTCGCCGACAGGCTGACCCGCAGCGACAAGGCGATGATTTCCCACAGTTCCGGGCTGGCGAAGGCCGCCGACAGCATCGCGAAAACCCCCGTGGCGAAAGCCCCCAAGCGGCAGGCTGCGCTTGCCACTACACTCGCGCGCGGCCCAGGGGCAAGCCAGAGGGGCAAACCGGCGATCGGTGTCCAGTACAGGCCGCCGACAGCATTGCGAAAAGATCAAAGCGGCCGGCTCGGCTCGCCGCTAAATTCGCGCCGCCGACCGGTCGGCGGCGCGCAGCCCCTTATCCGCCGGTCGCTTCCGGCGGCCATCAACAACGAGGACCGACGTATGAAGAGCCTGGTGCGTATCCTACTGAGTGCGGCCGTCGCGCTGCCGCCGCTGCTGGCCGGCGGACAAGCGGTCGCGCAGAAATCCGGCGGCGTCTTGCGGGTCTATCACCGCGACAGTCCCAGCAACATGTCGATCCACGAAAACGGTACGATCTCGGTTCTGGCGCCGATGATGGGGGTGTTCAACAACCTGGTCGTGTTCAATCCGCACGAGAAGCTGAACCGGCTCGACAACATCGTCCCCGACCTCGCCGAGAGTTGGACCTGGAGCGAGGACGGCAAGGATCTGACCTTCAAGCTGCACCAGGGCGTCAAATGGCACGACGGCAAGCCGTTCACCGCCGCAGACGTCAAATGCACCTGGGACCTGCTGCAGGGCAAGGCCAACGAGAAGCTGCGTCTCAACGCCCGCGAAGCGTGGTGGGACAATCTCGACAATGTCACCGCCGACAACGAGTATCAGGCGACCTTCCACCTGAAGCGGCCGCAGCCGTCCTTTATCGCCTTTCTTGCCTCCGGTTTCACGCCGGTCTATCCGTGCCATGTGCCGGCGGCGCAGATGCGACAGCACCCGATCGGCACGGGTCCATTCAAATTCGTCGAGTTCAAGCCGAACCAGTCGATCAAAGTAACGAAAAACCCGGATTATTGGAAGAAGGGCCTTCCCTACCTCGACGGGATCGAATGGACGATCATCCCGAACCGCTCGACCCAGATGCTCGCCTTCGTCGCCGGCAAGTTTGACATGACCTTCCCCTATGAGGTCACGGTGCCGACGCTGAAGGACATTCAGAGCCAGATGCCGGACGCGGTCTGCGAGATCACGCCGACCAATTTCGCGCCGAACGCGCTGATGACGCGTAAGCCGCCCTTCGATAACCTCGAGCTGCGCAAGGCGGTCGCGTTGACGCTCGATCGCAAAGCGTTTGTCGACATCCTCGGCGAAGGCAAAGGCGATATCGGCAC
This sequence comes from uncultured Alphaproteobacteria bacterium, assembly GCA_963847345.1. Lineage (GTDB taxonomy): Bacteria > Pseudomonadota > Alphaproteobacteria > ATCC43930 > CGMCC-115725 > DATARH01. The sequence goes on along the minus strand of CAWJZU010000016.1, from coordinate 91,823 downwards.
GGCCGTCATGCCGGGGCCGGAGGGACAGTGGGCCATGCCGAAGGAGATGCGCGAGACTCTGCCGGGTTACGGCCCCGACATCGAAAAGTCGCGCGAGGAGGGCCGCAAGATCATGCAATCGCTTGGCTATGGCCCGAACAAGCACCTTCAGGTCAAGATCTCGTCGCGCAACCTGCCGGATTATCGCGACGCGGCCTCGCTGCTGATCGATCAGCTCAAGCACATCTGGATCGACGGCGAGCTCGAGTTGGTCGAAACCGCCAACTGGCTGCCGAAGTTAATTCGCGGCGATTTCGTGTTCGCGCAGAGCGTCTCGGGAGCCGGAATCGACGATCCGGACCAGACCTTCTACGAGAATTACGGCTGCACCTCGAACCGCAACTACACGAAATACTGCGATCCCGACGTCGAAAAAATGATCGACCAGCAATCGATCGAAACCGATCTGGAGAAGCGGAAGAAGCTGGTCTGGGAGATCGACCGCAAACTGCAGGAGGCGGTGGTGCGGCCGATCGAGTTCTACATGCGCAAGGCGACCTGCTGGCGGCCCCAAGTCAAGGGAGTGACGGTAATGGCCAACAGCTCCTACAACGGCTGGCGCATGGAAGACGTCTGGCTCGACAAGTAGGCCAAAGGGGACGGCGCGACGGCGCTGCCTTGTCCCGCACCGCGGCGCCGAGTTTTCCGATCGGCGCCGCGGCCGCCGTTGGTCACCCTCAAGGTGAGCGCGGTGCTGGGTCGCAGCGCAACCGCTGGATTATGAGCGTCGGGAGTCTTAAGCTGAAAAAGATATAAACGAGCCGGACGATTTCGAAATGCGGGCACCTCCGCCTCCGCACGAGCTCCCTGCCCTCGATCCCGCGCAACTCGAAACGTTGCGCCCCGTGCCGATCGGCGCCGCCGCGCTCAGCGCTGCTTCCGTCCTGCTGCTGCTGATCGCATGGGTCCTAATCTATCTCTTGATCTACCTGCCGCGCGGGACGATCGGGTAACGCCATGTCCTGGACCGAACACGATGTGGTTCGCTCCGAATTGCGCTGGGCGGCGGCGGTCATCGGGTTCGTCGGGGTGCTGTTTGCGTTGACGCTTTTCGCAGCGCTGGCGCTGCACCGCAACCCGCCGTCCAACGCCGAGCGGATCGATCCGAAAACGCTGCACCTCTCCGGCGAATTCACCGAACCGAATCTCGGCACCCGAGTCGAGCCCAACGGGCAGATCACGGCGCGCATCGTCGCGACCCAATTCGCCTTTGTTCCGAATTGCGTCGTCCTGCCGGAAGGGCAGCCGGTCACGTTGCGGCTGGCGAGCCCCGACGTGATACACGGCATTCTCGTCGCCGGCACGAACGTCAACACGATGGTGGTGCCTGGTTATGTCAGCCAGGTGCACACGGTTTTTCGCAAAACCGGGGACCTGCTGATGCCGTGTCATGAGTTTTGCGGATTCGGGCACAGCCAGATGTGGGCGCGGGTCCGCGTCGTGCCCGCCGATCAGTTCCGGCCGGACGCGCAGGGGAGAGCGATCTGTGGTTCGTAACAGGGGGCTCGTCCTCGCGCATCTCTGGCTGGCCTTTGCCGTATTCGCGCTGGCTTCGGTGCTCGGGGTCTGGCAGATGTGGGTGCGCAGCCCGCTCAGCGCGCCGTTCGCCGCGCCGGAGACGTATTTCACGTCGGTGACGGCGCACGGCACCGGGATGGCGTACGTCCTGACCACGTTTTTCATCATGGGGTTCGGCTATTTCGTGGCCGAGACGGCGCTGGGCCGCGATCTCCCGGGCATCAAGGCGGCGTGGGGCGCCTACGCGCTGGGGATGATCGGCACGATCATGGCCGTCGTCACGGTGCTGACCGGCCATGCCGCGGTGCTGTACACGTTCTACCCGCCGCTGACCGCGAGCGCATTTTACTATATCGGCCTGGTGCTCGTGGTCGTCGGATCGTGGGTCTGGTGCGCCATCATGCTCGTCGCGATGGCTCGGCTGGAAGCGGGACAACCCCGGCCGGCCGGTGCCGCTCGCAATGTTCGCAACCGTGGCCAACGCGATCATGTGGCTGTGGACGACGCTCGGAGTGGCGGCGGAACTGCTGATCCAGGTGATCCCGGCAGCGTTCGGATGGACCGAAACGATCGATGTCGGACTGTCGCGGACCCTGTTCTCGTGGACCTTGCACGCGATCGTCTATTTCTGGCTGTTTCCGGCCTATATCGCTTTTTACACGATGGCCCCCGCCGCGGCCGGAGGCCGCCTCTACAGCGACACTATGGGGCGGCTGAGTTTCGTGCTGTTCCTTCTTTACAGTCTGCCGGTCGGACTGCACCACCTGTTCATGGACCCCGAGCATTCGACCGGGTTCAAGTTCATCCAGAGCTTTCTGACGTTTCTCGTCACGATCCCGACATTATTGACCGTGTTCACGATCGCCGCGTCGTTCGAGATCGCCGGCCGGCTGCGCGGCGGTACCGGGCTTTTCGGTTGGCTGCGGACGCTGCCTTGGGATCGCCCGATGGTGCTCGCTACCGGCTTGGCTTTCTTCATGCTGTGGTTCGGCGGCGGCGGCGGCCTCATCAACATGAGCTACGGCATGAACGCGATGGTCCACAACACGTCGTGGGTCACCGCTCATTTCCATCTGATCTTCGGCGGCACGGTCGTCATCATGTATTTCGCGATCGCCTACGAGATCTGGCCGGCGCTGACCGGAAGGCGCCCCGACGCGATTGCGCTGGCATCGCAGCGCCGGCAGCTGTGGACCTGGGCGATCGGCATGCTGGTGATGACGCTGCCCTGGCACTGGCTCGGCCTCAACGGCCAATGGCGGCGGGTCGCTCATTTCGACTATTCGGACCCGGCGCTTGCGTGGTGGGGGCCGTGGGTCGTGGTCAGCCTGCTCGGCGGGATCCTGCTGGTCGTGAGCGCCTTCCTGTTCGTCTGGAATCTGGCGCGGCTGCATGAGGGGCCGGTGCCGATTGGCGCAGCGCCGCCCTCGGTAGCGTATTCCGTGCCGCTTCACCCGGTCGCGCGCGTTCCGGCGGCGCTGAACGGCTTTGCCCTGTGGAATGTCCTGGTCCTGGTGCTGATGCTCGTCGCCTATGGCTGGCCGATCGCCCAGTTCGCGGTCTATCCGTCGCCGGGGGCGGTGATCCACCGGGTCGGCGGCGCGGGATAGTCGGTCATGAGCGTCAGCGGCGCCAGCGATACCAGCGATCGGCGATGGCGGCTTTGGGCAGGCGTCGCAATCGTCGCGCTTCTGGCGGTGGCGATCGTTCTCGGGGTCGTGGTGATCCCGATCGTGCAGGGCAGCGCCGGCGGGATCGACCCGTGGACGGCAATCTGCCGCGCGATCGGGATTGCGCCGGGGTCGCCGGCCCGCCCGACGCCGACGTCGGAGTCGCCTCCCTATCCGGTCACTCGCGTCTCCTGGACCGACGCTACGTTGAACGAACTCTACCGGGCGGAGCGCAAGGACGGCGAGGCGCTTGCGCAAGAGCGCTGCATCGCGTGTCACACCGTCGAGGGCAATACTCCCGACCCGACGATCCCGCGCAACGCCGGGCAAAGCCGCTTCGCGATCTATAAGCAGCTACACGACTATAAGAGCGGCGCCCGCGTTTCCGATGTCATGACTCCGCTCGTGGCCGATCTCAGCGACAAGCAGATCGCCGATCTGGCGGCGTTTTACGGCAGGCTCGTGCGCGGCGCGATCGATCCGGAGCGGGCCTTCCCGCCCTATGTCGGCATCGAGATCGAAAACCTCGTAACAAAAGGCAATGTTGCCCGCGGCATCCCGCCCTGCATTTCGTGTCACGGCATCGGGGCCGGCGGCCCGATCGAGACGCCGACGATCACCGGCCAGTACGCGCAGTATCTCGAAGCGCAGCTTGGCGCCTTCGCCGATAGCCAGCGCCACAACGACATCTATCATCGCATGCGCAGCATTGCCGCGCGCCTCTCTCCCAATGAGATGAAGATGCTGGCGATCTACTATTCCGGGCAATGAATCGCGCCGGAAGGCTTCTTGACCGCGCGAGCAATGTTCGCGATATTGGTGGTATGAACGATATTGATCGCGGTCTCGGGGCGACTACGACTACCCCATATTGCGGGGTGTGCGGAGGTCGTGCGCGCTGATCCAGCAGCATCGTTCAATCCGAGAACCCCGCCGGCAACGGACGGGGTTTTTTGCTGACAAGTTCGCCCCGTCCGGCGGCGCTAAGAAGGGCGCATAGTGACGGAGCACAGCCAACCATGAGCGACATATCCCAAAACCTGCGATCCTCGCGGCCGGGCGGCCATAAGCACCCGGTTGTCATGACGCTGCCAGACGGCAGCCGCCGCGAGTTCCCGGGCCCGGTGACCGGCGCCGATGTCGCGGCCGCGATCGGCCCTGGTCTCGCCAAGGCGGCTGTTGCGGTCAAGATCGACGGAAGCGTGCGCGACCTCGCAAGCGTGATCGACAGTGACGCCGCCGTCGCGATCATCACGCGCGACATGCCGGAGGGGGTCGAGATCCTGCGCCACGACGCGGCGCATGTGATGGCCGAGGCGGTAAAGGAGCTCTACCCCGAGACGCAGGTCACGTTCGGTCCAGCCACCGAGACCGGCTTTTATTACGATTTCGCGCGCGAGACGCCGTTCACGCCCGACGATCTCTTCCGGATCGAGGAGCGGATGCGCGAGATCGTGCGCCGCGACGAGACGATCACCCGCGAGGTGTGGGACCGCGACCGTGCCGTCGCGTTCTTCACCGGCATCGGCGAGCGGTACAAGGCCGAATATATCGGCGAAATCCCAGCCGACGAGGATATCAGCCTCTATCGCCAGGGGAATTTCGTCGATCTCTGCGCGGGGCCACATCTGCCCTCGACCGGGCGGCTCGGCCAGGCGTTCAAACTGATGAACGTGGCCGGCGCGTATTGGCGCGGCGACCCGAAGAACGCGCAGCTGCAGCGCGTCTACGGCACGGCATGGCCGAGCCAGAAGGAGCTGGACCAGTACCTGTTCCGGCTCGAGGAGGCCGAGCGCCGCGACCACCGCAAGCTCGGCCGCGAACTCGACCTGTTCCATCTTCAGGAGGAGGCGGTCGGCAGCGTCTTCTGGCACCCGCACGGCTGGACGCTCTATCGCGCGATCGAGGCGTATATGCGCCGCCGGCTCGAACGGGGCGGGTACCAGGAGGTCAGGACGCCGCAATTGCTCGACCGCAGCCTGTGGGAGGCGTCCGGGCATTGGGAGAATTTCCGGGAGAACATGTTCATCGCCGAGAGCCGCGACGAGCGCGTGCTCGCGGTCAAGCCGATGAACTGCCCCGGGCATGTCCAGATCTTCCGCAACCGGCTGCGCAGCTACCGCGAATTGCCGCTGCGGCTGGCCGAGTTCGGCAGCTGCCATCGCAACGAACCGTCCGGCGCATTGCATGGCATCATGCGGGTGCGCGGCTTCACGCAGGACGATGCGCATATCTTCTGCACCGAGGCGCAGGTCACGCCCGAGGCGATCGCGTTCTGCGAGTTGCTGCTGTCGGTCTACCGCGATTTCGGCTTCGACGAGGTCGCGGTCAAGCTGGCGACGCGGCCGGCGACGCGCGCCGGCGGCGACGCGGTCTGGGACGTCGCCGAGCGCGACCTGGAGGAAGCGGTAAAGGCCGCCGGTCTTTCCTATACGCTCAACCCGGGCGAAGGGGCGTTCTACGGGCCGAAGCTCGAATTCGTGCTGCGCGATGCACTCGGGCGCGACTGGCAATGCGGCACCCTGCAGCTTGATTTCGTGATGCCGGAGCGGCTCGGCGCGACCTATATCGGCGAGGATGGGGCGCGGCATCGACCAGTCATGCTGCACCGCGCGATCCTCGGATCGTTCGAGCGCTTTATCGGCATCCTGATCGAGCATTACGCCGGCAATTTTCCGCTGTGGCTGACCCCGGTGCAGGCCGTCGTCGCCTCGATCACCGAGGAGGCGGCGGCTTATGCCGAGGAGGTCGCAGCCGAACTGCGGGCGCACGGGACTTCGGATCGTGACCGACACCAGCGGCGAGAAGATCGGCTACAAGGTGCGCGAGCACAGCCTGGCGAAAATCCCGGTGATCCTCGCGGTCGGCCGCCGCGAAGCCGAAGGGCGCAGTGTCTCGATGCGGCGTCTCGGCAGTCCGGCGCAAGAGAGCTCTTGCGCTCGGCGAACTCGTCGCTAGATTGAATGATGAGGGAAAGCCGCCGGGCTGATCCTCGCCGACTCGCGATAATGCGCTCGGCTGTATTCAACCATTCAGTGGAGAACGTACATACCAAGACCACCGATGAACGTCGCCCCGACCCGCGAAGGGCCTCGCGTCAACCAGGAGATTGGCGTTCCGCGTGTACGCCTTGTCGACGAGCGCGGCAACATGGTCGGGGTGGTTGGGCGCAACGAAGCGCTCGACATGGCCGCGAATGCCGGCCTCGACCTGGTGGAAGTGGCGCCGAACGCCGATCCGCCGGTCTGCAAGATCCTCGATTACGGCAAATTCAAATACGAAGAACAGAAGAAGAAAAACGAAGCTCGCAAGAAGCAGAAGATCATCGAGGTCAAGGAGATCAAGCTGCGCCCGAGCATCGATGACCATGACTACGATGTCAAGATGCGCTCCATGAACAAGTTCATCGAGGAAGGCGACAAAATCAAGGTCACGATGCGGTTCCGCGGCCGCGAACTGGCGCACCAGGACATCGGCATGAACGTGCTGATACGCGTCAGGGACGACCTGGACGCGATCGCCAAGGTCGAGCAGATGCCACGCATGGAAGGCCGCCAGATGGTCATGGTCATGGCGCCGAGGTAGCGCTCCCGCGGCCGCCGGGTGTCTTTGGCGCGGGGATGAGAGCCGCCGACGATGTTCAGCCGCCTCCGAGCAGCGCGGCTCGGAAGCGACGCGGCACCAAGCCGGGTCGCGATTGCATTTGAAGGGCGGCGGATCGTCCGGCTTGGCGTTTAGCCGTGCCGCCGAGCCAAAGCAGCGGCTTCCCGGCCGCGTCTGTCTCGGCGTTGATGCGACATCGAGCCGGCGACCGGTCTGGAATGCCGCGAAGCGGTTCACGGACAAGCTGCTCGGAGCTCTTTGCCGGGCGAGATGGACGTCGCGCTCGCCGTGCATGGCGGAATCCGGGTTACTACCTTTACGGAATTCGTGTCCGACCCGGAGATTCTCGCGAGATCGCCAGCCGGGTACGCTGTAGGCGGTCTATGCCGGTGCGGATCACGCGTCGGATCACCGCCATGCTGCGATGCACGACTTCATTCGGATGAAAGCGGGCGAGCTCGGGGGAATTCCCCGGCTCCGCGATCACCAACTTGGGAATCGCGCTTGCCGGGGCCGCGATCACCTCTGACCAAGCGGCCGTCGGGCGTTTCAGCAGAACCGGGGCCGGCTCCTTCGCTTTAGCGACTGCCGCCTCCCGCCGACGGATTCGGATCGAGGCATCCGATAGACGAGGCATTGCCGTCAGCGACGACCGTTCTATCGACCCCGATACCGCCCCATGAGTGCCGCCGCGCCCGTCATCGTCTCAGCCGATCACCTTCGCCTCGCGCAGCTCGCGCAGCGTCACCCGGTCGTAGCCGAGCAGGGCGGAGAGCACTTCGTCGGTGTGCTCGCCGGGGGTCGGCACGTGGCCGACGCGGCCCGGCGTCTTCGACATCTTGATCGTTGCGCCCGGCACGTGAATTTCGCCGGCCAGCGCGTCCGGCATTTTGACCAGCATCTCGCGTTCCCACAGATGCGGGTCCTCGGCGGCCTGCGGGATCGTCTTGACCGGCGCGGCCGGGATGTCGGCGGCGAGCAAGGTCGCGACGACGTGATCGACGGTGTTCGCGGCGCACCATTTCGACACCGCCACCTTGCGCGGGTCCTCGAGCCCGGCGCGGCTCGTCCACCCGGCGACGTCGGCGTTATCGTCGCCGGTGGCGATGCGGATCAGCTTGGTCGCCATAACTCGGCCCGAAGCCGAGATGACGACATAACCGTCCTTGCATTGGTAGGGCGGGCGGCCGCCTTCGCCGCCCTCCTGACCGGTCGCGAGATAATAGGACAGCGGGATCTCGACCATCGTAAAGCCGGAATCCAACAGGCAGCAATCGACGACCTGCCCCTCGCCGGTGCGGTCGCGATGGCGCAGCGCCGCGAGGGTGCCGATCGTCGCGTGCAGTGACGTGTAGCGATCGACCAGCGATGTCGCGGCGCCGAGCGGTTGGCCCACGGGCTTGCCGGTCAGGCTCATCAGCCCGCTCATCGCCTGGCCCAGCGGGTCGAAGGCCGGACGGTCGCGATAGGGGCCATACTGCCCGAACCCGGAAACCGAGCACAGGATGATGTCCGGCTTCAGCTGGCGCAGCCGGTCGTAGCCGAACCCCATCTTCTCCATGACGCCGGGGCGGAAATTCTGCAGCACGATGTCGGCGGTCGGCACCAGGGCGGCAAAGATCTCCTTGCCGCGCTCGGTGCGCATGTCGAGGCACAGGCTCTTCTTGCCGCGGTTGTAGACGGTAAAATAGACGCTCTGCCCGCGCACCATCGGTTCCGATTTGCGTGTCTCCTCGCCGCCCAGTTTCTCGACCTTGATTACCTCGGCTCCGAGATCAGACAGGATCATGCCGCCGCGCGGCCCGGCCTGATACCGCGCCAATTCCAGAACCCTGATGCCTTCGAGTGCTCCGCCCATCGCGCCTGCTCCGAAAAAATGAAGCCGTCGTTTCATTCGGCTGGCATATTGCGCCGAGCAATACGCCGAAGGGAAGGAGTGCCTCGGATGGCATACGAATACATCATCAGCGAGCGGCTGGACGGGGTCGCTCTGATCACGCTGAACCGGCCGGAGAAACTCAATGCGCTGAGCTTTCCGCTGATGGAGGAACTGGACCGGGCGCTGACCGGATACGAGGTCGACGACGACATCAAGGCCGTGATCCTGACCGGGGCCGGCGAGCGGGCCTTCTCGGCCGGCGCCGACATTCACGAGATGGCCGGCCTCAGCTCCGAGGAATTGGCCCGGCGCAGCGACACGCGCGGCCGCATCAGCTGGCACATCGCGAGCTACACAAAGCCGCTGATCGGGGCGATCAATGGGCTCGCCTATGGCGGCGCGGCGCTGTTGTCGTCATCGCTCGATTTGCGCATCGGTTGCGAACGGACGCAGTTCCGCTTTCTGGCGGCGAGCTACGGGCGGGTCAATTCGACCTGGTCATTGCCGGCATTGGTCGGCATTCCGAAGGCCAAGGAGCTACTTTACACCGGGCGGGTCGTGCCAGCCGATGAAGCCGAGCGCATCGGTCTCTTGAACCAGATCGTGCCGGCCGCGAAGCTGATCGAATCGGCGGTCGAGATGGGCCAGATGATCGCCAAGAACGATGCGCGCATGGTCCAGGGAATCAAGCGCCTCTTACACGAGGGCCTGGGGCTCGATTGGCAGGGCCGCTACAACCTCGAAGACGAGGCGCGCGCGACCTATCTCGCCGCCGGCCACCCGCGCGACGGCTTCAAGGATTTTCTGGCCCGCAAACCGGCGCGGTGATCCGCGACCGAGGGGAATTCCCTGCCAGCAGGGAATTTCTCCGCCCGGCGCCGGCCCCTGTCTGAATTATCCCATTGCAGGCTGGCGGTTAGAGTTTGTTTGTCGGTTTCTTGGCGCGGCGAACAGCGATTTTCGGCACGATGAACAGGGAAGCCGGCAGACCCGAACAGGGAATTTCCGGTAAAAGTGCAGGGATTTGCGCGGGAGCCATCGCCGCACCTTTCTGCGTTCAACTCGGAGCGCAGTATGCAATGCGATTGCGGCAATTTTTGCGGCGTTCGTGCCGGCGGTACGCTCAAATGTCGAGATGCGGCGCCACGGCCGTAATTCCGCAGCGTTCATCCGAGCAGCCCGTTGTCGGTGCTGCTTATTCCGGCTTGCCCGAGCCGAAATGCTGCCTCACCAATTCGTTGACGAGTTGCGGTGCCTCGACCTCGGGCAGATGACCTATGCCCGGAAGCATCACGATCCTGGCACCAGGAACGGCTGCGGCGAGTCGTGCCGCATTCGAATCGGCTGGATTTACGCGGTCCTGATCGCCCTGGATCATCAGCAGTGGCATCTTCAACCCGCTGCCGAGCGGCGGCATGTCGCCGCTGGCGACGAACCGTGCCGCCTGCATGAACCCGAGAGGATTGGTCAACCGCGCCTCCTGCTGCACCAGAGCAAAGGTTTCCGCTGAAGTGGAAGGTCCGACCAGCGCCGTGGCCCGTTCGCCGAAAGCATATGCGCCGCGCTCGATCATTTTCGCGCGGGCGGCCAAGCCGCGTGCGCGATTGTCCGTTGATTCCTGCGCAAGACCGGTCCCGGTGAACACCGCGCGCGTGATGCGCCCCGGATAGTAATGAGCGAAGCATTGTGCGACACGGGTTCCGAACGAATTCGCGATGACCGCAAAATGCGCGACCCCGATTGCCGAGGCGAAGTCGCACAGCGCATCGGCATAGTCTTGGGCGCTCGGCGTCTCGGCCCGGAAATTGTCGGTCAGGAAATAGCCCGGCGCATTCCAGGCGATCAGCCGAAATCGATCAGCCAAGCCGCTGAATTGAAACCGCCAGTGCAGCGACCCCCCGCCAATTCCATGAAGCAGCAGCACTGGGTCTGCATCGGTTGGCCCGGCTTCCATGTAGCTGAAGCGGTCCCCAACGTAGCGGTAGCGCGATGTTGCCGGAACCTCCGCAAAGCGCAGTTCGGGGAGCGGCGGAACATTGTCCATGGCGCACACTCGACCTTAGCCGACATTCCGCAGATCGCGGGCAATGTTCCGCCGAATCGGCGTGCGCTGCAACCGGAATTCGGTTGGTGGCCAACTGCGCCAATGGCTCAGGATCGTCAGCAGGGAAGCCGCTCCCATACCGCGCCGGCGTGGCGCTCGGCTTCGGACGGGGCGATGCGGAAGCAGCTTGCCAACACGTTGGCGAGATCGGCGGCATCCCCGAGTGTGCGCTTTTCCACCCGGCCGTCGCGATGGCGTATCGTGAACTCGCGGTCGAACAGCCCGTAGCGCCGGTCCAGCTCCGGGCGCGCCATCAGCAGATGGTTCGTGAACAGGCTTTCCGGATACGTCGCGGTGAACCAGTTCGCCTGCTCGTAATCAATCGGGAGTTGCGGCAGCGGTAGGAACTGGTAGAGCCGGGTCCAGCCGCCGTCGAGCCGCGCCTGCAATTCGATCTCGCCGTCGCTGTCGACCAGCCGATGCGGCTCGTGCGGCGTCAGCTGCTCCGTGCCGATCTCGAACCGCAACGGCACTGTCAGGGTCACCCCGCCGAACCCGACATCGGCGAGAAACTCGCCCTCGGGCAATGCCACGCGCAGCAGCATGTGACTGCGCGCCGTCGGATCTCCCTCGGGCCGGCCCCACAACACGCGCGCCGAGAACCCCGCGACCTGAAAGCCGAGCGCGCGCAGCGCGTGCAGCAGCAGCGAATTGTGCTCGAAGCAGTATCCGCCGCGCCCGCCATCGACGAGCTTGCGGGTCAGGGAGGCCGTATCGAGCCTGACGCCGCGGCCCAGCAGCGGGTCGATATTCTCGAACGGGATCGCTGTCGCATGCGCCGCGACCACTCCCTGCAAGGCCGGCAAATCCGGCCGGCGCGGCCCGGTGTAACCGATGCGATCGAGGTAGGCCGTAAGATCATCGTCGCGCAGCGCCATTTCGCAATCCCGGCAACAGGTTGCAGCCGCGCCAACATCGGCCGGACTGCTCGTCAGGATCAAGATCGATCATCGCCGCCACAGCGCGCGCCACACCTTCTCGGCCGTGGCCGGCATCTCGATCGCCGGTGCGCCGGCCGAGGCGAGCGCGTCGTTGATCGCGTTCATCACCGCCGGGATCGCGCCGATTGTGCCGGCCTCGCCGACGCCCTTGACGCCGAGCGGGTTGCGGTCGGTCGGCGTCGCGTTCTCGCGCAGCTCGAAGCGGCAGAAATTGTCGGCCCGCGGCATCGCGTAATCCAGGAACGAGCCGGATAGCAGCTGCCCGTTTTCAGGGTCGTAGACCAGGTTTTCAAGCAGCACCTGGCCGATCCCCTGGACGATGCCGCCGTGGATCTGTCCCTCGCACAGAAGCGGGTTCAGCATCGTCCCGACATCGTCGACCGCGCAGTAGCGGGTTAGCGCGACCTCGCCGGTGTCGGGGTCGATCTCGACCTCGCAGACATGCGCGCCGGACGGAAACGTCGCGGCGTTTTCCGGCCCGAAATTCGAGCGCTCGGTAAACCCGACCTCGATGTCGTCCGGCAGAAGCGACGACTGGAACGCCCGGCGCGCGACCTCGTCGATCGGCACCGCGCGGTCGGTGCCGGCGATCAGAAACCGGCCGCGCTCGAACACGATGTCGTCGGAAGCCGCCTCCATCATATGCGCCGCGATCTGCCGCCCCTTATCGATCAGCCGGTCGGCGGCGCCGACGATCGCCGAGCCGGCGAGCTGGGCCGAGCGCGAGCCGAACGTCCCGATCCCCATCGTCACGAGATCGCTGTCGCCCCAGCGGTAGCGAATTTTATCCGCGTCGATGCCGAGCTTCTCCGACAGCACCTGCTTGAAAGTCGTCGCGTGGCCCTGGCCGTGGTCCATGCTGCCGGTCAGCAGCACGACGCCGCCGGCCGGATCGAAGCGGATCTCGGCGTGCTCGTAATCGCGCCCGCCGGTCGCCGCCACTGTCGTCGCAAGGCCGATGCCGAGCAGCTTGCCGCGGTCGCGCACCTCCGCCCGCCTTTCCGCGATCCGGTCATAGGACGCCAACTCCAGCGCGTCGCGTAGGTTTTTCGCGAAGTCGCCGCTGTCGTACGTTTGCCGCATCGGCGTCTCGTATGGCATCGCGCTCGCCGGGATCGTGTTGCGGCGGCGCAATTCAGCCGGGTCGATGCCCAATTCCCGGGCTGCCTTGTCGATGATGCTCTCGACGACGTAGATCGGCTCGGGCCGGCTGCCGCCGCGATAGGGCGCGGTGGTCATCGTGTTGGTCAGCACCGCCGTGACCTCGGCGTGCACCGCCTCGAACGTATAGGTATTGACCAGACACCCCATGCCGATCGTCAGCGGTATCGTCGGCCGGTCGGTCGAATAATAGGCGCCAATCGACGACACCCAGCGGGTGCGCAGCGCGAGGAATTTGCCGTCCGGCCCGAGTGCCAGTTCCGCCTCGACGACGCTGCCGCGCGCCTGCTCGTCGCTCTGCAGCCCCTCGCCGCGCTCGGCGACCCAGCGCACCGGACGCCCCACTGCTTCCGACGCCCACAGCGACAGCCCGTATTCGGGATAGCAGCCGCCCTTCATGCCAAAGCCGCCGCCCATCGTGTCGCACACGACGCGCAACTGATGGTGCGGTACCCGAAAGATCTGCCCGGCCAGCGCCGCCCGGATCTGGTGCACCGACTGCACGGTGCAGCGGATTGTGTAGCGGTCTTCGCCGCGATCGTACTGCGCGAGGCAGCCGCGCGGCTCCATGCTGTTCGCAGTCACCCGGTTGAGGACGATCCTGTGCCGCACGATGCGCGCGGCGCGCGCGAAGGCGGCGTCGGTGGCGGCCTTGTCGCCGGCCTCGACCGTGAAGGCTTCGTTGCCAGGGTTGTCGTCCCACACCGCGGGCGCGCCGGGCGACGCCGCCGCCTCGGCCGAAACGACAGCCGGCAGCGTTTCGTAGTCGATCGCGAGCAGCTCGGCGGCATCCTTCGCCTGGTCCAGCGTCTCCGCGACGATGAACGCGACCGGCTGGCCGACATGGCGCACGCGGTCCCGTGCCAGCAGCGGAAGCGGGCAGACATAAGCCGGCGCGCCGTTCCTCTTGCGGCGCGGGATCAGCGGCCGCAGCGTGCCAAGACCGCGCCGCGCGAGCTCGGCGCCGGTCAGCACCGCGAGCACCCCCGGCGCGACGCGCGCCTGCTCCGCGTCGATCGACACGATCCGGGCATGCGCGTGCGGCGAGCGCACGACATAGCCGCGCCCCGGCGGTTCTCCCTTGGCGCCGATCGCCGACACGTCCTCGACGTAGCGTCCGCGCCCGGTCAGCAGCCGGAAATCTTCCTCGCGCGGCACTCTCTGCCCGATCGCCAGAACGCTCATGCCCGTCCCTGCTGCCAATGAGACCCAACGCCCATTCTCGTCATTGCGAGCGGAGCGAAGCAATCCCCCTCAGTCGAGTCCCGATCGACGCGGGGTTGCTTCGTCGCCTTCGGCTTCTCGCAATGACAGGTTGGGGTGATGCTGCGAATTTCTGGTTCAGGATGCTTGCGCCGGGAACCGGCCGACACAGCAGAATTCGCGGACCGCAGCGCCGGTTATCAGCGGATTTGAATCGGCAGGCGATATGCTGCATGACCTCGGCGACGTCGCAACTCAGAGCGAGCCGTCGCTCGATAAAGGAGAAGTGGTATGCCCGTGACACAGCTCGACAAGGCAACGCAATTCCGCGCGCTGCACGGGGCACCCGACGCTTTCGTTGTCGCCAATGTATGGGATGGCGGTTCGGCGCGGATGATGGAAGCGCTCGGGTTTCCGGCGCTGGCGACATCGAGCGGGGCGTCGGCGGGCTTGCTGGGGCGGCGCGACGGCCGCGTCACGCGCGACGAGGCGATGGCGCAGGCGCGTGTGATCTGCGAGGCCACCGACCTGCCGGTCTCGGCCGATCTGGAAAAGGGGTTCGGAGACACGCCCGAAATCGTGGCGCAAACGATCCAGCTTGCGGCCGATGCCGGGCTGGTCGGCTGCTCGATCGAGGACGCCAGCGGCAACCCGGACGCGCCGATTTTCGAGTTCGGCCATGCGACGGAGCGGATCGCGGCTGCGGCCGCGGCGGCGCGGGCGCTGCCGTTTCCGTTTACGCTGACCGGCCGGACCGAAAATTTTTTGCGCGGGCGGCCCGATCTCGACGACACGATCAAGCGGCTGAAAGCCTACGAGGCGGCAGGCGCGGACGCGCTGATGGCGCCGGGGCTGCCGGATTTGGACGCAGTCCGTGCCGTGTGCGCGGCGGTCGGCAAACCGTTCAATTTCATGGTCGGCATCAAGGGCAGGTCGTTCACCGTCGCGGCCCTGGCGACAGCCGGAGTGAAGCGGATCAGCCTCGCGACCTCGCTCTATCGCGCGGCGATGACCGGGCTCATGAACGCCGCGAAGGAGGTGCGCGAGCAGGGCACGTTTGGCTATCTCGACACCTCGCTCGCCACCCCCGATATGAACGCGTTCCTGCGCGACTAGGGCTGGCGGCCCTGCGATCCCGAGGATTAGAGTGAGCCGATTGAAGGAGGAGACCCTGCCATGGCAAAAGGCGTGCTGATCGCGGCGATGGATTTCTCGGCCTGCCCCGAGGACGAGTTTCACGACTGGTACGATCTGGAGCACATACCGGAACGGCTGCGCATTCCCGGCTTTATCAACGCGGAGCGCTGGATCGACGTCGAAAACCCGAAGATCTCGGTCGCCACCTACGATCTCGATACGGTCGGGGTCCTGCACAGCCCGCCGTATCTGGCGATCGCCGGCGCGAACTCGTCTCCGTGGACAAAACGCACCGGGCGTTTCCGCAAGAGCCTGACGCGCTACGAAGGCGAGCAGATCCTCCCGGGCGACGCGATCGCGCCGAGCAACGCCGGCGGGCTGCTGCTGGTCGGAATGACCCCGGCGGCAGAGGACGAGACCGCGTTCAATGCCTGGTACGACACCGAGCATGTTCCCGCGCTGGCGCGTGTCCCCGGGGTGCTGTGCGCGCGGCGTTTTCGGACGAGCACCGGCAGCACGAAATACACCGCGCTTTACCACCTGGCATCGCCGGGCGTTGTCGACTCGGCGGAATGGAAACA
This sequence comes from uncultured Alphaproteobacteria bacterium, assembly GCA_963847345.1. Classification (GTDB taxonomy): domain Bacteria; phylum Pseudomonadota; class Alphaproteobacteria; order ATCC43930; family CGMCC-115725; genus DATARH01. Next base: position 75,987 of record CAWJZU010000016.1, on the reverse strand, counting down.
GGCCAGCGCGTCAACTCCAATGCCGCAGCGCGTGCGCGACCGGATCAGCAACCGGCTGCGCTTTGTCTGCCGACCCTACGCCCGCGCATAGGCGACAGCGGAGGAACAACGATGGCGAAAACGCGCGGCACCGGCCTGTTGATGGTGTGGACCGACATCGACGAGCAATACGAGGCGGAATTTAATCGCTGGTATGACGAAGAGCATATCGCAAAGCTGCTGGCGGTGCCGGGTTTTCTCAGCGCCGGGCGGTATGTCGCGCTCAAGGGCGGGCCGAAATACCTCGCGATCTACGAGCTTGAGGACCACAACGTGCTGCGCAGCGCGGCCTATCTCGACGCGGTGAAATACCAGCCATCACCCGAGCGCGCGAAGATCGGCACCAGCCGCGTCGGGCGCAATTTCCTGCGCAACGCCTATCGCCAGATCTTCCCGGTACACACCAACCCGATCGAGCAGACAATGGAGATGGCTCCGGTCCTGCAGATGGGTCGGATCGACATCCCGGCCGCGGTCGAGGAGGAGTTCAACGACTGGTACAACACGGTCTATATCCCGACTTATTTAACCGTGCCGGGGGTTCTGCGCGCGCGCCGCTTTATCGCCGTCGAAGGGCAGCCGAAATATCTGACGCTGTACGAATTCGAACACGCCCAGGTGCCGGAGAGCGAGGCCTGGAGCAAGGCGCGTGCGAGTAATCCGTGGACCCGGCGGATGTCGCCGAACCTGCGCCACGACGTCGGTTCGCCGGGCGTCTACCGGCGTATTTTCCCGAGATGAAGGCGCGGCGTCATCGTTGCATTCTTTCCCGGGTTCGTGCGTCCGAGCCGTACAAAGCACTGAAGCTGATGAGGGGCTTGCGCGTTTAATACGATTTCGTTCGGCTCCAGTCGGACATCAGCTCGTGTCTGGCGCCGGTCATTCCTCGGTCGGCGCGATCATGCGAATTCGCGATGATTTATGGTCCAGTGGTGCAGACGGGCGACGGCGGAGATGCTGATAACAGTCGCTATCTGCACTTTGAACCGAGCCGAGTCGCTGCGACTGACACTCGAATCGTTGGCCGCGATGCGGGTGGTGGCTGATCTCGATTGGGAGTTGGTCGTTGTCAACAATGGCTGCACGGACCGCACCGACGAGGTCATCGCCGGTTTTGCCGGACGGCTGCCAGTGCGACGCGAGTTCGAGCCTCAGCGGGGCGTCTCGAATGCCCGCAACCGCGCCGTCACCGCCGCGCGCGGTCATTACATCGTTTGGACCGATGATGACGTAATCGTCGATCCGGCCTGGCTCGCCGCCTACGTTGAAGCCTTTCGCCGCTGGCCGGAGGCGGCGGTGTTCGGCGGCCCGATCCTTCCGCACTATGAAGCGCCTGTTGTCAAATGGGTCCTTGAAGCCGAGGCGCTGCTCCGCGATCCGTATGCTGTTCGCGATTTCGGCGACACGCCGCTAGCGCTCTCCGTCGCCGAAGGGCGCCTCCCTTACGGCGCGAACTTCGCAATTCGCACGACAGAGCAGCGCAGATTTCGTTACAATCCGGAACTTGGATATGGGCCAGGGCGCCGGCGTCTCGGCGAGGAAACGCAGGTCATCCAGCGCATCTTGCGCTCGGGCAAAATCGGGTACTGGGTCCCAGCCGCTAAAGTGGGGCATCGCATTGGCCACGATCGCCAGACAACGGGCTACATTGCCCGATATTTTGCAGGTTACGCCGAAACGCTTGCCTTTTTCGGTCATAGCCGTGGTGGGCCGCTGTGGTTCGGCGTGCCGCGTTGGCTGTGGCGGCAGCTGTTGCACAGCTGGGTACGATACCAGTTCCACCGGCGACAGTCGCCCGCTTCCGTGTGGGTACGTAGTCTGCAACAATATGCCCTTATTTTGGGGTTGGTGCGTCATTCGAGAGCCCAGAAAGCGCGGGAAGCAAAATAGAGCGGCCGCGGCCGCTCGGCTCCGCCGGCGCTTCGTCGCTCTCGGGATCAGCGCCGGGCAGGCACCGACAAAAGTGTTCAAGAAAGAATTGCTATTTTGATGCTGCTCAAAATTGGCCCACCCCCAAGCAAAAACGACCTATTGCGGCGAATTCGCGTTAAAATGAAATCGCTCATCGCGCGCGGGACGGAATGGCAATGATCGACGCTGCGATCTGGTCGAAGCTTGACTACAGCCGGGTTCCCTATCGGCTTTATCACGACCCCGAGCTTTACGCCCGCGAACAGGAGGCGATCTTCCGCGGCCCGGTATGGAATTATCTGGTGCTCGACGCCGAGATCCCCGATCCGGGCGACTTCCGCGCCGCCTGGCTCGGCGACACGCCTGTTATTGTCAACCGCGACCGCGGCGGCGAGGTCAAGGCGTTCGTCAACCGCTGTGCCCATCGCGGCGCCCTGGTGCGGCGCGAAACGAGCGGAAACGCGGCCGAGCATGTCTGCATCTATCACCAGTGGTGCTATGGTCTCGACGGCAGTCTGACCGGAATTCCATTCCGCCGGGGCGTGCGCGGTAAGGGCGGGCTCGACCCTTCATTCGATATGAGCCGGCATGGCTTGCAACAGCTGCGCCTCGGCAGCATCAACGGCGCGATCTTCGGCACGCTGGCCGAGGACGCCGAGCCGCTCGACGACTATCTCGGCGCGCCGATCGCCACCGAGATCAGGCGCATCCTGCACAAGCCGATAACGGTGCTCGGCTACACCAGGCAGCGTATTCGCGCCAACTGGAAGCTCTACGCCGAGAACACGCGCGACAATTATCACGCGAGCCTCTTGCACGAATTCCTCGTCACATTCGGGCTCGACCGCGCGACGCAGGTCGGCGGGGTCAGGATGGACCCGCGCCATCGCCACAATATCACCTGGGCCGAGGCCGACAGCGATACGGAGGACGCGGCCCGCAGCGCCTACAACAGCGCCCGTATCCGCAACGACTTCCTGACCTTGCGCGAGCCCGAACTGGTCAAGTTCCATCCGGACAGGAGCGATCGGCTGAACCTGATCATTACGTCGATTTTTCCGGGAACGGTGCTGGCGGTCATCAGCAACAGCCTCGCGATGCGCCAGATCCGTCCGCGCGGGGTCGATATGGTCGAGGTGCACCAGACGCTTCTCGGCTACGAGGACGATCCGCCCGAAATGACGGCGCACAGGCTGCGGCAGGCGAATCTGGTCGGCCCGGCGGGACTCGTGTCGATGGAGGATGGCGAGGCGATCGAGATCGTGCAACGCGCCTCGCGCCCCGACCCCGACCGCACGAGCATTATCGAACTGGGCGGCGCCGGCCCGATTTCGGACCGCGACTACCGGGTCAACGATGTCCCGCTGCGCGGGTTCTGGTCCTATTACGCGGAACTGCTCGGCATCGAGCCCGAGGGTGCCGTGCGGTGATTTCGGTGGCCGTCGTGGAGCAGTTCGCGATCCAGGCGCTGCTGGCGGAATACGGCGGGCTGCTCGATCTCGGCCGCTACGACGACTGGCTCGCGCTGTTTGCCGCCGAGTGCTGCTATGCCGTCGTGCCGCGCGAAAACCAAGACGCCGGCCTGCCGGTCGCGCTGATCCTGTGCGACAGCCGGGCGATGCTCGACGACCGCATCATGGCGCTGCGCCAAGCCAACAAGTACAATCTCCATACCAGCCGGCACCTGATCGGTCTGCCCCGGATTGTCGCCGCCGACGCCGGTCGGATCGAGATCGAGGCGCCGTTCGCGGTCTATCAGACCGACCAGGAGGGCGAGACCCGACTGTTCGCGACCGGCCTCTACCGCGACCGCCTGGGGCGCGCGGGACAAGAGCTGCGCTTCGCCGAAAAGCTGGTGCTGCTTGACACGTTCGCGGTCCCGACACTGCTCGCGGCGCCGCTTTGACGCTCGCCGGCGACGCCGCGGAACGGGCCTGCGCCGGACGTGAGTTTCAAGCCAGGCGAAACCGTGTGATAGAGCGTGCGAAATGACAGACCCTACGGCAGAAGATCAGCGCATCTCGCGAACTCCGCGAGTAGCGATTGCATGTCAAGGCGGCGGCAGCCATGCGGCTTTCGTCGCGGGAGTTCTATGCAAGTCGCTCGGCCCCGATCTGCGGGACCGCTTCCGGCTGGTCGCGCTGAGCGGAACCTCGGGCGGCGCCGTCTGCGCCTCGCTTGCCTGGGCGGGGCTGATCGCGGGCGGGGCGGATGGTCCGGACGATGCCGCGCGGCGCCTCCTCGCCTTCTGGAATGACCTGGAAGTCCATGATCTCCTGGACGCCTGGACCAATTTCTGGAGCGTCTCGCTGGCGCGAGCCCCCTTTACCGCGGAGGTCAGCCCCTATTCTTATGCACCGGTCGCCGAACCTCGGTTGCGCGAATTGCTCGCGGCGCATCTCGCACTTGAGAATCTCCCGGTCGATCCCGGCCGTCGGGCGCGACCGAAATTGCTGATCGGAGCGACCGATATCCTTGCCGGCGAGCGTGTTGTGTTTCAGGGAGAGACATTGACGTACGACGACGTGATTGCGTCGGCCGCGGTCCCACCGCTGTTCCGCGCCGTCAACGCGGACGGGAAGCTCTATTGGGACGGCCTCTTTTCCACCAACCCGCCGGTGCGGGAATTCATGGATCTGCAGGAAAAGCCCGAGGAAATCTGGGTCGTGCAGATAAATCCGCAGCGCCGGCGCACCGAACCCCGAGCGATATCCGAGATCATCGACCGCCGGAATGAGCTTTCCGGTAATTTGTCGCTCGGGCAGGAGCTTTACTTTATATCCAAGATCAACGATTTGCGTCGCGCTTATCCAGCGCTTGCCGAGCGCTACCAGGAGATCAAGGTGCGGGTGGTCGAGCTCGGTATCGAGGCTCTCGACACTTCATCGAAGCTCGACCGCAGTCGTGAGCTGATACAGCGCCTGATTCACCGTGGCACGGAACGGGCCGAGTGGTTTTTCGACGAGCGGTCGGAATGGCCCCGTCCCGGCACGATCCCCAAGACCGCCGTATCACCACCCCGGGCAGCGTTGCGTTCTACATTTGGATTAGGACATTAACTTTCACTCGAATGGGAAAATAGCTCTCCCTAAAGCAATTGTCCTGAGCTATGCGTCGAGCCGCTAATCCATCAGCTTTCGGGTTAGGTACGTGAATTCGAGCGCGTGGCGCCGCGCCCGCTCCCGCAGCGTCGCGGCGGCGGCATGCCCGCCCTCGACATTTTCGTAGTACAGGAACGGCAGGCCCATCGCCGCCATTTTCGCGGCCATCTTGCGCGCGTGGCCGGGGTGCACGCGGTCATCCTTTGTCGATGTGACGAAAAACGGCTCGGGGTAGGGCAATCCTGGCCGCAGATTATGGTAGGGCGAGATATGGCGCAGGAACTCGGCTTCCCCCGGCTTATCCGGGTCGCCGTATTCGGCCATCCACGATGCGCCGGCCAGCAAATGATGGTAGCGCAGCATGTCGAGCAGCGGCACTTGAATCACGACCGCGTGAAACAATTCGGGGCGCCCGGTCAGCATCGCCCCCATCAGCAGCCCGCCATTCGAGCCGCCCATCGCGCCGAGACGGCGCGGGCTGGTTATCTTGCGGCGGATCAGATCCTCCGCGACGGCGATGAAATCCTCGAAGGCCCTGACCCGGTCGCGTTTCAGCGCGGCCCGATGCCAGTCGGGACCGAACTCGCCGCCGCCGCGGATATTGGCGACGGCATAAACGCCGCCCCTTTCGAGCCATAGTTTGCCGAGCGCGCCGGAATAGGACGGAGTCAGGGACACCTGAAACCCGCCATACCCGTAAAGCAGTGTCGGCGCCGTGCCGTCGAGCGGCATATCCCTTGGGCGCACGACAAAATAGGGCACGACCGTGCCGTCCGCCGACGCCGCCTCGAACTGCTCGACGACGAGATCAGCGGTCTCGAAACGCGGCGGCAGCGATTTGACCGCCTCCGCCGTTGCCGCGGCAAGATCCGCAAGATAAAGCGTGTTCGGCATCAGATAGGAGGCGACGTCGAGAAAGGCGCGCTCGTCCCGGTCGCTTCGGGCGACGAGATGCACCGAGGCGTGCTCGGGCAGCTGCAGCGTTTCGCCGGTCCAGCGCCCGTCTTCGAAACGGTACGCAATCGCGCTGCCGCGAACGTTGCGGTACAGCGTCACCAGCAATCGGTTTGGCGTTGCCGCGACATCCTCGATAGCTTCGCGCGCGCCCGGCGCCACGACGACATTGGCCGCGGCGTTCCGCGGCTCCATAAGGCACGCGGCGAGGTCCAGCGAGATCAGCGCTCCGGTCGGAATTTGCCGCTGGTCCCACTCCTGTTCGAGCGAGAAGATCATCTGCCCGACAACGAACCCGCGAAAGCTCGAACGCGACGGCACTGGGACCCGGATCGGACCCGTTGCGTCCAGCAGATACCACTCGCTGTCGAAAAAGCTGACCCGGCGATTGATCAGGATGCCGCGCACCGACCCGTCCGGGTCACGCAGGACGCTGACGCCAATGCTGACATCCTCGGGGCTGCCGCGGAAAATTTCGACCGCGCTGTCCAGCGGCATCGAACGGCCGAGCCGCTTCAAGACGAAAGGGTAGCCGGATCGGGTCATCGTGCCCGGGCCCCAATCGCGCGCGACGAGCAGCGTATCGGCGTCGAGCCAGACGGCGCTCTGCTTGCCCTCGGGCAGGAAAAATCCACCGCGGACGAAATCGGCGGCGACGATATCGAATTCCCGTTTCTCGGCCGCGTCCTTGCCGCCGTCCGACAGGCTGACGGCCGCGCGCCGGTGCTCCGGCGGCAGCGACGCGGCGCCCTGAAACACCCAATTGCGACCCTCGGCGGCCGACAGCGCATCGATGTCGAGCAGCGTCCGCCATGCCGGTTCCGCCGTCAGAAACGCGGCGAGGCTCGTCTCGCGCCAGAGCCCACGGACATGGGTCTCGTCCTGCCAGAAGTTGGTCAGCTGATCGCCGAGAAACGCTGGATAGGGGATGCGATCGGAGGAAGTCAGCACATCGAGCGCGGCGCGATAGAGACCGCCGAAACGCGGATCGCCTTCGAGCGCGGCGAGTGTGCGCGCGTTCTGCCGCGCGACCCAGGCGAGCGCCGCCTCGCCCTCGATCTCCTCAAGCCACAGAAATGGATCGTCGTCGCTCATGGGCCGGCGCGTCTAAAGCACCTGCTTCTGCCCGGTCTCTGTCGCTCGCACGACCGCATCGAGCAGCCGATGCCGGGTGACCGCTGCGGCAAAGCTCGGGCTGGCCGGTGTGCCCTGGCGAATGCTCTCGGCCAGACGCGCGTAGAGTTGGGCGACATTGTAGCGCGAATCCCGCTCCGTGCCGTCGGGGACCCAGCGATACCGGGCCGGGACCGGCAATTCAGCAAGGTCCTTTGCGGCACCCTGAGCTCCGCGGACGGTCAGTTCCTGACGCTGCATCGACGCGCGGCTGGTGGCGGTCAGGACGAGATCGCCGCGGTCGCCGTGGATCTCGAACAGGAACGCGGTGCCGCGGGTCATGCCGCCGCGGATCTGGAACGACACGACCGCTCCCTCCGCGTTCCTGCCGCCGACGATGCCGTTCACGACAACCTGATCCGGCGTGTCCTTGGGCACGAGTTCGCCGGTCGCCTCCAGCGGGATCCGGTCGCGCTGGCTGGCCGCGAACGCGGTCAGCTCGCGGAATTCGCCGAGGCAATGACACAAGGCATCGATCTGATGCCCCCCGGTAATCGTCAGCAGATTGGCGCCGTTCGCTGCGATCGGCCTGGTAGGCACGGTCGATTGCCTCGCCCCAATTCGGAGCGCAGCCGATCATCGTCGCAGTCAGCACCCGGCCGACATAGCCCTCGGAGATCAGGTCCTTCGCGTAATTGATCGCCGGCGACACTTGGCCTTGCAGGCCCACCGCGTGACGAACGCCGCTTCGCTCGGCGGCGTCGAGCATGCGGATGGCTTCCGCGGTGTCGCGGCCGAGCGGCCACTCGCAATAGACGTGCTTCCCCGCCTCGATCGCCGCCATCACGGGCCGATAATGATCGGGCACCTTGACGCTGACGGTGACCAGATCGACGTCCGGATGCCGCGCCAGTGTTTCGGGGTCGGAGAAGGCGAGCGGTACCCCGTAATGCCGCGCCGCCGCATCGGCCGTTTCCTGGCTGGCCGTACAGACCGCGACGATCTCGAACTGCGGCAGCGCGCGCAATGCCGGGATATGGGCAATCGAGGCGAACCCGCGGCTGGCGCTGGCGCCGACGATGCCGACCCGAACCTTGTTGTCACTTGCCATCAGCCCCTCCCGCGACAGATGATCCGCTCTCAACCGGGCGCATGCTACGCCGGGTCGGCCGGCGAGGCATCAGACAATGCCGGCCGCAACGCATCGGCGAAGCGGCCGCGTCCGAAACCGCTTCGGGAGACGTCGCCGAATTCCGGCTAGCGGCCTAGCATTTCGGCCGGCGCGACACCGCCGCCATCCGCTGGGCGACGACGCGAAATTCGCCACATTACGAGCGTATCAAATCATCGGTGCCGGCGAGTGGAGAGCGATGGCGGACGGGAGTTTGCTGTTCTTTTGCTGCAAATAGCGCGCTCCGCCACCGCGAAACCCGCGCGGCGCCTGGGATCGCGCGTGCGTTTGCTGTTCATTTCCTGCAGAATCAGCAAACTGCGGCCGGAACAGGGAAAAAAGCGGTCGCTCGCGCCCTGAAATTCACACCAAGGCGGCGCGCTATGTACGCCTCGAATAGGAAGGGAGACGCCGGATGCTGATCGTCGATGGCCAAATCCATCTCTGGGAAAAGGGCACGCCGTCCCCGCAACATCAGCAGCAGCCGTTCTCCGCCGAACAGGCAATCGCCGCGATGGACGAGGCCGGCGTGAACCGGGCGCTGGTTCACCCGGTGCTGTGGGACCCGGACTTCGAACGAGTTGGCGCAACAGGCGGTGCGTAAATACCCGGCACGCTTCGCGATCATGGGCTGGTTCTATCTCGACGACCCGAACGGTCCCGACCTCGTCGCGCATTGGAAAGAGCGGCCCGGCATGCTCGGCCTGCGCTTCTATTTCAATGAGCGGCACAAGCGGGAGTGGATGACCGACGGCACGCTCGATTGGCTATGGCCCGCGGCCGAGCGGGCCGGCGTGCCGGTGGCGCTCGCCGCCGCGCTGTTCCTGCCGACCGTCGGCCGGATCGCCGAGCGCCACCCAGGGCTCAAGCTGATCGTCGACCATCTGGCCGTTCCGCCGGGCAGCAGCGGCGAATCCGCTTATCGCTTCCAGCCCGAGCTGCTGGCCCTCGCCAAACACCCCAACATCGCGGTCAAGGCGACCGGCCAGCCCGGCTATGCCGAAGACCCGTATCCGTTCCGCAGCTTCCACGAGCACCTGCACCGCGTGTTCGACGCGTTCGGCCCGGATCGCATGTTCTGGGGCACCGACATCACCCGGATGCCGTGCTCCTGGCGGCAATGCGTAACGGTGTTCACCGAGGAACTGCCGTGGCTCAAAGGCCGCGACCTCGACCTCGTGATGGGCGAAGCCCTGTGCCACTGGGTCGGCTGGCCCCTTCCCGGCTGAACGGCTGGCGCCTTCCTGGCTGAACGCCGCGACGGGGAGACTACGAAAGCTTTTGCGCGGCTCGGTGACGCATAGGCTGATGGTCCTCTTGTCGCCGCGGGCCGGTAGTCGGTTCAGCCCCGGCACCGAACCTTGGAGCCGCGCCAACGTCCGGACCTTCAGTCCCGCGGGCAAACCGATTTGAGACATAGCGACTGGTTCCATTTTAATTTCAGTAATTGAAAATCGTGAAATCAATTTGTATATAAGTTCCTACTTACCGTTGGAGCGCCGCATGTCCGAGAACGTCGTCTATCTTCACCCCCAGCCAGAGCCGGTTGCGCACTACTTGCGGCTAGGTGGTTCCCATCGTCAGATCGAAAAGCTTCTCGCGGCCGGTCGCCTCCCGGTGGAGCTTGTAGTGGTCGAGGCCTCAGCGCTCCACACATCAGAAAGATGTGGTCGGGCAACTCGTCGACGCCGGTCGCGAGCTGATCCTCGACACCAACGTGGCTGAACTCTCAGTGATCGGCCGCTATGGCGGGGCGGCGAAATCGGCACCCTGGGCCCACTCGGAAGGACCGCTGCAGCCGGAGCATTTTGCGCGGGGAAGCAACCACGATGTGATCGGCAAGATCGCCCGGTTCGCGGTCGAGCACGGCTTCCACGCGGTCCAGGCCCCGGCACACCTTCTGGAAGGGTCGACCGACGCGCGGTTCGGGATCGACCGGCAAGCCTGCGAGGACTTGCGGCGCGCGCTCGATATGGCCGGCGGCGCGGCGGTCGCGATCGACTATCCGCTGACGCTGAAATACGGCTCGCTCCGCGATCCCGCGCAGCAGCGCGTGCTGATCGCAGGCCTGAAGACCTGCCTTTCGACAATCTGTGGCTCCGCATCTCGGGTTTCGGCGCTGATGCCGAGGCGCCGAGGCTGCGGCGCTACATCGCCGCGGCTCTCGACTTCCAGCAGCTAGACCGGCCGATTGTCGCCGACGGAGTGGGCGGTCTGGCCGCCGTCGCAGTCACCGCCTTCGGCGCAGTCGGTGGGATTAGCCATGGCCTTGGAGAGAAGGAGCGGTTCGCCGCGGGTGATTGGAACAAGCCTCCGGTTCCCCGCGCCGGCGGCGGCGGGCGGGAGAAGCGTTTGCTGGTCCCGGGACTCGATCGCCTGCTGAGCCTAAAGCAAGTGGAGCTGTTGATAGCCGCTGACGGCGGCCGAATTCTGCTGGGCTGCCAAGATCGGGCCTGCTGCCCGAACGGCCATAACGACACACTGAAGGATCTCAAGGGGCATTACCTTCGCCAGCGCGTCAAACCGCTGGAGCGCCTTTCGCGCGTGCCCGAATCGCGACGGATCAATGATTTCCTGAGGCACGACCTAGACCCAGCGGCCCGAATCGCCGAGAAGGCCACCAAGCTGACTTTGAGCGGATGCGGGGATGACGGAGATGCTACAGCGGATTAACGAGCGGCTGGCCCGGTTGGGCCCAGTCTGAGAGACCTGCATGCGACGGTCGGCAACGGCCCCCATGCCCACGCTCCGGCGCGCCGTGGCAACGGGCCGGCAGGCGCCCGTGCCGCGAGGCGGTGATGGCGACCGCCGTCGCCCGCATCCTGGAGGACCTTCGCGAGCGCGGAGGCCTGCAGGGCAAGGACATCGCCAATATCGTAGGCACCTCGCCGCCCACCGTGTCGCGCTGGTCGCGGGCAACGGGGTCCCTCCGCTGCGCACACAAACGGTGATCGCCGAGCTGCGCTATGTCGTGGACCGCCTCTCCGACTTCTATACCCCGGACGAGACGCGGCTGTGGCTGCACGCGCGCCATCCGCTGCTGAACGGCCAACGCGCAATCGACCTGATCAACGAGGGCCGCATCGAGGAGGTGCTGGCGGTGATCGAGCGCCTCGACTTGGGCGCCTACATCTAAGCGGTCCATGGTAGACCGACGTCCCCGCGACCTCGAGCTGCTGGACAAACTCGATGTGCTGCCTCGGACGCCCTATGAAGGGACTGCGTGGCGGATCGCGCGTGAGGGTCGCGATCCCCTGCAGGGCCATCCCGCCGCCGCGCGGTGGGATCCAGGCACGTTCGACGTGATCTACACCTCGCTTGCGCGCGAGGGATCGCTTGCGGAGATTCACTTTCACCTGAGCCGCCAACCGGTGTTCCCATCCAAGTTGGTCTCGGTGCTGCACCGCATCACGCTTCGCACCCGGCGTGCCCTGCAGCTTGCCGACCTGTCGGCGGTCGAGGCGCTCGGCGTGCGCCGGGACCGCTATGGCGAATTCGACTATGAGCGCACCCAGGCGATTGGCGACGCCGCCTATTTCCTGGGGTTCGATGGCCTGCTGGTCCCAAGCGCCCGATGGGACTGCCAGAACCTAGTAGTGTTCACCGACCAGCTCGCGCCAGAGGACATGGCCGTTGAAGAATTGGCAGTGGTCGACTGGCCGGCCTGGCGCAAAGAGGCCGAAATGTTGCGGCAAAAGGGATGAACTCAATTAGACGCCAGCGCGGCCGACCTTGGTTTGCCAGACGGCGGATCTTGCGAGAGCCCGCTTCGGGGCAGACTGCTACATGCCGTGGTGCGGAAATGAAGCCCTATGTGATCTGCCACATGAACGCCAGCTGGGACATAGCGTTGGTGCGGACATGAAGCCTTACGTCATCTGCCACATGAACGCGAGCGTCGATGGGCGCATTCTCGGCAGCCGGTGGCGGCCCGCCGAGAACCGCATGCCGGGGCTTTCGAGCGCTTGCACGAGCGGCTCGGCGGCGGCTCCTGGCTGATCGGCCGTGTGACCGGCAGCGAGTACGCCAAGGCCGAGTCCTACCCCGACCGCACCGATCAGACCTATCGGCGGGAACCCTGGTTCGCCGGGATCGCCGGGCGATGCCGCCGCTTATGGCATTGCGCTCGATGCGCGGGGCAAGATCGCGTGGGGTCGGTCCGATATCGGCGGCGACCCGATCGTCGTGGTGCTGACCGAGCAGGTCTCCGACGCGCATCTGGCCGGGCTGCGCCGGGATGGCGTCTCCTACATCTTTGCCGGCAAGCAGCAGCTCGATCTCGGTTTGGCCTTGGAGATCCTGAATCGTGAGCTGCGGATCGAACGGCTGCTGCTCGAAGGCGGCGGCGGCTCGAACGGGTCTTTTCTGCGGGCCGGTCTGATCGACGAGATCAGCCTGGCGATCTGCCCCGCCGTTGACGGAGCGAAGGGCGCGCCCAGCGTTTTCAACTCCAGCGACGAGGCCGCCGGCGTCCCGGCGCCGATCCGCTCAATGACGCTGATGAGCAGCGAGGTTCTGGAGGGCGGCGTCGTCTGGCTCCGCTATCGGCTGCAAAACCAGTGATGTGCGGTCAAGCCGGCTGACGCTGGCGCGCGGCGGGAACGGTGAAATTGCCGGCAATCAGCTTCAGCCGGTCGTCGTCGCTGTCCTGATACATCTCGCGCAGCCTGTGGAAACTGGCGCCGGCGGCGGTGGCGTTCCACAACCAGTCGCCGAGCTGGCGGCTTGACGGCTTGCCCCCGGTGGAGGCGGCGCTTTCGAGATAATAGGCTTTCACATCGTCGATCGCGAAGCGCAGCAGCAGCGGCGCCGAATATCCCTGGCGCGGGCTCTCCGGCGACGCGCCGCGCAGCCACTCGGCGATGTAGCCGCCGCATTCGGGTATCGACAGGCCGCTGAGCCCGACCGTGCTGTAGCCATGTTCTCTGCGCCAGCGAGCGTGCGCTCCCTCCAGCGCAGCGATCTCCGCCTGCAGCCGTTGTGCCAGCGCGCCGGGCAATTCGGTGCCGAGAGGTTCACTCGCGGCGGCACCCGCCGGCGGCGGTTGCCACGCCGGGTCGGGGCGGGCGCGCGGATCGTCGTTGGGAAAATCCTCGATCAGGACCGGACCGTCATCACGCTCCAAGAGCCGCAGCGCCGCGAGGAGCACCCGCTTTTGGAACGCGGCATCGCCGGGCGGTCCGAACGGGCGCCCCAGTTCAAACGGCACCCACAGCGCGCGCGGCGGCTTGGTGTTCTCGGTCTGCGGCCGGATCAGGCTGATCGCGACCGACGCAACACCCTCTTCCTCCAGGTAGTGCCCGAGCGCGCTCACGGCGCGCGTGCAGAGCGGTCAAACCGGCGGAAGAATGGCGGCGTCGACACCGTCCTGTTTGAGGCGCCCGGCCACCTCGCGGGCGTGAGCCTCCATCTGAACCGGATCGGTCGCGCCCATGAAGGAATAATGCGTATCGGCCACGGAGCCGATCGCGCCCTCTCGCTGCAGATCGCGCAACCGATCGAGCGGGAACACGACGTTGCGGTCTTCCTGAAAGCCGGTGCGGTCGAAATTTATCGAAATATGGCTGACCAGCAGATCGGCCGCTCCGGTGTCGGAGGGAATCGCACGGTAATCGGCGTCGCGGCCGCGGAACGGGTTTTCGCCGCGCCGCACCAGGCCGGCCGAACTGACGATCGCGACCCGGCGAGCCGATAGCGGCGGCCCGCTGACCCAAGGCCGTGTCGCGAAATCGGGGCATTCCAACTCGGCGAGGCGCTTGGCCTGACCCGCCGGCAGATCGGTAAGCCGCGTCATGCGGGCGTCTCCTGCTGGGACCACGGGAGACACCGTATCGGCAGCGCGGTGGTTGAGCAAGGTCCCGCGACCGCACGAACGTCGTCTTCGGTCGGGATGCCGATGGCGCCGCTTCGATGGTTCGAGACCGCGACAATCCTGGCCAGGGGTCGCCTGTCAGGGGTCGCCTTGTGCTGGGGGCGGTGCTCGCCTAAACTCGGGTCGCGCCCGATACGGGCACTGCCGGGAACGGCGGAAGGGGACGGAGATGCAAGCACCGATTCCGGCTCAGAAGGAGCCCTACAACGTCACGGTCGAAGCCGGAAAACGCTACTTTTGGTGCGCCTGCGGGCGGAGCGGCAAGCAGCCGTTCTGCGACGGTTCGCACAAGGACACCGGCCTCAGCCCGCTGGCGTTCACCGCCGAGAAGACCGAGGAGGTCTGGTTCTGCGGCTGCAAGGCGACCGGCGACAAGCCGTTCTGCGACGGTACCCACAATACGCTCTGACGGAAGCCTGGTGGCCTCATCACGTGCGGCGGGCGCCCCGGTCCTCGGCGCGCGCCTCGTGCTCGCGTTGTCGGCGCTCATTGGGGTGTCCGTCATTTTGTCCGGGTGCGGCTGGTTTTCGCCCTCGTCCCCCGGAACGGCGGCGTCGAGCGCCGAGGGATGTCCGACCGTCGCGATTCTGCGGCCGCTGTCGCAAACCGCCGTGTTCGCCCCGGGAGCGGCGCGACAGCCGACCGGCGTCGCGTTCTACGGGATCCTGTCGGAGGTCGAGAGCAAGTGCGTCCGGTCCGGTGATTCGATCCAGGTCACGCTCGATACCGTCATCATCGGCGAGCGCGGTCCCGCTTCCGGTGCGGCGACCGGCGTCGATCTGCAATACTTCGTCGCCGCGACCGGCGCTGACGACACGATTCTCAGCAAGCGAACATTACCGGTGCAGTTAGCGATTCCCGCCGCGGCGCGCCGCGCCGGGATTACCGACCACGTCGAGGAATGGGTTTCGCTGGGTGGTCGCTCCCCCGCCGACGTCAAAGTTGTGCTCGGTTTTCAGCAAAGCCCTGAGGTGGTGCAGTTCTATAAAAACTTTCGGGGCCGATAAGACCGGAGGCGGATCGATGCGGCCAAGTGGGTGTTGGCAATCTTTGCCAACCGTGGCATCCTTTTGCCCGGCCAAAAAAGGCTGCATCCCATGCCGACCCGTAATATCAATCTGACCCACGAGCAGGACGAGTTCGTTGAGAGTATTGTGCGTGCCGGCGAGTACCAGAATGCCAGCGAGGCGATCCGCGACGCGGTTCGCGCGCTGCAGCAAAGGCGCCGCGAGGATGCCTTGAAGCTCGAGCGCCTGCGCATGAGAATCGAAGCCGGTATCGACGACCTCGAGCGCGGCGAGTTCGTTGAAGTCGATGACGAGGATCTGGAAGCGTATTTCGATTCGCTTCGCGATGCGGATAAAAACCGCCCGGGTTAGCCCGGCGGCAAAACTTGTCGTGCGCGCAGTGCGCGAGAGCCGATTTGGATGAGCACGTGGCCGGGCAGGCGTCCCTCGCCAGGCGGCCCGTCCGGGTTTCGGGTGGCGCGCCGCGCGCAGACCGATCTGATGATCATCCTGGGCGACAGCGCCGAAAAATGGGGCGCCGACGCGAGCCGGCGCTATGGCGTGACCTTGATGCGGGCGATGCGGCAGGTGGCGAGCAATCCGGAAGGCCGCCTGACGCGGCCTCGCCCCGACCTCAGACCCGATCTGCGCAGCTTTCATCTGCGGCACGTGCGACAGACCGGGCGTCCGCCGGCCGTGAAGCGGCCGGTTCATGTGATTTACTATCGCGTTGTCGAGCCTGGACTGGTCGAGATCGCGCGGGTTCTGCACGACCGCATGGAGCCGGCTCGGCAGTTCGAGGCTCCCGCGGATGAACGGCATTAGGATTTTTCGCGGCGGGTAATCGGGGATTTGCGCCCGGAATTCGTGATGCGGCTGGCATCGGTTCCGATGCGGTGCTACACAGGCTGAGCCGTATGCACGCCCGCAGGAGAGGCTGCGCCCCGGAAATTTCGGGAGCCGCGGCGCCGAAGGAGCAACCGCCCCGGAAACTCTCAGGCAAAAGGACTGCGGGCGCCAGGGCGCTCTGGAAAGCGGCGGTTGGACAAGCCCAGCCGTCCACCGAAGGAGTAAGCCGCGAATCCTGTCCACCGCTCGAACGAGGTGGCGCTGGGACGCGGTGAATCTCTCAGGGTAGAGGACAGAGGGGGCATCTCCCGGACGCGGTTGCGTCCGCCATAGAGGTGCGCCCGTTGACCGAACCAGCCGAAGCGTTCCCGTTGCGGCGCACGCCGCTTTACGACTTCCACCGCGCCCGCGGCGCCCGCATGGTCGCTTTCGCCGGCTACGAGATGCCGGTGCAGTACTCGCCGGGCATCATCGCCGAGCATCTGCACACGCGGGCAAAAGCCGGTCTGTTCGACGTGTCGCATATGGGCCAGATCATGCTTCGCGGCGACAACGCGGCGCAGGCTCTCGAACGGCTTGTTCCAGGCGATCTGCAAAGCCTGGTGCCTGGCCGCATGCGCTACACGCTGCTGCTCGACGAGGCCGGCGGCATACTCGATGACCTGATGGCGACTCGGGTCGACGGCGGCTTGATGCTCGTCGTCAACGCCTCCTGCAAGGAAGCCGATCTGGAGCATCTGCGACGGTATCTCGGCTCCGAGGTCGCGATCGAACCGCAATTCGAGCGTGCATTGCTGGCGCTGCAGGGACCGGGGGCCGCGTCGGCGCTGGCGCGGCTCGCCGGCGACGGCGTCGCGCGCATGACGTTCATGAGCGCGATCGGGACTGATATCGCCGGCGTGCCGTGCTTCGTCACACGCTCGGGCTATACCGGCGAGGACGGGTTCGAGTTGTCGCTCGCGGCGGACGATGCCGTCGGGGTCGCGGAAGCCTTGGTGCGCGAGCCCGAGGTCGCACCGGTCGGGCTCGGCGCGCGCGACACGCTGCGTCTCGAAGCCGGGCTGTGCCTCTACGGTCACGACATCGACGAAACGACGACCCCGGTCGAGGCCGGTCTTGTCTGGACGATCGGCAAACGCCGCCGCAATGCCGGCGATTTTCCGGGCGCCGTGACGATCCTGCGTCAGCTTGCCGAAGGGCCTTCGCGGAAACGGGTCGGCATCCGTCCTGATGTCCGTGCACCGGCGCGCGAGGGCACGGAGATAACCGATGTGGCCGGCAACCCGGTCGGCCGGGTCACGAGCGGCGGTTTCGGCCCGTCGGTCGGGGCGCCGGTCGCGATGGGCTATGTCGATCCAGCGCATGCCGCCGAGGGCGCGGGCTTGGCTCTTGTCGTACGAAACGTGCCGAGGCCGGCGCGGATCGCACGGTTGCCGTTCGTCCCGACCCGCTATCACCGCGGCTGACTCAATCCCGTTCCAGGAGGAATCGAATGAGCACCACCCGCTATACGAAGGACCATGAATGGGTCCGGCAGGAGGGCGACGTCGCGGTGATCGGTATTACCGACTACGCCCAGTCGCAACTCGGCGACGTCGTCTATGTCGAGCTTCCCGAAACCGGCCGCGCCATCGAACAGGGCAAGGAGGCCGCGGTCGTCGAATTCGGCGAAGGCCGCGAGCGAGGTCTATGCGCCGGTTTCGGGCGAGGTTGTCGCGGTCAACGGAGAGCTGCTCGGCAATCCGGCGCAGGTCAACGCCGACGCGATGGGCGAGGGCTGGTTTATCAAGGTGCAACTCGCCGACCCGAAGGAACTCGATGGGCTGATGGACGAGGCGGCCTATCAGGCCTTTGTCGCGGAGCAGGAATGATGCGCTATCTGCCGCTGACCGATGCCGACCGACGCGAGATGCTGGCGGCGATCGGGGTCGGGTCGATCGATGCGTTGTTCGCGGACGTGCCGGCGACCGCGCGACATCCGGGTCTGCTCGACCTGCCGCGGGCGATGGGCGAAATGGACGTCGAACGCAGCCTCGGTGCGATGGCGGCGAAAAACCTCGGCGCCGGGTCGGCGCCGTTCTTTCTCGGCGGCGGAGCCTATCGGCACCATGTGCCCGCAGCGGTCGATCACCTGATCCAGCGCGGCGAGTTCCTGACTTCGTACACCCCGTATCAGCCCGAGGTATCTCAGGGGACGCTGCAATACCTGTTCGAGTTCCAGACGCAGGTCGCGCTGCTGACCGGGATGGAGGTGGCGAACGCCTCGCTCTATGACGGCGCGACCGCCTGCGCCGAGGCCGTCGCGATGGCCGGCCGGATCACGCGCCGCAACAAAGCGGTGCTGTCCGGCGGATTGCATCCGCACTATCGGGCGGTGTGCGAGACCTATGCCCGCTTCGCCGGCAATCAGCTCGCGGTGCAGGATGCCGCGCCGGACGGTGGCGAGGACCTTGCTGCGCTGATCGACGGCGACACGGCCAGCGTCGTCGTGCAGAACCCCGATCTGTACGGCGAGGTTCGGGATTATGCGCCGCTGGCTGAAGCGTGCCACACGGCGGGTGCGCTGCTGGTTGTGGTCGTGACCGAGATCGTGTCGCTGGGCGCGATCCGTTCACCCGGCGAGATGGGCGCCGATATCGTCGCCGCCGAAGGACAATCGCTCGGCAATTCGCTGAATTTCGGCGGCCCCTATGTCGGGCTGTTCGCGTCCCGTGAAAAATTCGTGCGGCAGATGCCGGGCCGGCTGGTCGGCGAAACCGTCGATGCCGATGGAAAGCGCGGCTGGGCGCTCACCCTGTCGACGCGCGAGCAGCATATCCGGCGCGAGAAGGCGACGAGCAACATCTGCACAAATTCCGGCCTCTGCGCGCTGGCCTTCACGATCCACCTGGCGCTGCTCGGCGAAGCGGGGCTGACTCGGCTGGCGCGGCTGAACCATGCGACGGCTGTCACGGCTGCTGAGCGGTTTGCCGAGATTCCCGGCGTGTTGCTGGTGAACCAGGGTTTTTTCAACGAATTCACGCTGCGTCTGGCGCGACCTGCGGCTTCGGTTGTCGAGGCGCTGGCGCGGTGCGGGATTCTCGGCGGCATCCCGGTCAGCCGGTTTTATCCGGGGCGCGCCGACCTGGACGATCTGCTGCTGGTCGCAGCCACCGAAACTGTCACGCAGGATGATATCGACCAGCTCGATGCCAGGCTCAGAGAGGTACTGCAATGAACGAGTGGAGCCAAGCCTTGAGCTTGCGCGCCGTCGCTGCCTCCGAGGATGCCGGCCGCGTGCAGACGATAAGCGGCAATCGCGGGTTGCAAATCGAGGAGTGTCTGATTTTCGAGCAGGATGCGCCGGGGCGCTGCGGGGTCGATCTGCCGGAACCGCCGCCAGTCGAGTCGCGTCTCAACGGTCTCGAACGTCGGGGGGCACTCGGCCTGCCGGGCCTCAGCGAGCCGCAGGTCATTCGGCATTTCACGCGGCTGTCCCAGAAAAATTACGCGATCGACAGCGGTCTATACCCGCTCGGCTCGTGCACGATGAAGCACAACCCGCGGCTCAACGAGAAGCTGGCGCGGTTGCCCGGTTTCGCCGAGCTCCACCCGTTGCAGCCGGAGAGCACGGTGCAGGGCGGGCTCGAACTGATCGATACGCTGGCGCATTGGCTGAAGGTGCTGACAGGCATGCCGGCCGTGGCGTTGTCACCGGCCGCCGGCGCGCATGGCGAGTTGTGCGGCATCATGGCGATCCGCGCGGCGCTCGAAGCTCGCGGCGACGCGCGCGGCCGCATTCTGGTGCCGGAATCGGCGCACGGCACGAACCCCGCGACGGCGGCGGCGTGCGGCTATGCGGTCGAGGCGATCCCGGCCAACAAAGCTGGCCGGGTCGATCTCGACGCTCTCAAGGAAAAGCTCGGCGCCGATGTCGCGGCGCTGATGCTGACCAATCCGAACACCTGCGGGCTGTTCGAAAACGAGATCATCGAGATCGCCGAGGCCGTGCACGCGGCCGGTGCGTTCTTCTATTGCGACGGCGCCAATTTCAACGCAATCGTCGGGCGGGTGCGGCCGGCCGATCTCGGCATCGACGCGCTGCACATCAATCTGCACAAGACGTTTTCTACGCCACATGGCGGCGGCGGGCCGGGCAGCGGCCCGGTCGTGCTGGCTACCGAGCTGGCGCCCTTTGCACCACTGCCGTGGGTGGTTCATGGCGCGAACGGGTTCAAGCTGATCGAGCATCCCGAGGGCGACGCCGCGGCGACGATTGGTCGGCTCAAAGGGTTTCACGGCCAGATGGGCATGTTCATACGGGCGCTCGCTTACATGATGAGCCACGGATCGGACGGGCTGCGTCAGGTCGCCGAGGACGCCGTGCTCAACGCAAATTATCTCCGCGTAAAGCTCCAGGATATAATGACGGCATCGTTCCCCGGAATCTGCATGCACGAAGTGCTGTTCGACGACAGGTTCCTCAAGGATACCGGCGTGACGACGCTCGACTTCGCGAAGGCGCTGATTGACGAGGGCTATCACCCGATGACGATGTATTTCCCGCTCGTTGTGCACGGGGCGCTGTTGATCGAGCCAACCGAGACCGAGAGCAAGGAGGCGCTCGAACAATTCGCCGCGGTGCTGCGCGGCCTCGCCGAGCGGGCGCGCTCGGGAGACGCTGCGTATTTCCATGCGGCTCCCCGGCTGACGCCGCGCCGTCGTCTCGACGAGACCGCCGCCGCCCGCAAGCCGGTGCTGCGCTGGCGCCCGGAGCCGGAGCGGAAACAGGCGGCGGAATAAAATTTCTCTCGGACTGACCTGAAGCCGTATTCGGGCGTTTCAGGCGAACGAGCATGCGCCGGCGAAGCCGGCATTTTTGGGCATTGCGGCTTCGCGGGGCCCTATCCGCTCACTTGTTTCTGTTGCCGAGCCGTGGCATCTCTACCGGGCCGAGCTGTTCGCCGGTGCATCCGGCGCTGACAACAGCGCCCGCCAGGGATCATTTTAAATCGAACGGGAGATCGACCATGTCGCTGCGCATCAACGACGAGGCGCCGAACTTTACGGCGGAGACGACCCAGGGGACGATCAATTTCCATGACTGGATCGGCAACGGCTGGGCGGTGCTGTTCTCGCACCCCAAGGATTTCACGCCGGTCTGCACGACCGAACTCGGCTACATGGCCGGGCTGAAAAGCGAGTTCGACAAACGCAACTGCAAGATCCTCGGGCTCAGCGTCGATCCGGTCACGGACCACACGCGCTGGGCGAAGGATATCGAGGATACCTCGGGGCACAGTGTCACCTACCCGATGGTCGGCGATCCCGAGCTAAAGGTCGCGATGCTCTACGACATGCTGCCGGCCGACGCCGGGACGACATCGCAGGGTCGCACCGCCGCCAACAACGCCACGGTCCGCTCGGTCTTCGTGATCGGCCCGGATAAGAAGATCAAGGCGATGCTGACCTATCCGATGAGCACCGGGCGAAATTTCGACGAGGTGTTGCGGATTCTCGAACTCGGTGCAGCTGACCGCAAAGCACCAGATCGCGACCCCGGTCAACTGGAAGCCGGGCGACGACGTGATCATCGCGCCGGCGGTGTCGAACGAGGAGGCGCAGAAGCGCTACCCGAGCGGTTTCCGCGCGCCGAAGCCGTATCTGCGCTACGTTCCGCAACCGCAAGGCTGACCGCAAGGGACGGCCAGATCACCCGGCTCTGCCTCTCCCCCCGCGAAATCAAGGGAGGGGCAGGACTAATGGGTCAGGAGCGAGCGTCTTTATTTAAAATGAGGCCGGCTCAGTTGCGGCCCCTAACATCGCCGGAGCCGGGTCCCCACAAGCCGGCAGCGGTACAAACCCGGACACAGCCGTAGTAGCTATCCGGGTTCTCGCGCTGGCAGACGGCGCAGTCATCCAATAGCTGGGTAGATGCGGACGTTCCGGCGCCCCCGGACGGCGAACCGCCGCACGCGGCCAGAAAACCGGAAAACGCTACGATACAAAGTGCGTATTTGCGCATTTTGCTCAACCCGAGTCGGCGAAAGCGAGGTCTGATGCTTAATGGACCATAGGTTGATAAGCGAGGGGCAATCCGCCGCAGGGTCAGTGGCGAAGATCGCACCGCCCGGATGGTCCGCGCCCCGATTACCAGCCGCTTCCCCGACGCATTTTAAGATTGGCGGCCGGTCAGCCGGCCTTCAGGCGCCGCGCGGCGTCCACCGCGAAATAGGTCAGGACGCCGTCGGCACCGGCGCGCTTAAAGCACAAAAGGCTCTCGATCATTGCCCGCTCGCCGTCGAGCCAGCCGCGTTCGGCGGCGGCGCGGATCATCGAGTATTCGCCCGATACCTGATAGGCGAAGGTCGGGACGCGGAACGCCTCCTTTACGCGGCGCACGACGTCGAGATACGGCATGCCGGGCTTGACCATGACCATGTCGGCGCCCTCGGCGATGTCGAGCGCGACCTCGCGCAAGGCTTCGTCGCCGTTCGCCGGGTCCATCTGATAGGTGCGCTTGTCGGCGCTGCCGAGCGCGGTTGTCGAGCCGATCGCGTCGCGGAACGGCCCATAAAAGCACGAGGCGTATTTCGCGGCGTAGGACATAATTCGCACGCGCTCGAACCCGGCCTCGTCGAGCGCCCGGCGCACTGCGCCGACGCGCCCATCCATCATGTCGCTGGGCGCGATGATGTCGCAGCCGGCTTCCGCCTGTACGATCGCCTGGCGGCACAGGATGTCCACCGTCTCATCGTTCGTGACATAGCCGTCGCGGATCACGCCGTCATGCCCGTGCGAGGTGAACGGGTCGAGCGCCACGTCGCACAGCACGCCGAGACCGGGCAGCGCCTGCTTTAGCGCGCTGACGGCGCGGCATACGAGGTTGTCGGGATTGACCGCCTCGCGCCCCTCGGGGTCCTTCAGCCCCGGATCGACGGCCGGGAACACCGCGACGGTCGGAATGCCTGATGCGGCAGCTTCGCCGGCGGCATCGACCAGCGCCGGGATCGACAGGCGGAACGCGTCGGGCATCGACGGCACCGGCGCGCGCCCATTTTCATCGTGCACGAAGACCGGCCAGATCAGGTCACCCGCGGTCAGGACGCTCTCGGCGACGAGCTTGCGCGACCACGGATCGCGGCGGTTGCGGCGCAGCCGGGTCGTCGGATACGGCGCGAGCGGCGGCAGAAACGATTGGCTCACAAGCTGGGTCCGAGCATAGGGACTGTTGCGGCGAAAATAGGACCGGCCGAGTCGCGATACAACGTGTCGAGCCCTGCCGGCTTCACGCCGCTGACGGTCCCATCCTGACGGTCGTGCCAACGCGCGGCTCAGATTTCGAGCTTCATGCCCTTCTGCACGCCGGGCCGCGCCCCGACCCGCTCGCCCCAGGCCTGCAGGTTCTTGAGCCCGGCATTGTCGGGCAGAGCCTTGCGCCCGGCATAGATCGGATAGACCGCGAGATCGGCGGCGGTGATCTCGTCGCCGGCCAGATATTGCGTGTCGGCGAGCTGGTCGTCGGCGAAGCGCCACAGGTTGACGAACCGGTCCTCGTAGAACTTGATCGCCGAATCCGGCACCTTTTCGGGCATACGGGCGCCGAGGAAGAAGATCGTCTGATTGACCGATGCGTAATCGGCGGCGCCCTCGGCCATCCACTGGAACACGCGGACCCGCGCCGCCGGGTCGGACGGCAGGAATTTCCCGGTCTTCTCGCACAGATACATCAGGATCGCCCAGGACTGGGTGACCGTGATCGGCTTGCCGCCGGGGCCGTCCGGATCGATCAAGGTCGGGATGCGCCCGGTCGGGTTGATCTTCAGATAATCCGGCTTCTTCTGGTCGCCCTGGCCGAGGTTCAGCACATGGATCGTGCAGTCGACGCCGCATTCGTTGACCGCGATCGCGGCGCGCTGTCCGTTGCCGGTGCCGGCGGTGTAAAGCTCCATTCCTGGCATGAGCGATGCTCCCTTGGCTCGTTGATTACGCTCCGTCGATCCTATCGATCAAAATGCCGGTTTACGATGGCGACGATACCGGGCGAATTTTCGCCCGCAGCGTCTCATCCGGCGCGCCTTCGGCATTGGCCAGAGCGGCGGTCAGACTCGCTGGCTCGGCCAGGACCCCCCGACAGCCGTCTCGTAAGCGGCGGAGGCTTGCAATACCGCGAGATCGTCGTAGAGCGGCCCGGTCACCATCAGCCCGATCGGCAGCCCGTCGGCGAAGCCGCAGGGGATCGAGGCCGACGGATTCCGGGTCAGGTTGAAGGCGTAGGTATAGGGCACCCAGTCCCACCCGTAAGTTTTCGGGTTCGGCTGTCCGTCGTCGCGCGGATCGGCGTAGGGTGCGATCATCGGCATCGTTGGCGACAGCAACAGGTCGTAGCGGTCGAAAAACTGCCGCAGCGCCGCGCCCAGGATGGTGCGCTTCAGGACCGCATCGACATATTGCTCCTGCGTCACGGCCGCGCCGCGGCGACATTCGGCGACCAGGCCGGGGTCCATCAGCGCGACGGCTTCCGGGGATTGCGCGCGTAGCAACGCCCAGAACCCGGCCAGCGCCAATGGCTCGAAGATCGCGCGCGGCGACTCGCGAAACGGATCGGCCGGCTCGACGATCGCGCCGAGATCGGCGAACACGGCGGCGGCGCGTTCGACGGCGGCGCGCACTGCCGGAGCCGGTTCGGCATAGCCCAGGGTCGGCGACAGCGCGATGCGCTTGCCTTTCAGCGAGCCTTGTGCGAGCCTGCTCGCGATAGAGAATGCCGTCATCGGGCAGGCTGTACCAGTCGCGCGAATCCGGTCCCTTGATCGCGTCGAGCATCAGCGCGGCGTCGGCGACATGTGCGCGTCATCGGCCCGGCATGCGCGACGTCGCCCGAACGACCGAGGGCGGATAGGTCGCGACCCGACCGAAGGTCGGCTTCAGTCCGAAGATGCCGCAGAACGCGGCCGGGATGCGGATCGAGCCGCCGGCATCGGTGCCGACCGCCAGCGGACAGATCCCGGCCAGCACCGCGGCCCCGCTGCCGCCGCTGCTGCCGCCGGGGGTGCGTTCGAGGTTCCAGGGGTTGCGGGTGACGCCGGAGAGCGGCGAGTCGGTCATCGCCTTCCAGCCGAATTCCGGGGTCGTCGTCTTGCCGAAAAACAGCGCGCCGGCCTCGCGCAGCCGCGCCACGACGGGCGAGTCCTCGCGCCCATTTCTGGTTCGGGTCGATCGTGCGCGAGCCGACGAGACGCGGCCAGCCGCGCGTCAGCAATGTGTCCTTCAGCGCGACCGGTACGCCGTCGAGTAGCCCCTTCGGCTCGCCGCGATGCCACCGCGCCTCGGACTTGCGCGCGGCCGCCATCGCGCTATCCGGATCATAGAGGACGAAGGCGTTGAGCGCGCCCTCATACGCTTCGAGGCGGCGAAGCGTTTCTGCCATGACCGCGACCGGCGACAATTCCTTCGCACGGTACAGCTCGATGAGTCGGGTCGCCGGCAGGAACGCGATGCCGTCGGCCATCACGACCTCCTCAGGTCCTCATCACGACATTGTGCAGCACCTCGCCGCTCAGATACCGGTCGAGATTGGCGGCGAGATCGCCCCAGCGGCGGTCTGCGGTGCCTTCGGTGAAACCGGAGCAGTGCGGCGTCATCAGCACGTTCGGCAATTCATGAAACGCCAATCGGGATCCGCGACGGTCCGGACGGTCCGGGCTCCAATGCTGCCACCACACATCAAGAGCGGCGCCGCCGATCTTGTGGTCGCGCAACGCCTCGTACAGCGCTTCCTCATCGACGATCGCGGCACGCCCGATATTGATCAACAGCGCACTCGGCTTCATCAGCGACAGCCGGCGCGCATCGAGCAGCCCCCGCGTCTCCGGCCCGAGACCGGCCGCGATCAGCAGCACGTCAACGCGGGCCAGCATGTGGTCCAACTCGGCAAGCGGGTAGATTTCCGAGGCATCGCCCTTCGCGGTTACCGGGCTGCGATTGGCGGCGACGATCGTGCAGCCGAAGCTCGCGGCTCGCTTCGCGACCTCGCGGCCGATGCGGCCGTAGCCGATGATGCCAAGGGTCTTGCCGAGGATTTCGCCGTGCGGCGAGCCGCCGGCCGGCTGATGCCCGGCCCACGAGCCGCCGCGGAACTCGATCACCGTGTCGAGCAGCCGGTGCGTCAGCGCCAGCATCGTCATCAGCACGTATTCTGCGATCGCCGGCTCGTGGCCGTAGACGTTGCAGACGGTGATCCCACGCGGCAATGACGGCACGTCGATCATGTCGATGCCGGCGGTCGCTGCCTGCAACAGCTTGAGCCGCGGCGCCTCCGGGAAATCGGGCCGCCAGATGTGGCCGACGACGATTTCGGCCTCGGCGAGCGCCGGCATCATCCGCTGCATGTCATTGAGGTCGGAGAGGATGATCGGATCGTCGAGCTTTTCGTGCATCTTGGCCAAGACGCGGGGCGCGACGCGCGCGGCCAGGCCGCCGAGGAACAGGGTTTTCATATAGCGGGTCTCAGATTGTGGTTACGAGGTTGATCAGGCTGTCGCCGCGCGCGAAACGGCAAATATTTTCGGCGACCTCATTCCAGCGGCGACGCACCATGCCGCTCGTCCAGCCGGAATTGTGCGGGGTGACGATGACGTTAGGCAACTCGTGAAACTTGTGGCGGGAGCCGCGGCGGTTCGGCTCGGAGGCGGTCGGGTATTGCCACCACACATCGAGCGCGGCGCCGCCGAGCCTCTCGCCCTGCAACGCGGCGTACAGCGCGTCTTCGTCGATGACCGGACCGCGCGCGATGTTGATCAGGAACGCATCAGGCTTCATCAGCGCCAGTCGGCGCGCATCGATCAGCCCGGTGGTCTCGGGACCGAGCGCGGTGCACAGCGCGACCGTGTCGCACACCGGTAACATCTGATCGAGTTCGCCGAGCGGGTATACGCGCTCGACGCAAAGATCGGCCTCGCGCGGCGTGCGGTTTGCCGCGAGGATACGCGCTCCGAACGGCGCCGCGCGCCGCGCGACCTCACGTCCGACCCGGCCATAGCCGACAATGCCCAAGGTCGAGCCGCGCACCTCGCCATGCGGCGCGCCGCTCTCGACCCAGCTGGTGCGCCACGAGCCCCGGTCACGGAATTCGCCGGATATCTCGAACAGCCGGTGATGCAGCGCCAGCCACGTCATGACGACGTACTCGGCGATCGCGGTCTCGTGGCCGTAAGCATTGCAGACTGCGGCGCCCTTTGGCAGCGCGGCGAGGTCGAACAGGTCAACTCCGGTTGCTACTGCCTGCACCAGGCGCAGCTTCGGGGCGGGCGGATATTCGGCGCGCCAATGGTTGCTGACGAGAATATCGGCTTCGGCGGCGGCCTCGGCCGTCCGTGCGAGATCGCGCGGATCGGGAACGATTGCCACATCAAGGTCCGGCGGCAACTCGCCGCGTATGCCGTCCGCGGTGTCGGCAGCGACATTGCCGAGAAACAGTGCCTTCACGGGTCGTCACCTTTTCGCCGCCGGATGCTGATCCGGCCGGATCAGCCGATGCGACCATGCCGGCTCGCCCACGTCCGCGCAAGGAAGCAAGCAGGCTGCGTTACCGGCGAATGTTCGGATTTTGCAGCTTTCCGCCGATCAGGCACGCGCCCGCGGCGAGCCCGTCATGCGGCTCGGCGTCAGCCGACGACGAGTCTTAACCGAAAATTAAGATGCCGCGTCGCATCGTTGGCGACGGGCCGAGGGGATCGAAGCAATGCTGTTTGGGGCGGGTGGATCGCCGCCACGGGTGGCCTTTGCGCAATGAAGGATTCACTCTCCACCGGCCCGGACGCCCGAGTTGCCGAGAACATGCGGGGTGCCGGGGCGTTGCTGCAGGAGGCAGGTGCCGAGACCATCGCGGCGGGAGTCGTCTTCGCACTGCTGTTGATCGGCTGGCAAGCAAGCGGGTTTCCCGCCCCACCGCATCCCTGGGGTGACATCGGTTTAGGTATGACGGCAGCCGGCTTCGGCTGGCTGATGCTGGTGCTGGTGCGCCGGCAGAAGCGCGCCGTTGCTGAGCTGCGCCGCCGCGAGAAGCAACTCGAAGACCAAAAGGCGCTGTTGCAGAACACCCTCGAAAACATGGGAGAGGGGCTCAGCGTATTCGAGCGGGACGGGCGGTTGACCGCCTGGAACGCCCGCTTCGCCTCGCTGCTGAAGTTTCCCGGCCCTCTGGAAAACGCGACGCTGCATGACGTGCTGTTGTATCAGGCACGGCGCGGCGATTTCGGTCCGATCGATGATCCGGAGCGTGAAGCGCGAGAGCGGCTCGACGCTTTCTATCTCGACGTGCCGACGGTTTTCGAGCGCGTGCTCGCAACCGGCTCGGTCCTGCAGATCTGCCGGCGCGCGATGCCCGATGGCGGCGTCGTGACGCTTTATTCGGACATTACCGGGCGCAAGAAGGCCGAAGCGGAAATGGAGCGCGCCCGGCTCCAGGCCGAGCTGGCAAACCGCGCCAAGAGCGATTTTCTCGCCAATATGAGCCACGAACTGCGTACGCCGCTCAACGCGATCATCGGGTTTTCGGAGGCGATCGCGCACGGGCTGCTGGGTCCGATAACGGATCCGCGACAGCTTGAATACATCAAGGACATTCATGGGAGCGGGCTGCTGCTGTTGTCGATCATCAACGACGTGCTCGACATGTCGAAGATCGAGGCGGGGATGCTGCAACTCGTCCATGAGACGGTCCGGGTGCGCCGGCTCGTCGATGAGGCGATGCGCATCGTTCGGGAACGGGCGCGTGCCCGCAAGCTGAACCTGGTCGCCGACCTGCCCGACGGCGACCTGCTGCTGATCGGCGATGAACGCGCCCTCAAGCAGGTCTTGCTCAACCTTCTGTCGAACGCGATCAAGTTCTCGCATGAACGGGGACGAGTTGAGATCCGCGCCTGGGACGCCCGTGACGGGGCGGTCGTGATCGAAATCAAGGATCATGGGATCGGCATGACCCCGGAAGAAGCCGGCCGCGCCTTGCAGCCATTCGGGCAAGCCAGCTCCGTGACGACGAGAAGCTACGGCGGGACGGGGCTTGGCTTGCCAATCGCTAAGGGCCTCATCGAAGCGCATCGCGGCACGCTGGCGCTTGACACCAGCCGCGGACGCGGCACGGCGGTTCGCATAACGCTACCGCGGCGACCCGACCGCGCCGAAACATTCGGCTCGCTGCTCGCACCGGAAAACAGCGAAGCGAACGTCTTCCCGTTCGCCGACGCGCTCGGCTCGTTGCTTGCTCCCGAGAGCGGCGAGACCGGCGCTTTACCCGCCGCCGGCCCGCATGAGCGGGTCGGGTAGCGGCTGCCGGCGCACCGGCGGTCGGCGCAATGCCCAAAATGCGGCCGTTCCGCAGGCATACGAGGCAATCGACATCATGAACGCAACGCGGTAGCTGCCCGTCACGTCATGCACCCAGCCCGCTCCCCAGGATCCGATCGCCGCGCCGAGACCGCTGCCGATCGTGATGACGCCGAGGATCGTACCGAGCCGCGGCCCCGGGAAAAGATCGGCGGTTTTGGCGGTGATCGCCGGCCCGCGCGCGCCCCAGGTCAGACCGAAAAAACAGGCGTGCAACCACAACAGCAGATGTTGATCGGGGCTGGTGATCAGGAGGGCACAGAAAACGCCGAGGATTGAGATCCCGTAGGCCAGGATTGCCGAGATTTCGCGGCCGAGGTAGTCCGACAGAGTCCCGGTGACGACGATGCCCGGCACCGCCAGGAAGGCGCCCATCCCGAGCACCTGGGCGGCATAGAGCTTGTTGAATCCGATATCGACGGCAAAGGCCAGCTGGTGCAGCGACACGAGAAAGCTGCCGAGACCAGTGAACATATAGACCGAGAACAACAGCCAGAAATGCGGCGTGCGCACCGCCTCACCGAGGCTCCACCCGGCGCGAGGCGACAGCGTGGAGAGGGAAGGGGCCGCCGGCGCCTCGGCCGGCAGAGACGATCCCGTGCGCCCGGGGGGGCTCGGCTCGGCGCGCCGGAACAATGCGGCAAGCGGCAGCACGACGACCGCCATCACCGCGGCCTGCACCAGGTAGGTCGGGCGCCAGCCGATCAGCGAGATCGACCATTGCACTGCCGGCGCGGAAATCCCGCGCGCAATCCCGTTCGCCGACTGCACAATCGAGATCGCCATGCCGCGACGGCGCACGAAATGCCGCGACAGCAGCGGCACGAAAGCCACAAGGCCGAGGCAATTTGCCCCGAACGTCATCACGATTCCGTATAGCAGCACGATCTGCCACAGCGCCGTCACGAAGGCGCTGCCGCAGAGCCCGATTCCCAGCAAGACGCTGCCGATCAGCAGCAGTCGGCGCGGACCCAGCCGGTCGACGAGCAGCCCGACCAGCGGCGCGCTGACCCCGCCGACCAGCTGCGACACCGAATAGGCAATCGACGTCTCGGCGCGGCTCCAGCCAAAATCCTCGATGAAGGCGACGAGATACACCGGATAGGCGTGCATCAGCGCGGCGCTGATCGTGAACGCGGCAAACGCACCGCCCAGCATCAGCCAGGCCGTTCGCGTTTGCAAATTCGGGGAGAGCGCGCCGGGAGTGCTCATCACCGCAAAAGTGCCGGCTTGCCTCGGAACCGCGCAACGGCCAATTCTGCCAGGGTG
Organism: uncultured Alphaproteobacteria bacterium; assembly: GCA_963847345.1. Taxonomy (GTDB): domain Bacteria; phylum Pseudomonadota; class Alphaproteobacteria; order ATCC43930; family CGMCC-115725; genus DATARH01. The sequence continues at coordinate 45,336 of CAWJZU010000016.1, read as the reverse complement.
TATTGTGCCGTCGATGGTTCCAGGGAGAGATCGATGAGCCAATTCTACCGACCACCGCTCGACGGAGCGGAGGAAGACCCGTTCGCTCGCGACGGCGACGACAAGCTGATCCGACGCGGCTATTGGCTCGGTCTCAGCGACCGCTCGCTCGTGCAGCTGATGACGCAAGGCATCGGCACGCGCCTCACACCCGACCAGAAGCGCGTCCATCTCGAAGACATCGGCCGCGCGCATCTGATCGATCAAATTCTCGCGCCGGAAATCCTGCCGCCGCAGCGCCGGGCGTAATACTAGGCGGTGCCGAGTTTGATCGATTCCTCTCTTGCCGGTCGGTATCGGGCAAACCGTGACGGAGGGAATTCCCTGCAAGCAGGGAATTCTCTCCGTCCGGTGCCGGCCTTTTGTCAGGTTTATCTATTTAGAACAAATATATAGGGAAAGATTATTGGCGCTGGGAACACGGAAAACGGCGAACACGAACAGCGAATTTCCGACGTCGAGCAGCGAATTTGCGCCGCCGAACAGGGAATTGCGGGAGCACATCGCCGGGCCTCTTCGCATATCGACTAGGGCGCAGTATGCAATGCGATTGCGGCGATTTTCGTGACGTCCGAACGGCACCGGACATGATGCATGGGTCCGGTCTTGGGCGGTTGGTATAAGTCTGTTGTGCCGTCCGGCGTGAGCTTGGCCTGATCGATCTCAAGAGGGGACCCGATGCCTGTTACCGTTCTGTATCCCGAAGCCCGACAGCAACCCGACGAACTCGAGCGTGCGGTGTTCGGCCCCGACATGCAGATCGTGAAGCGCGATGCCGGGGCGCTATCCGAACTGTCCGATGCCGACTGCGCCGAGGCAGATGGGCTAATGATCATGGGGTTTCCGGTCACCGGCGCCGATCTGGCGCGATTTCCGAGGCTGCGAGCGATCGTGCGCATGGGGGTCGGGTACGACAAGCTCGACCGGCCGGCGGCCGCGGAACGCAATATCCTGATCTGCAACGTGCCCGATTACGGCACGACCGAGGTCGCGGACCACGCAATTGCGCTGGCGCTGACCTTGCGGCGCGGCATCCTCTTGCACCACGAATTGCAGCGGAAGAACCCGCCGGCGCCGTTCCGCTCGTTCCAGCACCCTCTGATCGAACGGCTCGGCACCCAAACCTTCGGCATCATCGGGCTCGGTCGGATCGGCACGGCCGTAGCGTTGCGCGCCAAGGCGTTCAATTTCCGCGTCGTGTTCTACGACCCGTATCTGCCGAACGGGGTCGAGCTGGCTCTCGGCATCGAACGGGCCGCAACGCTCGAAGATTTACTGCGCCAGACCAATACGCTGTCGATCCATGCGCCACTGACCCCGGAAACCCGCGGTATGCTCGGCCGCGAGCAACTCGCGCTGGTGCCAAAGGGGGCGGTCGTCGTCAATGATGCGCGCGGCCCCATTATCGACCTCGATGCGCTGTGCGAAGCGCTGCGCAGCGGCCATATCGCCGGGGCAGGGCTCGATGTATTGCCGGTGGAGCCGCCGGTCGAACCGGTCCCCGAACTGCTGCGCGCCTACCGTGCCCGCGAGGAGTGGCTTGAGGGCCGTCTTGTGATCACACCGCACTCGGCTTGGCTGACGCCGCATTCGTGGGAGGATACGCGGCGCAAGTCGGCCGAGACAATGCGCGCCGCGTTGCTCACCAACCGGCCGCAGAACGTCATCACTCCGGAGATGTTTTAGCCCGTCGTAGGCAATTACCTGGGGAGTCTAATGCATCTGCTGCACCTGTTGCGGCACGCCAAATCGGCGCGGGACGACAGCGGCACCGACGATCGGCTTCGTCCGCTGAGTCGGAAGGGGCGGGAGGACGCCAGCTTCCTCGCGGCCAGCCTGCCGGCCGCGCTTGGCACGGTCGACCTCGTGCTGTGTTCGACCGCCCTGCGAACTCGCGAAACCGCTTCGCTGGTCCTGGCCGGTTTCCCCGAGCCGCATCCGGTCGCCTTCGAGGACGAACTATACCTAGCTGCGCTGCCGGACCTGATCCGGCGGCTGCGTCGCCTGGATGAGGCCACGCGGGCCGTGCTGCTGATCGGCCACAACCCCGGGCTGCACGAACTCGCGCTGGCGCTTGCCGCCCAGGAGTCGCAGGGTTATCCGGCGTTGGCCTCGGGGAAATTCCCGACAACGGCACGGGCGAGCTTCATCATCGAAACAGAGTGGGCCAGCCTTGACCGAGCGCGGCACGCGCTGCGCGACTACGTCACACCCAAATCGCTCCGCAAATCCGGCTGAGCGTTGGGCTCGGCGAGTACCCGGCGAACCAGCGCGATGCCGATCGGGCCTCCGGCGCGGAGAGCGGCGCGGTCGAGCGCGTCTACCAACGCCGCCGCCGCGGCGAACGAACGCTCGATCCGGCGCACCGCGAAATCGATTACGGAAGGTGCGACGCGGATCTGCCGATCAGCGAAATGTTTGACCAGAAGACTGGCCAACAGTGCGTCGTCCGGCGAGGCGATGCCGACCACCGGCAAAGCTCGCAGCCGTGAGGCGAGATCCGGCGACGCGATCGGCCAGCGGGCCGGCGGCGAGCGCGCCACGATCAGCAGGAAGGAGCCGATTTCACGGCAGCAATTGTGGAGATGCAGCAGCGCCTGCTCTGGCGCCGCATCAGCCTCGTCTATCGCAACCCCGGGCAAGGCGGCCAGTCCGGGTGGGTCCAGTGCGTGCAATGCCGGACCGTGCACCAGCCGGGCCCGGCTGCGCGCGGTCCATAGCCGGGCCAAATGGCTCTTGCCGCACTGCGCCGGACCGTATATCGCGAGGGCCCGACCCGGCCAGTCGGGCCACCGTTCGATCAAAGCAAAGGCAGCGCGGTTGCACTCGGATACAAGGAAATCGGCTGCTCCGAGAGCCTGCTGAAACGGCAGGTTGATCGCGAGTTGGGTCACCGGAGGCGAGTCACGTTCGGGGCGGGCTCGGTTTCGGGCGGTGCGCCGTTATAGAGTGTGCTCTGGCGGTAGCGCGTCAGCGCGAATCGCGCTAACACGCCGATCACCGCCGCCGCCGGCACGGCCAGCAGGACGCCGATAAACCCGAACAACGCGCCGCCGGCAAACAACGCGAAAATGACCCAAACGGGATGCAGATGCACCCGATCCCCAAGCAGCTTCGGAGTCAGGAAATTGGCCTCGGCCATCTGACCCGCCGCGAAAATCGCGCATACCTTGATAATGGCGGTCCAGGTTCCGTATTGCGATGCGGCGAGGCTAAGCGCGAGGATGAAGCCAGTGGTAACGCCGAGGATCGGGATGATCGCCAGCACACCGATCAGCACGCCGACTGCGAGCGCCGAATGCAATCCGACGACGCTGAGAGCGCTCGCATAATAGGCTGCCAAGATCAGGCAAATCAGCGCCTGACCGTGAAAGAAGCCGACCAGCGTATCGCTGACGAGCCGCGCCTGCCCACGCACGGTCTCCAGAGAGGGCCGCGGCAGGTACGCATCGACCGCGGCGACCATCTTCTCCCAGTCGCGTAGCAGAAAGAACGTGACGATCGGGGTTACGATGACCAGCGAAAGGACATTTAGGATGGCAAGGCTGCTGGTGATCAGACTCTGTAGAAGCAATGCGAGCCAGGTCAGGGCCTCCGCCGTTTTGGCGCCGAGCATGTCGCGCAGGCGCGCCACATCCTCGGCCGGCAGGCGCTGCTGCAGCACCTCGAACAGATGGGTCAGCTGGTCCTGCAGCACGCGGACCAGGGCGGGGATGCCCACGATCAGCTGTATGACTTGGCCCTGGATCAGCGGCACCAGGATCACCAGGATCAGCGCCAGGGCGAGCAGAAACAGGATTACGACAAAAAAACTCGCAAGCGTGCGGCGTATCCCCCACTGCTCGAGGCGAGCGACAACCGGCGCCAGCACGTATGCGATAGCGAAACCGACGACGAACGGCATCAGTATGCTCTGGACGAGGCCGAGGACGACGACAACGAGCAGACAGAAGCCGATCCAGAACAGCGCTTGGATGACCCTCGGGTTCACGGCACCCGTTCCGGGCCGAGGATTATGCGCCGCCAGCGCACGAGATAGGAGAACCCCGAGAACACCGTCGTGATCGCCGTAGCAGCAATCAGCAGCGCTTCCACCCATCCGGCCTGCGCCCCGACCCCGAGCCGCGCCAGCACGAACCCGACCAGCGCAATCTGGATTAGCGTATTGATTTTGCTGATAAAGAGGGGATCAAGACGGTGCGGCCTGACGCTCGCCCGTAAGGCGAGGTATCCGACCACGATCAACCCGTCACGCAGAACCACCAGCGAGACGAGCCAACCCGGCAGATGCCCGGTCAGGAGCAGCGTGACGTACAGACCGGTCAGCAGCGCCTTGTCGGCGACCGGGTCGAGCACGGCCCCGAGCGGGGTGCGGCGATCGAAGCGTTTCGCGATGTATCCGTCCACGGCGTCGGACAGTCCGGCGCCGATGAACACCCAGAATGCAGCAGCATAACGCCCGCCAAACACAAGACCGATTACCAGCGGCACCGATGCGAGGCGCGCCAGCGTGATGGCATTCGGCAGGTTCAGGTTGAGCTCGATCAGCCGCAACAGCGGCCCGGGGTGAAGTGTGCGCGACGGCGGCATTTTGGGGCGTGCGGTGGGCTCGGGCACCATGGCACGGGTATCCGCGGCTCGGATCGGATTAGCGAGCGCCGCCGGCGCCATCGCGGGCGAGCTGCCATTGCGACTCGCGCCGCACGAGATCCAGGTTGATTTTTGCCAGCTCCGATTTCAGTTGTTCGATCGTCCCGGTGTAGTCGATTGCAATCGTCGCCTCCTGGCGCGACAGGGCCGCGACGGTAACTTTGCGGATCGCCGGCACGGCCTGCAGGCGCTCGCGCGCCCGTAGCCAGTCCTCGAGGCTGTTGATCGGCAATACCGCCGTGAGGGTTTGATCGTGCTCCGGAGCGGCCGATGACGGCGCCTCGGGCGCTCGGCTGACGACGATATCGGGGCCAATTGCGGCGACAGCGCGGCGCAGCAGGTCGGCAGTGCTTTCTCCGGGGCCGGCGCTGTAGCTCTCGCTGCGCGTATCAACAGGACGACCACCCTGAAAACGCCGCAGCCGCACATCAATCCCGTTCGGGCGGTCGGGCGGGCCCCGCAAAACCGCGACCGCGACGACAGCCGCATCGCCGCCGTTGCGGCGGGCAATCGCCGTAACGGCATCGGCGTCTCCGGCGCGAGCCTTCACGGCGTCGATCGCGGCGAGGTCGCCGGCATCGCCGAGCGGAACGACGGCGCTCCCCGATACCGCCGGCGCCTGCTCCCAAGCCTCACGCCACGGGTTGGGATCGTCCCACAATACCGCCTGACCCGCCGACTCGAACACCGGGATGATCACCGTCAGCCTCGCATTGGGCTCCGCAACATTGGGTTTGGCGAGACCCTCACCGGCAATCGGCTTAGAGGAAGGTTCCGCGGCGCCGGCACTGGGCGCGGCAACTCCCAAGACCCGCCGGGTCTCCGCCGGTCGGAAGTGAAAGGTGTAATCGGCAATATAGCGCACCGCCGACATCCGCTCGTTCGCGACTTCGAAATTGGCGACGAGATCTGTGATCGACTTGTCGTCGAGTTTTGGCGGTTTGACCGGCCCGGCGCCGCCCGACAGGCGTTCAGCAACTGACGCCAGCGCCCGCCTCTGACCCTCGACGCGCGCCGTTTCGCGCGCCTTAACTACCGTGTCCGCGCGCGCATCAACCTTCACGGTGGCCGAGAACGGGTCCGCGTCCTGCGCCCGAGCCGGTTCGCCGGCCACCTGGCCGAGCAGGAGCATCGAGAGGAACGCGGCACCGGCAATCCGGCGCCCCCTTTGGCTGCCGGCCGAAGCCGCCTTCAGCGGCAAGGTCATGGCACTGCGCTCCCGATCCGGTACCTTCGCGGCCTTGCGGTCGCGCCGTCTCGGTGATAGCGCAGTTTGCAATGCGACGCCATTAGGACGCGCCCATCTGCGGCGCGTTGCGATGCGGAGAACAATGACGCGGCTCAAGTTTGGCGTTTTGATCTCAGGCCGCGGGTCGAACCTGCAGGCGCTGATCGATGCCGCCGCCGACCCTGCCTATCCGGCCGAAATAGTGCTGGTGATCAGCAACCGCCCGGAAGCACCAGGCCTCGAACGGGCCGCCCGCGCCGGGATTGAGCATCTTGTCATTGCCGATCCGGGCCGGCAGGGGTTTGCCGCGGCGGCGGATGCCGCGTTGCGGAAAAGCCATGTCGCACTCGTCGCACTCGCCGGATACATGCGCATCCTCGACAGCGGTTTTGTCGCGGCCTGGTGCAATCGGCTTATCAACATCCACCCGTCTCTGCTGCCGGCTTTCCCCGGGCTTCATGCGCAACGCCAGGCGCTGGAGGCCGGCGTCCGCTTTTCCGGCTGCACCGTGCATTTCGTGCGCGACGCGGTTGATACCGGGCCGATCATCGCGCAAGCGGTCGTACCGGTGCGCGGGGGCGATGACGAGGACCGGTTGTCCCGGCGCATCTTGCAGGCCGAGCATCGGCTTTATCCGCTGGCGGTACGTCTGTTCGCCGAAGGCCGGCTGCGTTTGACAGGCAACACGGTCGTGATTGCCGGCGCGTCAACACCGGAGCATGTGATGCTCAACCCACTGGACGCGTTTGCCCGGCGGGACGATTAAGCTATACCTTGCTCGCGCAATCGCAGTTGGCGAGGGGGAGAATGTCAGTCGCGGATCCGGAACTCGAACGGCACCGGCGAACCTGGATCGGGTTCACGCGGTTCATGAAAATCTCGCTCGTCGTGATCGTGCTGATCCTGATCGGGATGGCGGTATCGCTGCTTTAGTCGGACCGGTTCAGGGGCAGATCTCGATCTGCGAGAAGAAGAACGCGATTTCCTGCGCGGCGTTCTCGGGCGAATCCGAGCCGTGCACCGAGTTGGCTTCAATCGACTCGGCGAAATCTTTGCGGATTGTGCCAGGATCGGCCTTCGCCGGGTCGGTTGCCCCCATCACCTCGCGGTTCTTGGCCACCGCATTCTCGCCTTCGAGCACCTGCACCACGACCGGGCCCGAAATCATGAAGCTGACCAGGCTGTTATAGAATGGGCGCTGGGCATGGACGGCGTAGAAGCGTTCGGCCATTTCCTGTGTCAGCTGCAGACGCTTTTGCGCGACGATCCTCAGCCCGGCGCGTTCGAAGCGCTCGTTGATCGCGCCGGTCAGGTTGCGCCGGGTCGCGTCAGGCTTGATGATCGACAGGGTGCGCTCAACGGCCATGTTGTCTCTCATGTTGCTTGGGGAGGCGCGCGGTTATAGCCGCGCCGCCGCGCGGCGGCAATCGTCAGTCGCCGCCGGAACTGCCCGCCTCCGGCCGGCAACAACAGTGAGACGCCGGCGGTTCGATCGGATGCGTTCCGAAGGATCAGCCCTTCTTTTCCCACCCCGCCCCGGTCTGCTGCCAGTAGGTCAGTGCGTGGCCGGCAGCCTTGACGCGGCACCAGCGGTCGCGCGCGGCCTCGACGGCATCAGGGTCGCTGCCATCGAACAGATCGGCAACCCGGGCATATGGCGTCAGATCGCTGCGCTCGGCGCCGTCAACCAGCACCAGCATTGTCGCCGCGTTCGGGTTGTCGTCGCCGTCGGTCAGCCAGATCGGCTGATTGGCGGCGTTGCCGTCACGCGCCGAACCGTGCGGCAGGAAGCTCGACTCGTCATAGGTCCACAGCACCGCGTTCAGATGCTCGAGCCGATCCGCCGAAGCGGCCCGCACGACAATGCGGTAGCCTTGCGCGCGCGCGCGTTCCAGCAGGCGCGGCAGGGCGCGGTCCAGCGGCGTGGTCAGCAGGTGATAAAAGCCGATCTCGGCCACTGCCCAGCCCTTCAGTCCGCCCGCAGATCACGCCTTCTCGTAATACTCCGCGACAAAGCGGTCGAGCAGGCGGACGCCGAACGCCGTCGCGCCCTTCGGCACGGTTGGGGAATCCTTTTTCGACCAGGCGACGCTGGCGATATCGAGATGCGCCCACGGCACGTCGTTGACAAAGCGCTTAATGAACTGTGCCCCGATGGTGCTGCCGGCGCCGCGGTCGCCGCCGATGTTCTTGACGTCGGCGGCATCGCTGTCGATCGCGCGGTCGTAGCTGTCGCCGAGCGGCATCCGCCACAATTTTTCGCCGACCGCGTTGCCGGAAGCGATCAGCCGCTCGGCCAGTTCTTCGTTGTTGGCGAACAGCCCGGCATACTCGTTGCCGAGCGCGACGATAATCGCGCCGGTCAGGGTCGCGAGATCGACCATCAGCCGCGGCTTGAACCGGTCCTGGCAATACCATAGCGCATCGGCCAGGACGAGCCTTCCCTCGGCATCGGTGTTGAGGACCTCGATCGTCTGTCCCGACATCGAGTGCACGATGTCGCCCGGACGCTGGGCCGAGCCGGACGGCATATTCTCAACCAGCCCGACGATGCCGACCGCGTTGACCCTGGCCCTGCGGGCAGCAAGCAGGCGCATCAACCCGATCACCGCGCCGGCCCCGGCCATGTCCCATTTCATGTCCCCCATGCCGGCGGCCGGCTTGATCGAGATGCCGCCGGTATCGAAGGTGACTCCTTTACCGACGAAGGCGATTGGTGCGGTGCCCGTGGGTCCGCCGCGATGTTCCATGACGACCAGACGCGGTGGCCGCACGCTTCCCTGCGCGACGCCAAGCAGCGCCCCCATGCCGAGATCGCGCATGCGGTTCTCGTCGAGCACCTCGACCGAGAGACCGTACTTCGTAAGGGAAGCGGCGCGCTCGGCTAAAGTCTCCGGATAGAGCGTGTTGGCCGGCTCGGATACCAGATCGCGCGTGAAGGCGATTGCATCGGCGGCGGCGCCAAGTGCCCGGTGCGCCTCACGCGCGGCGTCGGGCGCATCGGTGGCCACCGTGATCGTGGTGAGGGACGGCTTTTTCTCCGGTTTTTCAGTCGTGCGGTACTTGTCGAAGCGGTAGGCGCGCAGCGCGGCCCCAAAGGCGAGATGGGCCGCCGCCTCGCCCGGCTTCACCTTGGGGCTGTCGCCGATGTCGATCGCAAGCGTCGCCTCACTCTCGCCGGCGCCATTCAGATGCGCCACGAGATTCCCGCCAAGGTCCTCGAACGCGCGGGCATCGATCGCATCCGGCTTGCCGAGCCCGGCTACAACGATGCGGCTCAGAGTCACGTTCGGCGGGCCGATCAACGGCAGCAATTCGCTCTTCTTGCCGTGAAAGCGCGGCGCCGCGGCCACGGCCCGGGCGATCGCGCCGCCGGTCTCTTCATCGAGCCGCCGCGCCGTCGCGGTCAGGACCCGGTCCTCCCACGCGCCGACCACGACGGCGCCCGACCGAGGCAGCACGGACTCAGCGAAATTGATCTTCATCGGGCTACTCCGGGCACGCGAACCAAAGCCTGTCCGCGCGATAGCCGCGTTGCCGGCGCAAGTCAATGCCGGTGAGGGCCCGGCCGGGACAAAGACTTGCCGCGGGAAAGCGGTAGCGGCCGCACGCCGCCATCCGGTATTATCCGCCAACAATGACGCTCCTCGACCGCTATATCCTGCGGCAATCGTTCAGTATTATGGTCTTGATCACCGCGGCGCTCAGCGCTGCCGTGTGGCTGGCGCAATCGCTCAGGCTCGTTGACCTCATTGTCAACCGCGGCCTTTCGGTCGAGCTGTTCCTTTATCTGGCGCTGTTGATCCTGCCGCGGTTCCTCGACATCGTGCTGCCGATCGGAGCCTTCATCGCGGTTCTGTTCGTGTTCAACCGGCTCACCTCGGAGAGCGAGCTGGTGGTGATGCGCGGCGCGGGGATCGGGCCATTCGCGCTCGCCCGTCCGGTGTTTGTTCTGGCCGCAATTGCCTTTGTCGCGCTACTCAGCCTTTCGGCTTATTTCCTTCCGGTATCGAACCGGGCGTTCAAGGATCTGCAGTTTGAGATACGAAATCGCTTCGTATCGGCGCTGCTGCAGGAGGGCACGTTTACGACAATATCGAGCAAGCTGACGATCTATATCGCCGGGCGCGATGAGCGCGGCCAGGTCACGGGTTTGTTGATCAACGACAATCGCGATCCGAAGCAGCCGGTCACGATCATGGCCGAGCGCGGAGCCTTCGCGGATGATGAGCAGATCTCGCGGATAGTCATGGTGAACGGCAGCCGGCAGAGCTACGATCGCGCCTCCGGCAAGCTCTCCGTCCTGACCTTCGACCGCTACACGCTCGATCTCAATCTGCTGCGCGACGCACCGGGCGTGAGGTTTCGCGAAGCACAAGAGCGGTTTCTCGATGAGTTATTTTGGCCGCCGCCACAGCTGGAGCCGATGCTGCGGCGCAACTTCATACTCGAGGCGCATCAGCGCCTTCTGGTGCCGCTCACCGTTTTCAGCTATGTCATGATACCGCTCGCGTGCCTATTGCCAGGCGAACTCAACCGGCGGGGTCAGCTGCGCCGCGTGCTCTTCGCGGTCGGGATTGCATTTCTGTTTCAAGCTGTCGATCTCGGCGCCAAGAACCTGGCCGGCCGCAACACTGACCTGATCCCGCTGCTCTATGTCGTCGATTTGTCCCCGTTGGTGTTGGGGATCGCGATCTTGCGGTTTGGCTTTCCCCGCTTGCGCGCACGACGGGTGGCCGCGGCGCCCGGCTGGTCGTAAGCGGGATTCGTCGGAAAATGCCATTCGCACGGACCCTGTCCGGCTATATCGCCCGCCAGTTTTTGGCGTGGTTTGGTGCCGTGTTCGGTACCATGGTCAGCGTCGCCTTCCTGCTCGACTATATCGAACTGCTGCGGCGCTCCGGCGCCCGGGCTCAGGCCACGTGGGGCGTACTGCTGCAGTTGACGGCGCTCAAGCTGCCCCAAACCGCACAGGAGGTGATGCCGTTCGCTATCCTGTTCGGTACCATGCTTGTGTTCTGGCGTCTGACACGCAGTAACGAACTGGTCGCGGCCCGCGCTGCAGGCATCTCGGCCTGGGCTTTTCTCGCCCCCGCTGTTCTGATGGCGCTGCTGATCGGGATGGTTGCGGTCATGCTATTCAATCCGGTCGCGTCGGCGATGGAGTCCAGCTACGAGAAGCTGGAAAGCCGGATTCTCCATACGACCGGAGATCCGAGCAGCTTGTCCAATGGCGCGCTCTGGCTGCGCCAGAGCGATGGCACCGGCGGCCAAATCATCCTTCATGGCGAGAAACTCGCCGGGCGCGACTTGGTGCTGCGCGATGTCGGGCTGTTCTTCATCGACGCGCGCTCGCAATTCACTGCGCGGATCGAGGCGCGCTCGGCCAAACTCGACCGCGGCTTCTGGGTGATCGAGCAGGGCCAGCGCTTCCGCCTCGGAGAGCCGGCCGAAGGGTTCGATGCAATTCGGCTTGTTACCGGTCTGACCTCCCGGAAGATCGAGGAGAGCCTCGCCTCTCCCGAGTCGATGTCGTTCTGGGATTTGCCCGGTTACATCAGGCTGCTGGAGCAATCCGGATTTTCAGCACAGCGTCATCGGCTGCAATTCAATGTGCTGTTGGCGAAGCCGCTGCTGTTTTGCGCGATGGTGCTGGTGGCGGCATCGTTCAGCCTGCGGATGCAGCGGCGCGGCGGGGCGGTCGCGCTGTTGATGAGCGGTGTCGCGGCCGGGTTCCTGTTGTATTTCCTGTCGGACGTTGTCTTCGCCCTGGGGATCTCGGCTCGAATCCCGGTTCTGCTGGCGGCCTGGGCCCCCGCCGGCGCTAGCCTGATTTTTGGCGTCTCGATGCTGCTTCACCTCGAAGATGGATGACACTGGGCTTGCAGTTGACGATGGCAGCAAGCAGGCTGGGTGATCGGCGTTCCTTGCGAACGTCGCCTTCGAGACTGATGCGGCGGATGTCAAGTTACCGCAGACCCGCAAGATGCCTACGGCACGTTCGCATGACGGTCGCGATAGGCGCCGCGCTCGTTGCGATGCTATGTGATGGCGCGCCTGGTGAGGCGCAGTTCTCGGCGGGCGCTCAAAAAGTCGACCGGAACGCGCCGGTTCTCTTTCAGGCCGACGAAGTCGAATACGATGAGCAGCTCGGTCTGACCGTGGCAAAGGGGCACGTCGAGATTTCGCAGGGCGGCGAGGTCTTGCTTGCCGATACGGTCAGCTACAACCAGCGTACCGGTACGATTACCGCTTCCGGCAACGTTAGTCTGGTCCAGCCGACCGGGGAAGTCGCCTTTTCCGATTTCATCGAGCTGCGTGACTCGATGAACACCGGATTCTCGCAAAACGTGCGCATGCTGCTTGCGGATCGCTCCCGCCTCGCGGCAAACGCGGCACGGCGGATCGGCGGGAACAGGACCGAATTGATGCGCGGCGTGTATTCTCCGTGCGATCTGTGCAAAGAGGATCCAAGCGCGCCGCCGGCGTGGCAACTCAAGGCACGGGAGATTTCCCATGACCGGGAGCTGAAGCTGCTTGAGTTTCGCGACGCGATGCTCGAACTGGACGGCTGGCCAGTGTTTTACACGCCCTATATTTCCGCCCCGGACCCGTCGGTGAAGCGGGCCAGCGGCTTTTTGACGCCCAGTATCGGCAGCTCCAGCAGTAACGGATTTCACTTTTCGCTGCCGTATTATTGGGCGATCGACGTCGATAAGGATCTGACCCTCGCGCCACGGTTTACGGCGCAAGGCGGGCAGCTTCTGGCCGCCAATTACCGCCAGCGCTTCGGCAACGGCGCGCTCGATGCCACCGGCAGCATCAATTACAGCGACGCCCAGTCAACGAATGAGACGACCGCCAGCGACCGATGGCGCGGCCACATCAACTCGACCGGAGTTTGGGATCTCAACGAGACCTACCGGACCGGATTAGACCTGCAGCGCGTATCCGACCAGACCTATCTGCAGCGCTTCGGGTTCCCGGTGCCACTGCTGAACGCGATGATCAGTCGCGCCTACCTGCAGGGCTTCGAGCCGCGCGCGATGACCGACGTCTTCACATACGCGTTTCAGCCGCTGGTTCCGGGGCTCAGCAGTTCGACACAGCCGATCGTGCTTCCCGTGGTCAACCGGACCTGGATCAGTGAACCAGATCCGCTCGGCGGGAGGTGGTTTCTCAATGGGAATTTGCTGAACATCGTTCGTGACACTGGTACCCAGACGCGCAGGGCCTCGCTCGGCAGCCGGTGGGAGCGGATATTCCGCGACGGTATCGGCGGCCAGTATGCCTTCTCCGCGAGCCTGCGCGGGGATGCCTATTCGGTCAACAATTTGAGCCTGATCTCAAACCCTGATCTGCCGAGCGCCTATTTTCCGATCAATGGCTTAGCTGCAGCGGAGCCGATCGACAGCAACTTCGTCACGGCGCGGGGTTTTCCGCAACTCGGCCTGACCTGGAGCTATCCGCTGGCGCATCGCGGCCCGGAACGCACCGCGATCGTCGAGCCGATTGTCGGGGCTTACGTCGCACCCACAGGCGGCAATCAGCGCCGTATTCCGAACGAAGACAGTCTCGGGTTCGAATTCCAGGACGCGGACCTGTTCAAACCCGACCGACTGGCCGGCTACGACATTCTCGATACCGGGCAGCGGGTCGATTACGGCTTACGGCTGGGTCTCTACGACAAGATCGGCGGCGACTATCGCCTGTTGATCGGGCAGAGCTACCGCGCGCAGCAGAATCCGTTCCTGCCGCCCGCGTCCGGCGCGGCTGATCGCCTGTCCGATGTCGTCGGGCGGGTTGTCGCCTCGCCTAGTTCCTATCTTGATCTGATCTACCGTTTCCGCTTGGACAAAAGCAATCTTCGCCCTTTGACGCAGGAAATGGGCGCGAGCACCGGTCCGCAAAATCTGAGGCTCGGAGTCAATTTCATCTTGGCCCCTCCGCAGCAGCTCAACGACACTCTTGCGAATCCGATCAACAGCGAGACGACTATCTACGGGAAACGCGAGCAGGTGTCGTACAATGTCAGAACGCAACTGACGCGCTACTGGGCGCTGGTCGGCAATCAGACCATCAACTTGACAGACTCGGTAAACATCATCAGCGGCGTAGCGCAACCGCAATCGACCGGAAGCCTCTACACCACGCTGGCGGCAATCTATCAGGACGAATGCATGGCGTTCATCGGCTCGGTCTCGCAGTCGGGCATCCGTAACGGCGACGTAAAGCCCGGCGTCTCCGTCATGTTCAATGTCGTCTTCAAGAACCTCGGGGAGATTGGCGGAACCCTCCTCTCCGTGTCATCGGGAGCTCTTTGAGACGAATTGACCGGTATGTAGGAGATTCCCGCACTTTCGGCGCTTGACCGTGTAATTTGGGTGGCGCTTTGCTGTAGCGATGGAGGTTCGGCTGTTGATGGTGCCTTTCCGCTGGTCTTGTGTTCTGGTGGTTTCCGCCGCGCTGTGCGGCGCGGCTCACGCGCAGCGTTCCCAGGTGGCTGTTCAGGCTCCGCCGCAGGCTGCGCCGGGACAGTCTTCCGCGGGCCACGCGCCCGAAATGCGGATAGCGGCCGTCGTCAATGACGAGGTCATCTCGGTATTCGACATGGTATCGCGCATGCAGATGGTTATGCTGTCGTCAAATATTCCGGATACCCCGGAGTTGCGCGAGCGAATGGGTCGGCAGGTCCTGCGTTCGCTGATTGACGAGAAACTGCAATTGCAGGAAGCGAAGCGCCAGAATGTCACGGTGCCGGATTCCGATGTCGAGAAGGCGCTGCAGAAGATCGCGCAGCAAAACAACATGAGTACGGAACAGCTGACCGGGCTCTTGAAATCGCGGGGCATCGGTCGGAGCGCGCTTGTCGATCAGGTCAGGGCGACGCTGGTTTGGACGAAGCTGGTGCGACGCCAGGCAGCTCAAACGGTCGACATTTCCGACGAGGAAATCGATGAAGCAGCAAAGCGCGCACAAGAGAGTGCCAAGGAAGCGCAGACCCGGGTTGGGGAAATCTTCCTGACGGTCGACAATCCGGCGCAGGACGAGGAGGTACGCCGTTTCGCCGAGCGGCTGTCGCAAGAGATGCGGCGGGGGGCGCGGTTCTCGGCCGTCGCGCGGCAGTTCTCGCAAGCCGCGAGCGCTCCGGTCGGAGGCGATATGGGCTGGCTGCGCTCGGATCAGCTGCCTCCCGAGCTGGCAAACGCGGTGGCGCAGCTCGGCCCTGGCGACTTGTCGGCGCCAATCTCTTATGGCGGCGGCTACTACTTGCTGCTCGTTCTCGACCGCCGGCTCGGCGGGGCGAGTGCCAGCAAACAGGAAACCATCTACGATATGGTCCAGGTCGTCTTCCCGCTACCATCGAGGGCGGGGGACGCGGCGTTGCGAGCGGCTGTCGGCGAGGCGGAGAACCTGCGCAGCACCGCATCGGATTGCCCGACGTTGCTGAAGATCGGTAGGGAAAAGGCGCCGCAGCTGACCAGCGAGGGCAAGGTTGCCGAGAGCCACATATCCCCGGAAATGCGAAATGTGATCGGCGGGCTGCCAATCGGACAGGTGTCACAGCCGATCGTTCAGAAGAACGGCGTCGGCGTGATCATGGTCTGCGGAAAATCAACCGCCGGCGGTGGTGGAAACACTCGCGACGAGATCGCAGAATCGTTGATACGGCAGCGGCTCGATACAGTCTCGCGGCGGTATCTTCGCGACCTGCGGCGCAATTCCTACGTCGATGTAAGGGTTTGAGACCACAGCTGCTTCCGCTCGCTCTGACTATGGGCGAGCCGGCCGGTATCGGCGGCGAGATCACCGTCAAGGCGTGGTTGCGCCGAGCTGAAGGTGTTCCGCCATTCTATGTGATCGACGATCCCGAACACCTCGCGGCGATCGCGTATCACGAGAATTGGAATGTTCCGATCGTTGCGCTCGATACCGTTTCCGAGGCGGGGGCGGCGTTTGCACAGGCACTGCCCGTCCTGCCGATCGGCGGCAGCATCCGAGCCAGACCAGGCCACCCCGATCCGGCCGATGCGCCGTTGGTGGTTCGCGCTATCGAGATGGCGGTCGCGGACGTGCGGGCTGGCCGCGCGGCTGCGGTGGTCACCAATCCGATTAACAAGGACGCGCTCTATCGGACCGGTTTTCGTCATCCCGGGCACACCGAGTTTCTCGCCGAACTTGCCGGTATCGGAGACGACCCGGTGATGATGCTGGCGGGGCCGCAGCTGCGGGTCGTGCCGGTGACGATCCATCTCCCGTTGCGCGAGGCCGTCGAAAAGCTCTCGGGTCCTGCGATCATGTACGCCGCGCGCGTGACACACGCAGCTTTGGTCGACGATTTTGGCATCGCCGCGCCGGTAATCGCGGTCGCGGGGCTCAACCCGCATGCCGGTGAAGGCGGTGCTCTCGGCCGCGAGGATATCGAGATCGTCACGCCCGCCATAGCCGCACTCCGACGGGAGGGTATCGACGCGCGGGGGCCACTCGCGGCGGATACGATGTTTCACGCCGTCGCCCGGCGCAATTATGACGCAGCGCTGTGCATGTATCACGACCAGGCGTTGATCCCGGTCAAGACGCTCGATTTCGACGCAACGGTCAATGTGACGCTTGGCTTGCCGTTCGTTCGCACCTCGCCTGATCACGGCACCGCTTTCGATATCGCCGGGACCGGATCGGCCCGGCCGGAGAGCCTGATTGCTGCGTTGAAGCTGGCTGCCGCGATGGCCGCGCGGCGCCGCGGCACAGCTGCCGCGTAGGTGGACAGCGCCGATGCGGCGGCGTTGCCGCCGCTGCGCGAGATCATCGCGCGCCACGGCATCGCCGCACGCAAGAGCCTGGGACAGAATTTCATCCTCGACCTCAATATCACCCGGCGTATCGCGCGCGCCGCCGGGGGCCTCGACCACGCCACCGTGATCGAGATCGGTCCGGGGCCGGGCGGATTGACCCGCGCCTTGCTGGCGGAAGGCGCCGGGCGCGTCATCGCGATCGAGCGCGATCGGCGCTGTCTCGCCGCGCTCGGCGAGTTGGCGGCGCATTATCCCGGCCGGCTTCAACTTATCGAGGGGGATGCGCTGGCGCTCGATCCCGCCGCGCTGTCGGGAGCACCGCGCAAGATCGTCGCCAACCTGCCTTACAATATCGCGACGGCGCTGCTGCTGCGCTGGCTCGATCGCATCGGTGACTATGAGAGCCTGACGCTGATGTTGCAGCGCGAGGTCGCTGAACGGCTCGTTGCCGCGCCGCGCAGCCCGGCCTATGGCCGGCTGTCGGTGCTCGTGCAATGGCTGACAGAGCCGAAAATCCTGTTCGACCTGCCGCCGCGCGCCTTTGTGCCGCCGCCCAAGGTGACATCGAGCGTCGTGATGCTGACCCCGCGCGCCGCGCCGCTGGCGTCGGCTGCGAGACCCGCCCTCGAACAGGTGACCGCCGCCGCGTTCGGCCAGCGCCGCAAAATGCTGCGCTCGAGCCTTAAAACGCTCGGCGTTCCTGTTGAGGAACTGCTCGCCGCGACCGGAGTACCGCCGACCGCGCGGGCCGAGGAGCTGTCGGTGATCGCGTTCTGCGCCCTGGCGCGGGCAATCGACCGAGGCGCTGCACGCCACTCAGACTAAAAAGCACGTGGCAAATCGCGCGCGACGCCTGGTGGGCGGCTGCTGCTACAAAGCGATCCGCAATCCTTCAGCCCGCGACGGGAGCCGACACCCGGCAAGCTGGTAGTGACCAGCCGCACAGGGTCCTCTGGACCGACCTCAGACGATGCCGTCGGAGCGGAGTTCCGTCACCGCGGCATCATCGAGCCCCAGCCAGTCGCGCAGCACCTCCGCCGTGTGCTCGCCCAGCAGCGGTGCGGATTTGACCTCGGCCGGGACGCCATCGAAGCGCACCGGCCAGGTGGGCATTGCCATCTTGCGCTCGCCGTGCGTCATTGTCTGAAGAATGCCGCGCTCGTAGAAGCTCGGCTCGTCGACCAGTTCCTGCGTGTCGAGCACGGCCCCGGCGGGCACCCCGACGGCGCTCAGCTGTGCCATCGCCTCGTGCTTGGTGCGCTGACGCGTCCAGGACGAGATCAGTTCGTCGACTTCGGCCTCGTGCTGCACGCGCGCATCGGGCGTGTCGTACCGCGCATCGCCGATCAGGTCTTCGCGCCCAATAAGTTTCAATAGTCGCGGCCAATGCTCGGGGTTGGCACGGCTGGTCAGCAGGTACACGTAGTCGTTGGGTCCCTCGGGTTTGCAGGGGTAGATCCCCCCAGGAGAGTTGGCGGCAGCCGGCCGACGCGGCGCCGCCTTACCGGTGCGCGCCTGGGTGATGAACCCGGTACGGCTGTAATGCATGATCGAATCCTGCATCGCCACCTGCAGCCGCCGCCCCTTGCCGGTGCGGGCGCGGTCGAACAGCGCGCTGACGATGCTGAACGCCATCAGCATGCCGGTTCCGGTGTCGCCGATCGTCGGGCCCGGCTTGATCGGTCGGCCGCCTCGCTCGCCGGTTATGCTCATCGCGCCGCCGGCGGCCTGGGCGATCGGGTCAAACGCGAGACCGCGTTCATAGGGACTGCCTGTGCCGAATCCTTTTACCTGGGCATAGATGATACCGGGATTGATCGCGCTGACGACGTCGTAGCCGAGCCCCAACCGCTCGACTGCGCCGGGTGCGAAGTTCTCTGCGAAGACGTCGGCTTTCTTCACCATCTCCTTGACCAGAGCCAGGCCGCGCTCGGCCTTCAAGTTGACGGTAAGCGAGCGCTTGTTGGCATTGTACATCATGAAATAATAGGCATCGCCGAAGCCGGTGCGACCGGCCTCGCCGCGCGGCGGTTCGACCTTTGCGATGTCGGCACCCATCCAGGCGAGCGCTTCGGTGCAGGTCGTGCCCGCCTCGAATTGTGTCAGATCAAGTACACGGGTCCCGGCAAGGCAGCCGGGCGATGCGGGCGTTATGGCCATATCGGTCTCCTTCGCTGGTATCATCCCGGCGTTCTTGCGTCCAGTTTATCGTCATTTTTGCATAAGCGGGAAGCTAAAGGCGACGGCGACACTCGCCTGCCGCCCGGGCCCTGGCATCGCCGAGCGCCCACTCTCGTTTGGACAAGCTGACCGGCGCGGAACGCGCGCCTGGGAGCCTTGCCCGGCTTTGGCGGGATGCCCGGAACCGTTCACGTGAGCGTGATATCGCACATTTGTCGGAGGGAAATAGCGCTCAAACGCAACGATATGCGTCCGGGTCCAGGATTGACCTGAATCAAGGCTCGGCGGTCAAAAATCAGCCATGTGAGACGAACCTTGACGTACCCTCATGATCCTCAGCTTCGCTAATGTCCGCTGGCTTACCGATTTACAGATCGGCGAGGCCGATCTATACCGCTTCATTGGAAGAATGTCGTGATGCGACGGGAGACGATCCCATGAAAGCGCGCGACGTGATGACGATGACCGTCGTATCGGTCGATCCGGGTACGCCTGTAAGTGCGATCGCGAAGACCCTGAGCGAGCACGGGATCAGTGCCGTCCCTGTGATCGACCACAGCGGAACCGCGCTCGGTATGGTCAGCGAGGGTGACCTGATCGGCCGAGACGACGCCGCACGCGAGGCGCGCCGCGACTGGTGGCTGACCCTCCTCGCCGAGGGCGAGCCATACAACCCGAAGTTTCTCGAATGGCTGCGCACTGCCGAGCGGCTGGCGCGCGATGTGATGGCGGCACCGGCGGTCACCGTCGGCGAGGACACCGAGCTCGGCGAGGTGGCGCGGCTGCTGACCGAACACCGCATCAAGCGGGTGCCTGTGGTGCGCGCCGGCGAGGGCCGCGTCGTCGGGATTGTGAGCCGCGCCGATCTGGTTCGCGCGATGGCCAGCGAGCACCGGCAAGCGACGCAGACTGCCGCGGGTGCGGGGCCGCACCACAACCTGCTGGCGGAAATGGCCGCCACGCGCGACCGCCATTTTACGCAGGGCACTGATGCCGTGCAGAGCGGCAAGCCGGCAGCGGTGCAGGCCGAAGTTCCGAAATTGCAAACCGCGGGTTTCCGCCGGCTCGTCGCGGATTACGAAAGGAAGGAACTCATGTCTGAAAGTCATGGGACAATGAAGCCGGCACCGGTTGAGATCCTTTCCGCCGCGGATATCAAGCGTCGGATGGCCGAGCGTGAGGCGCAGAGAGCTGCCGAAGAACTCCGCCGCATGCAGGAGCAGGAGGAAAAACAAAAGGCGGTGATGGCGGAATTTCATGCGCCGCCCGATCAGAGCCCCGAACAGCTCATGCAACGCGTGATGCAGCTTGTCGATCAGGCCGCCGAAAGCGGACAGACCGAAATCCAGGTTTATCGGTTTCCAAGTGAACTGTGCACCGATCGGGGGCGAAGGATTAACAACTCAGAGTCCGACTGGGAGCAGACCTTGGAGGGCCGCCCCAAGCTCGGCTACGAATTCTGGCGCGACCACTTAAAACCGCTCGGTTTTGGTCTTAAGGCAGAGGTGCTCGAGTATCCGGGAGGAATGCCCGGCGACATCGGCTTCTTTCTGACATGGAAATAGAAGGTCATCGTTCGTCAAAGGGAGACCTACATTCGTTCAAATTGGCTGCAAACCGTAGATAGCTTCGTTCGAGGTTGTTACGTTGAGCCTTCTATAGGGCAGCTCATGGCCCAGTGGATTTACCGAAACTGTGCACGAAGAAAAAGGAGAGTGCGATGTCCCCCGTACTGCTTGCGGCTTACGGGTTTACGACGACCGCCGCGGCTCAAATTAAGCGCGACTTGAACAAAGCCGGTATCGATGGCTTGCGATAGCATGGCGCATCCATCGGAGGCCTTGGCGGCCGCTCCCGATGCCGCGGTGGCTCCGTCGTGCACCGGCCAAGGCTTTCCGTTGGGCGCCACCGTCCTGCCCGGCGGCGTCAATTTCAGCGTGTTCTCGCGGCAGGCCACTCGGGTCGAGCTGCTGCTGTTCGACAATGCCGCGGCGGCGCAGCCGACCCATGTAGTCGAGCTCGATCCGCAAATGCACCGGACCTACCACTATTGGCACGCTTTCGTCCCGGGGATCGGCTCCGGACAGCTCTACGCCTATCGCGCCTTCGGTCCTTTCGCTCCCGAGTACGGCCTGCGTTTCGATCCGAGCAAGGCTTTGCTCGATCCCTACGGCCGCTCCGTCGTTGTGCCCGACACTTATTCGCGACAGCGGGCGGGCCAGTACGGGAGGTCCGACACCATCGCGATGAAAAGCGCGGTGATTGATCCCGACGCTTACGATTGGGAGGGCGATGCGCCGCTGCATCGGAGTTTCGCGTCCACCGTCATCTACGAGATGCACGTCGCCGGCTTCACGCGCCATCCCAGCTCCGGGATCGCCGCCGAGCTGCGAGGAACATATGCAGGGATGATCGAGAAGATCCCGTATCTCCGGGATCTGGGGATCACCGCGGTGGAGCTGCTGCCGATCTTCCAGTTCGACCGGCAGGACTGCCCGGCCGACCTGGTCAATTACTGGGGATATTCGCCGGTATCGTTCTTCGCTCCGCACGCCGGCTACAGTTCGCGAAAGGACCCTCTCGGCCCGGTCACCGAGTTCCGCGATCTCGTCAAGGCGCTGCACCGCGCCGGCATCGAGGTGATCCTCGACGTCGTCTTCAACCACACCGCCGAGGGGAGCGAGACGGGACCCACGCTGTGTTTCCGCGGCCTTGCCAATGAAATCTACTACATCCTCGACCAGGACCGCGCGCGCTACGCCAATTACAGCGGCACCGGCAACACGCTGAACGCCAATCAGGCGATCGTGCGGCGCATGATCCTCGACAGTCTGCGGTACTGGGTCGCGGAAATGCATGTCGACGGCTTCCGCTTCGACCTCGCCTCGATCCTGGCGCGCGACGAAACCGGTCGGCCGCTTGAGAATCCCCCGGTCCTTTGGGACATCGAGTTCGGATCCGGTCCTCGCCGGTGCCAAGCTGATCGCGGAGGCCTGGGACGCCGCCGGTCTCTATCAGGTCGGGAAGCTTCATCGGCGACAGCTGGAAAGAATGGAACGGCCGTTTCCGCGACGACGTGCGCGGTTTCGTCAAGGGTGACAGAGGCACGGTGCGGATGCTGGCACAGCGCGTGCTCGGCAGCCCCGACATTTTTGGACACAGGGAACGGGAACCCGAGCAAAGCATCAACTTCGTCACCTGTCACGACGGCTTTACGCTGAACGATCTGGTTTCCTACAACGGCAAGCACAACGAGGCGAACGGCGAAGGCAACCGCGATGGGTCGGACAACAATCTGTCGTGGAATTGCGGGATGGAGGGACCAAGCAACGACGATGCCGTCGAGCGACTGCGCCGCCGCCAGGCAAAGAACTTCATCTTCCAGCTGTTGATTTCGATCGGCACCCCGATGCTGCTGATGGGCGACGAAATGCGCCGCACGCAGCACGGCAACAACAATGCCTACTGCCAGGATAGCGAGCTCAGCTGGCTCGACTGGAGCCTGCTCGACCGGCACCCGGACCTGCACCGCTTCGTCCGCACGCTGATCTCCCATCGGCTGCGATGGATGGAGGTACGCAATGCGGACAGAGTGGGAGTAACCCTCAACGAGGTTTTGCGGCGCGGCGAGATCGACTGGCACGGCGTCCGGCTTGGCAGCCCGGACTGGTCGGATGATTCGCATAGCATCGCCTGCACGGTGCGGCCCGCTACCGCTCTTTTCCCGTTCTGGCTGCACCTGATGGCCAACGCCTATTGGGAGCCTCTCGATTTCGATCTGCCGGCGGCGCCGGAGACCGCCACATCCGGGTGGCAGCGCTGGATCGACACCTCGCTGGATACGCCCGAGGACATTGTGGAACCGCCTGCGGCGCCGCCGGTGCGAGGGATCCAATACCGCGTAATGCCGCGCTCGGTGGTCGCGCTGTTCGTCCGCATCGGAGCCCCCTTCGCGCCGGGGTCGGAGGCCGAGGACAAGGCGGCGCAACAAAGTCCAGACGCCGATTGCGCCTCGCCGAAGCCGGACAAACAGAAGGCGCCAGCAAGATGACCAACCCAGCCAGAATCCTTGAAGGGCATCGCTTCAAGGCAGTCCTCCCCGTGTGGTACGGCGCCTTGCGCCGAAGCCGCTGGCCGGCGGCAATAATTGGCGCGCTCCTTCTTGCCGGATGCAGTACGGCTCCCCCCAGAACACCCTACACCGCAGCCGATGCTGCGGCGGCGGTGATCCCGAGCATGCCGGATGTCCGCGTTTTTGCCGACGCGCCGCCGGCGAACTTCGTAAGGACCATTTGTCCCAGCCTTATCGCCGCCGCCGGACGTGGCGCAGCACCGGCCTATCTGGCGCTGTCGGGCGGCGGCGCCGACGGGGCCTACGGAGCCGGCGTGCTCAACGGATGGACGCAATCGGGGACCCGGCCCGAATTCACGATCGTGTCGGGAGTGAGCACCGGTGCGCTTATTGCGCCCTTCGCCTTTCTCGGACCGAGCTATGACGACCTGCTGCATCAGCTCTATACGAGCGGCGTCGCCGAGAGCCTTCTTCATGCGCCCCGCCTGCAGTCGCTGCTTTTCGGCTCGGGGGTGTTCGGCAATCAGCCCATGCGCAAACTCGTAGCCCAGTATGTGGACGGGCCGATGCTCGCACGGGTCGCCGCCGAATACGCCAAAGGGCGCTGCCTGGCCGTCGTCACAACCGATCTCGACGCGCAGCGCGCCGTCGTTTGGGACATGGGCCGGATCGCGTCGTATGGCTCTCCGGCAGCTTTGGAGCTGTTCCGTGACGTGCTCACCGCGTCGGCCAGCGTTCCGGTCGTGTTCCCGCCGGTACTCATCGACGTCGCGGCGAATGGCCGGACCATCCAGGAAATGCACGTCGATGGGGCCGTCACCTGGCCCGTGTTCACCCTGCCCGCGGCATTCCTGTTGAGCAATGCTCGACCCGAAACTCGTTTGAGCCTGGATGTTTTTATTTTGTTGAACAATGAAATCGATCCGCAATTCCGAGTGGTGCCCGAGAGGAATCTCGATATTGCCGGCCGGACCGTATCGACGATGATCAAGGACCAGACTCGATCGGTTATCTTCCGCACCTACCAGTTCGCACAACAAAACGGGTTGAGGTTCAATCTCTCCTATATCGACGAGAAGGGACTTCCCGACAGCGGCCCCGGGTTCGATACCGGCTATATGCGCCGACTCTACGACTACGGATACCAGAAGGCGCGGTCGGGCCGCTCCTGGCAGACAGAGCCTCCGAACCCGAGCCCCTCAATTGTTGCGCAGCGTTGAGTGAAAGGAGTTTTAGGCCGCGTCGTGCGTGCGCGTCCGCGTCCGCTTAGCGCCAACGCGAAAGGTTGAAGACACGGAATTGTAGCGGACCCCGTTAAAACACAACGGATAGTCTGATCTGGGTCAGGAGAAGCACACGATGAGTACTCCAAGCAGCAGTCCTGAAATACCCGGCACCGACACATCCCTGTCGACGGACCGCGAGTTTGCGGCCCTGTTCACCGCGGACAAGCCGGTGGTCTTCAACTTCCACGGCTACCCGTGGCTGATCCACCGCCTGACCTACAGCCGGCCCGGCCAGCACAACATCCATGTGCGCGGTTACAAGGAACAGGGCAACATCAACACGCCCCTGGAGCTGGCCATCCGCAACCAGACCGATCGGTTCAGCCTGGCGATCGACGCGATCGACCGCATGCCGCGTTTCCATGTCACCGGGTCGAGCGCTCGCGAAGCCCTGCTCAATCAGCAGATCGCGCACCAGAATCACGCTCACGAATTCGGCATCGACCCGCCCGAACTCACCGATTGGCAGTGGCCGTTCTGAGTGGCCGTTCTGAAAGGACTGCAAGATGACCGATGACCTTGAGGCCGTCGCATTGACGCTGGTCGCCGACGGGAGGGGGATGCTCGCGGCCGACGAAAGCGTGCCCACCCTGAAGAAACGCTTCGATACGCTCGGGATCCAATCGACCGATCAAAACCGGTGCAGCTACCGCGGAATGCTCTTCACCGCGGGCGCGGCCGACTTCCTGGGCGGCGTCATCCTGCAGGACGAGACCATCCGCCAGGAAAGTTCGGACGGCAGGCCGCCTGTCAAACTTCTTTCGAGACAGGGCATCCTGCCGGGCATCAAGGTCGATACCGGCGCCAAACCGCTCGCCGGCGCGACCGGCGAGACGGTTACCGAAGGCCTCGACGGGTTGCGGGATCGACTGTCGGCGTATCGCGAAATCGGTGCCCGTTTCGCGAAATGGCGCGCGGTGATCCATGTCGGCGACACGCCGATGTCGGATCTGCAGGCAAAGCCGTGCCCGGTGTCGTGACGGATAGCGTGCCTGATGACGGCCGTTCCGGCGGGAAGGCTTGGGCAACCCCGAGGCGTTTGATCGCCCCCTGGTATCTGGCCTACCTGATCCTCAGCCTGATTACCTCCGGGATGCTGCCTTTTCTGATGCCATTAATGGTCGCGACTACCACGGGCGACCCCAGTCAAATTGCTTACATAGTCGGCGCCTACAATGCCGGTCTGCTGCCGGCGCCACTGTTGGGCCGACTGGCCGAACGCTATCGGCTTTTCCGCCCGGTGTTCTTCGGGGGGTTTGCCGCGCTATGCCTTGGTCTGGGCGCAGCCGCGGTGGCGATGGAGCTGGCCGCTTGGATCGCCCTCGCGGTACTATGCGGTCTCGGCGCGGGTGCGGTCGCCACGGTCGCTCCGCTGTTCGTGTTCAACTTCGCGCCGAAATCCGAATGGAATGCACGCATCGGCTGGCTGCAGAGCTTTAGCGGCGCGGGTCAACTCGCCGGGCTTTTGCTTGCCGGATTGATCCTCCTGGCGCCTCTTGTTTACGGCTTCTGGCTCGCCGCTGCTTTGTCCGCCCTCGCGATCGTCGTTGGACACCTCGGCCTGCCTTCCGACGGACATGACAGAGAAAAGCGCCTGCCGCCGCTTCCCTGGCGCCGCCTCATGCAAGCCTTCCAATCCGGTCCGCCGTTCGGCGGATTGTTGTACTATTCCCATCACTTGCAAGGCGAGGCGTTGCGCCGCATCGTGAAGTCGATGGACTGGCAATTCAGCCGCTTTTTATTGGCATGGGCCGCGATCAACTTCGGCGTGGCGCCGTTCTTTGCCTACTACCCCCTGATCATGGACAGTACCTTTGGGATTTCCCCGGCGACGATCGCCGTCGTTTATGCGTTCGCCGCCGCTCTCGGTATCGCCGTGTTCGTGGCGGCGGGCCGTGCCGCGCAGGAATTCGGGTCTCGATCTGTCTTTCTGCTCGGATTGACGGTGCGTGCGACCGGCTTCGCGACGCTGGCCGCGGTGGGGCTGATAGCGCCGTCGGGCACGCCAATCGCGGCCACCCTGGCCTTCATGCTCGTCGTGCTGGCCTGGCCCCTTCTCAGCGTTTCCGCAACCGGGTTGGCGGCAAGCCTGACTCCCGTCGGGGAAGGCGCCGCAATGGGCCTGCTGGCATGCAGCAGCGCGATCGCGACGGTTTTAGGGACCGCTCTGGTTGGGCCGTTGGTTCAGGCGCTCGGGTATGCGATTGTCGCGCCTCTTGCCCTCGTCGGCCTCTTGGGCGCGGCGGCGCTGACCGCAACGGTGCAGCGCGAAAGCGGCTGCGATCGAGCGGAAGCCGCGGCCGGTACGATGACAGCCGGCAGCGCGGAACGGGTCGACGGATGACGATTTTGAATGACGCTCTGACCCCGGACGAGGTGGTAACGCGACATGCCAGATGACGGCCGGCACCCGATCGTGCTCCCGTTTCCGCCGGACTACCGCGCGAGCGGGATCCTGGCGCACGTCACCTCGCTTCCGTCCCGCCACGGCATCGGCGATCTGGGGCCGACCGCGCGGAAGTGGATAGACCGCCTGCACGCGGCCGGACAGAGCTGGTGGCAGGCGCTGCCGCTGGGGCCGACCGGCTACGGCAATTCGCCCTACCAGTCCCTGTCCTCTTTCGCCGCCAATGATTTGCTGATCAGCCCGGACGACCTGGTCGAGGAGGGACTGCTGCAGCCGGGCGACTGCGACGGCAATGCCGGCGCCGCCGCCTCCGTCGATTACACCGCAATCATCCCGTTCAAGCGGCGGCTGCTCGGCATCGCCTGGCGGAATTTCAGCTCCGGCGCGCGCCCGGACTTGCGCTCCGTTTTCGCGGCATTCTGCGACGAGCAGAGAAACTGGCTCGACGATTACGCTTTGTTTCGGGCGCTGAAGACCCGGTTCGAGGGCGCTGCCTACCTATACTGGCCGGGCGAACTAGCGCGGCGTGAGCCGGCCGCGCTCGAAGCGGCGCGGCGGGAGCTGAAAGCAACGTGCGACGAGACAAGGTTCGCGCAATTCCTGCTACTCCGTCAGGGCGGCCGGCTGAAGGAATACGCGCGCTCCCGAGGGGTGCGCCTCCTCGGCGACCTGCCATTCTACGTCTCGCCGGATTCGAGCGACGTATGGGCCGCGCCGCAATTCTTCCGGCTCGACGAACACCGGCGTCCGCTGTTCGTCGCGGGCGTGCCACCGGATTACTTCAGCGCCACGGGTCAGCTCTGGGGCAACCCCGTTTACGATTGGCAGGCCCTGCGGCGCGATGGCTACCGCTGGTGGATCGAGCGGCTGGCTAACCAGCTCGCCCATGTCGACGTGGTACGCCTGGATCACTTCCGCGCTTTCGCCGCGGCGTGGTGCGTGCCTCCCGGGTCGGCGACGGCGGCGACCGGGGGTTGGGTCCCCGGTCCGGGCGCCGATTTCTTTGCGGCCGCGCAAGCGGCGCTGGGTGCGCTGCCGTTCGTCGCCGAGGATCTGGGGCTGATCACGCCCGACGTCACGGCATTGCGCGACCGCTTCGGGCTGCCCGGGATGCGGGTGCTCCAGTTCGCCTTTGACGGAAACGGCGACAACCCGCATTTGCCTGGCAATTACGCGCACAACACGGTCGTTTATACGGGCACCCACGACAATCCCACCAGCCGCGGCTGGTTCGAGGCGTTGTCTGAACAGCAGCGGCAGACTGTGTGGGATTACCTGAGGCGCCCGTCCCTGGAGACCGGCGAAGCGGCCCCGGCGCTAATCGAGCTTGCGTGGAACTCGGCGGCCGCGCTGGCAATGGCCCCGCTGCAGGACCTACTGAACCTGGGGGACGAGGCGCGCATGAACCGGCCCGGCCGCTCCGAAGGCAATTGGCGCTGGCGGTGCACGGAAGCCATGCTGAGTTCGGCCGTCTGGCAATGGCTGCACGATGTGACCTCGGCCGCAAAGCGGGCGCCGACCGGTGCCGCTGAGCGCGAATAAGGGCAATTCCGGTACCTGATCTTTTTCGGTCGTTGCGCTCGAAGATTGTGACGGCTGGAAACGCCGCAGAGATCCCCGAAAATCGCACTGCATGCCGTGGCCTCGGTGACGCGCGAGGCGGCGCGGCGATGCGCCGGCGAGGGTTGCGCCCCGCGACTCAGGCGGCATGTACCGCGTGCGTGTCGGCCCCTTCTATGCTCTCAGGGCGGGAAGGTTCGGCGATCCGGAACCAGGCGACGTACAAGGCGGGCAGGAAGATCAGGGTCAGCACCGTCGCGACGGTCAGGCCGCCAATGATCGCAAACGCCATCGGGCCCCAGAATACCGTTGGCGCGATCGGGATCATGCCGAGCGTGGCGGCGGAGGCGGTGAGCAGGATCGGGCGGGTCCGGTGGATCGCGGCGATGACAACTGCGTCCCACGGATGCTGGCCCGCTGCACGTTCGTGCTCGATCTGATCGATCAGGATAACCGAATTTCGCGCGATCATGCCGCCCAGCGCCAGAATACCCAGGATCGCGACAAAACCGAGCGGAGCCTGCGCCAGCAGCAGGGCCCCCACAGCGCCGATGATGCCGAGCGGCGCCACGCTCAACACCAGCAAGACGCGCTGGAAGCTCTTCAACTGGAAGATCAGGATGGTCAGAATCACCAGGATCATTATCGGCACGACGGCGATCACCGAAGCCTTGGACTTGCCGCTCTCCTCGACCGAGCCGCCCGTCTCGATCCGGTAGCCGCTCGGCAGGGTTGCCGCGAGCTTGTCGATGGCAGGCTGCGCGGCCTGCACCGCGGTCGCCGGCAGTACGCCCGGCACGACATCAGCCTGGACGGTCAGGGTCGGAATGCGGTTGCGCCGCCAGACGATCGGATATTCCTGCGTGTAATCGAAGCTGGCGATCTGCCGCAGCGGCACCACCCGCCCATTGGACAACGAGATTTGCAGCGAGCGTAGCGATTCGAGCGATGTCCGCTGCACCTGTTCGGCGCGCGCGACCACGTCGATCAGGTAGATGCTATCGCGCACCTGCGTCACCGTAGTGCCGGTGACAACATTGTTCAGCGCCGTTGCCACGTCCTGCGAACTGAGGCCGAGCTGCCTCGCTTGGTCCTGGTCGATTTGGATGCGCATGACCCGCGCCGGCTCGATCCAATCGAAGTTGACGTTGCGCACGCCCTTGGCCGTCCCCAGCAGATCGGCCACCTGCAAGGCGATCGCGTGCGCACGCTGCGGGTCTGGCCCGATCACGCGGTATTTCACCGGCCAACCCACCGGCGGGCCAAGCTCCAGCGGATAGACCCGCGCGACCACCTGCGGGAAGCGTGTCGCCAGCACCTGTTCTAGCCGCGCGCGCACCTGCTCGCGCTGTTCGAGCCCTTTTGTCACCACTACCGATTGGGCGAAGAAGTCGTTCGCCAAGGCAACGTCGAGCGGCAGGTAGAAACGGATGGCGCCCTGGCCGACATAGGTTGAGAACCGCTCGATATCCGGATCGGCAGCGAGCACCTGGTCGAATGCAGCGGTCACATCGCGCGTCGCCAGGATCGAGGAATTGTCCTGCAGCTTCAAATCCACCAGCAGCTCGGCGCGGTCGGAGGACGGGAAGAACTGCTCCGGTACCAGACGGGTGCCGGCGAGCGCCGCGACGAACAGAGCAACCGTGACCGCGATCGTGATCCACTTGGCCCGCATCGCGGCTACCAGGCAGCGGCGGAACAGGCGCATCGCCGGACCCAAGGTCTCACCATGCGGATTCTTGGGAGGGCGAAGCAGCGCCAAACCGACAACCGGGGCAAACATACCGGAGACCACCCAGGAGGCCAGCAGGGCCAGGGCCACCACGGCGAACAGCGAGAACGTGTACTCGCCGGCATCACTCCGGGCGAAGCCGACTGGCAGGAACCCGGCGATGGTAACCAGCGTTCCGGTGAGCCGCGGAAGAGCGGTCGACGCATAGGCGAAGATTGCGGCCTGCTCCTTGTTGTCGCCGCGCTCCAGGCGGGTGACCATGCTCTCGATGGTGATCATCGCATCATCCACCAGCAGCCCCAGTGCAATGATCAGGGCGCCGAGCGAGATGCGCTGAAGGTCGATGCCGAGCGCCTCCATTGCCGCGAAGACGATCGCCAGCACCAGCGGAATCGAGATGATGACGATTGTGCCGGCGCGCAGGCCAAGGCTCACGATGCTCACCCCGAGAACGATGGCGATCGCCTCCCACAGGGCTTTCATGAACTCATTTATCGAGTCTTTGACCGTATCCGGCTGGTTGGCGACCATGAGCGGTTCGATGCCGATCGGCAGGTCGGCCTTAAGCTCCTCCATGGTCTGATGGATGTGCTCGCCCAGCGCCAGCACGTCGCCGCCGTCGCGCATTGAAATCGACAGGCCCAGAGCGGGCTTACCGTTGACGCGGAAGATCGGGTCGGGCGGATCCTTGTCCTCCCGCCGCACCTCGGCGATATCGGCGAGCCGGATGATCCGGTCGCCGACGGAAAAATTGACGGCGAGGATATCCTTCTCGGATTTCAACGCGCCGCTGACCCGCAGGATTACGTTCTCCGCGTCGGTGGTGATGGTGCCGGACGGCACCACGATGTTCTGCGCCTGCAGCGCCGCCGCCAGCGAGGCGGGGGTGAGACCATAGCCGGCCAGCTTGGCGGGCGAGAACTGAATGTAGATGCGCTCGGGCTGGGTGCCGATCAGGTTGACTTTGGAGACATCGGGCACCTGCAGCAGCCGCGAGCGGATGTCCTCCACATAGTCGCGCAACTCGCGATTGGTGAACCCGTCCGCGGTAAAGCCGTAAATGATGCCGTAGGTATCGCCGAACTCGTCGTCGGCGACAGGACCGATCACCCCCGACGGCAGCGTCAGCTCGATGTCCTTCACCTTCTTGCGGACCTGGTACCAGGTGTCTGACACAGCTTTCGGCCCGGTCGATCCTTTCAGATAGACGAAAACCGTCGATTGACCCGCCCTGGTAAAGCTCTTCACGTAGTCGAGGTTAGGGGTCTCCTGCAGCTTGCGCTCAATCCGCTCGGTGACCTGGAGAAGCGTATCGTGCAGCGTCGCGCCCGGCCATTGCGCCTGCACGACCATAATCTTGGTGGTGAAGACGGGGTCCTCGTTGCGCCCCAATCGCAGGTAGGAGGCGATGCCGAGGACAACGAGCGCCGCCATCAGGAAGTATACAATGGAGCGATGCGCGATCGCCCAGGCGGACAGGTTGAAGCCGCTCATTGCGAGGCCTCCAGCAGGCGAACCTTCTGGCCGGGCCGCAAGGCGTGAACGCCGGCGGTCACCACGATTTCTCCGCCCTCGAGCCCTTTCGCCACGACAATGTCGGCAGAGTCCTGGCGTTGCAGCTGGACCGGCCGCAGCGAGACCTGGTGACTCTGCGGATCGACGACCCAGACGGCCGGCTTGTTGTCTACCATGGTCAGAGCCGTGGCCGGCAGCTCGATGCCGCCCGGGGCCGTCATGCGCGCCTGCCCGGTGACCGTCGCGCCCAGCCGCATGGCTTCCGGCTGCTCGGTCAGCCCGACTTTGGCGCGGTAACTGCGCGTCACCGGGTCCGCCTGAGGTGCCAGTTCCCGCACCCGTCCGACGGTGCGGATCGTGGGATCGTCGGTCAGCGCTATGCTGATCTCCTGGTCGGGAGACACCTGGCGCAGGAGGCTTGCCGGCACGTCGAACACCGCGTCGGCGCCGTCATCGAGCGCGATCGTGACGATCATCTGGCCGGCCTTCACGACCTCGCCGGCCTCCGCGCCCTTGGCGGTCACCGCGCCTGGGGAATCCGCCAGCAATTTCGTGTAGCCAAGCTGGTCTTCGGCGGCGTGCAGGTCGGCCGCGGCGGAATCGACGTCGGCTTTCGCGGCGAGGAACTTCTTCTCCGCGGCATCGAACATCACCCGGGTGCTCCAACCCTGGGCGACCAGTATCCGCTGGCGCTCTATGTTGTTTGCGGCTTCACGAAGGGCTGCCTGCGCCGAAGCCTGCTTGGCCTGCGCGGCGCGCAGTGCATCCTGCTTAGGCTGCGGGTCGAGGTCGGCGACAACCTCGCCTGCTTTGACGGTTTGCCCTACATCGACATGGCGCGCGATCATCCTGCCATCGATGCGGAAGGCAAGACTTTGCTCGGTGCGCGCCCGGATATGGCCGGTGAGCGACACCGGTTCCCCCTCGGCGCGGGCGGCGACGACGACGGTTCGGACGGGCCGGGGCTCCGCAGGCTGCGCGTATGCTGTGCTAGGCGCGACGGCGAGTAAGACAGCGGCCAGCATCCCGGCCGTGACGGCTAAGGGGCGGCTGGTCTGTTTGACAATTTCGACAATGACCATCTTGACCTCCAATAGACCTCGCGGTCCTCAGCCGATAGGCCGTCATCTCAGTTGCTCTCGAAGGCATTTCTTGCTGCACCTCGCAATACCGCAACAAAGACGCTATCGGTATCTAGAAGACGGCGCGTTGATTCAGATCAGCCTTATAATCGGTCCGGGCGATGCCCGTGGTTTGGACCCTTAAAAGAGTCCTACTTTGTCGCCCCGCTCGCGAAGATCTCGGCCGCCTGTTTGCCGGACGTGGAGCACCGCAGCTGTCACACCCCGATCGATGACGACGACGCCCGCGCCTTGTCGCCCGGCCGGCTCGCCGATTTTCGGCTCGATTTGACAACCGCGCACGTTGGTCACACGATCAGCCACAGCTAGCTGGCGGGGACGTTACCAAAGGGTTTGATCCCGATCCATGCCGAAGACGCCCGCCGAAGCGACCGCCGCAGGGGGCGCGCTGCTTTATTATCAGCTTGGGCTGCAAGGGCAGGGGTTGAACAAGAGGAGTGGAACAAGTCGCATCCCCGCCGCAGTTAAAGTAGGTATCACCTATCAGTCGTCTCCACCAATTGTGATGCCGGCCATACGCTCGAACACCTTGATGATGGCCGATCCGTCTTCTTTGTTCAGCCCGGCAGCGCGGCCCATCTGATAAACCTGCTGGCTCAGATTGGCCATCAGCAGGGGCACTCCAAGCGCCTTGGCGTAGCCGGTTTCCAATTCCTGGTCCTTGTACGAAATATCGATCGTTCCGCCCGGCGCGAAGTTGCGGGCGAGCATGCGCGGCACCCGGTTCTGAAACTGGACGCTGTTACCGGTGCTGACACTGACCACTTCGAAAATCTTCTTGGGGTCGAGGCCGGCCTTTTTGCCGAACACCAATGCCTCGGCGATCGCAACCGTCGCGATTTGGCCAAGCATGTTGTTGATCAGTTTCATCGCGAGGCCATGACCGAGATCCCCGACATGGAACACGTTCCTGCCCATCGCACGGAAGAGATCCTCGCTCGCCGCGAAGGTGTCGGCCGGCCCGCCGACGATCACGGAGAGAGTACCCGCCGCTGCGCCATGCGTGCCGCCGCTGACGGGCGCGTCCAGCATTGCCACCCCTTTTTGCGCCAGTTGCTCCGAAATGCGCCGCGCCGCGAGCGGATCGATCGTGCTCATACACAGCACAATGTCGCCCTGCTTCGCCGCTTGAACGATCCCCGTCTCACCGAGAATCACGGCTTCGGCCTGGGCGGTGGTCTCGACCATGCAGATCGTACGATGGCATCTGGCCGCCACGGCTTCGGGTGAGGTTTCGACGGTCACGCCGGCCGCGACCAGCGGGTCCAGCCGTGCCGGGTTGATGTCGTGCACGACCAGCTCGAACCCGGCTTTCACGAGGTTGAGCGCCATCGGCCCGCCCATATTGCCGAGCCCAATAAATCCCACGCTACCCAGCATCGGCTTCCTCCCAATTTGCGGAGACGATTGTAGCATTAGCCGGCTGATGAGAAACCCGCTCGCCTCGCGCAGTCAGAGCCCCGAAAAGAATCGCTGGCATCGGCCAGAGCCCGGTTTGACGGCTGCCCTCTGGCCGGCTCTGACCGGACTGCGCCCGATTGTGGATTCTTTGTTTCGAGAGCCGATTATATCGCTACACTGACCCGCATTTGCTTCTGGTCTACGCCACTGGGGCCCCGGGCGCGCCGAGTGATGACGGGCTGGAGCAAAACTGTAAAAGCCTGCGGCTATTGAAATACTGGCGATCACCCGGCAGTGGCTTCGACTGGGCCGTAGAACGCCAAACCTTGCGCGAAGCAGCTCGTGGGTGGATTTGCCCGCGTCGTCCAGAAAGAGATTGGTCGGAACCTCGCTAAAGGGCACAAGCTGCCCTTGTCGTCGAGGTCGACGGGTTTGTGACGCAAAGTGCTCTCGAGCAGATGGAGGGCCGTCGATGAGAACAGGTCGGCTCGAGTTCATCGCAATGCTTGCCACCGGGCTGGTGGCGCCGATCGGGGCCTTAGCGGATACCGAAGGCGTGCTTCGGCCGCGAAGCTCGGAGTGTCGCTTGCCCGCCGACAGCAGCTTTGGTCGATCTCCGCGCCGCCGAATTTCCCGCGGATTGGTGAATTCTGAGATCCCCGGAGACTTACGTCCGATACGATGGCGCAGGGACATTCGCCTCCGCGGGCGGTGCCGCACGCGACCAGCACCGCGTCTATTCCTTGCCGCAGCGGTTGAGCCTTAATCATCGGGCTCTTTCGGGCGATTGGACGGTGCGCGAGCAAGGTGCCGTGCTCAAACAAGCCAACGGCCGGAGCGTGCATCGCTTCCACGCTCGTGATCTCCACCTCGTCATGGGACCGGCCATGCCGGGGAGGTCCGTGCGATTTGCGTGTCGATCGACGGCTCCTCCGGGCACGGCTCGCGGGATCGACATCGACGAGGAGGGAAACGGCACGGTCAACGGCGAGCGGCTCTATTTGCCGATCCGACAGCCCGGGTCGATTGCCGATCGGCAAACCGAGATCGAGTTTCTCGATCCGGGGCGCAGGCTTTCGCATTCACGTGCGGCTGACCCGCGGCTGTCGTTCGGCCGGTGCCGCCGAGGAACCGGAGCGGCATGCCCATACCGATAGACGGTATTGTGTCAATCCTTGCGAAAGGATGATCTGATGAGCAGACGCTTCGACGCGATCGTTATCGGCGCGGGTCAGGCCGGACCATCGCTTGCCATCCGGCTTGCCGAGGCCGGCATGTCGGTGGCGGTCGTCGAACGCAAGCTGTTTGGCGGCACCTGCGTCAACACCGGCTGCACGCCGACCAAGGCCTTGGTCGCCAGCGCTTATGCCGCACATACCGCCCGCCGGGCCGCCGATTACGGCGTCATCCTTGACGTGCCGCCGCGCGTGGACATGGAGCGGGTAAAGGCCCGTGCCGACGCGATCGTTGCCAGATCGCGGTCCGGCGTCGAGGGCTGGCTACGCGGCACCGAGCGGTGCACGGTGATCACCGAGCACGCTCGTTTTCTTGCACCCGACACTGTTGGGGTCGGCGACGAGCGGCTGACCGCGCCGCGCATCTTCATCAATGTCGGCGGCCGCGCCCTCGTACCGAACCTTCCCGGCATCGGCGAAGCTCCGTTTCTGACCAACAGCACGATCCTGAAGCTGGACCGCATCCCCGAGCACCTGATCGTGGTCGGCGGCAGCTATGTGGGGCTCGAATTCGCGCAGATGTACCGGCGGTTCGGCGCCCGGGTAACGGTGGTCGAAATGGGTCCGCGGCTGATTGCGCGGGAGGACGAAGACGTCTCGCAGGCAATCCGAGAAATCTTCGAAGGCGAAGGCATCGCCGTGCGCACCAGCGCCGAATGCATCACGCTGGCGCCGCATGCCGCCGGCGTCGCGGTCGGCGTCCAGTGCAGCGAAGGCGACCCCGAGATCGTCGGTTCCGATGTGCTGCTCGCGGTCGGCCGGCGGCCCAACACGGACGATCTGGGCCTCGATGCAGCCGGTGTAGCGACCGACGTTCGCGGCTACATCCAAGTTGACGAGGCCTTGGCCACCAACGTTCCGGGCATCTGGGCGCTCGGCGACTGCAACGGCCGCGGCGCCTTTACCCATACCGCCTACAATGATTTCGAGATCGTCGCCGCCAACCTGCTCGATCGGCGAAACGCGGCGGGTCGGCGACCGCATCCTGGGCTATGCGCTCTATATCGATCCGCCGCTCGGCCGCGTCGGCCTGACCGACCTCGCAGGCACGTGCGAGCGGCCGCAAGCTGCTGAGTGCCTCGCGGCCGATGAGCCGGGTCGCGCGTGCGATCGAAAAAGGCGAGACGCATGGGCTGATGAAGGTCACGGTGGACGCCGAGACGCGTAGGATCCTCGGCGCGGCGATCCTCGGCCCAGGCGGCGATGAGGCCATACATGGGATCCTCGATGTCATGAATGCGGGGGTCCCATACACCGCGCTGCAGCGCGCGATGCCGATCCACCCGACCGTCTCGGAACTGATCCCCACCCTAATCGCAGATCTGCAGCCGGCTCCATGAGGCAATGCGGCCGAGAGTAATCCGCGCAGATGCCGGTTTAATCCGGTTTGATAAAGCATGGGCGGTGGCAAGTGGGTCTGCCGGCATTCTTGTGAACCCGCCGACGACGTATCTAGTCTAAGACTCCTTGAAGAAGCCGCCCGCCGCGATAGGCCGCACCGCCGCCGAGGCGCTCACGAACGGGTCGTGGCACGATGATCCGCCCATCCGGTCGCCTTCCGGTGGTGTCACGGCATGCCGTCGCGGTGCATCGCCGCGAGCACCGCGACGGCCGCCCGGGTCCCGGCGTCCGCGTCGCCGAACGCCTGCCGCCTCGTCTCGATCAGCTCCGATTGCAGCCAGTACGCCTCGCCGCGCTCGCCGAATTGCCACAACATCGCAGCGAGGTTCGCGAGCGCAATCAGCGTGTCGGGATCGGCCGGGCCGAATTCCTGATGCAGTGTGTCGATCGCGTGATCGAGCAGCGCCCGCGCTCCCGCCAAGTCGCCCTGCGCGGCGATCGTGCCGGCCAGATTATTCATGGCGCGCAACGTGTCGCGTCCAATATCGCCCCACGCCTGGCGGCCGCGCGCCAGCACCTCCTCCTGCATCAGGCGCGCGGCGTCGAGATCGCCTTGCGCGCCGGTCGTCGCCGCCAGCTTGCCGAGCGCCTTCAGCGTATCCCCGTGCGCCTCGCCAAGAGCGCGCCGGCGCGCTTGCAGCACGTGCTCCTCGATCGCCCGCACCTCGGCGAGCCGGCCGCGCGTCCACAGCATTTCCGCCAGTTCGAGCATTGCGGCCAGGGTTTCGGAATGTTCGGGGCCGCGCTCGCGGCGCAGCGACTCGAACCGCGCCTCCATCTCGGCCAGGGTGTACGGTCGGGGTTCGTTCAAAACGGTCTGTCTCCCCTCTCTATCCATTTCCGCCGGGTTCGCCTTTCGCGGCATCGCCGTCCTTCGTGAGGTCGCGGTAGACGGTCCAACCGAACGAGGCAAGGCTGAAGATCAGCGCGGCGATGGAGACGGATCGGTCGAGCTAATCGCAACAGCACTGCCCGCCGACCCCGGTGGGCGTCGCCGCAGTGTCGTTTTCGAGGAACTCGCGCTGCGGCTGGCCACGATCTATCACGGAATTACCGGCGAACAGGCCCCGATCTCGGCGCGCGCTGGCGCGCCCGAAGGGCGATTTTTCCGTTTCGCTGCCGCCGTCGTCGCTTGGCTCAGCGCCGCGGCTAGCGAATGCTCCGATGTCACGCTCAATTTACCGCCGAGTGATGGCGCTTTGCGGATGGCCCTGCGTCGCCTGGAGCAGGCGAACACAACCCCGAAATCAAAATAACAGGTGGTGTTCGGTAAATAGCCGGCAATCCGCATTCCTCGATATTCAGCACGGTTCCCGCTCAATTACATAACCGCTACCAAAAATGCGTTTCGAAGGCGCGACCCTCGCCGATCCGCTCGAAGGCGCCGGTTACGGCCAATGCAACGCGTGCATCATGCGCCGCGCGGATGGGACGCCGTGGATACACAGCTTCGCCCACGGGCGGACCGTCTACGAGTTGCGGTTGGATGCGCGCGCTGCCGAAGCGGCGCTGGGCAACAGCTCGAAGGAAGAGACGGCGGCAACATTCGTTCGTGTTGTGCTCGCTGCCGACCTCGACGCGGACGAGATGGAGCGGCTCCGCGACATTGCCGGCACCCGCAGCGGCGTCGGGAAGCGCGCGCTCGATGTAAAGCTCAAGCATGCCCGCCGGGAGCAGGCCGAGCGGCAAGCCACGGCTGAGCGCGCCCGCCGCATCGTCGAACGCCAAGACCCTCGGCCGCAGCTCGCGGCGCCTGCCGCCGATGCTGAGTGGTTGCCGCAAATGCAGGCGCTCAACGAGGTGCTTGGCCGGTCGCGCGCTCCCGAACCGCCGATGCGGGACGCCGAAGGAGTTGTCGTACAGGTACGTGTGCGCCGGGTTTCAAAGTTGCGCCTTTTGACGCCTTGGGGATCGAACGAATGCGACAGCGCCGAGACGCGGCTCCCTGCGCCCCAACAGCCGCTTTTGACGCGTCTCGACGAGATCGCGCACACCGAACTGATCGAGCGCCATATTGAAATGTCGATGCCGCTACCGGTCGGCCGTCCATTTACCGGCGCCATTCGTCAAGCACTTGCCGCCGCCTGGTCGCCGAGCGAGGAGGAGCGGCGCAAGGCTCTGTTCTCCTATCTTCGCGAAGGCGTGGGTCTCCAAAACACAGCCTGTTATGCGATTGGTAAGCATCGGGCGAGGACCGCGATGGGTTGGTGATCAAGCGGCAGCGGCTTGATGTTGGATCGGCTTCCAATGCCGGGGCAGAAGCTCGTCGAGGCGGGAGGCGGGGTGGTCGGCGATGCGGGCCAGCACGTCGGCGAGCCAGGCCTGCGGGTTGATGTCGTTGAGCTTGGCGGTGGCGATCAGGGTGTACATCGCTGCGGCCCGCTCGCCGCCGCGGTCGGAACCGGCGAACGTCCCGCACATACGTCCATAATCGCGCGGTGATCGTCTTGCCCCTGGCGAGTAGCGGCACCGTGGTGTCGTCGCCGTGCGCGCGCTCGGCGGCGAAATACGTGGCGGCGGATCAGCTCGGTTACCGCCGTCAGTGCGCGCCCGAGCTTCTCCTGAACCTGCAGCGCCAGGCTGTTCATGCCGCGCCGCATGTCGGTGTGGCCGACCGCCAGCCACACCCGCACCCCGGACCGGACCGGGATCATCGCCGCGACAGCGCTTTGACCACCGCCGTCGCCAATACCGCCGGAACCGAGCCCGGTATCCGAACCCGAACCTTGCCGGTCAGCTCGATTTCGATTGCCGGCTCATCGCACGCCGGACCGCCCGCTGCCGTGTCTGGCCCCGGCTGCGATCAGCACCGGCGCAAACCCGTTCGCGACGGCGCGCAGTTCCTTGCGCCAGCGATAGATCTGCCCAGCGCCGACATCGGCGCGACGGGCCACCTCGCTGATCACCGCCCCCGGCGCCAAGCTCGCACCCCGCAATCGCCCGTTTCTGTTCCTCGGACCAGCGCCGCCGCCGTTCCGGCCCGGTGATCACCTCAACTCGCGCCATCGCACCGTCTCTTGCACTGGTGCACCCACTGTCATTTGCACCGGTGCTATAAGACGACCCGACAGCGCGCCTCAACGCAAAGCGGCACTCAGCGGACGGTTACACGAATACGGCAATCTCCGCATAGGACAACGCCGCGTGATGCTCGACGCGCCGCACCTTTGACGGCTTCGGCAACAGGTTTTCAAGATGCCCGCGCCAGCGCGCCGGATTTTCGCCCTGCCGGTAGCCGCGCGCCGTTGCCCAAATCGAGAATGCTTTCAATCCGGCCGCGGACCCGGCTCGCGGTTTCCGGCTTCGTCGCCCAAATCGGCTCGACGGCCCTCAAGCTCAGAATGGCTTTGACAGCGCCAATTTGGGGATGGGTGCGGATTACGGCGAACGGTGAAGTGGCGGAGGGAGATGACCCGCAAACAAACTCTCTCTCCCTGTAATCGCGCGTAAACACGGTTCGCTACGCGAAAGCCTGCGAAGCGGTCGTCAATTCACGTGACTGAGCGAAATGTCGGCCGATAAAATCCGCGCACGGCGCGTAGTCGTCATCGTGCGTCTCCGCAAGCCCGTCTGAAGATCACTCAGCCCTCCCTGATTTACAGGGGCTCTCGTCGCAACCATCAATCCAGGCGCGTTCGCGAGCCTAATTAAGACACGCAGGGCGGGAGGCGACAATGCCGACGATTCCACAGCGCGGGGATTTTGTACGCGTCCGCAGTCGACGAAATGCTCGACCCGCAACGGTTCACGCGCGGCGTCCCAGTTCGGCCGCGCGAGCTCGATGCGGTCATGGTTCGCCGCCCTAAATCCGACCTACGGCATTTCGGAGAGAAATTTCCGGAGAGGGTCGTCGACACGATCGTCATTGCCGATTTGCGGGCCGACGCCCCGGAACTGGTTCTTTCCCGCAAGCTCGCCGAATATGGCGAGGTCATCCGTGCCCGTACGGCAAATCTTCCGCCACGGCAGGCCGGCTACATCCGCCTTACCTTTGTCGGCTTGCAGCAGCGGCTTCTCTCGTCAATTGCCGCCCTTTGCAAAGACCTGGAGGTCCATCGCAAGGGCTCCAACGCGCCGACGCTGACGGGACGACTGCCGCAGCGGCGGCATTCGTCCATGGCATCGTCGAGGCAGAGGATGAGCCCACCGACGAACTCGACGGAGAGAAGCTGATCCAGGGGGAGGAGGACCAGGGGGAGCAGGCAATTCGAGGTCCGACTTGTTCGTCGCGCCGAGGGGCAGCCAGCGATGGCGCGCCATGCCCTCTATTGACTTGGCCCGAGCTGTCTTTCACGGTTCGCGAGGTATTCTTCAGCTCCGGACCATGTACAGCCCATGAGCCCGTCGGACGCTTCGTGGCGACAATTGATCTCGAGAGTGCATGGCTCCGGTCGCAAGGCTGCGCTCGCGATCACCGGGGGTGGCAGCGGGGCGGTCGGCGAGTTGCTTCGTGTTCCCGGCGGTTCTCGGCTGCTGATCGAGGTGCAGATTCCCTATGACGCGCTGGCGCTTGCGTCGTTTCTCGGTTTTGCACCGGCACGGGCCTGCAGCGCTGAGGCCGCAATCGAGATGGCGCAAACCGCACGGGAACGTGCCGCGAAGCTGGTGCCGCCGGGCACCGATCTGGTTGGCCTCGGCGCGACGGCGGCGTTGGTGAGCGATCGCCCGCGTAAGGGTGAGCATCGATTTCACATCGCGTTTTCCGGCTCCGCCGGAATCGCGCATTGCACTTGCGTGCTGGCCAAGGGCCGGCGTGATCGTGCCGCTGAAGAAGACCTCGTTACGCGTTCGATTGTCCTGTGGCTGGCTCGCGCATGCGGGATTGCGGCAGCGTCGCCGCGCAGTTTGCTCGATCCGGATGAACATTATGCAGAAGCGGTCGTTGCGGCCGCGGATACGATTGATCAGCTCCTGGCGGGCGAACTCGATCGCGTCACCGTGCAGCCCGATGGCCAAATGATCCTATCGGCGCCGCAACCGTTCGTGCTGTTTCCAGGTTCTTTCAACCCGATGCATGAAGGACATGTATTGCTGGCGCGGGCCGCCGAAGAGCTTACTCAGCAGCCCTTGGCATTCGAAATCTCTGTCACAAACGTCGACAAGCCGCCGCTGGCGGGCGACGCGGTACGAAGCCGGCTTGCACAATTCGCCTGGAAGTCGCCGCTCGAACTCACAAGAGCGCCCACCTTCGTCGAAAAATCGCGCTTGTTTCCGGGGGCTAGGTTTGTGGTCGGCGTGGATACAGCAGAGCGGCTGTTCGGGCCGAAATATTATGGCGATGACGCGGCTCGAATGCACGATGCGCTTGAGGAAATCGCCAATTCCGGGGGCAGCTTTTTGGTGGCCGTGCGCATCGACGCGACCGGGCGCGTCCGCGCGCTGAACGACATCCCCGTACCGCGGCGCTATGTCGATCTGTTCACCGAAATCCCTGAGCATCGTTTCCGCGTTGACGCCTCATCATCCGAGATTCGCGCGCGCGGACGTGCGGTTGGTTGTTGATAGCGAGCCCCGCAGACCGGGCTGCCGGGGCCGGGGCCGCGCGTGCGCGACGCGGTGGACGCGCTCCTCACACCGGTGTGCACCAAGCTCGCTCGTCAGGCATTGTCGATCACTGATCAGGCGGGCTGCTTACGGTTGCTAACCGGCATCGCAAAGCATCGACCGCGCTTCGCGTCGGCCGCGCTCCCGACAGAGTTGCGGATGTTGCCGGTTAACGCCCGACCTTCAGACAGCTGCTCAGTTCAGTAATACACCGACCGGCCAGCCCCGCCGCCTGCCGCCACCAACTCGCCGGACACCGCCCAGGCCTTTTCCGAAGCCAGGAAGACCGCGACAAACGCGACCTCCGAAGCGTCCACCATGCGGCAGATGGCATTGCCCCGCGGCGAGTCAGGAGCGAAGTCGCGCCGCTCCGCCTCTTCCGGCGATACGCCCAGCTGGGCGGCGCGGGCGGCGAGCAGGCTCGGCGTGCGTTCAGTGCGGGTCGTGCCGGGGTGGATGCAATTGACCGTGATCCCGTGACGGCCCAGCTGTACCGAGAGCGTTTTTGTCATGTGCACCAGGGCGGCATTCCGGGCACCGCCGCTTAGATTGCCCGCGTTGCGTGCATTGCCGCCGCTGATGTTGATGATGCGGCCCCAGCCCGCCGTCTTCATGAACGGGATAATCGCGCGGGAACAGCGCAGCGCTCCGACATACTTGACGTTGAAATCCTCGATCAAATCCTCGTCGACGACGGTTTCGATCGGACCGGTCGCGGTGGCCGAGCCTCCCGGCGCGGACCCGCTGTTGACCAGGATGTGCAGGCCGCCCAGCTGCTGTGCCGCTTCCGCCACCATGCGGTCCACCTGCTCCTTGCTGGTGACATCGGCCGCGAGCGGAACGATGCGCCGGTTCGTCTCGGCAGCCAACTCCCGCGCCGTCGCCTCCAGATCCGGCTTGTTCCGCGCCACGATCGCCACATCGGCCCCTTCGCGTGCCAATTCCCGCGCGATGGCTTTGCCAATCCCCCGACTTCCGCCGGTCACAATCGCATGCCTGTCCTGCAATCCGAGTTCCATGGCATTGTCTCCATTGTCAGAGTGGCCGTGATTTTGCTGCTCCACTCCTCATTGTTCTTTCTCAGGAACATGGCGCAAGGGACGCCATATGCGGGGCGACGCATCGAAGGTGACTACAGGCCTGCGGCAGAGCCGGCGATGCTCCTCGCCTCGCCCCGATCGCGGGCAGCGAACACCTCGTCGAGAATGGTGAGGGCTTCCTCGAGTTCGGCGTCCGTACTGACCATCGGCGG
This sequence comes from uncultured Alphaproteobacteria bacterium, assembly GCA_963847345.1. GTDB lineage: Bacteria > Pseudomonadota > Alphaproteobacteria > ATCC43930 > CGMCC-115725 > DATARH01. The sequence goes on along the minus strand of CAWJZU010000016.1, from coordinate 1,898 downwards.
CACCAGGCGGATCACATTGGTGCGGGCATGACTACCCCGCGCCTGCACCATAAACCCTTGGACTCGAATAGCCGCACTGCCTCCCGGCACATCTGATTGGCGGGCTCGCGGGTCGCGTCATTTCCGATCAGTTCGATGCTGAGCATACGCCGCCGGCCGCACGCATTGCCGATAAACTTGCAGCGGCGCGCCATCGCGCCGACCCCGCTCGGGCCGGAGCCCGGGCGCTATTGCAGAAGACGACCCTGACCGGGCAAGATTGCATAGCATTTCGGCTTGGCTGGTCGACCAAATGGCGGAGGCGGTGATGAACGATTCGGGCCAAAATTTCAACACCGACCGGCGCGATTTTCACGCCGTGCCGATTCCCGCCGAGTTCCGCTACCGTCTCTGAGCGGGCCCGAGGAGAGCCGCCGTCCCAGCCTTCAATCTTTAGCCAAAAGGTGGTCACCATGCCGATACCGATCAACGATGGCGCCTTTGAGTATCTGCTGGCCCGTGCCGGGCTCACCTTGACAGACGCCGAAAAGGCCGAGCTGAAGGCGGTCTGCGACGGTATTGCGGCGATGGCCGAGCGCGTGCGCAAGCCGCGCGGCCGCATGGCCGAGCCGGCGATGACCTACGGCTTTGCCGACGAGGACCTGCAATGACCGCCGCCATCCCGACAATCGCCGAGGCGGCACGGCAGATCGCGGCGAAACGGCTGTCGCCGGTCGAGTTGACCAAGGCTTGTTTCGAGCGCGTGCGCGCGCTCGACGACATGTTGCACGCCTTTGTCCACCTCACCGAGGAGCGAGCCCTCGCCGGGGCACGCGCCGCCGAGGCGGCGATCATGGCGAATGGTCCGTCGGGCCCGCTACACGGCATTCCGATTGGCCTCAAGGACATTGTCGACACCAAGGGCATCCCGACGACTCGCCAGTCGAAGCCGCTGCAAGACAACATCCCGACACCTATGTGACTTGCGCCGAAAGACTGGCCGCCGCCGGTGCGGTGCTGATGGGCAAGCTGACGACGCACGAGTTCGCCGATGGCGGCCCATCATTCGACCTGCCGAACCTGCCGACGCGGAATCCGTGGAACACTCACCATTTCACCGCTGGCAGCAGCAGCGGCACCGGTGTGGCGGTCGCCACCGGCATTATCCTGTGCGGGCATCGGCACCGATACTGGCGGATTGACCGTGGCCCGGCGGCCGATCGCGGCATCGCCGGGTTGAAGCCGACCTACGGGTGGTCAGCCGCGCCGGACTTGCACCGGCAGCGTTCAGCCTCGACCATATCGGGCCGATGGCGTGGACGGCCGAGGATTGCGCGCTGATGCTGCAGGCGCTCGCCGGCCACGATCCGCGCGACCCGGCCAGCGCCAACCGACCTATCCCGGATTATGCCGCGGCGCTGGGCGGCGTGATCAAGGGCGCCAGGATCGGCGTGATTTATCATTTTCACGAAACCGATTACAAGGTCAGCAACGACACGCAGCGCGGAATCACCGCCGCGATCGAAACGCTGCGCGGGCTCGGCGCGGAAATCCGCGAGGTACAGCTTTCGCCGCTGCAGGACTGGCACGCCTGCGGCTCGCTGATCTCGATCGTGGAGCGCGCCGCCGCCTACGAGGAATGGTCGCGCACCCGGTTGCCCGATCTCGGAGAGCGGATGCGCACCCGATTGATGCTCGGCGCGTTCGTTTCCGGCGTGGACGATCTGCAGGCGGTGTGGTGACGGCGTGAGCTGCGTGCCGAATCAAAGCGGCAATGACCGATCTCTACGTCGTTGTGACTGCGGTCTTTCCGGCTGAAGCGCCCCGGATCGACGCGCTGCCGAAATGGAATGTCTTCCATCACTTGAAGCTCCACGACGCCGTTCAACGTTGCCGGGTATCCGGCGATATCGGTGTGC
>CAWJZU010000015.1:0-435228 GCA_963847345.1 uncultured Alphaproteobacteria bacterium | reverse complement strand
GGAAACACTGAACATAGCGAGGATAGCTGACGGTTCGGCGGCTACGGCCTGATTTTGGGGCGGCGCGCCGCGTGGGTGGCGGTCTCGTTGGTATAAATCGGGGGTTGGGCCGGGTTTCCTGTGTTGTTTGCGGGATCGGGACAGAATCCGGGTATCGTCAGCCGGGTTGAGCGAGCAGAGCCTTCTTGACGATCACCAGATTGGCCAGCGCGAACAGAGTGTGCAATTGCGCGGTGTTCTTCTTGAGGCCGCGATAGCGCAGCTTCTTATGGCAGAACAGGTTCTTGACGACGTGGAACGGGTGCTCGACCCAGGCCCGCACCTGCGCCAGCGCGCGCTCGACCGGCTCCGCCACATCCCGCAGCGCTTTGGGCAAAGCTTTGATGATGCTGCGCCTGATGGCGATGTTCCAGGAGACATCGCGGTCGGCATGCTCCGGCCGCTTGTCCGCCCCGGTATAGCCGGCGTCGGCAAACACCGCCTCTTCCTGGCCGTGCAGCACCGCCGCCATCTGGTTGATGTCGGCTTCGTTGGCGGCGGTGCCGACGACCGTGTGCACCACCCCCGAGGCGACGTCCACGCCGATATGCCCCTTCATCCCGAAATGCCACTGATTGCCCTTCTTGGTCTGGTGCATCTGCCGGTCGCGCGCCTTCTCTTTGTTCTTGGTCGAGGGCGGGGCGGCGATGATGGTGGCATCCACAATGGTACCTTGGCGCATCAACAAACCGCGCTCGGCCAGCATCGCGGCGATCTCGTCGAACAGCGCCCGGGTCAGCTCGTGGCGCTCCAACCAGTGGCGGAAGTGCAGCACCGTCGTCGCGTCGGGCACCGCGTCCAGCGTCAGATCGATGCCGGCAAAGCCGCGCAAGGCTTGGCTGTCGTACAGCGCATCCTCCAGCGCTTCATCCGCCAGCCCGTACCATTGCTGCAAAAAGTAGATGCGCAGCATCAGCTCCAGCGCGATCGGCTTGCGGCCGCGCTCGCCCTTCGGGTAGAGCGGGCGCAGACGGTCAACCAGCCGCGCCCACGGCACCACCTGCTCCATCTCGGCCAAGAACTTGTCGCGCCGCGTCTGCTTTTTCTTGCCGGCGTATTCCGCCTGCGAAAAGCTCCCTTGACGCTGCATCGTCCCGCCCCTCGGTCCCCCCGGCCGGACGAAATTCTACCAGACGCAACCGCCCAAATCGCTACTTTTTCAGTGTTTCCCTAGGGTACATTATTGTGGATCGGTAAACAAACCATGTGTTCCCGTTAACTAGAGCGATGCAGATGCCAAGTATTGGAAACCGTGATTCCTGTTCCCTAATTTCGCCGTCCATTATATATGGCACAGCGTGGAAGGAGGACCGTACTCGCGCACTTACCTCGCAGGCAATCGACCGTGGCTTTCGTGCTTTCGATACTGCCAACCAACGTAAGCACTACGTCGAAGAAGCAGTGGGCGCGGCCATACAAGAGGCGCTATCTTCTGGAACAATTAGCCGAGACGAGCTTTTCATTCAAACGAAGTTCACATACCCAGGTGGTCAGGATCACCGCATGCCTTATGATCCCAATTCTGACGTCGGAACTCAAGTACGCCAATCTCTACTAAGCTCATTACGGCACCTCGGCGTAGCCCGCATAGATAGTTACCTCCTTCATGGCCCATCTCGGCGTACCGGTTTGGGGCTGGTCGATCTGGAGACATGGCGCGCTATGGAGAGCGCCGTCGATGAAAATCTCGTCGGTTCGCTTGGAATTAGCAACGTCTGCGTCGACCAGCTTGCCGCTCTTCTCAGTTGTGCACGCGTCAGACCGGCGTTCGTGCAGAACCGTTGTTTTGCCGCGGCTCGTTGGGATGAGGAGGTTCGCACGCTATGCCACGCGCAGAATATTGTCTATCAAGGCTTTGCATTGATTTCGGGAAACCGGAGTCTCCTGCAAACGCCTTACGTTCGGAAGGTCGCTAAGCGCCACAGCAAAACGGCTGAGCAAATAATCTACCGGCTTGCCATCCAGCTTGGAATCGTGCCGTTGACTGGAACGACGAATTGCACACATATGCGAGAGGCTCTCGATGTTCTTGCCTTCGTTTTGACGGAGGAAGACATGGACATTTTACTGTCGTATGTCGCGCCTCGCTCGTAGAAATCCGCATCGCTTTGCGCACCGATCCGGTATGGGGCAAGGAAGCCTCCCTGAACGATGATTGGTGCATCGGGCTTTGATCTTGTGCAACGCATATCGCTAAGAGCAAGTCTTGCCACGTCGGAACCGAAGTCGAATGGCACCCGGGCGACTTGTACCGGCGCATCGAGTTCGTCATCAGCAATCTCGCGCGCTCTGCCGACGGCATCACCGCCTTCTACAACCGGGGCGGCACGTGTGAGCAGTACATTCAAAAAACGCAAGAACGCACTCAAAAACCCGGCTGTAATGCCGGACCTGCCCCGGCATGAGCGGTGCAGCTCAGCATTGGATGGCACGCGATGATGCAGGAGGTGCGCTTTGAGTAAGGCAGACGCGGCATGTTGGTGCTTCATGACCGGCCGCCGTCAATTTCCGCTTGCCTCTTGCTTGAGCCGAAGGGCGATTTACCGTTTCTCCAACTGGGTCAGAGGCGTGATCCTGACCCGGAAACCATCGGAATCTCTCGAATTTCAGTTTAGTCGTCGGTAGCCATGCTAGTGGTCCTACTGCTCTGTCCCCTGTTGCAATCCGCCGTTGCCTGAAAGGACCGGAAGGTGGCCTTCACCTCGTTCCGATCTGCGGTTTTGCGCCCAGGCGTGTCCTCGAGCCAACCGGTGCGGCTCGACCCAGGTGCCGGCTATTCGCTGCGCTTTCGGTTCGAGCCAAACGATATTGGCACGGTGACTTTTAAAGCAACGTCACTGGCGATTGTTAACGGCGAGCTTGTGCTCGACCGGCATGGTCGAACGATCAGGTTCAAAGGCACGAACCAGTAATAATCAGCGCCTCACCTAGGGCGACGCTCGGCGGTGCACTCGAGTTTGGCCGCCATTTAGCACGCCGGGCGCAGTTGCCCGCAGCATTGCCGCGAGACGGTGCCTAACCGGTTTGGGCGGCCGAATGTCGTATTACGCGTATACCGTCTCAAATGGGTTTCGGGTTTTGGTCCGTGCCGCGCCATTATGGTTGTACCTCGAATCCGACGATCATCCGGCGTAACGCTGACCCCAACGATCCTCGAAAACAACATCTTCAAGCACAGCCCGACGCACCGGCCCAAACCGGCCGGTCGGATAACCGATCGGTATCAGGGCATAGGAATGCCAATCCGGCGGCAGCCCGAGCGCGGCTTCGGCTTCTTTCTCGAAATTCAGGTAGAGCGTCGTGAGCGTGGCGCCGAATCCAAGGGCACGCGCCGCCAGCAGCATATTCTGGACCGCCGGGTAGATCGACGAACCGGCCGTGCGGGTCGGCGATGCTCCCTGCAGGCACGGGACGATCCATACCGGCGCCTCGTGAATGTGGTGGGCGAGATACTCGGCGGCAGCGAGCATCCGGTCGAACCGTTCGCGGTTGGTGCCAGGGGCGGGTTCACCGGATCGATATCGTGGCGCGACGATCTCGTCCCATGCGCGCCGATACAGCGCGCCCACGGTCTGCTTGACCTGCGGGTCGCGGATCACAAGGAACCGCCAGCGCTGCATGTTGCCGCCGCTCGGCGCGCAGGTGCCGGCCTCCAGGATTTTTCGGAGCAGTTCGTTTGGAACCGGGTCGGGTTTTAGCCGACGCATCGAGCGGGTCGTGCGAATGATCTCGAACAGGTCGATGCTGGTCCCGGCGGTCGTTTGCTCGGCCATGCTGTCCCTCGGCTCAACTTCGCAGCTTTAGCAACTTTAGCATGGAGCGGACCGCAGCCGACGTGCCAAGAAATTGCCACGCGCAGCCGGTTCCGCTAATCCTGCGAAACCTGCTAAGCCGGATGCTGAGTTGCAGCGCTTTGAGACGCCACTGGCGTCGGGTACTCGCGGTCGTGATCCCGGCCGGCCGCCTGGTGCCAGCCGCTTGCTGCGGCTCCAGAGCAGCAGCCGTCGGGTACCTAAATTGATAATCATTGCAGGAATGAAAACAGAGACGTAGACAAGGTAGAAATGTCAAACCAGTACAAAACCCCCGATTTGATTCAAGGAAGAGTGCTGGCCGCCTTGCCGTGGGAGGGCGGGTGCAAGACCGAGGCAGTAGCGCGTTATGCCTGCCTCAGCGAAGACACCGTGCGCCGCGCGCTTGAGGATCTGGTCAGGCGCCGCATGGTGACGATCGACGATCGTAACTACTGGCGGAAAAAGGCGTTGGATTGATCGTCGTTGATGCGGGCATTCTGACGGGGCGCCGCCGTTTTCGAGGGCCAGGAGACGCGAACCATAACACGGCGGGCGCAACGGAATTGGCCAGACTGTCAGTTGACCATCGCCAGGGCACCGCGCGACGCGCGCGGGTCCCCGCCGTGGACTCCGGGGACGACCGCTACTCAATCGCCGATATGGGTTCCGATTGCATGCTGACCCCGGGTCCCGCTTCCGCGATGATTGACACTGAGATTTCCCGGAGCTCTCGCCTAAGGAAACACTGAAAAATCCGGCTGCTGGCGCTAGCATCGGATAGGATCGTTCGGTCCGGAGGAGCGGGGGACGCGATGCAGCGGCAGGGGAGCTTTTCGCAGGCGGAATACGCCGGCAAGAAGAAGCAGACACGGCGCGACAAGTTTTTGGCCGAGATGGAGCAAGTGGTGGCCATGGGCGCGGCTGGTTGAACGGCTGCGTCCGTTCTACCCGAAGGGCGAACGCGGTCGGCCGCCGATCGGGCTGGAGCGGATGCTGCGGCTGTACTTTTTGCAGCAGTGGTACGGGCTGGCCGATGAGGCCTTGGAGGACGCGCTCTACGATAGCCAAGCGCTGCGCGGCTTTGCCGGGATCGACCTGGCGGTGACGGCGGTTCCGGACGCGACGACGGTGCTGAACTTCCGCCATTGGCTGGAGGAGCACGACCTGACCCGGGCACTGTTCGACGAAGTCGGCGCGATGCTGCAGGAGCGCGGTCTGTTGATGCGCCAGGGCACAATCGTTGATGCGTCAATCATAGCCGCACCGCCTTCGACAAAGAACAAGAAGAAGGCCCGCGATCCGGAGATGCACCAGACCAAGAAGGGCAACCAGTGGCACTTCGGGATGAAGGCGCATATCGGGGTGGATGTCGCCTCGGGGGTGGTGCACACCCTCGTCGGTACCGCTGCCAACGAAGCCGACATCAATCAGACAGCTTCCCTATTGCACGGCCACGAGGAGGCGGTCTTCGCCGATGCCGGCTACACCGGAGCGGACAAACGGCCAGAACTTGAGGATCGCGATGTCTCCTGGAACATCGCGATCAAGCGCAGCATCATCAAAGCGTTGCCCAAAACCCTGCGGGATTGGGCCGAGCCGGTCGAGCGCGCGCTGGCGCAGGTGCGGGCCTGGGTCGAGCACCCGTTCCACATCGTCAAGAACCTGTTCCGGCATAAGAGGCTGCGCTATCGCGGTCTGGTCAAGAACACCGCGCAACTGCGCACCCTGTTCGCCCTAGCCAACCTGGTGATCGTCAAGAAAGCCCTGCTGGCGCAAGGCCACGTCTGATCACGCCCGGACTTTGTCTTACTCCCAAAAACGACAATAAAAACCCCAGTACGAACCGGCTTTTTGCTTACGTAGGCTGCTATTCGCAGCGCCGATGTCGCATATTAGGCGGCCGCCCCCAAACCGTCACCTACGCCGCCATTGTTCGGTGTTTCCCTAAGTCTCTGATTTCTTGGTGGGTGCAGTAGGACTCGAACCTACGGCCCGCTGATTAAGAGTTTGATGTTCGAAGGTTCCGGCCGTTGCCGATCCCTGCGGATAGCTAGATAGCCAGCCGATCATTGCAGCATCTTGTTGCCGGATGTTGTAGCCAGCTTGCTTCCGCGTGATACCTATGGGATACCTAGACCGAAGCTAGGTATCACCGGAACAATCGAGACGGCGATGCGCGGCAAGATCACGAAGCGAGCGGTGGACGCGCTCAAGCCGGGACCAGACGGCGGCGAGCTGGTCCTATGGGATAGCGAGCTGAAGGGCTTCGGGTGCCGGGTTCAGCGGGGCGGCTCAAAGAGCTACATCGTCCATTACCGCGCCGGCATCGGGCGCGGCGTGCCGCTGCGCAAGGTGACGATCGGGAAGCATGGTACGCCATGGACCGCCGAAACGGCCCGCAGCGAAGCGAAGCGGCTGTTAGGGCTGGTCGAGGGCGGCGCCGATCCCGCGGCCGACAGAACGGCCCGGAAGGGCGCGCCGACCGTCGCCGTGTTTGCCGATCGGTTTATTGCAGAACATGCCGAGGCAAAGCGCAAAGACAGGACGGCGGCCGAGTACAAGCGGCTGCTGGACAAGATCATCTTGCCGGCGCTCGGGACCCGGAAGCTCGCTGACGTAAGCCGCGCCGACATCGCGAAGCTGCACCATGCACACCGCGAGGCACCCTACCAGGCCAACCGCGTGCTCGCCGTGCTGAGTAAGATGTTCAATCTCGCCGAGCGCTGGGGATTGCGACCGGACGGGTCGAACCCGTGCCGCCACGTCGAGAAATTCGCGGAACGGAAACGCGAACGGATGCTGTCGGCGGAAGAATTGGCACGGCTCGGCGACTCGCTCGCGACGCATGACGGCTCTCCCTACGCCGTCGCCGCAGTCAAGCTTCTGGTCTTCACCGGCGCGCGGCTCGGCGAAGTTCTCGGGCTACGGTGGGAATGGATCGATTTCGAGCGGGGCGAGGCGCGGCTGCCCGACAGCAAATCGGGCGCGAAGACGCTGCACCTGCCGCCCCCGGCGCTTGCTGTCCTGGCCGCCCTGCCTCGCATCGAGGACAATCCGCATGTTATTGCCGGCCACAAGCACGGCGCTGCGATGGTCAATCTCGAAAAGCCGTGGCGGACGATTCGCGCCCGAGCCACGCTGGAGGACTTGCGGCTGCACGATCTGCGGCACGCCTTTGCCAGCGTCGCGGCATCGCGCGGCATGGGGCTGCCGATTATTGGAAAGATGCTCGGGCATACGCAGGCGGCAACGACACACCGATACGCGCATCTCGCAAGCGATCCGGTAAAGGCCGCTGCCGCTGCGGTGGCCGGCGAGATTGCCGCCGCGATGGATCGAAAAGGCACCGATCTGCGCTTGCTGCGCTCTGGGGTATAAAAGATCGGCGGGGATAGGCTGGCCGGCCGACAAGTGCGGACACCGCACCGCATTTCCCTGCCGAAACAGTGCGGGCGTCTACGGGAAGCGCGGTGCAAGCAAATCAATGGTCAGGACATTTCGTCCATTGGCCACTCGCCGAGGCCCTGGCCTGGCGCATACACGAGTTCGGCGGAACCCTTGACGTTGCTTTTGCCGAGCTGGCGGCGTTGGCCGCTAATCCCGCGGATCGTCGCATCATCGCGACCGGGATAATGTACGGTCACGCCTGCCCCGATAAAGGCATCGAACCGTACGAGTGTTTTCGCGATCCCCCAACATCACATCGACTCACAACATTCGGGCTGGCAACAATACCGGCTGCGGAATGGTTGGCGGTAGGACCCGTCACCGACGAGGCGGGGCGCCCCACAAGCAATCTGAAGTGCACCAAATGCCGCCTTCTCGCTTGGTCCCGTCTCGAATTTCTCGATCGATATGCGCTGGTACGAGCTTGGCTATCGGTTATCGAATCGAATGAAAAGAACCGCGCGACAGCAGAACCCAACGTTGATGCGCCGATATATCGAACCGGTTTGGCCGAACCAGATCCTTTATATCGCTAGACGACTGGATCGAGCGGAACTGCGATCCGGATGAAGATTTCATGTCAAAGCTATGTTCACTTAGAGAATGCCTGTTGAGAGAGGAAGTCAAACTGACCGGCTGGTGCTGTACCTGGGATCAGTATGGTCAGCTGCTTCAGTCGGGTAGATTGCGCGAGCTGATACCAGCTCTGGTGATGCTGGATTTAGTATCAACGGCTGTCGGTGAAGCAACTATTTATCGCACGGGATTGGTCGGTAAGCCGTCAAGCTGGCATCTCATTGAGGCGGAGTGCCGTCGCCGCTGGCGGGCGGGCGAACGCCATCCCGGCAGAAGCGGTGAAAGCCGTTCTGAGTGGGCGCGCGTACTGCTCGAATGGCTCAAACGTGAGCATAACGGCGCTCCTAAGGCGACGGAAAAAACAGTGACAAACAAGATTGGAGGCCTCTTGCGGGATTTAGCGGCGAACGACGCCTAAACTCCTGAATATCAAACGCCCAATATTATCGGCGCGCCGATAATATTGGGTGCCTATATCGGGCATCGGTCATCGGCCATGTCTTGCAGTGCGCTGCGTTGGCGTATACTGCAAGAGGCACAAATGCTCGATCCTCTACTTACGGATTTTGAGGTATCCCGCATCACCGGGCGCGCACGCTCCACCCTGCAGAAAGATCGGGTCGCCGGGACCGGAATTCCGTGGGTCCGTATTGGCCGCCAAGTCCGCTATCGCCCTGAGGATGTCGCGACCTATCTTGCCGCGCTGCCGAGCTTGCGCTCGACGAGTGAGGCGGACGCAGCGTGAACGCGGCAGAAATTGCCGCCGCGCTTGGCGGGGCCTGCCGCTCGGGGGCATGGCGCCGCTGCCGCTGTCCGGTGCATCAATCCAGCGGCCCGACCCTGGCACTGCGCGATGGACCGCGCGGGCTGATCGCGCATTGCCATGCCGGTTGCTCGCGTGATGACGTGCTCGCCGAGCTGCGCCGGCTCGGGCTGCTCGATAGTGATGCCGGATGGCGCGGTCGCCGCGCCTGACGCGGCCGAGATAGAGCGCCGCCGCGCGGCCGAGGAACGCAATCGGCAGAGGCGGATTGCAGAAGCGCTCGATTTGTGGCGGCACGAAACGGGCGATCCGTGTGGAACGGCGGTCGAGTGGTACTGGGCGGCACGCGGCCTGGCAGAACTCCCGATCCCGCCAACGATCCGCGCGGCGCGGTCCTGGCTCCGCCATCCCGAGGGCGGCCGCCGGCCGGTAATGATTGCGCTGGTTGAGCATGTCGAGCATGGGCCGGTTGCGATCCATCGGACATGGTTGCAGACAGATGGCGAGGCGAAGGCCGCATTCCGTGATCCGCGCCTGTCGCTTGGCCCCGTTGGCGGCGCCGCAATCCGCCTCGGGGAAGCCCGTGAGGGCGCGCCGCTGATCGTCGCTGAGGGCATCGAGACCGCCGCCAGCGCCATGCTCGTGATGGGCTGGCCCGCTTGGGCGGCCCTGAGCGCCGGCGGCATCGAGCGGCTGATCCTGCCGGCCCTGCCGCTCGCCGCGACTGTCTTCATCGCCGCCGATCAACGACGCGAACGGCACCGGCGAGCGCGCGGCGCGGATCGCGGCCGAACGGTGGATCGCCGAGGAACGGCGCGTGCGGCTCGCGCTGCCGGCGGTTCCCGGCTCCGATTGGAACGACGTGTTGCTGGGCAAGGACCGCAACAACATCAGGGGGGCACGCCATGCCGCCTGATGGCGCCGAGCGCATGCGCACCGCCTTCGAGGAGGCCGAGGAGGTTCGGCCGGAGCCGCCTCGCCCCCTGACGCGCGATACGGCTCCCGCGGACCCCTTCCCGACAGAAGCGCTCGGTGACGTTCTGGCTCCGGCGGCGCGAGCCATCAACGACCGGGTGCAGGCTCCGATCGCGATGTGCGGTCAATCCGTAATCGCGGTGGCAACTCTGGCAACCCAGGGGCATGCCAACGTCCTGGTTCCGATCGGTCGCCAGGGCCAGGCCCGTCCGCTTTCCTGCTATTTCGTCAGCGTCGCCTCGACCGGCGAGCGCAAGAGCGCCTGTGATCGCGAGGCGATGTGGCCGGTCGGCAGACGCGAGATGGCGCTTCGCGAGGAGCACGATCGCGCAGCGCCGGACTATCAGAACGACAGGCTCGCCTGGGAGAAGGCGCGCGATGCCGCCGTGAAGAAAGGCAAGGGCGACCGCGCCAGCATCAAGGCGGAACTCGACAAGATCGGACCGGCGCCGAACCCGCCGCTATCGCCGATGCTGACCTGCCCCGAGCCGACCTTCGAGGGCCTCTGCAAGCTGTTCGCGATCAGCCAGCCGAGCTTCGGGATCTTCGCGGCCGAGGGCGGCCAGTTCATCGGCGGCCACGGCATGACCGATGACGCCAAACTGCGGACGGCAGCCGGGCTTTCGGACGTGTGGGACGGATCGCCGATCCGCAGGGTGCGCAGCGGCGACGGCGTGTCCGTATTGGCTGGACGGCGGCTGTCGGCGCATCTGATGGCGCAGCCGGCGGTCGCCGACATCCTGTTCCGGGATCGCCTGCTCGCCGACCAGGGGCTTTTGTCTCGCCTGCTCGTGACCGCGCCCGACCCCGCATCGGGAACGCGGCTCTGGCACGAGGAGCGTCCAGAGACGGAGCTTGCTCTCCGGCGCTACGGCGCACGTATGCTGAGCATTTTCGAGTGCCGATTGCCGCTGCGCGTCGGCACGACAAACGAGCTGGAGCCGCGCTCGATCTCCCTGTCTGTGGCCGCGCGGGAGGCCTGGATCGGGTTCGCCGATCATGTCGAGCGAGAGGTCGCTCCGAACGGCGGCCTCGATGCCGTCCGCGGACTGGCAAACAAGCTGCCGGAGCATGCGGCACGGCTGGCTGCGGTGCTCACGCTCGTGAAGGGCATCGACGCCGAAGAGGTCTCCGAAAGTGAAATGGCGGCTGGCATCGCGCTTGCGGAGCACTACGGTGTCGAGGCCCTGCGGCTGTTCGGGTGCGCCCAGGTCAATTCCGATGTCAGGCTCGCGCAAAGACTGCTGGATTGGCTGCTCGGGACCTGGAGCGAGCCGTACATATCGCTGCCCGATATCTATCAGCGCAGCCTCAACGCGATCAGCGACAAAGCAACCGCGGCCAAGCCCGTGGCGATCCTCGAAGACCACGGCTGGCTGATCAAGATGCCCGCCGGTGCCGTCGTTTCCGGGCAGCGCCGCCGCGACGCATGGCGCATCGTGCGGGGCTGACGATGACCGCCTATCGCAAGTTCAGCGAAGCGTGGTGGCCGACGCCGAAAAGCCAGGATCACGGGTACCCCTCACCTAAAGCATCTAAAGCACCTAAAGCAGCCACAGAGCCGGAGCCGAACCCTTTAGCCCGGATTATGCGTGAGGGTTGGCGGGTGTAGCGCAAGCGCTTGATCGTGCGTAGGATTCGGTTGCTGACGCTAAATCCTTCGATCGTCGGAGGCGACACCCGCCATGGTTGATGCTACGCCGCTTCTGCCCGGTCTGTCAGCGGTTCAGGGCAAGGCCGTCATCGCGCGTTTTGACGGCGGGCGACTGTCCTCGGAGGGCGGGCTGTTGGCGCTGCGCGAGATCGAGCGCCGGCTGGGCTTGGCCGATCGGCTGGCGGCCTGCCTCAAGGACCCGCGGGCGCCGGAGAAGGTTGTGCATCGCTTGGCCGAGATCATCCGCTTTCGGATGCTGATGATCGCCGCCGGTTATGAGGACGGCAACGACGCCGACGCGCTGCGCGGCGACCCGATGTTCAAGCTAGCGCTCGACCGCTTGCCGTCGGATGAAGAACTGTGCTCGCAATCGACGATCTCGCGGCTGGAAAACCTGCCCGACATTCGGGCCCTGTTGCGCCTCGGGCGGGCGCTGATCGAGCAGTATTGCGGCTCGTTTCGGCAGGTGCCGAAGCGAATCGTCCTCGATATCGACGATACCTTTGACCGCGTGCATGGCGAGCAGCAGTTGCGCCTGTTCAACGCCTATCATGATGATTACGGCTTCCAACCGATTGTCGTCTTCGACGGCGAGGGACGGTTCGTGACCGCGCTGCTGCGGCCCGGCAAGCGGCCGGGCGGGCGCGAGATCGCCGCCTTCGTGCGCCGCCTGGTGGGCGCTATCCGCGCCCAGTGGCCCAGGGTCGAGATCCTGCTGCGCGCCGACAGCCATTATGCCGCCCCCGCAGTCTTCGATTGGTGCCGCGTCAACCGCGTCGATTGGGTGCTCGGCCTCGCCTCCAATCCGGCATTGCGCCGTCATGTCGCTGCGCTGGAGAAAACCACCGCCGAGCGCTTCCGGGCGGCGCCCAAGCGCGGCAAGTTACGGCGCTTCGCGCAATTCTACGATGCCGCCCACAGCTGGAGCCGGGTCGAGCGCATCATCGCCCGGGTCGAGGCAGGACCCGAGGGCACCGACACCCGCTTTATCGTGACCAATCTCGAAGGGGGCCGCGCCAAGCATCTCTACAAGGGGCTCTACTGCGCGCGCGGCCGGGCGGAGAACCACATCAAGGCGTGGAAAAACCACCTCGCTGCCGACCGAACCTCCTGCCACGCGGCCGAGGCCAACCAGTTCCGCCTGTTCCTGCACGCCGGCGCCTACTGGCTGTTGTGGTCGATGCGACGCCTGATGCCGCCGCGCTCCGCTTGGCGTGTCATGCAGTTCGACACCTTGCGGCTGCGCCTGTTGAAACTCGCCGCCCGCGTTGTCGAACTGAAAAAGCAGGTCAAGATTCACCTGCCGTCGAGTTCCCCCGATCAGGCGATCTTTGCCATGCTGCTCGACCGCCTGCCGCGCCTGATCACCTGAAAACCGGGGCATGTGCCCCGTCCGCTCCCCGCAACCGCCAACACCTAGCTGATCCCGCCTCAAAAAACTGCCGCCGCAGGATCGACGTGCATGCCTCGGCAACCAAAACGGGAGCGCTATGATCTACGCAATGGACCCGTATTTTTGTCCTGCATAGATCGGGCTAGCTGATCCCGCCTCAAAAAACTGCCGCCGCAGGATCGACGTGCATGCCTCGGCAACCAAAACGGGAGCGCTATGATCTACGCAATGGACCCGTATTTTTGTCCTGCATAGATCGGGTTAGGTGCTTTAGATGCTTTAGGTGGGGCACCCCTCGATTTCCGAAAATCGGAGGCAGCCAAGGACGGCCCCGGCATTTCAGCTGTTTCGACAGCTTTAGCACGGGTGCCCCCTGGGGGTTCGGATTCGGTCGGCATAGAGGTAGTAGAACAAACACAGAACTATTTACCTATAGACCAAGCCACGGATCAGCCCGAACCGGCTGCCAAAGCTGCACTCCCGCCGCCGGCAGCTGAAAATCAAGATTGGGCCAGCCTGGCCGCTAAAGCACCTAAACCACCTAAAGCGGCCTCCGAGTGGGAGCCGGCGACTTTAGGCACTTTAGATGCTTTAGGTGGGGCACCCCTCGATTTCCGAAAATTGGAGGCAGCTGAAAGCGCCGCTTCCCTTGCAGACGACCCGAGCGAGCGCGCCGCGATCATCGAGGAGGCGGCCGACACCTCGACACGGTGGGCCGAGGGCTATGCTGCACTCTGTGCGATGCCACCGCCGTCCGGCTTCTCGGCTGAGCGGTGGCGCCGGGTTGTAGATGCCGCCGGAACATTCCTTGACCGCTGGAGCGCCGAGGCGATCCGGTGCGGCTGGTCCGATCTCGACGCGTTCGGCTGCCACGACGCCGCGCCTACCGCCCGGTTCGATGCGATGGGCCTCACGCTGCTGCTCAACCACTGCGAGATCGCGGCGATCGACGGGGGCGGTGCCGACCTCGTGACCGTGACCGGCGCGAAGCAGCGGTTCCGCCGGCGGCCGATGCCGCCCGGCATGATCTCGCTGTGGGAGTTGGCGTGATCCACATGGGCGATGTAACCCGCGGTACGCGCGCGAGCGCCGATCGGGTGGTGATCGCCGACATCAACAGGACGATCGCTCTCGGCGTCTACCGCAATGACCAGCCGCAGCCGTTGGCCGTGCTCAGGACCCAAACGGGACAAAACCGAGCCTCGTTTGACACCTCGGGGACACCGGCGGGATGCGGCGGCGCAACTGTGCGCACCACCCCTCGGCCGCAATGGCAGCAACGATTACTTGGAACCGAGCGCCGGGTGCCGCGTGGGATCCAGCCCCGGATGGCGGCGGCTCGAATGCACTCCGTTGTGCTGGACCCGCGTCGTGCACGCGAGCGGCCGGCCCTCGATGAAGGAGATCGCCGCATGAACCCCGCCGCAATCGACATCCTCGGCGGTGCTGCGCGTCGAGCAACGCGGGTCCGCGGCTTCGCACCGTGGCGACCGCAACGCGACACGCTCGCCTTACTGGGTCAGGTGCACGCGATCCTTGATGAATATCGAGACTATCTGCCTCTGACACTCCGACAAATCTTTTACCGCTTGGTCGGGGCCTACGATTACCCGAAGACCGAGACCGCATATGAGCGGCTGGGTGAGCATCTCAATCGTGCGCGCCGAGCTGAACTTATTCCGATGGACGCCATCCGTGATGATGGCGGCACGCGTCTGGGCGGCGTTGGATGGGCGAGCGCGACGGTATTCCTCGATTACCTGCGAGGCCAAGCCAACGCCTTCCGACTGGACCGCACGCAAGGCCAGCGCACAAGGCTGATGGTTTTGTGCGAAGCCACCGGCATGGCGCCGCAGCTCGCGCGCATCACCGATCCCTACGACGTGGCGGTGATCAGCTCCGGCGGCTTCGAGAGTGTCACCGAAAAACACCGGCTTGCCGCTGAAATCGCCAGCGAGGGGTTGCCGGTCGAGCTATTGCATCTCGGGGATCACGACCCAAGCGGCGCGCACCTATACCTGTCTCTGACCGAGGATATTGCAGCCTTTACGGAAAGGCTCGGCGGCCAGTTCAGCTATTCACGGCTTGCCGTGACACCGGAGCAGATCGCGACGCTCAATCTGTCGACCGCACCAGCAAAGAGAACCGATAACCGGGCATTCCGTGGCTATACCTGCCAAGTCGAAAGCATTGCTCCGGATGTCCTTGCAACGATCCTGCGCGACGCGATCCAAGCCCGCATCGATCCATCCGCCTATTACCGCGCCATCAAGCAGGAAAGGGAGGATCGGGACCGGCTCATAAAGCTCATTGCCGACAGCCTGCCCGGTGAGGGCGGCGACCGATGACCACAACCAACACCCCCACGCCTGTACCTGGGCAGGACGCGGCTTTGTCGCTATTGCCGTGAGCGATATGACTCGCCCTACGCGCGCGAGCGGCGACCCGGCGGTGCTCAGCGACGACAACGAGGCGATCACCCTCAGCGTCTACAGCAGCGCCCAGCCGCAGCCGTTGGCTGTGATCGAGCTGCCACCGCTGCTTGCGGTCCGATTGGCGGGCCAGATGACAGAAGCGGCCGCTCGGCATCTGTCGCGGGCGGACACGGCGCCCTGCCGGCCGCGCGGCGGCGATGCGCGAGCCGCAGAGCGCGCCCGACGCGATAAGGCGTTGCGCCGGCTCGCGGCAATTATCGGTGCTGACATGCCGACCGGGCGGCTTGCCCGCACCCTGGCCGCCCTCTTGGCGCGCTACCGCCCGGCGGCGACCGAGACGGCGCCCGACCGGGTGTTGATGCGCGAAATCGTCGCCAGCGGCTTGCCGGTGCCCGGCCCCGACCGGCTGGCGCGCATTCTCCGCGCCGGCAACCGGTAAGCAATCGGGGTTTTGCTTACCGGTCGAGCATTCTCACGTTCGAAGATACCCAAGGAGGGTTTTCGTGTCCGAACGAGTGACTGTTTCAGACAATTTGGCGTTGCGCGTTGGCCGCGCGGTCGCCGCGTTGACGCCCGGCGAGGCGTTCGCTGTGGCCGAGCGGCTGATCCGCGCAGCGACAAAAGCAATCGTGCGGGACGCAGCCGATGCCGCCATGGTGCGCGGCGTAGCGTCCGATCCGGCAGGCTATCTGCGGGATACCGGCGATGCCGCGTAACAACGCCGAGAAAACGCCGCGCGGCCGCCCCTTTGCGCCCGGCAATCCCGGCCGGCCGCAGGGCGCAAAGCACAAGGCGACGCTGGCGATCGAGGCGCTGTTTGAAGGCGAGGCCGAGGCGATCGGCCGAAAGTGCATCGATCTTGCGTTGGGCGGCGACGGCATCGCCTTAAGGCTCGTGATGGAACGCCTCGTGCCGCTGCGCAAAGGCCGACCCGTACAATTCGACATGCCGGATGTCGATGGCGTCGCCGATTTGTCGAACGCGCTTGGCGCAGTGTTGAAAGCCACCGCGGCCGGTGTGCTGACACCAGAAGAAGCGTCGTCGATATCCCAAATTCTCGACGCGCGCCGCCGGGCGATCGAAACAGCCGAACTCGAACGGCGCATTGCCGACCTGGAGGCGGCGCCGACATGAGCGTTCTCACCCGCCGCGTCTCCACCCTAGAGAGACGTCGCCCGCCGGTGCGCCCCCTGCCATCGCCGGAGGAGGAGATAGCGCGGGTTCGCGCCATGCTGATCGCCGCGTTCGGCGAAGAAGATTTTGCGGCGGCGCTGGCCCTCGAGCCGGACGCAACGGCTGAGGCGGAAGGAGACGATAAGCGCCGCCCTTGACGGCGGACCACAGGCGGTTAGGCGGACGCCCTCCGTCGAACTTGGCCAGATACGCCGCATTTTGCCTATCGGCTCTGGCACAAGCGGCGTCTGATCCATCATTTGGGTCCATCATTTCCGGACCGCTTGCATGCCGGACCAGCGCTACCGCGGCTCTAAATTAATTCACGGGCGAACCGATGCCGGCGGGTTCGCGGCGATAACGAACCAACAAAAATGGCCGCCAAGCGTTCGGCGCCCTCGCCATGGCGAGGGACTGATCATCCGCGCCTATCCATTCTCTCGAAGGACCAATTCGTCAAAGCTGGCGGCGTGATCGGTTACGGCAATGTTCCGGCCGCCCATACCAATGGCGGTTATCGGCGCGTCTCGCGCGTTCCCGTGCGTCCCGGCGTGGGTCGGCTGACCGAACCGACATCGGCCATTCAGCCCGGGGCGGGGGGACCGGGTCTTCATGCCCCAAAACCGACATGGCCAAGACCACGCGAGAAACCAGAGAGCGGCCGTTCGGTCGAGGTTTGCGGTCCTCAAGCCGCTACGTTGGGCAACTGCCGCAGCTGCACCTTCAGCAGTTCAAAATCGACTGGCTTAGTGAGGAACTGCGCAGCGCCGTATTCATCCGCAAGCCGCCGTCGCTCGTCGTCGCCATAGGCGGTTACCATCATCACCGCCAGGTCGGGCCGCCTCACCTTGATCTCGCGAAGCAGCGTCAGCCCGTCCATCCCGGGCATGTTGATGTCGGACAGGATCACGACCAGCTCCGGGTCGATGCCGTCCACCAGCTTCTCCCGACGCACCAGGTTCAATGCGCGCGCGGTCCTCAATGTTCTTCAGGAACACCGTCACTTTCAGCACATCGCTAAACCTGGCCCCCGCTTGCTCCAGCACGCGCCGCATGTTCTCGAAGATCTGCCGCGTCTGGCGTGCCGCGTCGCCCTTGCCAGCGAGCTTGCCGTTGGCGTCGACCCCGACCAGCCCGGAAATAAACAGCAGATCGCCAAACCGGACCGCATCGCAGTAATGGCTGATCGGCGGCGCGAGCCCCGCCACTGTAAATTCCTGGCGCACCGTCATTATTTACTCCCTCAGCATCCGAGATCCGTGAAGCAGGCTTTCAGCTTCTTGACTTGCGCCAACTTGCTGATAGAAGCGACGAAGGCGGCGTATCGGGCGCGGCTTGGCCGCTTGGCCCGCGGTAAAGGTCCTATCCTTGCTACATGAGCTAGTTTACGGTTACATTCCATGCGGCCATTTTGGGGAGGAAATAAGCAGTGGCCGAACCCGACGGCGTTTGGCATGAAACGATGGCTAGTGGATCGGCTCTAACGCTTGTTTCCCACGCCTGACTTTTTCGATGATGGCGTCGGGGTCGGCGGTCCAGGTGAAGGGCTTAGGGTTTTCGTTGGTTTCGGCGAGGTATCGGTTGATGGCGGCTTGGAGGTCAACGATACCTTTGAAGACGCCGCGCTTGAGCCGCTGGCGGGTCAGTTTGGCGAAGAAGCCTTCGACGGCGTTGAGCCAGGAGGCCGAGGTCGGGGTGAAGTGAAAATGAAACCTGGGGTGCCGTTCCAGCCAAGCTCGGACCTTGGGATGTTTGTGCGTTGCATAGTTGTCGACGATCAGGTGCAGTTCCCGCTCGGCCGCGGTCTCGTGGTTGATCTTATTGAGGAAGCGGATGAATTCCTGATGCCGGTGGCGCGCCATGCACTGGCCGATGACCCGGCCCTCCAGCACGTCAAGCGCGGCGAACAAAGTCGTCGTGCCGTGGCGCTTGTAATCATGGGTCATCGTCCCACAGCGGCCCTTCTTCATCGGCAGCCCCGGCTGGGTGCGGTCGAGTGCCTGAATTTGCGATTTTTCATCGACCGACAGCACCAGCGCGTGCTCGGGCGGATCGACATAAAGGCCGACGACATCCCGGACTTTGGCGGCAAACTTCGGGTCGTTCGACAGCTTGAAGGGGCGCACCCGATGCGGCTTGAGACCATGCGCCGCCCAGATGCGCTGTACGCTGCGATGGCTGACCCCGGCGGCCTTGGCCATCGCACGGCAGGTCCAATGCGTTGTCTCGCCTGGCGGGTCGGCAAGCGTCATCTCGACCACGTGTTCGACCACCGCCGGCGTCAGCGAGGGCTTGCCGCCAGGGCGCGTCGCGTCGTGGAGCAACCCATTAACGCCTTCGGCCATGAACCGCGCTTGCCAACGCCAGATCGTCGGCTTGCCCTTGCCGGTCTGCCGCTGGATCGTCATCGTGCCGACCCCATCGGCGCTCAGCAGCACAATCCGGGCCCGCCAAACATGCTTCTGCGCGCTGTTTCCCGAGCCGATCACGGCTTCCAGCCGCTCCCGGTCGCCCGGACCAAGCCGGACTTCGACACCCTTCCTCATTCCGCCAGTCTCGCATATCCGCGAGCCTCCCGGAATCATCTATCGGCGCCAATCCACTAGCGAAGGGCCCGCAGCGGGCTCCTCTGATCGCGGGTTTGGCTACATTTTTGCCGGGCTATTCGCGTTTCTTGGAATATTAGGGCTTTGGCACGGCCGGTCGAGCGCGTACTGGTGGTTGCTCGCGGCGTTCGCAGTTTTCCTCATTGCTCAGTTTGCGGCACCCCTTCTCAGCACACTCAATCGGGTCTGGCGGCGGTTCGGGCTGGTGCTGTCCCGCGTGGTGAACCCGGTTGTGCTGGCGATCCTGTTTTTCGGTGTGCTGATGCCGATCAGCGTGATCTTAAGGCTGGCCGGGAATGATCCGTTGCGCCTCCGCATTAATAAGAGCGTGACAAGCTACTGGATTGAGCGCGACGCGCCCGGTACTTCCATGACCAAGCAATATTGAGCAGTATGATGATAGATTTCGCAAGCGAATTATGGGATTTTCTTCGAGCTCGAAAGAAGTATTGGTTATGGCCAGTACTCGTGATGGTGTGCGCTCTTGGGGGGCTGCTGGTACTCGCCGAAGGCTCTGCAATCGCTCCGTTTATCTACACACTGTTCTGAGCCGATCGTGAGCGTTTCGCTAGCACGAACCGCGAGGCAGTCACCGGGCCCTGCCCCGTTCCAAGACTGCTCGGAAATCCTCTCCTGCCCCGTCACCGGACAGGCCTTGCGGATCGCCGAAAACTGGTGGATTAGCGCCGACGGGAGCCGACGTTACCCGGTCGAAGACGGCATTCCCCAATTGTTTACGCCGATCGATCCGGCGCTCGCCGACCGGGATGTCACCGACATCGTGAAGGCGTTTTACGAGGAGACGCCGTTCCCCAATTACGACGATCTCAACTCGCGCGAAATGCTTGCCGTGAAGGCGCGGCAAGGCGTCTTCGCCGCCGCGCTCGACGAGCAGCTGCCGCCGGACGCCGTCGTATTGGAAGGGGGGTGCGGAACCGGTCAGCTGGCGAATTTTCTCGGGCTGTCATGGCGGCGCCGGGTGTTCGGCGGCGATATGTGTCTCAATTCTCTGCGGCTGGCCGATGGTTTCCGGCAGCGGTTCCGCATCGCGAACGCGGCCTTCCTGCAAATGAACCTGTTCAAGCCGCCGTTCCGCGACGAAAGTTTCGATGTCGTGATCTCGAACGGCGTCCTGCATCATACCGGAGACGCTCGCGGCGGTTTCACGGCGCTGCTGCGCAAGCTCAAGCCGGGCGGACACATCATTGTCGGGCTTTACAACAGTTACGGCCGCCTCCCCACGCTATGGCGCCGCCAGGCGTTCGAGCGGTTCGGCCCGGCCCTGTATTTCCTCGACCGCCGGCTGGGTTCCGGTCGGATGAACGAAGGACGCTGGCAGGCCTGGTTCCGCTATCAATACGTCCATCCGCACGAGACACGGCACTCGATCGACGAGGTGCTGGGCTGGTTCGAGGACCATCGCGTCGATTTCATATCGTCGATACCGGCGGCGGACGGGAGCCCCTTCACGAGCTCCACCCGTTTATTCGAACCGCACCCGCGTGGCACCGGTTCGATCCGCCTCGCCGTACAGCTGGAGATGCTGTTGACCGGCGGTCGCGACGGAGGGCTGTTCATAATGATTGGCCGCAAGCGCCCGTGACGGTCGGGAGAAGATGATGCGTGTCTTGGGCATTTCGGCGTTTTATCATGACAGCGCCGCCGCTTTGATCGAGGACGGCCGGATTGTCGCCGCCGCTCAGGAGGAGCGGTTCACCCGCAAGAAATTCGACAGTCGATATCCGGCAAACGCAATCGCCTATTGCCTGGCGGAGGCCGGCATCCGGCTCGCCGATGTCGATCGGGTCGCGTTTTACGACAAACCGTTTCTGAAATTCGAGCGGCTGCTCGAAACCTATCTTGCCTTTGCGCCGCGCGGCTTTGATTCGTTCCGCAAGGCAATTCCGGTTTGGCTCAAAGACAAACTTTTTCAAAAGAGGCGGCTGACCGAGAAATTGCGGGCCGCCGCCCCCGATTACGATTGGGAGAATCGCCTGCTGTTCTCAGAACATCATCTGAGCCATGCGGCATCGGCCTTTTTTCCGTCGCCGTTCAAGCATGCCGTCATTTTGACGATGGACGGGGTCGGAGAATGGACGACGACCTCGGCGGCGATTGGCGACGGTAATCAGATCGCGATCCAGAAAGAAATTCACTTTCCGCATTCTCTCGGTCTTCTCTATTCGGCTTTTACCTATTTTACCGGCTTCAAGGTGAATTCCGGGGAATACAAGGTCATGGGTCTGGCTCCCTATGGGGAGCCACGTTTTGTCAATACGATTCTCGAACACCTGATCGATTTGAAAGAGGACGGCACCTTCCGCCTCAATCAGGAATATTTCGATTATTGTGCCGGCTTGAAGATGACGAGCAGCCGCTTCGCCGAATTGTTCGGCGTGCCGGAGCGCAAGCCGGAGGTGTGGATGACCCAGGTCCACATGGATCTGGCCGCTTCGATACAAAGCGTTACCGAAGAGATCGTGCTGCGTCTTACCCGTTCACTGGCGGCGGAAAGCGGCGCGCGCAACCTGTGCCTGGCGGGCGGTGTGGCGCTCAATTGCGTGGCAAACGGCAAGGTGCTACGCGACGGGCGCTTCAACGAAATCTGGGTGCAGCCGGCGGCGGGCGATGCCGGTGGGTCGCTGGGGGCAGCTTTGGCCGCTTATCATCTCGAACTCGGACAGAAGCGGCACCCGTCGAACGAAATCGACGGGATGTCGGGAGCCTTTCTCGGCCCGTCCTTTGGAGAGGAGGAAATTCGCCAGCGACTAACCGCGGCCGGAGCCTGTTTCACCGATATCGACGACGACGACGTCATCGAATTTACGGCGAACGCTCTGGTCGATCAGAAGGCGGTCGGGTGGTTTCAGGGGCGGATGGAGTTCGGCCCGCGTGCCCTCGGCGCCCGCTCGATCCTTGCCGATGCGCGCAGCCCGGAGATGCAGCGCAACCTCAATCTGAAGGTAAAATATCGCGAGAGCTTCCGTCCGTTTGCGCCCTCGGTGCTGCACGAGGACGTGGCGGAGTGGTTCGAGATGGATGCCGACAGCCCGTACATGCTGATGGTGGCCGACGTGGTCGAGCGTCGCCGCCGGGCCATGACTGAGGCCGAGCGTCAGCTCTTTGGGATCGAGAAACTAAACGTGCCGCGCTCGGAAATTCCGGCGGTTACCCATGTCGACTTTTCCGCCCGCATCCAGACGGTGCATCGTGAAACCAATCCGCGCTACTACGCGCTTCTCAGCCGCTTCAAGGAACTGACCGGCTGCCCGGTTCTGGTCAACACCAGCTTCAACGTGCGCGGCGAGCCGATTGTCTGCACGCCCGAGGACGCGTTCCGCTGCTTCATGGGTAGCGAGATCGACGTGCTGGTGGTCGGTAACTGCTTTCTCCGAAAGGAAGATCAGGAGCCGGCTCTGAAGCTCGATTACAAAAACAGATTCGAGATCGACTGACCTCACTGGTTATTGATGAGGATTTCATGCCGCAGGCCAACCGTTTTGATCGATTGTCGGGGTGGCAGCGGGCCATGGTACTGACGCTGATCGTACTGTTCAGCGTTATTATCTTGGCATTGGCTGCAGAAGCGACGGCGCGCATCAGAAGCAGACTGCTTCATGGTAATTTCTGGGGCATCGAACAGACCTACACGATTGATGAGGCAACTGGATTACGGATACCGATCCCGGGCGGCCATTTTGGCCCGATTGTCATCAATTCATACGGTTTCCGTAGTCCGGAGGTCTCGATCGACAAGCAAAAAGATAGTGTGCGTATTGCCTTTCTCGGTAGCTCGACGACCTATTGTGCCGAAGTTAGCAGCAATGAGATGACATGGCCGCACTTAGTATGGAAGGAGCTGCATGAACATTGGCCAGACGTGGCTATGGATTACATCAACGCCGCTGTTCCCGGATACACGGCCCGGTCCGATTTATTAACTCTACAAGACCGGGTGACATGGTTCAAACCAGACATCATCGTAATCTACGAGGCGGCTAACGACCTAAGTGGGCATAGCTACGAATTGGCTCATGAGCAGGGCATCGCGCATGGCAGGCAGGAAACCAGCTTAGGTTGGCTATCGCGCCATTCCCTACTCGCCTATCTAGTAGTGAAAAACCTAGAAATCCGAAGGCAGCAACAGCTCGCCTCAACCAAGTCGAAAAAAATCGAACTCGACATGGCAAAGCTCGACATCGAGTTTCGGCACGATTACGCAAAACTGGTCGCAACCAGTAAGCAGATCGCTAAGCTCGTTATCGCCGTGACCTTCTCGCCGCGGATACGTCAGGAGCAGTCGCCCAAAGAACGCACCGAAGCCGCGGTAACCAGCCTTTATTACATGCCTTACATGACGCCCGACGACGTGCTCACTGGGTTTGCTCACTACAATCAGGTGATCCGTGAGGTTGCCAAGGATTACGATACGCTACTCGTCGGCGACGAGGATGCGATCCCAGCGGACGCCCAACATTACAAGGACTCCGTGCATTTCACGGATGCTGGAAGCGTCAGCATGGCG
Source organism: uncultured Alphaproteobacteria bacterium (assembly GCA_963847345.1). Lineage (GTDB taxonomy): Bacteria > Pseudomonadota > Alphaproteobacteria > ATCC43930 > CGMCC-115725 > DATARH01. Next base: position 411,848 of record CAWJZU010000015.1, on the reverse strand, counting down.
AAGCGGGTTGCAAGCGCGATGATTTAGTCTTCGGCTGTTCATCAGCTGATGATCACCGGACTGTTTGATTTGAACAGGCACCCTGCGCAGCTGCAGGCTGCAGCTACTAGATAGGAACCCCGCTGTCAAAGAGAAGAAAACAGGCATAGTCGCGGGGAGGGCGTATATGCGGAAGGTTGAGATGGCGCTTCGTCGATGAGCGGTCGAACTGGGGCATTATCGTGAGCTACAAGCACCTCGTGCGGCACAGAAATAAAGGGGGCCATTTGGAGAGGAGGCCCATACGAAAGTCGGGACAGAGGCGTCCAACCTGATTATCCTTGTTGCTATGCCGCAGCATCGCGAGGCCGATGCGCTGGCTTTTGTGTACGAGTAGAAGCGGAATGATTGCCGTCGGCTCATCTCCTCCGCTGCATCACAGCAAGGTGCCGGAGCTCATGGTAGTGCTGCGACTGTTCGGTAGCGCTGTGGCAATGGGTATAATCATCGGCTTCACGATCCCGTGGCCTACTTTCGAGCGCCCAGCCTGCACGAGCACCGTCATTGGAAGGCAGGCGCTGCCGTGGCTCAACGAGATGCGCGCCCGCGACATGACGGGGTGCGTAGACGCTTCTCTCAACGGAGGCTAGTACTAGAGCTGGAGTCCCTGGCGGCCTCGTCATTTCGTATGGCTTTGGCAGGCCCGCTGCTGGCGGCGGCGGTGCGACTAGGTGCGCGCGGCCTCGGGATCAGGCGGCCGAGGCCGTAAACGATACGCGTGAGGTATAGCTTGACTAAAACTTGGCCGACCTGGTGCGCGGCGCGGTTCCGGATCACGCCTGCGGCAAGCCGCTGGAAATCTGATGGCAGGACGACGCTCGGGTCGGCCAGCAAGGCACCCTGACCTATGTCTGGGCCGACGAGGGCAGCCGCCCGCGTGCTCCCCGCGACCAGCGCCATCGCTCGGCCTATCTGTGTGGTGCCGTGTGCCCAGCCCGGCTCGCCGGCGCAGCGCTCTCACCGAGATCAGCACCCAAGTCGCTGCCGGGGCGCATGCCGTCCTCGTCCTCGACGGCGCCGGCTGGCACCAGAGCGGCGTACCGGAAAACATGAGCCTGTTCAACCTGCCGCCCTACTGCCCGAAACTCAATCCGGTCGAAAACATATGGAAGCTTCTTCGCGGAAATCAGCTAAGTAACCGGATCTACGACACCTACGAGGCGATCCTTGACGTCTGCTGCGATGCCTGGAACGCCTTCATCGCGGACCCCGAGCGCATCCGCTCCGTCACCGAACGCGACTGGGCACAGGTCAACATCTGATGCCGCTGGTATTATGCGGCTCCAGGAACGACGGGAGATACGAGGCCCCCACCGCGCTATATCGTTTCTGCCGCATCTGCAATGTCGAGAAATATATATGCGGCTCTAACGTTACCGACCCGGTATGCGGTGTCAGCGGCAACATGGGCTTCCCAGATAACGCCGATGCCACGGCAGGCCAAAATCTCTCGTGTAACGCTTTCTTCAAGTTTGCTCATGCCACGACCTCCAAAACGCTCACAGCAATCACACTCCCGAAAACCCAATATTCATTGTTTTTCTCCTAAAACACCACGATCGAACCTGTCAACATCGAGGGCGCATTAATACCTTGAACCGTCACGTCGTGGTTGGGGCCGAAATGAAGCACGGTAGAGCCTCCGACCACGCTGGCAGCGGAGACTAATTGCGCGGCACTGGCAATATGGATGCCGTCCAGGTTCGATGCAATTCTCAGTAAATCAGTTCCCGGCTTGAAATTGACAATCGTGTCATGTCCGGGGTGTACGTCGGCAAACGTGAATGTGTCCGTCCCCGTCCCCCCTTTCATATAGTCATTGCCGTTGTTGTCGATAAAGGTCGTCGCGCCGTTTCCGGCAAACAGATAATCATTCCCCGTGCCGGCGATAAGCGTTGTCGGCCCGGCACCGCCGAACAGCAGATCGGTGCCGCCGGTGCCTCCGGTCAGCGTCGCCGTGCCGGTGCCGACCACCGACAGCAGCGAGTCGCGGTTCGTGGCGCTAAGCGTCACCGAATGATTGTTCGAAACATCGATTTGCATTTGGCTGGCCTGAAGATATTCTCCGTCGGGCAGCCGGGGCATCACGTCCCACGATGGAAACCCCTGGTAAGCCGCCGCCATGCCGGCGGGGTTATGCCCCCAGGCCAGGGCGATTTGACCGGTGATAAACCCATAGGCTTCTATCGCGTTCGTTGATTGCGTGTAGGTGATCAGGTCCGCCAATGCAGTTCGCGCGTTTACCGCGTACCCCTGCACGTCCGAGGGATAGCTGGAGTGGGGAAGGCTGGTTGCATCCAGTGGATAGTCTGTGCTGTTGACCTGCGCAAGCTGCGCCCAGGTGGTGATAGGCGTGTTCGTAATCGGATCGATGTTCTTAAGGTAGTAAGCCGCACCGTTATATGGATTGAATCCATCGCTTCCGTGGGTGTATACCCCTGAAATGAAGTTGTCCATATAACGGAGCATCTGGATAGCGTTATTCGATGCTGTTGGGATATTCATTCCCGCGATTTCCGCAAAGGCCGTCACAATATAATCCTGCATCCAGGGCCCAATTATATGGGTCTGCTGCTCGCCGTACCCCATCAAAAATCCTTGAATATCGCCAAATTTGTTGTTATATCCGCCCGTCACATAGTATTGGACCAAGCCGTCTCATTGTGTCATTTAACAGCTTAGTGAAATGCGCCTTCAACGGATCGCCATCCGGTGTCAGGTAAGCCGCCTCGGCAATCTGACGCAGTGACCAGCCTATCCCTCGCGCCTCATTATTATAGCTGCCCACCCCAAGATAGATATCGCTGCCAGGGATGCTGGGTGACGGACCGGGGTTGCCATTGTATTTGGAATAAAGGTGACGTATTGAGATCGACGAAATTTGCGGCGGCCTGCAGCAGCCGGAGTTGATAATGGCTGCCGGTAATCAAATAGGGGACGTAATTCAGGTCCGGTATGTGGGCCCTGTCGGGCGTCCACGGATCGCCATTCTTCCCCGTAGGTCGGCCAGCCGTTGACGGGCTGCGGCGACCAGTATGAGTATGGCCCCGCGACATTGTGCGGGTCCTGCCAGAACTTTGGGTAGTTCTCACCGAGAATCAGGGTGCCCGTGTTCTCGTCGAAAAGATGCCACGGAATGCCGCCCGACGCATCGGCATTCGCCATCATGACCGCAGTCGCGGTGCTGCTCTGGCTCAACACCCACTGCGCCACCCAATTGGGCTGCGGCCCAATGTCGGCCCGCCCAGCAACCAACGGCATTGCCGGCTGTACTTCCGCGGTACCCAACGGGCCCGTGCTGCCGTACCCGGTGGAGCTGGAGGGGTTGAGCTTACTGTAATTCGTCTGGATCGCCGCACTGCTGACGCCATAGCTTTGATCGTAGGTCGGCAGTGCGGCAGCGGCGGTCAAATAAGAAACATCGTACTGCACATTCGGGTTGATCGTGCCGGCACTGTCCACCCGGTGATCCCACAGCGAATAGAGATACTGTGAGACGTTGTTCGCGCTGTAGACCTGTGTACCGCCCTGGCGGATCGCCACGTCGTAGGTCAGGTCGGATTTCCCCGGGGAGAACATCCAGCTGTTGTCGAAGATGACATCGGTGCTGGTGGTGCCGTCGGCATAGGCCCGAATATCGAATTCGACCTTGAGCTTGCCGCCGTTGACCGTCGTCACCACGCTGTATTCGTTGACCTCCGGCCCGGTCAGCCAGCGCTGGACGTTGCCGGCGGTTATCGCGGCCTGCAAAGCCGCCGCCGCCGAGGCGTTGTCCGTGGTGGTCGTGCCGTCGGCATTGCGGAACGTGAACGCCACATCGAGATTGTAGCCGCTCGCCAACAGGGAGGCGGCGCTCGGCGCCGCCGGCGACGGCATCGCCGCGCTGCCCTTCGCGAGCATCAGCGCGAGGCTGCCGCCCAGGGCGATTCCGGGCGCGCTCAAGGTCAGAACCGCATGGCGCACCGAGCCGTCGCTGTTGGTCGCCTTGACATCCATCTGCACCGCGTAATCGACCCCGGCGATGCGCGCGACGAGGCTCTCGCCGGGCATTATCGCGCCCGGTTTGAAGACCTGGCCGAACGTCACATAGCCGCTTTGCTCGGCGGTGGCGCCGGTGTTTTGCAAAAGCAAGCCGACAATGTCACCGCTCTGCGACGGTTGCGGCGCCGTCAGAGTGAAGCTCAGCGTGGACGTTCCGGTATTGCCGGCCAGATCGGTCTGGGTGGCGGTCAGCGTATGCACACCGACGGCAATGTCAGGCGGGGTGAAGCTCCAGGCGCCGGCGCCGTCGGAAGTTGCGGTGCCGAGGATGGTGCCAGCCTCCTTGATGGTGACGAGGGTATTGGCGTCACCGAAGCCCTTGATCGCCGGGGTCGAGGTGATCCTGTCGCTCGACGAACTGCCGTCATCCGAAAGCAGGGCCGTGCTCAGCGCCGGCGCTATCCTGTCGAGGGTAAAGGTGAGCGTCGCCGTCCCAGTATTGCCGGCCCGGTCGGTCTGGCTGGCGATCACTGTGTGTACGCCGTCGGCCAGGCCGGCTGCCGTGAAGTCCCAGGCGCCGGTACTGTTCACCGTTAGGGCGCCGAGCGTGGCGCCGCCCTCCTTGATGGTGAGCACAGTACCGGCCTGACCGGTACCCTTGATCGCGGGTTTCGAGGTAATCTTGTCGGTCGATGAGCTGCCGGTATCCGAAATCAGCGCGATCGAGAGCGCCGGCGGCGGCGATGAACTCCCCTGCGAACTGTCGAGCGTGAAGCTCAGCGTCGCCGTTCCGGTATTGCCGGCGAGATCGGTCTGGCTGACGCTGAATACGTGAGCGCCGTCAGCCAGACCGACCGGCGTGAAGTTCCAGGCCCCCGTGCCGTCCGCCATCGCCGTGCCGAGCGTGACGCCACCTTCCTTGATGGTGACCAGGGTGTTGGCCTGACCGACGCCCTTGACCGTGGGGTTGGAGGTAATCTTGTCGGTCGATGAGCTGCCATATCCGAAAGCAGGGCCATGCTCACCACCGGCGCCGCCCTGTCGAGCGTGAAGCTCAGCGTCGCCGTTCCGGTATTGCCGGCGAGATCGGTCTGGCTGACGCTGAATACGTGCGCGCCGTCGGCCAGACCGACCGGCGTGAAGTTCCAGGCCCCCGTGCCGTCCGCCATCGCCGTGCCGAGCGTGACGCCGCCTTCCTTGATGGTGACCAGGGTGTTGGCCTGACCGACGCCCTTGACCGTCGGGTTGGAGGTAATCTTGTCGGTCGATGAGCTGCCGGTATCCGAGACAGTGCCGATCGCTCACCGACGCGGCGCTGTTCGACTGTCGAGCGTAAAGCTCAGCGTCGCCGTCCCGGTATTGCCGGCGAGATCGGTCTGGCTGACGCTGAATACGTGCGCGCCGTCGGCCAGACCGACCGGCGTGAAGTTCCAGGCCCCCGTGCCGTCCGCCATCGCCGTGCCGAGCGTGACGCCGCCTTCCTTGATGGTGACCAGGGTGTTGGCCTGACCGACGCCCTTGACCGCCGGGTCGGAGGTAATCTTGTCGGTCGATGAGCTGCCGGTGTCCGAAATCAGCGCCATCGAGAGCGCCGGCCGGCGAAATCCCCTGCGAACTGTCGAGCGTGAAGCTCAGCGTCGCCGTTCCGGTATTGCCGGCGAGATCGGTCTGGCTGACGCTGAATACGTGCGCGCCGTCAGCCAGACCGACCGGCGTGAAGTTCCAGGCCCCCGTGCCGTCCGCCATCGCCGTGCCGAGCGTGACGCCGCCTTCCTTGATGGTGACAAGGGTGTTGGCCTGACCAACGCCCTTGACCGCCGGGTTGGAGGTAATCTTGTCGGTCGATGAGCTGCCGGTATCCGCGAACAGTGCCACGCTCACCACCGGCGCCGCCCTGTCGAGCGTAAAGCTCAGCGTTGCCGTCGCGATGCTGCCGTCGCTGGCGGTCTGGCTGGCGCTCAGCGTGTGCGCGCCGTCGGCCAAGCCGGGCGGGATGAAGCTCCAGGCCCCCGTGCCGTCCGTCAGCGCAATGCCCAGCGTGGCGCCGCCCTCCTTGATGATGACAAGAGTGTTGGGCTGACCGACACCCTTGACGACCGGATACGAGGTGATCCTGTCGGTCGACGAAGTGCCGGTGTCTCTAACCAGGGCAATGCTCAGTGGTGCGGCCGCCATCTCGGGTTTTCTCCTGCCAGTTGCTGAGCTTGCATCTATGTACAACTATTATTATGCCTCGTGCCCGCGTTAGCATGTCAAGCTTGTTGCATCCGCCGCCGATCGAGGTGATGCCGGATCGTGCGTGCGCAGGTCGACGGCACCACCCGGTCGAGCGGGCAGTCGTGGACGCTGTCCAATTCCGCTTGGAGACGGACACGAGCTTCGGCGAACTGCCGCTCTCCCCAGCTGCCGACCGATCACGCGAAGCAGCGAGGTTCTTCATTACCGGAGAGCGTCACTCCTTTGCGGTAGACGATCGAGCGGGCGTGCGCGGAAAAGGTGTCGAATGTGTCAGGCACATCAGGTTACAGATCATCTCAAGACACAGGCAATCGGCTTGCTGGCGCGCGGCAATCGGCCGCTGGTGCGGATCGCGGCCAGCTGGGGATCTCGCCGTTGATGCTGCGCAACTGCCAAAAAGAGGGACCGCCGCTCGCGCCTGACGGCGCATCGCACCGCGATGGTGCCAACTGGTGGCGGCAGCCGGATCGTTAGCGTCCGCGGTCGTGGCGGTGAATTGGCGGTGAGTGACAGGTGGTATTGAAATGGTGCGTTTATGATGGATTTGTGACGGCCATCAGCAGCCACCGAGGACCAGATGACCGAGGAGGCGAGCCGAGGCGCGTGTCGAGGCTGCGCTCGCAATAGCCGTTGCGATAATTGGACAGATGGCGCTTGTCGAGCTGCTGCAGAAGCGGCGCCGTGTTGCTCGAACGGAATGACGAGTGGCTGCTCCAGCGCCGTTACAAGCACACCGAGGGAATGGCCGAACCTTGCACCGCCACTGATCGATGCCGATCCGGCGAAACTTCCACCCCTCGCCGCCTGACCAATCGCCACCTCTTGCCGGAAAGGATGTCTTCGCTCGTTCCCATGCCCGATCGCCACCGCCCAATGGGGATAATCGGCGCGGGTTGCGAATCTGGAGCACGAAGGCACGATTTCCCCTTGCATTGGCGCACGATGCGCGTATTTATCCGGCCGTTGACGCACTCGCACGTGCCTATGGCCCATGGTGGTTATGCAACGACGTAACGCGTCCTTTTTGGCAGTCTGGCCCGCCCGTTTGTCGGGAGGGGGCCGGTCCCGAGAGGGAGGTCGATATGGTTGCAATCCCGATCAGGGCCGCAGTGCCCTGTCCTGACGCCGCATTGCGCGGCACCCGCCAGCGCGGGCGGGGCGGCCGGGTTTCCGATCCAAGCAGTCTGAGCTGAGCGAGACGCCCCGACGGGCGGCCATCTAAGGCCGAACCGTCCGGTTCTCGCTGCGTCCTCGGTTCCGTGATTTGCGGCGCCGGGGGCGATTTGCTCCGCCAATCGGCGGGCGCAACCGACCGTGGCGGCCGGCGGCGCTCCGTCGCTATCCGCCCGCTGCTTTTCGGAAGGTGACCCAAGACGTGAACAACAAGATCGCCCGTTTCCTGTCCGCCCATGCCCCCGAGACGCCGTGCCTCGTCGTCGATCTCGACGTAATCGCCGAGGCATACGACCTCCTGACCCGGTATCTGTCGGTGGCCAGCGTGTTCTACGCGGTCAAGGCCAACCCGGCGCCGGAGATCGTCGCGATGCTGGCGGCGCGGGGCTCGAATTTCGATGTCGCGAGCCCGGCCGAAATCGGTCTGTGTCTCGGCAACGGCGCCACCCCGGAACGGCTGTCCTACGGCAACACGATTAAGAAGGAGAGGGACATCGCCTTCGCCTTCGCACAGGGCGTGCGGCTGTTCGCGTTTGACAGCGAGGCGGAGTTGCAAAAGCTCGCGCGCCAAGCGCCTGGCGCGCGCGTTTTCTGCCGTATCCTGGTGTCGTGCGAAGGCGCGGACTGGCCGCTGTCGCGGAAATTCGGCTGCTCCCCTGAGATGGCGATCGGGCTGTTGCAGCGCGCCCGCGATCTCGGGCTCGACCCTTACGGCGTGTCGTTCCATGTCGGCTCGCAGCAGACCGATCTGACGCAATGGGACCATGCCGTCGGCGCGGTCGCGCAGATGTTCACGCTGCTCGCCGAGACCGATATCAATCTGCGCATGGTCAATATCGGCGGGGGCTTTCCGGCGCGGTACCGCGGCGAGATCGCCTCGATCGAGCGCTATGCTCAGGCCGTAACCGACGCGCTGACCCGGCATTTCGGCAACCGGCTGCCCGAGATCATCGTCGAGCCGGGTCGCTCGCTGGTCGGCGACGCCGGCGCAATCCAGAGCGAGGTCGTGCTGATTTCCGACAAGGGCGACGGCGGCGGCAAGCGCTGGGTGTATCTCGATGTCGGCAAGTTCAACGGGCTCGCCGAGACGATGGGCGAAAGCATCAAGTACCGCATCGAGGCGCCGGGCCGCTCTGGGGCGAAGCTGCCGGTGATCCTCGCGGGCCCGACCTGCGACAGCGCCGACATCCTGTACGAGCACACCGAGTACCGGCTGCCGGTCGATCTCGCGGTCGGCGACAAGATCGCAATCCTGTCGACCGGCGCGTACACCGCCAGCTATGCCTCGGTCGGCTTCAACGGCTTCCCGCCGCTGCGTACCTATTGCATCTAAGCCGGAGGCGGCAGGTTCCACAGTTCCGTGGGATGGGCTGACCCCGGCGAAAGCCGGGAGAAGCCCATACCGTACAGTCGCCGCACGACCGCATGGGCTTCGCGCCGCTCAGCCCATCCTGCGAATTGCGTGCGTCAGACGGCCGGCGACAGCACGTGAATTTCGCGGTTGGCGAGCAGATCGCGGGTCTTTCCGGCATAGGCCTGCATGTGCGGCGAGGCGGCGTGCGCCTTCAGATGGTCGAGGCTCTCCCATTTCTCGATCACGACGAAGGTATCGGGACCGTATTTGGCGCCGGGACCGGCCTCGGCGTCGATCGCCGGGCCGTATTCAAGGCAGCCGACCTCGGCATGGACCGCCGGCATGTTGGCGCGGAAATGCCCCAACACCTCGTCGCGCTTGCCGGGCTTGGCCGTTATGATGGCGATCACGTGAATCATGTGTCTTGTCCTTTGCTGCTGACGGCGACCGTTCGAATCGGCGCTCGGCGCAGGATAGAGAGCGCGGCTCCCCGGATACAAGCATCGGGATACAAGCATGAGGATACAAGCATGACGCCGCAGGATATCCTCGCCGATCCGCCGCGCGTGCTGAGCCAGGCGCAGCGGGAACGCTATTTCGCGACAGGGTTCCTGTCCGCAGAAGGGCTGATCCCGTCCGCCTGGCTCGATCGGCTGATCGCGCTGTCAAACCGCTTTGTCGAGAACAGCCGTAACGTTGCCGCCTCGAACGAGGCCTATGACCTCGGTCCGAACCACACAACGGAGCGGCCGCATATCCGCCGGCTGCGCGCGTTGGTCGACCGCCATCCCGATTTCTGGGGCTTCGCAGCGGACTCGCGGCTGGCCGACATCGCCGCCGATCTCGTCGGGCCCGACGTCAAGTTCCACAGCAGCAAACTCAATTACAAATGGCCGGGCACCGGTGAGATCGTGAAGTGGCACCAGGACATCCCGGCGTGGCCGCACACCAATTACAGCCCGGTCACGCTCGGCGTTTATCTCTGCGACGTGCCGGCCGAACAGGGTCCCCTGACCTGCGTCGCCGGCAGCCATCGGGGGCCGATCTTCGAGCACCGCGACGACAGCAGCGCGTGGACCGGCGCGATCCGTGACCGTGACATGAAGACAGTGGATCTGGCCCGCGCCGAGGATCTGACCGGACCGGCCGGCACCGTCATCGCGATCAACTGCCGCACGGTGCATGGCTCGCGCGCCAATTTCACCGACCGTGTCAGGCCGGTCGCGCTGTTCGTCTACAGTTCGGCCGACGCATTCGCATGGATGCCGGCGCCGACCCCGACCAGCCGCACCGGCGCGATCGTGCGCGGCGCGCCGGCCCGCGTCGCGCATCTCGACCCGACTCCGTGCCCGGTGCCGCCGGATTGGAGCTGCGACGGATACGGCTCGATCTTCGCCGCGCAAGGCAGCGAGGTGGATTGAGCGACAGGACTAATCGGCGAAGCTCGACCGCGCCGCAACGGCCCAGCGGCCGCCCTGCTGCGTGACGATCCACAGCGAGCGGAAGCGGCCAATTACGGAATTGTCGGTGCGATAGCGGGTAAACTGCACATCGAAATGCACCTTCGTCGGCCCGGCGGCGATGACGTTGCGGAAATCCCATTCGCTATGATGCCAGTCCGCGCCGGCGCGAGCCAGGAAGTCTCCGAGATAAGGCCCCGACGTTTCCCAGACTTGCATCCTTCCGGCGGCCAGCCGGTAATGCGGGAAATGCAATGTCGCGAGCAGCGCCTCCTCGTCGCCGACGTTCAGCGCCGCCATGAAACGGTCGAGCACGGCGAGTGCCGCCGCGACCGCCTCCCGATCGGGTTCGGCCTGGGTCTGGTCAACCGCCATCTTTCGCCTCCGGGACTGGCGGTTGCGGGGCGGCCCGGAGGCCGGCGGTCCGCGAAACCTACTCGGCGGCCTGCGGCATCTGCTTGAGGTCGGTCGAATAGCGCAGATGCACCGGCGCGTTCAGCTCGAACGGGTCCTTGAGGCCCAGCTCCTTGCCGATTTCGCGCATCGCCGGCATGACTTCCTGGCCCAACAGGCGGATGCAGGTGCGGGCGTCCGCGTTCGACACCGAACCGTCATTGCCCCAGATGCCGTAGATGCTCGGACGGGTCTCCTCGAGGACGCGGCGCAGCTTCGGGATGACCGTCTTCGGCGTGCCGAAGAAGATGCGGCCGTCGGCGACTTGCTGCTCGAAGGTCGGCCGACCGCGCGGGTTCTCCGCCCGCCCCACCGCGAATTCCACGAAGTTGCGGCGCAGCTGCGGCGAGAAATAGCCTGACGGGTTGGCCCAGACTGGGTGCGCTAGACCGGTGAACTCACCTTGCATCCAGAGGAACTGCCGGGCGTTGCGCTCGGCCTTCTCCTCGCTCTCGGAGACATGCACCTGCTGCAGGTAGCCGCGGTTCTCCGGACCGGCCTCGTAGCCCGTCTCAAGCGCCACCTGATCGTACAATTCCCAGATCTTCTTGGTCGCCTCGATCGAGGTGTTCAGCGCGACATACGGATAGCGCTGTTTCGCGGCCCAGATGATCGTCTCGCGCGACAAGACGCCGGGGATCCAGACGCGCGGATACGGCTTCTGCAGCGGCACCGCCCATGGATTGACGACGCGGTGCTGGTAATGCGTGCCTTCCAAGCGGAACGGACCCGGCGTGGTCCAGGCCTTGACGATCAGATCGTGCGCCTCCTCGAAGCGCTCGCGGTTGAAGGCCGGGTTGACACCGGTCGCGAGCTGCTCTTGCCCGCCGCCCCGGACAAATCCCGACACCAGCCGGCCTTTCGAGATCAGGTCGATCATCGCCAGTTCCTCGGCGAGGCGCACCGGGTTCTCTGCCAGCGGCAGCGGATTGCCGAGCAGAACGATCTTCACCTTTTTCGTGGCGGCGGCGAGGATCGAGGCGAAGACATTGCATTTCGACTGCATGCAGAACGGCGCGTTGTGGTGCTCGTTCAGCATGATGCCTTCGACGCCTTGCTCCTCGGCGTAGATGTATTGTTCGAGATATTCGTTGTAGAGCCGGCTGGCCGCCGCCGGGTCGTAGTACTTGTTCGAGAACATCAGCGCGGTGTGGCCGGTCTTGAGGCCGATATCCGCCGGATAGGCCGACATCGGCTGCTCGGTGAAATACATGACATGCATGGCGTTTTCCCTTGTCGGCAGACGCACCTGCCAGCGGCGCGCCATTTCACAAACGTAAACCTATGCCTTGGCCTCACGCGCCGCCGCCTTCATCATGTCGGCAAGCATTGTATACGCGGCGATCCAAGCCTCCGCTACTTCGGGCGTGAAAGCCGGCCCCAGTCCTTGTTCGAGCGTCCACAGCAGGGCCGCTCCGACGGTATCGTAGTCGGCTTCCGACACCCCATAGCCGGCATGGCGGGCACCGAGGACACGAACCGTCGGAATAATCGTTTCCGGTTGATACAGGCCATAGACCGCGGTGCCGATCATCTGCATCAGCTTTTCGCTCTGGGCGGCGATATCGTCCGAGAACAGCGCGCGCAATCGTGGCTCGGTCGCGAACAGCCGTTCGTAGAACATCATCCCGGCCTGATCGGCGATCGGCAGCACAGCGGAGAAAGACTTCTGAACGGCTTCTATCTGGCTCGGGGTCATCACTGGCCTCTCTCTGCGAACGTTCTCCGGTAGGGTGCCGCCGGTGTCGGCCCCGCTTCGCTAATTCTGGTCGATAAACGGCATCACCAGGCGCACCAGTGCCTCGGGCTGCTCCATATCGATGCAATGCCCGGAATCGCGCACGGTTTCGAACCGCGCCTCGCGCAGCGAACGAGTGTAGAGTTCGCCAGCGCTCTTCGGCACGATCTTGTCGTGATCGCCCCACACGACGAGTGCCGGGGCCCGCACGCCGCCGAGTAGATGCGGCAATGTCTGCGAGTACATGTACGGCTTCCAGGCGATGCGGAAGCACATTTCGCGGCACAGATCCCAGGCGACCAGCTGATCGGTCGTGACCTCGCCGTAGACCTTCGCGAACGCGTCCTGGTCGTGGAAACCGGCGCGGGCATAGTCGATATAGCTGACGATCGCCTGGTCGAAGATGTCGCCCTCGGGCGGCTTCACTCCCATCGCGCCGACCAGCACGAGCCGGTGGAAGTCGCGCGGGGCCAGGGCCGCCATCTCGGCGGCTATCCAGCCGCCGAAGCCGAGCCCGACAAGGCTGGCGCGCTCGATGCCGAGATCGGCGAGCAGCCATTGATAAAGCGCGGCGATGTCGCGTGGGTGCCGCATCCAGCTCGGACGCTCCTCGACCCCAAATCCCGGATGCCGCGGCACGATGACATCGAATTTCTCGGCCAGCGCGTCGTAGAACGGCAGATGGTCGACCGTCCCGGTATCGTGATGCAGCACCAGCACCGGACGCCCGGCGCCGCCGCGCAGGAACCGCAGCTTGACGTCGCCCAATTGAAGGTTCTGTTCGCTCCACCCCGCCATCGGCTCAACCCTCTTTTGTGAACGGCGTTCAGGCTAGCGGCGCGCCGCGCTACCGGCAATCGGTGTTACAGCATCGCAGGTTTGCGGATCGTAAGGAGGCTTTTAATATGCCAGCTTACGATCGCCCGTCATCCCCCGGCCGTTCACGCTCATCTTACTGCGGCCGGCATCACTGCGCGCGGGAAGAGCCGTGCTTCGACGAGCCCGCAGACGATGTGCCCGGCGGTGATGTGCAGCTGCTGGATCAATGGCGTCGAGTCCGAGGGCGCCCGCAGGCACAGATCGCACAACCCCGGCATGTCGCCGCCGCCATTGCCGGTAAAGCCGATCGCAACGAGCCCGCGCTGCCGGGCCGCCCGCAGCGCGCTCAGGATGTTCGGCGAGCGCCCTGAGGTCGAGATCGCGATCAGCGCGTCGCCGGGTTGCCCGAGCCCGAGAACCTGGCGCTCGAAAACCTGCTCATATCCATAATCGTTGCCGATCGCGGTCAGCACCGAGCTGTCGGTGGTCAGCGCCACGGCCGCAACCGGCGCGCGATCGTAATGAAGCCGCGACAGGAACTCGCCAGCGAGGTGCTGCGCGTCGGCGGCGCTGCCGCCGTTGCCGGCGAGCAACAATTTGTGCCCGGCCGCCAGCGCGTTGGTGACGCGGTCGGCGATCGCCGCGATCGTCGCGACAAACTCGGCGTCGGCGATCGCCGCATCGACCGCGCCGCGCGACTGCACGAGGTAATCGACGATCGCGTGCGCTGCCTCGCTCATCCGCCGCCATCGTACCTGAATGATGGACCGGGTGTCGGGAATTGAACCCTCGCGGTGCGCTTTGGGAGCGCGCCGGTTGCCGCCTTACAATGCGCCATCGTGCTCCGTTTTCCGATTTCCTACCAGGAACATGGATTGATCTCCCGACTCTCACCCCGATGCGCGGATACCGCCCTGGGCGGGCCTCTCAAGCGCCAGCAGGCAGCAGTCATGACATCCTCATCAATGCGGCCCGATCCCATACCACACTGCCGGATATGGGCTGATAAAAGATCAGGGGCAGCGCAGCGGTAATCGAAATGCCCTAATTTTATCACGACAGTCATGCTGTGGAATCATCAGCAGCCGCTGCCCTGGGGGCAGGCAAAGCCGAGCCGGGCAACGGTCCGGCGGACGCTGATTTTCCCTGCGGCTGAGGAGCCGCCAGTCGCAGCAGCACAGGCGCGCGACGCTGAACAGCTTGTTGCGTGATGGCAAACCACGCGGCGAAGATGCGTCGATAAACGAGTTTGCGGTGCTCGGTAAATCGGCCGACCATCCATGTCGCGCCGGCTATCCAGACGATTAGCAATATTACACCAAGCGGGGAGTGGCAATCATACCCCATGATAAGCGGCACCCTCATCAAAGGCCAATGTATCAAATAAAGAGTGAAGGTGAACGATGCCAAATAAACGATGCCGAACCGGACTCGCGGATGATCAAGCCACACGAAACGACAAAAGCGTGCAGTTAACAAGTTAAGCAATGCAAGGGCTCCTATCAAGTAGAAGCTGGCGAAGCGCTCGGACCAATCCCCGTGCGAATACGACCATCCGCTAAGGGCGGCCCTGAACGTGTCATCGACCGTTTCGCCCATTCCGCTCAGCGGCAGAACGAATAATCCAATCAATGATAACCCATAAAGTGCTCTGGCGATCGGCGGGTTCAAGTGTACGCAAGCATGCCAGTGATAAAGCAGTGCGCCCGCGATCCAGATCGGAAAGTACAGCAAAACCCGATCGCCCATTATGGCAAACACAACGCCCAGGAGCAGCAGGCGACGGCCGCCAGTGTAGAAGAAGGCAACCGCAAACGCTACATAATACCAGACCTCGAAAGACAACGACCAGAACGGAAAGTTTCCGAAGACCTGTTCGCGAAGAGGACCCACCTCATAGGTGAATGTCAGAAACAGAGGAAGATATTTCCACCATCCGTCTAACTGATAGGTTTGCTGCGGGGACGGGTCATACGCCGCACTCAAGGCCTGCACCGCCGCTGAAATACCTATTGCAGCGAGGGCTACTGAATACACGCGGGCCAGACGGCTGATGGCGAAGGAGGAAAGCGTCCGCTCTTTCTCGCATGCGGCAAATGCAATCACATATCCTGAAAGCACGAAAAACACTGCGACAGCATGCAGCCCGAGGGAGGTCTGGTATGGGACAATCTCGCCGACCAGATGCCGGCTGTGCGCGAAAACCACAATAGCTGCTGATGTAAATCTTACCGCGTCGAGATACGTAGAAAAATTTTTGTCCATCGTAACCTTCTCGAATTTCTCTCAGAGACACGGAGAACCCGCCTGAAACCAAAACGCAGCTTATCAGGAGAAGGTTTTTTATTTCCGAGGAAACCCGTCGTCTCGTCGGATCGGTCGCGCAACGCTGCCACGAACCGAACGGGACGTCTTTGGTCTAGTCTGTCTGGGAGTTGCCTCGCAAGCCCCGGACGGCCGTGAGATGCCGACCAAGCCCAAACCGCCCTCACTGAGGCCGGAGACGCTATTCACCCTTCATCGGCGCGCGCCAAAGATCGCGGTGCCGACCCGGACATGCGTGGCGCCGAAGCGGATCGCGGTCTCGAAATCGGCGCTCATTCCCATGCTTAGCACCGCGAGACCGTTGCGCTGCGCGATCTCGCGCAGCAGCGCGAAATGCAGCGCCGGCTCCTCGTGCCGGTTTGATTCGGGTTCAGGCGGAATGCACATCAGCCCCTCGATCGGCAAGCCGAGCCGGTCGCGGCAGTCGCGGATGAACGCGTCGGCGGCGCCCGGGAAAACCCCCGCCTTTTGCGGCTCCTCGCCGGTGTTGACCTCGACGTAGCACGGTACGCGGCGGCCGCTGCGCTCCATCTCGCGCGCCAGTGATTCGGCGAGGCGAGGACGATCGACGGTCTCGATCACGTCGAAATGCGCGACCGCCTCCTTGACCTTGTTGGTCTGCAGCGGGCCGATCAGGTGCAGCACCAGGTCGGGAAATTCTAGCCGCAGCTGCGGAAATTTTCCCAATGCTTCCTGCACGCGGTTCTCGCCGAACAGGCGCTGCCCGGCAGCGAGCGCGGCGCGTACGGCCGCCTCGGGATGCGTCTTGCTGACCGCCACCAGACTCACCGCATCGGCCGCGCGACCGGCTTCGCGCGCGGCGGCTTTGATGCGGCCCACCACCGCGCCCAGATTGGCCGCGACGACTTGCGAATAGGCCGGCTCTTCCATAACGGCTCCATTCCTGGCACAAACCTGCCGATGACGCGCCGCCGCGAGGCGGCGCGAAGGGTTTTGCAATGTCTGTTACCTATTACCGCCTTCTGCTGGTGGCGGCGGCAAGTCTTTCGTTGGTGGCCGTTGGGTTGACCGCCGGCTGCGGCTCCGGACCGTCGCGCGAGGCGCGGGACCCCGTTACCGGCCGGCTTCCTGCGCCACCAGAGCAGCGGCAGGCGGCAATCGAGGATCCTCAGCGCACCGACGAGACATTATTCACTGTGCTCGGCTTGGCGAAGCGCAGCTCCGAGCGCGATTTCGGGCCGCAGACCGGTAACACGGTCAGCCCGGTGTTGTGGGAGGCGGCGCGCGACGCGCTCGGCTTCGCCGGGTTTTCCTCGGAGGACCCGTTCTCCGGGCTGCTTGTGACGAACTGGTATTCGCCTCCGGGCAAGCCGGGCGAACGGCTGCGGGTCAGCGTCTTTATCCTTTCGCGGGCGTTGCGCTCGGATTCGCTGTCGGTCACCATCGACCGGCAGGAGCGCAAGCCGACCGGCGAATGGGCCGACTCGCCGATATCGCAGGATGCGGTCACCGACCTCGAAACCGAAATCCTGCTGCGAGCACGGCAAATCCACGCCGAGCGTTATCGCAGTACCTATTATAGTAAATAGCCACAGCAATCGGCGGCACCCTTCCGGGTCGGGCGGCCGTGTCGGGAACAAGCATGTCGCGCTACAACTTCCGGGAAAACGAAATCAAATGGCAGCGGACCTGGCGTGAGCGCCGGTCGTTCGAGGCGCTCGAGGACGAGTCGCGCCCAAAATACTATGTCCTCGAAATGTTCCCGTATCCGTCCGGCAAACTGCACGTC
Source organism: uncultured Alphaproteobacteria bacterium (assembly GCA_963847345.1). Taxonomy (GTDB): domain Bacteria; phylum Pseudomonadota; class Alphaproteobacteria; order ATCC43930; family CGMCC-115725; genus DATARH01. Next base: position 394,518 of record CAWJZU010000015.1, on the reverse strand, counting down.
GGGCACGTGCGCAACTACACGATGGGCGACCTCGTCGCGCGCTACCGCCGTGCTCAGGGCTACAACGTGCTGCACCCGATGGGTTGGGACGCGTTTGGTCTGCCGGCCGAGAATGCCGCGATCGCCGGCAACGTCCATCCGGCCAAATGGACGACCGAGAACATCGCGGCGATGCGCGGGCAGCTGCAGCGCATGGGGTTCGCCTATGACTGGTCGCGCGAGATCGCGACCTGCCACCCCGAATACTACCGCCACGAACAGAAGATGTTCCTCGATTTTCTTGCGGCGGGGCTCGCCTATCGTCGCGAAAGCTGGGTCAACTGGGACCCGGTCGATCATACCGTGCTGGCCAATGAGCAGGTCATCGACGGGCGCGGCTGGCGCACCGGCGCGCTCGTCGAAAAGCGACTCCTGTCGCAATGGTTCCTGCGCATCACCGAATTCAGCGAGGAACTGCTCGACGCGATAAAGACGCTGGACCGCTGGCCCGAGCGCGTCCGGCTGATGCAGGAGAACTGGATCGGCCGTTCGGAAGGCGCCCGGGTCAATTGGCCGATTGTCGGCGCGGAAGACACGATCGAAGTCTTCACGACCCGCCCGGATACGCTGTTCGGCGCCTCGTTCCTGGCGCTGTCGCCGCACCATCCGCTGGCGCAGAAACTGGCCGAGGACGATCCGAAACTGGCCGAATTCATTGCCGAGTGCGACCGGCTTGGCACCAGCGAGGCCGTCATCGAGGCGGCCGAGAAACGCGGCTATCGCACCCGCCTCGAAGCCGTTCACCCGTTCGACGAGAATTGGCGCGTGCCGGTCTATGTCGCCAATTTCGTGCTGATGGAATACGGCACCGGCGCGATCTTCGGCTGCCCGGCGCACGACCAGCGCGACCTCGATTTCGCGCGCAAATACGGGCTGCCGGTGATCCCGGTAATCCTGCCGCCCGGCCAGGACCCGGCGACATTCCAGATCGGCGACACCGCCTATGTCGAGGATGGGATCGCATTCAATTCCGGTTTCCTGGACGGTTTGCCGGTCGCCGAGGCGAAACGCGCGGCCGGTGAGCGGCTCGAACAATTGGGGCGGGGACAGCGCACGATCGCCTATCGGCTGCGCGACTGGGGCGTGTCAAGGCAGCGCTATTGGGGCTGCCCGATCCCGGTCATCCATTGCCCCGATTGCGGCATCGTCGCGGTGCCGGAGGACGATCTGCCGGTCGAATTGCCGCAGGACGTGTCGTTCGACAAGCCGGGCAATCCGCTCGACCACCATCCGACGTGGAAATTTGTGACCTGCCCGTACTGCAACAGCCCGGCCGAGCGCGAGACCGACACGTTCGACACGTTCTTCGAATCGTCCTGGTACTTCCTGCGCTTCTGCTCGGCGCGCGCCGCGGTCGCGTTCGACCGCGCCGCCGCCGAATACTGGATGCCGGTCGACCAGTATATCGGCGGCGTCGAGCACGCCGTGCTGCACCTGCTCTATTCGCGCTTCTTCACGCGCGCGCTGAAACGCTGCGGCTATATCGACCTCGACGAACCGTTCGCCGGGCTGTTCACGCAGGGCATGGTGCTGCACCAGACCTTTCAGAACGATGCCGAGGAGTGGATTTTCCCGAAGGAGGTCAGCGAAGCTGACGGGCGTCTGACCGACGAGGCGGGGCGGCCGGTGACGGTTGGTCGCCTCGAAAAGATGAGCAAGTCGAAGAAGAACGTTGTCGATCTCGACGACATCGTCGACAGCTACGGCGCCGACACCGCGCGGCTCTATCTGCTGTCGGACAGCCCGCCCGAGCGCGATCTCGAATGGACCGCGGCAGGCATTGACGGCGCCTGGCGCTATGTCAGCCGGCTATGGCGGCTGGTGTCGGAGCCCGCTGTCGCGCTGCCGCCGCCGGGCAGCCCAATGCCGCAAAACCTGTCGCCGAGTCTCCTGGCGCTGCGCCGCACGGCCCACAAGACGATCGCCGCGGTTACCGACGACCTCGACAGGTTCCGCTTCAACCGCGCCGTCGCGCGCATCCGCGAACTGACCAACGCTTTGGAGGCGATCCCGGTGGCAGAGCCCGGCGCGGGTGCGGTGTTGCGCGAGGGGCTCGAAGTTGCCACGAGGCTGATCGGTCCGATGATGCCGCATCTGGCCGAGGAAATGTGGCGGACGCTCGGGCACGAGGAGCTGATCGCCGACGCCGTATGGCCGAATCCCGACCCCGAGCTGGCGCGGGACGAACAGGTGACGCTCGCGGTCCAGGTCAACGGCAAATTGCGCGGCACGGTCGATTTGCCGCGTGACGCCGCCGCGAGCGACGCCGAGGAAGCGGCGCTGGCGCTGCCGCAGGTAGCAAGGCTGCTCGACGGCAGGCGCCCGCGAAAGATCGTCGTCGTGCCGAACCGGATCGTCAGCGTCGTCGCCTAGCGAATGATGGCCTGGCCGAAGAAACCCTCTCCCGCACCGCGGGAGAGGGTGGCTCGTTCTGCAAGGGACGAGTCGGGTAAGGGCGCCGTCGGGAGCCCGCCTCACCCCAACCACCTCGCCCAATGGGCGGGAGGGAGTTCAACGGTACAGACCCGTCGCGCGCTGCTCTCCACCGCTATCGCGGTTTTCCTTGCGCCGCTGGCGGGATGCGGCTGGGCGCCGCTTTATGCCGATCGGGCAGCCGGACCTGCCGATAAGGATTTAGCGGCGATCAAAGTTGCGCCGATCCCGGAGCGCATCGGTCAGACGCTCGCGCTGGAGCTGCGGCAGTGGCTGAACCCGAATGGTGATCCGGTCCCCTCGCGCTACGTGTTGCGCACGCTGTTGCAGACCACGCGCTTCGATCTCGGTATTCTCTCGATCGGGACCGGGACCCGCGCGCGGTTCGACGCGGTCGCGACGTTCACGCTGATCGACCTCGCCACCGGCTCGCAGTTGTTTACAGCCAGCACCCACACGGGCGAGTCGTTCGACATCCTCTCTAATTACTACTCAGATGTCGTCGCCGAGCAGTCGGTCCGCGAGCGCGCGGCCAAGGAGATCAGCCGCAACATCGTGACCCAGCTGACCGCCTTCCTGCAACGGCGAGCGGCGCTGGCGGCCGCGCCTCCGTGAACCCGACAGAGCCATGAGGTGTGGCGCGCCTTCCGGGCGAGCGGCAGAACTTCATCGATCGCAGCGGTTTAACGGAAACTTAACCCGGTTCGGTGGATTCTGCCCCGTCCTTCGCAATACGGGCCGCGCGGCGCAGGACAGGAGGAGGGATCGTGGAGCACCTCACAATTCTGGTCAGTCCCGAAGGTCAATGGGTGTTGCCCGGAACACCTGATTTTTTTGCGGCCTTGGGCGACCCCGATCCCGACTACGACGCGGTTTCCTTTGCCGTCAGAAATCTCGGGTTCATCAAGTACGACGTGATTCGGCAGTCGATCGTGGAGATCGAGTTGCATCCTCGGAACGCGGAGCTTCCGGCGTTGCTCGCGGTCCAGCAGCAGCTGCTGTCGTCGGACCAGCGCCTGTTCCGCATCAAGTATTTCGACGAGGGCTGGCGTTCCGAAATTTCGTCCTCGGTCGAGGCCACGATTTCGCGCCTGTCCGAGCTTTGCGGGCCGCACTCTACGCCAACGAGTAACGAACGGTTTCTTGTAGAGCCGCAGGATTTCGGATTGCTGTTCCAGGACGAGAACCACGCGTTCCGGGTCATCGCACAGAAATGGCGCGTTTCGTTCGGGCATTTCGACCCGAACATCATACCGCTGGCGATGCGCAGCCAGCTTCTGCCGCGGCTCGCGATCATCGGCATAAAGCCGCGGAACGATCCGGTGTTTCGCTTCGTCGGCCACGGGCACGGCTGGATGGGAGAGGAATACGTTCACAAAATGATCGGCGAGAAGGTCGAGGACATTCCCGACAGGGATTACGGCGAGTGGGCCAGCGGCTTCTACCGATCGGTGGCCGAATCGGGGCGTCCGCGCTACGACCTGGTCAGCACGTCGGTGCAGTATCGCAACGCGCCCGGCAAGCCGTGGCGTCCGGTCCGCTACGAGAGGTTGGTGCTGCCCTGGAAAACGCCGTCGGAGGAAATTTTTGTCACGCTGTGTTCCCGGACCGTCAGCGGGGGCGCCGCGGCCAAATCGTTATCCGCCTGGGAGGAGACGGCGTCCGACAACTCGGAGTCGAGGAAGCTCGCGATGTCCTCATAGACATCGTCGGCGCTGCTATACGCGATGGCGAGGTCCGACCAGGGCGTGCCGGGATAGGTGACGCTGTGGCTGACATTTCGATGGCCATAGCTTGCCGGCATGCCCCATTTGGCGTGCTCGCTCGACACATAGCCGAATATCCAGTCTACCGGCCAGCGGGCGCACGCATACGCCTTGCCGATCCGCGGGACCAGCCGCGACAGGTGGCGGCGGCGGTAGTCGGGTCGCACCCAGGCGATGCCGGCGGCGATCACGTTGCCGGAAATCCGCCACGCCGCGTCCGCCGTTATAATGCAGCCCTGACCGCGATCCTCGCCGTGGAACATCGCACAGGCCTGCTCGGCAAGATTTGTGTTTCGCCAATCGTATAGGCGTCCCCCGAAGGTCGCGACGATTTCGCCATCGGTGTTTTCACCGGACACCCAAAATGCGTTTTCATAGTTCAATGTCGCGTGCTCGGCGCTGAACATCTCGAGAAGCGGACGCCAGTTGCCGCGCGCCACCTCCTCCCGGTTCAGGGACAGCAAGGCGTCGAAATCGTGCCGGACCCGCAGATACAGCCCCTGCTCGCGGGCTGCCTTGTCGCCTTCCAGCAGGAAGCGTGCCAGCAGGCGCCGCGGCCCGTGCACGATCGTGATGGCATCCGGTAATCTGAGGTTATTTTCGGCGATGGTACTTGGATAAAGAGGATCGAAATGTTCGGGGGGCATGGGGGAGAGCCTTCGCGGAAGCCGCTTCGGTTGCATCCTGCGCAGCCTGGCGGACGTTAAAGCTTCCTTAAGCTATACCGAGCCGAACTCTCGTCAACTACTAGTTCGTAAAATTCTCTTAAAACTAATCTATTTGTAAACAGTAGTTGAGTCACAAGGACTTCAGCGCCCACCTGCAATCCACCACATTCCAATTTCGACTAAGGCCCAGCCGACAGCCGCGCAGAAGGCGACGATCGCTCCGATGCGCAACTCACGCCGCCAGCGCGCCGCCGGCGGGTAGGCGCCCGCGACGAACAGCGCGATGACTAGCAACATCAGCGCAGAGAGCATCTGCTGGCGCTCGAATCCGCTCACGGCGAACTGCCCCGGCCGCCTGATCCACTGCGCCCGACTAGCCGCGCCGCGGCGAAATCCTGTAAGCTCGCTCTGCCCGGGCGGTTGGCGAGCTTCGCCACGGTTCGTATGTCGTGCCCGGCACCAGCCGGTATTGGGGAGGTTCTGATGGCAGGCACGGACGGCTTGACCCGGGACGAACTGAAACGCGCGGTCTGCGAGGCGATCGACCGCCAGGGCAACGCGATCATCGAACTCGGCGAGCGGATCCTGCACCATCCCGAAACCGGCTTCAACGAGACGCGCACCGCCGCACTGGTCGCGCAAACGATGGCGGAGCTGGGTCTCGCGCCTGCAACCGGCCTCGGGCTGACCGGGGTCAAGGGCCGGCTGCGCGGCGGCAAACCGGGGCCGCGCCTCGCGCTGCTCGGGGAGCTCGACAGCCTGCGCACCTCCGAACACCCGCTCGCCGACCCGCATACCGGCGCCGCGCACAGCTGCGGCCACAACGCCCAGGTCGCCGGGATGCTCGGCGTCGCGATGGGGTTGTCCGCGGCAGGCGCCACCGACCACCTCGCCGGCGAGGTCGTGTTTTTCGCGGTCCCGGCCGAGGAATTCATCGATGTCGAGGAGCGACTGCAGCGCCGCGAGAAGGGCGAGATCGAGTTCCTGCTCGGCAAGCCCGAACTCGTCGCCAAGGGCCATTTCGACGACATCGACATGGCGATGATGATACATCTCGCCTCGCACGACGAGCAGCGCACGCGCTCGTTCATCGTCGAATCGTCGAACGGCGCGGTCATCAAGCAGATCCGTTTTACGGGGCGCGCCTCGCATGCCGGCGGGTCGCCGCAGCGCGGCATCAACGCGCTGTCGGCGGCGCAGATCGCGCTGAACGCAATCCATTGCCAGCGCGAAACCTTCTACGACCGCGACACGGTGCGCATCCACCCGATCATCACCAGAGGCGGGGACGCGGTCAGCGTCGTCCCGGCCGACGTGCGGATGGAGACTTTCGTGCGCGGCGGCTCATTGGAGGCGATCGTCGACGCCAACAGCAAAGTGGACCGGTGTTTGAAGGCCGGGGCGATGGCGATGGGGGCCGAAGTCGAGATCAACACGATTCCCGGCTATCTGCCGCAGCGCAACAGCCGCGCCATCGGCGAGGTGTTCGCCGCCAACGTCGAGGCGCTGTGCGGACCCGGCTCGTACGATCGCGGCGGCCATCGCACCGGCTCGACCGACATGGGCGATATCGCGCATCTGATGCCGGTGGTGCATCCCTATGTCTCGTGCGCCCAGGGCAGGACGCACGGCGCCGATTTCCGCATCACCGAACCCGAGCACGCCTATCTGACGCCGGCCAAGCTCCTCGCGATGACCGCGATCGACCTCTTATGGGACGACGCAGCCCCGGCCCGCCAAATCCTCGCCGAGTTCGAACCGGCGATGACCAAGGACCAGTACCTCGCCTTCCAGCGCGGGTTGTTCAGAACCGAGCGGTACAAGCCGGAGGCGTGAACCGCGATCGCTCACTTCAGAGATTGCACGCACATTCGCATATGGAGCCTTTGGATTCACTTCAAGACGCGATCTCCCGTTTCGGTTCAACTCTCAAACCGAAAGCTGTCGGGAATAGCGGCAACCGGCTCGCCGGAAGACCAACTCCGCAGTCCTTTGGAGCAGCTGGTCCACGACATCGTCGCCGGCGCTCGGATTGGCGGCGAACCTCGTACTCATCGGCGAAACCACGCTGCACGATCTCAAGACGCGTCCTGACTTCGCCGTTACCAAGCAAAATCTCCTTGTGGGGTTCATCGAGGTGAAGGCACCCGGGAAGGGCGCCGATCCGCGCAGATTCAACGATCCGCACGACATCGAGCAGTGGCAGAAGCTGAAATTACTGCCGAACCTCCTGTACACCGACGGTAACTGTTTCAGCGTTTGGCAGGATGGCGAGCTCCAGGGCGAGATCATTCGACTGGATGGCTCAGTCGAAAGCGCCGGCGCGGCGTTGCGGGCGCCCGGCGGGCTGCTGAGGCTCTTATACCGATTTCCTGAATTGGGACCCCATCCCGCCTCGATCCGCCCCGCAACTCGCGATTTCAGCGCACGCCTCTGCCGCCTCTTGCGCGACGAGGTCGATCGAACAAATGGCGCTTGGCAGCCCAGCCTTCACCAGCCTCGCCGAGGATTGGCGCAGAACGCTGTTCCCCGACGCATCGAACGAGACGTTCGCCGATGGTTATGCGCAGGCCGTAACCTTCGGCCTGCTGATGGCGCGGGCTCAGGGCATCACACTCTCGGGCGGCCTCGACCGGGTGTCGCGAGCGTTGCGGCAATCCAATCTGCTGATCGGCACTGCCCTTCGCGTGCTGACCGATGATGTGGACGACCAGGCGACGCTGAAAACGTCGCTGAATACGCTCACCCGCGTCCTCGACGTCGTGCATTGGCCGACGATCAGCAAAGGCAGCCCCGAGGCATGGCTTTATTTCTACGAGGGTTTTCCTCAGCGTTTATGACAACGCGCTGCGCCGGCGGACCGGTTCGTATTACACGCCGCCAGAGATCGTTACCGCGATGGTTCGGCTTGTTGACGAGGCGCTCCGCGACGATCGCCGCTTTGGAGTTGTCGAAGGATTGGCGTCTCCGGCGGTCACGCTTGCCGACCCGGCGATGGGGACCGGAACCTTCCTGCTTGGGGTGCTTCAGCGAATTGCGGAGCGGATCGCCGAGGATGAGGGAGAGGGCGCGGTTCCAGGCATCATCCGGGCGGCACTCGGACGGCTGATTGGGTTCGAGATGCAGTTCGGCCCATTCGCCGTCGCGCAGCTTCGCCTGACGGCGGAAGTGCTCGATTTGATGAACCTCGATACGGCCGGAACCGAGCCTGTCCGCGCTGCGCCTGTTTCTGACCAATACGCTCGGCAATCCGGCCGAGGAGACCGAGTACATCCCCAACAACCTGCGGCGGCTCGCCGAGTCGCGGCGGGAGGCCAACCGGATCAAACGGACGGAACCGATCACGGTGGTGATTGGGAACCCGCCCTATCGGGAGCGGGCGAGGGGGCGCGGCGGCTGGATCGAAAGCGGGACGGCCCAGGCCGTCGTACCCTTGCAGGATTGGATGCCGCCGGTCGCATGGGGCGTCGGCGCGCACGCGAAGCACCTGCGCAATCTTTATCGTCTTTTTCTGGCGCTGGGCGACCTGGAAAGTCTTTGCGGCAGCTTCGACGCCCGAATACGCCGCCGGCAACGCCGCGGCAGGGTATTGTATGCTTTATCACGGTGGCCGGTTTTCTGAATGGCCCCGGGTTTCGAGAAGATGCGCGCCGATCTGCGCCGCGACACCGACGAGATCTGGGTCATTGACTGCTCACCCGAAGGCCATCAGCCGCCAGTCGCCTCGCGCGTCTTCCAAGCGGTGCAGCAGCCGGTCTGCATCGTCCTCGCTTTGCGGCTCTCAGGACTGCGACGCGGCGGTGCCGGCGCGGGTGCGGTTCCGTTCGTTGCCGGTGGGGAATCGGGAGGACAAGTTCGCCGCGATCGCATCGGTCACGCTCGACGATAACGGCTGGATCGGATGCCCGAGCGACTGGCGTGCGCCGTTCTTGCCGGTCTTCGACGCGCGAGTGGGCCGACTTCCCGGCTCTCGATGATTTCTTTCTTTACAATGGCTCTGGCGTGATGCCGGGCCGCACCTGGGTCATTGCGCCCGATGCCGATTCGCTGCGCGGCGCTGGGACCGCCTCCTTCAGGGAGACCGATCCCGACCAAAGGAAGTGCTGTTTCATCCGCACTTGCGGCGCGGCGAACTGGGCGACAAGCACTACGAGATAAAGTGCCGAGTCGAAAGCCTCCACAGCCATGAACCCCGAATCGATGGCGGTCGTCTCTCGACCGGGACCGGTCGTTGCGCCGATTCGTTACGGGTTTCCGGTCATTCGACCGGCAATGGATCATTCCCGATTACCGGCTGATCAATCGGCCGAACCCGACGCTATCGGGAACACGCATCCGAGCGGCAAATCTACCTGACCGCGCACGATCTGGACTTTGCCTATCAATGGTCCGGCGCTCACATTCACCGCATTAATTCCCGACCTCCATCACTATCACGGGCGAGGCGGCCGTGCGTTCCCGCTATGGGCGAAGCCGCCGGAACGGAACCGAATGTCAGCCCGGCCATGCTGGCGGGGCTTAGCGAAATCTACGGCCGCGAGGTGACACCGGAAGATGTCGTCTCCTATCTCGCCGCCATCGCCGCGAACCCCGCCTATACCGCGCGCTTCGCGGCCGATCTCGTGCAGCCCGGCTTGCGCATTCCGCTGACCGGCGACCCGGCCCTGTTTGACGAAGCATCCCGGTTCGGGCGCGAGGTGATCTGGCTGCACACGTTCGGCGAGCGCTTCGCCGATCCCGCTTCCGGACGGCCCGCCGGCCGCCGCGCGTGGCGCGAGGCGGGCCGCGCATCCCCGCGGATGGCGCCATCCCAACCCATCCCGACCACATGCCGGACGAGATTTCCTACGACACGACGAGCCGCCGCCTGCGCATCGGGGCGGGGTACGTCTGGAAACGTGCCGCCGCAAGTCTGGGCTTATGAGGTCTCGGGCAAGCACGTCTTGACGCAATGGTTTAGCTACCGTCGCCGGAACCGCGAGCGCCCGCAGATTGGTGATCGGCGTCCGCCTTCGCCGCTCTGCGATATTCAGCCCGAAGGCTGGCTCGCCGAATACACGACCGAACTGTTGAACGTGCTGCACGTGCTCACCCGCCTTGTTGCGTTGGAGCCAGCTCAGGCGGACTTGCTGGAAAAATCTGCGTCGGCCCGACGGTCACAGCCGCCATGCTCGAACGAATCTTCTTTTGGCGACCGACGCCCGCGTCGGCATCCCGGCCTAACTTGGGTAAGCGGAATCGTAGTGCTTCGGACAGCCACTTCCGGATCGGTTGATCTGTTCGCGAAGCGCAGTATCGTCGCCCGGCAGCAAGGCGGCGACGGGGAGGCCGAAACGGGATGGTCGATCAGCCTGATCTGTTCGGGAACGGGGCGGCGCAAGGGAGCCTGTTCGGCGAGGGTGACGACCGGCTGCAGGCGCCGAGGCAGCGCTATTTGCCCGATCCGGAAAAAATCCGCCGCCGCCTGCATGCGCTGCTTGACACGGCGCGGTCCGCCGAGCGCATGCCGTGGCCGGAGCGCGACGCCCGCATGTGGCAGATCGTATTTCCGAACATGGCGAACTGGCTGCCGGAAGCCGAGGCAGAGCAGCTTCGTTTCGAGTTCGCTCGCGAACTGGAACGCTTGCGACAGGCGGCCTGAGGGCGTGCCTCGGAGGTTCTCGCTTCTTCTGCCGATACTCCCGCTGTCATGGGAACTCACCCGGCCGCTGTTGGGACGGCGGCGATCCGGTCGAGTTTTGTTGCCATGATGAAATCGTTCTCGTGCAGTCCCTTGATCTTTTTCGTACGCAGCGAGACGGTCGCATAGCCCCAGCCGAAGCTGATATCGGGGTGATGGCCCTCGGCCTCGGCCAGCGTCGCGGCCCGTTCGACGAACCCGAACGCGTCGCGGAAATTGCGGAAGCGGTAAGTCCGCTCGATCCGCGTCGCGTCATCAGCAAGGCTCCATTCGGGGGCCTCGCGCCGATACTCCTCCGCTTCTTGTGCGCTCAGCGGCGCGATGCCGCCGCGGCACGGCGTGCAGCTCTTCTCGGCCAATATCGTTTGCATCGATGCTCTCTCCTTGTGGCGCGACCTCGGTCGGTGGCGATGTCGCGTATGTGGCCAGCCTGATCGGGTCGTCCAAGCGCAGCATCGGACCCGCAGCAGCGTCGGACCATCGGTGTCGCCGGCAGAGAACGAGAACCGCTACATCGGCGGCTTGACGCCGTCCTTCTCGGCGGTGACGCGACCGGTCTGCAAGCTGCCGTCCGGCTGTTTCGCCGCGATCGTCACCACGGCCGCTCCGGGTTTCAGCAGCGTTCTGTCCGCCGGTACATACGCCAGCACCGGGACATCGGCCGCCACGACGTACTCGGATTCGCCGCCCTTGTAAGTGACCTTGACGACACCGCTCGCGCCCGCCTGCGATATCGTGCCGACCGTCGCATTCGTCATTACGCCTTCCGGCTTCGCGTCCCACGGCCGCTGTCCTTCGCCGATGCCGCGCAGCGCTTCCGGAAAGATGCGCACTTCCACCGCATGGATTTTTCCGTCCGTGCCGCGCACCCCACCCGATGCGACGAAGTCGCCTTGTTTGATGTCTTCGAGACGGCGTTTCTCGACGCCATAGATCGTCGCATCCGGCGCCAGTTTCACGATTTGGCTTGGACCGCCGGTCGTGTTGACGCTGAGACGGTCGCCGTCGAGTTTTTCGACCGTGCCGGCAACGCGCACCCGCGTCACCCCGCCGGGTGCCTGGGCCATCGCGGGCAGAGCGATTGCCGCTCCTACCGCAAGAAACAGCAATGCCAGTTTCCTCATTATTTCCTCCCCCGCGGATTGCCTACCCTGGACTATCGGAACGGTTGTCGTGTCCCGGACATGCGGATCAGGATCGGTTTTGATCGGATGCGCCGTCCTGGGCCTTGTCGAGATCGTGATAAATCGCTTCGGCGATCGGCAGCAGCGCGTCGCGCGTGGCATGTGCCGTGACGGCGAACCCGAACCCGCGATCGATCCAGACGAAGGTGCTCGCGCCCTCCTCCTGCCGGAAGCGGAACGCTGTCTCGGTCGCGGGCGCCGCCTGCACATAGACGGTCAGCCGCGCCTTGTTCGCGTTTTCATACATGAGCTGCGCCGCGGCGTAGCCGCCCGCCGGCAGCAGGCGTCCGCCGATCAGGCTGTAGCCGAATTTTGACAGGTCTGGTGCCGTCAGGTTGCGTCCCAGGCGTTTGGAAAGCCAGCGCATCAAGTGTTGTTCGTGCGCGGCATCGACTTCGACCGGGTGCGCGACTTCAACGACGAAGGTGCGATAGGCGGCGGTGGCGTTTATCGCGACGCCGACCGCGGCGGAGCGGGACGGCAGGGCCCGGCTCGCGACCCAGCCGCTGGCGGCGCCCGCGATGAAGATCATGCCGGCCGCAGCAATCGTCCGCAGCCGCCGCCCGAGCGAGGCGCGCCGTGTGGCCTGGATTGTCGCGACACGCAGTCGGGCTGGGATCGGCTCGGCAAATTTATCGGCCAACGCCAAACGCAACCGGTCGCGGTGCTCGCGATCTCGGATCACCCGATCCTGGACCGCCGGGTTTCCGGCCAAATAGGCTTCGACCTGGTCGTATCTCGATCCGCCGAGGCGGCTGTCGATGAAGGCCTGCAGATCGTCTTCGCCGATCGGACCGGATGCGCCGATCATTTTGCCCCCGGTCATTTCACCCTCCGCAGCACCGGCGCATGACCGGTTTCGACAATCGTGCGGAAGCGCTGCCGTGCGCGCGCCAGGCGCGACATCACGGTGCCGATCGGAATCCCGAGCACCTTGGCGGCTTCGTCGTAGGACAAACCCTCGACCCCGATCAGCAGCAACAGCGATTTCTGGTCTTCCGGAAGCAGATCGAGTGCGGCCAGGGCGTTCCTCGCCTCAATGCCGGTGACCGGGTCAGGCGTACCCGCGGATGAGGCTTCGTCCAGCTGTCCGCTCGGGCCGCGTCGCCGCCGGGCGCGATAGGCATTGATGTACAGATTGCGCAGGATCGTGAACAACCACGCGCGCAAATCCCCCTCGCTGCGCCGCAAATACCAACGCGACAAGGCGCGCTCGAGGCAATCCTGGACCAGATCGTCCGCCGCGTCGTGCTCGCGCACCAGACCAAAGGCATAGCGGCGCAGCGCCGGGATTTGCGCTTCGAGCAGGGTGGCGCGGTCATCCGCCGCCATGCAGGCCGCTCTTCATTGCGAGGTACCGGGGCGAAGTGCCGGTGCTCGACGATGGCACCGGCTGAAAACCGCCGAACCGCCGCCGCGTGATCACGGCGCGGCGATGTGCCACGAACCACCGACGCCGTCTCCGGTCGTATCGCCCGGCTTGGTGTCCTTCACCCAGCCGTACAGCGGCTTGCCTTTGTAGGCCCACTGCTTTTGCCCATCGTCCCGGGTTATCACCGAGTAGCCGGCCGGCGGCGCGGCACCGGCATCCGCCGTCAGCGGCGGCCAGTTTTCCGCGCATTTGCCGGCGCAGGCCGATTTTCCGGCGCTGTCCTTGTCGAACACGTACAGCGTCATTCCCTGTGCGTCGGTAAGCGCCGGCCCCTTGTCGGTCTGGGTCACCTGGGGCGGTCCGGCCGCGTCAGCAGCGTTGAGCGCCACGGCGGCCAAAAGCGCGCCGGGCAGCAACGCGCGCAAGAATGATTTTAGCATCGGATCCCCAAGCGGATGATTGTTACCCCGTCAAAGACAGTGCCGGGCCGGATTTATTCCGTTCCGCCCTGCGTACAAACACGCGCCAGATTATTCCGCGCCGTAGGTACGTCTCCTCCATCTGGCCCCTGCGATCGATTCCGGCCAGATTCCCACACAAGCGCTGTCGGCAATCAGCGCTATCTCCGTCAGCCTGTCTCCGGAGGAACGCCATGCCAGTCGAAGCGCGCTCCTATCCGCGCCCGCTGCCGAGTCCCGAGCAGCTCGGCAATTTGAGCGAGGCGATCCTTAAACCCGACCAGCTGATACCGGACCCGCACCCTTCATTTGTGGGACCACCCGGGCAGCCGCCATCTGCTCGACGACCTGCTAGCCGACGTCAACTCGGGCCACAACATCGTCGCGACCGTCTTCATCCAATGCGGCTCGGGTCATCGTACGTCCGGCCCGAAGGAAATGCGGCGGATCGGCGAGAGCGAATTCGTCCGTGCCATCGCCGAAGAGGCCGACCGCCGCTGTGCAGAATTGCCTCCGTATCCGCCAGATCTCATCCGTCCATTGTCAGGGCAAACCAACCCGGCGATGTTCTGTCAGCAAATAGTCATCTTGCGCCGGTAGCCTGCCATGGGTTGATCCGTCTGGCCCTCGGGGGACTTGTACCTGGAACAGTAAGGCATTTGCAGTTCAAAATAGCCGATAGGAGGCGTTAGTGAGCGGGTTGGTTAACAACGGACATGTGGACTGGCTAAAGGCCGAATTGGAGGACACTCTGGATGAGGATTATGAGCTGGAGATCTCGGAGCCGGCGCTATCGCTTGAACTCCGCGAGATCTACAAGCGCACGCATCCGCCATCGATCCCCCGGATCGAATATCTCCGTTCGCTTCTGACGCTACAAGCCGAACTGATCAAGCTGCAAGACTGGGTTTCGTTCAGCCGGGAAAAGGTGGTTGTCATCTTTGAAGGTCGAGACTCGGCGGGCAAAGGCGGCGTCATCAAGCGCGTAACGCAGCGCCTCAATCCACGTACAGTTCGAGTCGTAGCGTTACCGGCGCCATCCGACCGTGAGAAGACACAGTGGTATTTTCAACGCTATGTGCCCCACCTACCGGCGGGCGGCGAAATCGTGCTGTTCGATCGCTCCTGGTACAATAGAGCGGGCGTCGAGCGAGTCATGGGCTTTGCCACGGAGGAGCAAGTCGAGCAGTTCTTCAGAGATGCGCCGGAATTCGAGCGAATGCTTGTGCGCTCGGGAATACGCCTGATCAAATATTGGTTCTCGATCACCGACGAAGAACAGCAGATGCGTTTCCTAATGCGCATTCATGATCCACTTAAGCAATGGAAATTATCGCCAATGGATTTGCAGTCGAGAGTACGTTGGGAAGCCTATACGAAGGCGAAGGAGGAAATGTTTTTTCGAACCAATATTCCGGAAGCGCCGTGGTACATCATAGAAGGCAACGACAAGAAGCGCGCACGCCTGAACTGCATTGATCACCTGCTCAAGCAGATACCCTATGAAGACGTGTCGCACCCCGAAATTTCGCTGCCACAGCGTGTTTTCGATCCCCATTATGAGCGCAAGGTCTTGCCGCCGGAACTTTACGTGCCGCAGAAATATTGACCTCTCCCGCGGCGGAACGATCGGCGCGATCGAAAGCCGCAGCGCGCCGAAACGCTCACGGCCGGTCGGAACCGTCCCCCTCCTCGCGCTCGAAGCCCTGTTCGGCGATCCGGTGGTCCAGACCACGTTCGAATTTCGGCCGTTTGGACGGTGATACTCCTTCCAATGACGCGGCCGCGTCATCGGCAGCGCCCGCCGTCGTCATGGTCACGCCAACTACGCAGGTTGAGACCCGCTGCCGTGCACTGTCAAAAAAATGTCACGCCATCCGGGTAGGTTCCGCACGGACAGGCATGCTCAATTCCGACAGGGAAAGCTGATGCACGGGTTCAAGCCGTTCTTTTCACGACTGTTTCTTTCTGCATTGCTGATCGGGGCGGCGGCTGCGGCGCGCGCGGACACGCGGGTGATCGGCTCCGGAGCAAGTTTCCCGTTCCCGATCTATTCGGCCTGGTTCAAGGATTTCAGCAAGAATACGCCTGGCGCGACGGTTGACTACCAAGCCAAGGGGAGCGGCGCCGGCATCCAGGATTTCATCAAGCGCACCGTCGATTTCGCCGCCTCCGACGCGGCGATGACCGACGAGGAAATGGCGCAGGTCGAGGGCGGCGTCGTGCTGCTGCCGATGACCGCCGGCGAGATCGTCCTCGCCTACAACATTCCCGGCGTCGGCAGTGGCCTGAAGCTGCCGCGCGACGTCTATCCCGACATCTTTCTCGGCAAGATCACGAAATGGAACGACCCGCGCATCGCCGCCGCCAATCCCGGCGTGAAGCTGCCAGACCTGCCGATCACGGTCGTGCGGCGTTCGGACGCGAGCGGCACGACGTTCGTGTTCACCAAGCACCTCAGCGCGATCAGCGATGCGTTCAAGAGCGGCCCCGGTTTCGGCACCTCGGTTCAGTGGCCGAGCAGCGACAAAATTGTCGCGGCGCCGAAGAACGACGGCATCACCGCGACGATCAAGCAGACACCGGGCGCGATCGGCTATATCGAGTATGGCTATGCCAAGCTGACCAAGGCGAATGTCGCGGCGCTGCAGAACAAGGCGGGCAAATACGTCGAGCCAAGCAAGGAGTCGGGCGCGGCAACGCTCGCCTCGGCGAAGCTGCCGCCCGACCTGCGGGCCTGGATCGAGGACCCGGAGGGCCCGGACGCCTACCCGATCGCCACCTTCACCTGGATGCTATTCTACAAGAAGCAGGATCCGGCGAAGGCCGAGGTCTTGCGGAAGCTGGTCGAGTACAGCCTCAACAAGGGACAGACCATCGCCGACAGCATGGGCTACATTCCGCTGCCGCCGCCGGTGGTCGAAAAGGTCAAGGCGGCGGCCGCCCAGATCCAATGACCATCCGGGGCGGGGCGGCCGGGAGAGAAGAGATTGGCCGCTCGCTTGCATGTGCCCTGAGAGGAATTCGAGCCCGAACATGACAATGCCTATCGCCCACGGCCCTGCCTCGGCCGCACAGATTTCGCGGCCGCCGTCGCAACGGGAATACCTGGCTGACCGTCTCGTCACCGCGCTTGCCTATGCCGGAGCCGCGGCGATCATCCTGCTGGTCGCGTATATCCTGTGGGAGATCGGGGTGCGCGCGGCGCCGGCGATCGCCGCGAACGGGGTCGATTTTCTCGTAGATCTGTCGTGGGACCCGCAGCGGCGCATCTTCGGCATCCTGCCGGCGATCTGGGGCACCCTGTACAGCTCGCTGCTGGCGCTCCTGATCGGCGGCTTCTTCGGCATCACGATCGCGATTTTTTTGACGCAGGACTTTCTGCCCCTGCGGTTGGCGATCGTGTTTCGGACCATCATCGAGATGCTTGCTGCGATCCCCAGCGTCGTTTTCGGCCTCTGGGGCATTTTTGTCGTCATCCCATTCATCCGGCCGGCCGCCGACTGGCTGCACCAGACGCTTGGCTTCATTCCGTTTTTTTCGACCTCGTTGAGCGGACCGGGCCTGCTTCCGGCGGCGCTCGTGCTTGCGATCATGGTATTGCCGACGGTCGCGGCGATTTCACAGGACGCGCTGCAGCTGGTCCCCTACCGAACCAAGGAGGCGGCCTACGGCATGGGCGCGACGCGGTGGGAG
This sequence comes from uncultured Alphaproteobacteria bacterium, assembly GCA_963847345.1. Lineage (GTDB taxonomy): Bacteria > Pseudomonadota > Alphaproteobacteria > ATCC43930 > CGMCC-115725 > DATARH01. The sequence goes on along the minus strand of CAWJZU010000015.1, from coordinate 377,222 downwards.
GCGATCCTCAAGGTGATGCTGCCGACCGCCGCCGGCGGCATTGCCAGCGCGCTGGTGCTTGGCCTCGGTCGCGCGCTCGGCGAGACAATGGCGCTGGCCATGCTGATCGGCAACTCCAACCAGGTCAGCCTGTCGCTGTTCGCGCCGGCCAACACGCTGGCTTCGCTGATCGCGTCCAACTTCCCCGAAGCCGGCCGAGATCGAGCGCAACGCGCTGCTCTATGCTGCGCTCGTGCTGCTCGCTATCACCCTGCTCGTCAATATCGGCGGGATTTTCATGCTGGCGCTGGCGACGCGCCGTATATCGGGGAAGGCATGATGGCGACGGTCGATCAGGCCGCGATCAACCAGGCCACGCGGCCAAATCTCAACCATTCGTTCGCCGAACCGCGCGCGATCACCAGTACGGTGCTGACCGCCGCCGCCTGGGTGATCGCATTGCTTGCGGCCGTGCCGCTGGTGTCGGTTCTCTATATGCTGATCGTAAACGGCGGCGCCCGCCTCAGCACCGAGCTGTTCACCGAGCTGCCGCCGGCCGGTTTCGAGATGGGCGGCGGGTTCGGCAACGCGATCCTCGGTACCGTCGTCATGGTGCTGATCGCGTCGTTGATCAGCATCCCGATCGGCATCATGGCGGCTATCTATCTCGCCGATATCTCGCCCGAGAGCCGGCTGTCGAGCACGTCGCGGTTCCTCGCCAAGGTGCTGACGGGGTTTCCGTCGATCCTGGCGGGCCTGTTCGTCTATGCGGCGCTGGTCTTGACGATGGGAACCTACTCGGCGCTCGCCGGCGGGGTCGCGCTCGCCGTCTTGATGCTGCCGACGATCATCCTGACGGCCGAGGAGGCGATGCGAATGGTGCCGCGGCGCATGAAGGACGCCGCGCTCGGGATGGGCTGCACGCGCGCTCAGGTGCTTTGGCATGTCGTACTTCCGACCGGGCTTCCGGGGATTCTGACCGGCGTCATCCTGGCGGTGGCGCGGGTCGCCGGCGAATCGGCGCCGCTGCTGTTCACCGCGCTGTTCAGCAACTACTGGCTGAACAGCCTGACGGAACCGACGGCGTCGCTGTCGATCCTGATCTACAACTTTTCGAGCATGCCGTTCGATAACCAGATCGAGCTGGCTTGGGCGGCCTCTCTCGTGCTCGTGTTGATCGTGCTCGTGTTCAACATCCTCGGCCGCATTGTCGGCCGCCCCAAAACCTGACCACAGGGAATTTTCCGATGAATACAGCTTCTGCCGTCGCGCGGGTCACGCCGATGCCAGTCGTCGCCGCCGTCGCCGGTCGTGAAACATCGGCGCCGGACATCGCGATCAACTGCAAAATCGACACGCTCTACTACGGCGATTTTCTTGCCGTTCGCGACAGTGCAGTACCAATTGAGGCGGGAAAAATTACCGGCTTCATTGGACCCTCTGGGTGTGGCAAGAGCACGGTGCTGCGCAGCCTGAACCGGATGAACGACCTGATCCACGGCTTCCGGCTTAACGGTCAGGTGCACTTTCTCGGCCAGGACATCTACGCCAAGTCGATCGATCCAGTTGTTGTGCGGCGGCATATCGGGATGGTATTCCAGCAGCCGAACCCGTTCGCGATGAGCATCTTCGATAATGTCGCGTTCGGCCTCAGGCTCAACCGCTTCAAGGGCAACCTTGCCGAGAAGGTCGAAAGGGCGCTGCGCAGCGCGGCGCTGTGGGACGAGGTCAAGGACAAGCTGAAGGCCGGCGGCCTGTCGCTGTCGGGCGGTCAGCAGCAGCGGCTCTGCATCGCGCGGGCCATCGCCACAGAGCCGACCGTCCTGTTAATGGACGAGCCCTGCTCGGCGCTCGACCCGATCGCGACGCGGCGCATCGAGGAGCTGATGCTCGAACTGAAGGAGCGCTATACGATCGCGATGGTGACACACAATATGCAGCAAGCGACGCGCGTCGCCGACAAGACCGCGTTCTTCTCGGTCGACATCTCGAAAGGCGGCCGCACCGGCTACCTGGTCGAGATGGCGGACACGAAACAGATTTTCGACGATCCGCGCGAAGAGCTAACAAAGCAGTATATCAGCGGCCAGTTCAGCTGAGCCGGCCCGGAGCCGAGGCCGATGCAGGGAATTTACAGATGTGCGACTGCCGCCGCGGTCTGCGTCATCGCCGCCATGCTGCTGCTGTCGGTGGCGTCGGGTGCGGCCGAGACGCCCTCCCGTATCGCGCTGGCCGGTGCCGGCTCGACATTCGCGGCGCCGCTCTACTACAAATGGATCGAACTTTACGGGAAAGAGCATCCTGACCCTGCGATTACGTACGATGCGATCGGCAGCGGCGACGGCATCGCCCGTTTCGTCGCTGGTTCGGTCGATTTCGCCGGCAGCGATGCCGCGATCGGCGCCGACGATGCCCAACGGGTCGGGCGCGGGGTGCTGGTCGTGCCGGCCACCGCCGGGCTGGTGGTTCTGGCCTACAATCTGCCCGGGCTCGGCGGACCGCTGAAACTGCCCCGCGAGGTCTATGCCGAGATTCTAAGCGGCGGAATCAACCGCTGGGACGATCCCCGGATCAAACAGTCCAACCCGACCCTGAAACTGCCGCCGCGCACGATCGCGGTTGTCGCGCGGCTGGATAGGAGCGGCACCACGTTCGCTCTGACCAACCATCTGAGCACGATAAGCGGGCGGTGGGAGGCCGGACCGGGAGTTGGCACGCTCGTCGAATGGCCGCACGGGACGATGCTCGCGCGCGGTAACGAAGGCGTCGCCTCGCGCATCAAGATCAGCGAAGGCTCGATCGGCTATGTCGAGTACGGGTTCGCGAAGCGGCTCGGGCTGCCGATGGCGGAACTGCAGAACAAGGCCGGAAATTTTGTCGCGCCGGCTGAGGCGAGCGGCCAGAGCGCCCTGGCCGAAGGTGCAACCGCGGACAATGACGGTCGGCCCGTCTTTATTAACGACCCGGCAAACGCCGCGTCCTATCCGGTCGTGACCTACAGCTGGCTGCTGCTCTACAAGCAATATCCGGACGCGCAGAAGCGCTCCGCGCTGCAGGGTTTCGTTGATTGGGGTCTGACGCGTGGCCAGGACCTCGGAGGTCCTCTCGGCTACATCCCGTTGCCGGCCAACATCGTGGCGCAGGGCCAGTCCGCCGTCCGCTCGATCCAGTAGCGGAGCGGCAGCCGCCGTGGCCAATCGCGGACCGGTCCGCTTCGACCTTGCCGCGATCGAACGCTCGCTCCGCAGCCTGCAGCGCGAATTCCCGGCGATCAATCCGCGCCTGAGCGACCGCCGCGACCCGATCAGCGACGCGGTCATCGAGAACCTGCTGACCGGCTATGCCTATGCCGACGAGCTCGTCGCCACCGATACCGAAATCCTCGCGCTCGGCAATTTGAGGCACTTGCTCGAACTGAATTGCCGCGTGCTGTGCGGAACGGAAGCAATGGTGCGACAGGACAGCGCCGAGCATTTGCGTGCCGCGGAAGAACGCTTTTATAACGCGCCGGGCGCGGGCATCCGCGACATTGTCGAGTGGCACGAGAAACACTGCCACGAGTTGGTATGGCGACGGGCGGCCGGCGTGTACATCCGCATCCTCAGCGAGCCGCAGCTGTTTATCGAGGGCAACCACCGCACCGGCGCGCTCGTCATCAGCTATGTTCTGGCGCGCGACGGCCGCTCACCCTTCGTGCTGACGCCGGCCAACGCGCAGGAATTTTTTGATCCATCGTCGTTGATCAAGAAGATAGACAAGCGCGAGTTCATCGCGAATTTGCGCATCCCGCGGCTGAAAAAGCGGTTTGCCGAGTTCCTCGAGCGGGAGTTTGACGCAGCCTATGTCAAGCAATGAGGTCGCCGCGGACGCTTCGTCCGTATCAACCGCGGAGAGCGAGCATATGATGTCGGGCGCGGTCGCGATCGAGCAGCGCAGCGAGCCGCACGCCACAACGCCCGGGGTGCCGACACAAGAGGTCACCGAAACCCGCGTCAGGCATTTTCGCGAGATCCTGCTGTGGCCGATTTATCTGACGGTCTCGGACGGATCCGACGTGCCGGACTACGCCGAGCATCTGCTGGCAAACGACCCGCACCGCATCTGGCATGAGGTCAGCGACGAGTTTACCTACTACGATCCGGCCGGCTTTCAGGAACGACACTACAACGAGTTCGTAGCATTCCTGCCGGCCGTTCAGCGCTTCATCTACGGTCAGGGGGCGGCGCGCAACAGGTATGGCGAGAGCCCGATCCGCGTTTTGCGGCGCGGCGATATCCGCCAGGCCCGGGTGCAACTATCGGCCGAGGATGCACCGCTGCTGTTCTCCGTCGCGCATACCGACCTCTACTTCTTTTATGACATTGACCTCGCCGTGCTCGCGGTCGAGATCCATGCCGACGACCTGCCGCTGCGAGTGGTTCAGGATGTGATGTTCCGGTTCGGCCGGGCTTATCCAGCATATTGGGAGGAGAACGGCCAAGCTGGACATTGCCCCTGGAAAGTCGAGTTTCTGTCGGCGACCAGTGACGTGCTGACAACATCGGATTACAACGACCGCGCGAAGTACCTGGCTTTCGCCTGCCGGCATCGGTCGCCGTGCGTTGCCGCGCATTGGGCGTTTGTGCTGCGACCGCTTGCGCCGCAGCACGATGCCGAGAGCGCCGGAACGATCCGCTATCGCCAGCTCGAGTACTACCGCATGCCGTTGATGGCGTATCTTGCGCTGGACAACCCGGTCAAGCTGAAGCGCGGGGAGATCGTACGGCTGGCGCTTGCGAGCGGGCCGGAGGATCGCGACAAAGCGCCATTCGGGAAGAAGCGCCGCGCCGATTTCGCGACCCAGTACAGCACCACGCGCATCGGCGAACTCGACTATAGCAATAGCTCCGGCTCGCTGTATCTGTCATCGGGCCGCGCAATGGTGGTGGTTGGCGACGCCGGAAATGAATTCTTCACGCATTTCGAGCACGGCACCTTCTCGCGCTTCCGCCACCAGAATTTCCTGGTATTCTTGATCGCCCATTTTCAGCGTGCCGCGCTGCTGATGTTCTCCGACCGGCTGGCCGAGGCGGTGGGCCGGCTCGACATCCGCAATTTCGAGGCGGTGCGCGCTTTTCGCCAGGACAGTCGCGCGGCGCTCGAAACCTTTTTGCGATTCACACACCGCTACTGGTTCTCCGAGATCAGCGACCAGGCGGAGACCGCCGAACTGTTCGAGATGTGCCGCCGCCACCTTGGCGTCGACAGGCTCTACGCCGACATTCGCCAGGAAGCGCAGGACATGAACCGTTATCTCGAGAGCGAGGCGGTGCGGCGGCAGAACGATACGGTGGTGCGGCTGACCGTTGTGACGATCCTGGGTCTCGTTGGCACGATCGTCACCGGGTTTCTCGGCATGAACCTGTTTGCGTTCGATCAGGAGCCGGCGCTAACGAAGTTTTTGTTGTTCGGCGCTGTGACGGTCCCGACCCTGGTGCTGATGTTCTATACGGTCAAACGGTCTCGCCGCCTCTCGGAATTTCTCGAGGCACTGTCGGACGAGAATTTGTCGTTCCCGGCGAAATGGCGGGCATTTGTGAAGATCTGGAAGGCGCCGCGCTCGCTCGTCTTGCGGGAGCGCAAATAGGCCGTCGCCCTCGGCCGCTCAGCCGCCATTTTCGATGCGCGGCGCGACCCCGCCGTCAGCGACGTACGCGAATGCGCGACGCCGGAAGCGCGTATTCGATCTGGGCGCCGAAATCATCCGTGCTCGCGTCGCCGGTTTCGAGATTGCGTGCGTCGTCGCGGCTGCGCGGATGCAATAGCAACGCGACCAGGCCGGTCCACCCGGTCTGATGCGAGGCGCCGAGGCCGCGGCCGCTGTCGCCGTCGAAATATTCGTGAAACAGAATATGATCGCGGAATTCCGAGTCATCCTGCACGAGCCGCGCATCGCCGAAGACGGGCCGTCGGCCCGAGGAGTTGCGCAGAAAAATGGCGCAGACGCGGCGACTCAGCTCATCCGCGATCTCGCGCAGGCTCAGCAGATTACCCGAGCCGGTCGGGCACTCGACTCTGAAATCGTCGGTATAGTATTGGTGCAATTCGTAAAGCGACTCGATCAGCAGGTAATTGACCGGCATCCAGATCGGGCCGCGCCAGTTGGAGTTGCCGCCAAACAGTCGGCTGGTCGACTCACCCGGCACGTATTCGACCGTGAATCGGGTGCCGTCGTGCTCGAACACATAGGGCTCGGCCGCATGCGCGCGCGACAACGACCTGATACCGTAGTCCGAAAGGAACTCGTCGGGATCGAGAGCGCGGCGCAGCAGCCGCTTCATACGGCGGCCGCGCAGCAGCGACAGCAGGTGCTGTTCGTCTTCGGTCGAAGCCGCCCAGCGCGATACAAGGCTGGCGAGATTTGGGCGGTAGTTAAGGAACCAGCGCAGCCGCGCGGTAAAGCCCGGCATCTCCTTGAAAATGTCGGAACTGAGCACGTGTACCGCGAATAGCGGAATCAGCCCGACCATCGAACGCACGCGCAGCGGCACGCTGCGGTCGCCCGGCAAGTTGAGGACGTCGTAATAGAATTCGTCGGTTTCGTCCCACAATCCGTGCTCGCCGCCGATCCGGCTCATAGCCTCGGCGATATAGAGAAAATGCTCGAAGAACTTGCTGGCGATATCCTCGTACACGTGATTGCGTTTGGCCAATTCAAGGGCAATGCGCATCAGGTTCAGCGCATACATCGCCATCCAGGCGGTGCCGTCGGACTGGTTGATATAGCCGCCGGTCGGCAGCTGCGACGAGCGATCGAAAATGCCGATATTGTCGAGGCCGAGGAAACCACCCTGAAAGACGTTGCGCCCTGTCGCATCCTTGCGGTTGACCCACCAGTTGAAGTTCAGGACAAGCTTGTGAAAGACGCGTTCGAGAAACGGGTAATCGCCGCGCCCGTGCAGCTCGCGGTCCATTTCGTAGACCCGCAGCGCTGCCCAGGCGTGCACGGGCGGGTTGACGTCATCGAACGCCCATTCATACGCCGGCAGCTGCCCGTTCGGGTGCATGTACCATTCGCGGGTCAGCAGCACGAGCTGCGCCTTCGCGAATTCCGGGTCGATTAGAGCGAACGCGACGCAATGAAACGCGAGGTCCCACGCCGCGTACCAGGGATACTCCCATTTGTCCGGCATCGTGATGATGTCGGCATTGTGCAGGTGACGCCAGTCCGAATTGCGTCCGCGCCGGCGATGATGCGGCGGCACTGGCTGCGTCGGATCGCCGCTCAGCCAGCGCGTCACGTCGAGATGGTAGTATTGCTTCGACCACAGCATGCCGGCGAGGGCCTGGCGCTGGACGAGCCGGCGGTCCGGGTCGGCGATGCCGTGCTGGAGGACGCTGTAGAACTCGTCGGCTTCGGCAATGCGCCCCGCGAAGACCGTGTCGAAATCGTCGAACGGAGCACCTCTCAGCCCTTCCGGCCGAAAGCGCAGCCGCACCGTCGCTTGCTCCCCCGCCTCGATCACCAGCTGCCGATACGCGGCGCATTTCGTTCCCCGGCCGACAGTGCTAACCGCCGCACGGTCGCCGTGTACGACAAAGTCGTTGATCCCGTCCTTGAACGGACCGGGCCGGTCCAGATGAAATAGCCGCTTGGCGTTCGTCTCGTTCTCGCAGAACAGAAACTCGCCGCCGTCGGCATAAAAATGCATCGGCTCCAGGTCGGGGTGAATCGCGGTCACAGAGTTGTCGGGTTGCAGCGCCAGCAAAGGCCGCTCGGCATCGGCGTACCATGACCATGTGTTGCGTGCCCAAAGCTGCGGCAAAAGGTGCAGGCGCGCGGCTTGCGGGCCGCGGTTAACAGCGCGCACCCGTATCAGCATGTCATCGGGGCCGGCCTTTGCGTATTCGACACTGACGTCGAAATAACGCTTGTCGTCAAAAATGCCGGTGTCGATCAGCTCGAATTCGCGGTCATGCGGGCCGCGCCGGCGGTTCTCCTCGATCAGGCGGTCGTAGGGAAAGGCGGCCTGCGGGTATTTGTACAGCATGCACATATAGGCATGCGACGGCAGCCCATCGGTGTAGTAATACAGCTCCTTGACGTCCTCGCCATGGTTCCCTTCGGCATTAGTCAGACCGAACAGCCGTTCCTTCAGGATCGGATCCCGTCCATTCCACAACGCGACCGCAAGGCACCAGCGCACATGGAGGTCGCCGAACCCGCCGATCCCGTCCTCGCCCCAGCGGTAGGCGCGGCTGCGGGCATCATCGTGCGGCAGATAGTGCCAAGCGTCGCCATGCGCGCTGTAGTCTTCGCGCACGGTGCCCCATTGTCGCTCGCTGAGATAGGGTCCCCAGTGGCGCCAGCGGGTTGCTAGGCGGGCGTCATAGATGCGTCTGCCCTCGATCGTATCGAGCAGGTTTATCGGGTGCGCTGAACCGCTTTTCGCCATCGTATTCAAGACGCTGTTTTTCGCCGCGGAGTATTCGCGGCGCGGTGGACCCTTAGACGATCAATCGTGAACGTTTGATGACATCTTGAAGACGATGGATTCGAACGCGCCGCGGCGGAAAGCAGCCAGCCGGTTTAATTTGCCTGTCATGATAATTGCATAGCTTGCGTGGCGCGTCAGCGGTGCGCACGATACTGGCGCGCGGGGAAGGAGAACATGGAACAACAGTACGATTACGATCTGCTTGTCATCGGCTCTGGGCCGGCCGGCAAGCGCGCGGCCATCCAGGGCGCCAAGCTCGACAAGCGGGTCGCCATCGTCGAGCGCACGACGGTGCTCGGGGGTATCAGCGTCAATCTCGGCACGATCCCGTCGAAGACGCTGCGGGAGGCCGTGCTCGAGTTGTCGGGATACCGCTCGCGCGAGTTCTATGGCGCTTCCTATACGGTCAAGCAAAATATCACGATGCAGGATCTGCTTGTGCGCACCAACAAGGTGATCCAGCACGAGATCGACGTGACCCGGCATCAGCTGATGCGCAACGGCGTCGAACTGATCCCCGCCACCGCCACCTTCTGCGGGCCGCGCACGCTGCGGCTCGACTATATCGACGGCACCACCGCGCGCACCGTTACCGGGCGCAATATCATCATCGCCTGTGGTACCGAAACGACCCGCGACAGCCACATACCATTCGACGGCAGCAACGTTTTCACCAGCGACGACATCCTGAAGCTTGACCGGCTGCCGCGCACGCTGGCGGTTGTCGGGGCCGGCGTAATCGGCTGCGAATATGCGAGCATTTTCGCCGCGCTCGGGGTGCGCGTCACACTGATCGACCAGCGGCACCGGTTGCTGCCGTTCGTCGATGCCGAGATCGTCGACACGCTCTGCTACCACATGCGCGAAAACCGCGTAACCTTGCGGCTGGGCGAGAGTGTCAGCGGCATCGAGGTCGAGAGCGGCGCGAACGGCAGCCGGGTCAAGCTGCATCTCGAAAGTGGCAAGAACATCATCGCCGACAAGGCGCTCTATTCGGTCGGCCGCACCGGCGCGACCGGCCGTCTGGCGCTCGACCAATGCGGCCTGTGCTGCGATCAGCGCGGCCGGATGAAGGTCAACGAGCACTACTGTACGGACATACCGGGCGTTTACGCGGTCGGCGACGTGATCGGCTTTCCGGCGCTCGCGTCGACGTCGATGGAGCAGGGCCGTCTCGCGGTCTGCCACGGTTTCGGCGTCCCCGCCCAGAGCGTCCCGGCGCTGTTCCCCTACGGTATATACTCGGTGCCGGAAATCTCGATGGTCGGCAAGACCGAAGAGGAGCTGACAGAAGAAGGCGTCGCCTACGAGGTCGGCAAGGCGCGCTACCGTGAAATCGCTCGCGGTCAGATCATCGGCGACACGACCGGCCTCTTGAAGCTGATCTTCCACAGCGAGACGCGAGCGCTGCTCGGAGTTCACATTATCGGAGACGGCGCCAGCGAACTCATTCACATCGGCCAGGCGGTACTCGCGTTCAACGGCACGATCGATTATTTCATCGATACCGTCTTCAACTATCCGACCCTCGCTGAATGCTACAAAGTGGCGGCGTTCGAAGGAGTTAACCGCCTCGGCATCTATCTCGATAGTGCAGCGGGGAATTCCCCGGCCATCGCATGATTGCCCGGGCGCTTATCGCAGCTTGCGCAGTACTCCGTTCAGATGCGCATCGATCACGCGTGTGCTTCTCCCCGTTCGCTGGTCAGAACGCGATCTGGGTTCGCAGCGCCAGCGCGTTCAATCTGCCGCCAATTGGCTCGCCGAGCGGGGTGCCGGCGACGCCGCCGCCGGCCGCGGTCGAGAAATTCTTGGCGATGTTTCCGTGCAGGAATTCCAACATGAACCGCATGTTGCGGTTCGGGTACCAGATGAGATCGACCGAAGCGACATTTTGCCGGCCGCCGCCGACCCCACTGGGGGTCGTGGTACCGGATACGAACAGGTCGTTGAGGTTTATCACGCTGTAGCGGCCCGCGAGTTCAAAGGCGCCGATGCCGTAGTTGTCCGACCACGGCTCGAACGGACGCTCCGGCACGGGGTTGGAATAGGCCCCGGACGACGGGTTGTATCTGCGGTGCTCTCCGGTAACGATCCAGCTTCCCTCGACATAGTATCCGTTGAAGTTGTTCTGCTGCAGGCCGCGCCGGGCGAGGTTGATCGTGTAGTACTCGCTCTGCAGGAAGAAGTTCCGCCACGCGGCGGCCGCCTCGACCCCGTATGCCTGGGCTCCAGTGACGGGGTTCGTCGCGGTCCCGAGCGATCCGGTGTTGAGAATTTGCGTCGGGTCGACGCGCAGTTCCGGCCGGTCGGACAAAGTCACCGTCCCGATATTGCTTGGGGCGGGCGGATGCAGCAGCGCGCCGACATCGCCGCCGAAATGCAGCGAATAATCCTCGCTCTGCAGCACCTGGTAGGTCGCGCGCCCGAATGCGCCAAACGACTGGGGCGTGTTGTGCGGAGTGCCTGAGGTCGGGCCGGTAACGTAGACCCCGGCCCAGTAACGGTCGTCGTTGGAGCGCGCGCCGAACGCCGAACGGAAATCGCCGGCGAACAGGTTCATCGCGACCACGGTGATCGACGGCCGTTCCAGCATCAGGATATCGTTCGAACTCGTCGCCTCGGCCAGTGTGAATGGCGTATCCATGTAACCGAGATCGAATGCCACCGGGATGTTGAGCTTTTTGAGCCCGTTGTAGGTGACGAGCGCGTTCTGGACGGCGCTCGGGTTGCCGGTATCTTGCGAGCCGCCGAAATCGAAGATCAACGAGTAATCCCAGTCGCCGGCGAACTTGCCTGTCACGCCGATTCTGGCGCGTCGCGCGTTGACGCCGCTGTTCAAATTTTGCACGGCGGCAAAGGGGGATTGCGGGTCGTAGCTTAAGTAATCGGCGGCGTCGAAATGCAGCCTGCCGGTCAGGTAAATCGAATTTCGTCCGTCGGCGCTCTCGAGGCCGAACCGGTTACCGGCTGTCTGCACAACTTTCGGTCCGGGCTTTTCGGGCGGCGCCGCGGCGACCGCTGCCTGTGCTTGCGCCGCGACCGCCTGCGCTTGTGCCGCGGCAGCAGCAGCCTGAGCCTTTGCGGAAGCGGCCTCTGCAGCGTCTTGTCGCGCCCGCGCGGACGCGTCACGCGACTGACGCGCTTCTTCGCGGGCCCGCTGTGCATCGGCGCGCGACTGCGCCAGTTCCCCCTTTAGCTGCTGCAGCTCACGCTGCAGGCTGCGCATCTGACGCTCGATCGCATCAATCCGGTCGGCGGGCGCCGATTGTGCGTGTGCGATTCCCGATGCGAGGCTCAAGGCCAGCGCGACCGCGGTACCCCCTCCGACACGAGATGCGCGTGCCTTGTCGGTGCGCAGCATGGGTCAGTGCCTTTCTTCTCAACCAGGAACGTCGAGAAGGAGACACGAACTTGCTGTCAGATTGACGTCTGCGAAATTACCGTTCTGTTTCCGTGCGACCTCCGGGCGCTGGGCCGCCGCTGCGGCGATCCATTACCTCGCGTGCACCGGCTTCCCGTTCGAGGCGCTCGGCCAAAGAGAGAAGAACGCGGTCGGCGCACGCGCCGCCACTCGTTCGGATGCTCGCCGCCCACCGACACAGGCGGGCTCTCGCACGAAGTTCGCCCGGATCGGCCATCGGTGACCCCAAACTGACAGTACGTCAGCGCAACGAGCCCTGGCGCGAGCCAGCTTACAATTCGATCGATGCGGGAATACAGCCCTCATGCCCACGCGCAGAAGCTGCTTCATGCTTGTGAGGCGCGGCCGAGATTCGCCGAATTGGGAAGATACGGTTCCCCGATCACGCACGACGGGTCGTCAGAACTCTACCCGGGCCGAAACTCTGATATGCCACACCAAGCCGCTGACCGGGCGCCGCATCCGATCACGGATCGGCTGTTCTCGCGCATTTCGCGGGCCCCGAACGGGGGTAGGGCGAAACAGGCGGATGACGCGTTGCGCATCCGCCTGAAGTTCACGGCGTTATTGAGCTGCGGCGGCCAAAGGTTGCCGAGCCGCGACCGGCCGGTTGGCTTTGAGGAACGTGCCGACGTGGCGCAGTGCTAGCTGAATCTGCTCGGGGTTTGCCTTCCACGGATAGAGGCTCACCTGCGCGTTGGGCGCGAGATGGGCGCTCTCGATCGCGACCGCATACGGGTGCGCCGCGACGTCGTCGGGCAGGATCAGGATCGGCGTGTGGCATTGGCGCACGAAATCGCGCGTCACCGTGAACACGAAATCGGCGTTCTTACGATACATGTTCTCGAGGAACGCGCTCGCCTGCTCTATCTTGATATCGGGGCGGCGCGCCACCAGCTGCGGCGCCCACCCCTTGATGTTGTTCTGGTAGAACAGGTCCGGCATCGTTGGGCGGTAGCCGGAGGGCTGTGTCGGCACCGCCGCGACGACGCGGTCGCCCGCCCGCTTCAACAGGTTCCAGATGAACGGGCCGCCGATGCAGAAACCCAATACCATGAACTCGCGAATGCCAAGATGGTCCATCAGCCCGAGATGGTCGTCGGTATAAGAGTCCCAGGGACGGTCGATTTCGAGCGGGCCGGTCGACTTACCGCCATTGGCGTTGCGCAGATCGGCGGCGATGACGCGGTAGTCGTGCTTGAATTCGTCGAGCGGGTTGAACGGGTGCGTCTTGAGGCCCTCGATCGTCGAGTTCAGCCCACCGCCGGGGATGACCAGCAGGGGAAAGCCGGAGCCGGCCTCCTCGTAACGGATGCGGACATTGCCTTTTTCATAGAACGGCATGACGGCGTCTCCTCTCCAGTGATGCGATCGTTCAGGCTTGTTCCGATCAGCCGTCGCGCGCCGGTTTGTTGTATTCCTCGTCGCTGACGTGCTTGCCCCAGGCGGTGCCCTGGCCCTGCTCACCGGCTTCCGACAGAGCGAGATGCGCGAACAGGCGGTCGGGCGCGGCGCCGTGCCAATGCTGCGTGTCGGGCGGGATGTTGACCGTGTCGCCCGGACGCAGCACCTGCGGCGCTTCGCCCTCGAAGCAGATGCGCCCGACGCCGCTTAGGCAATAGAGCGTCTGCCCGACCGGGTGCGCATGCCAAGCGGTGCGGGCGCCCGGCGTGAAGGTGACGACCGACCCGCCCATGCGCGACGGGGCATTGGCGGTCAGCACCGGGTCCTGAAACACGGTTCCGGTGAAGGTTTCGGCGGCGCCGCGTCTGGTCTGGCGCTCGGCGGCGCGGACGACCCCGGCTTTTACTGGCATGGCTTTCTCCCTTTCGAGGTTGCTTTCCCGATCTTATAACCGATCGGGCAATGAGCAATACCGGCGCGATACGGATCGGCATCGGCGGCTGGGTCTATCCGCCGTGGCGCGGGACCTTTTACCCGGCAGGGCTGCGCCAGGCCGACGAACTCGCCCATGCCAGCCGGCGTGTCACCGCCATCGAGATCAACGGCACGTTCTACCGCACGCAGACGCCGGCGAGCTTTCGCAAATGGCGCGACGAGACGCCGGACGGGTTTGTCTTCTCGCTGAAGGGCCCGCGATTTCTGACGCACCGGCGCGGAGCTGGCGTCGGCGGCGCCATATCATGGAGCGGTTCCTCGACAGCGGATTTCTCGAACTCGGCGACAAGCTCGGGCCGATCCTGTGGCAGTTCGCGCCGACGACGCAGTTCGATCCGGCAGATTTCGCCGCCTTTCTCGACCTGCTGCCGGGCGAGCGCGGCGGTCGCGCGCTGCGGCATGTCGTCGAGGTGCGGCACGGCAGCTTCCGCAGCCCGGAATTCGCCGACCTGTTGCGCGAGCGCGGCATCGCGGTCGCCTGGGTCGACGACAAGAAATATCCGGCGATCGAGGAGGCGACCGCCGATTTCGTCCTATCTGCGGCTGCGCCGCTGCGCCGAGAGCGAACCCGCCGGTTATCCCGCCGATGCGCTCGACGAGTGGGCCGCGCGGCTGCGCGGCTGGTCGGAAGAGGGACGCGACTGTTTTCTGTATTTCATCAACGGCGCTAAAATTCGCGCCCCCGATGCGGCTCAGGCGCTGCTTCAGCGTTTGCAGTCGAATAACGAGGGAGGAACGTGATGAAACCAGTTTCGGCGACCGCCGTCGCGCTGCTGTTCGCCGCCGCAACTCTTCCGATGTCGGGCGACGCTGTCGCCCAGGCCGCGGAAGGCTGGACCTCGCTGATCGACGGCAAGAGCCTTGACGCTCATTGGAACAAGATCGGCGAGGCGGATTGGAAAATCGAGGACGGCACCGCCGTCGCGACCAAGGGCGCCGGCTATCTCGTGTCGAAGCAGACCTACGGGGATTTCCAGCTCAAGGCGGAATTCTGGGCCGAGGACGACACGAACAGCGGCATCTTTATCCGCTGCTCCGACCCGGAGAAGATCGGCGGGGAGACCTGCTACGAGGTGAACATCTACGACAAGCGCCCCGAACCGGCATACGGCACCGGCGCGATCGTCAACGTCGCCAAGGTCGAGCCAATGCCGAAAGCCGCCGGCAAGTGGAATACGTACGAAATTACTGCGCAGGGGCCGCACCTTGTGGTCGTGCTCAACGGCGTCAAAACCGTCGATGTTCAGGACAGCAAGCACGCCAAGGGCGTGATCGCGCTGCAGGAGGGCGCCAATGCCGACAAAAAAGAGGGGGTGATCAAGTTCCGCAAGGTCGAGATCAAGCCGATGTAAGGACGTACCAGTCGCCAGCGGAAGGCGCGCGTTTCGCCGCCGCCGAGGTTTCGCAGGTTATTCTGTCGATACCGGCGCCCCTCGCGATGCTTTCTCTGAAGCAGCATTCGGCACCAGATTTCCGAGCCGCCGAACGCTGGAAACGCCTTCTTCCATTTCGCGCATAAATCCTGATTAATATACCGCGAATGCAGCTTATCCGGGCTGCAGGCGCGCTGAGCCTCTCGGTAAGGTCTGCCGACCAGAGGCTATTTTCCCCAATTTGGCGGGGGTGAGCATGACGTGGACAGAATGGACGAAGGCAAACGCATCGACTATAGCGGGAGTCATAATATTCATTATTGTACTCGCTGGTGTTGCCTACCTGCTATACGGCATTCTTGGAGAATTTAGGGAAGGCGCTTACAGTCTTTCGGCACTCGCGATCAGCGGAGTCATATTACTGCTTGGAGCACTACTTGTTTTTACCACTCTCGTGAATGCCATAGGATTATCGACTCGCGATCAAGCTCTTGGATTGCCGGAAGGATCGGTACGGGCGCTCCTCGCACTGGCGCTCCTCGGGCTTTTTGCGATTTTGGTTTCGTCAGTCTTGAACCCGAAGCCCGAACCTAGAACCGAGAAGGGCCTTCGGGAGGGAGATGTCGCGGCGTTAGTAAGGAACAATCCAGATGCTCGCGATATTGTCCAGCGGCAAGTAGCGGATTCCCCTCCCACCTTTGACGTAACCTTCAATTCCGCCGCACGACAAGACGATTTTGGGAAGCAGATGTTGACGCTGGTCGGCACATTGATGACCTCGGTGATTTCTTTCTACTTCGGATCAACAGTAGTAAGAGCAGCCGGGGACGGCGTCGGCAGGTCCTCTCCGAATGTTGCGGCGCCGCAAATCAGGACGAGCACCGGCGGGACCACGGCAACCTCCAACACGCCGACCAACTTCACGATTACCGGCAGTGGCTTGGCCGGCGTGACGCAGGTCGATGCGATAGGACCGACCGGCGCTCCGGTGCCGGCGACGAATGTAACGGTCGTAAATGATGGCCACGTGACCTGCACATTTAATCTGTCAGCGGGTAGGTGGACCGTAAGGGTCAGGTCGGGCAATTTACCGCCGGTAGCTGTTGCTCCTGAGATCAACGTTACATGATGCCAAGGTCGCATCCATGACGCATGCGGAAGCCCCCGCTTATTCCAGAGTGCCGCGAGTTTCTGGATTAATGGCCACCGTGTGAATGGGCAGCCGAGTGCGATGCGGCCGGGTCATTCCGCCGCCGCGCGCCGCTTCGCGGGTTTCGGCCAGCGTGCCGCGACGCGCGGCAAGACTTCCTCGATCAAACGCCGTGTCTGACTCATGATCTCGTCGTCGCCTCTTGCCGACGGGCGCAGGATGAATTTCGACACGCCGGCCTCGACGTAGTCGGCGATTTTCGCGACAACGGCGTCGGCGTCGCCGATCGCGAAATAATCCCTGGGGTCGCGCCCGGTGCGCTTCCTGTAGGCCTCGAACAGCGGCGCGAGCGCGGGGTCGTCGGGCGAGCCGAAGCGGTACGGGATGCCGGCGCCGTAATGGTCGTCGTCGATGGTGCGGCCTGCCTCGGCGGCGGCCTCTTTGATCGCGGCGATGACCTGCGCGGCCTGCGCCGGGGTCTCCGGCCCGGCCTGCCAGCCCGTGCCGATCCGCGCCGTGCGCCTTATAGCCGCCTCCGACGAGCCGCCGATCCACATCGGCAGATCGGGCTGAACCGGCTTCGGCGCAATCGAGGCGCCCGAAAGCTTGTAATGCACACCGTCATAATTGACCTTGTCCCCAGACCACAGGAGCCGGATCACATCGAGCGCCTCGTCGGTCTTGCGCCCGCGGGTCTTCGGGTCGAGGTTGAGCGCCGTCCATTCCGGCCCCAACGGGCTGCCGATGCCGAAGGCCGGCAACAGCCGCCCGTTCGACAGAAAGTCGATCGTCGCGCATTGCCTTGCCACCAGCACCGCGTCGCGCATCGCCAGCGACAATACGTTGACCCCGAACTTGATGCGCCTGGTGCGCCCGGCGAGCGCCGCCAGCGCGCTCATGCATTCGAGAAACGGTTGCGGGCTGACCAGCCGGTCGGTCTGCCAGATAGAATTGATGCCGCCCTGTTCGCACAGATCGACCCAGCGCCAATACGCGTCGGCGCCAGAAAACGGAAACTCCATCAGCCCGACCCCGACCGCGACGTTTCTCGGCATGATTCTCTCCCGATGTCCAGGCTTGCGCCGGCGGGGTGAACTATGGCCCGATTGCAGTCGTGTCGTCATCCCTGGGCTTGACCCGGGGATCTCGTGCCCCCCAAAGATGGCCGGGTCAAGCCGGGCCATGACCGCTACAGCCGATGAAGGAGCGCCAGTATGCGGGTGTTCGCGACGGTGCCGCAGAACGATCTGCGCCTTGTCCCGGCCGAGGCCAAACGGGTCGAGGCCGAGGGGTATGACGGCATCATCTCGATGGAAAACCAGCACGACCCGTTTCTCGCGCTGGCTGTCGCCGGCGTCGCGACCGAGCGCGTTGAGCTGCATACCGGGGTCGCGATCAGTTTCGCGCGCACGCCGATGGCGACGGCCGAAATCGGCTGGGACCTCGCCGGCTCGACCGGCGGGCGGTTCGTGATCGGGTTGGGGTCGCAGGTGCGAGCGCATAACGAGCGGCGCTTCTCGGCGAAGTGGACCCCGCCGGCGCCGCGCATGCGCGAATACGTCCAGGTTCTGCGCGCGATCTGGCGTTGCTGGCAGCACGGCGAAAAACCGTCCTACGAAGGCGAGCATTACCGCTTCACGCTGATGACGCCGAATTTCACGCCGCCGCCGATCGACTGCCCGCCGCCGCCGGTCATGATCGCCGCGGTCGGGCCGGCGATGCTGCGGGTCGCCGCCGAGGAATGCGACGGCGTCAAACTGCACGGGTTCTGCACGAAGAAATACCTGACCGACGCGATCATGCCGCGCATCGAGGCCGGTCTCGCGAAGGCAGGGCGGGCGCGCGAAAACTACGAGATTTCCGGCGGCGGGTTTCTCGCGACCGGGTCGGATGACGAGACCGTGGCGAAACGCTTCGAATGGGTGCGAAAGCGGGTCGCGTTCTACGGCTCGACGCCGGCCTATTACCCGGTGCTGGCGGTGCACGGTCTCGAGGACTTGGGCCATAAGCTCAACGCGATGGTGCGCCAGGGCAAATGGGACGAGCTGGCGAAGGAGGTGCCGGACGATGTCGCGCACCTGTTCGCCGCGGTCGGCCGCCATGACGAGATCGTCGGCGCGATCGAACGCCGCTTCGGCGGGCTGGTCGACTCGCTGACCCTGCGCGGCGACGGCGTCGGCGAGGTGCCGCCCGGCCTCGTGCAGGACATCCGCCGCGTGCCGCACAAATATGCCGGTCTGCCGAAATCTGGAACCATGCATTAAAGACAGCGACCAATACCCCCTCCCTGACCCTTCCCCGCATGCAGGGGAGGGAAGATGGAGGCTGCCCACCGGGGACGTGTCAGATTCAGCGCGGGTCGCTATCAGGCGGGCCAGGCTTGGCCCCAGCGGTCGGCGTGCGCGACCTCTTCGACGGGCCGCCGGGTCAGCGGGCCGAACGGATCGATCGGCCAGCCGATCGGCATCATCGCGAAGGTATCGACATCGTCGGGCAGGCCGAGCACCGCCTTGACCTCGCCCTCAACGCGGATGTGGTTGGTCGTGATCGTCGTCCCCAGCCCGAGCGCGCGGCACGCGAGCAGGATGTTCTGCACAGCGGGATAGATGCTGGCGCCGCGGATCCGCTCGGCATAGGCCAGCTCCGCCGGATGCCAGTCGCGCAATTCGGGCGGCAGCGTCTCGGCCGGCGGCACGACAGGGCGGCGCTGACAGGGAATCAGAATGACCGGCGCGTCACCCATATGGGCCCACAGATACGAGCCGGTCGCCAACATGCGGCGGAACTGCTGTTCGGTGAGGTGCGGCGGCCGGCCTCTGGCGGCGTACATCGCGTCCGCGATGCGCGAAGCCTTCTGATAGATGTCGCCGAGCGCGCGGCGCACTGACGGGTCGCGCACGACGACAAAAGCCCAATTCTGCGCATTCCCAGCCGAGGGCGCTCGGATCGCGGCGTCGAGGATGCGCGTGATCAGCGTTTCGGGAACCGGGTCGGGCTTGAAGCGGCGCAGCGAGCGCGCGGTACGTATCGCCTCGAAAATGCCGATGTCGGTCATCAACACTCCTCCTGCGAGAGCGTGCGCGCGATCGTGCTCTTGGCCGCCAGCAAGCGTAGGGCGGATAAGCGCAGCGTAATCCGCCCAATTCGCGTATAGGTCCGTATTTTGGCGGAATAGGCTACGCTTTTCCGCCCTATGTATCTGGCGATTCCCGACCCCCATGTTCCAGGAGCCTCGCAGACATGTCCTCCGAACGGGTTCATCTCAGCGTCGCCGAGGCGCGGTCGCTCGGCGAACGGGCGCTGCGCGGCATCGGCTACGACGCGGAGGAAGCGCGCATCATCTGCGATCACGTCATCGACGCGGCGCTGTGCGGCTACGAGTATTCCGGCCTCGCGAAAGTCTTGAACATCCCGGAGCACCGCCGTTTTTCCGAGCCGCGCCACAAAATCCGCCTCGTATACGAGACCGAGGTCTCGGCGCTGTACGATGGCGGCAACAATAACGGGATGATCGCGATGTATTACGGCGCCCGAGCCGCGATCGACAAGGCCGCGGCGCACGGCATCTCGGTCATCGGCGTCTCGAACAGCTGGATGAGCGGGCGCAGCGCCTATTTCGTCGAGATGATCGCGCGCGAGGGCCTCGTCGCGATCCACACCGCGAGCAGCGGCCCGGTGGTGGCGCCCTACGGCGGCACCAAGGGGGCGCTCGGCACCAATCCGATCGCCTTTGCGCTGCCCGGCGAGGACGGGCCGCTGGTGCTCGATATCGGCACCTCGGCCTTCATGGCAACCGAATTGCAATTGCGCGCCCGGCTCGGCAAGTCCGTGCCCGAGGGGGTCGGTCTCGATCGCGACGGCAATCCGACGACCGACGCAAGGGCGATCCGTGATGGCGGCGTGCTGCTGCCATTCGGAGCACACAAGGGGTTCGGCCTGGCGCTGATCGTGCAGGCGTTCGGCATGCTGGCCGGTGGCGCGCAGGAGGGCTACGTGTTCATCGCCTTCCGCCCCGACCTGCTCGTGCCGATCGACGATCTGAAGCGCGAGATCGCGGCGCTGATCGCGCGCGTCAAAGCCGTACCGCGCCAGGAGGGCTTTTCCGAGATCCGCATTCCCGGCGAGCAGTCGGCGCGCAACCGCGAGCGCCTCGCGCGCGAGGGGTTGACGATTGACCGGCTCGTGCATGACCGGCTCGAAGCGCTGGCCGGGCTGAACGCGCCGGTCGGCGCGCCCGTGAGCGGCTGAAGGGCTGCGACAACAGCGCCGGAAGGTTTTTCCCGTCCGGGCCGTTGTCGGCGCGGGCTTTCTCAGGATTTCCGGATCGCACGTGCGCAAACGCGGCAGGATCGTTCTCCTTCATTTCGTCGGTCAAATGCCGATGGCCGGCATCGCGTGGCAGGCGGTAAACCACCTCGTGGCTCTCGAAAAACTCGGCTACGACGTCTGGTACGTCGAGGATCACGGGATCAACCCGTACGATCCGCGGATCAGCAGCGTCGTCAACGAGTGCGGCTACAACGTCGCGTACCTGCGAGACGCGATGGAGCGGCACGGTTTCGCGGGGCGCTGGGCCTATTGGGATGCGATCAAGGATTCCTGGCACGGCATGTCGCGGGAGGCGGTGCATCGCCTCTACGCCGAGGCGGACGTACTGCTCAATCTATGCGGCGCGACGCGGCTGCGCGACGTGCACATGCGAGTTCCGGCGCGCGTCATGATCGACACCGACCCGGTGTACGAGCAGATCAAATACACCAAAAACGAGCCGGGCGCGCGCACCTATATCGACGCGCACACGCATTTCTTTACCTACGGCGCCAATATCGGCGGCGATACGTGTTCGGTGCCGCTGTGCGGCGTACCCTGGCGCCCGACCCGGCCGCCGGTCGATCTCGATCTGTGGCCGTTCGCAGCCGATCCCTCGGAGCGCGGCGAGAAGAGTTGCTTTACGACGATCGCGACCTGGGAGAACAAGGGCAAGAACATCGAATTCGGCGGCGAGAATTACCTCTGGTCGAAACACGTCAATTTCGTCCGTTTTCTCGATCTGCCGCGGCGCCGTTCCGATACCTGCTTCGAGATGGCGATGCTGCCGCCGAATGACGGTGTGCGCCGCGAGGTCGAGGGGTGCGGCTGGCGCCTCGTTGATCCGCGCCCGGTATCGGCTGATATGGAAACTTACCGGCGGTTCGTCGCCGGTTCACGCGGCGAATTCACGGTCGCCAAGGACATTTACGTTCGGCCGCACAGCGGCTGGTTCAGCGACCGCGCCGTGTGCTACCTCGCGAGCGGCCGTCCCGTGGTCACGATGCGCACCGGCTTCACGAGCTATTGTCCGGTCGGCGAGGGTTTGTTCGATTATGCGACACATGACGAGGCGCTCGCCGCGATCGACGCGATTGCTGCCGATTACGGCAGGCACAGAAGCGTCGCCCGCGAGATTGCCGGCGACTGTTTCGGGGCAGCGCGCGTCCTGGCCGATTTGACGGCGGCGATTGGGCTCTGACCACCCAAGGTTCGGAGAGAAACCCTGGACCGCGCCGAATATGACAAGCTCGACCACGTCGAGGAGCGGATGTGGTGGTTCGCCGCGCTGCACGCGAATGTGGCGCTGCTATGCGGCCGCATGGGTGGCCGTGCCGCGGGCCGGAAACTGCTCGACGCCGGCTGCGGCACCGGCGGGCTGCTCGTGCGTCTGTCGGCCGCGCTGCCTGATCGTGACGCGATCGGGGTCGATGCCGACCGCTTCGCGTGCGAGCGCGCCCGGGCTAAGAGCGGTCGCCCGGTCTGCGCCGGCTCGGTCGATACGCTGCCGTTCGCGGACGGCGCGTTCGGCGCGATCGTCAGCGCGGACGTGCTGTGCCACGGCGGGGTCGACGAGCGCATGGCGCTGGCGCAGTTCCATCGCTGTTTGTGCGAAAACGGCGTTCTGATCCTTAACCTGCCGGCTTATTCCTGGCTGATGTCGGCGCATGATAGAGCGGTCGCCAATGTCAGGCGGTATACCCGCCGACGGATCGCGCGACTACTCGAAGGCGCCGGGTTCCGGCTGTTGTTCGCGAGCTATTGGAACACAATCCTGTTCCCGGTCATGGTGGCGACGCGCAAGCTGCTGCCGGAAAGCGCCGGCGCGACAAGCGATGTCACGCTTCATTCCCCTCCGGTCGAGGCGTTGTGCCGCGCCGCAACCGGGCTCGAGCATGCCTTGCTGCGCCGCGGCATCCGGCTGCCGTTCGGCGGCTCGGTGATCGCGATCGCGGCCAAACAGACGAAGCCCAAGCAAACGATACAGGGAGGAGCACATGCCTGATTCGATGACGCTGTTGCCCGCCGATTCGGATCTTGCCCCGCTTGGGGCTGCCCCGCCGGCGCTGTCGATCGTCATCCCGGTGTATAACGGCGCCGACAGCATCGGCGAGTTGGTCGCCGCGCTCGAAGAGCTGCGGATCGAGGGCGGGCACGAAATCGTTCTAGTCAACGACGGCAGCCCGGACAACAGCCTCGATGTTTGCCGCTCTCTGGCGGCGCGGGCGCGTGTGCCGATCACGCTGGTGGCCTTGTCGCGCAACTACGGCGAGCACAACGCTGTCCTGGCCGGGCTGCGCCACGCCAGAGGCGCGCATGTCATCACGATGGACGACGATCTGCAGAACCCGCCCGAGGAGGTCGAGCGGCTACTCGCCTTTGCGCAGCAGAGCGGGCGCGAGGTTGTCTATACCTATTACGACGAGAAGCGGCACGCGATCTGGCGCAATCTCGGCAGCCGATTTACTAACTGGGTCGCCGGCTTCGTGCTCGACAAGCCGAAGGGGTTCTATCTGTCGAGTTTTCGCTGCATGAGCGCCTTTGTCGCGCGCGAGGTGGCGCGTTATGACGGACCCTATCCGTATGTCGACGGGCTGATTTTGCAGGTGACACAGGACATCGACCGGTTGCTCGTGCGCCATCTGCCGCGCGCGGTCGGCCGCAGCAACTACACGCTGCGCCGGCTCTTGCGTCTCTGGCTCAACATGTTCGTCAATTTTTCGGTGATGCCGCTGCGGCTCAGCACCTTGGCCGGGTTCGCGCTGAGCGTTATCGGCGCGATCGGCGGCGTCGCCGCGGTCGCCGAGGCACTAGTGTCGCAGACGCCGCCCGGCTGGGCGTCGCTGTTTTCGGCGGTGCTGCTGTTGTCGGGCGTACAGCTGCTGATCCTCGGCCTCATTGGCGAGTATCTCGGGCGGCTCTACCTCACCGCCAATAAGCGGCCGCAATCGACGGTGCGATCGGTGTTGCGCAGAGCGCCGGTCATGAGCGGGATGGAGGAGGCCGGAGCCGCCGTGCACGGCCTCCGTGAAACCGCTTAAGGCCCGCCCGGTGACTCTCTATTATCTGAGCCTCGTTTGCGCGGTCCTATTCGGCATCGCCGGCCAGATCGCGTTGAAATCCGGTGCGGTCGGCGCGACAAGCATTGCGGCTCAACTTTTTCACCCGCTGACCGTCATCGGTTTCGCGATCTACGTCGTTGCCGCGCTCTGCTACATAGTGGCGCTGAACAAGCTGCCGGTATCGGTCGCCTTTCCGTCGGTTGCGGCCAGCTATGCGATTGTCGCCGTTGTCGCACATCTGTTGTGGAACGAGCCGCTGGGCTGGCCGCAACTCGCCGGCATTTTGCTGATCGGCGGCGGCATCCTGTTGATCCATCAGCACTGAGTCACGCTTGAAACAACGGGCCGGGATGGAGCGAAATGCATGCCGTAATATTCGAGGTCGAACCGGAGCCGGAACGGCGTCAGGACTATCTCGACATCGCTGCGCGGCTGCGCCCGGAGCTGGAGAAGATCGACGGGTTCATCTCGGTCGAGCGGTTCGAGAGCCTGACCCAGCCGGGCAAGATCCTGTCGCTGTCGTTCTGGCGCGACGAGGCGGCCGTCGCCGCGTGGCGCCGGCACGAGGAGCACCGCGGGGCGCAGCGCGCCGGCCGCGGCGGCATCTTCCGCGATTATCGGCTGCGCGTCGCCGCCGTGCTGCGCGATTACGGGATGGACGAACGCGCCGAAGCGCCGCAGCCGCCGCCCGAGAGTACCCGCTAAAGCATTGCCGCTTCATGCTGAATCGTCGTTCCCGCGAAAGCGGGAACCCAGGGCATGCGATGCGCAGTGGCCCTGGCCCCCGCTTACGCGGGGCGACGAACGGGTGGTTCGGCCTAAAGCATCAAGCTCCAGGCCTACTCCCAGCCGATCCGCGGGGCGTGCCCGAGCTTGAGGGGCCCGAGGGACATCTCACCGTTCTGGATCGTGAACGACGTCTTGATCTGCGGCTGACCCTCCGCTCCCGGTTTGGCCAACAGCGACAACCCCATGCGGGCCAGCATCGAGCTGCCGGAGGGCAGGATCCCGGCCGCGCTCAGCTCGGCGATCAGCCTGTCATAGCCCTGGACCGACCCGGAAAACGCCGCCTCGGGCTGCAGCTCGCGGTCAAGGGCAAGCGTACCGGAACCGGCAACGGCGAGTTCCCCCATGCGCGCCGCGATTTTTTCGACTTCGATCGTGCCGCCAGCGTCGCGCCAGGCTTCCGCGGCCTCGCGCGGCGGCAAATCGGGCACCGGCCCCAGCATCGTCAGGTCAAAGGCGATTTCGTCCATCGCTCCGCGAAACGGCGCCGGGGCTTGCGGCAGCCGCAAGTCATGGACCTCGACAGCGAGGCTCAGCGCAGGGTCGGTGTGCGTGCGCGGCGGTTCCTGAGGCACGGCCACCGAGACCGCCGCGTCGCGCGCCGCGATGCGCCCATTGGCATCGCCCCCATCGGCGTCGAGAACGGGTGTTTCGAAGACCGGATGTTGCAGGTCAAGCGTTATCGCGATGTCGCGTTCGGCGTCGAGCACGACATCGCCGGCCAGGGTCTGCGCGCTCAGCCGGGCGCGCGGCGCGTCCGCCGGTCCGGCGCTCGCCGTCAACCCGCTCGGCACGTCGATCGCCCATGACCGGAAATTCCAAGGATACGCGCTTGCTTGCACCAGCGGGGCGCGGATTTCGACGGCGCGCCCCGGCGCCAGATCGCGGAAACTTAGCCCGCTCGCCTCGATGCGATACGCGAGCGGATAGCCGCGGACCCGCAGCGTCTCCCACGATACATCGAGCTTGCGCTGCCGTTCACGCTCGGCCCACTGCGCGATCTCGTCGGCAATGCGGTCCGCGATGAAGAACCACAGCGCGGTATACGCTCCGAACAGAACGACAAGCGGAAGCAGCACGACCGTCGCAACGCGGCGCATACAGCCTTATACCGGCCGGCCCGCCCGGTCCGCCAGAAGCCTTTCCTGGCACGGCGGACCTGCGCGGTGGCCGCGAGGACTGTCTTCCGGCCCGCGGGATTAGGGCGCATCCAATCAGATGCCTCCAAAAATCGCCACCCCCGGGCTTGACCCGGGGATCTTGTGCCTTCCCAAAGATGGCCGGATCCCGGCCATGATGGGAAAGAACGTGGCGCAACTCGACCGGATTCGTACCAGCCCGGCGGGATCAGCCCTTCTGCTCGTCGGCTTCGCCTTGGCGGCGACGGATAGCCGCGCCGAGGATGTCGCCAAGGCTGGCGCCGGAATCGGACGAGCCGAATTCCTGCATCGCCCGCTTCTCCTCGTCGGCCTCGCGCGCCTTGATCGACAGCGTGACCCGCCGGGTCGCCCGATCGATCGCGGTGACCTTCGCGTCGACCCGCTCGCCGACCGCGAAACGGTCCGGGCGCTGTTCGCTGCGGTCGCGCGACAGCTCGGATTTGCGGATGAAGCCGGGAACGTTGTCGGGCAACATCACCTCGACGCCGCCATCGGTAATGCCCGCGATTGTGCCGGTGACAACCGCGCCTTTCCTGAGGGTGGCCATGCCCTCCTCGAACGGATCGGCTTCGAGCTGCTTGATGCCGAGGCTGATGCGCTCCTTGTCGACATCGACGTCGAGCACTTTGACGCGCACGATCTCGCCCTTGCGGAAATCCTTGACCGCATCCTCGCCGGGGCGGTTCCAGTCGATGTCCGACAGGTGGACCATGCCGTCGATGTCGCCGGGAAGTCCGACGAACAGCCCGAACTCGGTGGTGTTGCGCACCTCGCCCTCGACGGTGCTGCCGACCGGGTGCTCCTCGACGAAGGCCTCCCACGGGTTCGACATGACCTGCTTCAGGCCGAGGCTGATGCGGCGCTTCTGCGGATCGACATCGAGCACCATCACCTCGACCTCCTGGCTGGTCGAGACAATCTTGCCCGGATGCACGTTCTTCTTCGTCCAGCTCATCTCGGAGACATGGACGAGCCCCTCGACACCGGGCTCCAGCTCGACAAAGGCGCCGTAGTCGGTGATGTTGGTGACGCGGCCCTTGAACTTGGCGTTCGCCGGGTATTTCAACTCGACCCCTTCCCATGGGTCGGCTTCGAGCTGCTTCATGCCGAGCGAAATGCGTTGCGTCTCCGGGTTGAACCGGATCACCTGCACCTTGACCTGCTGGCCGATATTGAGCGCCTCGGAGGGGTGATTGATGCGCCGCCACGCGATGTCGGTGACGTGCAAGAGGCCATCGACGCCGCCGAGATCGACGAAGGCGCCATAGTCGGTGATGTTCTTGACGACGCCGTTGAGGATCTGGCCTTCCTTGAGGCTGGCGACCAGTTCGGAACGCTGCTCGGCGCGGCTCTCCTCCAGAACGGCGCGGCGCGACACGACGATGTTGCCGCGTGAGCGGTCCATCTTGAGGATCTGGAACGGCTGCGGTGAGCCCAGCAGCGGAGTGATGTCGCGCACCGGGCGGATATCGACCTGGCTGCCCGGCAGGAACGCGACGGCGCCGTTCAAATCCACCGTGAAGCCGCCCTTGACGCGGCCGAAGATCGTGCCGGTTACGCGTTCGTTGGCCTGGAAATTCTTTTCGAGCTGCGTCCAGGCCTCCTCACGCCGCGCCTTTTCGCGCGACAGTGCGGCTTCGCCGTTCTTGTCCTCCATGCGTTCGAGGAAGACCTCAACGGTGTCGCCGACCTTGATCTCGGGCGCGGCGCCGCCGACAGCGAATTCCTTGAGCGGGACGCGGCCCTCCGATTTGAGGCCGACATCGATTAAGGCAAAGTCGTTCTCGACCGCGATGACCTGGCCCTTGACCACGGTGCCCTCGAGCCCGCTCGAGCCGGTGGCGACCCCGAGCGACTCATCGAGCAACGCGGCGAAATTCTCTTTCATCCCGATATCGGGCGTGCCGATTTCGGCGGTTTCTGCTGCTACAGCCATTCGCTCTCCTCGATCCCGCCTTCGCTCCAATTGCGGAAAGAAGGACGTGCAACACGCCCCGCCGGGATCGGCGCGAGGCGGGCAGCCGGCAAGTTCGGGCGCGGCCGCATCGACCCGGCCCTGCAGAAGGAGGAAGAGAGCAGCCAGTCCGCGAAGGGCGCTTCAACGCGCACTTCTATCCGCACCTGGCGGAAAGCGCACGCGTGATAATCTCGTATGCCTGCTCGAATACCTGATCGGCGTCGAGCCGGGTGGTGTCAATCGTTTCGGCGTCGGGGGCTGCCGCAAGCGGTGCGACCCGACGCAAGCTGTCGCGCGCGTCGCGTTCCTTTATGTCCTGCAGGACATCGCCGTATATAGACGCGGTGCCGCGTCCCCGCAACTCCCGCATCCGCCGTTCGGCCCGCGCCTCGGTGCTGGCAGTTATAAACAGCTTCACGGCCGCATCGGGGCACACGATCGTCCCGATATCGCGGCCGTCGAGTATCGCGCCATTGGGCACCGCTCCCTGCGATAGCGGCGGCGGGTTGGCCGCGAAATCGCGCTGGAACGCAAGCAGCGCGGCACGGACCTCCGGGATCGCGGCGACGACCGAGGCAGCACCGGCGACATTCTCGGCGAGCAGCCGCGGCTCGGCGAGGAGGGCGGGATCGACGCGCCGCGCCGCGGTTGACGCCGCCTCGGGGTCGGCCGGGTCGGCGCCGGCTTCCAGCACGAGCAACGCGGTTGCGCGATAGAGCTTGCCGGTGTCGAGATGCGCCAGCCCGAAGCGCTCGGCCAGCCGCCTCGCCAGCGTACCCTTGCCCGACGCGGCCGGCCCATCGATCGCGACGACAAACGGCACGACGACAAACGGGCGGGGCTGCAGCATCAACGGTTTCCAGGCATTGCTGGCATCATCGGCGCCGGCTTGTCCGCCGCGGGCATGTCCATCTTCATCGCGGAAGCGGCCATCCTGTAGGTCGGCAGGAATTGCGGCGTCGTAATCACGGCAGCGCCATACAGCATCAGCACGGTGGCGGTGCCGTAAACGGCCGCGCGCTCCCAGGCCAGCGCCTTCTCGGCAAACACCACCAATGTCACCAGTGCCATCGTTGCGAGGTTCATGATCCCAAGCGGAAACAGGATCACCATCAAGAGCCAGCAGCAGCCGATGCAGGTGCCCCCGTGCACCGCCCCCATGCGCAGCGCGCCCCAGGCCCCCTCGCGCCACGCGGTCATGATGAAGCCGATCGGCGAGCGACACTTCGACAGGCACACGTTCTTCAGCGGGGTCAGCTGGTAGATGCCCGCCGCGATCAGCAATCCGCCGCCGATCCGCGCCGCCGCTGCGGCCGACAGGCCAACCCGCGCCGCGGCCTTTTCCGCCGCCACCGCCCCCAGATAGGCCAGAATGCCAGCCGCGACCCAGACGACCGTATAGCCGGCGACAAACATCCAGGTCGATACAAAGGCTTCGCCGCGTTCGCGCTTGCCGGATTGTATCCGGTGAAACGCCAGCACCATCGGGGCCGCGGTCGGAAACATCATCGCGACCATCATGACGGCCCACATGACGAGGAACGCGGATGCCGCCATCCCCATCGTCGGCGAGGCCATGTCCATCGCCATATCCATGCCACCCGTCCCGCCCACGGGCACCAGAAGCAGCCAGGCCCAGCACGACGCCGCCATGGTCAGCAGCAGCGCGAGGACCAGGTTGCGCTGTCCCGATTGCGACGTGAGGACGGCGCGATAGCTCGCCATCGCCGTGCCTCCCGCCGCAATCTCAGTTCGACCAGCTGATAGGGGCGTAATGCCCGTTGCGCCCTGAATTGTCCCAGCGCATGCCGTAATCGGCGAAGGTGCTGCCCTGGCCGCCCATCGCCAGCGCGAGTCGGTCGGGAGCTGCCGGGTGACCAGTGTTGGCCCACATCTCGCCGCTCGGATGCAATGTCGGCGCCGGCTCGACCTTCATGTCCATGATGCCGGGGATTTCGGCTGAGCGATTCTTGCCCTGGATCGTATAGCGGATCGGTACCTTCTTGACGCCGAGATGCGTCGTAATCATCGGCGCGAAGATCGCCATCGGCCCGCCCTCGGCGCCGGTGAAGATCGCACCCAATGCGGCGGTCTGGCGGTCATCGGCGCGCTCGTCGATATAGGCGGCGGCCGACCAGTTCCCCTCGCCCATCGGCCCCGGTACGTGCGCCGCCAGCGCAACGTTGAGCCCGTCGAGCGTGACGTCGCCGAAATTTCCCTTGTCGATGTGGAAAACCAGAACCACGTCGCAGACACCGCGGCTCGGCCGCGAGGTCAGCGGCGCGGCAGCAGAAAACAGGCACGGACACGCCACATCACAGCTGCAATTCTCGAAATAATCGCCGGCGAGCCGCCACTGGGTAGCCATCGTCGCCTCCTATCCCGGTTGTTTCTTAAACGTCCCATCAAAAATATCACCGGATGCCGCAGATGGCGTCAACGCCTCCTCGGGTGGAGGTCAACCCGTCCTGCGGTGCATTCTCTCGAACGAGGCGCCGAGCCGCTCCATCAATGGCACGAAATCGGGAAAGCTCGTCGCGATCGGGCTGATATCGTCGATCCGCACGGGATCGCGCGCGGCGAGGCCGAGCACCAGAAACGCCATCGCGATGCGATGATCGAGCCGTGTCGCGATCACCCCGCCGCCGGGCGGCGGGGCGCCCTTGCCCTCGACGATCAGATCGTCGCCGTCGACCCGGACATCGACGCCGCAGCGCGCGAGACCCTCGGCGGCGCCGGCCAGCCGGTCGCTCTCCTTGACGCGCAGCTCGGCGAGGCCGCGCATGACCGTGCGACCGCGCGCGCAGGAAGCGGCGACGGCCAGGATCGGGTACTCGTCGATCATCGACGGCGCGCGCCCGGGCGGCACGTCGATGCCGGCCAGCGGCCCGGCGCGCACGCGAAGATCGGCGACCGGCTCGCCGCCCGCCTCGCGCCGG
The DNA here is from genome assembly GCA_963847345.1 of uncultured Alphaproteobacteria bacterium. Lineage (GTDB taxonomy): Bacteria > Pseudomonadota > Alphaproteobacteria > ATCC43930 > CGMCC-115725 > DATARH01. The sequence continues at coordinate 346,708 of CAWJZU010000015.1, read as the reverse complement.
TTCTCGAACGCGATCGCGGCCCCCATCTCGACAAGGCTGGCCAGCAGCCCGGTACGCGACGGGTTGAGCCCGACATTCTCGATCCTGATGTCGGACCCCGGCACGATGAGCGCCGCGACGAGCGGAAAGGCGGCCGAGGACGGGTCGCCCGGAACGACGATCGGCGCCGCCGTCAGCTCCGGCTGCCCCTCGACCGAAATGCGGCGACCGCCGCTCGCTTCGCTTTCGACGCGCACCGTCGCGCCGAAATGCCGAAGCATGCGCTCGGTATGGTCACGGGTCGGCTCGTTCTCGATGACGCTGGTGATGCCCGGAGTATTGAGCCCGGCGAGCAGCACCGCCGACTTGACCTGCGCCGACGGCACCGGCAGCCGGTATTCGATTGGCACCGGTTCGGCGGCGCCGGTCACCGCGAGCGGCAGCCTTCCGCCGTCGCGCGCGACGAATTGCCCGCCGAAACGCGACAAGGGTTCGATGACCCGCCGCATCGGCCGGCTCCGCAGGGACGCATCGCCGGTCACAAACGCAGTCAGCCGGTGAGTCGCCAGCAAGCCGAGCAGCAGGCGGGCCGCGGTGCCGGAATTCCCGAGATCGAGCACGTCGTCCGGCTCGCCGAGACCGCCGACCCCGACCCCGTCGACCAGCCAGCGCCCGTCCCCGCCGCGCTCGATGCCGGCTCCCATTGCGCGCAGCGCCGCCGCGGTCGCAAGCACGTCCTCGCCCTCGAGAAGGCCGGTGATTTCAGTGCGGCCGACCGCGAGCGCTCCGAACATCAGCGCCCGGTGCGAAATCGACTTGTCGCCGGGCACCGCTACGGCGCCGGCAAGCGGCATCCGGGGTCGCGCCGCAGTCAGAATCGACGACAACGGCGACAGCGTCTGGGAGATTTCGGGAGGGAGCATGGTTCGGTTCGCAGCTCTCAGAATGGCCAAAGCTCTTGCCGGAGCGACCGCGTCGGCCCATATGGGGCTGCCGAACGGGGTCGCCGCGACATTCAGGAGACAACGCGCGCAGGCGCGCTCCGCCGCGTTTCCCTTTCTCTTTTGACAGCCGGAGGAGGCTGTGGCAATGCCGCACCCCATCCGCTAACTCGGCCATATTCCCGAGCCGTTCAGCAAGGAGCCGCAGGTTGTCCAAACCCGAATGGGGAGCAAAGCGCATCTGCCCGAGTTGCGGCGCGCGCTACTACGACTTGATGCGTGATCCTGTAGTGTGCCCGAAATGCAGCACGCCTTTCGACCCCGAGGCGTTCCTGAAGGCGCGGCGGTCGCGGCCGGCGGCACCAGTCGCAAAGGAGCTCGAGCCGGTCGGCGCCGAGGAGATCGATCCCGATCTCGAAGCCGACGAAGCCGAGGCGGTCGAGGAGGAAGAGGACGATGTGCCGCTCGATGAAACTGAGGAGGAGGATGAAGAGCTGATCGAGGACGCGTCCGAGCTCGGCGAGGACGAGGACGACATGGCCGAGGTCATCGACAATGTCGAAGACGAGGAGCCCTGACCGGCGCTCGGATCACACCTTCTCAAATACGCGCCAGTCGGCGATTCGGCCGGGCACGAATCCGGCGATTTTTCCCTTGCCGCTGCGCTCGCCCGTTCCTAAGTTGCCAGCCGCACGGTGAAAATTTCCCGCCCCGGCAGAGCAGTTTTTCGACGCAGCAGGGCGGTTGGATGGGGGCCATAGCTCAGCTGGGAGAGCGCTACAATGGCATTGTAGAGGTCACCGGTTCGATCCCGGTTGGCTCCACCAACTTACGAGGTTACCTGCTCGCACGCAACTCGCACGCAACGCGGTTAGAGGATGATCTGAGGAGAGGCCGCCAAGCACGGCTCCAAAGATCGGCGAAGTAGGTATCAATGGCCCGGATCGCCTCGGAAAGGTGGTCCGGGCCAAACTTTGCGTACCTCTCGGTTGTCTTGTACCCGCTGCTATGACCGAGAAAGCCCGCAACCTCCCACACAGGCACGCCGCGCATGCGCAGCTCGGTCGCGACTGTGTGTCGGATCGTGTAGGGCGAAACATCCGTCAGCCCTGCTTTCGCCTTCAAGCGAGCGAAGGCCGAACGGATGCTGCCGAGCGCCCGCCCCTGGTAGCTCACAACCGGCCCGGCCGGGAGGCCGCGCAGCAGCGGCAAGAGCGTGTCGCAGATCGGGATCGTCGGACGGCGCTTCTTGTTCTGCCGGCGGCCGGGCGGGTTCAGATTGATCAGCCGGCGCTCGGTGTCGATCTGAAACCTCGTCAGTTGAAGAATCGCCTCGGGACGCGCCCCGGTACCGAACGCCAGAGCCAGGTACATAAGCTCGTGCGGCTGTGCGGCGGCGCGAAACAGGGCCGCCGCCTCGGCGATCGACAGGACGCGATCACGCGCCTCCGATTCGGGCAACAGCGCGACATGCGGCGCCGCGGCGATCTCTCCCTCGCGAACGGCGCGGTTGAGCGCGGCCTTGCCGATGGCCAGGGTCCGCCGGATATAGCCATCGGATAGTCCCTCGGCCCGCATTGCCGCGACGAATCCCCGCTGCCGCTCGGCGGTCACCTCGGAAACCAGCGCCGGCCCGAAGAACTCATTCCAGCGGATCAGCGCATAGCGCGCCTGGTCGGCGCTGCGCAGCGTCTTCGCTTGGTGTTCGTAGTACCGGGTCAAGCATGTAGCGAGCGCGGTTGTGTCGGCCCGCTCTTTGTTCATCCGTCCGTTTGTAAGAACCCAGGCGGCCAATTTCAATTTCGCTTGTTCAAGATCAGACTCGCCGAGCGATGCGCGACATGTCTGTCGAGTGTTCGCGATCGAACCAGGTCCGGCACCATTGGTCGGAATTGGGCCGCCGGCTGAGCCAGAACCCGCCAATTTCTCCGGGTCGCTCGTCTCGCTTACGCGGCATCGCTTGGTCCTGCTCTCGATATACTCAGCAAGGTGCGCCTCGGTGTAGCGCACGCGATTGCCGATCCGGGTAAAGGTGATTTGTTCGTGCTTCCGTTCCCGCAGCAAGGTGTCGTGCGACACGCCCAGCGCCTCGGCCGCCTCGGCCTCGGTCAGCAGTCGCGGCAGGCGAACCAGGATCAGGCATCCTCGGTCACCAGAGCGGTTATGCTGCCGTCCGCGCTCTGTGCGTGCGGATAAGCTTTTGCCGGGGGCGCGATGCGGGCGGCGTCGGCGGCGCTGGTGGCGCTGCGTATGCTCGATAGCTTTCCGTATTCGCCGCTCCGGCGGCCGTGGCCGGCATCGGGAAGTCATCGCCGCCGGCACGCGGGTTCCAGCCTTCAACCTGACGCACCTCGTTCGGGGTCAAGACGCGGTTCTTGATCGCGATGTCGTAGGAAGCCCAGCGAGACGCGGGATCGCCGCGCAAGAAGCCGGCGAGATCGAGTTCAAGATAGCTGTTGGAACCGGCACCAAAGACGTTGCGGCTGAACTCGGCCTCGATCTTTCGCAGCCAAGGCGACAGAGTATGTTGTGCAAACCATCGCCCCGCCGTTTCGGAATTGGTGAAAGAACTGTGATCCCAAATCCCGACAAGCGGCGGCGGCACCTGGAAGATGCGCGCCAGCTCCTCGGTCGAGAACCGGCGCGAGGCCAGCAGCTCGGCGTCCTCCGGCGAGACGGAAATCTGTTGCCACTTCACGCCCTGTTCGAGGATTAGCGCCTTGGCGGCGTGCTGCGTGCCGGTGAAGGCCTCGCGGAAGTTGGTTCGCAGCGTTTCCCGCGATTCCGGCGTGAACCGACCTTCAACAGAAAGCGCGCCGCTTGGATTGATGCCGTTTTTGTACAAAGAGGACGCGAAGTTCTGCGTCGCGAGAGACGCGCCGATCGTCTCGGCGGCGCGCGACAGGCGCGAGCGCCCGAGAACACCATCATCAGATCGGTCACGCAGATGCAGAACCTCGTCCTGCAGCAGCCGGCGCGATCGGCCGGACGTGCCGTGCATCTGATCTTGCGCGACGATATCGTAGGCGATGCGCCCGGACGGGAGCCGCTGCACCGAGACCCACCCCCAGGGGATCGGTGCCAGGCCGACCACGGCGCCGCGATTGTCGATCAGGATCTCGGCCAGGGCATTGCCGCGCAACAGGGTCGAGGCCAGCAGCCATTCGGCAAAATCCGGCCAGGACTGTTTGTCGTTCGCCCCTTGCCGGATCAGCCGATTGAGGGGATGGGTCGTATCCTCGGTCCGGCCGGCATCGGTGCGGCGGTAGACGTACGCCGGGAGCGACGCAATCGCGCTGGCGATGGCTTGAACGAGGCGGTCACAGTCGCCAAGTTTTCGGCCGCTTGCGGAGATATAGGTCCCGCTCGCGGTCCAGCCGGTCCCGCCGATCTCGGCGACGAGGCGAGCTGCCGAGCCGTCGCGATCGCGCTGTTCGATCAAGCGAGACAGAAAGCCGACAAAGCCGGGCAGTTTCATAGTGTTTGAATTCCATAGGCGCGCAGCCCGGAGACGCGGCGCCGCGGAACGCGCCTGCACGGTCGTCCCGTCGTAAGCAGGGAATGCCTGTACTATGCTGACCTCGCGCAAATCGACGGCGCGCAGCTCGCGGCGTCGGCCCTCCCAGCGATCTCCGCCTGGCGGCACGGAGAATGCGAACGACGCACCGCCCAGGTCCTGGCGCTCGGCCAAGGCCAGCACGTCACGGCCCAGTTGTGTGTCGGGACAGTCGATCTCGAAGTGCAGGCCTCGCGCGTCCTCGGATAGCCGCAGTGAGCCGCTGCGCGTGCGCGCCAGCAGCCGTGTCGCGTCATGATCGACAACAAGCGCCAGGATGTCGGCCCCGCTCGCCAGCGACGCGGAGAACGCACCGGGCGCGATCCTCTCGATAAAATCCCCGATCCGGGCTTCGGTCAGGAAGGTCGCGGCGTGCCCCTCAAGCCGGCGCCCGGCGGCCCGCAGCTCAACCGTAGATGCTCGGCGTTCGATCATGCGACGGGGATCAGATTGTCGGCGAACGCGAAGCTCTCGACGTGCCGGACCGCGACGTCGACGTCGCGCAACGCACGGACCAGGACGCGGCCGCGCTGGTACGCGGAATCCGGCGAACGGATTGATCAAAAGGTCAAAGCCGCTCCAATACGCAACCAGGAGTTGCGACCAGGACCCGAAAATCAGTGTCGCGGCGGCCGGAATGCTGCCGCCGTTTCCAGGCAGCGCCGACGTGATCGCGGCCGGATACCCTGCCAGCGCGTTTGGCGCGCTCATCATGAACCCGGCGGCCGCCACCCTGTCGTCCATCGGGGTTGCCCGCAGGCACGCCGCGGTCCAGGCATTCAATGCCCATCCCATCGCGGCGAGGTCGGCGTCATCGGCCTGCACGGATGCGGGGAATTGCAGGATATCTGCCCACGTTCGCGGTGCGGCGCTCATGTCGATTTCGGTGACGCCAATTGTCGCGACGATGCCGGTCGGTGCGTTGCCGCCCGGTCCAGTCATCGCGGCGGCGTCGATCGCTCTGGCGATGACGGCAACCAGGTCATTTCGGACAATTTGTTCAATGCTCGGCGAGGCATTAATCATCGTGCGACGCGAATAGGACGTGATCGCGCCAACCGTTTTCGGCGAGCGTCACGTCGTCGAAGGTCAGCCCCGAATCCGTGATCGCGGCGTCCTCGGCGACCCATGCATGCGTTGCCGAGCCGGTCTGCCGCGGGATGTCCTGGTCGCCCTGCAGATCGTTCAGCACCGTCGCGCCGAGCCGTTCGACAACCAGCGCCGAGCGGAGCCGGTCAATGAACAGGTCCGGCCGATGTTGTGTCGGATAGAGCGGATAGGCGGCGCCAGGCGATCCCGAAGTTCCGGTCAACATCACGTTGTCGCCAAAAGCGCGTCTCTCGGTTGCCCGGAAAACCTCGTCCGGCACGGCGATTCCCGGGAATTTCCGGCCAGGATTGCTCCGACGCTGCCGCACCTCGGCCGACAGCTCGCGTTCACGGCCGATGTCTACACTCTGGCCGAGCTGCGCGGCGATGACGCTGGTAATCGAGAACTCGCCGGCTCGCGCTTCGAATGTGTCGGAGCCGCGGCCCAATACCAGCGGATAGCCGGCGAGCTACGTTCGGCATCCGCGAGCGCCTGAGTGCGGGCGATGCGCCTGTCGAAGTTGACGAGGTCGCCCTTTAGCGAATCGAAGCGTGAAGCCTCGGTCTCGGTAAGATCGCGCTGTTCGTTTTCAGCTTTTGTGGCAAGCGATCGCATTTCCGTCACGGCCGCGTCGCGCTGTTCGAGCAGTTGTCGAAGTGTCATAAGAAACTCCTTCATGGGAATAGCGCGTCATCACGACAGGCCCTGTTGTTTAATGCTTGGTTGATTGTTCCGCCCCGACTTCTGAGAGCGCAACCTTCGCACATTTCACCTGCATAAAAACGAGCGACAGGTATAGAAACACCTGGGAGAGGTAATCCCCGGAACGATCGGCTGCCGCTCCTTGAGTAATTTTTGCTCCGCCAGCGATGTTTTCCCAACAAGGGCGCAGAAACGATCCACGAATTGACTGTCGTTGATATAGGCCTCGTTCACCGGGTTATCGCAGAACGTTTCGAACGCCGTAACCAGTTCATTTTCCATCTTTATCCTCCCTGCCGACCGCGTTCGATCTGGCGATTATTTGATTGCGGATTCGCTGCCGGAGCAGGTCGTAATACGAATCCGGCTCGCACGGACAATCGAGGTCATCGGAGTTTATGTCACCGCCGCCGCCGGTTATATATGCCATCGCATTATCGACGGAATGAATCGCGATCACGTCGAGCGGAATCGACAACCGCTGAACCGATAGACATCACCCACCGCAGGACAGCGTCTCCGCCTTTTTCAACCAGGCGCCAATGAAACTGATCTAAATCGGTTTTGCGCACCACACGATGGCCGAATAGGTTGGCGTCCCGGTCAAAGTTCAATTTTGTTTCGAACCACGCGAGGATGAATTGCTGCTCCTGCACATCGGGCGCCCGACGCTTCTCGGTAATTGCCACCGTAACCATTTCCGCGCCGCCCTGGCAGCCTTGGGTGTTCCTCGTAACGCGGCGTGGCTATCTCGATAATGCGGGCCACAACGGCCGGATCAAATGCGATGTCCCGAGCCTGCGTGAATTGGAGCGCGTGGCCGGCCTGCACGAGAATTTGCAGCTGAACGGTCTCCAGGATAGAGTAAACGCGGCGCCGGCCGCCCCTCGCGTGCCGATCCACGGCAAGCTCGCCGCCGGTGAAAATCCCCAGCCGGCGCCAGTTCCGCAGCGTGTCGCGGTCGATCCCGACAAGTTTTTCTGAGATCGGCGCCGCGAAAAAATCTGGTTGTCAGTTCGAGCACAATGACGGCGCCACCTAGGGTGTTGGATAATCGTTATTACACAATTAAATAGGTGACGCAAGGGAAATGCATCCCATTTTTGTGACATCACGAATTGTTTGACAGCCTCAACCTATTCGTGACATGGTGCCGTCACGATATGAAGGGTCACGGAATATGTCACGAAAACCGATTGGCGAGCGCGCCATGACAGACGCGGAACGGCAGCGGCGACGGCGCGATAGACTGCGGGAGCAGCGGACCTCGCTCGGCGACGGCCGGGACCCTCTCGATAGCGGCGGCGATTATCTTAAGCTGACAGCGGCGCTGCGGGAGCGGGATGCCGCGCTGGAGCGATGCCGCCAGTTGGAGGCGGAGCTAAAGCGGGCGCGGGCAGACGAGCGCAGCTACCCGGCGCCGGACGCGAGGGAAATCTCGGTGCCGCTCTATCGTTGGCTGCGCGCGAAGCTGCATCCCGACCGGACCACCGATCCCTCCGTCAAGAAATACCTTGAAGGCGCGTTCATCGAACTCACCAAGCGCGTCGAGACAAAAGGGCAGATTACGCTTGAGGAGATGGCCCAGCGCCGCGCGGCAAAATCCCAGAAGAACCGCGAGCGGGCGCAGCGGGCAGCGGCGACGAGGAAAACAAATGCCGAAGCAAAGGCTGCGACCCAGGATTTCGGCAAGCGTCAGAGCTAAGCGAACAGCACGAGCGGACGGCCGGCGAAATCAATAATCTTTTCGCCCTGATCCCTGTTCGCGGCACCAACCGCATAGACGGCCGATACCGCCGGGTCGATCCGGCCTCGGCTCGCCTTCTTCGACAGTTTCCGGTTGCCGGCCGGGTCGGCCTCGATCGCCGCGTTCGCGACAGCCCATCGTAGTAGCGGGTTGCCGCCATGCGCCAGCTTGCCATCGAGGACCAGCGCCTCGAACGCGGTCAGGCTCGGCGAGACGTCCTTGAAGCCAGCGCCATGCGATTCCAGCGGCAGGTCGATTTCCTCCCGGTCGAGCTGCGCCCGGAGGTCGTCGATCAGCCATCGATCGGCCGCGATGGCGCGCAGATCCAGCCCCCCGACCCTGCTGCGCGAGCCACGCGCCAAGCCATGCCCTATCGACAGTCCGGCCGGGAACCTCGATCACATATCCCTGCTGCTGCCAGAGCCGATACGGCGCGTTGTCCTCCCGCGCTTTGGCGTCGAGCATTTCCTTCGGCAGGAAGGCCCATACCCTGAGCGCACCCGTCTCCGGCCAGAACAGCGAGAACGCGGTCAGGTCGGCGGCGCCGGACGCGAGGTCGAGGCCAGCCCAGCACGGCCCGGCCGGTTTCGGCTCGGCGGCGCATGCGTCCCAATCCGCCGGCCCGATCCACCTTTCATCGGTCGCGACTGGCTGGTTGAGCACATAGGCCCGGAAACTCGCCTCGGTCGCCGGAATGCGGCGCGCCTGGTTCGCCAGAACCCGCACGTTCTCGAGGCTACGAAAGTCGCCGAGCGCGGGGTTCGCCAGCGCCCAGGTGACAGGGTCCCACGGATCGGCCTCGGCCGGCGCCGTGAATATGAAAGCCCGGAACGCGGGATCTTCGATCAGCCCGGCCTCGATGTCCGCAGCGTACCTGATCAGTTCTTCTAGCGGATTATCCGGGTCCGGCGATCTCGTGCTGATCACGAGCCCGAGAGGCTCAGAGTGCGCGCCCATACCGGTGCGCAGCGCCTCGATCAGGTCGCGGCCTCGCCATTGCGCAATCTCGTCCGCGATCCAGAATGACGGGCTGAGGCCATGCGCCTTGCGTGCGTCTGAGCTGAGCGCCTGATAAGTCGATCCGGTCTCGACGTCCTCCGCTTCCTTCCGAAAGTCGCGGAAGATGATCCTGGCGGCCAGCTCCGGCGCCGCGAGTGCCATCGCCTTCATCGCGGAATAGATGATCGCCGCTTGTGCGCGATCCGACGCGCCCGATAAAACCTGCCCGCCCTGTATCGCTTCCGGCCCGGCGAGATGCGCCAGCGCCAGCGCGGCGGCCAGGCCCGACTTACCGTTCTTGCGGCCCATACTCACGAGCGCGAACCGGACAGAACGCCTCCCGCGCCGGTCGGTGCGGTACAACTCGCGGATTATCTCGCGCTGCCACGGTCGGAGCCGGAATTGCTTGCCGGCGTACACGCCGCTCGGCACCGTCAGCCGTTCGATCCATTTTATCAGCCGATCCGCGCGGGTCCGGCCCGGAAGATCGACGATCGGTCCCGAGTTTCCAACGCGATCCGGCCGCTTTACCGGGTGTGCATTCGGTCCTCTTAGTCCGATAGCGGCGCACTCCGGTCATCGCCTCCCAGCGAACTAACTCTCAGCGGAGCCCCCAGCCGGTCGCCGCCCCTCAGCTTCGAGAGATTTTTCACTTGTTCCACCAATGGGTTAGGTCGAGCGGCTGCCCGGTCGCGTCGCAGCCGGACACCGTGAACCGCGACTTGCGCTGGCCGCCGCCGCGCCCCTTCTCGCGGTGCGCCTGGTTGTCATGCGCCGCGCACAGTGAGCGGAGGTTGTCGAGACTGTCGGCACCGCCGTCCTTCCGCGCGACAATATGATCGACGCGAGCGGCGGGCCGCACGCAGCCGGGCACGACGCAGCGGTACCGTCACGCCGCAGCACCGCGGCACGCAGCCGTTTCCATTCTGGCGTCTGATAGAAGGGGTCACTCATCGGTCGCCCTTCGGAGGGATCACGGTCCAGCCGGCGCGGCGTAGCTCGGCCGCCATCCGTTCGAGGCTCGCCGGGCGGCGCGGCATCATACGACGCTGATTCATCATCGCCCATTCACGTAAGGCAGCACCGCGACTGAGGCGAGGCAGGCTCGCCAATATCTCATCGAACACCTCGTCCGGGATCGCCGCGAGCCGCTGCCACTGCGCCGACTGCTGTTTGCTGATCCCGAGCTGCGCCAACGTGCGAAATGGTCGTGCCGCACTACCATTCTTCGGAGGTCGGCCGCGTCTCATGCGGAGATCTCCTGCATGGGCGCGCTCATGACAGCCCGCCTTCGATTAGCACTAGCCTGAACTTGTTTTCGGCCCGCAGCCAGTTGTCCGCGGCCGCTTCGGCTGCCTCTCGCGACATGTCCGTAGCGACCCTCGCGCACGAGTCATCGCTGCGGCTGAAATGATCGACGTCCCAAACCGCGGGATCGTCATCGCGCGCGATGAAGACGATCCGCCCGCCGCCGTAGAGCAGCCATTCGTTGGCGCCGCTCATGCCGAGATCTCCCGCGCCAGCCGGCGCAACTCGGCCACGATTTCGCTCTTGTCGAGATGGAATTGCTCGGGGTCGTGCCGGCTCGGCGACAGGCGCACCACGCGCCGCGCCAGTGCGGCCAGGCGGCAAGGTAGTGCCGCAGTGCCGCACAGTGACGCATCTGCCAATACACCCCAAGTCCCCTTGCGGGTTGTACAGCTACATACCTCTACAACCTGATCGACCACTTTGATGTTGCGAGCTATGTGCGGCATGTGCGGCACTGCGGCACTACCCATGGTCCGTGTCCGGCGCGGCCGGAACCCACCAGCGCACGCCATCCCATCGCTTGCGCGTCCATCCGGCCCGCTCTAAGGCCGCAGCGATCCGCCGTACCAAGGCGCGCCTTTTCAATGCTGAGAGCATCCACAGCCACCTTGATAACCGTCGTTTTTTGTGGCCGAACATAGCGTAGATAGGCCTCTATTTCATCCTCCCATGCATCGGCGTCATACCTTTCCTCTTGCTGCGGAATAATGTGTTCCCGCTCAAACTCGGCACTAGGCCACCACGTCTCGCCGCGGCAGTATCGCACAACGGCCTCAGCGAATAGCTGATCCCGGCGCTTTGCCAAGAGGTCGAGATTGATTTCGCCAACCGTGACGGGCCAGAATTGCCGGCTGCCTGTTTCGTCACGCAGAAATACTGCTTTGTTTGTCGTGCCGATGAAGCAGCACTGCCGTGGTTCGTGAACCTCTTTCCGTCCGTATGCCGGGCGGTAGATCTCGATGCACCGGGTCAGAAATGATTTCAACGCGGTCACTTCCGAACGGTTGAGCGCATGCAGCTCGGCAAGCTCAATCAACCACTTGCCGCGAAGATGCTGGCTGGAATCCTTCGAGGCCAGGTTTTCCGGCATGTTGTCTGAAAACCATTCGCCGGCCAGAATAGAGCACGCGGTCGATTTCTTGGCGCCCTGGATGCCGGCGAGAATCAGCATATAATCAACCTTTGCTCCCGGCTTGTAGATGCGCGCCACAAGGCTGATCAGGAACATTGTCCCGATCGCGCGCGTGTATTCCGTATCATCCACACCAAAGCAATGATGAAGCCATTTCGGCAGCCGCTCGGTGCCATCCCAAACGAGACTGTCGAGATACGCCTGAACGGGATGAAATGAATTTTCGCGGGAGACAAGATCAACGGCCGAGTGCGTCGTATCCTTCCCCACGGTCGGCAGCCCGGCGATTTGCAGCCATTCCTGCGTTGCCGCCACGTCTTCGTCCCGGATCGGCCGAGGTCCAAACGCCTCGATGCTTCCGAGCGGACCATGCTTCGGGAGTGGCTTCCGCAGGATCGCGGTCCGCATCATGTCGTCATAGGCGAGCACATGCTGCCATGCTGGATCGCTGCGCAGCGCCAGCAGAGCGTTCGCCAAGATGCCGAGAACCTGCTTGTCAGCTCCGAGAATGGCTTCCTGATACCAATCGCCTACGCCATCCGCCGCGGCTGAGCGGCGGTTCCCGCTCTTCGGCCCGCGCGGCTGCTTGATCCCGGCGTCGAGGCCGCTCGCGATCGTCGCCTCGACAGTCTCCGCGCCGTCGTCGGCCGCAAGATCTGCTGCGGCATCGCGTAGGGCGCGCTCGACTTCGTCGCGGTCGAGCAGCCCGGAGCCGACAAGCTGCCCGAGATTGAATGAGGCCCGGTTCAACGTTTCGTTTCGCGATCCGGCCGGCGCCGAGCGGACGCGGCCTATTTCGTCCTCGAATGCCTTGTCGGCGTATCGCGATCTTCCCCAGTGTGGCTTGTGTTTTTCCTGCTTCTGCCGTTGCCGCTTTTCGGCCTCCGGCGGCGCAACCAGGTTGAGCAACCATTCCGGCATCGGCGCCAGTTGTATGTCAGCCGGCCCGCGCAGCCAGCGGTATGCGGCGCCGTCATCCCGAATTGAGGGCGCGAGAACCGAGAACCCACCATCGCCGCGAATATCCAGGCCGCCGCCGAGAGAGCTTGCGCTGTTCTTTATCGGGCGCCCCGGATGCTGAAAGTAGAAATGCCGGCCGCCTCGCGGGGTTTTTGCGAGAACGGTATCGGGAAGCGGCCCCTCGCGTTCCAGCAATTCGGCAAGAGACGCCTCGCCGTCGATCCCCTCGTCTTCGTCTACGTCAACATCGAACAGCACGAGACCGGAAACCTCGCCAGTCGGTGCGCCGATCATGGCGTTCGGCCATTGCCGCCACCACGCCGAGATGATCGCCGGGTCGGTCGATGCGTTCTTGAACCCGTGCGGTGTCAGCGGCCTCTTTTTCGTCCCGATGGATTTCGACCGGGAAAATGGGAATTCCCCGCCCGGCATGGTCGAGCGCCGCGACGAGCATCGGAGGAGGGTTCGTGCCGTCAGGCATAGAAGCCTCCGGCGATATGTGCTAGCCCGGATTATGCGTGAGGGTTGGCGGGTGTAGCGCAAGCGCTTGATCGTGCGTAGGATTTGGTTGCTGACGCTGAATCGTTCGATCGTCGGAGGCGACACCCGCCATGGTTGATGCTACGCCGCTTCTGCCCGGTCTGTCAGCGGTTCAGGGCAAGGCCGTCATCGCGCGTTTTGACGGCGGGCGACTGTCCTCGGAGGGCGGGCTGTTGGCGCTGCGCGAGATCGAGCGCCGGCTGGGCTTGGCCGATCGGCTGGCGGCCTGCCTCAAGGACCCGCGGGCGCCGGAGAAGGTTGTGCATCGCTTGGCCGAGATCATCCGCTTCCGGATGCTGATGATCGCCGCCGGTTATGAGGACGGCAACGACGCCGACGCGCTGCGCGGCGACCCGATGTTCAAGCTAGCGCTCGACCGCTTGCCGTCGGATGAAGAACTGTGCTCGCAATCGACGATCTCGCGGCTGGAAAACCTGCCCGACATTCGGGCCCTGTTGCGCCTCGGGCGGGCGCTGATCGAGCAGTATTGCGGCTCGTTTCGGCAGGTGCCGAAGCGAATCGTCCTCGATATCGACGATACCTTTGACCGCGTGCATGGCGAGCAGCAGTTGCGCCTGTTCAACGCCTATCATGATGATTACGGCTTCCAACCGATTGTCGTCTTCGACGGCGAGGGACGGTTCGTGACCGCGCTGCTGCGGCCCGGCAAGCGGCCGGGCGGGCGCGAGATCGCCGCCTTCGTGCGCCGCCTGGTGGGCGCTATCCGCGCCCAGTGGCCCAGGGTCGAGATCCTGCTGCGCGCCGACAGCCATTATGCCGCCCCCGAAGTCTTCGATTGGTGCCGCGTCAACCGCGTCGATTGGGTGCTCGGCCTCGCCTCCAATCCGGCATTGCGCCGTCATGTCGCTGCGCTGGAGAAAACCACCGCCGAGCGCTTCCGGGCGGCGCCCAAGCGCGGCAAGTTACGGCGCTTCGCGCAATTCTACGATGCCGCCCACAGCTGGAGCCGGGTCGAGCGCATCATCGCCCGGGTCGAGGCAGGACCCGAGGGCACCGACACCCGCTTTATCGTGACCAATCTCGAAGGGGGCCGCGCCAAGCATCTCTACAAGGGGCTCTACTGCGCGCGCGGCCGGGCGGAGAACCACATCAAGGCGTGGAAAAACCACCTCGCTGCCGACCGAACCTCCTGCCACGCGGCCGAGGCCAACCAGTTCCGCCTGTTCCTGCACGCCGGCGCCTACTGGCTGTTGTGGTCGATGCGACGCCTGATGCCGCCGCGCTCCGCTTGGCGTGTCATGCAGTTCGACACCTTGCGGCTGCGCCTGTTGAAACTCGCCGCCCGCGTTGTCGAACTGAAAAAGCAGGTCAAGATTCACCTGCCGTCGAGTTCCCCCGATCAGGCGATCTTTGCCATGCTGCTCGACCGCCTGCCGCGCCTGATCACCTGAAAACCGGGGCATGTGCCCCGTCCGCTCCCCGCAACCGCCAACACCTACCTGATCCCGCCTCAAAAAACTGCCGCCGCAGGATCGACGTGCATGCCTCGGCAACCAAAACGGGAGCGCTATGATCTACGCAATGGACCCGTATTTTTGTCCTGCATAGATCGGGCTAAATGGCGTCTATGGGAAAAGCAAGGAGGCGACGCGTCTGATGGCCCGACCAGTAACCATCGCCGCATCGCCACGCTGGCGCGCGATCATCGTGCCGATGACACGGTGCGCAACTAACCCGATCTATGCAGGACAAAAATACGGGTCCATTGCGTAGATCGTAGCGCTCCCGTTTTGGTTGCCGAGGCATGCACGTCGATCCTGCGGCGGCAGTTTTTTGAGGCGGGATCAGGTAGGTGTTGGCGGTTGCGGGGAGCGGACGGGGCACATGCCCCGGTTTTCAGGTGATCAGGCGCGGCAGGCGGTCGAGCAGCATGGCAAAGATCGCCTGATCGGGGGAACTCGACGGCAGGTGAATCTTGACCTGCTTTTTCAGTTCGACAACGCGGGCGGCGAGTTTCAACAGGCGCAGCCGCAAGGTGTCGAACTGCATGACACGCCAAGCGGAGCGCGGCGGCATCAGGCGTCGCATCGACCACAACAGCCAGTAGGCGCCGGCGTGCAGGAACAGGCGGAACTGGTTGGCCTCGGCCGCGTGGCAGGAGGTTCGGTCGGCAGCGAGGTGGTTTTTCCACGCCTTGATGTGGTTCTCCGCCCGGCCGCGCGCGCAGTAGAGCCCCTTGTAGAGATGCTTGGCGCGGCCCCCTTCGAGATTGGTCACGATAAAGCGGGTGTCGGTGCCCTCGGGTCCTGCCTCGACCCGGGCGATGATGCGCTCGACCCGGCTCCAGCTGTGGGCGGCATCGTAGAATTGCGCGAAGCGCCGTAACTTGCCGCGCTTGGGCGCCGCCCGGAAGCGCTCGGCGGTGGTTTTCTCCAGCGCAGCGACATGACGGCGCAATGCCGGATTGGAGGCGAGGCCGAGCACCCAATCGACGCGGTTGACGCGGCACCAATCGAAGACTTCGGGGGCGGCATAATGGCTGTCGGCGCGCAGCAGGATCTCGACCCTGGGCCACTGGGCGCGGATAGCGCCCACCAGGCGGCGCACGAAGGCGGCGATCTCGCGCCCGCCCGGCCGCTTGCCGGGCCGCAGCAGCGCGGTCACGAACCGTCCCTCGCCGTCGAAGACGACAATCGGTTGGAAGCCGTAATCATCATGATAGGCGTTGAACAGGCGCAACTGCTGCTCGCCATGCACGCGGTCAAAGGTATCGTCGATATCGAGGACGATTCGCTTCGGCACCTGCCGAAACGAGCCGCAATACTGCTCGATCAGCGCCCGCCCGAGGCGCAACAGGGCCCGAATGTCGGGCAGGTTTTCCAGCCGCGAGATCGTCGATTGCGAGCACAGTTCTTCATCCGACGGCAAGCGGTCGAGCGCTAGCTTGAACATCGGGTCGCCGCGCAGCGCGTCGGCGTCGTTGCCGTCCTCATAACCGGCGGCGATCATCAGCATCCGGAAGCGGATGATCTCGGCCAAGCGATGCACAACCTTCTCCGGCGCCCGCGGGTCCTTGAGGCAGGCCGCCAGCCGATCGGCCAAGCCCAGCCGGCGCTCGATCTCGCGCAGCGCCAACAGCCCGCCCTCCGAGGACAGTCGCCCGCCGTCAAAACGCGCGATGATGGCCTTGCCCTGAACCGCTGACAGACCGGGCAGAAGCGGCGTAGCATCAACCATGGCGGGTGTCGCCTCCGACGATCGAAGGATTCAGCGTCAGCAACCGAATCCTACGCACGATCAAGCGCTTGCGCTACACCCGCCAACCCTCACGCATAATCCGGGCTAGATCGCGCACCTACAGCGTCGAGTAATTTAGCGGCCGGCTCTTTGGTCATCGGGCCGGCTAATTCGTCATAGTACGATGCGTGATCACTCCAGTGATCGCGCTCCATATCTTTCAAGGTGGAGCTCATTACTCTAATCCTCCCCAAAAAAGCGCCGGCGTGCAGCCTCATCGCTTGGCGCCTCTGGTCCGCAGCCGATAAAGTCGACAATACGCGTGGGGTCCTTGGCTATCTGCGGCAGCGCGCGGGCCCGCAACGCGTCTGCGGCCTCACCGGTCCCGTGGAACAATTCGCGGAACCAGCCATGGATGCGCCGCAGGCTGGCCGCGTAAAGATCGTGCTCGGCAGCATAGGCATTGGCTGCCGCAGGCCAATCATCCGTCGCCAAAAGCCGGTCGCGAAGGACCCGCGTATCGCGCAAAGTAAGCGACAAGCCACAGCCAAAGCTCGGATCGCTCGCAGCCGCGGCGTCGCCGACGAGGGCAATGCCATCCCGGTAAGGTCGCTCGACCCAAGTGTCCGGCGCATTGAACGAGGCGAGCGGTCCAATCACCGTAGCTGGCTCAAACCAGGACGCCGCGGCGCCCGTCGTTACCGACAATTCGATGAACCGCGCCGCGTCGCCGGCGCCGCTGAGCGCGCGGTTCGACTCGTGCGGGAAAACCACGTAGGCGCGGAACCGGCGCTGTCCGATCGGGAAGATGATCGACTGCCGCTGCACCATCGGGTTCACCACGAATTGCACCGCGTCGTCGGGCAGCGCGAGATCACGCAGCAAAACGCCGGCGACAGTCAGGCAATCGGGATCGCGGTTGACGGCGAAGCCGGCCCGGGTGCGCAGCTGCGAGTTCCGACCGTCGGCGCCAACCACGAGACGCGCCGCGACACGCCGGTCGGAGCCGTTCGCCCGAACGAGAACGGTCGGCGAGTCGCCTGCGATGACCTCCGCGGCATCAGCTGGCCGCAACAACTCCGCGCCCGAGGCAACCGCCCTATCGAGCAGCGTCTGCTGCATTTCGGGATGGTAGAAATTCAGACAGCCAAGGTGTGACGGTGATGTCGCCACAAGATCACGCGTGCCGTCCGGCGCCACCCACCACGGCACGCTGACCGCACATCTGTCCAGAAGAGGCTCATACACCCCCAGATCGCAAGCCTCGGCGGCGCCCCACGGCAGCATACCCTCACCCCGGACCCGATCACGGAATTGGGCTCACGCTCGATGATCAGCACCCGCGTGCCGGCTTGCGCCATCGCGATCGCCAAGCTGGACCCGGCTAGCCCACCACCGACGACAATGAGATCGTAAGTTTCCGGCTTGCCAACCACCATCCCCTACTCTCCCAGAGTAGCAACCGTTGTTCCAAAGATGGCGCTGCTGGCGCGTTTCAGTCCCAGTCTACCCGGCATTTTTCACGCCTACACGGATCGGGCAAATGTCAGGTGCGCGGCTATCGACCTCCCGCCAGCCTCCCGGTATGAGCCAGTGAGGGGTCTAAGCCGCTGTAAAATAGGTTATCAAGAGTAAAACTGGTGAGATAGGTGCCCTTCGAGAAAGCTGGACAAACCCATCCGGGAAATTCGTGAAATGGGTCTCCTGGAAGATCGCCTGCAAAATGTGAATGGCGTCTGTCGTGCCTGAAGCGGACCTTTGGGGCTGCTCGCTCAGGGTCTCCATGGCGCCGATTCCGAACCTCCGCGGGCCGAGCTGGGACTGGCGGGATCGACGATAGCGGTCATCCGCCGACGCTATCTGTTTGTTCCGATCGGCAACCTGTGGTGGCTCGTGCCAATCACGCTATGATCCGCGCAGAAAGTCGGTCCCGACGAGGTCCGCAGATGAGCGCGATGCCCGAAAGCACGTTCGCCGATCCAAAAGATCGCCTCATAGCCGATCTGCAACGGCAGCTTGCAGACGCCGTTGCCGAGCGTGATGAAGGACTGCGGCGGGAGGCCGCGACTGCTGAAGTGCTGCAGGCCATCAACTCCTCGCCCAGCGATCTCAAGCGCGTATTCGATGTTATCCTACAGAAGGCGCATGCGCTTTGTGGTGCACCCCTCGGCTCCTTGGTGATTGCTGACGGCGCTCGTCTCCGCTGGCTCGCGACGCGTGGATATCCAACGGAATATGAGACGCTGTTGCGCCGAGGGTTACCTGTACAGGGTTTTCTCCCATTTGAGCGGCTGCTGGACGGCGAACGCTTCGTCCATCTTCCCGATGCGTCCACACTGACGCTTTCATCAACCCGCCGCGCCGCTCTTGAGACCTCGGGAATTCGCACCTCGCTATTTGTTCCTTTATGCAAGGACGGCAGGCCGTTCGGCTATATTAGCACTCAGCGCCAGGAAGTCCGTCCCTTTTTGGATACGGAGATTGCGCTGCTGGAGAGCTTTGCGGCGCAGGCCGTCATTGCGATGGAAAACGCGCGGCTGCTGAACGAGACGCGCGAGGCGCTGGAGCAGCAGACCGCGACCGCCGAAGTCTTGCAGGTCATCAACACGTCGCCCGGCGACCTCGCGCCGGTGTTCGACGCGATGCTCGAGAGGGCACTGCGCCTCTGTGAGGCCGAATTTGGTACCTTCTGGACCTATGATGGGGAGAGCTTCGAGGTAGTCGTTATGCACGGTGCGCCTGCGGAACACTTTGAGTTCTTGCGGGGACGCCGTCACAACCCCGGGCCCGGCACTATCCATGCGCTGCTGCTCGCCGGGAAGAAAATGGTTCACATCCCCGACCTGGCGGACACGGAGGCCTATCGGGCAGGCGAACCGATGCGCCGCAAAAGCGTAGATGTCGCGGGCGCTCGTAGTGTTATTGCAGTGGCTTTGCGCAAAGGCGATCAGTTACTCGGGTTTATCAATATTTATCGCCGTTCCGTTCGTCCGTTTTCCGAGAAGCAAGTCACTCTCCTCGAGAACTTCGCCGCCCAGGCGGTCATTGCGATGGAGAATGCGCGGCTGATTACCGAGACGCGCGAGGCGTTGGAGCAGCAGACCGCAACCGCCGAGGTGCTGCAGGTCATTAACGCCTCGCCCGGCGACCTCGCGCCGGTATTTGATGCGATGCTGGAAAAGGCGCACAGCCTGTGCGGCGATCACGCAGGGCAGCCTGGAGCTTTACGACGGCAAGCATTTCCGCGCGGTCGCCTGTCGCGGATTGTCGGACACCTTCTCCAACATGCTGCGGCAAGGGTACCCAGCCGCTGACAACCCTGCGACGCGGCCGCTGATCGAGGGCGAACGCTTCACCTATATCCCTGATCTGGCGGAGACCGATTACTCGATCACAGCGCAGCTCGGTCGAGCTTGGTCGGCGTCCGCACTTTGCTCTGCGTGCCACTGCGCCGAGAGGGCCAGCTCCTCGGTATGATTGCCATCCGCTCGAAAGGAAGTGCGGCCGTTCACCGAAAAGGAAATCGCGCTGCTTGAGAACTTCGCGGCGCAGGCGGTCATCGCGATGGAAAACGCGCGGCTGTTGACCGAGACGCGCGAAGCGTTGGAGCAGCAGACCGCGACCGCCGAAGTCTTGCAGGTCATCAATTCATCGCCCGGCGATCTCGCGCCGGTGTTCGATGCGATTTTGGAGAAGGCGCACACGTTGTGCGATGCGGTGTACGGTACCTTAATGTATCGACGATGGCGAAAAGCTTCCGCGCCGCAGCGATGCGCGCGATGCCATCGGCGTTTTGGGTGAATTGCTACGCAACACCGTTTCGACCGCACTCCGGCACGCGCTCGGGCGCAGTTGCTTGCAGGGCGAGCGGCTGGTCCACATCGCCGACGTACGTGCCGAGCCCGGATTACGGCGATCCGAGCGGTGCCGCTGTCGATGGCGGCATTCGCACCTTGCTGATGCGTGCCGCTGCGCAAGGACGCGCCTGCTCGGCATATATGACCGTTCATCGCGCACGGAGGTGCGGCCCTTCACCGACAAGCAGATCGCGCTGTTGCAAACTTCGCCGCGCAGGCGGTCATCGCGATGGAGAACGCGCGGCTCATGACCGAGACGCGCGAAGCCTTGGAGCAGCAGACCGCGACCGCCGAGGTGTTGGGCGTCATCAACTCCTCGCCGGGTGATCTCGCGCCGGTGTTCGATGCGATGCTGGAAAGGGCCGTGGTTCTGTGCGAGGCCGCATTTGGCGCCCTGTGAGTTATGATGGCGAGGTAATTTCGGCAGCGGCGCCGCGGGACTTCCCGCCGGAACTGGCCGAGTCATCGGCCGCGAGAGCCCGGCCGCAGCCGGGGATCGCTACTGCATCGGCTCATTGCGGGTGAAGATGTCGTCGCAGTCGACGATATCGCCGGCTCGTCGCGATCCGGAGCTCGATCCGCGGTGCGCGCAGCAGCGTGAGCTGCAGCCGGGGCCGCAGCTCCATGCTGTGGCGCTGCTGCGCGATGACGATCTCGTCGGCGCGATCACTATCTACCGGCGTGAGGTCCGCCCGTTCACCGACAAGCAGATCGCGCTGCTGCAGAATTTCGCGGCGCAGGCGGTCATCGCGATGGAGAACGCGCGGCTCATCACCGAGACGCGCGAGGCACTGGAGCAGCAGACCGCAACCGCCGAGGTGTTGCAGGTCATCAATTCCTCGCCCGGCGACCTCGCGCCGGTGTTCGACGCGATGCTCGAAAAGGCGATGCGCCTGTGCGAGGCGGCGTCGGCATGTCTGGGCATATCGACGGCGAGGCAGTTCATGCCGCGTCGCCGTTCGCGGGACGCTGCGGCCGGCGATGCGGTTTCGCCAAGTCGGCCGCTTCGTTCCGCGATCCGGACACGCCGTGCGGCGCGTCGTCCGCGGCGAGGCGCTGTCGTGCACATCGCCGATGTCACAGAGCGAGCGCGTCTACAGTACCGACGAGCCGTTTCGGCGAGCATGGTCGATGCTCGGCGGTATGCTGCGCACGATCGTTGTCGTCGCCGCTGCGCAAAGGACGCGCGCTGCTCGGGGCCATCACGATCTACCGCCAGGAAGTGCGGCCGTTCACCGACAAGCAGATCGCGCTGCTGCAGAACTTCGCGGCACAGGCGGTCATCGCGATGGAGAACGCGCGGCTCATGACCGAGACGCGCGAGGCGCTGGAGCAGCAGACCGCGACCGCCGAGGTGTTGCAGGTCATCAATTCCTCGCCCGGCGACCTCGCGCCGGTGTTCGACGCGATGCTCGAGAAGGCGATGCGCTTTGCGACGCGGCTTCGGCAACATGCATGACCTAGCGACGGAGAGCAGCTTCATCGCGTTGCGCTGCGCGGGGCATCCGCGCGAGCTTGCCGAATTCCTGCAGGCAGCCGCGACCCGGCCGGTGCCGGGCACGCGTTGCCGAACGCGTCGTCGCGCGGAGAGCGATGTCGTTCACATCGCCGACCTATCGGCGGACGACGCCTATCGCGCTGGCGACGCCGGCACGCGCGCGTTGGTCGATCTTGGCGGATGCCGCAGCTATGCTCGTGCGTCGCGTTGCGCAAGGACGGAGCGCTGCTCGGCGCAATCAGCGTCTACCGCCAGGAAGTGCGGCCCGTTCACCGACAAGCAGATCGCGCTGTTGCAGAACTTCGCGGCGCAGGCGGTCATCGCGATGGAGAATGCGCGGCTCATCACCGAGACGCGCGAGGCCTGGAGCAGCAGACCGCGACCGCCGAGGTGCTGCAGGTCATCAATTCCTCGCCCGGCGACCTCGCGCCGGTGTTCGACGCGATGCTGGAAAAGGCGGTGCGGCTCTGCGGATGCCGCGTTTCGGCAACCTGTTGACGTCTAGACGGCGAGCAGCTTCCGCGACGCGCGGCGTCCTCGCAGGTTCACGCCGAGCTCGTTGGCGCATGAGCGCCGACAGCAGCGCCGTAACCGCGGCCAGGCATCGTTGAGCGCTCATTGTCGACGGCGAGGCGCTCGTCCATATCGCCGATATGACGGCCGACGGAGCACATCGTTCACGGCGACTGCGTCCGTCGGCATGCTGGCCGACTGCGCCGGCATGCGGACCGTGCTGTGCGTGCCGCTGCGCAAGGACGGCACGCTGCTCGGGTGTCATCACGCTCTATCGCCACGGAGGTGCGAGCCGTTCACCGACAAGCAGATCGCGCTGCTGCAGAATTTCGCGGCGCAGGCGGTCATCGCGATGGAGAACGCGCGGCTGATCAACGAGACGCGCGAGGCCTTGGAGCAGCAGACCGCGACCGCCGAGGTACTGCAGGTCATCAATTCCTCGCCCGGCGACCTCGCGCCGGTATTCGATGCGATCTCGAAAAGGCGACACACCTTTGCGGTGCAGCTTTCGGCGTTGCTGATCCTACGACGGCGAGCATTTTCACTCGTGGCTGCGCTGCGCGGGTGTCCCGCCTGAACTGATGGATCTTATGCGCGGAACCGCGCCGCCCGGTGACCGGGAGCATTGGCCCGGATCGTCTGCTGGAAGGCGATCAGTCGTGATTCGTACCACAGACCTGCTCGACGACCGACGAATATCGAGCTGGCGCCGGGGCACGGGCGATGTGCGATGTCGGCGCGCGCTCACATGCTGATCGTTGCGCTGCGCAAGGACGACGCGCTGCTCGGCGTCGATCACCGTTTACCGTCAGCGAGGTGCGGCCGTTCTCCGACAAGCAGATCGCGCTGCTGCAGAACTTCGCGGCGCAGGCGGTCATCGCGATGGAGAACGCGCGGCTGCTCGATGAAATCCGCCAGCGTCAGGCCGAGTTGCGGGTCACCTTCGACAACATGGCCGATGGCGTGGCGATGTTCGACGACGACCTGCGGCTGGCCGCGTGGAACCGCAATTTCCAGCAGATTGCTCGACCTGCCCGACGCGGTTCTGGCCGAGCGTCCGAGCTTATGCCGAATACCTCCGCATCCTCGCCGAGCGCGGCGAATTCGGCACCGAGCGACATCGAGGCGGAACTCAGCCGCCGCCTCGAAGCACACTCGACCAGGAATTGCGCCTCGAACGGACCCGCCCGGATGGGCAGGTCATCGAAGTCCGCCGCAACGCGGTGCCGGATGGCGGCTTCGTTCTGATCTACTCCGACATCACCGAACGCAAACGGTCGGAGGCCGAAATCAGGGCGGCCCGCGACGCCGCCGAGGCGACGCCTTCGCGATCTGAGAGCCGCGCAGGCCAGTCTGATCCAGGCGGAGAAGATGGCCTCGCTCGGCCAGCTGACCGCCGGGATCGCGCACGAGATCAAGAACCCGCTCAATTTCGTCAACAACTTCGCCGGGCTGTCGGTCGAACTGCTCGACGAGTTGAAGGAGACCGCCGCGCCGGGCATCGCCACGCTCGACGACGACACGCGCGCCGAGATCGACGAGACGATCGAGCTGCTGACCGGCAACCTCGACAAGATCGCCGAGCATGGCAGGCGCGCCGACAACATCGTCAAGAGCATGCTGGAGCATTCGCGCGGCGTCACCGGCGAGCGCCGGGAGGTCGATCTCAACGCCCTGGTCGAGGAGGCGCTCAACCTCGCCTATCACGGCGCCCGGGCGCAGGATCAGAGCTTCAACATCACGCTGGAGCGCGATTTCGACCGCGGCCTCGCGCCGATCGAACTGGCGCCGCAGGAGATGACCCGCGTCTTCCTCAACCTGTTCGGCAACGGCTTCTATGCCGCCACCAAGCGGCAGCGCGACGACAGCGGCAACGGGCATTCCAGCCGACCCTGACGGTGGCGACCCGCGATCTCGGCGATGCCGTCGAGGTCACGGTGCGCGACAACGGCACCGGCATTCCGCCCGAGATCAGGGACAAGCTGTTCCAGCCGTTCTTCACGACCAAGCCGACCGGCGAGGGCACCGGGCCTGGGTCTGTCGATCAGCTACGACATCGTCACCCAGCAGCACGGCGGCACGATCACGGTCGAGAGCGAGCCGGGCGACTTCACCGAGTTCACGATCCGCCTGCCGCGTCGGGCAGCAGCCGGAGGTGCGGCATGACGGTCAGCATCCTGGTGGTCGATGACGAGAGCGATGTCGCCGAGCTGTTCCGGCAGCGCTTTCGCCGCGAGGTGCGGCAAGGGACCTACGCGATGCACTTCGCCAACTCGGGCGAGGAGGCGCTGGAGAAGCTGGCGGACGGCATCGAGCCGACGCTGATCGTGATCCTGTCCGACATCAACATGCCCGGCATGGACGGGCTGGCGCTGCTTCGCGAGATCAAGGCGCGGCGGCCCGACCTGCCGGTCATGATGGTGACCGCCTATGGCGACGACGAGCGCCGGCGTCGTGGCCGAGCGAATACGGCGCCGCGCAGTTCATTACCAAGCCGGTCGATTTCGACCTGCTGAAGGCGCAGTTGCGGGAATTGCCCAACGCGGCGGATTGAGGATCGCAAACCTCGACCGAACGGCCGCTTTCTGGTTTTTCGTACGGCCTTGGCAATGTCGGCAATGGGGCATCTCCTGCCCTGTCATAGAGCATCGGCATGGTCCGCAATACGTCAGTAAGCGGGTGCCACGCCTCCGGGCCCGGCGTCGCCGCCGCCGCGGCGAAAGGCCGGTCACGGCACCGCTGCGGACACAGTCTGGTCGAGGGGTGAAATGAGCCAACTCCGTTGAAAGAAATGCAAGCGATCTGCGCCTTGCCAGGCCCTCGCGCGCGTCGGCGTGCTTTCGGTCGCGGCCCCGCGCTCTCCCGCCGATACAGTCGGCCCTGTCGGCGTCCCCGCCCGACTCCCGAGCGGGTTCCCAAGCTCTCCCGGCTCGCACCGGCGTGGCGGGAGAGCGCGGGGCGAAGCGGGCGGCAGCGTGTCCCCAGGCACGCTGCCGGCTGCTGATGTCGGCGCCATGGCCACATGGCACCGAAAACCGCTCGGGAGTTGGGCGGGTAGCCCGACGCGCGCGACTTGCTGCGAAGCCAATTTCTCGCGCTCTTCCCCGCCTTACCCTAAAGGCGGGGCATAAGGCGGGGTTGCCCACAACCCCGCTCGCCGCTTGCGGCGCGTAAAGCACCGGCTTGCGTGCCGGTCCCTGCTTTATTTGAGAAACACACCCGGTGTGTATAGAGATATATAAGAACATATTACAACGCCTGCCGAGAACGCGGAAACGGCTCAATGAAGCCGTTTCCGAGGGGCACCTGTTTATTCAAAACCCACAGTTTCTTTAGTCAAAACCCACAGGGGTTTAAGTCAGAACCCACACTGCTTTAGCCAAAACCCACACCTCAACCGCTCGGTTGAGCTGTTTTAGTCAGAACCCCTGTGGTTTGCCGCTCAGGCGGCTGCTTTCCACTCCTCCAGCGTCTTGATGGCGTCAGGGTGACGCTGCGCGGCGATCTGGGCGCGGTACACGCCGCGCATCGAGGCCCGCAGCGAGCCGTCGAACCGGCCTGCCGCCCGCTCAGCCAGTTGCTCGATTATCTCCTGTTCGCTCGTCGGGAGGGACTGGAACAGAGTTCGAGCGGCCTCACGGCGATATCGGTCATAAGCCAGGCGGTTGTTCTCTTCCTGCGTTCTGGCGGTCTCCATCCGCTTGGTGGATGCCGCAGCAGCCTGCCGAGCTTTGTACGGCGCCAGATACTGCCGCAACCCGCCGAGCGTCTGGACATTGAAATTGGTCCGGTTGGCGGCTTCCAGCGCAAAATCGAGGAAGGAAGGAGCCTCCTCGATTGTGATCTCGGTCAGGAACTGCCTGGCGGTCTCTACGTCCTTGGAATTGACGAAGGTGATCGACGACACCGGGTGCCCAGTGCGCTTCTCGGAAAAAAGGTAGGCGAGCTTGAGCGGATCGCCGGTGTCGCGCCGCTCCGATTGAGGTTCGGCGCGGGCACGGCGGCGGTAGAAGCGGTCGTAATCGTCAAAGAAGCCGTGGCCGGGAGTGAACGCGATGACGAGCCCGGCGGCATTCTTGGCCTTGGCGATGTCGTAGGAGGCGAGAAAGCCGGTGGCGATGAGCTGGCGCAGATGCGGGCCGAGCTGGTTGTGCTCGACGATCGAGCGCTGCGGGTGGACCCTCAGCCCGCCGAGCCATTCGGCGCAGATGTCGTCGTAGCGTTTCTGGAACGCGAGAGGCTGCGCCGGATTGGTATAGAGATTGGCGAAATGGAAGAAGAGGCGCATATAGAGCGCCTGGCCGATTGTGCCGAGCTGCGTCATCAGCGCGTGATTGAGGCAGACGAAATGGTCGTCTCGCAGCGAGCGCACGATCGGCTCGGCGAGCGTGACGGTGCATGCCTCGATCGGGTCGCTCTCGAATTCGCGGCGCTCGATCCAAACCTGCGGGAAGATGTTGAACGAGTGCTCGACGAAGCGCCCGCCTGCCTCCTTGAAATGCGTTGTGATGAATGTGTAGTGGATTTCGCGCAGCGCACGGGAAAGCTGTTCGCTGTCCTTGCCGCCCCACTCCTTTCGGCCGATCAGACGGCCGATCTCGCGGCGGGTGAACGAGATCTCGTTCGATACCGGGCGGCCGTAATCGGAATGCTTCTTGATCAGCGCGACGAAGATTTTATGCGCGAGCTGCCCCGGTTGGCCGAGCGTCGGGTCGGGCCGGATCGTAAGGCGCTTTTCGGGAATGGCGGCGTTGAGTTGGATTTCTCCGGTGCGCAGCGCGGCGCGTTTCGGGTCGTGGCAGAACAGCGCGCCGGCGATGCGGAGCAGATTGTTCTCGATGTAGAGCTTCTCGGAGCGCGATGGTTGCGCGGTCGCTTGTTCCCTTTCTGTTCGTCGACATACCTTCGCATTATACGCGCGGCGCAGCCGTGCAATTGGCGTGACTGTGGGGAAACGGATTACTGCCGGCATCGTGGCGCGTCTCTTCGCCCGGCTCGCTTGCGTCGGGAACGTCGAACGGAATTGCGTGCGGTCGTTCGTCTGGTTGTCGCGCCGCGGGTCGCCCCAACAGCGGCGTCAGCATTTTCTGCAACCCGGCGATCAGGTGGTTGGTCTCGCGGGCGCGCTCGGTCAGCTCGCCGATCTGCTTGTCCTTCACGGTTACCTGCCCGCGGAGAAATTCGTTCTCCCCTTCCAGCCGCGCGACATAGCGCGACACGAACTCGGTTTCGGCCGCGGTCTGCCGCGGCTGGTCGAGGCTTGTCGGGGCTGGTCGCTGTTCTGTCGGCGCGGGAGTTTCCTGCTGCGGCGGTGCCGCGACAGGCCGCGGCTCGTCGCGGCCGGCCATGGTCTGTCGCGTCTCCTCGATGTAGGCAATGTGCTTGGCGATCGACGCGGGCGTGATCAGGTACTTTTCGCCGTAGGGGATTTCGACGCGACGACAATCGAGATGACCGTTGCCGCAATAGCGCTGGATCGTGCGCGGGGTGCGCGGCAGGCCGGCGCGCTCATAGACCGCGACGGCGTCCTCGATCGAGATTGTGTAGTCGCTGTCGCTGGTTGTCGCGGCAGGCCGCGGCTGGTCGTCCATATCGACAGCGTAGCACCGGCTCGGCGCACCGCTCGCCGGTTATCCCCAGCTGCGTCAACCGCTGTCGAGCCTGGCGATCTGTCGTCGCGCGAATGAACTCGATGGCGTCCAAGTCGGCTTTCAGGATCGAGACGTCGCGCAGGATATCCTCGGCGAGGTCGCGGGCGACCGCCGCGCACGCGTCGGGGTCGACGCTGTTCGCGAGCATGAACAGGTCGAGCAGTGTCCGGCTTTTCGTGTTGAGGTCGTGGCAGACGATCACGTGCGCCCGCGTGCGGCGCGAGGTTGTCGTGTGCTCGCGCGCCGCGGTGATGGCGATGTCGATGCCGCGCTGGATCGTCGCTCATGGCGCGCTCCGTGCTGACACCGATCACGACGACAGGAAATTGAACGGGGGATGTCCGACGCGCTGCCAGTCCTCGGTCAGCATGTGCCCCGACGGCGGCCACGGTTTCTCGAACGAGGTCAGCGCCGGGAAGGTCTTGAACAGGATCGTCTTCGATCCGGCGCCGCGCGTCAGCCGGTCGAGCAGCTTCATCATCGATGCGAGCCGGGCGGCATTCGTCGTGACGATCGGGACGTACAGGTTCGGGAACCCGAAATGCGAGCGGTAGATCTGCTGCGCCTCGATCGCGAGGTAGAGCAGAAATTTCTTGTAGAGCGACGAGCGCTGGAAGTCCGACGCGTCGATCGGCTCGGTGCCGCAGTCGGCCTCGATGCCCGGACAGAAGAAGAACACCGTTGCGCCCGAACCGGATCGGGCGATGCCGAACGGTTCGCCGTCTGCGTCGACGTGCGTCTCGGTGACGGCGCCGTCGATCGTCACCGTGACCGGGATCTGATACGGCTTCGCGGCGTCGCGCGTCGCGTCCGGCAGGCTCTTGCTCTGCAGGATGTCGGACCAGGTGATCAGGCGCGTGCCGGTTTCCCGCGCACCGAGTTCGAGCGAGGCCATCAGCTCGCAGGTCATCAGCTCGTGCGCAAAATTCGATGGCGCGCGCGAGCGCTCGCGCAATACGCCGCGTTCCTGCATGACGCGCCAGCCTTTCTCGGCCAGTTCATAGATCAGCCGCCGGTGATTGGCGCTCGGCATTCGCGCGCTGCTGCGGCGGGCGCGCGACATAGCGGTTGGGCTCGCGACAAAGCAGGTTCAGCCGGTTGACCAGGTAATCGAGGCTGCCGCCGCCGAGCGCGTGGATGTAATCGACCGGCAGGTAGCGATACCGGGTCAGCGGCCTGAAGATGCCGTCGATGTCGCGCTCGGTGATGCAGGCGGCCTTTGCCCGGCCGCTCTTGTCCATAACAGGCGCATCATCCCAGCGCGAGTTTCGCCGCTTGAGCGAAGTCGTACTCATTGTGGCCGCACCGCAGAAAGGTGTGCCGGTTACCAAAACGATTTCGGCTTGGTGACCCGCACCTCGCGCTGCGTCGTCTTGATGCTGGTGACCTGATCCGGATAGATGAAGTGCTTGCAGTTCTTGCACCAGCGCCGCTGCTTGCGGTCTCCCACTTCAAGCGTGGCCGTGAACTCGGTCGGGCAGTCCGGGCACTTGTAATGCGCGCGCCGGCGATCGCGGTTCGGGTCTTTCGAGGTTCCGTCTGCGCCGAAAAAATCCATTGCTGCCTCCTGCTGTTGGGCAGCTCTCTACTTATATATCAGAGGATTCTGATCAATTGTTCAGCGTGCGCCTTGGTGATCCACCGTTGCCCAATGCCGATTTTTATTTCCGCTGCATACCATCCGCGGCGAGGGCCGTCCTATTCAGCTCCAGCCGCTCGCGCCTTCCGTATTTGGGCGCTGCTCAGGTGTTACTGGTGGCTCGGGTGGCTCGGTCGATTTCGGTTCAGAATGCGTCCGCTGAGATTTTGGTTTCGATGGCGCGGCACTTGGCGCTATGTGCAATTGTTCTTCCAGAATGATGTTGTCGGGTGGTGCTTGGGTCGTCTCGCGTTTTATCGGCACGTAATATCTGTCTCGGATCTCCTGGCGCACATGCTCCCATTCTTCCTCCGTCATGCGGGGCTGAGATTCCATAATACCCGGTTCAAATTTGAATGTCTCCGGTTGTTTCATTCTGCCCCGAATAAAATATGCGAAGTTGAGGGGAGGCCGATTGACGAGCGGTTGAATGTCAGCCCGACCACTCTCACCAATAAGCCCCATCATCGGTGCAAGCTCTTTGGCGCTATCCAGGTTACAGTTAGCAAATTTGATCGCGGTGCCGAGAAATGCGCCACGCGGCTCCTCTATACGATGCACCTCCTGATTGCCAAGACTAAGCGCAATGCGTTTACGTCGGAGTTTATAAATGATTTCCGCTGCATTTTCGTCATGCTTCACGAACTCGTCGCACTCATCAATATAAATAAAACAGGGGATAGAACTAGCCGGTCGGCTCTCGCCGGCGGCTTTAATGAGCGCCAGGAAGTACCGGCCGTACAGCTCTTTGAGTGAGCGGAGATAATCGCGGTCGGCGTTGATCACGATAACCTTCGGCTCGTTAATCTCTTTCGCGAGGTCAATCTTGGTCTCTTCCGCTTCAAAGAGCCTACGGAATATCGGGTCGGCCGAAAGCGAATAGAGGCGGCTCATGATCTCGCCGCGAGAACGGCGTACAGTCTGCACGTCAAAGGTGCTATCCATATACGACTGCACCGTCGGATGCAGTCGGTTTCTGACGGATTTCCAGTAGGCGCTTGGCTCCCTATCATTGGGCGGGCTAATGATGCGGCGTAAGGTGTCCAGTTTGGGGCGGTCGAACGCCAACGCGACCTGGACGGCGTAGCGAAGGGGCGGATCTTGGTATGGAGTGAGCGGCTGGCCCATCAAGCCGCCCATGATCGACACATACGAACTGATCGCGGAGCTGATCGCATCATCATCGGTAAGGGTGGCCCGCAGTGACAGCAGGTTGATGGGCACGGTGTAGTGCCGGTCAGTCGGATCGATGTACACGAGGCGGCCGTACAGGTCGCCACCAGCCGCAAATCGCTTGAGGCGGGTGACATTATGGATGAGTGTGCCCGGCTCAGTACCTGTGGGATCGAGGATCACGACGCTCGCCTCGCCCTTAGGGAAACACCGAACAATGCCGGCTTAGGCGGCGGGTTGGCGGCCGAGGCATAATTTGTTGACGGCGGCGTGCCTGGAAAACGGTCTGTGTAGGCGGAAACCGGGGCTGTAGCTGGGGTTTTCCTGTGTTGTTTCCGGGATTGAGACAGAGTTCCGAGTGTGATCAGGCCCGGGATTGGACGAGCAGGGTTTTCTTGACGATCACCAGGTTGGCCAGGGCGAACAGAGTGTGCAGTTGCGCGGTGTTCTTGGCCAGGCCGCGATAGCGCAGCTTCTTGTGGCGGAACAGGTTCTTGACGATGTGGAAGGGGTGCTCGACCCAGGCCCGCACCTGCGCCAGCGCTCGCTCGACCGGCTCCGCCAAATCCCGCAGGCCTTTCGGCAATGCTTTGATGATGCTGCGCTTGATTGCGATGTTCCAGGAGACGTCGCGGTCCTCATGTTCGGGCCGCTTGTCCGCTCCGGTATAGCCGGCATCGGCGAAGACATCCTCCTCCGCGCCGTGTAGCACCGCCGCCGTCTGGTTGATGTCGGCTTCGTTGGCGGCGGTACCGACAACCGTGTGCACCACCCCCGAGGCGACATCCACGCCGATATGCGCCTTCATTCCGAAATGCCACTGATTGCCCTTCTTGGTCTGGTGCATCTCCGGGTCGCGGCTCTTGCTCTTGTTTTTGGTCGAGGGCGGAGCGGCGATGATGGTGGCATCGACGATCGTGCCCTGGCGCATCAGGAGGCCGCGCTCCTCCAGCATCGCCGTTACTTCGGCGAACAATGCTTGGGTCAGTTCATGCTGCTCCAGCCAATGGCGGAAATTCAGGATTGTCGTCTCCTCCGGGACAGCCGCCACCGTCAGATCAATGCCGGCGAAGCCGCGCAACGCTTGGCTGTCATACAGCGCATCCTCCATCGCCCCGTCGGCCAGCCCATACCACTGCTGCAGAAAGTGGATCCGCAGCATCCGCTCCAGCCCGATCGGCGGCCGGCCGCGCTCACCCTTCGGATAGAACGGCCGCAGGCGTTCCACCAGCCGCGCCCACGGCACCACCTGCTCCATCTCGGCCAGAAACCTGTCGCGCCGCGTCTGCTTCTTCTTGACGGCGTATTCCGCCTGCGAAAAGCTCCCTTGACGCTGCATCGCCCTGCCCTCAGCCCCACCCATAGGCAGAGTTTACCCCATACAGACCCGCAGCCGGGCTATTTCTTCGGTGTTTCCTTAGCGACGAGGTCGATATCGCGCATCAAAAGATACTGAAAGAGCTGCGTCTTACCGGTGCCTGGTAGGCCGACAGCCCACATGCCCTCGTAACGGGGCTGGAGGGGAACTTCGGGTGGGCCGGCGAGCTCCTCTTCTTTCGGCTCCTGTTCTTCCTCCTCGGGCTCTTGTTTTTTGGGTGATCGCCGCAAGTCGCTGTAGGGACCCTGCAGAATGAGGCGCCGAAGCCGCTCACTCATTCTGATCTCCCTTAAAGATGCGCGTATCGTCTACATTCTCGTAACGCTTGATATCCTCTCTGATTTTCAGGATGATCTTCTGAAGCTTGTCGGCGTACAGCGTCGCTTCGTGGCGGCTCGCAAATTCTTTCTCAAACGGGTATTTGAGAAAGTCGATCAGCGTGTACTTGCGGCGCTTGGCCTTGAGCGCTCGCATTTCTGCGGAGATCTCCCGCTTGCGCTCACCTATTTCTTCCCGCCGCTCGCGGGCATCGCTCGGGTCTTCGTTTTCGTCGTACTCGCTGTCGTCATCGTCTCCTTGCATGTCCGCGATTTCATCATCGTATCCTGCCTGTATCGCGTCCAGCTGCTCTTTGGTGTGAGCTGGTTCATCATCGTAGACGATCTCATCGAGTCCGTGTTGGGCGACAACGGCTCGTTCTTCTTGCGAGAGATTGAGGAAGAGGAGCACCGATTTCCCATCCGGAGCTTTTTCGATACGCGCTTGCATAGATCGTACGCGCGGGAGCTTCGCGAGACGTCGGCCGAGGGTTTCGGTATCTTCGTCGTCGATAGATGAATTTATTGTGTGCTTGCCAGCGCGGGCTTCACGCGCCTTGCGCCACGCAATTTCATTCGCAACCTCTCGTTCATTTTCTCCCGCAAGGCATCTTGTGGCGACTTCGATGTGCCTCTCCAGATGTTGGATCATCTCCTCGACAGACGGCCGAGGACGAGACCACATCTTTCTGAGCTCTTGACGATAGGGACCATAATCGTATGCATCGGCACCAAGTTGTCTTAATGATTCTACATATTGCGGATAGTTGGCGAGATGGTAACGCCAGGAATCGACAGAGTGGCCGGTCTCTTCCCACCACTTTGCCATTTCCGGAATTGGCACGACGTTAGGGGGATACCTGCCGGTTTCAGTAAACCTCATTACGAAGCGGTACTTTTCGTCGACGGTGTGAGTGGCGTTCCATTCTTCTCTTATTCGTTCTTTCTTGGCTATTTCAGCATTCGTCTTGGCTTCTGCTTCTGCTCGGGATCTACGATCCTCTTCTTCGTAGAGGCGCCTTGCTTTTTCGGCATGTCGATCTGATCGGTAAATGACGAAAGGGCGCAGGAGTAAGCCGAGCAGTGCAATCTCCGGCCTCTAAAATTTCATGCCTAGTGAACTAAAAGGGCCGCTAAACTTCTTTACTTTGTACTGGCTCAAGGTTCCGGCGCTTAATTCCGTGGCGAAAAATTCCACATACTTCTTGCCGCTGTATTTGCGGAACAAACGACCATACTGCATATAGAGTGGGAAACCTTCTTTACCCCAATCCTTCCCATAAGCCTGTTCGAGCGCAAAAACGGCTCTGTCTGGATTTTTTGCTTGTAGGTATTCAAGTACTCTATGCATGAGAGCAGGATCGCTGGCCATGATTTCCTCCAGGAAAGTACGGCTCGGAATTCCACAGCTGGCAATTGCAGAAAGTCAAGCGCCAAAGTGCGTTAAGCGCGAAAAAAAGCGGCCCATAAGGGCCGCGAGTTGCAGGCTTCCTTGCGGAAGCTAGTCGTGCTGCGGGTCGTCCCGTTCGTCGCGTAGCTGCTGCTCGAACGCCGCGATCTCCGACTCCAGCCAATACCGCTGGCCTTTGGGTTTCCCGCTCGGATTTACCGGCCTGGGCAACCGCCCTGCCTGCAAATACCGCCGGATCGTCGACCGCGACTTCCCAAGCCGCCGCTCCAGCTTCTTCCTGCATAACAGTACCTCTGCCATCGCACCCCAGCTCCTCGTGGAAGCCGTTGCGCAACGGCTAGGCATTGCTAGCGGTCAGAATGTAGCACCGAGGTCCGCCGCGCCTATGGGTCATGGTGGTCCACGAGGGTGTCGAGCCATGCGTGGTAGCGCTCGAACGCGGCCTGCATCTCCTCCAGATACGAATGGCGTTGATAGACACCCACGAGCCCGCCGGTCACGGCGTTATGGGCCAGGATCTTTTCTGTCGTCGCGATGTCGATCTTGAGCCGCTGCATCGCGGTTGCACCGAGCCTACGCAAATCATGGATGACGAAATCAGAAAATCCGATTTCAGCCGTGAGCTTACGGAAGTGGTAGCTCCATCCAGTGAATGGTTGTCCTAAGCTGTTCGGGAAATAGAGGCCGTTTGCGCTAGGCGGGAATTCTTCCAAAATTTTTTCGACATGCGGCATGAGTGGAACGCTGTGCCGTTTTTTTGCCTTCATCTCTTCTGAGTTCCACGTCATCATTTTTTCGATGGTATTGACGTGATGCACAGTAAGGGCGGCGATCTGCGTCCGCCTCTGCAGGGTGTAGATCAGCAATTCGAGGATTGCCCCGTAGTGATCGCCTGCTATGCGCCGCGTGCGAGCTGCCGTGAGCAGTTGGCGTATCTCACCCTCGCTGAAGACGCGGTGCCGCGGTTCCTGGTCGGGCGGGATTTCGATGGCCTTGACGGGGGAGTGCTGGATCAAACCGCGCCGCACAGCGTAGCTAAAGAGGCCAGAGAGCCGGATATAGACGCTGCGTTTCGTCGACGGCGAAGGAACGGCGTCAATTATTTGCTCGATGTCCTCGGGTGTGATCTCGTCGAGCTTGCGGTTTTTGAGCGGTTCCACGCGCCCAAAGAGGTATCTGTCAGCTTGATGCGTGCTCTCGCGCACCTCTTTCTCCCGGCGGGCCAGATACTCGCATAACGTCTCGCCGAAAGTGGGGACAGGTTTGCGGACGATCCCGAGCTGGTGCTCGGCCAAAATGTTCTTAGCCCGCTCCCGTGCTTGGCTGAGTGTCACGATCCCATACCGGCCGATGGTGATGAACCGGCGCTCTTTGCCGACGATTGCCAGAAAGGTTTTTGTGCCGCCCTGCGAGACGCGCACCCCAAATCCGGGTAGGCTGTCATCGCCGTGGAGTTTCTGCCCTTTCTCAGGAATAGGGAGCTTTTGGAGGGTCATGTCGGTTAGCTTCACAGGCGGGTTCCTAGCAACGGGTAGCAACGCATTAGCAACGAGACGGGGCGGATTACGGCGGTTTACGGTGCGCATATCTGGCGCAACTTGGCACACCGATCGCCGGGGTTAACTCCCCAAAACGCGAGGAGAGATAACTGGTTATGGTCGATAAAGTCAAGCTTGAGGTGTTCTCGGATTACGTCTGACCCTGGTGTTATCTAGTCACCGTGCGTGTCGATAAACTCAAGGCAGCGTATGAGATCGAAACCGTCCTGGTGCATTTTCCGCTGCACCCGGACACGCCTATAGAGGGCCGCTCAATGGCGGAATTCTATGCGCAGCGCGGCATCGATCCGGAGGCGTCCTATCGCCGGATGAAAACGCTGATGGACGCCGAGGGCCTGCCCTATGGGAGGCGCACCCATTCCTACAACAGCCGGCTCGCGCAGGAATTGGGCAAATGGGCCGATACGCAGCCCGGTGGCGACGCAATCCACGACAGGCTGTACAAGGCGTATTTCGTCGACGCGAAGAACCTCGCCGAGATCGATCTGCTGATCGATATCGCCGCCTCGGTCGGGCTGCCGGCGGACGAGGCGCGCGCTGTGCTCGACGAGCGCCGCTTCAAGGATGCGGTTGACGCCGATTGGGCGAAGTCGCACCGCTACGGCGTGACCGGGGTTCCGACCTTTGTCGCCGCGCGTTACGGCGTCGTCGGGGCGCAGCCCTACGAGGCGCTGGAACAGCTCGTACAAAAAGCCGGCGCGGCGAGGCGATCCTAGCGGCATCGTCGCACGGCGTGAGGCCGGCGCCGCGACACCGCAAGATGCGGGTTGCCGCGGCGCCCGCCGCTCCCGACATTCAGTCGGTCCTCACTGTCCGGAGCGTGCCTCATGACCGCGTCCTTGACGGACGAAACCGAGGCGTTGTTCGCCGTGCTGCGTCAGTCCGTCGAC
The DNA here is from genome assembly GCA_963847345.1 of uncultured Alphaproteobacteria bacterium. GTDB lineage: Bacteria > Pseudomonadota > Alphaproteobacteria > ATCC43930 > CGMCC-115725 > DATARH01. The sequence goes on along the minus strand of CAWJZU010000015.1, from coordinate 310,668 downwards.
GGCGAGACCGTGGCGGCCATCGAGCGGTTTGTCGCCGAGGCGCCGGATCGCTCGCTGTGCCGCATAAACCCGATCGCCTTCGCCGCGCGGCACCGCCTCGACGAGGAGCAGGTAATCGGCGCCTTCCTGCACGCGGCCCGGCTCGGCATCTTTGAATTGTCATGGAACGTGCTGTGCCCCGGCTGCGGCGGCGTGCTCGAAGCCAACACGACGCTGAAGAGCGTGCATTCCGAAGAGTATGTTTGCGCGTGGTGCGCCGCCGGCTATGAGCCGACGCTCGACGAAATCGTCGAGGTTACGTTCACGATCAGCCGCCGCGTTCGCAGGATCGCCGGCCACGAGCCGGACGAATTGCCGTTTTTCGAATATTTCCGGCAGATCTTCTGGGCTTCGGGGGTGGATCTGCCGGACGATCTGGAAGCGATAGGCGAGGAGCTGACGCTCGACACGCTGGAACTGCCGTCCGGCGAGAAGGCGCAGCTGTCGCTGCAGCTGCCGGAGAAGTTCCTCATCGTCATGGAGCCGGTGACGCACGCCGCGCAATTCGTCGACGGTCAAGGGCGAGCCGACCCGCGAGCGGCAGAACCTGGCGATGATCTTCAACGATGTGGTCGCGCCGTCCGGCACGGTCACGCTGCGCCCCGGGCCGTTGCGGCTGTCGCTGGAAAACCGCACCCGGCGCCGGCTGCTGCCGGCGGTGTGGATCGCCGGCGAGGCACTGGAGGAATTGATGGCGCGGCGCCGCCCGTTCCTGACCGCCAAGCGGCTTTTGACCAACCAGACCTTCCGCGACATCTATCGCACCGACACGCTCGATGTCGACCAGCGGCTCAAAATCACCAGCCTGACCTTCCTCTTCACCGACCTCAGAGGCTCGACCGAGCTGTACAACAGGGTCGGCGACCTTGTCGCCTTCGACCTGGTGCGGGCACATTTCGGCGTGCTGAACGAGATTGTCGCGTCCGAGGCCGGCGCCGTCGTCAAGACGATCGGCGACGCCGTGATGGCGACCTTTCCGACACCGGACAGGGCAATGGCCGCGGCCCTGCGCATGCGGGAGGCGATGCGGGCTTTCAACACCGAGCATGGCGAGGAGGACCTGCTGCTGAAGATCGGCCTCCACGAGGGCCCATGCCTCGCCGTCGTGCTCAATGAACGGCAGGATTATTTCGGACAAACGGTAAACATCGCGTCACGCGTGCAAGGATTGGCCCAGTCGCAGGCGATCTTCACGACCCGCTCCGTTGTCGATCATCCCGCGACCGCGCAGCTGCTGGCGAAAACCGGCGTGGCGCCGGCACAGCGCGAGCGACTGCTGCGCGGCATCCCCGAGGCGTTCGCGATCTACGAAATCCCCTGAGCGACGCCTCCGAACCCTGATGGTGTCGCCTTTTGTGTCTGCCTCGGGGGCGGGCGCGACGCGCCCACGCATCGTCTATTTCTACCTCGCGATCGTCGTCGTCAGCTGGGCCGGCAATTGGCCGATGATGAAGCTCGCGCTTGCCGACGCGCCGGGGCCGGTTTTCGTGCTGCTGCGGCTCCTCGGCACGCTGGCGCTGATGGGGCCGATGCTGGCCGCGATGCGCGCGCAATTGGTGCCCAATCGCGGCGAGCGGTTCGGCCAGTTCATCGTCGGCGTGCTGCAGGTCGCCGGGTTCATGATCTTCAGCATCGTCGGCCTGTCGATCCTGCCGGCCGGGCGCGCGATCGTTCTGGCTTATACGATGCCGCTCTGGGCGATCCCGATCGAGCTGCTGTTCGCCCCGGAAGGGCCGGGACGGGCCCCGTTGATCGGCGCCGCGGTCGGGTTCGCCGGCCTCCTGCTGTTCATGAACCCGGGCCTTGTCGATTGGGGCGACCCGCGTGTTCTCGCCGGCAACGCGATGCTGCTGCTCGCCGCGGCGTCCTGGGCGCTCGGCTCGGTGCTATACCGGCGACAGGTATGGCGATCGAGTTTCTGGACCCAGACCTTCTGGCAGGTGCTCGTCAGCACGCCGGTGATCGCCGCGGTCGCCGCGTCGTCGGCCTGGGGCGAGCCGATCCGCTGGACCCCGACCCTGATCGCGGTGCTCGCGTATAACTGGGTCATCACGACCGCGCTCGGATATTTTCTGTGGAACAAGGTCCTCTCGGTGATGCCGGCCGGCGTCGCGGGTCAGGTCATGGCCCTGACACCGGTCGGCGGCTTTCTGCTGTCGATCGCGATCTTCGGCGGCGAGATCACCGCCGATGTCGTCCTCAGTATCGCGCTGATCGTCGGCGGCATCATCCTGACCCTGCGCGCTCGCTGATCGCGTGCTAGGCTCCAACATCTCGGGAGGAGGCAGATGGCAAAAGGCATTCTGATCGCGGCGATGAATTTCTCGGATGTCGCCGAGGACGAATTTCACGACTGGTACGACACCGAGCACATTCCGGAGCGGCTGGCGGTACCGGGCTTTCTCAACGCCGAGCGCTGGATCGGCACAAAGGACCCGAAGGACTCGGTCGCGCTCTATGACCTCGAAACTGTCGGCGTGCTGCACAGCCCGCCTTATCTCGCGGTCGGCGGCGCCAACGGCTCGCCGTGGACCAAGCGGGTGACCGGCCGCGTAAGGCACATCATGCGGATGGAGGGCGAGCAGATCCTGCCGGGCGACGCGCTGGCCCCGGTCCGGCGCGGCGATGATGCTCCTGGTTGCGATGAACGTCGTGCCCGAGCACGAGAACGAATTCAACGAATGGTACAACACCGAGCACCTGCCGGCGCTCGGCGCGGTGCCCGGGGTGCTGGCGGCGCGGCGCTATCGCGGGACCGGGGCAACGCAGTGCTACGCCGCGATCTATCATTTCGCGAACCCGGACGTGCCGAATTCGGCGGCGTGGAAGGCCGCCGCGAACACGACGCGGACCGAGCGCATGCGGCCGCATTTCCGCGATTTCATCATGCTCGATTGCCGGCGTTACCAGCGACGGTAGGTTCGCCCCGGATGCGGCGCTATCGGAACCTTCGCTACCGCCGCCTCTGAGCGCTCGCCGATGCTACGGGAAACGCCGCTGCGGTTACCGCGTCCTCGGGATAAATTGGCCCGGTCCGCCTTCGCTGGGCTGGGCTTGCGGATCGGCTACGTTGCGACCGGTGTAGGGGTCGTAAGCGCCGGGCCCCTTTGGAGCTTCGGCGCAATATGCCGCGATGAGATTGCCAGCGCCGTCCCGGCCAGGCGGCACCAGCTGGGTTCCGGGCGGGCATGCCGTCGGGCCCTGCGGCGCCTGGGCGAACGCCGGTGCGGCGGCGAGCGGCGCGATGACCATCCCCAGCGCGAGCAAACGGTGTAACTTGCGCATGACCAAGGCTCCTTGTTCAGCTACCGGACCCGAAGCCTATGTTAATCGATTTGCGCATTCGCGCCACACATAACAGAGGTCGCGCCAAATGAACCGGCTCGATGGCAAGGTTGCACTGATCTCGGGCGGCGCGCGCGGAATCGGCGGGGAGACCGCACGGCTGATGGTCGAGGCCGGTGCACGGGTCGCGATCGGCGATGTGCTTGATGAAACGGGTCGCGAGACCGCCCGCGCGGTCGGCGACAGCGCGCTCTACGTGCATCTCGACGTGACCAGCGAGGAGGATTGGAGCGCCGCAATCGCCGCGGCCACGGGACGGTTCGGCAAGCTCGACATCCTGGTCAACAATGCCGGGCTGTTTCTCGGCAAGGACATCGAGAGCGCCACTCTCGCCGAATGGCAGCGGCTGAGCGCGGTCAACCTGACCGGCGTGTTTCTCGGCACCAAGCTGTGCCTGCCGGCGCTGCGCGACGCCGCCCGGAACAGCCCGCACGGCAGCGCCATCGTCAACCTCGCGTCGGTCGCGGGGCTGGTCGGCTCGACGCAGGACCCGCTCTATTCGATGACCAAGGGCGGCGTCACGCTGTTCACGAAATCGGCGGCGCTCGAATTCGCCCGCAAGGGCTATCGCATCCGGGTCAATTCGATGCATCCCGGCACGATCGGCACCGACATGGGCGATCAGGTGCTGGTCGCCCGCGCTCGCAATCTCGGCACCAACGACATCGAGATGGCGCGAAGGCAGGTCATCGAGCGGCTGCCGATCGGCCGCCTGGGCACCCCTGAAGACATCGCCAAGGGCATCGTGTTCCTCGCCTCCGACGACGCCGCCTTCATGACCGGCTCCGCCCTCGTCATCGACGGTGGAATCACGGCACAGTAATTCTCAATTGTCTCTAACCCCTATGGCCGGGCTCTACGACGGTCAAGCGTGACCATGATGATCTCGATATGGAAAGGAACGAGCTCCTCGGCTAGACGCGGCGCGGAGTAAAGCGGCGCGAGGGAGCGGCTAATTCGTCCTGCGCGGCGACAAGGGCCAGCTCGTAGCGGCCGAGGCGCGCGGTCGTCTCGATGACGCGCGAAAATCGCCGCCGCCGTGCTGGCCAATGCTTCGGGCAGGCTCTCGCCATGCAGCAGGCGGGCGAGAAACAGCGCCGCGGTCACGTCGCCGCAGCCGTTGAGCACGACGGGAAGATACGGCGTCTCGACCGCCCACGCGCCGTCCGGCCCCTGCGCCAGCATCGTGACGCGACCGGGCTCCAGCGCTAGGCTGGTCAGCAGCACAATGCTCGGACCACAGGCCCGCAGCGCCGCGGCGGCTGCGCTTGCCGCGTCCAGGCTCGTGATGGAGCGACCGGTCAGGTACTCCAGCTCGAACAGGTTCGGCGTCACGATATCGGCCAGCGCCAAGGCGCGGTCGCGGAAGAACTCGGCGATCCCCGCGGTCACATACGAGCCGGTATCGATATCGCCGATGACCGGATCAACGCAGAACAGCACGCGCGGATTGGCGGCGCGCACCCGTTCGACGATGTCGAGCAGCACCGGCCCGGTCGCCGCATCGCCAAGATAGCCCGAAAGCACCGCGTCAATCTGCGGCAGGACGCCGAGCGCGGCAATCCCCTCGAACAGGTCGGCAATCTGCGCCGCCGCGACGGCCGAGCCGCGCCATCGCCCGTGCCCGGTATGGTTCGAGAACGCCACCGTATCGAGCGCCCAGGCCTCGATCCCGAGACGTTGCAACGGGAAAACCGACGCGGCGTTGCCGACATGCCCGTAGGCGACGCGCGACTGGACCGACAGGACGGACGGCACGGCGTTTCAGCTCAGCTGTCGCGGTCTTGGATGTCGAAGACGTGTTTCAGGTTCAGGAAAATGGCGGCGCCGCTGACGACGAACAGCGCGATCCCGGCACTGTGCAGCCCGCCATACTCAAAGCCGGCCGCGATGAACAGCCCGATCAGGCCGAGGATGACGAAAACGACGATGACCGCCGTCAAATTCGCCCAATCGTTCACCAACAGCGAACTGGCCCAACCGCCGGGGGTGCCGTCGAGGCGGGCCTTGAGCCGCAGGAACGCGAGGGCGATCGCCGCGAGCATCAGGATCATGCCGCAAGCGTAATCGCCGGGGCTGGCGTCGGCGCTGGCGAAAAATGCGCCGACAATGGCGAGAAACCCGAGCAGTACGAATTCGCCCCAGGCAATGATCCAGGCGCCTGCTCCCGCCGTACCCGGCTCCGGGCTACCGACAGGTCGCGGCACGGGAACCGGGCTGCGGCCCCGTATCCCGGCGGGGGCGAGTACGAATTCGCGCGGTTCGTCCCGTGCCGCGTCGATTGCCCGAGAGGCGGTTGATTGGCTCATGTCGTTCCTGCGCTTTCGCGAGACCGCCCGGCGATCGTTGTCCGGCTGTCCCCGAAGTCCCTTTTACCATATGGTGTTGCAATATTTCGAGGCTCCGGCACCGGGCCTATATTGGGCGAGCCGCCTCGCACGCCGTCGGGAGCCCACCGTAATGGTCGATCCGGAATTCCTCGCTCGCCACGTCGATTTCGTCCTCGACGACGCGACGATCCCGGAGCTGCCGAACCACTACCGAGGCAAAGTGCGCGACAATTACGACCTGCCGGACGGCCGACGCATCATCATCGCAACCGACCGTCTCAGCGCCTTCGACCGCGCGATCGCGGCGATCCCGTTCAAGGGGCAGGTGCTGACGCAAACGGCGCGATTCTGGTTCGAGCACACCGCCGATCTGTGCCCCAATCACGTGCTCGAGTATCCCGACCCCAATGTGGTGGTCTGCACGCGGCTCGACATCCTGCCGGTCGAGATCGTCGTCCGCGATTATCTGGCCGGGACGACGGCGACCTCGGTCTGGTCGTTGTACCGGCATGGAAGACGCGAGATGTATGGGCTGGGCTTTCCGGACGGGCTGCGCGAGAACGAAAAACTGCCTGTTACGGTCGTTACGCCGACGACGAAAGCGCGCGACGGCGAGCATGACGAGCCGATTGCGCCGGCCGAGATCATCGGGCGCGGCCTTCTGTCGGCCGCGCAGTGGGACGAGGTCTCGGCGAGGGCGCTGGCGCTGTTCGCCCGCGGGCGCGATATCGCGGCCGAGCGCGGGCTGATCCTGGTCGACACGAAATACGAATTCGGACTCGATCGCGCCGGTCGCGTCGTCCTTGCCGACGAAATCCACACCCCGGACAGCAGCCGCTACTGGTTCGCCCAGAGTTACAAGCGACGCTTTGCCGACGGTGAGCCACCGGACAGCTTTGACAAGGATTTTCTGCGCCGCTGGGTGGCGGCAAGGTGCGACCCCTACCGCGACAAGCTGCCGCCGATTCCGCGCGACGTGATCGCCGAGACCGCCGCCGTGTACATCCGGGCCTTCGAGACGATCACCGGCCAGCCGTTCGCCGCCGTTGATCCAGACATCCCGGCGCTGGCGCGCATCCGCGCCAATTTGCGCCAGTATTTCTAGGTCTTACAGGAGCCTGCGCGAGTCCGAATCGCGTCCGCGCGAGCCGTCCCGCCTCGCCTGCCCGCGGTGGGATTGCGGAGAGAGAGATTGATCGGCATTTTTGGACAGCTAGTATTAACCTTAATTGCGCTCGTGCCGACGCAGTGTTGCGGTTCAATTTGCGGCAAGCGCCCAATGACGTGGAAAGGTTCCGTCCTGTGGCCTTTTAACCTTTCATAAAGAATCTCAGGTGGGTACAAATCCGGGTTCCCAACAGCGATCCCCGATCGGTTCGGACGTCGGAGTAGCGAGGATCGTATTGATGAGGCGGTATGGCGGTTTTCTTTCCCGGGCTGGGGCACCTGCTGTGATATCTTGGCGGAATGTTTCGGGCGCGGTGCTGCACCCGGTTCGCTGCAGCATCCCCGCTTGGGGCACGAAACCGCGCCGCGACGCCCGCCGGAAACACCGGCAGGCGCCACAGGCGGGTCCGCCCGAAGCGGCCGCGATCTGGTTTTTGGGAAAGTCATGTGTAATCAAGGGCAGGCCCCCGGGCCAACAGCCCGCCTGTGCTCCTTGGCACAGACTTTGAAATAGCCCCAGCGCATGAATGATGGATCAATCGCGATCGTAGGTGCTTCCTGCCGGTTTCCCGGCGCTCCCAGCCTTGAGGCGTTCTGGGAATTGCTCGCTACCGGAACCGACGCGGTCTCCGAGGTGGACGCTGGCCGGTGGTCGACCCGCTTCTACTATCATCCAACCTATGGCGAGCCGGGCAAGAGCTATACCTGGGCCGCCGGGCTGATCCCCGAGGTCGATCTGTTCGAGCCAGCGTTTTTCGGGATCTCGCCGCGCGAGGCGGCCCAGATGGACCCGCAGCAGCGCATCCTGCTCGAGCTGGTGTGGCACGCCACCGAAGACGCCGGAATTCCGGCGAGCAAGCTCGCGGGATCGCAGACCGGCGTTTATGTCGGCGGCTCATCGACCGACTACCGCGATCTCCGCCTCGGCGATCCGGCGAGCGGTGATTCGTATTTCATGACCGGTGCGACGCTGAGCATCCTCGCCAACCGGATCTCCTACGTGTTCGACCTGCACGGGCCGAGCCTGACGGTCGACACGGCGTGTTCGTCGTCGCTGGTCGCGCTGCATCATGCTTGCGAGGCGATCCGCGACGGCCAGATCGGGACGGCCATTGTCGGTGGCATCAATCTGCTGCTATCGCCGTACCCGTTTCTCGGCTTCGCCCGCGCTTCGATGCTGTCGCGCCGGGGCCATTGCTTTGCATTCGATGAACGCGCCGACGGTTATGTCCGCGGTGAGGGCGGCGGCGTCGTCATTCTGAAGCCGCTGGCGCGGGCGCTCGCCGATGATGACCGCGTGCGCGCCGTGATCCTCGGCACCGGCGTTAACTCCGATGGACGCACGATCGGTTTGTCGCTGCCAAACGAAGCGGCGCAAAGCGCATTAATTCGCGAAGTATACGAGCGCGCCGGCGCCAGACCCGACGAGTTCGCGTTTTTCGAGATGCATGGAACTGGCACACCGGCCGGCGATCCGATCGAGGCCGCCGCGGTCGGGCGGGCGCTCGGCCGGGAGCGGCGCGAGCCGCTGCCGATCAGTTCCGTGAAGAGCAATATCGGCCATCTCGAACCGGCATCTGGAATGGCTGGGCTGATCAAGGCAGCGCTGGCGCTCGAACGCGGGGTGATGCCGCCGTCGCTGCATTGCGAGACACCGAACCCGAAAATCCCGTTCGGCGAACTCAATCTACGGCTATTGCGCGAGATCGAACCGATTTCGGACGGATGCTGCGCCGCCGTCAATTCGTTCGGTTTTGGGGGGACCAACGGGCACGCCGTGCTGAGAATGGCGCCCCACCCGCCCGACACAGCCGCCGCTGCCGCAACAGAACTGCCGCCGTTGCTCATCTCGGCCCGCAGCGAGGCCTCGCTGCGGGCGCTCGCCGCAAGCTGGCGCGACACGCTCGCCACGGCGACACCCGACGCGTTCGCCTCGTTGCTTCGCGGCGCCGCGCGCCGTCGCGAGCATTTGCCGAAACGCCTGGTCGCGCTCGGCGCCGACCAGACAGACACCGTTGCCGCTCTCTCCGATTTCGCCACTGATATCAAAAGCGCGGCGATCGTGACCGGCACCGCGCTGCGCGACGCGAAACTCGCCTTCGTGTTCGCCGGCAACGGGGCGCAGTGGCCGGGCATGGGGCGCGACGCCTACAAGGTGAGTGCTGCCTTCCGCGACGCGCTCGGCCTCGCCGACGCCGCCTTGCGCCCTGCGCTGGGCTGGTCGGTCGGAGAAATGCTGGAACGCGGCGCCGACGCGGAGCAAATGGCGCACGCTGATATCGCCCAGCCGCTGCTCTTCGCGGTGCAGGTCGGCATCGTCACGGTGCTGCGCAAGCTCGGGATCGAAGCGCAGGCATGCATCGGACACAGCGTCGGCGAGATCGGCGCCGCCTGGGCCGCCGGTGCACTAACGCTGGCCGATGCCGCGCGGGTCGTCGTGGCGCGCAGTCGGCAGCAGGAACGTACGCGCGGCCGTGGCCGCATGGCGGCGCTGGCGCTGGGCGCCGAAGCGGCACGTGCGCTTCTCGCCGAGATCGGCAGTCCGCTCGAACTGGGCGCCATCAATGCGAGCCAATCGGTTACGCTATCCGGTTCGGAGGACGCGATCGAGTGGCTGGGGGCCGAAGCGCGCCGCCGCGGCGTCGCATTCCGCGCCCTCGATCTCGATTTCGCGTTTCATTCGGCGGCCATGGATCCGATCCGCGACGATCTGCTCGCCGATCTCGCCGGCCTGACTTCCGGCGCGCCGCACAGCCCTCTGATCTCGACGGTTACCGGCGAACCGGCCGTTTCTGGCGAACTCGACGGCGCCTACTGGTGGCGCAATATCCGTCAATCGGTCCGGTTCTGCGACGGCATGGCGCGACTAGTCGGCGACGGTTTCCGCATCTTCGTCGAGATTGGACCCCACCCGGTGCTTCAGGCATATCTCCACGACGCGTTGCGCACCGCGGACGCTGAGGGCCGCGTCCTCGGCACGCTCACCCGCCAGCAAACGGCACCGGATCCGTTTCCGGGAATTGCCGCCCGCGTTCACGTCGCGGGCTATGACATGGCCGGGGCCACGCAGTTCGACGGTCCCGCCGCATCGAATGGGCTGCCGCTCTATCCGTGGAACAGGGAGCGGTTCTGGTTCGAGCGCACAGTCGAGGCGGGCAACCTGACGGACCCCCGCTTCGACCATCCGCTGCTCGGTTTCCGGCAGGACGGGGCAGCGGCGCGGTCCTGGCTCAATCATGTTGATGCCGACATCCTGCCGTGGCTCGCCGATCACGCGGTTGAGGGGGTTCCGGTGCTGCCGGGCGCCGCGGTGGTCGAAATGGCGCTGGCCGCGGCGCGGTTGCGTCGGCCGAGTTCCGCCGCTATCGAAGTCAGCGACGTCGAACTGCGCCGGCCGCTGCCGTTCGAGAGAGGACGGACCCGCGAGATCCGCTGTATTGAGGTCGGCGACGACGGCGATTGGGAACTGACGAGCCGTCCGCGTCTTGCCGATGACCCGCCGACTTTGCATGCCGTGGCGCGGCTGGCAACGGCAGGCGAATTCGTCCCCTCGCCCCTGTTCGGACCGGCAGAGCCGGGCCACGCGGCAGTGGACGCCGCCTCGCTCTACGCTCTCGCCGCCCGGCTCGGGCTGGATTATGGTGGCCGGTTCCGCACCGTGCGGCGCATCGAACTGCTCGGCTCGGGCGAGGCGGCGGTGCAGCTCGACCCCTCGGTGATTGACGAGGACCTGGCCCCGTACATTATCCACCCGGCGCTGCTCGACGGCGCGCTGCAGGGTTTGCTGGCGCTGATCGCCGACAGACAGGCAAGGCATTCCGGAGACTTCGACGGCGCGAGCTTTCTGCCTTGGCGCTTTGGGCGGGTGCGCGTGACGGCTCCGCTCGGGCGCGTGCCGCATAGCGCGCGGCTGCGGGTCACCCGGGTCGGGATTCGGTCGGCAGCCGCCGAGATGGCGTTGTTCGACGAAGCCGGCGCGGTCATTGCCGAGTTGTCGGATTGCTGGTTCCGCCGGGTCGAGCTGACGCGCCGGGCCGGTCCCGACGAGGGGGCGTTGCGCATCGCTCTGGTCCCTGCCCCGCTGCGCGAGGACGCGGCACCGGCGGTGCTGTCGGCGGTCGCCGATATTCTTGCGCCGTTGACCACCGTTTCCAATGACGACGCCGCCGCGAGGGTCGAAACGAAATTGCTGCTGGAGGCACTGATCGCCTCGGCAGCGCTGGAGGTGCTGCGGGGCGTTGTCGATGCCGATGTCCAGTTTACGATCGACGAGATCGTCGAGAACGGCTCCCTCGCTGCCGATGCCGCGCCGCTTTTCGAATCGTTCCTCGGCCTCTTGCGGCGCTTCGCGGCGGCTTCGCAAGCGGATCGGGTCTGGACGATCAACAGCCGGAACGACCTGCCCGCGATGTCGGAAGTCTGGCGTCTGCTGCTCGCCGAACATCCGGAACTGGTATCCGAGCTGGCGCTGATCGCCGCTGCCGCCGAGGAGCTCCCGGTCCTGCTCGCCTCCGGCCGAACGCCCCCCTCCGCGCCGGCTCCGATGATCGAACATCTGCTGCATGCCTCGCCGGTCGGCAGCGCCGGGATCGACCTGATCAGCGCCGCGCTCGGCGACATTGCGGCGCGCTGGCCCGAAGGGCGATTGCTGCGCGTCCTGGAAATCGGCGCCGATGGCGGGATGACCCGCCGGGCATTAGACCGCCTGGCCCAATCCGGCGCGGCGTTCCGCTATGCGGCGACCGCTCCGGACGCCGAGCAGGTCGCCCGGCTTGGGTCCGTTGTTTCGATGGCACCCGAAGCCAGTGCGGCGCGCTGGGCGCCGAGCGAAGGGGCCGACGCTCTCGGCGATGCCCGCTTCGACTTGATCCTCACAGCGCATGCCTGTGCCCGCCTGCGGCTCGACACACAGGCGTTCACCGCTTTGCGTGAGCGACTGGCTCCGGGCGGGCTGCTGATTGCCGTCGAACCGGACCCGAATCCGCTGTGGGATCTGGTGTTCGGCCGCGCTCCCGAATGGTGGCGCGACGCGGGTGCTGGCGCAGGCGGTTCTCCGCTCCGCTCCGGCGAGGATTGGCGGGTCGAGCTGGCGATCGCCGGGTTCGATGCTCCCGGTGCCGCTGCGGTGGCCGGCGGACCGTGGCCCAGCTCGGTGTTCTGGGGGCGGGCGCCGACCGACCTCCAGCCGGAGGCCGAGGGCGCCACTCCTTTGCCGATCGCGCTAATCGTGACTGATCCGAACGGCCGCCCCGACTTTCGCAAGCAGCTCGAGTGCGCCGGGCACCGCGTCAGAGAGATCGATCCGGCCGCGTTGGCCGGGAGCGGCCCCGTGGCGGGCGCGGTTTCCAACGACACCGCGGATGTCGCCGAGATCGCAGTACTCCTAGCCGAGGAGGGAGAGGATCCAATCGAGCAGGCGGCGTACCTGCTCGCCACGTTGCCGCCCCTTGCGGCGGCCGCGGCGCACCGAGAGACTCCGCTGTGGGTTGTCACCAGCGGGGCTCAGCAAGATGCGTGCAACGAAGTCTCTGATAATGAGCCATCGGCGCCGGACGAGGGCGTTGTCGGAGCCGCCGTCTGGGGCTTCGCGCGAGTTCTACTGAACGAAACCCCGCGTCTGTCGCTGAGGCTCGTCGATTTCCCCGCGCGGATGGACTGGACCGAGCGAGGGCGCGCGCTGGTCGAGGAGCTGGCGGCCGCGACCCCGGAAACGGAGATTGTCTGGACCCGGTCGGGTCGGCACGTACCCGGCTGCGTCGCGGTCTGCCGCCGCGCTGGGCGCCTCCGGGTGCTCCACTGGCGCTCGACGCAGGACCGCAGAGCGCGCATCGATGCCTTGCAGTGGCGGCCGACTGCTTGCCGTGCACCGGGACCGGGAGAGGTTTCGATCGATGTCCATGCCGCGGGGCTCAATTTCCGCGACGTGATGTGGGGCATGGGGCTCCTGCCCGAGGAGGCGCTGATCGACGGCTTCGCCGGTCCGACATTCGGCCTCGAATGCGCCGGAATCGTCCATGAAATCGGCTCCGGGGTCGTCGGGCTGGCGGTTGGCGACCGCGTGGCCGGCTTTGCGCCCGCCTCGCTCGCGACCCGCGTGACGACCGCGGCGCACGCGGTTATCCGCATCCCGGACGAGACGAGCTTCGCGGCGGCGGCGACGATGCCGGTTACCTTCGTCACCGCGATTTATGCGCTCGGCACTTTGGGAAAACTTGCGGCGGGCGAGTTCGTGCTGATCCACGCCGCCGCCGGCGGGGTCGGCCTGGCGGCGATCCAGTACGCCAACCTTCGCGGCGCGACCGTTATCGCGACGGCCGGATCGGAGATGAAACGGGCCTTCCTGCGCCTGGCCGGCGCCGACCACGTGTTCGATTCGCGCGACCTCGGCTTTGCCGACGCGGTGCGAGCGACCACCGGCGGGAGCGGCGTCGACGTCGTGCTGAATTCGCTCAGCGGCGAGGCGATGGAGCACGAGCCTCGGCGTGCTGAAGCCGTTCGGCCGCTTTCTCGAACTCGGCAAGCGCGACTTCTACCAGAACCGCCGCATGCACATGCGCCCGCTGCGGCAGAACATTTCCTATTTCGCGATCGACGTCGACCAGCTGCCGATCCAGCGGCCCGATCTCGCCGCGCGCGTTGCTGAGCGAGATTGCCGCGGCGCTAACGTAACGGCGAGATCCGTCCGCTGGCGCATCGCCGCTTTCCGTTCGCCGGCGATTGGCGACGCCTTCCGTCTGATGCAGACCTCCGGACATATCGGCAAGCTGGTGCTGGTACCCGCCCTGGTACCCGACGGCAGCGCCGCGATCAGGCTGCAAGAGCCGCCGGAACCGGCGCTGCGCGCCGATGGGACCTACCTCGTCACCGGCGGCGTTTCCGGATTTGGCTTCGCGGCGGCGCGCTGGCTCGCAGCGCACGGCGCCGGCTCGATCGCGCTGCTCGGCCGCCGCGGCGGCGACACCCCGGGGACCTGCGATCGTGTAGCGGAACTGCGCGCGCTCGGCGCCGACGCCCGCATCTACGCTGCCGATGTCGCCGACCGGACATCGTTGGCCGCCGCGCTCGACGACATCCGCCGAAACCAACCGCCGCTGCGCGGCGTGATCCATGCCGCCTCGGCGATCGCCGATGGGCTCGCCGCCGACCTGGACGGCGCCGCCATTCGCGACCTGCTGCGGCCAAAGCTCGGCGGCGCAATCCTGCTCGACCGTTTGACCCGAGACGATCCGATCGAGATGTTCGTGCTGTTCTCGTCGGCGACGACGCTGCTCGGCGCGCCCGGTCAGGGCGTCTACGTCGCGGCCAATCTCGCGCTCGAGGCGCTGGCGAGGCGGCGTCGGGCCGACGGTCGGCCGGCACTCGCAGTCGGTTGGGGACCGATCGAGGACGCCGGCTACCTGGCGGAGCGCCCCGAGACCCGCGACGCGCTGGCGCGCCGGCTCGGCGCCAAGCCGATGCCAGCGGCGCAAGCCCTGGCGGCGCTGCCCGCGATGCTCGCCAGCGACTTGCCGGCTGTTGGCTTCGCCGAAACCAGCTGGAGCGAGGCGCGGCGGTTCCTGCCGATTCTTGCAGCGCCGCTGTTCGCCGATATCCGCGACGACGAAGCAGGGCTGCCCCGAGACGATTCGCTGATCGAGCGGCTTGCCGGGCTCAGCCAAGAGGAAGCGGCGGCGCTGCTGAAGACCGCGATCGCCGAGGAAGCGGCAAGCATCCTGCGCCTGCCGTCCGGCGCCGTTGACCCGCTCCGGCCGTTATCGGAGCTGGGAATGGATTCGCTGATGGCGGTCGAGCTGCGTCTGGCGCTCGAGAGTCGGCTGCGGATCGATCTGCCGCTGATGTCGCTCGCCGAAGGCACCAGCGTCGCGTCGATCGCGACACGGTTCGCCAACTCCGTCGCGGCGCGGCCGCAAGCCGGCGAGGTGCTTGGCATGGCCGAGCGCTACGAAGCGGCCGACCACGATCGGCTTGCCGCTGTGGCCACGGCAGCCGAGCCGTTTGATCCGCTGGAGTTGGACTCGGAAGCTGCGGAATAGCAGGGATGGCAGCGAGCCGCGACCTGTTCGGATTGTCCGCTCAAGCCAAAGCGCGGCTCATCGAAAAGCTGTCCTCGGCGGCGACGCGGATGGTTCCGGCGGCCCGGCCGGCGGCAGCGCGCGATCCCGCGCTGGATGCTGCTGACGCCGATACCGGCCGGCTCGACGTGTCGCGGCTCGAATCGTACCGCGAGATTCGCATGATCGAGGAGGCGGCGGATTACCTCGGCATCGGCGATCCGTTTTTCCGCATGCACCAGGGCATCGCCGGCGCCGATACCGTCATCGGCAACCGCTCCTACACCAACTTCGCATCCTACAATTATATCGGGCTCAACGGCGACCCCAGGGTCACCGCCGCCGCGAAGGCGGCGATCGACCGGTACGGCACGTCGGTTTCGGCGAGCCGCATGGTCTCCGGCGAGCGCCCGATCCACCGCGAGCTGGAGCACGCCCTGGCGCGCGTCCACGGCGCGGAGGACGCTGTCGCCCTGGTCGGCGGCCATTCGACGAATGTGACCGTAATCGGCCATCTGCTCGGCCGCAACGACTTGATCGTGCACGATTCGCTGATCCACAACAGCATCGTGCAAGGGGCGATCCTGTCGGGCGCCCGGCGGGTTCCGTTCCGCCATCTCGATGCCGAGGCCGCCGACAAGGCGCTGGCCGGCACGCGCGCGCGGCACGGTCACGCGCTGCTCGTCATCGAAGGCCATTACAGCATGGACGGCGACGTGCCCGATCTCGCCGCCTTTGTCGGTGTCGCGAGACGGCATCGCGCCTGGCTGATGGTCGACGAGGCGCATGCTCTCGGCGTGCTCGGGCCGCGCGGGTTCGGCTCGGCCGACCGGGCCGGCATCGACCCGGGCGAGGTCGATATCTGGATGGGCACGCTGAGCAAGACGCTGGTTTCGTGCGGCGGCTATATCGCGGGCCGCAGGGACCTGATCGAATACCTGAAGCGAACCGCGCCCGGCTTTGTCTTCTCGGTCGGGATGGCGGCGCCGGCCGCGGCTGCGGCGCTGGCCGCGGTCGAAATTCTGGAGCAAGAACCGGAACGCGTCCGGCGGCTCAATGACCGCGCGCGGCTGTTTCTCGATCTGGCGCGCGACGGCGGTCTCGATGTCGGCGGTTCGATCGGGGCGGCGATCGTCCCGGTGATCACCGGCAGCTCGATAAAGGCCGGCAAGCTCGCCCAGGCGCTGTTCGGGCGCGGCATCAACGTGCAGCCGATCCTGTATCCGGCCGTGCCCGAACGGGCCGCGAGGCTGCGCTTTTTCCTGACGGCGGCGCACAGTGAGGCGCAGGTGCGCGAGGCGGCCGCCATTGTCATCGAGGAGCACCGCGCGGTGGCCGCCGAACCGGTCGATCTCGCCGCGGTGGCGCGCCATCTCGGCCGGCGGCTGCCGGGCAATTGACCGCCGTCGGACGCTCGCCAGGGACACCCGCTCGCGCGTCTATCGCTTCGAGGACACGTCCGCGATAAAATGATCGACGATCGCGAAATACGCATCCCAGCGCGGCGGGAGCCAGGCGGCGAGGCGGGCGAGCTGTGCGGCGCGGCGTGGCGATTGTGGAAGGGCATAGTCGAGAATCGCGGCGCGCCAGCCCGGTCCGTCGAGCGGGTCAAGGAACTCGGGCACCGCGCCGCCGGTCTCGCGCAGCGCCGCGATATCGCTGCATAAAGCGGGTAGCCCGAGCTGCAGTGCCTCGATCACCGGGAACCCGAAACCTTCCGCGAAGGAAGGCAGCAGCAACGCGCGCGCACCGCGCAGCAGCGGCACCAGAGCAGCGTCGGAGACAGCGTTGTGCTCGATGACGGTGTCGCGCAACGCCGGGCAGCGATCGAGCAGGTCGACGACGTTTTCGATTTCCCAGCCACGCTGCCCGACCAGGACCAGGACCGGGGCCCGGTCTCCGAGATCGCGGCTCAGCTGACGCCACAGGTTGAGCAGAAGAAGGTGATTTTTGCGCGCCTCGATCGTGCCAAGATAGATGAAATACGGCCGGCCGATCGGCGGGACGCCGGACAGCGCGGCGGCCGGCAGATCAGCGCCGAATGGGGCTGCCAAGACCGGAGGCGCCCGGCCGGCGCGATCGAGATGCGTCTGCAAGCGCCGCGCCGGTTACCGCCGAGTTCACGATCAACGCGTCGGCGAGCGCGGCCGCCGTCTCGATCCGGCGAAGGTGGTTCGCCGCCTGGCCCGGCTTCGCGTATTCGGGGAACTCGACCGGGATCAGATCATGGATCAGGCAGACGAAGCGCGCCCGGCTGCGCGTTTTCAGGCGCGCGATCAGTTTTCGCCTTTCGAGATGGTGGTGCGAGACCAGCAGATAGACGGAACCGCCGGTGCTGTCGCGCAATACGCCGATGAGCCGCCGCTCGCTTCCGAGGAGCAGCGCGAGGCGGGCATGGCGCGCGATCCGGCGCACCCGCCGCTCGTGCTGACGCGGGTTGAGCGGTTCGCGCCAGGCCGTGCCGATTTCGCGGACGAAGTCTTCGGCTATCCGGCGCGGGAGGAGCGCCAGCCTGCCGTCCGGAGTGACGGCCGCAAAGCAACACCGTTGCCCGCTCGCGATCAGGTGCTCGGCGTAAGCGAGCTCGACGCGGTCGATGCCGGTCGGCGTCCCGCGGCCGGCGCGCGACAACAGGCGCGACAGGTCCAGAGCGATCATTGCGCCGCTCGCTCGATCAAAGGCGTGCAGTTTGGTCGAGCGCCGCGCGTCCGCTTCGCCCTTCGGCTGGATTATTGCACCGCGTTCGACACGACGATCCCGGAGATGACTGGGCCGGTAAGTGTGTTTATCAGTGTGAAGAATTTCTGCAACTCGTTCAGGTCCGCATTTGCGACGTAGATAACGTCCTTGTCCTCGATCGGGAAACGCTGGGCGAGAAAAAAAGATTTCGCGTTGCGCAGGTCGAGCCGGTAGACCACCGGGGTCTCCCCGTCGGGACCAGTCGCCAAAACCGGTCGGCCGAGCGACTTGACCATCGGGGCCGGCTCGTAGCGGAACAGAAAAACGCCGGCGGGGTCGGAGCGCTGATCCTGCAGCCCGCCGGCTTTGGCCAGCGCCTCCGCGAGCGTCATCCGCTCAGCCGTGAACGGGATCAACGCGTTCGTCCCCGTGGCGCCAAAGGCCGTGTAAGATTGGGGCAAACGCACCAGCGTCAGGACGTCGTCGGGTTGCGCGTAGATGTTCTCGGCCGGGTTCGAGACCAGGCGTTCCATCGGAATCGTCGCCGTGACGCCGCCTCGCGACAGCCGCACGAATGTCTCATAGACCGGCGATCTGGCGCCGCCCGCGGCGGCAATCACGTCGAGCAGGCGATCGCCCTTGACCGACAGCGGAACGCGGGCGCCGCCTACGGCCTCGCCGGCCACTGTGACGCTGTTCGACAGGCTCTTCGCCACGGTTACGATCGCTTGCGGTTCGATCGCCTTCTCGCCGAGACGCTGTTCGATCGTACGCTGCACTTCGAACGGGGTTCGTCCGGCGACGGGTACCTGCCCGGCAAACGGCACCGTAATCATGCCGTCGCGGCCCACCACCTGCTCCGGGATCGTGACGTTGCGCGATCCCGGCGAGACGGTATCGGTCGGCGATGCGCCGAACAGGCCGCCTCCGGCGGCTTCCCAGATCGACACGATGACCGTGTCTCCGACCCCGATCTTCGGTTGCGGAGGTCTGCCGTATTTCTTGAAACGCGCCGAGAAGCTTTCAGGCGGCGCGGCGGTTTGCACAGTGACGACATTGTCGTCGATATCGACCAGGGCGAAGCGGAGTTGCTTGTCCTCGAATTCCTGCCCCCTGACGTCCCTGACCGTCGGTCCCGCGTGCGGCAACGACGAACATCCGGCGGCAAGGCAGGCGAGCAACCCGACAACGGCGACCGCTTTCATCGCCCCCCGACTCTCCTCGGCGAAGCCCAATCCAATGCCCGACCGCCAAGTTCCGATGCATTCCCGGGGGCGAACGGTTGCCGACGGCATGCCGTCCGGTCTCGCCCGTGTCAGACTTCCTCATTCTCGCCGCCGCGCATCACGCGACGGAGCTCAACCCCGGTGGCCGCTACCCTGCCGGCTCGACCGGCGGTAGTCAAACCACTTGTACCGCGGTCGCGATCATCCGCGCGGCGTACACTCCCATCCAACCGCTAGGATCGAGCCAGCCTTTCTCGTTGCGCGGTGGGCGAATGGCGCGGATATGGGCGTCGGTGATCTCGGGCAGGTCGCTGATGGCCCGCGGCGGATCCCCCTCGGTAGACCAGAAGAAGCGCGTGGTGCCGCCGACCGCATGCTTTGCGACGAGGCAGTTCGGAGCGCCGCCGGCAGGGTTGTAGAGGCCGACCGCCGAGTAATTCTGTTGATGGCTGACGATCATGACGCCTTCCGTTCCGGGGAAAGCATATTTCATTGCGGAGAACCACCGGCACAGCGCGTCCAGTTCCTTTTCGGTGAACTCGTAGTCACCAGGTACCGAGCAAGGCGCGCCGTCCGCTAACAACCGTCTCGCGCGCCGAGTCGCCGGAAACGGTATGACGTTGGTCGTTTCAGACACTTTGCCCCCAAATCGAAACCCGCCTGAGGCGGAAGTGGTCCCCATTCTCCTGGCTCTCGGCAAAGCCGGCCGAGCATCCAACCCTGCGCCGCGGGCAGCAGTCGAACGAACCGAAAGCGTGATTTGTTGGCGAGTACTTTCTGATTTCCGGATCGATACAGTCAGCACGCAGAACGCAGGCCAAATTGTACAATCGACTGAGGATTTGCTGTCAATTCAACCGGCGCCTCGTACCGGCTTTTCGCTCTTGCCGTGCTCTTTCGGCCACAGTTGCAGAAAGGCGACAGCCTGTGAAACCGCCGGTTTTGTCGCGCATGCACGCCTGGAACGGCGTACGACAAATCGGGGCGTAGCGATCAGCGCGCCGATGCCGATGAGGTGCCGATGCCGCCGGCGGACGCGACCGGCTCGACCATGACCTCGGCAATCCCGGCATTCATCATGTCGATGGCCGCGGCTGCGCGCGGGGACATGTCGATCAGCAAGGAGCGGCTAACTGGACCGCGATCATTGATCCGCACCACCACCGAACGGCCGTTCCGGAGATTGGTGACGCGTGCCAGCGAATGCAGCGGCAGCGATCGATGCGCGGCCGTCGCGTGGACAGTGTCGAGCGGCTCGCCGGTGGAGGTGAGCCGGCCGACATGATGGTTGCCATACCATGCGGCCCGACCGACCTGGCGCTGACCGACGACACTCATCGGACCGATATATTCATCGACGGCCGGCAGCGCGGCCGTGCGCCGCGCAGTGCCCCGCGATCGGTGAACCACGTTCTTGCGCTTGGTGCTGCTCCGTCTCGTCGCGGCTGTCTTGTATACGCTGCGCGCCTTCGCATGCGGCGCTGATTTCGCCTTGGAACTCACCCCGGTATCGTGCTCAGAAGAGAGGTTTTGCTTCGCCATCGCGACCGATGACGCAACAAGCAGGGCCAGTGAAAGGCCGAGGGTTTTTGGCATCCTCATCCGCTTGCATCTCCATGCGGTTGAACAAGCACCGCGGAGCGGCCGCCCTGCGGAAAGGGCGCCGTCTCACACGACAGAATGGCAGGTACGGTGCCGGCCCGGATCGGTTGCGAGGGCGCCCGGGTTTGGCGTTGGGCAGGTTTGACGAGCCTATCTAACGACTTCTCAGGTTGTCAACCCGCGGTGGCATGAAATATATATCGCGCTTCAAGTCAGAAGATTGACTTGACGTGTCATACACTAAGCTTGAACGAGAAATGATCGGACAACGTAATTCTTTGACTGCAAGTATTTGCTCACCTCATCTGTTAGTTCTCGCAACAGTACAGAGCGCAACAGAACGACGACGCGATGGCCAGTCCAATTTGTCGCTCGGCAAGCGGATGCGCCAGAGGAATCTCCTGCTTCGGGGGCAAGACGGCCGGCTGCACGCGACGGCAACGCACCTTCTCTAAACCGCTCCATCCGATTTAGTTCTGGAGTCGCAGCAAGGATTTGCGCGATAACCGAGATAAGCTGAAAGCTATCGACCGATATCGGAGGAGGAGGCCATGGCGGCGGGCGAGCGCACGTTGATCGTCGGAGCGGGGACAGGTCTCAGCGCGTCGCTGGCCCGACTGTGCGCCCGCGACGGCATGTCGGTTGTCCTGGCAGCGCGCGATACGCAGAAGCTGGCCACGCTCGCGCAGGAGACCGGCGCCCAGGCGGTTGCGTGCGACGCACGCAACGCAGAAGACGTCGAGCGCCTGTTCGCGGCGGTCGATGCTGGCGGCGAGCGCCTTGATATGGTCGTCTACAACGCGAGTGGCCGGGCCCGCGGTCCGATTGTCGAACTTGATCCCGAAGCGGTCGAGAACGCGATCCGCGTGACCGCCTTCGGGGGCTTTCTGGTGGCGCGGGAGGCGGCAATACGCATGCAGCGTCAGGGCCGCGGCACGATCCTGTTCACCGGCGCCAGCGCCAGCGTCAAGGGCTATCCCCGCTCGTCGTCATTCGCGATGGGTAAGTTCGCGTTGCGCGGCCTCGCGCAAAGCCTTGCGCGCGAATTGCAACCGCAGAACATTCATGTCGGGCATGTCGTGATCGACGGGGGGATCGGTCGGCCCGGCGACCCGCGCGCCGAAGGGCGGGGCCCCGATGCGCTGCTCGATCCGGACGCGATCGCGCAAGCCTATCTGCAACTGCACCGCCAGCACCGCAGCGCCTGGGCCTGGGAGATCGAGCTGCGTCCCTGGATCGAGAATTTCTGAGTCCGTCAGGGCGGAGCGCAACGGATCGGACCGGCGCACAGGGCAGCTCTTAGGGTGCAAGCGACGACAGCGGCTTCTACCGACGCTGCGGTGGTGCGGCTAGAGCGCATCGGAATGCGGTATGGCGCCGGCCCGCCGGTCCTTTCCGACATATCGTGGTCGCTGGACCCTCGCGGCTTCTGTCTCCTGACCGGCGCTGAGCAACGCCGGCAAAACGACGCTGCTGCGGATCATTTCGCTGGCCGCGCGGCCCAGCAGCGGCCGCGCTGATGCTGTTCGGCAGCGATGCGGCGCGTCTCGACCGGGCGGCGCGCTCGGCGTTGCGGCGCCGTATCGGGATCGTGTTTCAGGACGTCCGGGTTGTCGAGGATTGGACAGTCGCCGACAATGTCGCTCTGCCATTGCGCATCGCTGGAGCGGCGCAGCGTGAAATTGCAAGGAATGTTCCCGAATTGCTGGCTTGGGTGGGGCTCGAAAAGCGGATCGATGCGCGAGGTTCGACACTGTCCCACAGCGAGCGACAGCTAGTCTCGATCGCCCGCGCCATCGTTGGACGGCCCGAACTCTTGATCGCCGACGAGCCGACCGGGAATCTCGATGAAGAGACCGTATTGCTGCTCGCGCGGATTTTCCGGAACATCAACCGGGTCGGTACCACCGTGCTGATCGCGACGCGCGATACCGCCTTCGCTCGTCACCTCGGCGAGCCGGCCTTTCGCCTCGAGAACGGCAGACTTTCCGCCGAACGAGTAGCGTTATGATTTGCGCATCATGATCCGGGTTCCATTCCTTGCGGCGCCGGGGGTCCCACCGTTCGCCGGCGATGCGGCCCGCTGGCTTGCGCCTTGGTTTGTCGCGCTCATGGTCTATGTCGCCGGTTTGGCCGGCATCGGTCTGATCCTGCTCGATGAGACGCTGCGCGCCTCGGAGACCCTGCTAGCCGGCCGCATGACGGTTCAGGTCCCGGCCGAAACGTCGGCGGCACGGGTCGAGACGATCGTGGCAGTCCTACGCCAGACCACCGGCATTCGTTCCGTGCATCTGCTGACCCCATCGGAGACGAGCCGCCTGCTCGAACCCTGGCTCGGCTCGGCCGTGCCGCTGGAGGAGCTCCCGGTGCCGCAGCTGATCGATGCCGGCATCGAGCCTGTCGGCGCAGTCGACCTCGGGAAGCTTCGGCAACAGCTGGCGTCGGTTGTACCGGAGGCCCGCATCGACGAATACGGCCCGGTCACCCGCGGATTGCGCGCCCGGGCCGGGCCGGTGCAGGCGCTGCTCGGGGCGGCCATCTCCGGCGCGCTGCTGCTCGTTGCCGCATTGGCCACGTTCGCGACCGCCGCCGCGGTCGCGGCCCGTCGGTCGGATATCGAGTTGCTGCACCTGCTCGGCGCCGACGACCGCCAGATCGCACGGCCGTTCGCGACGCGCGCGCTGGCTTACGGGCTGATCGGCGGCGGCATCGCCACGGCGGCGATCGCCGCGACCGTCCCCTTGCTTGGCGGCACCGGTCCGCTGATACGCCTCGCCGCTCCGACCGAAGGAATCGGTCTTGGCGACTGGCGGCTCTGGCTCGTACTCGCCGTAATGACCGGGGTGGTCGGCATCTTCGCCGCAGCGAGTGCGCGAGCGACTGTCCGTCGCCGTCTCGCCCGCCTGCCGTAGCGGAACATGCGCCGGCCGGCCTCGGTGTTTCGCTACAGCTTATGGATTTTCAGCCTACTCTTGCTTTTCTGGCTTGGCGGTTTCGCCTGGTTCGCCGTGAGCAGCTGGTGGGTCGGCGTCGATCGGGCGTCGCCGACCGATGCGATCGTCGTGTTGACCGGCGGGAAAATGCGGCTGGAAACCGGGCTCGATCTGCTCGCCGCCGGCAAAGCGGGCAAATTGTTCGTTTCCGGCGTCAACCCGGCTGTGGAACGTGACACGTTGCTGCGCGCGCTCGGCCCGGCGGCAACGCGCGAAGCGTGCTGCATCGTGCTCGGCCACACGGCCGACAACACGGTTGGTAACGCCCTTGAGACCGCCGTCTGGATGCGGCAGGAGGGCTACCGCAGCCTGCGACTGGTGACGAGCTGGTACCATATGCATCGCAGCCTTCTGGAGTTCAGCCGGGCGATGCCGAGGGTCCGGGTTGTCGCCCATCCGGTTTTCGCGCTCGAAAGCGATCCGGAAGGCTGGCGCGGCTGGCTCGCGGCCGGACAGCGCGTGTTTGCCGAATACAATAAGTTTCTCGCGGCTTGGCTGCTGCAGCGGATCGCGGGCGCGCCCAAGATACCGACGGAACCGGTCATTCGCACTGTAGCCCCCGGGCGCGGGGGAAACGCTTGGCCGCGGCACCTTTAGTCTCGTCGGGTGTGGGCATCGCCGAACGCCTGCGCTCGCTCGTGTTCAATTCCGGATTCTTTCTGTTGACGGCCGTGCTCGGGATTGTCGGCCTGCCGCTGCTGCTGGCGCCGCGGCGGGTGGTGACGCGCTTCGGTAGGTTCTGGGCGCGCTCCGTCCTGGCGCTGCTCAGGGCGACGGTCGGCCTCGATTGGGAGATCCGCGGCCTCGGCAACCTTCCGGCCGGACCGTGCATCGTCGCGATGAAACATCAATCGGCTTGGGACACCCTGATTCTGATGGTCGTGTTGGGCGACCCCGCCGTGGTGCTGAAGCGGGAGCTGCTGTGGGTCCCGTTCTACGGCTGGTACGCCGCGCGCGCCGGGTCGATCGCGATCGACCGCGGCGGCGGCGCGGCGGCGCTGCGCCGCATGCTGGCGGCGGCCCGGACGGCGGCGGAAGCGGGCCGCCAGGTGGTCATTTTCCCCGAGGGCACGCGTACCGCGCCGGGCCGGAACCTGCCGTACCAGCCCGGCGTCGCGGCGCTGTATCAGACGCTCGGCGGTGCCGCTGGTGCCGGCGGCGGTCAATTCCGGGCTGTTCTGGGGCCGCCGCAGCTTCTGGAAGCGCCCGGGCGGATCACGCTGGAATTTCTCGACCCGATCCCGCCGGGCCTGCCGCGCCGCCGGCTGATGCCGGAGCTGGAAAACCGCATCGAGACCGCGACCGCCGCGCTGGAGCGCGAGGCAGGTTAGGGAAGCCGCGGGATCGGGAACCAGTCCTCCTCGCCGCTCCGAGTATCTGCTCGAGCGAATAGGGCATTCCGCCGGGACGCGCGTCAGCCCGGCATGTCCGCTCAAGATAGCGCAGCAGTCTCAAAGCCACGCGATACCGTTCGGCAGGTCCAGCTTGGCGATAATGCTGCGCGTCCGTTTCCGTTCGAGCTGCACGCGCCATTCGGCGATCTCTCGACGCCAATGATCGGCCGGCTCGGTGAGCCCCGAATACTCGATCTTCAGCAGGTGCTCGATGATGTGCTCGCACAGCGATTGGCAGGCGTGCAGTTCGCTGCGTCCCAAATCTTCGATCTCCTCGGCGATGAGATCGTAATCCAGCGCGGTTGGCGGCAGCCGGACCGCGGCGCAGCAGCTCTGCCTGCTGCTGCGTCCAGTCGTAGAAATCGTCGTCGTAGAGCGAGCCATCAGCGGCGGTCATATTTTAACCCTAGCAGAGTGAAGGTCGGCACGACATAAGGCAGTCAGACCAATCAGAACATAAACGGAACTTTGTCGGCGAGGGGTCGCGTGTCATAATTCCCTGGTGCGGTTTTCGGTGGAAGGCACGGCGGATGGTCACGGTCGCGGCGATCTCGCAGCAGATCTGGGATATGAAATATCGGCTCCGGGGTCCGAATGGCGAGCCGGTCGACAGGACGATCGAGGACACCTGGCGCCGCGTCGCGCGCGCCGTCGCCGCCACCGAGACGGACCCGGATCGCTGGGCCGGGCGGTTCTACGCCGCGATGGACGATTTCCGCTTCCTGCCGGCGGGCCGGGTCATTGCCGGGGCCGGAGCCGAGCGGCAGGTGACGCTGTTCAACTGCTTTGTTATGGGCACGATCCCGGACGACATGGGCGGCATCTTCGCGCATCTGCGCGAGGCGGCGCTGACGATGCAGCAGGGCGGCGGGATCGGTTACGACTTCTCGACGCTGCGGCCACGCGGCGCCTATGTGAAGGGCGTCGGCGCCGACGCCTCGGGCCCGTTGAGTTTCATGGACGTGTGGGACGCGATGTGCCGCACGATCATGAGCGCCGGCTATCGCCGCGGCGCGATGATGGCGACGCTGCGCGTCGACCATCCCGATATCGAGGCCTTTATCGAGGCCAAGCGCGAACCCGGCCGGCTGCGCATGTTCAACCTGTCGGTACTGGCGACCGACGCCTTCATGCAGGCGGTCGCCGAGGATCTGCCGTGGCAATTGTCGTTCGGCGGTCCCGGCGAGACCAAAACCGTCGCGAAAGTGCTGCCCGCGCGCGAGTTGTGGGACAAGATCATGCGCGCGACCTACGCTTATGCCGAGCCGGGCGTGATCTTCATCGACCGCGTCAATCGCCGCAACAATCTCTGGTATTGCGAAAATATTCAGGCGACCAACCCGTGCGGCGAGCAGCCGCTCCCCCCATACGGCGCCTGCCTGCTCGGCTCGATCAACCTGGCGCGGTTTGTTGAACGGCCGTTCACGCCGGAGGCGCGGCTCGACACCGGGCGGCTCGCGGCAATCGTGCCCGACGCCGTGCGGCTGCTCGACGACGTTATCGACATTTCGGGTTTTCCGCTGCCAACGCAGCAAGAGGAGGCGCGCAACAAACGGCGCATCGGCCTCGGCGTCACCGGGCTGGGCGACGCGCTGATCCTGTGCGGGCTGCGCTACGGCTCGCCGGAGGCCGTCGCCGGCGACCGAGGAATGGCTCGGCGCGATCCAGCGCGCGGCCTATCTCGCCTCGACCGAACTGGCCGCCGAGAAAGGCCCCTTCCCGCTGTTCGACCGGGAGAAATATCTGGCGGGCGAGACCGTCGCCGCGCTTGACCCGGACGTGCGCGAGGCGATCGCACGGAGCGGCATCCGCAACGCGCTGCTAACATCGGTGGCGCCGACCGGCACGATCTCGCTATTGGCCGACAACGTCTCCTCCGGGCTGGAGCCGGTGTTCAGCTTCCGCTACACGCGCAACGTGCTGATGCCCGACGGGACGCGCCGCGAGGAGGAGGTTGCCGATTACGCCTACCGCCTGTTCCGCCATTTGCGGGGCGTGGACGCGCCGCTGCCGGATTATTTCGTCGACGCGCAGACCCTGTCGCCCGACGACCACGTCGTGATGCAGGCGGCGGTGCAGCGCCACATCGACAGCTCGATCTCGAAGACGATCAACGTGCCGGCCGACATCCCGTTCGAGAGGTTCAAGGATGTCTATGCCCGCGCCTATGCGCTGGGCTGCAAGGGCTGCACGACATACCGGCCGAACGAGGTCACCGGCGCCGTGCTCGAAGCGCGGCCCGAGCGGGAGGCGGCACAGCGGCCGGCGCCGCGGCAGCCCGAATTGCCGCTGCCCGCGCCGCCCCCGCCTTCGCGCCCGGCCGATGTCTACGAGGCCGGTGGCGTTGTCTACATGACGCAGCCGCTGTCGCGACCCGAGGCATTGCCCGGCCAGACCTACCGCGTGCACTGGCCCGACAGCGAGCACGCCCTCTACATCACGCTGAACGATATCGTGCAGGACGGCCGCCGCCGCCCGTTCGAAATTTTCATCAACTCGAAGAACATGGAACACTACGCCTGGACCGTGGCGCTGACCCGCATGATCAGCGCCGTGTTCCGGCGCGGCGGCGACGTGGCGTTTGTCGTCGAGGAGCTGAAGGCGGTATTCGATCCGCGCGGCGGCGCCTGGGTCGACGGGCGCTATGTACCGTCGCTGCTCGCCGCGATCGGCGACGTCATCGAGCGGCACATGATTGCTATCGGCTTCCTGCCGCCGAAAGGCTCCGCCGGCGACCGCGCGATCGAAGCCCGGGTCGTCAATCTCGATGGCGAGCGGGGGGGCGGCTCGGGTTCCGGCACAGCGTTGCCGTTTTCCGAGTCGGGGCTGCGGCAATGCCCGAAATGCGGCGAGGCGGCGCTAATCCGGATCGAAGGATGCGATCAGTGCACGAGTTGCGGCTATTCGAAATGCGGCTGAGCCGCCAACGCCTGGTCATTGTGCATCGCAGCACAAAAGAGCCATGATCTGACAAAACGCTACAGTATTCTTGTTGCATCGCAACATGAGGACGGTCATATCGGCTCCGTTCCGCAATGTGGACGGAAGGAACTGCGATGTGGCCCGAAAGCGAATGCCAGGCCGTGCCTGTCGATCAGGTCCAGCCACGCGGCGAGCTTGCCGCGCGCACCTTGGCGATGCCGGCGGACATCAATCCGAGCGGCGACATTTTTGGCGGCTGGATCATGTCGCTGATGGACGCGGCGGGGGCTATCACCGCGACCCGGTTGGCCGAAGGGCGGGTCGTTACCGCCGCCGTCAGCAACATCTCGTTTCTGCAGCCGGTCAAGATCGGCGACGTCGTGTGCTGCTATACCGATGTCATGAGAATCGGCCGCAGCTCGATCACGCTCTGCGTCGAGGTCTGGGTGCTGCGGCAGGGTCAGGGGAAGCGGGTCAAAGTCACGGCCGCCGAGTTCGTGTTTGTCGCGCTCGACGGCGATGGCCGTCCCCGCTCATTACACCACGCCGCGACACCGTCGGGCACAGATATGGCGGCACAGGAGGGCGCCATCAGGACTACGATCCGCCTGCCGGGACTGCCAGAGGACCCATAGGCGTGGCGTTGATTTCCGGGCAGAACTCGGCGACCCGCGCCGCGATCCGGTGCAGCAGCGCGTCGCGCACGCCGAGTTCCTCCAGATGGCGCACCGTGTTCGCGAGGTAATCGCGACCGGTGCCGCGGCCCCCGGCTGCCACCGCGAGCAGCCGCGCCGCCTCCTCGACTGAAAGACGGCCCGCGTAGTCGGGCGATTCGCGGCGCACGACGCAGGCATGGCCGGGCACATGCCCCGCCGCCGTGCGCAGCGCGACCGGGCGCATCGCGTAAACGCGCCCCGTCATCTCGCGCGCCCAGATCAGGTCGAACGCCTCGGTCACGCGGTCCGGCGGCAGACGGTACGCGATGCCGTGGCACGAACCGCCGCGATCGAGCCCGAGCACCAGGCCCGGCCGCTCGGGCGTGCCGCGATAGTCGCGCGAATAGAGGCAGAACCGGCGGTGATAGCCATAGAGAAGGGCCGGCCGCGCCTCGGCGAAGTCGAAATTGGGGCTCCACATCAGCGACCCGTAAGCGAAGATCCAGACCGGCTCGCCACCGGCGCGCAGCGCGGCGATCGCCGGCGGCATCGGATCAACGGGATAGACCGAAACATAGGCAAGCGCCGGATCGGCGCGCCCGACATCGGAAATCGTCATCGAAGGATCAGCCACCGTCGGATCGGCCAACCGGCCCTGGACCACGCTGCCGGATAGCGGCGGGCGGGCGACTATACCCCGATTTGCGGCGTAAGCGTGGCGGGCTGGACTGCTCCGGGCCGAGAAGCCGAGGTGTGACGGACGGACTAGAGATTGCGTCGGCACGCGCGCGATGACACTTATGCCGCGATGACCCGGTTTGCCCCCGCCGATCTTGCCGAATTGCGCGACGCGGTCGCCGGTGCGCTTTCCGCCGAGGAACCGGTCGAGATCGTCGGCGGCGGCTCTAAACGCGCGCTCGGACGACCGCTGCAGACGCCACATCTGCTGGATTTATCGCGCCTTTCCGGCATTCGCGATTATGCGCCGAGCGAGCTTGTGCTGACAGCCGGCGCCGCCACGCCACTGGCAGAGATCGAGCGTACCCTCGCGGAATGCGGTCAGATGCTCGCCTTCGAGCCGCCGGACTGGCGCGCTTTGCTCGGCGACGGAGAACCGACCTTGGGCGGTGCGCTCGCGTGCAATTTGTCGGGACCGCGCCGTATCAAGGCCGGGGCGGCACGCGACCATTTCCTCGGGTTCCGAGGCGTCAGCGGCCGCGGCGAAATCTTCAAGGCCGGCGGGAAAGTCGTGAAAAACGTCACCGGCTACGATCTTTGCAAGCTGATGGCGGGATCTTACGGGACTTTGGCGGCGCTCGAAGAGGTCACGGTCAAGGTGCTGCCGCGCCCGGAAAGCGTCGCGACAGTGCTGTTCCGCGGGATCGCGCCGGGTCCCGCGTCGCGGTTGATGGCGGCGGCGCTGGGCTCGCCGCACGAGGTCTCGGGCGCCGCCTATCTGCCTTCCGGCACGGCGGGGCTGAGCGAGGACCGCGTCGCATTGCGCGTCGAGGGGCCGGCTCCATCGGTCGTGGCGCGCCGCGACAGCCTGTTGCAAGAGCATCGCGGCGCCAGGACAGCTGAGGTGCTTGACGACTCGGAATCAGCCGCGCTGTGGCGCGCGGTCGGCGAGGTCGCGCCGCTTCTCGATCCCGGCGAGCGCGCGGTGTGGCGCATCTCGGTCGCGCCCTCGCGCGGCGCGGACCTGGCCATCGCGCTGGCGCGCGCGCTCGACGCGAAATGGCTGCTCGATTGGGGCGGCGGGCTCGTCTGGACTGTTGTGCCGGAATCGGGTGACGCCGGAGCGGAGACGATCCGCCGCGCTATCCGCGGAGATGACGGACGCGGCACGGGACACGCGACGCTGGTAAAAGCGTCGGCCGCGCTGCGCCGGGCGGTCGCCGTGTTCGAGCCGCAGCCGGCGCCGCTCGCCGCGCTGTCGCGGCGGGTCAAGGAGGCGTTCGACCCGGCACACATTCTCAACCCGGGCCGGATGCTCCCGATCGAAGCTCGGGGAAGCTGAAGCGGTGCAGACCGAATTCTCGCTCGCCCAACTCGCCGACCCCGACACCGCGGAGTCGGAGAGGATTCTGCGGAATTGCGTGCATTGCGGGTTCTGCACGGCGACTTGCCCGACCTACGTGCTGCTCGGCGACGAACTCGACAGCCCGCGCGGCCGCATCTACCTGATCAAGAACATGCTCGAACGGGGTGGGAAGGTCGCGCCGGAAACCGTGAAGCACATCGACCGCTGCCTGTCCTGCCTGTCGTGCATGACGACCTGCCCGTCAGGCGTCAATTACATGCACTTGGTCGATCACGGTCGCCACCACATCGAGCAGCATTACCGCCGCCCAATGCGCGAGCGGCTGATGCGGCAAGCGCTTGCCCGGGTGCTGACCAGCCCCGGCCGGCTGCGGGCGGCACTGCATATGGCGCGATTGGGAGGGCCGTTTGCCGGGCTTGCGCCGAAAATGTTGCGCCCGCTCTTCGCGCTGGCGCCGCGGCGGGTCCGGGCCGCATCGCCGATCCACTGGATCGAGACCTTCCCGGGCGAGGGCGAGCGGCGCATGCGCGTCGCGCTGCTGCCGGGCTGCGCGCAGCAGGTGCTGGCCCCCGAGATCAACTTGGCGACGATACGGTTGCTAAACCGGCATGGATGCGAGGTCGTCGTTGCGCCGGGTAGCGGCTGCTGCGGCGCGCTGCCTCACCACCTTGGCGAGGAGGGTCCGGCGCTGGCGCTGGCGCGCGCCAATATCGACGCATGGGAGAAGGCGGCGGCCGAGAGCGGGTTCGACGCCGTCGTCGCCAACGCCTCGGGCTGCGGCACAATGCTGAAGGATTACGGGTTTCTGCTGCGCACCGACCCCCGTTACGCCGAGAAGGCGGCGCGGATCGCGGGGCTGGCGCGCGACGTCAGTGAAGTCGTCGCGGCGCTCGGATTGCGGGCTCCGACCGGCGACTCGCCGACTCTGCGCGTCGCGTATCACTCGGCCTGCTCGTTGCAGCACGGGCAGAAGATCGAGCGCGAGCCGAAGGCGCTGCTCGCCGCCGCCGGATATACGGTGCTCGACGTGCCTGAGGGGCATCTGTGCTGCGGCTCGGCCGGCACTTACAACATCCTGCAGCCGGAACTGGCGGCAGCGCTGCGCGAGCGCAAGCTCGCCAATATAGCGCTGACCCGACCCGATGTGATCGCGGCCGGCAACATCGGCTGCATCACGCAGCTCAGCGGCGAGGATACGCCGATCCCGGTCGTACACACGATCGAACTGCTCGACTGGGCGACCGGCGGTCCGCCGCCGCAGGGTCTCTCCGAAACGCCCGGCTCCGACACGCAGCGCGAACTCCACGACGCCGGCCGGCAGCCGGCATCTTCTGAAGCGCCGGCCCTATGAGACCAGCTCTAGTTGGCAAGCATCTGTTGCAGGCGCTGCCGTGCGACCCACAGGTCTCAGGCCGCGACCGGAAATTCGCTGCGGCAGGGAATTAGCTCCTTTCCGCGCCGGCCTTCTTTGGGTTTTCTTTTTAAATCACTAGTGACTTGAGTACCCGTCAGGCCCGCTTCCGGGGGTGTGGAGCAGGGAAACGATGGACCCCGAATAGCGATTTTCCGCGGTCGAGCAGGGAACGGCAGGAACCAATCAGGGAATTTGCAGCGCATCGCAGCCCATCCGGGTATCAACAGAGGCGGAATATGCCATGCGATCATGGCAAATTTCGCGGCGTTCAAGCCAACGGCCTCGGCCATGACGAGGACCGCTTCCGGGGCGTGAGCGTCAACATAGGGCGGCACGAGTATCGAAGCGGGAGCGGAGGGCAGCGCCGGTTCCGTTTCTTGGCTCAGTACAAGCCGCCGGTGCCGTAACCCGGACCGGGTCCCGGGCTCCAGGGTGTTGCCGGCGCCGCATACGGCCTCATCCCGTCGCCCGGACCCGGCGCGATGCGCTGCGGCGGCATGGCGGGTCCGGAATTGGGTCTGCCCCCGGCGGGCTGCGCATAGACCGTCCCCCAGGGCGGGGGAAATCCCGGCCCGGCCGAAGCATAGTCAGGCTGACGCGGCGGACCGTATACCGGCTCAATTTGCTTCGCGTTGGACGCCTCGGGGTTGGCGGGCTCCGAACCGCGCGGCCGCCGCCGTTCTCTCCAGCTCGGGCCATAGGCCGCTTCCTCCACGGCGTCGCCGGGATCCCTGTTGAGCTGTTGCCGGTTCAGATTCGCTGTCTCCGTGTTATCCAGGCGTGAGGAAGCACGCGTCTTCACGGAGGCGTCGGCCGCTGTGTCGCCGGCCGTCGCACCCTGGTCCGCGACGGTGGCTTCGCCCGGCATTGTTGGCTGGTCCGCCTCGGGCTCCTTGACGGGTTCCGGGAAATCCGTGGCCGGCGCGCCTTTCAGCGCCTCGCGCATGAAGTCGCGGAAGATACCGGCGGCGACATGTCCTCCGGTCTCTCCGTCTCCCAGGGTTCGCGGCTCGTCGAAGCCGACATAGGTGCCGGCAGCCAGATCCGGCGAAAAACCGACAAACCACGCATCGAAATAGTTGCTCGTCGTGCCGGTCTTGCCGGCGAGCGGCTGCGCGAGATCCTTGATGATCGGCTTGATCAAGGTTCCCGTGCCGCGCCGGATGACCTGCTGCAATGTCGCGACAATATCGTGAATGGCTTTCGGGTCGGCCAGCGGACCACGCTTTACCGGCTCGTACGCTATCGGGTTCTCGGCCCAGGCGGCGCCGGATATGGCGATCGCGGACGAGGCCGGCGCGCCGATCGGGCGGTACAGCAGGCTGGCATTGCCGTCGACCCGCGGTCCGGCTACGGCGAAGCACGACGGACAATCAGAGAGCCCTTTCTGGTAGATGACCCGACCCTGCCGATCCTGAACGGTGTCAATCACCGAAGGCACCAGCCAGTGTCCGCCATTATCGAGCATCGCGTAGGCATTGGTCAGGCGCAGCAGCGTCGTTTCGCCGGCTCCGAGCGCCATCGACGGGTAGAGCGGCATCCGATTCATGATGTCGAAGGCCTGAACCGTGCCGGCAACAGCCCGCATCCCGACATCGAGCGCCAGATGCGCGGTGGCAAGGTTGCGCGAATTGATCAGCGCGTTTTCGAGCGTCATCGCTCCGTTATAATCCCCGTCGTAATTCGCCGGCCGCCACGGCGGCAAACCCGGACCTTGCGAGACCTCGAGCGGCGTGTCATCGACAGTGCTCGACAGCGTGTAGCCGTCCTGCAGCGCGGTCAGGTAAACGAACGGCTTGATCGCCGAGCCCGGCTGGCGCTGCGCCTGCGTCGAGCGGTTGAACTGGGTCTGCTGGAACGACCAGCCGCCGACCAAGGCGAAAATCCGCCCGTTCTTCGGATCCATGACAACGAAGCCGCCGCTGGCGTCGGGGATCTGGCGCAGGCCGTACAGCTTCGCCCCCCCTTTTCGCGCTTTGCCGGCGATCGGCTCGACCAGCGCGAGATCGCCGGCTTGCAGAACATCGCCAACCCTGCGCACCGCCGGCCCCAGCAGCTGATTCTTGATCGTGGGCCGGGCCCAGCGCAGTTCGGAAATCGGAAGCTCACCGACCGACCCGTCGCGCAGAACGATGGTAGCCTCGGCGCCATTGGTCTCAATCACCGCCGCGAGCCGCCACTCGCCACTGCCGGGAGGATCGGGAGTTTCGGCGAGCGCCTTGCGGGCTGCCGCCGCGCTTCCCAATCGGGCAATCGGCCCACGCCAGCCGTGACGGCGATCGTATTCGAGCAGCCCGTTGCGGAACGCCGTTTCCGCGATCCGCTGCGTTGCCGGCGTGTAGCTCGTCCGGATCGTCAGGCCCCCTTCATAGACGGCCTTGTCACCGTACCGGCCGAGCAGTCCGCGGCGAACCTCCTCGACGAAATACCCGAATGCGCGCGGCGGCTCGGGGCGCATGTTGACGTGCAGCGGTTCGGCGATCGCACGCTTCGCGTCGGCATCGGCCAGCCAGCCGAGTTCGGCCATGCTGGCCAGGACCCAATTGCGGCGCGCCGTCGCGGCCGCGGTGTTGCGGATCGGATGGTAATTGTTGGGCGCCTTCGGCAGCGCGGCCAAAAACGCCGCCTCGGCCGGCGTCAGCTGATCGAGTCTTTTCTGGAAATAGGTATCCGCCGCCGCCCCAACGCCGTAGGCGCCGGCCCCGAAATAGATCTCGTTCAGATAGATCTCAAGAATGCGATCCTTGCTTAACCTCTTGTCGAGTTGATAGGCCAGGATCGCCTCCCTGGCCTTGCGCGTGATCGACAGTTCGCGGCTGAGCAGGAAGTGACGGACCACCTGCTGGGTAATCGTCGAAGCGCCGATCGGCCGCTGACCGCTGCGGTAACGCGCGATATCAGCGACCGCGGCACGAAAAATCGCCTGCGGGTCCACCCCTTTGTGCGAGTAAAAGTCGCGGTCCTCGGCGGCAAGGAACGCGTTGACAACAAGCGTCGGCACCTCGCCGATCGACACCGGGATGCGCCGCTCGGTCTCGAACTCGGCGACGAGCCTGCCGTCCGCGTCGTAGACCTTGCTGCCGACCGCGGGCACGTAGTTCGCGATCCGCTGAAAATCCGGCAAATCATTGCTGACATAATAGAGACCGTAAGCGACAGCGGCCGCCCCACCGGTTACAGCGAGCAACACCAGGACAAAAACGAGACGCGCTACGCCGCGCAAAATCGACAACAGCATCATAGCCTCGCGGTATTGGCGTAGACCCGGCTGGCGGACGCCCCATGGGCGGAACGCCCATTGGGGAAGACCTCCGGGCCGATTGCCTGGGTCACGCGAGCGCCGGGCCGCATGGCTGCCTCTTGAAAAACCCTGACCCCCGGGCGGTAGCCGCTGCTGTCGTTATGCGACAACAAACAACCGCGGACGCGAATGTTCCCAAGTGTATGTTAGCACGTAAAGCGATCATCTGGGACTTTCTCGATCGCGGGATTGCTATTCCCAGGGACGACGCGTCCAAGGGCGGTGTCCGGCGTCCGGCACACTGCCCCGGTGGAACCTGCGGGGGCCCATCATCGCTCCCGGCGGCACGCTCACCCAGGTCGGGGTGTGCTTCGGCTGCAATATTTCGACCCCCCTGGGGCGCAGCATCAAAAAGAGCCCCGCGCCCGCGACAAAGCCGCCGACATGCGCCCAGAATGCGACGCCCGGCTCGCTCGCCGTCGTGCCCAACCCGCTCAGGACCTGCATCGCGAACCAGAACCCGAGCAGCAGCCACGCCGGCACCCTAACGATCGTGAAGAACAGAACAATCCACACGAGAACATGCACGTTGGCGCGCGGATAGGTTATTAGATAGACGCCCAGTACGCCTGCCACCGCGCCGCTCGCGCCGACCATCGGGATCGGCGATGTTGGGGCCGAGAGCCCCTGGATCAGCGCCGCTGTGACGCCGCTTGCCAGATAGAGCAGAAGATAGCGGAACTTGCCAACGAGATCCTCGATGTTGTTCCCGAAAATCCACAGGAACAGCATGTTGCTGATCAGGTGCATCCAGCCGCCATGCAGGAACATGCTGGTGAATAGCGTCGCCCAGGGCGGGATCGGCTGCACCTCGGGCGGCCAGTATCCGAACAGCGCCGCCGGGATCATCCCGTAATGGAACGCGGTCAATTCCTCGCCGACCGTGATCTGCCATAGCCACACACCGAGGCAGGCGCCGATCAGCGCATATGTGACGACCGGCGCCCGCCGCACCGGGTTGTCGTCATAGATCGGAACGGCTAGGACCACGGCCGCGAGCCCGCCACGGATAAAGCACGCCAGACCGAGAGCCCGGCATCTCCCGACACCAACGGTAACGGAGACCGGAGATTGCGGCGCAACCGCCGTTGTTCAAGGTCGGTTCACAGTTCCGATGTGTCGGCAATATGTCCGGCCACCGCCGACGCCGCGACCGTGGCCGGCGAGGCCATGTAAATCCGCGCGGTCTCGTGCCCCATGCGGCCGCGGAAATTGCGCGTGCTCGCGGTGATGCAGGTCTCGCCGGGGCCGAGCACACCCATGTGTCCGCCGTAGCAGGCACCGCAGGTTGCCGGCGTCACCACGGCCCCAGCGTCGAGCAGAATTTGCGTGTAGCCGGCCCGCGTCGCTTCGACCGCGATGCGCTGCGATCCCGGCGTGACCAGCAGCCGCACCCCCGGCGCGACGCGGCGCCCCCATAGCACGCGCGCCGCTTCAGCGAGATCGTCGAGCGTGCCGTTGGCGCAGGAGCCGATAAAGGCCTGCTGGATCGCCTCGCGCGGCGCCTCGGCGACCGGCACGGCGTTGCGGATCACGCTGCCGGGCAGCGCCAACATTGGCCGCAGCGCGCCGAGATCGATGCGCCGCCGGGCCGCGTAGGAGGCGTCCGGGTCCGGATATTGCGGCTCGAACGGCGCCGGATTGCGCGCCTTGACATGTGCAATCAGCGCCTCGTCCGGCTCGAAGGTCGCGAACTCGGCGGAAAGCTCGGCGCCCATCGTCGTCAACGTGCGGCGGGCGTCGATCGACAGACCAGGCAGCGCCGACCCGCCGAACTCGACATTCTGGTTCGCGTGATCGCCATAACTTCCGGCGATATGGAGGAAAAGGTCCTTCGCCGACACGCCCGGCCGGAATTGGTCCTCCAGGTCATATCGGACCGTCTCGCCGACCCGGAACCAGGTCTTTCCGGTGGTCAGCGCATAGAGCAGGTCAGGCGCGCCGAGGCCGCGGGCCGCGCAGTTCAGGGCGCCTGCGCTGCACGTATGCGAGTCCGAGCAGGCCATCACGGTGCCGGGCAACGCGTAGGCGTTCTCGGCCACGAGAACATGGCTGATCCCCTGATCCGGCCCGACATCGTGCACCCGCCTGATGCCGAAGCGCCGGGCGAAGTCGCGACCACGAGCATGCATGGCCGCCGCGGCGCGGTTCGAGGCCGGCACGTCGTGGTCGAACACGACGACGACCTTGTCTGGATCGTGCACCTTCAGGACCTCGCGCCACGACCCCTGCCCGAAACTGAGATCGATCATCACGACGAGATTGACGTCTACGACCGCGAGGTCACCCGGCGCGACCCGCGCCGCGCCGCTTTTGCGCGCCAGGATTTTCTCCACGATCGTCATGCCCATCGGAAAATTCTCCCGCGTGAAGGGGCGCCCCGCATCCCGCTTCTCTCCCGCGGCGCTGTTGTAGGCGCGTCGCGGCCGAACGGGCAAGAACGGGTCGCTCCGGCTTGACCCGGGGCCGGTTCGATGAACACTCTGGGCGCGCGCTCGCGAAACATAACGGAGGACCGGGATGACGCGGCCGATCGTCTATGGCCCGGCGGGCAGCACTTATGTGTGGAGCGCGCGACTGACGCTCGCCGAGAAGGGCGTCGCGCACGAACTCGTCGATGTGCCGTTCGGCGCGCATCGCGAAGAGCCGCACCTGACGCGCCACCCGTTCGCCAAGGTGCCGGCCTTCGAGCATGACGGGTTCGCGCTGTACGAAACCCAGGCCATTCTGCGCTATATCGACGAGGGCTTTCCTGTCGCGCCGCTGCAGCCGACCGATCTGCACCAGTTCGCGCGGATGAACCAGATCATGGGCATCGTCGATGCCTATGCCTGGCGGGCGATCGCGGCGGGCATCGTGTTCCCCCGGCTCGTGGCGCCGCGCCTCGGGCTGCCGGTCGATGAGGAGGCGATCGCAAAGGCGGTGCCGCGCGCCCGGCTGTGCGTGTCCGAGTTCGCTCGGCTGATGGGCGAGCAGCCATTTATGGCCGGCGAACGGATCAGCCTCGCCGATCTGATGGTGATGCCTCTGCTGTTTTATCTGGCCCGCGTGCCGGAGGGCGAGGCACCGCTCGCCGAGCATCCGACTCTGCGCGCCTGGTTGCGGCGGATCGAGGACCGGCAGAGCTTCCAGGTCACGAAGCCGCCCGGCGTCTGACACGGGGGTTTCACCAAAAAATTCCGGCGCGAATTACGGAGGATGACTGTCGCCGGCAATTTCGCCAAATTCATCGGCTATTGTCCCGGTCTCGCAGAGCGCAATCGGGAGATTAGAAGCCTTGAAATGAGCAAATACAATCGGTTGCTGACCGAATCAATGACTTGCTGGCTGCAGATTGGCTGTAGAATTTTTTGGACAATTTGCTCTGTTCTACCATGGATTGTGCTACTGCCCCGAGTCCGTCCCCGCCGCCGGATTTGCCGGCGGACCCGGGATGATACCGGCTGCCGGGGCAAAGCCTTGAAACGGGATACACAATATGCGCCTCAGGCTGCGCTCGATCACCTACCTCGCCGAGGACGTCAACGGCTACGAGCTGGTCGATCCGAACGGGCGCGACCTGCCGCGCTTCGAGGCCGGTTCGCATATCGGGGTGCGGCTCGGCGACGATCTGTGGCGCGATTATTCGCTGTGGAACGATCCGGCCGAGCGGCGCCGCTACTGCATCGCGGTATTGCGCGAAAAGCTCGGCGAAGCCTCGCGCCTGATGCACGACGATCTCAGGGTCGGCGACGCAGTCGAGGTGTCGCTGCCGCGCAACCACTTCCCGCTTGCGCCCGACGCCGAGCGGCACCTGCTGCTGGCCGGCGGTATCGGCATCACGCCTGTCATGGCGATGGTCGCCGAACTGAAGCGCCGCCGCGCCGATTTCCGCCTCTATTACTGCACCCGCTCGCCCGAGCGCACCGCGTTCCGCGACGAACTCGATCTGCTCGCGGCGATGGGCCGGGTCGTGTTCCATCACGACGGCGGCGACCCGGCGAGGGGGCTCGACATCGCCGCGCTGCTGCGCGACCCGCGACCCGGCACGCATCTTTATTATTGCGGGCCGGCCGGGATGATGGCGGCGGCGGCGGCGGCCTCGGCGCACTGGCCTTCCGGCACCGTGCATTGCGAATATTTCTCCGGACCCGGCGCGGCACCGCCCGCTCGTCTTGAGGACGACCGGCAATTCACGGTGCGGCTCGCGCGCAGCGGCGGCGAATACGAGGTGCCGCCCGGAGAAACCATCCTCGACGTGCTGCGCCGGCACGGCGTCGAGACGCGATCGTCGTGCGAACTCGGCTATTGCGGGGCGTGCCTGACCCGCTGGCTCGACGGCGAGCCGGACCACCGCGACCCGATCCTCGGCGACGTCGCGCGCCGAACCCACATGCTGATCTGCTGCTCCCGCGCCAAGAGCGACACGCTGGTGCTGGACCTCTGACCGGCAGCCGCCTTTTCGATTCTCAAAAAAATGTCGCCGTGTGAGGCGTCACACATGGGGCGGGGCATAGTTCAGCCCGCTTCGGTCGGCAGCGCGACAAAGCGCGTATTGCCTTCGCGCTGTTCGATGCGGACCAGCACCCGCTTCTGGTTGGCCTTCTTCGCGGCGGCGGCGAACTGAGGAACCTGCTCGGGGCCGGTAAGCGGCGCCTGTCCGATGCCGATGACCAGATCGCCCGGGCGCAGACCCTGCGCCGCGCCGGCGCTGTTCGGCGGCACCTCGGTGATGACGGCGCCTTTCGCGTGCTCCGGCAACGAAAATTGCTTGCGCAGTTCCGGAGTGATCTTGGCGAGTTTCAGACCGAAGGCATCGACGGTGGCTGGCGGCTTCGGCTTTTCCGGTTCGGGCGGCGGCGGCACGGGGCGGTTAGGGTCCAAGGCGGCGGTCTTCAGTTCGACCTCGTACTCCTTGCCGTCGCGCCAGAACGTCAGCTTGACCGGCCGGTTCGGCGGGGTCGCGGCGATGATGCGCGGCAGGTGGCGGCTGCGCTCGATCGGCGTTCCCTCGTAGCTCAGGATGACATCGCCCGGCTGCAGTTTGGCCTGCGCCGCGGGGCTTCCGGCATCGATCGCCGCGATCATCGCGCCGCGCGGCTTGTCGAGCCCGACCGTCTCGGCAAGCTCCTCGGTCACCGGCTGGACGCGGGCGCCGATCCAGCCGCGCTCAACCTTGCCGTTTGCCTTGAGCTGCTCGATGACAGGCCGGGCCAGCGACGAGGGCAGCGCGAACCCAATCCCGATCGAGCCGCCCGTCGGCGAAAAAATCACCGTGTTGATCCCGATCACCTCGCCGGCGATGTTGAACATCGGACCGCCGGAGTTTCCGCGGTTCATCGCGGCGTCGGTCTGGAGGTAGTCGTCATACGGACTCGAACGGATGTCGCGCGCCACTGCCGAGATGATACCGGCCGCGACACTACCCCCGAGACCGAACGGATTGCCGATCGTCAGGACCCAATCGCCAACCCTTGTCTTGCTCGAATCGCCCCAGGCGACGGCCGGAAGCGGTGCCTTCGGCTCGACCTTGAGCAGCGCGAGATCGGTGATCGGGTCGCGTCCGATCACCTGTGCCGGCAAAACCGTCTCGTCCGACAGCGTCACCGAGACTTGCTGAGCATTGGCGATGACGTGGTGATTTGTGACGATCAGCCCCGACGGATCGATGATGAACCCCGAACCGAGCGAGGCGACGCGTGTTTCAGGCGAGCCCGGCGCGGCCTTGTCACCGAGAAATTCGCGGAACACCTCGTCGAGTGTGCGCCCCGGCGAATTCTGCGCGGCTTCCTGCGCCGGCGGGTTCGGGCGGGCTGTCGCTTGGGTCGAAACATTGACGACGCTGCCGACGAGGCGCGACGTCAATTGCGCGAAAAGATCGGCAAAGGGCGTCTGGGGCGACTCCGGCGAGGTCGGAGCGGCGGGCGCGGCAGATGCTTCGGGCTGCGGGGTTGGAGCCGCCGTGGCTTCGGGCTGCTGCGGTGCTGCCGGCGCGGCCGGATTTTCCTGCGCCGGCGGGGCGCCCGACGCTGGCGCGGCGCCGCCGGGCTGCGCCGATGCCGGTGTCGCCACGATTGCGAACAGCGCCCACGCAGCCGCGATCGATCTGCCTCGTCGGCGGAAGGCCCGCACGATGTTCTCCTACTCGCTGAAAAGCCGGCTACTTGCCGCCTCGACTGACATACCGACCAACCGGAGAGGCGCACCTCCGGCACGCCGTCTGTGGGTCCGGCGATTCGCCGCAGCCGCGAGGCGGAGCGGATCGGGACGCTGGCCTTTCCGCTCCGGTCGATATGAAATGGCGTTGCGAATGGCAAGCATTAATCTTAAGAGGCCGGAACGGCTTCGGGAGTAGCTGTGAACGCCGGCGAAAACAAGGCAATGCGCGACACTTTGAGCGGCTTGTTCGAGGCCGCGCTCGCCGCCGCCGACCCGGCGCGCGCCGTCGCCGCGCACATGCCGACGCCGGTGGCCGGACGCACGGTCGTGGTCGGCGCCGGCAAGGCGTCGGCCGCGATGGCGCGGGCTTTCGAGGCGAACTGGTCCGGTCCGCTCGATGGGGTGGTCGTCACCCGCCGCGCCCATGCCGTTGCCTGCGACCGGATCGAGATCGTCGAGGCGAGCCATCCGGTGCCGGATCTGGCCGGCGAAGCGGCGGCCCGCCGCATTCTCGAACTGGCATCAGGCCTCGGGAGCCAGGACCAGCTCGTCTGTCTGATTTCCGGCGGCGGTTCGGCGCTCCTGGCGTTGCCTGCGCCGGGGCTGACCTTGGCGGACAAGCAGGAAGTCACGCGCACGCTGCTCGCGTCAGGGCGCGACGATCGGCGAAATAAATGCCGTGCGAAAGCATCTGTCGGCGATCAAGGGCGGCCGGCTCGCCGCCGCCGCGTTCCCGGCGCGGGTATTGACCCTGGCGATTTCCGATGTGCCGGGGGACGACCCGGCCGTGATCGCCTCGGGGCCGACCGTCCCCGACCCGACAAGCTTCGCCGACGCGCGCGCGGTGCTCGAGAAGTATCGCATCGATCGGCCAGCCGCGGTCGCTCGCCCACCTCGAAGCCGGCGGTCGAGGAGACCCCGAAGCCCGGCGATCCGGTGTTCGAGCCGTACCCGGTTCGTGCTGATCGCCAGCCCGCAACAGGCGCTCGCCGCCGCCGCCGACGCGGCCCAGGCGCGCGG
The DNA here is from genome assembly GCA_963847345.1 of uncultured Alphaproteobacteria bacterium. GTDB lineage: Bacteria > Pseudomonadota > Alphaproteobacteria > ATCC43930 > CGMCC-115725 > DATARH01. Next base: position 268,347 of record CAWJZU010000015.1, on the reverse strand, counting down.
CATCACGCCGGTCGTGCTGAGCGACCGCATCGAGGGCGAGGCGCGCGATGTGGCGGCGGTGCATGCTGCGATCGCCTTGCAGCTGAGCGCCGGCAGGTTCCGTGTCGGCGCGGCGGTCGTGACGCCGCCGGCCGTGCTGCTGTCGGGCGGCGAGACGACCGTGACAACGTGCGAGGCGGGACGCGACGCGGGACGCGGCGGCCGCAACAGCGAATTCCTGCTGGCGCTGGCCGCCCATCTGGACGGCGCGCCGGGGATCGCCGCGCTGGCCTGCGACACTGACGGCATCGATGGAACCGAGGACAATGCCGGCGCGATCGTATATCCGGACACCTTCGTCGCGCGCCGTCTCGCGAGGGCTCGCGATCAAGGAAGGCGCTTGCGCGCCATGACAGCTACGGTTTTTTCGCGGCGCTCGGCGATCTCGTCGTGACCGGCCCGACCCTGACCAATGTCAATGACTTTCGCGCCATCCTTATCCTCCCGTGCGCCTGAACTCAGCGAGCGCGCGCGCAGCCGCAGAGCGAGCGCCGGGTCAGCCCGGGCGGCGCCTGCGCAGCGCCAAGATCGTCGCCACCGTCGGGCCGGCGAGCGCCAGCCACGAGCGGCTGCGCGCGCTGTTCGATGCCGGGGTCGATGTTTTCCGGCTGAACTTCAGCCATGGCAGCCATGACCAGAAGCGCGCGCTGTTCGAGGAAATCCGGCGGCATCGAGGCGGAGACCGGACGGCCGATCGGCATCATCGCCGACCTGCAGGGGCCGAAGCTGCGGCTCGGCGATTTCGCCGACGGCGCGGTCGAGATTGCCGTCGGCGCCCGGTTCCGCCTCGACCTCGATCCGGCGCCCGGCGATGAGCGACGCGCGACGTTGCCGCACCCCGAGATCTTCGCCGCGGTCCAGCCCGGCACCGATCTGCTGGTCGATGACGGCAAGGTGCGGCTGCGGATCATCGATTGCGGCGCCGATTTCGCCGAGACCGAGGTCGTGGTCGGCGGCACGCTGTCGAACCACAAGGGGGTCAACGTTCCGCAGGCGGTTCTGCCGATTTCGGCGATCACCGAAAAGGACCGCGCCGATCTGTCCTTCGCGCTCGCCCACGGCGCCGACTGGATCGCGCTGTCCTTCGTGCAGCGCCCCGACGACGTCGCCGAGGGCCGCAAGCTGGTCGGCAGCGCCGCCGGGATCATGGTCAAGCTGGAAAAGCCGGCGGCGCTCGGGCGGCTCGACGAGATCATCGAACTGACCGACGCGCTGATGGTGGCGCGCGGCGATCTCGGCGTCGAGATGCCGCCCGAGGACGTGCCCAGCGTGCAGAAGCAGCTGATCCATGCCTGCCGCCTCGCCGGCAAGCCGGTCATCGTCGCGACGCAGATGCTCGAATCGATGATCAGCGCGCCGACCCCGACGCGGGCCGAGGCCTCCGATGTGGCGACGGCCGTCTATGAAGGCGCCGACGCCGTGATGCTGTCGGCCGAGACCGCGGTCGGCCGCTATCCGGTCGAGGCCGTGGCGATGATGAACCGCATCGCCTGCCGGGTGCAGCAGGACCCGCTGTACCTCGCGACGCTCGAAGCCAATCGCCTGCCGGCCGAGCACACCAATCCCGACGCGATCAGCGCGGCGGCCTGCCAGGTTGCCGCCACGGTCGGCGCGGCGGCGATCGTCTCGTTCACCAGCTCCGGCGCGACCGCGCTGCGCGCCGCGCGCGAGCGGCCCGGCGCGCCGATTCTGGTTCTGACCCCGAACCTGCCGGTCGCGCGGCGTCTGGCGCTGCTGTGGGGGGCGCATTGCGTGCACCTAGCCGACATCAGGAATTTCAACGACATGGTACAGAAGGCGGTGCGCACCGCGCATGACGAGGACATCGCCGGCCCGGGGCAACGCGTCGTCATCACGGCCGGCGTACCGTTCGGCACCCCCGGCTCGACCAACGTCCTGCGCATCGCCTGGGTGGAGCGCTGAGCGCGGGATGCCGCTGCCGGCGCGGGACGATCCGCAGATCCGGCGACACGGCGGCCGATGACGAATGACACGGCTGGAAAACCGCATATTATCCGGGACGGAAGAGTACCGCTCCCGGTGGGGCGCGCGGGCTTCAAACCCGTTGGAGGGCGCGCAGGCGTCTTCGGTAGGTTCGACTCCTGCCTCTTCCGGTCTTCATCTTCGACTCACCGATACTTCACAGTTGGATGTATTCATTCATACTGGCGAGGGTTGTTGGCGCGTACATATCGACGGGATTGTAGAAAGCAGTAATAGCGCCGTTTTATTTCAGCGCAAGGCCGATGCCGCTGAGCAAGATGAGGCCGCCGATGAGCCAAGAAAACAGGTGAGGATCGAGTCTGCGGACCACCCGGTCGCCCAGCCAGGAACCGATGACGACGAGCGGCAAGCCGATGGCGATCAGTACAATGCTGGAAGCTTCGTAAAACCCGAAACTTGCATATCCCACGATGCGAGCCGCTCCGCCGAGCAGCACGACGGTGCTCATGGTGACCCGGAAAATCTCTCTGTCCAGCCGCAAGGAATTGAAATAGACGACGTAAATCGGTCCAACCCCGGCTCCGAATATAGTGCCGAGGAAACCTCCGGCGATCCCAGCGCCCGCCGCCAACGAACTGCGCCAGCGCGTGGGAAACACGAAAGAAGCCTTGGCCGTCGCCAAGGCATAGATCGAATACAGAATCAGGAACACGCCCAGGCCGCGCCGGAGCGCATGCTCGTCAAGCATATTGACGAAGGAGAAACCGAGCGCGATGCCGATCGCCGAATAAAACGTCATGATCGCGAAGGGCCGCCAGGCGACCCGACGCCATTGGCGGCTTATCAGATGCACCGAGGTAATCGCCGTCAGTGCGGTGGTTACGGCGACCGCGGTCGATACCGGCAGGATAAAGGCCAGCATCGGCATGGCGATCAGCACCGCCCCGAATCCGGCGGCGCTGCGAACCGCGAACGCGCAAATCAGCACCACGATGTAGAAGGCAAGGCCGAGAGCCGACAAAGAGGCCACGGTTCAAGTTTTCCCGCATTTCCGGCTCCGCGGGCGTGAGTTTCCGCCCCACGGATACGGGCCGCAACGGAAATTGATAAGCGGTAGCGCTCTCCAGGTCGGACTCATCCGATGGGAGCAGTCGGACTTCGCGGGTTCGCCACCAGCCGAGTGCTCGAAGCCCTGAATTTCCTGTACCGGTGGGGCGCGGTCTGCGACGCTATGCGGAACGGCGCGCGTGCCGGAGGACGCACGGCGGCGAGCAGCGCCAGACAGGGAGGCGGGCATGCTTCGGTTGTTTCTTGCGGGTTTGGCCGGATTGCTTTGCATCACCGGGTCGGCGATCGCGGCGGACGCACCGAGGCGCGGCGGCACGCTGACTTACGTGATCCCGGCCGATGCGCCGCCGAGTTTCGATGGGCACCGCGAGAATACCTTCGCGACCATCCACGCCATGGCGCCGTTCTACAGCGTACTGATCCGGGCCAACCCGGAAAACCCGGCTGTGACGACCGATTTCGTCTGCGATGTCTGCACCGGCATCCCGGAGCCGGGCGATGACGGCCGGAGTTACGCCTTCACGATACGCGACGACGTCAGGTTCGCGGACGGCTCGACACTGACCGCCGCCGACGTGGCCGCCAGCTGGAACAAGATCGTCAACCCGCCGGAAGGCGTCTTCAGCATGCGGCGCGGCTATTATTCGATGATCGAGGCGATCGAGGCGCCGGATCCGAAAACCGTCGTTTTCCGCCTCAAATTCGCCACGGCGGCGTTTCTGCCCGCGCTCGCCGATCCCTATGCGTTCATCTACAAAAAAGAAATTCTCGACCGCGACCCGCATTGGTACGAGAAGAACGTCATGGGGTCCGGGCCGTTTCGCTTCAAGGAATACCAGACCGGGCAATCGATTTCGGGGGTACGCAACCCGGATTATTATCATAAGGGGCTGCCGTATCTCGACGGCTTCATCGGTATTTTCGCAGACAAGCAGGCGACCCGGGTTGCCGCGATCCGCGGCGACCGCGCGGCGATCGAGTTTCGCGGCTTTCCGCCGGCCACCCGCGACGAACTGGTCAGTGTGCTCGGCGATGAGATAACGGTCCAGGAAAGCGACTGGAATTGCGGCGCGCTGATCACGCCGAACCACGAGCGTAAGCCGTTCGACGATGCCCGGGTACGCCGGGCCCTGACCCTGGCGATCGACCGCTGGCGCGGCGCCGCGGCGTTGTCGAAGATCACGCTGCAGCGGACGGTCGGCGGCGTCGCGTTCCCCGGCTCGCCGCTGGCTGCGACCAAGGAGGAATTGCAGCAGCTGGCCGGGTTTTGGCCGGATATCGAAAAATCGCGGGAAGAGGCTCGGCGGCTGCTGAAGGAGGCCGGCGCCGAGGGGCTGTCGTTCGAACTGCTCAACCGCAATGTCGATCAGCCGTACAAGTTCAACGCGACCTGGGCCATCGACGAATGGAGCAAGATCGGCCTCAAGGTGACGCAGCGGGTCATGCAGACCGGGCCCTATGGCGAGGCCATGCGCCGCGGTGATTTCGCCGTGGCGGTCGACGGCGATTGTCAGAACATCGTCAATCCGCTGCTCGATGGGACGAAATACCTGCCCCACTCGGCGTCGGATGCTAATTACGGAAGATATGAGGACCCGGAGGAAGTCGATATCTACAACCGGATGCTGCGCGAGCCCGACCTCGCGAAGCAGCGTGAGCTGATGCGGCAATTCGAGAAGCGCGTGCTCGATACCGAGGCACACGAAATCTTCCTGTTATGGCGCTACCGCATCGTCCCGTATCGCAGCTACGTGAAGGGCTGGAAGATCGGCCCGAGCCACTATGTGAACCAGGATCTGGCGACGATCTGGCTCGAAAAGTGATCCGATTAGCTGTGTTTGACCCGTCCCGATGAGTATGGTAACGCCTCGACGCGCCGGCCATCGGGGTCGAACAGGAAGAGGCACTCGCGCGTCAGCGTCAACCCCACCCGATCGCCATCCTGCATCTCGGCCAATTCAGGGTCGTTGCTGATCGCGATGAAGGGGCGCTCGACCCCGATATCGAAGTAAAGCAGCGTGTCCTTGCCGAGCGGCTCGACGAGGCGCACCGGGAGGTCGATATCGCTGTCCGTAGCGCCGGCCCGCTGCACGCGCAGGTTCTCGGGCCGGATCCCGAGCGTCACCGGACCGGAGGATGCCTCGTCGAACCGTTCCGGCAGATCGATCGAGAACGGCCGCGAGCGAAAATTGCGCCCGGGACCATCGCCAACGGGACCGTTGCTTGTGATTTCGCCGGCCACGAGGTTCATCGAGGGCGAGCCGAAGAAATCGGCGACAAATTCGCTTACCGGATTGGAATAAATCTCCATCGGCGAGCCGACCTGCTCGATGTCGCCGGCGCGCATCACGACGATGCGATCGGCCAAGGTCATCGCCTCTTCCTGATCGTGCGTGACGAAGATGAAGGTTTTCTTCAATTCCTGATGCAGGCGGTCGCATTCGGCGCGCAGTTCGCGGCGCAGCTTGGCGTCGAGGCTCGACAGCGGCTCGTCGAGCAGAAACGTTGACGGGTTCGTGACCAACGTGCGCGCCAGCGCAACCCGCTGCGCCTCGCCGCCGGAACAAGCCCCAGGGAATTTGCCGAGCAGCGCGGTCAGCCGCACCATCTCGGCCACGTCGCGCACGCGGCGGGCGCGCTCGTCACGCGGCACTTTCTTCATGCGCAGCCCGAACTCGATATTCTGCGCGACGGTTTTGTGCGGAAACAGCGCATGGCTCTGGAACACCATGCCAAGCCCGCGATCCCGCGGTTCGAGATCGTTGACGACGCGCCCGTCGATGCGAATCTCGCCGCGGTCGGGCTCCTCGAACCCGGCTATGAGGCGCAGCGTCGTGGTCTTGCCGCAACCGGACGGCCCGACAAATACGACGAACTCGCCATCCTCGATCGCACAGGTCAGATCGCGTACCGCAACGATCGAGCCATAGGATTTGTGGAGGTTGATCAGCTCGATGCGCGCCACGCCTATCTCCGTACCATGCCGAAGCTGAACCCCCGCGCCAGATGCTTGCGGATCAACAGGCCGACCACGATAAGCGGCAGGGTGATGCCGACAGACAAAGCCGCCTGACGGCCAAACAGACGGCCCTCAGTCGAGCCTTCGAATTTCGACAGCTCGACCGGCAATGTCACAACCGCCGTTTTCGACAGAATCAGCGCCAGCAGATATTCGCTCCAGTTCAGGATCAGGATGAACATAAAGGTCGCCACCAGCCCCGAGCGGATCAGCGGCAACACCACCTCGAAAATCGTGCGCCAGCGCGAGGCGCCGAGTATCTCGGCCGCCTGCTCGACCTCGCGCGGGACCTCGTCGATAAAGCTTTTCGTCATCCAGACCGCGTAGGGCAGACTGCTCAGAAAATACAATACACCGAGACCGAACAGCGAATTGAGCAGGCCGATATAGGAGTAATACAGCGAGAGCGGCGCGACGATGACGATCGGCGGCACCATTCGCAACATCAATAGCTGAAACATTCGGGTTTCGGACAACAGCCGGTAGCGCGACACGGCGTAGGCGATGACCGCGCCGTACAACACTGCGAGGGTCGTCGCGCCGAACGCGAGGATAAGGCTGTTGCGCAAGGCCGCGAACGGGGTTTGTAGCGACAGCGAGGTCGTTCCCCCGGCGGCGACCGTTGTGGCGCCGACCCAGACGTCGCGATAATTCTCCAAGGTCGGCGTTGACGGAAACCACACCGGGGGCCACGCGAACCATTCATCGCTCGGCTTGAACGATGTCGTCACCATCCAGTAGAGCGGAAAGGCGACGACCAGCGCCCACACGGTCAGGACGAGATACCGCGTCGCGGTGGCGACGCGTTTTCTTTGCGTCTTCGTCATGCGGCCTCGCCCGTTTCGCGTGGGCCTTCGTACATCTTGTCGAGCGAGCGCTTCTCCTTTTGCAGCAGCTTGATCCCGGCAAGGACGATCAGCACCATCATGATCATCACGACATAGGACTGCGCGGCGCCCAGCGAGACGTTAAAATCCTGCCAGGTCGTGATGTAGATGTAGACGCCAACGGTTTCGGTGGCGGTGCCGGGACCGCCCTGCAGCAATCCCCAGATGATCGGGAAGGCGCCCATCGCATCGAGAAAGCGCAGCACCAGGGCCAGCAGAATCACCGGCCGCAGAAGCGGCAGCTGCACCTCCCAGAAGATGCGCCAGGGCGACGCGCCGAGGATTTGCGCCGCCTCGACCGGCTCCTTCGGCAGCGACGCCAAGCCGGCGAGCATGATGATGAATGAGAACGGTGTCCAATTCCAGATGTCGAGAAGCGTGACCGTCAGCAGCGCGATATCCGGATTGGATAGCCACAATATCTGTACATTCTGGCCGGTAAGTTTCGACAACAGATCGTTGAGCGGACCGTTGCGGTCGAGCAGCATCTGCCCCGTGTACGAGATGACGATCGGCACGGTCAGCATCGGCACGATGAACAGCGCATAATACAATGCCTGGCCACGAAAAGGCCGATAGACCAGATAGGCGAGCAGGAACCCGAGCACGAAACAGCCGATTGTCGAGCCGCCGGCAAAGGCCAGCGAGCGCAGCACGGCCCAGCCGAACCGCGGATCGGTGAATACGCTCTGAAAAATGTCAAACCCTACAAAATCGGCGTTCCACCAGGAACCCAAGTAAACGGTCCATTGATGGAATGAGAAATAGAGCTGCAGCATCAGCACCGGAGTCAAAAGGCTGAACAGCAGCAACATGAGCGGCGCGAGGATGATCCATTTGAACCGTCGCACCGCGCCGCGGCGCGACGCCTCGCGCCGACCGGCCGCCAACTCGGTCGGGACGTTGCCGGCCAGAACCTCAGCCATTGCCCGATCCTCCTAACAGTCGGACTCTAAATGAAGTCGGCAAAATCAGCAATTTGCCGTCGTCCCCGCCAAAGCAGGAACCCAGGAGGGACCGAACGGCTGGATCAGCGACTTGCCATTGAACGGGTAAGGTCGTCGAGCAGATTGCTTCTGGGTCCCCGATTCGCGTCGCAAAACGCAAACGACGATCTAGTCTCGGATAATATCGCTCCAACTGCCAATAACAGACTCGCATGATGCTGAGAAGCGCTGCGACATGAGCGAGTCTCGATGCACGCAGGATGCCGGTGCCTCGCTGACCCTCCCCGGTTGCGGGGATAAACCGGATCGCGGAAGGTGAGACGCACCCCTCGCTCAGTCGTCGGCGCCGGCGGGAGCGGCAGCGGGGGTTGTAGCGGGGGCGATGCGCGGTGGCGCTGGGCGGCGGTTCGGATTGCGAATCAGCAGCAGGAGAGGCAGCACCGCCAGCGCCGCTCCCATCATCAGCTGGAAATTGAGGGTATAGGCAACCATCGCCGCTTGGCGCGTCACCTCGGCGTTAAGCCGCGCCAGGCTTTCGAGCGTGCTCAGAGCCCACGGCGTGGGCAGGAACGGCGCCTGGATCAACGGGTTGTCGGGCCGCAGGTGTTCGACGAGGCGCGAATGCACGGTCTGCGTGTTGGTCGCGAGGTTCGAGACTAAAAGGCTGATCCCCATGCTGCCGCCGAGATTGCGCATCAGACTGCGGATCGCGGTGGCCTGCGTCAGGATCTGCCGTGGCAAGGTCGACAGCGCCAGCGTGTTCAGCGGCACGAAGGTGCAGCCGAGACCGAACCCCTGCAACAGGCCGGAAACCACGATCGGCACCGGATCCATCAGCAGCGAGAAATGCGCCATCTGCCACATCGATACGGCGGTCAAAAGGAAGCCGACCAGGATCAGCATCCGGCTGTCGATCCGGTTGATTAGCCGCCCGACCATGAACATCGCGACCATGACCCCGACCCCGCGCGGCGCCGTCACCAGCCCGGTCGTGAAAGCGGGGTAATGCATCAGGTGCTGCAGCATCATCGGCAACAGCGCGAGGCAGCCGGTCATGATCAGCCCGACCGCGAACATCATCAGCGTGCCGGCGACGAAATTGGCGCTCTTCAGCAGCTCCCGATTGAAGAACGACGGCCCGGTCGTGGTGACGGTGTGCACGATGAACAGGTAGAGCGCGAGCCCGGCGGTCGTCGCCTCGACCCAGGTTTCGACCGAGCTGAACCAGTCGTTGCGAGTGCCGCGGTCGAGCATCAGCTGGAACGCGCCGATCGCGATGCTGAGCGTCAGGAACCCGAAAAAATCGAAGGCGTCGCGGCGCGGGTTCGGCGTCCACCGCATGAAGGTCATGACGCCGATGCTGCACAGGATGCCGACCGGCAGGTTTATGTAAAAGACATAACGCCAGCTGTAATATTCGGTGAACCAGCCGCCGAGCACCGGCCCCATCATCGGCCCTAATACGGTGCCGGTGCCGAAGATCGCCATCGCGGTACCGTGACGCTCCGGCGGGTTGATGCGCAACAGCGTCGCCTGCGCCAGCGGGATCAGCCCCGCCCCGGCCATTCCTTGTATCGCGCGGAAGACCACGAGCTGGCTGAGGGTCGTCGCAATGCCGCAAAACGCCGAGGCGGTCGTGAACACGCAGATGCAGATCAGAAACACCGGCTTGATGCCGAAGCGGCCGGCAAGCCAGCCGGTCAGCGGCATCATCACCGCGGCGCAGACGATGTAAGAGGTTAGCGCCCAGGCGATCTGGTCCTGCGAAGTCGACATGCTGCCCTGGATATGCGGCAGCGACACGTTGAGGATCGTGTTGTCGAGCCCCTGCATGATGTTGGCAAGCATGATCGACAGCGTCAGCATGCCGCGATGCGGCACCGGCGCCATTGGCGGGGCGGCCGGCTCCCCTCCCCTCACCGGGCGCGCTCCGCCGGCACGCAACCGGAAGCGAACGACCGCTCACCCTCCCGCGCCTTGCGTCGCAGATCCCTCCCTCGCCCTGCCTGCGGCGAGAGGGGCGGGGCGGGGGGCTGGTCGGGCACTATGCCGAGCCTTTCAAGGCCGTGACCTCAGGCCGCCTCGGCCTGCTCGACGGTCGGCGCGTGGCCGGCGACGGTGGTGCGGCGCATATCGCGCACCAGGCTCTCGTCGAAGCGGCGCACCCGGTGCATCACCTGGCGATTGTCCCACATCACCAGATCGTACTGCCGCCATTGGTGCGAATAGACGAAGCGCGGCTGTGTCGCGTGCTCTGTCAGGTCGCGCAGAAAGGCGCGCGCCTCGGGCACCGGCCAGCCGATGATCGTCCCGGCATGCGAGGCGAGATAGAGCGATTTGCGCCCGGTCACCGGATGCGTGCGCACCAGACGCTGGCGTACGGGACGGAACATCGCCCGCTCCTCGTCGGTCACCTCGAAGCCGAGCAATCCGCGCGAATAAAGCAGCGAGTGCTCGCAGACGAGCGGCTCGCACAGCGCCTTGGTCTCGTCGTCGAGGGCATCCCAGGCGGCGCGCATGTCGGCGAATTCGGTATTTCCTCCTTTCTCGACGGTGATCCGGCCGGAAAGCAGAGAATATTTCGCCGGGATGGCGCGGAACGAACTATCCGAATGCCAGAGCTGATTGCCGAGATTGAACAGCCGGCGCCGGTCGTCGCGCGCCAGCGGCTTGTGGTCCTGTCCGAGATTGGACACGTCGTTCATCAGCGGATTGAGCCGCTTCTCCTCCGGCTTAGTCACGCTGCCGCCGGTCGAGTTCTCGATCTCGCCGAAATTGCGGGTGAACGCAATCTGATGCGCATCGGTGATGTCCTGGCCGTGGAACACGAGGACGGCATAGCGGTCCATTCCGGCCTCGATCGCCGCGACCTCGTCGGCCGAGAGACGCCGCCGCAGATCGACTCCGGAGACCTCACCGACAAATACCGGATGGATCTGGCGGATCGAAACGGCCATCGTAAGCACTCCCGAAAGTGTCCCTTGTAACCGCGCCGGCCCTGCCTAGTCCTGCGGCAATGCCGCAAATCTGGCATGTGCCCCGGCCGACAAGTGCAAAAGAACATGCGCCATCCCGGCGAAGGCCGGGACCCAACATTTTGATGGCTCGTGCGGCTGCCCGGTGGATCCCGGTCTTCGCCGGGATGACGACCCTTAGCGGCGAAGGTCGGAAAACTGCTACCGCCGCGCCCTTCCTACTCGGCAGCCGCGGCCGGCTCGCAGAGTTGCGACAGTGCCGCTTCGAGGATCGGCATCCCGACCTCGTCCGGTGAGGTCAACACCGATTCCGGGTGGAACTGCACCGCAGCGAGCGGCAGGGTCCGGTGTTCGACAGCCATGATGACGCCGTCCTCCTCGGTCTCCGCCACGATCGCCAGTGCCGGCGGCAGCCGGTCGCGCTCGGCGTAGAGCGAATGATAGCGACCGACCGTGAACCGCTCCGGCAGGCCCTGAAGCAGCCGGCTCGGCAGGCGGCGCACCGGCGAAGGCTTGCCGTGCATTGGAACGCCGAGAACTCCGAGCGTGCCGCCGAAATACTCGACGATGCCCTGCAACCCGAGACACACGCCAAAGACCGGGATGTTGCGTCGCAGTAGCAGGTCGAGCGTTTCCCGCATCGCGAAATCGTCCGGCCGACCCGGCCCGGGCGACAGCAGGACCAGATCCGGCCTTAACCCGTCACCGACCTGCGCCCGCGCGAAATCATGGCGCAGCGTTACGCAATCGGCCCCGGTCGTACGCACATAGCCGGCGAGCGTGTGCACAAATAAATCCTCGTGGTCGATCAGCAGCACCTGCCGCCGCCGCACTGTTGCCGGCACACGCGCCCCGCCCGCCTGCGGCCGAGCGGCGTCGCCGCGGATTGCGGCGAGCAGCGCCGCCGCTTTCAGCCGGCACTCGGCTTCTTCGGCCTCCGGGTCGCTGTCGTAGAGCAGTGTTGCGCCGGCGCGGATCTCGGCGACCCCGTCCTGCATCCGCAAGGTGCGCAGGGTCAGCCCGGTGTTCATGTTGCCGTCGAACGTCATGCGCCCGATCGCACCGCCATACCAGCGCCGCGGCGCGCGTTCCTCCTGCTCTATCCAGCGGATCGCCCACAGTTTCGGCGCACCGGTCACGGTCACCGCCCAGGTGTGGCTAAGAAAACCATCGAGCGCGTCGAATTCGGGGCGCAATTCGCCCTCGACATGGTCGACCGTGTGGATCAGGCGCGAATAGATCTCGATTTGGCGGCGGCCGATGACCTTGACGCTGCCCGGCACGCAGACCCGCGATTTGTCGTTGCGGTCCACGTCGGTGCACATCGTCAATTCGCTCTCGTCCTTGGTCGAGTTGAGCAATTCGCGGATGCGCTCGGCGTCTTCGAGTGCGTCGCGGCCGCGCGCGATCGTGCCGCAGATCGGACAGGTCTCGATGCGCCGGCCTTCGACGCGGACATACATCTCGGGCGACGCCGAGACCAGGAATTCGCCGTCTCCGAGATTGATCAGCGCTCCGTAGGGGGCCGGATTGGCGCCACGCAGCCGTCGGAACACTATACTCGGCGGGTCAGGGCAGTTCGTCGAGAGCAACTGGCCGCAGACGACCTCGAACAGATCACCGCGCATAAAGGCTTCCTTCGCGCGGCGAACCAGCCCGGCATATTCGCCGGGGCCGTGATCGCTTTCCGGCGGCAGCGGCAAAGCCGGCTCGGTACGATACGGCGCTGGGGCGGTCGCGCGCGGCAGCCCGGCGGTCGAGCGCCCGGCAAACTCGAACTCATAGCGATGGATCGCCGATTGCTGTCGCATGTGATCGACGATCAGGATTTCGTCTGGCAGATACAGCACCAGATCGCGCTGGTCGTCGGGCCGCTTCAGCTTGAGCGCCATCGGTTCGAACTGAAACACGAGATCGTAGCCGAACGCGCCGTATAGCCCGAGATGCTCGTCGTCCGGACTCGCGAACAATTCCCCCAAGGAGCGCAGCACCGAAAAGACCGAGGGCTGCCGGCTGCGCTGCTCCTCGGGAAAACGCTCGCTGCTCTCCTTTATGTCACCCTCGATCCGCTCGGCGCCGCTGTGCCGCATCCGGACCGCGTCGAGCCCCGCCAGATGGCCTTCGACGGCCGAAAGCAGCACCCCGCCGCGCTCGTTGAGCGCTTCGATCGTGAAGGCGCGCCCGCGCGAAGTCAGCATGAGCGGCGGGTCGACAAACCCCATGTCCCAGCGCGTGTAGCGCCCCGGAAACTCGAAACTGGACGAGAACAGGACGCCGCGGCGCTCGTCGAGCCGCTCGGCCAAGGTGCTGTCGGCCGGGGTGTAGGGCTGCACCGCGATTTCGCGATGCACGCGGACGCCGCCCCTCGTCTCGTAGGTTTTACCCTGCACCAAACCCTCCGGGTTGGATCGCCTCGGAGCCCCGGGGGAGCCGTCGCGCTGATGTGCGAAGGGCCGCCCGGTGCTCCGCGGCGGCCCTGTTGCAAGACAGAATCGTGGCCGCCCGGATTACACGGGCCACCACCAGATCGCTGAACGCAGGATGCGCATGTCGGGCTATATAGCAGCGGCGCGGCGCGGGCGCAATCGCTCTACGGCTTGCGTATGCCGCGACGATCCTTCGGACCGCCGGCGTCGCGCCAACTGTCCTCGCGCAGTCAATACTGTAGGATGGTGGACTGTAGGATGGTGGCGAGCAACACGAATTCCATCAACTTGCGCTGAACAGCATGGGCTTCGCTCCACTCAGCCCATCCTACGACGCTTTCCGCCGGGCGATATACGGCGTGCTATAGTGTCACGGAGCATTTCCCAACCTTGCTGCACCTGACAATGCCACAAAATCTTGGTTCGACATGAGTTTTACGTTACAGAAGCCCCTGAACCGCGCCGATAAGGCCTGAATGATCACCGAAATCGGGCATTTTTCGCTGATATTGGCGCTGTGCGTGGCCGTGCTGCAAGCCGTCGTGCCGCTCGTGGGAGCCACGAAAGGCGATCCGGCGCTGACCGCGTGGGCGCGCCCGGCGGCGCTGACGCAGTTCCTGTTCGTCGCAACAGCGTTCCTCGCGCTGACATATGCCTATGTCGTGTCCGACTTCTCGGTCGCGAATGTCGCGACGAACTCGAACAGCATGAAGCCGCTGATCTACAAAATCAGCGGCGTGTGGAGCAACCACGAGGGGTCGATGCTCCTGTGGGTGTTGATCCTGGCGCTGTTCGGCGCGGCAGTCGCGGTAGCCGGGCGCAATCTGCCGCCACCTCTGCGGGCGCGGGTGCTCGCGGTGCAGGCGATGATCGGCGTCGGGTTTCTGTTGTTCATCCTGCTCACGTCGAACCCGTTCGCTCGGCAGTTTCCAGCGCCGCTCGAAGGCGACGGGCTCAACCCGATCCTGCAGGATCCCGGCCTCGCGTTTCACCCGCCGTTTCTCTATCTCGGCTATGTCGGGTTCTCGATCGCGTTCTGCTTCGCGGCTGCGGCGCTGATCGAGGGCCGCGTCGATCCGGCCTGGGCGCGCTGGGTGCGGCCGTGGACCCTGGCGGCGTGGTGCGCGCTGACGGTCGGCATTGCGATGGGCAGCTGGTGGTCGTACTACACGCTCGGCTGGGGCGGCTGGTGGTTTTGGGACCCGGTCGAGAACGCCTCGTTCATGCCGTGGCTGGTCGGCACCGCGCTGCTGCATTCGGCTGTCGTGGTCGAGAAGCGCGATGCGCTGAAGACCTGGACCGTGCTGCTGGCGATCCTGGCCTTTTCGCTGAGCCTGCTCGGCACGTTCCTGGTGCGCTCCGGCGTGTTGACCTCGGTGCACGCCTTCGCCTCCGACCCGCGCCGCGGCGTGTTCATCCTGCTGCTGTTGAGCCTCTACACCGGCGGAGCGCTCTTGCTGTTCGCGTGGCGGGCGCCGCAGCTCCAGGGCGGCGGGCTGTTCGCGCCGATCTCGCGCGAGGGCGGCCTGCTCTTCAACAATTTGCTGCTGACGACGGCGGCGGCGACGGTGTTGCTCGGGACGCTGTACCCGCTATTTCTCGACGTTGTCGCCGGGCAGAAGGTCTCGGTCGGTCCACCGTTCTACAACATGACTTTCGTGCCGATCATGGTACCGCTGCTGGTCGCGATGGGCGTCGGGCCGATGCTGCCGTGGAAGCGCGGCGATCTCTGGGCGGCGCTGTCGCGGCTGAAGCTGGCGTTCGCGGTAACCGCGGGCGATCGCGCTCGTCGTGCTGATCGCAACAGGCGCCAAGTCGGTCGGCGCGGCCTGCGGCCTGGCGCTGGCGGCCTGGCTGTTCGCCGCGACCTTCGCCGAGCTGGCGGAACGCATCCGGCTGTTCGACGGCCGCCGCCTGGCGCGAGCGTCTGGCGCCGCGCCCGGCACCTGCCGCGCGCCGCCTGGGGCATGACGCTGGCGCATGCCGGGATGGGGATCGTGATCGCCGGCATCGCCGGTTCCTCGGCCTGGACCGAGGAAAAGATCGTCAGCGCCCGCCCGGGCCAATCATTCGAGCTTGCCGGGTACAAGATCGCGCTCGACGCGGTGAACCCGGTCAGCGGCCCAGATTACGCGGCGATCCGGGCCGACATGCGGCTCTTGCGCGATGGGCGCGAGATCGCTGCGCTGCACCCGGAGCGGCGCAGTTTTCGCGAACGGCACGTCAAGCCATGTCGCGATCCGCACCAATCTCCTGGCCGATGTTTATGCCGTGATCGGCGAGGCGGACGCCAACGGCGCCTACGTCCTGCGCCTCTATTACAATCCGCTGGTGCCGTGGATCTGGCTCGGCGCGGTCGTGATGGCGCTGGGCGGGCTCGTTTCGCTGTCCGACCGGCGGCATCGGGTCGGCGCGCCGGCGCGGCGAAGCCGACCGGTGGCCGCGGCCGCTCCGGCGCAAGCGGCCGAATAAGGCGGCTCGCCCGGTGATGCGGCGCGGCTGGTTGTACCTGCTGCCGGCGGCGCTGTTCGCACTGCTGGCGATCGGGTTCTACGGCGGTCTCGAGACCGAAACGACCGTGCTGCCATCGCCGCTGATCGACAAGCCGGCGCCGGATTTTTCTTTGCCGCCGCTGGCTGCCGGCGACGCCGGTTTTTCGTCCGCCGATCTGCGGGGAAAAGTGAGTCTGGTTAATGTGTTCGCATCGTGGTGCGTGCCGTGCCGCGGCGAGCACCCGGTGCTGAACGCGCTGGCGAAGTCGACCCACGTGCCGATCTACGGCATCAACTACAAGGACAAACCCGAGGCCGCGCGCGCCTGGATCGCCGAGCTGGGCAATCCCTACACGCGGATCGGCGCCGATGAGGGGCGGGTCGGCATCGAATGGGGCGTCTATGGCGTGCCGGAGACCTTCGTGGTCGATCGCCAGGGCCGCATCCGCTACAAGCATGTCGGCCCGCTGACCCGGGACGATGTCGACCGGAAAATCCTGCCGCTGATCGCGAAGCTGGAAAAATGACGTCAGAGCGGCACACCCCTCTCCGGCATCTGCCAACGGAATATCCGTCTTGCATCGGCATGAGCGTGTTCTTCCTGCTTTTGATCAGCATCGTTCTGGCGGCCGCCCCCGCGCACGCCGTGCGGCCGGACGAGATGCTGGCCGATCCGGCGCTCGAGGCGCGGGCGCGCGAGATTGGCCAGGAATTGCGCTGTCTGGTGTGCCGCAACCAGTCGATCGACGATTCCGACGCCGATCTCGCGCATGATCTGCGTGTGCTGGTGCGCGAGCGCATCAAGGCAGGGGATACGAACCAGCAGGTCGATCGCCTATGTTCGCTCCCGCTATGGCGACTTCGTGCTGCTGCGTCCGCCGTTCGAAATCGGCACGCTGCTGCTGTGGGGCGGGCCGCTGCTGATCCTGCTGCTTGGCGGGTTCGGAGTCGTCCGGTTCTACCGGACGCGGGCCCGTGTGGGCACGTCGGAAGCGGCGGCGCTAAGCCCCGAGGAGCGGCGCCGGCTGCAGGCGGTTCTCGGCGAGGAGACATGAGCATCGCTATTGCGATCGGACTGGTCGGGCTGACCTCGCTGGCGGTCGGGTTGCTGCTGTTGCCGCTGCTGTCGCGTCAGCGCCCGCCGCAGTCGCGTGAGGCTTACAACCTGGCGGTCTACCGCGATCAGCTCGCTGAAATCGATCGCGACCTGGGGCGCGGGTTGCTCAGCACGGCGCAGGCCGAAACGGCACGGGCCGAGCTCGGACGGCGCATTCTAGCGCTTGGGGGAGAGGAAACGCCGCTGCTGCCGAGCCCGAAACCGCTCGCGGCCGCGGTCGTCGCGATCCTGGCGATGCCGGTCGCGGCGCTGTTGATCTATGCCGCAATCGGGTCGCCCGGGCTGCCCGACCAGCCTTTCGCCGAACGATCCAAAGGCGGGGCGGGAGGGACGACCGACAGCGCGCAGCAGATAAACATGCAGGACGCGCTCGCCAAATTGCGGACGCATCTCACGGCCAAGCCGGACGATCTGACCGGCTGGCTGCTGTTGGCGCGCTCGGAAGTCGGGCTCGGGCGATACCGCGAGGGCGCCGAGGCTTACGCCCGTGCCGCCGAGCTGTCGTCCAACCGCCCCGACATCGCCGCCGAATGGGGCGAGGCTCAGGTCTTGGCGGCCGGCTCGGTCACCCCGGCGGCCGCGAAGGCCTTCGAGGCCGGATTGAAGGACAAGGCGAGCGCGCCGAAGTCGCGCTATTACCTGGCGCTGGCGAAACTGGAGCACGGCGACCGGCGGGGCGCGCTACGGGATTGGTCCGATCTCGCCGCCGATTCGCCGCCCGACGCGGCGTGGCAGCCGCTGTTGCGCCAGCGCATCGCCGAAGTCGCGAAAGCGGAAGGCATCGACCCGGCCTCGGTTACGCCGTCCACGGTGACCGCCGGCAATGCGCTGCCGGCCTCGGCGGCTTCGGGAATGCCGTCGCAGGAGACCGTCGCGGCGACCGCGAAGGCGACGGAAGGCGCCTCCCCCGAGGAGCGCCGCGCGATGATCGAGAGCATGGTCGCACGGCTCGCTTCCCGCCTCGAACAGCAGCCCGACGACGCCGAGGGTTGGGCGCGGCTCGGCCGCTCGTACATGGTATTGGAACAGCCGGCGAAAGCGCGCGACGCCTACGCCCGCGCCGCCAAGCTGCGGCCTGCCGACGCGACGCTCGCGCAGGCCCTCGCCGACGCGACGCATGCGGCGGCAGCCGAGACGTCCGGAAGCAAGCCGTGACGGAAGAGCCCGCTTTACTGATGGAGGCGGCTGACAGATCGACGCTTTTTGAGCCTCTATCGCCGGCCGGCGGGGTGAGGATCGCGGGGCTCGATCTGTCACGGCCGCTGTCGCCCGTTCAGGTCGGGACAATTCGAGCGGCCATTCTCGCCCATCACGTCGTGGTGTTTGCGGGCCAATCGCTGACCCGTGAACAGCAGGCCGCGGTGGCGGCCAAACTCGGCCGGGTCGAGGCGCACGGGCGCGAACGCGGCGAAAAGAAGCGGCGAGGCGTCGCGCACGTGATGTCGAATGTCGATGCCGACGGCGCGCCGACGATCCGGTTCTCGCCGGCCGCCAATTATCACTGGCACACCGACAAGCCGTACCGCCCGGCGCCGCCATCGCTGACGCTGCTATACGCGGTCGAGGTGCCGCCCGAGGGAGCGGGGCGCGGCGGCGATACCGAGTTTGCCAACGCGGCGCTGGCCTACGCCGCGCTGCCCGATGACGCAAAGCAGCGCCTCGCCGGATTGCGGGTCGTGTTCCGCCCGGCCTTCGACCCGCGATTGCCGGAAGTCGATCACCCGCTGGTGCGCACCCACCCGGAGACCGGCCGCAAGGCGCTCTATATCGGCAACCACGCGACGCACATTGCCGGAATGGCGCCAACCGACGGCGCCGCGCTGCTCGCCGAGCTTGTGGAGCACGCGACCCGGCCGGAATTCGTCTATGAGCATCGCTGGCGGCCCGGCGATCTCGTCATGTGGGACAACCGGTGCCTGCTGCACCGGCTCGTGCTCGGCGAAGGACTGCGGCTACACCGCCGCGTCATGCATCGCAGCACCGTGGCGGGAACGGTGCCCGTTCTGAGCTTGCCCGCCGGTCGGCGGTTGCGCATAGCCTCCGCGTTCCGGATCGAATGCCGGACGCGGGTCTTCGGCCCGCTCGTGGGCGGAACGACGGCGTTCCGGCGGAGGCAGCGCGGCAATGGATATCGGCTTCAGCGAAGAGCAGGAACTGCTGCGCGATACCGCGCGCAAGTTTCTCGACGACAACTGCACGACCCGGTTCGTGCGCGACATGATGGCCACCGAGGCGGCCGTTACGCCGGAATTCTGGCGCCATCTGGCCGAGAACGGCTGGCTCGGGATCGCCTTTTCGGAAGCCGACGGCGGCAGCGGGCTCGGCCTCACCGATCTCGTCGTGCTGATGGAGGAGATCGGCCGCGCCGTTATGCCCGGCCCTTATCCGGCGACCGTGCTGCTCGGTGGCGCGGCGATCGCCGAGGCAGGCTCGGCGGCGCAGCGCGCTGCGTGGCTACCGCGGATCGCGGCCGGCGAAGCGAAGGCGACGCTTGCCTGGACCGAGCCGAATGCGCGCTGGGACGCCTTCGGGATCACCGCCGACGCGCGCGAGGCGGGCGGCGGATTTACGCTGTCCGGCGTCAAAATGTTTGTTCCCGACGCCCACCTGGCCGATGTGGTCGTCGTCGCGGCCCGCACGCGCGACGGCAGCACGATGGAGGACGGGATCAGCCTCTTCCTCGTGCCGAAGGACACCGCCGGGCTCGGGGTCAAGCTGCTGCCGTCGGTCGATGAGACGCGCAAGCTGTGCGAGGTGCGGCTCGACAATGTCCGGGTCCCGGCCGACGCGCTGCTCGGCGAATTGCATCGAGGGCTGGGCGCCGCTGTCGCGCGTTGTCGATCGCGCCGCCGTAGCGCTGTCGGCCGAGATGTGCGGCGCGGCGCAGCGGGTGCTCGACATTACGGTCGAATACGCGAAGCTGCGGGTCGCGTTCGGCAAGCCGATCGGCAGCTACCAGGGCGTCAAGCACAAATGCGCCGACATGCTGGTCGATATCGAGAACGCGAAGTCGCTGACCTACTACGCGGCCTGGGCGGTGGACGAGGGCGACCCCGAATTCGGTGATGGCGGTATCGATGGCCAAGGCGGCGGCGTCCGACGCCGGGCGACGGGTGTGCGCCTCCGGTATCCAGCTGCACGGCGGCATCGGCATGACCTGGGAACACGACCTCCATCTGTACTTGAAGCGCGCTAAGGCCGACGAGATCGCGCTAGGCGACGCGAGCTGGCATCGCGAGCGCATCGCCCGGCTGATGAGTGCGTAACGGCGAGTGGGTTCGGCGTCGCTAGGCGCGGAGGGCCGGGTTGCTGCGGCAGCCAAGTTGACGCGAAACGGTCAGGACTGGGGACCGGCCTCGCCCGGAGCGAGCGTCGTCAGCGACAGCGCATGTACGCGGGTTGCCAATTCGTCAGCCAGGATCTGGTAGACGAGACGCTGCCGCGCTACCCGGCCCATCCCATCAAATGCGGCGGACACGATCGTTACCGCAAAATGCGTTTCGCCTTCGGGTCGGGCTCCGGCGTGCCCGGCGTGGCGGTGCGATTCGTCGACGATCTCGAGCCGAATCGGCGCGAGGCGATCCGTGAGCTTTTCGCGGATTGTCGCAGCGACGCTCATTGTGATCACCGCTTGGGCGATCCCGGCTTGGGTTGCGCATCGGCTTGCAGCCGCGCCGCGGCGGCTAGAAAGCCGGCCAGATCGTCAATGATGTGGTGGATGTAATCGGCGTCGGATTCGGCCGAGGCCCAGTCGAGCCCGTTGCGCATCCAGGCGGTCGTCATGCCGAGTTCGGCGGCCGGCGCGAGGTTGCGCGCGATGTCCTCGACCATCAGGGCGCGAACGCGGATCAACGGCGTGGCGCCGCAGCAGCAGCCGGTAGCCGGCGAGCGACGGTTTCGGATCGAACTCGGCCGCCGCGATGTCGATGATACCGCTGAACGACGCGGCGAGGCCGAGATGTTCGAGCAGCCGCTCGGCATGCCGCACCGAGCCGTTGGTGTGGATGATTTTGTGCCCGCGCAGCTCGCCGATCGCCGCGGCGAGCGCCGGATCGGGCGGCACGCATGACAGATCGATTTCGTGCACGAAGGCGAGAAAATCGTGCGGATCGATGCCGTCTTCCGTCATCAACCCGCGCAATGTCGTGCCGTGCTCGCGGAAATAGGTGCGGCGCCGCTCGGCTGCCTCATCGGGTGACAGCTCGAAACGGGTGCAGATGTATTCGTTCATCCGCTGCTGGACCTGGTCGAACAGGCGGCACGAGGCCGGGTAGAGCGTATTGTCGAGATCGAAAATCCAGGTCTCGATTTCGCCAAGCGGGCGCCCTTCGCGCCGCGTCGTATAAGCCATGCCCGTTCTCTGCCCCGCTCAATCGCCGCGGATCAGGGTCCCGGCGCCTTCGCCGAGCAGTTCGAGCAGGATCGCGTGCGGCACCCGCCCATCGAGAATGACCGCCGCCTCGACCCCATTATCGACAGCATCGAGACAGGTTTCGACCTTGGGGATCATGCCGCCCGAAATCGTTCCGTCGGCGATCAGGCTCCTCGCCTCGTCGGCGCTGATCTCCGGGATCAATCTTTTTTCGCTGTCGAGCACCCCCGGAACATCGGTGAGCAGCAGGAAGCGTGAGGCGCGGACCGCGGCGGCGACCGCGCCGGCTACCGTATCGGAATTGATGTTGTAGGTCTCGCCGGCGGCACCGACCCCGATCGGGGCGATGACCGGGATCATCTTTGTGCGCTGAAACCCGTCGAGCACGGCCGAGTCGACCCGCTCGGGCTCGCCGACTAGCCCGAGATCGCCGTTGCGCGTCAGCTTGCGGGCGTGCAACAGGCCGCCATCCTTACCGGTGAGGCCGATCGCACAGCCTCCGGCGGTGTTGATCGCCGCCACGAGCTGTTTGTTGATCGTCCCGGCCAGGACCATTTCGACAATTTCCATCGTCTCCGCGTCGGTGACCCGAAGGCCGTTGACGAAATTGCTCTTGATGCCGAGCCGGTCGAGCATGCGGTTGATCTGCGGGCCGCCGCCATGCACGACGATCGGGTGGATGCCGAGCTGGTGCAGCAGCGCGATATCGTGGGCAAAGGTCTCGCCGCCGGCGCCCATCGCGTGCCCGCCGTATTTGACGACGACGGTCTTGCCGGCGTAGCGGGTCCAGTGCGGCACGACTCGGGCCAACACCGCGGCGATGGTCGCGGCGTCGAACGAGGGCGTGTTCGGATCGGGTTCGACGTTCATGGGCGCGCACTCTATCGCGGGGACCGCTGACGGCGCCATGTCGGCAAAGCCGGCCAGCGTGGCGCGCAACGCCGCGATGCCGAGCCGGTTTTCAGCGCTGGTCAGATGGATTTCGGGATGCGCGGCGGTGTGCCGCGCCAGCTCGGCCGCGACGCTTTCGGCGGCGGCGGCGCGTGGCTCCGGACCGAGCTTGTCGATCTTGGTCAGCACCGCCTGATACGACAGGCCGGCGGTGTCGCACAGCGCCATCAGCGCGCGGTCGGGGTCCTTGAGCCCGTGCCGCGAATCGATCAGCAGACAGACACGGCGCAGGCTGGAACGGCCGCGCAGATAACTGTGCATCAGCCGCGTCCAGCCCTGGATCGCGCTCTTCGAGGCCGCGGCGTAGCCGTAACCCGGCAGATCGACCAGCATCAGACGTCCATCGAGCGCGAAAAAATTGAGCTGGCGAGTGCGACCGGGGGTGTTCGAGGTGCGCGCCAGCATCCGCCGTCCGGTCAGCGCGTTGACGAGGCTCGACTTGCCGACATTGGAGCGCCCGACGAATGCCGTTTCGGGCAAGCTCTCCGGCGGCAGCGCGGCCTCGTCGGCGGCGCCGGCGACAAAGCGGCACTCGCGCGCGAACAGAAGGCGGCCGGCTTCGACCTCTTCGGCATCGAGCGCACGCGGCGGATAGAGGTCGGTGTCGGCGAGCGGATCGCTCAGGCAGCGCCAGCCCGACGCATGATCGCCCATTGCTGGCCGATGCTGAGCGTATTGTTCCATGCCCAATAGATCACAAGCCCGGCCGGAAACCCCGCCAGCATGAAGGTGAAGACGACCGGCAGCAGCATGAACATGCGCGCCTGCACCGGGTCTACCGGCTGCGGGTTCAACTTCTGCTGCAGGAACATCGTCACGCCCATGATCAGCGGCCACGCACCGATCATCAGGAAGTGCGGCGGCGTGAAGGGAATGAGGCCAAACAGATTGAAAACCGTTGTCGGGTCGGGCGACGACAGATCATGGATCCAGCCGAAAAATGGGGCGTGCCGCATCTCGATCGTGACAAACAACACTTTATACAGCGCAAAGAACACCGGGATCTGGAGAATGATCGGCAGACAGCCGGCTACCGGGTTGGCGCCGACCCGCTTGTACATCGCCATCATTTCCTGTTGCTGACGCGCCTTGTCGTCCGGAAAAAGCTCGCGGATTTTCGCCATTTCCGGCTGCAGCAGCTTCATCTTACTCATCGCCTGATAAGATTTGTTGGCGAGAGGAAAAAACAGCAGCTTGATCAGAAACGTCAGCAGCAGGATGGCCAAGCCAAAATTGCCGAGCAGCCCATAGAACCATTGCAACGTCAAAAAGATCGGTTTGGTCAGAAAGTAGAACCAGCCAAAATCGATCGCCAGGTCGAAATGTGGAATACCCGATGCGGCATAGGCGTCGAGCAGATTGACTTCCTTGGCGCCGGCGAAAAACCGCACCGCAGTCTCGGCGCTTCCCTCGGCCGGCACCGTGACCGGCGGGGCGAGAAAATCCGACTGGTAGCGATCTTTCCCGTCCTCGACGCTATGCGTAAAACGCGCCTTGACCGACGCCTCCTGCGGCGGCACCAGCGCGGTCAGCCAGTACTTGTCGGTGAAACCCAGCCAGCCCCCGGTCGACGTGTATTGCTGCGGCTCTCCCGGTGTCAGCGAGCTGTAGTTCGGTTCGCGCAATGAACCCGCGAGATACCCGACCGGCCCTTCATGCAGGATGTAGTAGCCGCTGACATGGGGCGTGCCGGCGCGGGTGATCAACCCATAAGGCGACAGCGTGACGGGTGCGCCGGTCGTGTTCCGCACCGCGTCGCGCACCGTGAACATGTAATCCTTGTCGACCGAGATCGTGCGCGTAAAGACGAGCCCCTGGCCGTTGTCCCAGGTCAATGTGACCGGCGAGGTTGGGGTCAGCGGACCGCCCGAAGCGGTCCACGGCGTCTCGGCCCCGGGCACGTTGATCCCAGACGTCGCCGCCGCCCAGCCGAACTCGGCGAAATAGGCGTGTCCGGTTCCGCTCGGCTCAAGCAGAACGACCTCAGGGCTCGTTGGATCGGTTGTCTCGTGATAGGTTGCCAGTGTCAGATCGTCGATGCGGCCGCCCCGCAGCGCGATCGAGCCGTGCAGGCGCGGCGTGTTGATCCGTACCCGCTGCTGTTCGGCGACGGCGGCTTCGCGTGTCAGGACGGCGGGTGCCGCCGGAGCGCCGGGAACGGCCTGCGGTCCGGCGACCCCCGGCGTTGATGTCGCGCCGTCGGGCGTCGATGCGACGGTGCCCGTTGCAGGAGTCGGCGGCGCCGGGGGTCTTGTGAGATGGAAATGCTCGATCAGGAACTGAAACCCGATCAGGATCCCGACCGACACAACGATCGCGAGCAAGAGGTTGCGCTGTTCCATCTGTTGTCAGCGGCTCCGGTCGAGCGGCACCGGGTCGTAACCGCTGCCGCCCCACGGATGGCACCGCAGCAGCCGCCGGGCCGCCAGCAACGAGCCGCGCCACGGCCCATGCCGCTCAACCGCTTCGGCCGCGTAGTACGAGCAGCTCGGGTAATAACGGCACGACGGCGGCAATACCGGCGAGATCAGCAGCTGGTAGGCGCGGATCGCTCCCCGTAGCGCCAAACCAAGCACGCAGACCGTTCCGGCATCACGCATCATTTCAATCCTCCTCGACCCGGATCGGCCGGGCGTCGCCACTCCGCTCGCGGCGGGGCGGCCGGACTGCGCGAGGCCCGAGCGCCGGCTGCTGTTTGCGATCGGCTTGCCGAGTGACCTGCCGCAGCGCGGACGCCAAATCATCAAGCAGCTCCGCATAGCGCCGCTCCCCGGTGCCGGCTCGGGCGATCAGCACGTAATCGGTCCCACACCGCCCGTCGCGTGCCAGAATTTCGGCCGCCGCGGCGCGCAGGCGCCGCTTCGCCCGGTTGCGGACCACCGCATTGCCCACCTTGCGGCTTGCCGTGAACCCGACCCTTGCAGCCGCCACGTCACCGATCCCGTTCGGGGTCGCCGCCGTTTGCAGCATCAAGCCGGGACGAACCGCGCGCCGGCCGGAAGCTGCAACACGAAGAAAATCGGCGCGTGTCTTGAGTCTTACAAGGCGGCTCGGCAACGCTGCCTCACCGGCGCCGGTGAGGCAGCGCGCGTCCGGCGCCCGTCGCGCGACGGCGCCGCCCAGAACGGAAGAGCCGGAGGTCAGGCAGACAGCCGCTTGCGGCCCTTCGCCCGGCGCGCGGCGATGACCCGGCGGCCGCCCGGTGTGGCCATCCGCGCACGAAAGCCGTGGCGGCGCTTGCGAATGAGCCTGCTCGGCTGGTAAGTGCGTTTCACGGCACGTCTCCGATGGAAAACTGCCTGTTTAAGCGGAGGTCGCTATATAGGAGAGCGACCTGTGTTAGTCAATCGGCCGGGCGCTTGGCGCCGGAGCGCGAGCAAAGCAAGAGGCGTTGAGTGAGCGATGACACGATGGCTGCCGTCGAGACGCCGCGCCAGCAGTCTGCCGCGGGCCGACAAGCGCTGCGTCCGGGCAGCGAAGATCATAAGAGCGCCTTCTGCCGGATGCTGCTCGACACGCACGATCCATACCGGCCAGCGGCGATTGAATGGCCGCAGCTTGATCCCGAGGCGCGCGCCCGGCTCGTCGCGTTGCCGATCTGGGACATCGCGGTGCAGACCGAGGGCAAGGCCAGTATCCGAGTGGTCAGCTACGCCACCCAGGTCACCGACCCGCTGCTCCGCGAGGCCATCCTGCTCAACGGATTAGAGGAGGGTCGCCACAAGCAGGTGTTGGCAAGGCTGGTTGAGGCCTACTCGGTTCACCTCGCTCCCGAGCCGGAATACGCACCGCCCCGCCGCCCCGAATGGGCCTTCATGGTGACCGGGTTCAGCGAGTGCATCGACAGTTTTTTCGCGTTCGGGCTGTTCGCGCTCGCCAAGCGATCGCAGTTTTTCCCGCCTGAACTGGTCGACACGTTCGAGCCGGTGATGCAGGAGGAGGCTCGCCATATTCTGTTTTTTGTCAACTGGGTAGCGTGGCATCGTCGCAACCTGTCCTGGTGGCGGCGGCCCTGGTTCTGGGGCAAGGTCGTCGCGGTTTGGCTGTTTCTCATTTATGAGCGCATCGGGATGGCGCGTGGCGCTGGCGCGGCGCCGAACGAGCCGCCTCAGGACAACAACTTCACGCTGACCGGAAGCAAGGCCGTGGCCGACATCGAAATTGCGCCCGCCGAACTATTGGGTGTGTGTCTGGCCGAGAACGCCCGTCGCATGTCGGCTTATGATGCGCGCCTGCTGCGTCCGCAATTCGTGCCGCGGCTGGTCCGATTCGTCAGACGCTTCCTGCGCCCGCGGGAAAACCTCACCGGACCGAGGTGAACCTGGACCGGTCGAGCGCAAGCGATCCTGGCCCGAAGGAATGAAGCTCGTCTCGATTGTCGCCGCTATTGTCGGCGTCGCGGTCACGGCGTTGCTCGTCGCCTGGTTCGGCACAGGCGAGGTCCTGCACGCGATCCGCGCAGTGGGGATCGCCGGCTTCGTCGCGATCTGCGCCCTTAATCTCGGTTTAGCCATCCCGCTCGGACTGGCGTGGAAGGCGCTGCTGCCCGGCGTCACCGCGCCGAAGGCTGTGTGGGCGCGGCTGGTGCGCGATTCGGTGGCGGAAGCGTTGCCGCTATCGCAGGTCGGCGGCTACGTGGCCGGCGCCCGCGCCCTGTCACTGACCGGAGCGACCTGGAGCGTCGCGGCCGCGAGCACGATCGTCGATGTAACGTTGGAATTTTTTGCTCAGTTGTCGTACACGGCGGTCGGACTAGCGCTGTTCATCTGGCTGCAGCCGGATTCGCGGCTCGCGCCCCCGATCCTGGTCGGATTGCTGGTAGCCGCTGCCGCCGCGACCGCGTTTGTAGCCGTACAACATCGCGGCTTCCGGTATCTTGACCGGATTGCAGGCATTCTCGGCGCCGGATGGGTCGAGCGCGGCAGCGCTGGGACAGCAGCGCTGCGCGACCGGCTGACCGACATCTATCGCAACCGTGTCGGGTTGTTTGTCAGTTTCGTGCTGCATTTCACCTGTTGGGTCGCGAGCGCAGTGCAACTTTGGCTGCTCCTGTGGCTGGCCGGAGCACCGCTGCCGTTCACAGTTGTTCTGGCGATCGAGAGCATGGTTTACGCGACCCGCACCGCCGGGTTTGCGGTGCCGCAGGCGATCGGTTTGCAGGAAGGCGCTTATGTCGTGCTTGGCGCCGGCTTCGGTCTCTCGCCCGAATTGGCGCTGGCCGTCTCGCTGTTGAAGCGCGGGCGCGATCTCGCGACCGGCCTCCCGACCGTCGCGATCTGGCAGACGATCGAAGCACGTCGGCTCTTGCATCGCCGAGGCGTGGCCCCGACCGCCTGAGAGGACCCGGGGGCGACAGACTGGCCGGAGGACGGACCCGGCTACTCGACCAGTTCTTCCTCTTTCGGCTCGTCCTCCTGCGGCTCCTCCGCGGTTGGCGCGGGGCGCTGGCGGAAGGCAAAGGCGAGCTTGTCGGCTTCCTTGTCCACCGACACCGTAACGATGCCGCCCTTCGCCAGCTGCCCGAACAGCAGCTCCTCGGCGAGCGGCTTCTTGATATGCTCCTGGATGACCCGGCCCAGGGGACGGGCGCCAAACAGCGGATCGTAGCCCTTCGCCGCCAGCCAGCCGCGCGCGTCTGAATTCAACTCGATCGTGACGTTGCGATCGGCCAGCTGTTCCTCCAGCTGCAGGATGAACTTGTCGACGACGCGGCCGATCGTCTCCGGCGCCAGCGGCGCGAACGAGATGGTCGCGTCGAGCCGGTTGCGGAATTCCGGCGTGAACATCCGGTTGATCGCCTCCTGATCGTCGCCCTCGCGGATGCCGCTACCGAAACCGATCGCCGGCTTCGCCAGATCGGAGGCGCCGGCGTTGGTCGTCATAATCAGGATCACATTGCGGAAATCGACGATCTTGCCGTTGTGGTCGGTCAGCTTTCCGTAATCCATGACCTGCAGCAGGATGTTGAACAGGTCGGGATGGGCTTTCTCGATCTCGTCGAGCAGCAGGACACTGTGCGGGTGCTGATCGATCGCATCCGTCAACAGCCCGCCCTGGTCGAAACCGACATAGCCCGGTGGCGCTCCGATCAGCCGCGACACGGTGTGCCGCTCCATGTATTCGGACATGTCGAACCGGGTGATCTCGATACCCAGGGTCCGCGCCAGCTGACGCGCGACCTCGGTCTTGCCGACGCCAGTCGGGCCGGAAAACAAATACGAGCCGATTGGCTTCTCGGGGTCACGCAGTCCGGCGCGCGCAAGCTTGATCGCGGCGACCAGCGCCTCGATAGCGTTGTCCTGGCCGAATACGACCATCTTCAGATCACGGTCGAGGTTCTTCAGCACCTCGCGGTCGTCGCGCGACACGCTCTTCGGCGGGATGCGCGCCATCGTCGCGATGCAGGCCTCGACCTCCTTGGCGGTGATCGTCTTGCGCCGTTTGTTTTCCGGAACCAGCATCTGCGCCGCACCGGTCTCGTCGATGACGTCGATCGCCTTGTCGGGCAGCTTGCGGTCGCCGATGTAGCGGTGAGACAGCTCGACCGCGGCCTTGATCGCGTCGGCCGTGTAACGGACCTTGTGGTGCCGCTCGTAATAGGGCTTAAGGCCCTTGAGGATCTTGATCGAATCCTCGATCGTCGGCTCGTTGACATCGATCTTCTGGAAGCGACGGACCAGCGCCCGATCCTTCTCGAAATAGTTGCGGTATTCCTTGTAGGTCGTCGAGCCGATGCAGCGGATCGTACCGCTGGCGAGCGCCGGCTTCAGCAGATTGGAGGCGTCCATCGCCCCGCCGGAGGTCGCGCCGGCGCCGATCACGGTGTGAATTTCGTCGATGAACAGCACCGCGCCAGGATGCGCCTCGAGTTCGGACAACACCGCCTTCAGCCGCTCCTCGAAATCGCCGCGATAGCGCGTTCCGGCGAGTAGCGCACCCATGTCGAGCGCGAAGATCGTTGCGCCGAGCAGCACCTCAGGCACCTCGCGCTGCACGATGCGGCGCGCCAGACCCTCGGCGATCGCGGTCTTTCCGACGCCGGGCTCGCCGACATAAAGCGGGTTGTTCTTCGAGCGCCGGCACAGGATCTGGATCGTGCGTTCGACCTCCTGCTCGCGGCCGATCAGCGGGTCGACCTTG
Organism: uncultured Alphaproteobacteria bacterium; assembly: GCA_963847345.1. GTDB lineage: Bacteria > Pseudomonadota > Alphaproteobacteria > ATCC43930 > CGMCC-115725 > DATARH01. The sequence goes on along the minus strand of CAWJZU010000015.1, from coordinate 238,970 downwards.
CCGGCTTTCGCCTTCTTGTTGAGGTTGACGCAATAGGCGTCGAGCGCGTCATGGCTGCGCTTCTGGCCCTTCTCGCCCCGCTCCTCCTCGTCGGCGCCCTGCACGCGGCGCGTCTCAGAGCGGCCCGGGGCCTTGGCGATGCCGTGGGAAATGTAATTCACCGCATCGAAGCGGGTCATATCCTGCTCTTGCAGGAAATAGACAGCGTGGCTCTCGCGCTCGGCGAACATCGCGACCAGCACGTTGGCGCCGGTCACCTCCTCGCGGCCGGATGACTGCACATGGATCGCGGCACGCTGCAGCACACGCTGGAAGCTAGCGGTCGGCTTCGCGTCGTCGCTGTGGTTCGACACGAGGTTGGTCAGCTCGTTGTCGACATAGGTCAGGACCTCGCGGCGTAGACGGTCGAGATCGACGCTGCAGGCGCGCAGCACGGCAATGGCGTCCTGATCCTCGGTCAGCGCGAGCAGCAGGTGTTCGAGCGTCGCGTATTCGTGGCGCCGCTCGTTGGCGTGCGCCAAAGCCCGATGCAGCGACTTTTCCAGATTGCGTGAGAGCAATTTCCGCTCCCTTCCTGACGATGTGTGACTAGTCTTTTTCCAACGTGCATTGCAGCGGATGTTGGTGCTGCCGGGCGAAATCCATCACCTGCGTCACTTTGGTCTCGGCAACCTCATACGTGTAAACGCCGCATATCCCGACGCCGCGGCGATGCACGTGCAGCATGATGCGGGTCGCTTCCTGTCGGTTCTTGCTGAAAAACCTTTCGAGGATATGCACGACAAACTCCATCGGCGTGTAATCGTCGTTCAGCATCAGAACCTTGTACATCGACGGCTTTTTCGTCTTCGGCTTCGCCTTGATGACGACGCCCGTCCCCGGTCCTTCCTCGCCGCGTCTTCCGTTGTCGCTCATATCGCTCCGAGCCGATGCCCCTCCTAGATATTGGCTCCGCCAGCCCGTCGAAAAGCCCCAGGCGCCACCACCCGCGCCGGCGAGCACCCACGGCGCATGCTCATTCGTTACGATAGGGCCGCCGCAGCAGGCCCTCGATCATCATATCAATTGCCATGCCGCGATGCAGCACAGCATCGACCGCGGCACCGATCGGCATCTCGACTCCCAACCGTCGCGCCAGCGACGCGATCGCCGCGGAGCTTGCCACTCCCTCGACAACCGAGCGCCGTCCGGCCAGAGCCTCGCCCAGGCTCGCGCCGCGGCCAAGCGCCAGCCCCAACGCGTAGTTGCGTGACTGCGGCGCGGTGCAGGTCAGCACTGCGTCGCCGAGCCCCGACAGACCGCGAAAGGTTCTCGCCTCAGCCCCTTTCGCGGCGCCGAGGCGGACCATCTCGGCCAGCCCCCGCGTAATCAGTGCGGCGCGCGCATTGTCGCCGAGACCGTGCCCCTCGACGATGCCGCAGGCAATCGCCAGTACGTTTTTTACGGCGCCGCCGATCTCGACCCCGATCGGATCGTCCGACGAATACGGCCGGAAATACCGTGTGCCGAGCACCGCGACCCAAGCGCCGGCGACGGCCATGTCGCGGCTCGCGATCACCACCGCGGTCGGCAAGCCGCGCGCAACCTCTCCCGCGAAGCTCGGCCCCGACAGCACCGCGAGAGGGGATGACGGGGCGAGTTTGGCTGCGATTTCCGACATTGTCTCGAGCGAGTCCGTCTCGATCCCCTTGGCGCAGAGCAGCAGCGGCAGCCCGGGGGGCAATAGCGACGCCAATCTGCTAACGACGACGCGCAGAAATTGTGCCGGGACCACGATCAGCGCGCCGTCGGCGCCCGCAAGCGCCGTCTCTGGGTCGGTCGTCGCAACGATGGCTGGGTCGAGCGCGACGCCGGAAAGATAGACCGGGTTCGCGTGGTCCCGGTTGACGGCATCGACGATCGCCGGATCGCGCGCCCACAGCACAACGCTCGCGCCGGCCCGCGCCGCCGTCTGCGCCAAGGCGCTGCCCCAAGCCCCACCCCCGATGACCGCAAGCTGCCGCACAAGCCCTCCCGAGCACGCCGCGTCGATCACGGACTTGGCCAACAATCCACGCCGGTGCGATCGAGGCTAGCGGCGGGAGAGTGTCCGGAGATGACGACTACAAGGCCAATCCTAGTAGTTCGAGATCTCGACAAGGTTCTGATCGGGATCGCGAATGTACACCGACTGTATCGTTCCGATCGCGCCGGCGCGTGGTCCCGGCCCGGCGACGATCGGGACTTCGCAGCGCCGCAGATGCGCAACCACCTCGGCGATCGGCACTTCGGTGATGAAACACAGATCGCCCGAGCCTGGGGTCGGCTTGTGGGCGACGAGGCCCGGGATGTTGTCGGCCGGATGCAGATTGATCTTCTGCTGGCCGAAGCGCAGCGCGGTGCGCCCTTCGCCGAACGTGACGACCTCCATACCCAACACCCGAGTGTAGAACTCGCAGGCGCGCGCGATGTCGGCGACGGTCAGCACGAGATGATCGAGACGGGCAATGTTCATGTCTGGCCTCCGTTTCGTGATCGGCTCACCAGAGCCGTGCAGCAGCGGCGCCGTGCGCCGCCGCGGCATGTTTGGCGACCGCCTCCGGCTCTTCCTCGATCCGCAGAGCATCGTTGAACTTGTTGAAGAAGCCGCAAAGCGTGATGCGCAGCGTCAGCTCGACGATCTGCGCCTCGCTGAACCGTGCCCGAAGTCGATCGAACAGCGGTTCCGGGATGCGGTTCGGGTGCTCCCAGGCGGCGATCGCGTATTCGACAACGAGCCGGTCGGTGTCGTCGAGTTCCGGATGATCCACGTAATCGAGCAAGCGCTCGGCACCGGCCGGCGACACGCCTTCGACCGCGAGGAACGGCGTGTGGTGTGCGACGCAATACTCGCAGAGATTGAGTTTCGAAACCGTGACGATTGCCAGTTCCAGATGTCGCTTCGGCAGCGTCGCTGCCGAGCGCAATTCGAGAAGCAGCCCCATCAGATGACGCAGCGCGGCCGGAACGTGCGCGAATACTGCGACCTGGTTGCGGAACGGGCCGTAGGCGCCAGCGAATTCGCGGTAGATGGCGGCGAGATCCGGGGCAAGCTCGTCGGGCTCGATATTACGGACACGCGCCACGGTCAGCGTCCCTGCCGCTGTTGAATCCAGAGCAGCCCCGGCCCGCGATGCGGCGAACAGAACAACTCGACCGTGATCGCCTGTTCGTCTCGGTTCATCCGCCGCACCTCTGCCTCGTCCGCGGCCAAGCCTCTGCCGCAAGGGCGAGAGCGTCAAGCCTGGACGGTTCCAGGCGATCTCTGTATCGCTATGACGGTGTTTTTCCCGCCCCGCCGCGTTTGGCTGATCATGGTGGCGGCCGCTCTGACGGCCGGCCGGGCTGATGCCGGCCTGGCGGGCCAGCCGTCCCGGACGTCCAGCGCGGCGCCGGCAACAGGACACGCGGATGATTCGGCATCGCCGCCGATGCTCGAAGCGGCGGCGCAAGACCAACTTCGGGCCGGGGATTTCGAGCAGGCTACAGCGCTGCGTCGGCAGGCGCTGCAGATAACGCTCGCCTCCCCCGGGATCGAGTTGCCTGCGAGGACGCAAGCGATTGCCGCGTTGGCGCGCGCGCATCTCGATCGCCACCGTTGGCTCGATGCCGAGCCGCTGCTGATTGTCGCTGTTGGAATGCTGCCGGAAGCGTCACAAGATGGGCTCGGCGCGGTGGTTTTTGCCGGCTTGGCGCGGGTGGCGCTGGCCCGCGGCGATGCCGACGCGGCGCTCGCCTGGGCCAACCGAGCCGTCGGCTGCCAACGATCCGACCCGCAGCGGATGTCGGCCGAACCGCTGCGAGCCCTTGGCGCCGCGCTCGCCGTGCTGGAGCGCTTCGATGAGGCCCAGCGCGCGCTCGACCAAGCGCTCGCGCTCGATCGAGGCCGGCACGGGCCTGACGCGGCGAGGACCGCGCGCAGCCTGTCGCAGCTGGGAAACCTGTATCTGCGCTGGGACCGGCCCGAGGACGCGCTGCCGCCATTGCAAGAAGCGGCTGCGATCGATCAGATGCGGCTCGGCCCAGATCACCCGTTCATCGCCGACGACCTGCATGATCTCGGTCTCGCTTACGAGGCGCTGAACCGACCGGAGCGGGCGCGCCGCCTGTTTCTCGCGGCGCTCGCGATGCTCGAACGCGGCACCGAGCGCGACACGCCGCGCGTCGCCTATGCCGAACTCGCCCTCAGCCGCATCGAGCGACAACTCGGCCGCCCGGAGGCGGCCGATGCCGCGCAGCGGAATGCGCGCCGCATTCTCGACAAGGCCGAAGCCGAGGAGCGACGCCGCGAACGCCGCGCGTAGCCACGGCACCGCGCGGGTTTATTCCCACACGATAAGCCGACGATACAAATGCCAGGTAGCGTGGCCGAGCACCGGCATCACGAAAATCAGTCCGAGAAACAGCGGCACGGTTCCGAGCACCAGCCCAGCCGCGACGATCAAGCCCCAAGCCGCCATCGGACCGGGGTTCGCCAGCACCGCGCGCAGCGAGGCGCCGATCGCCGCGAACAGCCCGACATCGCGGTCAAGCAGCAACGGCACGGAAACCACGCTGATCGCCAGCACGCCGACCGCGAACAGAAACCCGATCCCGATGCCGAGACCGATCATTGTCCAGCCCGGGTCGGTCGTGAATACGTCACGTACGAAGGCCGACACGGAGACCGGCGGCTTGGGCCCGAGGGTCAAATCGTAGATTGCGCTCGCGACGCCGATCCAAACCGCGAAGATCGCCAGCAGCAGCAGCCCGAACAGCACGATCGAGCCGATTGCCGGCGAGCGGAATACCGCGATGGCGTCGGACCACCCGACCTCCTCCGACCCTGCGTCGCGGCGCCGGCTCATTTCATAGAGGCCGATCGCGGCGATCGGGCCGATCAGCGCGAAACCCGAGGCGAGCGGGAATAACAGCGGCAACAGGCCGTAACCGAAGATCAACCGCGCCAGCACGAGGCCGGCGAGCGGATAAATGAAGACCAGGAACACGACGTCGCTACGGAACATGCCGAAGTCGTCGATGCCGCGGGCCAGCGCATGACGGATGTCGGCCAGCGATATGCGGCGGATTTCCGGCACGGCTGCGTCGTGCCGGCGACCCGCTGTTTGGCCAAGCGCCGAGCCCGCGGACCTGACCTGATCGACACCCCATTCGACGGGATTGCGGATATGCATTTTCTCCTCCCGAACCGAGGGTTCGAGAGCCGCGGCCTCCGCAACGGCCGAGCGTGAATCCCCGTCCTGCCGGATCCGCGACCTGTAGTCGCACCCTCGATCCATATGGTGCGACTTTTGGTCACGGTTTGCAAGAGCAGAGGCTCGCGTCGTCGACGCCAATGCGGGCTGCGCGCAACGAGCCGCCCCCGACACCCCAAGCCCCTTCTCCCGCGAAGGCCCGCCGTTTCAGTGAATCTCTTCCTGCTCCTTGAAGGCCTGGCGCAGCCGCTCGATCGAGAAGCCGGGCTGTTTCGATGCTTCGATGATGACCCGCTCGCGCCGCGCCAGCAGATCGACCGCCGCCGGGACTTTCTCCACCGCGTCGTGCGGGATCACGACCGCGCCGTGCCGGTCGGCATGGATCACGTCGTTGGCCGACACGACCATCCCGTTTACGCTGACCGTGCCGCCGAACTCAACGAGATGGACATGGGCGTGGCTCGGCATCACCGAACCGGCGAGCACGAAAAATCCCGGCGACATAGCGTCGAGGTCGCGCACCGAGCCATCGGTAATGACGCCGACGCAGCCGAGCCCGGCATGCACATGCGTCTGCACCTCGCCCCAGAACGCGCCGAACCCGGTATCGGGCGCGTCGATATCCTGGATCACCGAAATACTCGGCAGCGGTTGGGCCGAGACGTGCTCGTAATAGCCCAGACGCAGCTTGGTGGCGCTATCGCGGTCGCGCGGATGCGGCTCGCGCGAGCGGATCAGGGCGGTACGGGCAAACCCAACGACCGGCTTCAGCTCGGGAAACGGCGCGATGAGGGGCCGCCGGTTGAACCCGTAGGCGCGGCGTCCGGGCGTAACGATTTCGAGCGCGTTGCAGATGGTCGGCGTATCGAAGGCGCGCAACGCCTCCAGGCTCTGGCGATCGGGCAGGTTCGGCATCGCTTATCTCCCCGTGGGCAAGATTGGAAGAAGGCGGAGACGCAAGCCGATGCGGCGGCGTCCGCGGCTCGCTTTATGGACAACAAGGTCGCTCCGGCAAAGGTTTTTCGGCCTGCTTCCTTTGCCGCATAATCGGCTTCCGACATGGCGGAGGGAACAATGACGGCGGATGCGCGGCCTGACGGCAGAGGCCTTCCGATGTTCCGGAATGCAGAGGGTTATGAGCGGCTAATGGGCCGTTGGAGCCGCCGCCTTGCGCCGCTGCTGATCGGGTTTGCCGGCCTGTCGGATGGCGACCGAGTGCTCGATGTCGGCTGCGGCACCGGCAGCCTGATCTTTACCCTGCCGCAGCTCGCCGGGATCGCCAGGGCCACCGGCATCGATATCGGCGAGGCCTATATCGCGTACGCGCGTTCCCGCAATACCGATAGCCGCTTCCGTTTCGAGCACGCCGATGCCACTGCGCTACCCTTCGCCCAGAATATGTTCGATCGCGCCCTCTCGCTGCTGGTGCTGCAATTCGTTCCGGACCCGGCGCGGGCAGTCGCGGAAATGCGGCGCGTCGTGCGGCCGGGAGGAACGGTGGCCGCCGCGGTGTGGGACGATTTCGGCGGTCTGCCGCATGTGCGGATACTCTTCGACATCGCGGCTGTTCTCGACCGCTCCGTCAAGCGGCCCTATTTGCGGCCGCTCAGCGCACCGGACGAAATGGCGATGCTATGGCGCGCTTCCGGTCTGACCGAGGTCGAGCAGACCAGCCTCTTAATCCGCATGGAATTCGCATCGTTTGACGATTACTGGTCGCCGTTCACTACCGGCGAAGGACCGCCCGGCCAGCTCCTCGCGAACCTCGCAGAGCCGGCCCGCGCGACATTGCAGGACCACGTGCGGCACGCCTACCTTGCCGGCAAACATGACGGGCCGCGCTCGTTCGCGGCAGTCGCCTGGGCCTGTCGCGGCACCGTACCCGAATAGCCGGCGGTTTCGAGACCAGGCCGCCAGCCTAGCTGCGGAGCACAACGCACCCCCGGTTTAGTTAACGCGGTGAGACGCCTCGGCTCATTTCCAGCTTCGGCCGCTCTTTCGCGCACGGCCTCCGAGATTGGGGAGGGTCGGAATGGGCGTCTTTGACGAATTTACCCGGTGCCTGATCGGACGCCGGGACCGCCGTCAAGCGTGTCCGGTACCCGCCAGCGCCAGCCCAAGCGGCAACGCAACCATCAGCAACGCTACCAGGATCGCGAGCACGCGTTCAGCCCGGCTCCATTTTTTCCAGTCAGCAATGAAATCACGCATCGGAACGTAGACCTTTGCGGCGTCTCCGCCACATTTCCTTCTGCAATTCGCGCTTTCGCGCTCTCATACATAAGAACGGTAGAGCGTTCCGGTTAATTTCGCCTTAACTACAAAATGCCGCACCTACTCGATCAGGACGCCCGGCGCAGCCTCTGGGTGTGAGCCTCAATTTCGGTCAGATATGCGAGCACCCGCTCGGGATCGATAGGGGTTCGGGCCCGGGATGCTCTCGTCGCGCACCCGGGTTTTGAAGACGACATCAGGGACGGTTCGGCCTTCCATCTGAACCCTTAACTTTAGAACGTTTCTAACAATAGGAAGGACAGCAGCGGTGCACAAGACCACCTGGGTCCAGGAAAACCCGATGTGCGCGGTCCCTCACCCGGTCTATTCCGAAGCCGCTCAGATATGGTTCGGGTCCGTCACGCGGAGCGCAATGGGCCGTGATCGTCGCAATGCCCGCATGGGTGATGGAGATGATCGCCGACCCGGTAATCGATGTGGTCGCCGTGCGGGACCGCCTTGTGACCGCAGTCGGGGCCGTGGAGATCGTCGGCCTCGTGTCCGCCGCAGCGGTGATCGATCGTACACCGCTCCGGGTTCTCGCTCGATACCGCGATCACGTGTTCGTCAACGTGATCGCCGTGTGGGTAGTGCAGATGGCCGTCGTGCAGATAGTCGGTATGGCCGTCATGATGCACCGCCGCATGGGCGCAACCGGGGCCGTGGCGATGCTCGTGGTCCGAATGGCTACGCTCGGCGCAGGTGTTCGTCGTGATATCCTTTCCGGAGCAGATTGCGATCACCGGCCGATCGTTGCTCCGAACGGGTAAGCCCGGTAGGAGACACCGGGCGCTGCGCATCGGTTTCTGTTCGCAAACGCCGCAGTGCCAGAACGGCTCCGCCAAATTCGTCGCGGCGGTGGCTTTCTGAAAGTGACTTGCGTTTTCCCGAGAGCGACGCCTAGAGTTCGGAATGTCCCGTAAACCCCAAGTCTCCGCCGCGATTGTCAGCCTGATGGGCGGCGGCGAACGGCACGCCTGGACGCTTGACGAGCTGCATGCGGCTCTCGTCGAGCGCGGTCATCCGAGCGATTTTTCGTCGGTATTCCGAGCCGCCGAGAAGCTGACCGCCGGCGGCGTCGTGCGCAAGCTGCTTCTCGATGACGGACGCGCGCGGTTCGAACTGAGCAGCGCCCATCACGACCATCTGTACTGCATGAATTGCCGTCAGCTCGTTCCGGTACCGTGTCTGATCGGGTCCGGCGATTTTGCCGCGCTCGAGCGGGAGACCGGGATCGCGATTCTCGACCACCACCTGATCCTGAACGGGCTGTGCCCGAACTGCCGCGCGGCCGATGCGGCGCCCGCCGATGTCGCACGTCCGGGATGAGCGCGATGCTGGACGCCGCCCCCGGCGCGCTCGCCGCCAATCTGCTGAAGGCGTTTTTGCTGGGGTCGGCGTCACAGCCTTTGTTACGACGACGCAAGCATTGCGGCGCCGTTTGCGCGTCGAGGTCCGAATTCTGTTGCCGGCGAGCGTGCGATCTCCTCGCCGAGAATGGCGGCGCACAAACCGCGGCCCGCGCTGTCTCCCGCCGAACGCACCGCCTATGCCGCTGCGACACACGGGCTAGCCTGACCTAAACCCAATGCTTAGGACTGTCGGGGAATAATGTCGGCGGCCCGGCGTTTGCGATCATGCGCACCGCCGCCTATATCGACGGTCGCCGATTTATACGTCCGTCCGAGCGGCTAGCGGTTTTGGAGGATCCATGGTTGCCGAGTTGTTGAAGAAGAGCGGTCTCGCGCTCGCTGTCGCGGCAGCGTTGAGTCTGCCGGCCACCGCCAATGCACAATATTGGCGAGGCGGATATTGGCGCGGAGGTGGCGGAATCGGGCCGGGAGCCGCGGTCGGGCTCGGGCTCGGCTCGTTCGCGTTGGGGGCGGCACTCGGTTCGGCCGCCTCCCGGCCCTACGGGTATTCCCCTTACGGGTACTATGCCCCGCCGGCCTATTACGCACCGCCGCCGGCATATTCCTACCGGACCTGCTGGTACCCGCAATACGGTGGCTATTACGCCTGCTGATCGCGCCAGCTGCGTGATTCAGCGGCTGCGGGCGGCGAGAGCGGGCGGCGCAATGTCCGCCCCTTCTGCGCTGCGCCCGTTTATAAACCGCCCTACAGATATTTCGCCGGGCGGATCATCGCGCGCCACATATGCGCGACCGGGCTGTTGTCGAAACCGAGACCTTCTTTCGGCTGCCTGAAGTTGCGGCCGATGATGTCGGTGAACTCGTCAAGCTCGACATGCACATTTGGATCGAAGGAGTAGATGTCATGAACCGTGATCATCCGGCCTGACATGTACCATTTGTGATCTCGCATCCTGGCGTAGTCTTCTTCAATATACGGATCGGGGCGGTAATCGGCGCCGAACGACTTTACGTAAGATTGTGGGTATTCGTAGCCGACTGATTCATCCGGGTAAAAGCGCAGCACCTGGTGCGCCCGGATCGCCCAGGTCACCTCCTCATCCACATAAGGCTCGACCAGCTGCGCCCCCCAATAGCCGTGGTCGCCGCGGATGAAGCCGATCGTCGAAATGTCGTGCAGCAGGCAAGCCAGCACCATCTTCTCGCCGAGGCCGGCGTTGACCGCGTGACGCGCGCTCTGCAACAGGTGCATGCACGGTCCGAAGCGGTACTTGAAGAAATCGGTCAAGGTCGGTTTTTCGGGCATCGGCGGCAGACGCGGGTCATCCCCCATCAGCACGCGTGCGTTCGGGTTCTTCGCCATCAGCCCCGCCGAATTCGGCGACGGACCGGTATCGCCGTCGGCCAGCTGATAGAGGCGGGACTTGATAACGATATAATCGAGTTCGTCGCTCATCCGCTTTTCGAGCGCATCGGCCTTCTGGCTCAGCGTCATGATGTCGTTCATGGCAGGTCTCCTCATCGAACGTGCCACTACCGTAGCAGAGTGTAGCGCGGCGGTAATCCCCTCGGATACGCGCGTATCGGCCAACAAGGCGTTGCAAACATATCCTTCGATGAAGATGAGCCCGCTGTGCGCCGAGCCTCCGGTCGCGTGGGCCGCGGGTCGGAACTGTCATGTGCATGGCAGCGGACGGCGCGGTGTCATACGATCAAGTCCGTCCGTACCAGCCCCCGGCGAGGAAACGACAATGGCCGTGCTCAGTGCGCTGCGGCAAGATTGGCACGACCTTACGTCTTACGAGCGCGTGGAACAGATCGTCGGGCGCATCCTGCTCGCCGCAACCACCGTTATCATGTTGTACACGTTGGCGCTGGCGTTGATCGATCTCGTCCACGATCTCGGGCTCGGCATGGAATTCCTCGAATCGGAGGTATTGCAGGACGCGTTCGGTTCATTTCTGACGGTGCTGATCCTCCTAGAGTTCAACCATTCGATCGCGACGTCGCTGCGGACGCGCTCCGGCGCCATTCAGGTTCGCGTCGTCGTGCTGATCGCCATCCTGGTTCTCGGGCGCAAGCTGATCCTGCTCGATCTCAAATCGACGTCGCTGGAGACGCTCGCCGGGCTCGGAGGACTGGGACTAATGCTCGGTCTGCTCTACTGGCTGCTGGCCGACGCCGAGCGGCGGCGCGCAGACTGGCGGCGGCGCACCGGGACCGGAGCTGCACCCGCTTCGGCTCCATAATGGTGCAGCGCCTCAGCGCCCGCCACCCTGCGTCTTCGCCCAGGTGTCACGTAATGCGATGGTCCGGTTGAATACGAGCTGTCCCGGCGTCGAATCCGGATCGCGGCGGAAATAGCCCTGACGCTCGAACTGTACCGTCTCGTCCGCGTTGTCCGCCGCGAGTGCTGGCTCGACCTTCGCCTCGTGAAGAATTTCGAGCGAATTCGGGTTCAGATCGGCGATCAGATCGCCCTCAGCGCCGGGATCGGGCCGCGTGAACAGCGGGTCGTAGAGGCGGATTTCGGCCGGCACCGCGTGCGCCGCCGATACCCAATGGATCGTCCCGCGCACCTTGCGTCCGTCCGGGGCGTTGCCGCCCCGCGTTTTCGGGTCATAGGTGCAGCGCAGCTCGACGATGTCGCCTGACGCGTTTTTCACGACCTCGCGGCAGGTCACGAAATAGGCGTAGCGCAGCCGCACCTCGCGTCCCGGCGCGAGGCGGTGATAATTCCTCGGCGGGGTTTCGACGAAATCGTCGCGCTCGATATAGATCTCGCGGCTAAACGGGATCTCCCGTTTACCGGCGCTCGCGTATTCCGGGTTGTTGACGGCCTCGACGCGTTCCTCCCGGTCTTCGGGGTAGTTCTCGATCACCAGCTTTAACGGCCGCAGCACGGCCATCCGGCGCGGTGCGATCCGGTTCAAGACGTCGCGCACCGCGCTCTCATAGATCGCGACGTCGACCGTGCTGTTGGCGCGCGCGACCCCGATCCGCCGCACGAACTCGCGGATCGCTTCCGGCGGCACGCCGCGCCGGCGCAGCCCGGCCAAGGTGGGCATGCGCGGATCGTCCCACCCGTCCACCCTGCCCTCCTGCACGAGCCGGGTCAGAAAGCGCTTCGACAGGACCGTGTAGGCGAGATTAAGCCGCGCGAACTCGTACTGCCGCGGCCGCGCCGGCACCGGAAGGTGCTCGATGAACCAGTCATAAAGCGGTCGATGGTCCTCGAATTCCAGCGTGCAGATCGAGTGCGTGACGCCCTCGATCGCGTCCGACTGGCCGTGCGCGAAATCATAGGTCGGGTAGATGCACCATTTCGTACCGGTGCGCGGGTGGGCCGCGTGCAGAATGCGGTACAGCACCGGATCGCGCAGATTGATGTTGCCCGACGCCATGTCGATTTTGGCGCGCAGCACGCGGGCGCCGTTCGGGAATTCGCCTTCCCGCATGCGGCGGAAAAGGTCAAGATTTTCGGCCGGGAGACGGGCGCGATACGGGCTGTCGCGGCCAGGCTCGGTCAGGGTGCCGCGCGCGGCCCGAATTTCCTCCGGGCTTTGGTCGTCGACGTAAGCGTGACCGCGTTCGAGCAGGTATTCGGCCCATCCGTAGAGCTGATCGAAGTAATCGGAGGCGTGGTACAGATGCGGCCCCCAATCGAAGCCGAGCCAGCGCACATCGCGCTCGATCGCGTCGATATATTCCTGCTCCTCCTTGACCGGATTGGTGTCGTCGAAGCGCAGGTGGCAGGGTCCGCCGAATTCCTCGGCGATACCGAAATTGAGACAGATCGACTTCGCGTGACCGATGTGCAGATAACCGTTCGGTTCCGGCGGAAACCGAGTTACGACCTGCGCGTGCCGCCCGGCCGCCAGATCGGCGGCGACGATGTCGCGAATGAAATCGCGCCCGCCTTCGCTTTCGGAAACCGCTTCGACCGCGCTCATAGTCGCTCCGCCCTATTCGCCCCGCTCCTATGTGGCCGATCGCAGCTGCCGCGCCAACCCTGACTGCGGTTGTCGTCTCGATAGGTCGTGGCGAAACCGTTACGCTCTGGCTTGCCGCGAGCCGGGGGCAATCAGCTTTTCAGCCATGTCTCGCAACCCGCGGCGGAACAGTTTGCCGGTTTCGGTGACCGGCAGCGCAGCGCAAAGTTGGACATGGTCGGGCACCTTGTAGCTCGACGCCAGCGCCCGGCAATGCGCGCGCAACTCCTCGGGGCCGATTTCGGCCGACGGTTGCGGCACGACAAACGCGACGATCGCCTCGCCGCGCTCGCCCGCGGCTGCGCCGACCACCGCTGCCTGCGCCACAGCCGGATGCTGCAGCAAGAGCGTCTCGATCTCGGCTGGCGAGACATTGATCCCGGCACGCTTGATGATGTCGGCGTCGCGAGCGACGAAATGAAAGCAGCCCCCTTTATCGACGGAGTCGTCGAAAAAGCCGAGATCGCCGGTGCGGAACCACCCGTCCGCGGTAAGAGCAGCTTCGTTGTGCGCTGCGCTGGCGCCGCTATAGCCCGGTGTCACATAGCCGGAGACTTCGAGCGCGCCGGTTTCGCCTGGGGGTAATGCTGCGCCGGTCGCCGGATCAACGATGCGCAGCCGCACCCCGGGAAGCGGCGGCCCTTGTCCTTCCATGCGCCGGTCGAGTGGCCAATCATGGGGGGTGACAACGCAATTGCCGTAGATCTCGGTCGAGCCGTAGATGTTACAGATTTCGGCCGCGCCGAGTTGTTCGGCGGCGATGCGCACCTCTTCGGGCGAGCCGATCATCAACCCCGTCCGCAGGCTGGCGACCCGCCCCCGCGCGAATTCCGGATTCCTCAGCACCGCGCCGGTTATGCTCGGCAGCGTGTACGCTGCGGTGCAGCGGTGCCGTTCTACCAGCCCGATCCATTCGCCTGCTTCGAACCGCTCCTGTAACACCAGCGCCGCTCCATGCGACAGCGTCGCGGGCAAGGCGTTGCAGGCGCCGTAGGCCCAAAATAGCGGCGGCGCAAGCAGCACGCGATCATCCGTACCGAGCCCCATCCGCTCGCCGATGTTGAACCCGTTCTCGATGACCGCGTAGTGCTGCAATCGCACCGCCTTCGGCCGGGCGCTCGACCCCGAGGTGTAGAGGATCAACGCGTCGTCGGCCGCGCTGGCCGCCGTCACCCGGAGCGAGCGGCTGGAGAGGCTCGGCGGCGGCACGGAATTCGTTATAGGCGATCCAGCCCGGCCGGACGTCGCCACCGAGCATCACGACGAGGCGAAGGCGCGGGCATTGCGGCGCGGTCTCGGCGATCGGCCCGGCGAACTCTTGGCCGCCGAAACGGTCAATCGCGATCAGCGCCGAGACTTGCGAGTCGGCAAGCAGATAGGCGAGTTCGGGCGGCTTCGACCAGGTGCTGAACGGTACTGAAGTCGCACCGAGCGCGGCGGCGCCGAGACAAGCTTCGAGCCATTCCAGCCGGTTGCTAACGAGAATCCCGACCCGCTCGCCGCGGCTGATGCCGTGCGCACTGAGCGCCGCCGCGATATGGCCGGCGCCCTCGGCGAGGTCACGGTAGCTGACGGCCCGCTCGCCGCAGATCACGGCGGTTCGATCCGGAAAGCGCTCGGCCTGCTCCCAGACAAGCTCGAACAGCGTGCGGCTGTAGGGCGGCTTCATGTCCTTGTCTATCCGGCTGCGGCGACACCATCTGAGCGGGGAAACGTTCTTTTTGAGGAAGGGTACTCCGATTTCGCCTCTCGCCATCGTCCTGAACATCCTTTGGCTCGCGACCGGCGGCGTCGCGGCGGCGTTCGGCTGGCTGATCGCCGCCGTCATCATGGCGATCACGATCATCGGCCTGCCGTGGTCGTTCGCGGCCTTCCGGATTGCCTGGTACACGCTGTTGCCGTTCGGCCAGGAGATGCGCTCGACCCACGATGCCGGCGTGTTGAGTATGCTCGGCAACATCATCTGGTTCGTGCTGGCCGGCTGGTGGCTGGCGCTCGGGCACCTGCTCCTGGCGGTGGGGCTGGCGATCACGATCATCGGCCTGCCGTTTGCCTGGGCGCATCTGAAGCTGGCCGGGGCCAGCCTGTTCCCGGTCGGCAAGGAGATCGTGCCGCGCGGCGCACCGCAAATCTGGACCGGGCCGCGGACGGCATAGGCCCCGCCCAGACAGATTTCCGTGCTAGCAGGGAAATCTTTCGGCACGGCGCCGCCACGGTCCGATTCGGTCAATGGCACCAGGGGGTTGCCCGGCAATTCCCGGGAGCGGAGCAGGGAGTTCTCGCCGGGCGAGCAGGCAATTTTTCCGAGGCTAGCAGGGAATGCTCAGGGATTTTCGACCAAACTCGGCCGGGAGCACCGATGCCGACCTGCTCGATTCTCACCCATGCAGTATCACATAGGAATGCGGCGATTTGCCGGCGGCCTGAAGCCAGAATGCCGAATTCGGGTCCGAACCCCCAAGCGCCCAGACCGGTGTTCCTTGACCCTCGCCCTGGGATCGGGGAATGTCGGTTGAGCGGTAGGGAGATCGAGATGCGATTTGTCGCGATGGTTTTCGGTGGGGTGATGGGGCTTGCCGCGGTTGCGACCATGGTGGGATGCAACCCGACTTATCAGCCACAGATGCAGACCTGCCCCTCAGGCAAGCCGTGGGTCCCGAACCAATACGCCAATGGCAAGTGGGTCCCCGGCCATTGCGAGGGCGAACCGGCCGTATAAGCCGACGATCGCCGAATTCCAGCGGCCTCGCGGCGATAAAAAGCGCCACAAGACCGCCTCTCAATCGCACCGGCGGGGTCAGAGCACCCGTTTCTGCCGCAGCGCGGCGATCTCGGCGTCGGCGTAGCCGAGTTCGCGCAGCACCTCGTCGGTGTGCTGGCCCTGGTCCGGGGTTGGGCGCAGCGTGTCGGGCTGCGGGTAGCGGCTCATGTGGATCGGCTGGCCGACCACTTCGTAGGTGCCGATCTTCGGGTGCTCGACCTTTTTCGCCATGCCGAGATGCTTGACCTGCGGGTCCTCCCAGGCCTTGTCGATCGTGTTGATCGGGCCGCACGGCACGCCGGCCTTGTTGAGTTCCTCGACCCAATAGGCGCCTGGGCGCGAGCGCACGAGGTCGTTCAGATGCGCGATCAGCGCGGCGCGGTTTTTGGCGCGCAGCGGCACGGTCGCGAAATCGGGATTGTCGGCAAACCCGCGGTCGCCGGCGACTTCGCAGAATTTCCGCCACAGATTGTCGCCCGAGGCGGCGATGTTGATGTAGCCGTCGGCGGTCTGGAACATGCCGGTGCCGGGCGAGGTCGGGTGGAAATTGCCCTCCTGGCCCGGCACTTCGTGCTTCATCAGCCAGCGCGCCGCCTGGAAATCGAGCATGAACAGCTGCGCCTCGATCAGCGAGGTATGAACCCATTGGCCCTCGCCGCTCTTTTCGCGCTCCAACAGCGCCAGCACGATGCCGTTGGCCAGCAGGATGCCCGAGGCGGTGTCGTTGATCGCGATCCCGACCCGACCGGCCCCTGCCCCGGCAAGCCGGTGATCGACATCAGGCCCCCCATGCCCTGCGCGATCTGATCGACGCCGGGGCGGCCCTCATACGGCCCGTCCTGCCCGAAGCCCGAGATCGAGCCGTAGACGATGCGCGGGTTGACCTTGCGCACGGCCTCGTAATCGACGCCGAGCCGGTGCTTGACGGTCGATTTGAAATTCTCGACGACGACGTCGGCCTTCTCGGCGAGCTGGAAGAAGATTTTCTTCCCCTCCGGCGCTTTTCAGGTCGAGCGTGAGCGACCGCTTGTTGCGGTGCAAATTCTGGAAATCGGGACCGTCGCGACGGCTGCCGGTCGCGTCGGTATGCTCGCCGGGCGCCTCGATCTTGATGACGTCGGCGCCCCAATCGGCGAGCTGTCTGACGGCGGTCGGACCGGCGCGATGCGCGGTCAGATCGATCACCCTGTAGCCGTCGAGCGGCAGATTTGTCATCGCGGAGTCCTCGCGGTTGGCCGAATTGGGGGTATGCTAATTCAGTTTGTGGCGATGCGGAACGACGAGTCATGCCGAAAGGCGACAATCCAACGCTACAGTTCCGCTCAGATGGGCTTAACCTCTCGCCGGCGGAGTATGCCCGGCTGCTGGCCGACATTTCCGAGCGGTGCGGTATCGAGGTCGATGATTATTCGCGCGGCGGGGTCGTCGCTGAACTCGAAGAGCGGATGGCGGCGCTGCTCGGCAAGGAGGCGGCGGTTTTCCTGCCGACCGGGACGCTGGCCAATCATCTCGCGGTGCGGCGGCTGACAACAGGGCGCGGGCAGGCGGGTGCTGGTGCAGCAGGAAAGCCATCTGTGGAACGACGAAGGCGACTGCGCGACAGCATCTCAGCGGGCTGACGCTGGTGCCGCTGGCGCCGGGGCGCGCGACGATTTCGCTGGCTGAAATCGAGCAGGCGGTTACCGGAGCGCCGGAGATGCGGGTCGCGGTGCCGGTCGGCGCGATCTCGATCGAGACGCCGGTGCGCCGCGTTGCCGGCGAAGCCTTTAACCCGGCGGCAATGCGGGCGATATCGCGATTTGCGCGCGAGCGCGGCATGGGCTGCATCTCGACGGCGCGCGGCTGTTGATTCAGTCCGCCTATACCGGGATCGCGCCGGCCGAAACGGCCGCGCTGTTCGATACGGTCTACGTATCGCTGTGGAAATACCTGAACGCGGCATCGGGCGCGATCCTCGCGGGGCCGCGGGCGCTGTTCGACGGGCTCTACCACGAGCGCCGCATGTTCGGCGGCAGCCTGCCGCACGCCTGGCCCTGCGCCGCGGTCGCGCTGCATTCTCTCGAGGGATTTTCGGAGCGCTTCGCGGAGGCGGTCGCCGTCTCCGAGCGGCTACTGGAGGCGCTCGCCGAGCATCGCCGGATCACGATCGAGCGGCCTCCCGGCGCGACGAATGTCACGCTACTGCGCGTCGCCGGCTCCGGCGCCGCGACCCTGCCCGACGCATTGCTGGCCCATGGCATCGCGATCCGCCCGGCGCGGCGCGCATGGGACGATGGCGCCGAATTCACGCTGCACACAAACGAGACGATCCTGCGCCGGGCGCCATCCCGGATCATCGACGATTTCGTCGCCGCGCTCGACGAGACCGCGTGAGCGAAATTGGTCGCGGCGGCGGATCGGCGCCCCGCGACATTGTTTCACGTCACTCGCATCAGGGAAGCGATGCCCGCGCCTGTCGAGGTATCGAAGGATTGTCCGGCAGCCGTTTCCGCGTAATAATCCCGCGCGAATCATCCGGTCGCGTGCGTCACCGCGTTTGCTGGTCCGCCTGTCGCGGTCATCCTGATCGAGGTGCGCCGTGCCTCTTCCCGCGATTGCCGTGAGATGCCGGAAGCGACCCACGACCGCGGCGCGTGACCTACCATGAGGGTGCAACCGCGCGACGCGGGTAACCGGCAGGGCACGGCGCCGCGGCGCACCGGTTCTCTCTGGGGCATTTACCTCAGCATTACCGGGTTGTTGCTTTTGATGGTCCTCGCCCTGGCCGGCGGGATCATCTGGTACAACTCGACAAAGACCAACCAGCTGGTGTTCGCCGCGGCCGAGCGCCTGATCATCGTGACCGACGAAAAGGTTTTGGATCGGCTTAAGCGGCTGTACGATCCGATCTACGCGATCATCGGCCTAGCGTCGCGCTTACCGGCTCTTACCTCGCCATCCGTGAGGGACGACCCGCCGGCTCGGGAGATGTTCCTGCGAGCGTTGCGGATCTATCCGCAAATACGCTCGCTGTATGTCGGTTTCGACAATGGCGAGTTCTTCATGGTCAGCCATATTGGCGGCGATGCGGGAAAGTCGCTGCGCGCCCGGCTCGACGCCCCACCGGATGCGGTATTCGCAAACGAAATCGTTGAAGCCAGCCCGGACGACCACCTGAAGTCGCGCTGGCTCTTTCTCGCCGATGACGGCAGTGTCATTGGACGAAACGACGCGGCTCCGCCGTTCGATCCTCGGCAGCGTGGCTGGTTCAAGGCTGCGAAGGGGAGCGAGGAAGTGAAGCGCAGCGATCTTTACATTTTCGCCAGCAGCGGCGATCCCGGATTTACGCTGAGCCGAAGCTTCACCGGTCGGGTGCCTGGGGTCATGGGAGCCGATCTCGCCGCGACCGATCTGGCAGAGTTTCTGAGCGAACAGAACATCACGGAATTGAGCATCGCTTTCGTATTCACCAAAGCCGGTGAGATTGTCGTTGCTCCCGGCGTTGTAGCGTCAGCCGAAGCGGGGCCGGGTGGTCAAAGCACGGCTGCGCTGCCCAAGGTTGCCGACCTTCACGATCCGGCGATTGGCGCTCTGGTCGAGTTGTATCAAAGGAACCTGACATTGGGGTCGCGGATCTACAATGTAGCCGGGCGAACCTTCGTCGGGCACATCTCCGAAATTCCACCACGTTACGGCAAGGACCAGCTGCTGGCAATCATGGTGCCGGTCGATGAAATCCTCCGCCCGGTCATTGCGCTGCGCAACGAAACGTTATTTTATTCGCTTGCCTTTCTGGTCTTTGCGCTGCCGCTCTATATTACGATCGTTGTTGCCTTGATCGACCGGCGTCTCGGACGGCAGACGGGCTGGCTGCCGCCGCGTGAGGAGGATTGACCGCGCCGGGGAAAGGGGGCGATGGGGCGCCGGCATTGCCGTGTGTCGACCCGCTCGACCGCATGCGCCGGATCGGCTTGCCTTATGCCGGCGGGCGGGCAAGCTAAGCGCGTCCACAACCTGCGCAGAGACAAGGACCTCCGATGCCAACTGAGACAATCCGTCATTTCGGCGTCCTGATTCCGTCGACGAACACGACCGTTGAGACCGAATTCACCCGGCTTTTGCCGCAGGGATGGCAGCCGCATTACGCACGGGTCAAATCGGCGTCGATCGACGGGTCGCCGTTCTCGCCGCCTCTCGATACCGATGTCGAGTACCAATCGAAGCTGCTCGGCACCGCCAGGGTCGAGATCGTCATGCTGATCCAGACCTCGGCGAGCCTGTTCTCCGAGGATTACGATGACAAGGCGATGCGGCTGATGCTGGGCGCCAACGCGCCGGGGTTCACCTCGGCAATGGCGATCGGCGAGGCGCTGAACGCGCTCGGGACGAAGCGCATCGCGCTTGTCTCGCCCTATTCCGAGACCGTGATCGCCAGTGCCAGGCGCTATTACGAGGGGCGCTATGGGTTGTCGGTCGTCGCGCTGGAAGGGTTTGCCGCGACCGATTCGTACATGATCGGCAATCTCGGGCCGGAGATGGCGCGCGACGCCTTCGCCCGTATCGACCGCCCCGAGATCGAGGCCTTTGTCGTCCCCGGCGGCAATTTTCCGACAATGGCGGCGATCGCCGCCTGGGAGGCCGAATTCGGCAAGCCGGTCGTCACGACCAACCAGGCCGCGCTGTGGGGTATGTTAATGCGGCTTGGCAGCAAGGACCGCATTCCGGGCATCGGACGGCTGCTCGAGTGACCGAGCGGCGAGCCGCCGGTTGGGCCTGATGTTGGGCGCACACCGCGTTCCACATAGGTCAGTGGATCGCCGAAAACATCCGGTTTTTCATTAACTTGGGTTTTCCCGCCGGAACCCGGCCCGCGCTCACGGGTTCGTTGTCCGCGACAGAGGCAACGCGGTGAGGGTGAGTTGACGGCAGTGCTGGTGGTAAGTCCGAGAATGCCCGGAGGGCGCGAGCGCAGCGATATCGACGAAAACGCAAGAAAGGTCGTTCTCGACGCCTATCGCGAAAGCTCCCTTTTGGGAACGGCGAAACCGTTCGACGAGGCATTGAAGCGATATCTGCGCCGATATCCTCACGTCAAAAAGGAGCTCGCCGGCCACGCGGTGGCACATATCCTCGCCACCGCCGAGGTGTGATGGTGTCCCCGCGGTTGTTCGCGGTCAGGCCGAGTCCTGTTCCGGCTCCGGGGTCGGTTGGCCGAAGCGGTGCTCGCATTCGGCGAGGAAGGCGAGTTCCTCTTTTGTCGATGGCCGTCCGAGGATTGCGTTGCGGTGCGGGAAGCGGCCGAAGCGCTCGATTATTTCGAGATGCAGCCGGGTCATCCTGCCGTCTCCGGGCCGCCCCGGCACCGGCGGGATCGCCAGGATCAGATCGAGCCCGCGGCGCTGGTCCGCAAGATTTTCGCTGTGCTCGAACGGCAGGTAGAAGAACAGCCGCCAGCCCGGCGGCACGTCCTTGTCGAAGCCGCGGGCGAGCGCCCGGTTCGCGCCGGCGAGCGCGAGTTGGTCGCTCGCCCATGCGCGCGGAGTGCTGCGGAAGATGTGGCGCGGCACCTGATCGAGCAGCATGATCAGCGCCAGCGCGCTGTCCGGCGCATTCTCCCAATCCGCTAAGGCGCCGGCCACCGCGGCGTCGTGGTCGGCCGCGAAACCGGAACAAACCGCGGCGTCGAATTCGGGGGTGCTACGGAACCAGATCTGTTTGTGGCGATAGCGCGCGGGGTCGCCCGGCGGGCCGAACCAGAAATCGAGCCAGACGCGCGCCCGCTCGGGCAGGTTTTCCGTGCCGCTCACAGCAGAGCTGGGCCAGCCCCTCGGCACGTCTTTCTCGGGCGGGCAGTGAGCCAGGGTCATGTCAAAATTCGTCATAAATCCCGAAGCTGAATGAAACTGACTATCGGTATAGCTCCTTGTCGGGAAAAGCTTAAGTAGTCCGGCATGCAGATTATCGCCCTCAGGACCCTTCGCCGGTTCTGGGAGCGGCATCCGCAAGCGGAAACGGCGATACGTCTCTGGTACACACTCAGCTCACAATCCGTCCGGACTGGTCCCGCCCCGTCCGGCTGCCCGCAAGCGGCCGGTCAAAGCCTGATCCGCGTCTACTGCTGGAATTCGCGGCGCCATTGCGTTACTTTCGCCCGAAGCGGATGCGGAGAAGGAGTGGGCGATGGCTTACGGCGATCCATCCGGCGAGCCGGTCATGCTGGCGCTCGGGGAGGATTATCCCGAGCTGCGTCAGTCGGTGCGCAGGATCTGCGAGAAATATCCCGGGGCCTATTGGCGCCGCCTTGAGGACGAGCAGGCCTATCCGGCCGAATTCGTCGACGAATTGACGCGAGCCGGGTTTCTTGCCTCGCTGATCCCGGAGGAATACGGCGGCTCCGGCCTGCCGTTGCGCGCCGCCGCGGTGATCTTGGAGGAGATCAACGCGTCGGGCTGCACGGCCAGCCAGGGGCACGCGCAGATGTACATCATGGGAACGTTGCTGCGGCACGGCAGCCGGGAGCAGAAAGAGCGCTATCTGCCGAAGATCGCGTCAGGCGAATTGCGGCTGCAGGCGTTCGGCGTCACCGAGCCGACCACCGGCTCCGATACGACCAGGCTCAAGACCCGCGCGGTGCGCGGCGGCAACGGCGACCATTACCTCGTCAGCGGCCAAAAGGTGTGGACGTCGCGGGCGCGGCAGTCCGATCTGATGCTGCTGCTGGCGCGCACGACCCCGATCGAGGAAGTCAAGCGCCGCACCGACGGGCTCTCGGTGTTTCTGGTCGATCTGCGCGAGAGCCTCGGCAACGGTCTCGAAATCCGGCCGATCGAGGCGATGATCAACCACAACACCAACGAGGTGTTTTTCGACAATCTGAAGGTTCCGGCGGAAAACCTGATCGGCGAGGAGGGGAAAGGCTTCCGCTATATCCTCGACGGGATGAACGCCGAGCGCATCCTGGTCGCGCAGGAATGCATCGGCGACGGGCGCTGGCTGCTCAACAAGGGAATCGAATACGCCAAGGAACGGGTCGTGTTCGACCGGCCGATCGGGCAGAACCAGGGGGTGCAGTTTCCGCTGGCCCGCGCCTGGGCCGAACTGGAGGCGGCCGACATGATCTGCCGCCGCGCCGCGGCGCTGTTCGACGCCGGCCGGGACTGCGGAGCCGACGCCAATATGGCCAAACTGCTGGCCTCGGAGGCAACCTGGCACGCGGCGGAGGCAACGATGCAGACCTATGGCGGTTTCGCCTATGCCCGCGAATACGACATCGAGCGCAAATGGCGCGAATGCCGCCTGTACCAGACCGCGCCGATCTCGACCAATTTGATCCTCGCCTATATCGGCCAGCACGTGCTCGGGATGCCGCGTTCGTATTGATTCAAAGACGGGAGACGCGAACGCAATCCCGGCGGGGTCAGCGGGCGGGCGATGCCGTCTCGCGCGGGGGAAGGTTCTGGATCGCCAAGCAGTCCTTGAGCTTCGCGTCGCGTTTTGCGTTCGATTCGGTCGTGAAATCGGGAAAGGCACGCTGCGCCTCGACCGCGCATTTGTCCATCGACTGCCATTTTTTCATCGCGAGCGTGCCCTGCCCGCTGGTCGCGTGCGCCGCGGCCGGAACGAAGAAAACTACTGCCGACAGCGCGCCGATCGACAATAGCAGCGCGGCGAGGCGGTGCCTCCAGGCAAACCGGGTTTTCTCGCGGGGGGTCGCCAGAGGATGGGTTGCGCTATCAGTCAAACTGAGGCTCCATATCGGACGGTCGTCGCGAGGATCACGATAATGCTGAAGATTTGGGGACGCGCAACCTCTTCGAACGTGCAGAAGGTTCTGTGGTGTTGCGCCGAACTCGACCTCGAATTCGAGCGGGTCGATGTTGGCGGGCCGTTCGGCGGCAACCGCGACCCCGAATATCTGGCGTTGAACCCGAACGGGCTCGTCCCGACGGTCAAGGACGGCGACCTCGTGATGTGGGAGTTGAACACGATCTGCCGCTATCTGGCGACGACCCGCAACGGCGAGCACCTTTACCCGCGCGATCCCGCGGCGCGAACCCATGTCGAGCGCTGGATGGACTGGCAACTTGCCGTAATCGGTGCGCCAATGGGTCAGCTGCTGTTCGGGCTCGTGCGCAGCACCCCCGAAACGCGCGACCCCGCTGCGATCGAGGGTGCACGACGCCGCGCCGCCGCCGCCTGGACCATCGTCGACGACGAGATCAAGGACCGACCGTATCTCGCCGGCGACCATCTGAGCCTCGCCGAGATCGTGCTGGGGACGCAGATCTACCGCTGGTTCGCCTTTCCGATCGAGCGGCCGGAGCTGCCCAATCTGCGGACCTGGTACGACCGGATTCACCAGCGTCCCGGCTTCAAGAAGCACATCGAGACGGGAATAACCTGACCGGTCCGCGCGTCCCTGTGTTTGTCGCCGATTGCTTTTTCGGTGGAATGATTTACTTCGGTTGCAGCAAGGACCGAGAGGCCCGGCAGGGAGGAGACTTGAATGAGATGGCGTGCGAGGCTTGGCGTATTCGGGGCGGTTTTCGCGCTTGCCGTGGCCGGTGTGAGCGCGGGTTGGGCGCAGGACGCGAACACGACGATCAACCAGCGCCAGGAGCACATGAAGGCGCAGAGCAAGGCGCTCGGCGCGGTCAAGGCCTACACGGAGGGCAAAGGCGATCTCGATGCGGCGCGCAAAGGAGGTGCCGAACTTGTCGAGCTGATGGCAAACGTGCCTGTCATGTTCCCGAAACAGAGTGGCATGGCCGAGTATCCCGATAAATCCTATGCCAAGCCTGACATCTGGGTACAGTGGGATAAGTTCAACGAAGCGGCGCAGCAGGCGCACGCCCGCGCGGTCGCGCTCAACGCCGCGCTGCTGAGCGGCGACAAGGCGACGATCACGACCGCTTTCGAGGCGATGGGCAAGGAGGGCTGCGGCGGTTGCCACCGGCCATTCCGGCAGCCGAAGACCTGAGCCGCGAGCGGCTGCGCGTTCGGCATTGACCCTCGGCCCGCTGGCGCTCGCCGCGCTCGTTTTGTTCTGCGGGATGGCGGCGTCCCGGGCAGCCGACCCGGAGCATGGCCGCTATCTCGCCGAGGCCGCCGGATGCAACCGTTGTCATACGGCCGGCGAGTTGGACGCGCCTGCCTATGGCGGCGGGCGAGCCCTCGACACCGAATTCGGCCTTGTCGTCACCCCAAACATCACGCCCAATCGCGAAACCGGCATCGGCGGCTGGAGCGACGCCGATTTCATCCGGGCAATGCGCTGGGGGATCGCGCCCGACGATTCCCACTATCTGCCGATTTTTCCGTTTCCATACTACAATCGGCTGACCGACAGCGACCTTGCCGACATCAAATCGTTTCTCGACACGATACCGCCGGTGTCGAGCACCGGACCGCCGCGCGCCGGATCGATGGCGCTATGGCAGCGCGCCCGCGCTGCGGTAGCGGTCGCGGCGACTCCGATGCCGGGCCCGTGGCCGGCCGGTTTGGAGCGTGACGATCCGAGCAGGGATGCCGCATGGAACCGCGGCGCCTATCTCGTCGCGACGATTGGCCGGTGCGGCCAGTGTCATACGCCCCGCACCTGGCTCGGCGCCCCCGATTCGGATCGCTTCCTCGCCGGAGCGCCGGCCGGCGGCGACTGGCTCCGGGGTGGCCGCAAGGTGCCGAACATTACATCCGACCCGGAAGGCGGAATTGGCTATTGGAGCACCGACGACATCGTCACGATGCTGACCGATGGGACGACCCCGAATTTCGACGAGGTGGGCGGCAGCATGGCCGAGATCGTGAAGAATACGGCCAAGCTGAGCCGGGAGGATCGCCGGGCTATCGCGGTCTACCTGCAATCCGTGCCGCCGGTGTCCGGGCCGAAGCGGAAGTGACCTGCTGCATTTCGAAATCGGTAATGTTTCGGGATTGGACGGCCCGACGCGACCGCGTATGATGCCGCCGCTCCGACAACACCCGCGGTTGACCCGCTGGCGTCGGACGGGGCGGGAAATGCAGCGGCAGGTTCACGGCACGGGTCAGAGCAACGGCGTGGTTTCCGTTGCGACGGCCGGCGCGGCCCAGGGAGCGGAGTTTGGCGCGCGCGCGATCCGAACAGAGCTTGGCCCGTTTCGACCGGATCGCGCTGGTTCTGTCCGGCGGCGGCGGCCTCGGTGCCTACCAGGCTGGGGCATACGCCGCGCTCGAACGCTCCGGCGTGCGGCCGAACTGGATCGCCGGCACCGCGATGGGCGCGATCAACGCGGCGATCATCGCCGGCAACCTGCCGCATGAACGTGTCGCGCGGCTGCACCGGTTTTGGCAGGAGATGAGTCGCTGCGTTCCGGATCGCGGCAACGGTTGGGTCTCGCGTCGGGTCCGCCGCTGGATGGCCTGCAGCCCCACAAAACGCGAGACGGCAGGCGCCGCCGAACCCTCGGCCGCCAAGAATGCCGTGCGTGAGCGGCCGCTCGTCGAACTCGGGCAGCTGCGAGAACTGTTGCACGCAACGATTGATTTCGATCGAGTCAATTCGGGTGCGGTGCGGCTCGTCCTCGGCGCCGTCAATCTCGTGAGCGGCGCGGAAGCCTATTTCGATAACGATCGCCATGTGCTCGGTCCCGAGCATGTGCTCGCCAGCACACCGCTCCCGGGAGTGCCACCCACGATCATCGACGGCCAGCGCTATGGCGGCGCGGCGGTCTCCGTGGCAGCACTCGACGAAGCGCGTCCGGCCGATACGCTCTGTTTCGTAATCGACGGCTTCGACCCGATGCCCGGCGGCGGCGGCATCAGCCGCTCGGCCCGTGAGATTGCGGCGCTGCGCCGCAATCATGACCTGCGGCGGATGATCGCGCTGCTCGGCGAACGCGTGCCGGCCCGGCTGCGCGGCGACCCGGATATTCGCAAATGCCTCGCCGAAGCGAGCATGGCAACGATGACGATCCTGCATCTGGTGCACGACGGCAGCGCCGAGCGTCTCGCCGCGAGAATGGCGGATTTCTCGGCGGAGGCGGTGGCGCGCCGCTGGCAGGCCGGCGAAAGCGATGTCGCGACGAGCCTCGCGCACCCGCTGTGGCTTGCGCCGCCGCCGCGGCGCGTCGGCGTCGTCGTTCACGAGGTGCGCGGCGGCGTCGCCGGATCGCCGCGCTGAGCCCTCTTTTCGGCGCGGTGCCGCCTAGCCCGCGCGCCCTTCACGAGGACAGGGAGGGCCAGCACGCAAGCGCTGGGGTGAGGTGGGTGTCGGGACCCGCTCGGGAGTCTCGCCCCTCACTCCCGATGGGGAGCGGACCTTACAGCGCGGTCTTACCCGATATGCAGCACTGCCTTGCCGGTGAATTCGCGATCGATCAGCCGGCGCGCGATCGCGCCGATTTCGTCCCATGACGCCTCGACGGCGATTTGCGGCCGCAATTTTCCGGCCTCGATCAGCTCGGCCAAGAGGCGCAGCCCTACTCCGGCGCGCTCGACGCTCATCAGCTCGTGGAACAGCGTCAGCCCGTAGAGGCGGGTGCCGCCGGTCGAGAAAAAGTCGCGGCTCTCGAATGTTGTCGTGTTGCCGGCCGAAACACCGAGTGTCACGCAGGTGCCGTTCGGCGCCAGCATGCCAAGCGCCGCGCTCAATGCCGAGGCACCGACCGAGTTCGACAATCAGCCAGAACGGCCCGTGCGGCTTCGCGGCCGAGAGATCGGGACCGAGCACCACCCGACCGCCGCACCATTCGGCGACCGCGTCGCGGTATTCCGCCCGGCGCACGTGGCCCCAGACCTCTGCGCCCGCGGCATTGGCGAGCTGGCAGGCGAGATGCCCGACCCCGCCGGAGGCTCCGTCCACCAGCACCTTGCGGCCGAGCAGCAACCCGCCCTGGCGCAGCGCGTGCAGCGCCGTCAACCCGGCGACCGGCAGGGTCGCGGCCTGCGCGTCGGCGACACCGTCCGGCAGAACCGCGACGGCATGGCTGCGGCAATTGACCCGCTCGGCCCAGGCGCCAGACGGCAGCAGGCCGACGACCCGCGACCCGTCTTTGGGGCCGCTGCCGTCCGCCGCCTCGCGCTCGACGACCCCGGCGAAATCCCAACCGGGACGCCAGCCCGGCGCCGCAACCTGCAGCGCGCGCCTAGTCTCGCCGCGATTAAGCGAGATCGCGGTGACGCGGACGGTAACCTCGTCGCGGTCGGGATCGCGCAATTCAACCTGGCAGATGGCCAGCTTGCCCGGCGTTTCGGGATCGACAACAACGGCTCGGATCTGTTGCGGCATCGGACCTCCAGGACTCTAGAGGGTGGGTTCCTTGACGTAACCGGCGGCCCATGTTGCCGAGCCAGTTTCGCTCGGGCCGGGATCAACGAATGGATCGATAGGGCGGCGGGGCGTTGGGCTAACGCTCGCCCGGGTAGATCTGGATGCTGGCGGCCACGGAATTGGCGACGTGGTCCTTGGTTATGACGCCGAGCACATCGCCGGCGCGCGGGGTCCCGCGTTCTCTGCCGACAACAATCGTCATGAAGGCGTCGCGCCGCCACATGCGGCCGATCACGTCGAACATCACCTCATCGCCGCGCGCAATCACGAAACTGCGCGTCGCCAGTTCGCCAAGCGTGGCTCCGACGCTGTCGCCGGCACCTGATTCGGCGAGCCCCTGGCGCAAGGCGGTGTTGACCCGCAGGACACCGGCGATGCGGTCGCCGGTGGTCACGACGACATGCCGCATCCGTTCGCGATTGTCCGCGGAGCGCAGAAACGTCGCAAAGCTCATGTCCGCCGGCAACTTGGTGAAATCGATATGCATGACGTCGCGGGCGCGCCGCACCAGGAACATGTTTGCGTGCAGCGCCTTCGGGACGACATGGCCGCGCCGGTACAGCTTCAGAGTGTAAATGTTCTCGCGCGACAGCAGCCGGCGGATGCCGACGCTGAACGCCACGGCGATGATCATCGGCATGACGATGTCGTAATCGCGGGTCATCTCGAAGATCATCGCCACCGCGGTCATCACCGCGCCGGTGCCGCCGCCGACCATCGCCCCCATGCCGACCAGCGCAAAGCTCGGCACGTCGATCGCCATCGGCAGCGGCAACAGCGAGAGCAGCACGGCGAAGGCCGCCCCAATCGTCGCGCCCATGAACAAGGACGGCGAGAAAATCCCGCCCGACGACCCGGAGCCGAGACTGAGAGACGTGGCAAAAATCTTGCCGACGAACAGCAGCAGCAACAGCCCGGGCGCGACAAGGTGGCCAAGCAGGATCGCCTGGATTGTCGCGTAGCCGACGCCCTCGACGAAATAATGTCCGTATCCGACCGCAAAGGCGTAGATCAGCACGCCGACCAGCAGCATGCCGACCATATGCCGGATGTAATGGTTGCCGATCCGTTCGAATAAATCCTCGGCTAGAATAAGGCCGCGAATGAACGCGGTTGCGGCCAACCCGATGATGATCCCGAGCACCGCATAGAGCACCAGCAGCAGTGCGGTCGTGGCGTCAGTCGTGAGCGGCGTGATGTTCGGGACAAAGAATGCCGGCTGCGAGCCGAAGAACAGCCGGCCGATAAAGGTCGCGGTGCCGGTCGCGATCGCGGTCGGCAGAAACGTCGCGACGCTGACCTCGGGCATCATCAGCTCGATCGCGAACAAAACGCCACCGATCGGCGTGTTGAATGTCGCAGCGATACCGGCGCCGGCGCCGGCCGCAACCAGCGTGATCCGCTGGCCTGGCGTCATCCGGATAATCTGACCCAGCGTCGAGCCCATCGCCGCGCCAATCTGGATGATCGGGCCCTCGCGGCCGACCGCCGCCCCGGTGCCGATCGCGATCGCCGAGGCAAGCGATTTCACGGCGGCCACCACGGGACGAATGCGCCCGCTATTGTAATAAATCGCGTCCATCACCTCGGGCACACCGTGACCGCGCGCCTCGGGGGCGAAATTGTTGACCAGATAGGTCACGCCGATGGCGCCGATCACCGGCACCAGAATGACCAACGCCCCCCACGGACTGAGCGGCGTGAATACGCTTGTGTCGTAGGCCAGCCCCAACTCGCCGAGAAAGAACAGGTTGTGGATAAACGCGATCAGCGCCCGGAAAATGACCGCGCCAAAGCCGGCCACGATGCCGACAACGAATGCCAGTACTGATAGCGAGGCAAGATTGAGCGACCGAGTTTCCTGGCCGCGTCCCTCCGCGACGGCCGGTCCGGCGGCGGGGTCGGCTGCAGCCGAGGTCACCGCACCCGCTCGCGGGTGACGCCTACCTCTCCAGCCGGAGTAAACCGCACCAGATTGATGGTTTCGGCGTGATGCGGCGCGCCCGAGTAATAGGCCGGCACGGCGCCGCAGCCGACCTGTGCGGCGCGGTCCCAATGTCCAAGCGCGACGTAATCGGCTTGCGTGTCGCGGATCATCTCATCGCTGATCAGCCAGGACGGACGCAGCGGGTTGGCCCAGGTCTCGGGCGGTTCGTAATGCCCGTGGCCGATCGCGACCTGCCATCTTGCGGCGCGCCGCGGCGGATCGCGCAGCGGCGCCATGTCATGATAATCGCGATGCGCGTTGCCCCAGATTTCGAGATCAAGCGAGCGAAACGCGATCCTGCGCTCGTTCGTGATGCCGATGATCGCGACGTTGCCGATCTCGTCGAAGCGGCCGCGCAGCCAGATCGAATCCGGGGTCGCCGGGTCGTGATTGCCAGGCAGGATAACGACGGGCAGGCGAGCATCGGCGAGCAGCATCCCGGCCCGGTCGATCGTGGCCGAGGTGACCTGATGGTTGTCGAAGGTGTCGCCGGCCAGGATCACGATATCGGCGCCGAAATCGCGCGCCGTCTCGATGATGCCGCGCAGCCCGGCCGCGCCGTCGCCGCCATGCATCGCCGCGACGCGGTCGTCATCGACATGCAGATCGGAGGAATGGACGAGGAGGATGTCCTTCTGGGTGCTTTCGGCATCAAATGGCATGAGCGGAAATTCTTCAGTCTGTTACGGTCATCCCGAAGGCCGGGATTACGGTCCCGCATTCGGAGCGGACGATAGGTGGATCCCAGCGTTTGCCGGGATGACAAAATATAATCCGCCGACGGTGAGTCGCGCAGAGTGAAACTGCGGTGTCAGGTGCGCTCGAAGTCGATGCGTTCGGTGACCGGGAGACCATGGAGGTGGCGGCGCAGGCAGTCGAGGCCGAGTTCGACCGCGCCCAATCGCACCCATTCGCGTCCGCCGAGGACGCGTGAGCGCCGTGAATGCACCTCCGTTTCGGTCGCGATCGCGAGGCAGATCGTGCCGCCAAAATCGATCCGGTCGGGGCCATCGTCGAGGTCGATCAGCACGGCGAGCGCATGGCTCGCGCCGCAGTCGCGGCGGACGGCTTCAGCCACCGCCTCGGCGCTCTCGCGGGTGATCTCGACCGGCGTCACGAGGCGCAGCGCGTCCCACAATTCGGCCGGATCGCGCGCGACGATGCCGCGGCGGAACACGGTCTCGGCCTGTGGCAGCGGCGCAACTCGAGAAGCGATCTGGCCGCTCGTGAACATCTCGACAATGGCGAGCGACCCGCCGCTGTCGTGCAGTGCCTTCAGAACGACGCCTTCGAGCGTGTCATTGTCCTCGGCCATGATGAAATTGCCGAGGCGCTTGCGGACTTCGGCAACGACCGGGACGAGTTTGCGCTCGATGTCGTCGTCGTCCGAGCCGCGCACGGTCAGCTTGGTCTCGATCTGCGGGTAATGCGCGCGGAAGCCGAGCTTGGCGCTGCCGTCCGGCACGAGGTCTTCGACGCCTTGCAGCAGGTGATCGACATGCGATTCGCCAAGACCATAGGAGTGAAACCGCTTGAGGCGGATCGCGGTCTGCATACCGCTCTTCGCCAGGAGGCGCGGGATGATCTGCTCCTCGAGCATGCGGCGCAATTCGCGCGGCACGCCGGGGGTGAAGAAGAAGCGCGCCGTGCCGATGTCGAGCGCGAAGCCGCACGCGGTGCCGATCGGGTTGTCGAGGATTTCGGAGCGCGACGGCAGCATCGCCTGCTTCTTGTTGTTCGGCGACATGACCCGGCTGCGGCGGCGGAAGAATTCCTCCATTGTCGTGAGCCACTGCTCGTTCAGCACGAGTTCGTCGCCGGCCGCCTTGGCCGCGATCTCCTGCGACAGATCATCGACGGTCGGCCCGAGGCCGCCATTGACGATCACCGCGTCGGCGCGCGCGCCGGCCTCGAGGAACGCTGCGAGCAGCGTTTCGCGGTCGTCGCCGACCGTCGTGCCCCAGCGCACCGCCAGCCCGACGTCCTCGAGCTTCTGTGCGATATAGCTGAAATTGGTATTGACGATCTTGCCGGTCAGGACTTCGTCACCGGTGCAGATGACTTCGATTTTCATGGTCAGCACATGAAATTGAGTTTGAGGCCCGGCTCCGGCCACGGCATCGCGGCGAGCCGCCCCGAGGCTGAGAGCGTGATGTAGGCCGTGCGCAGGTCGATGCCGCCGAAACAGATATTCGTCGGATAGACGTCCGGCATCTTGACCTGCCGCACGACCTGCCCCGCCGGCGAAATCACCGTGATATAGCCGGTCGTCAGCGTCGCGACGCAGATATTGCCGGAGGCCTCGAGCGCCAGGCTGTCGAAGCGCTGAAATCCCGGCAAACCGCATACCAGACGGCCGCCGAACGGCGCCGGAAAATGCTCTTTCTTGATGACACCGGGCTCGACGATGTCGAACGCGAAGAGCCGCGAGCTTTCGGTATCGGCGAAGTAGACGACCATTTCGTCGGGCGACAGACCGACCCCATTCGGGCTGAGCAGCGGATAGGCGAGTTCAACGATCTTCGAGCCGTCTGGCAATGCGTAGTAGAGCCCGCCGTGGTCCCGGTGATGCGCATAGCGCTTGCCGAGATCGGTGAAGTAGAACCCGCCCTGCCTGTCGAATACGATGTCGTTCGGCGCCGACAATTTGTGGCCGTTGCACTCGGTGTAGAGGGTCTTTGTTTCGCCGGTCCTGATGTCGATGCGCTGGATCGACCCGTTCTTGTAGTCCGGCGCCGGCCCGGTCGACAGAAAGCTCGGCGTCGTCTCATAGACCGCGCCGCCGTTGTTGCAGACATAGAGCGCGCCGTCGGGGCCGGTCGCGACGCCGTTCGGTCCGCCGCCGGCCTTGCCGATCTCGGTCTTGGTTCCGTCGGGCGCGACTCGGCTCACCTTCTTACCGGAGATTTCTCCCAGGATGACCGAACCGTCGGCCATCCAGACCGGGCCTTCCGGAAAGCCCAGACCGGTTGCGACGATGCGGATGTCGCCTTCAGGCATTTTTCTCTCTCCGAGATTGTCATCCCGGCGGAGGCCGGGATGACGTTTTTGCTTGCGATTAGCTACCCGTTCACCTGGCGCATGATGCCGGCCCATTTATCGAGCAGGGGCAAAGTCTTGTCGGCCGGCTCGGGCGGACAGCCGCCAACCACCCGGGCCACCCCTTGGTCGCGGTAGCGTTTCACCAGGTCCACATCGGGCGCGACGCCGAACATCGTGATCGGCACGTCGGCGAGGCTGCGGCCGGCCTCGGCCAGCATCTCCTTGAACGGCGGCAGAAACTTGTCGATCGTGCCGTAGGGACCGCGGCCGGCGATCGGAACCCAGCCGTTGCCGTAGCGCACCGCCCGCCGCGCCGCGTGCGGAAACGCGCCGCCGATGATGACCGGCGGGTGCGGCTTCTGCACCGGTTTCGGCCAGGTCATCATCGGCGGGAAATCGACGATGTCGCCGTGATACTCGGGCTTGTTCTCGGTCCAGATAACCTTCATGGCCTCGATCTGCTCGCGCATCCGCTTGAAACGCGTAGCGTAGATCGTGCCATGATCCTCCATCTCGTCCTGGTTCCAGCCGCCGCCAATGCCGAACAGGAAGCGGCCGTTCGACGCCTGATCGATCGACGCGACGAGCTTGGCGGTTTGGATCGTATCGCGCTGGATCACGAGGCAGACGCCGGTGCCGATTTTGAGCTTTGTCGTGACCGCCGCCGCGACGCTCAAGGTCACGAACGGGTCCATCGCGTCGTAATACATTTTCGGCACGTCGCCGCCGCCCGGAAACGGCGTCTTGCGCGACAGCGGAATGTGCGAGTGCTCCGGGTTCCACAGCGACTCAAACCCGCGCTCCTCGAGCGCACGGGCCAGTTCGGCCGCCCCGATCGCGTAGTCTGTCATGAACATCGAGACGCCGAAATCCATTGCTCACTCCTTGCGCGGGCACTTAATCCAATGCGGGCGGTCAGATGTTACCGCCCTCTTGTTCCGGTTGACCAGTCTCCGCGTGCTCCGCGGCAAGCGACGCCGCCTCGCCGAGCGCGGCTGGCCCGATATCAAGCAGCCCGGCCGCGCGCAATTCGTCAATGCCGGGCAGGTCGACGAGGCTGTTGAGGCCGAAATGCGCGAGAAACGCCGGGGTCGTCGCCCAGTTCAGCGGCCGCCCCGGAGCCTCGCGCCGTCCGGCCGGCCGCACCCAGCCCGCCTCGATCAGCCGGTCGAGCGTACCGCGGGCCAGCGCAACCCCGCGGATCGCTTCGATTTCGGCGCGTGTGACCGGCTGGTGATAGGCGACGATCGCCAGCGTCTCGATAGCGGCACGGGATAATTTGCGCGCGACCTCGCGCTCGCGCTGCAAGGCGGGGCCGAGGTCCGGTGCGGTGCGGAAGGTCCACCCGCCGGCGACGCGCACCAGATTGATGCCGCGCCCGTCATAGGTTTCGGCAAGCTCGCGCACCAGCAGCGCGATGTCGGCGTCCGGGCCGAGATGCCGCGCGAGATCGTTGGGCCCAAGCGGCTGCGGCGCCGCGAAGAACAGCGCTTCCAGCAGACGCAGCTGATCCCGGCGCTCGCTCACGACGTGACCTCGCGGACCCCGGAGGAGCTGCTTTTGTCCCGTCCGGGCGGGCGGCTGCGCAAGTGGATCGGGCCGAACACGCTCTCCTGCCGCAATTCGATGCGTCCGGCGCGCACCAGTTCAAGCACCGCCGCGAACGTCACAGCCAACGCCGAACGGCGGAAAATGCCGCCGCGGAACTCGTCCGGGAGAAACGCGGCCAGCTCGCGCCATTCGGGCACATGGCCGACAAACTGGCCCAGGCGCCGCAACGCCTCGTCCAGCGAATGCAGGGCGGGCGGCGGGACAACCAGGACCGCGCTGGTACGCCGGCGGTGATTGTCGCCATAGGCGCTCAGAAGCTCGTATAGGCTCAGCTCATAAACGGGACGGTCGATGCGGGGGATACCCTCGGGGGCGCCGCGCGGAAAGACGTCGCGGCCAAGCAGCGTCCCCGCCATCAGCGCCGCACCGGCGCGCCGTATCGCGGCGAGCAGTTGCAGCCGATGCGCAAGGGCAGCCGCCATTTCCTCCCCGCTCGGGCCATTGTCGTCCCGCGGCGGCTCGGGCAACAGCAGACGCGATTTCAGGAACGCCAGCCATGCCGCCATAACGAGGTAGTCGGCGGCGACTTCGAGGCGAAGTTGCCGCGTTGCCGCAATGAAAGCGAGATACTGCTCCGCGAGCGCCAGGATCGAAATTTTCGTCAAATCGACCTTCTGCTCGCGGGCGAGGCTCAGCAGCAGATCGATCGGTCCCTCGAACCCGTCGAGGTCGAGAACCAGCGCCGGGCTGCCGCCGGTGTCGGCCTCCCCGGCTCCCGCCGATCGCGGCCCGATCATCCGATGTGCCCGAAGATCGCCTGAATCAAATTTGTCGTGCCAGTGAGCCTCAACACAAACTCGATCAGCGTCTGTGCCGGGATGCCGATCAGCCATCCCAGCACATTGATCCCGTATCCGCCCCGCGCCGCGGCAAAAGACAGGACGAACAGCAACATCAGGATCAGCATACCGTAGGGTTCGAGGCGAGCGAGCGGGCGAGCGAGAAAATTCGGCAGGATTCCGACCGCGACCCGGCCGCCGTCGAGCGGCGGCAGCGGCAGCATGTTGAAGACGCACAGGACCACGTTGATTTGCAGGGAATTCCACAAGTTGAGGAAGACCCATCCAGCTGCCCAGGAAGGAGTCGTGGCGAGCGCGTAGAACAGCAGAGCCGAGACGATTGCGAGCAGCACATTGGTTCCCGGACCGGCCAGTGCGACAAACACCGTGTCGCGCCTGGGGTGGTTCAGGCGCGCGAAATTGACCGGCACCGGCTTTGCGTATCCGAACAGAAACCCCGAGGTCACGAACAGCAGCGCCGGCAAGATGACGGTGCCGAACGGGTCGATGTGGCGGAGCGGGTTAAACGTGACCCGGCCCTCGCGCCACGCCGTGTCGTCGCCCAATTGGCGCGCGACAAAACCGTGCGCCGCTTCGTGGAACGTCACCGCGAAAATGACCGGGAGGACCCAGGTTGTGGCCTCCCGCAGCATATTCGCCCAGTTCGTCGCCGCGTTCATGCAGGCTTCGAACTGGTTACCGGCCCCCCCGATATCAACTCGGCAAAACGTCGCCCGGCCGCGCGCGCATCGAAATCCGTGATAACGGCTCCGGCGCACCTGCTCGGCGCGCGCGATGCGGGCTTGCGCCTCGGGTGTCAGAGGCCGGGCGGCAGCGGCGATCTCTTCCATTTCGGCCATATCGCCGTTGCAGTGCAGCACGAGATCAACGCCGGCGTCGAGCGCGGCCATTGTCCGCTCGGGGTAACCGCCGGCGAGCGCCCCCATCGAGATGTCGTCGCAAATAAGCACGCCGTCGAAGCCGATCTCGCCGCGGATCACCCGGTCGATCACGGGGCGCGACAGCGTCGCCGGCGCCGCATCGTCGATCGCGGTGTAGACGATGTGCGCAGTCATCGCCCACGGCATGTCGGCGAGCGCGCGGAACGGCGCGAAATCGGCCCGCGACAGCTCGGCGCGATCGTCATCGACCCGCGGCAACGCCTTATGGCTATCGACGCGAGCGCGGCCATGTCCCGGGATGTGCTTGATTATCGGCAGTACACCGCCTTCCAGCAGGCCGTCGCACACGGCGCGACCCAGCAAAGCGACGCGGGCCGGCTCTGTACCCCAGGCGCGGTCGCCAATGACCGGATCGGCACCGGGAGTCGGCAGGTCGAGGACAGGCGCGGCATCGGCCGTTATACCGAGTTCGGCGAGCTCTTCGGCGATCAGCCGCGCCGACAAATACGCCGCTTCGCGCGCGCTCGACTCGGGCAATGCCGCGATCGTCGCCGGGGCCGGATAGGCCCGCCATTCCGGCGGACGCAGGCGCGCGACGCGGCCGCCCTCCTGGTCAATCAGAACCGGCGCGTCCGCCCGCCCGACGGAGGCGCGCAGCTCGTCGACCAAGGCGCGCACCTGAGCGCGGCTGACGCAATTACGCCGGAACAGGACGAAGCCGAGCGGATCGCAATCTGCGAAAAACCGTCTTTCGTCAGGGGTCAGACGATCGCCGGAAACGCCGAGGATGACAGCGAGCGGCCACCTGCCGGTCCGGTCCGCCAACTCACCGGGCAACGATGCACCCGTGATTGCGCTGCTTCATCTCGCTGCACAGCCGATCGGCGCCCGCTTCATCCAACGGTCCCGCCGTGATGCGGTACCAGATGCCCTTCTCGCCGAGATCGACCGAGACCGCGTTCGCCTTCAGATTGCCGAGCAGATCGCCGTTGGCGCGCTTCAGCCGTTGCCATTCCTCGCGGGCCGCCTCGGGAGTGCGCAGCGAGCCGAGCCGGACCTCAACCGCTCTTGCCGCCATTCCTGAAGTCCGCTCGGTCGCGGCAGGAACCGCCGCCTTCTGCACAGAAGAGGGTGAGGCGGGCTGTGGTGCGGCTGCGGGGATTGCCGACAAGGCGGCGGCCGCCTGCGGCGCGCCCCCCCGCGATGAGGAGACCCCTGGCGCCGGCCGCGCCTCCGCCGGACTCGCCTCGGGCGGAAGCATCGGGACCGGCGGTGCGGCGGTCGTCTTTACCGGTGCTGGCGGCGGGCGCGGCAGCGGCTGCTCCGGCGGCGGCAGCAACTTCTCGACCGACGATTTGGCGAGCTTGTCGTTGTACAGCGAACTGTTCTGGTCTGGTATCGGCATGCCGCCGGGCTGATCGGGTTTGACCTTTCCCGGACGCTCGTCGGCCCGGAGAAGCGGCACCGCGTCCACGCTCTGCGCCGGGCCGGCGGCATGCCGCGTCCCCTGGACATAGGCGAACCACAATCCGCCGGCGAACAGCACCATGACTCCCAGCGTCAGCGCGATCGCCGTCAGCCGGCGACCGCCTCTCGCCGGTTCCTCGTCGCGCTGCTCGCCGACCAGCTCGAAATCGGCGTCGCGCTCCTCGTATTGCTCGTATTCGTGGACCGGCTGCGCCACTTACATCTCCTTCACGGGCTCGACCCCGAACACCGCCAGCCCCGAGGCGATCACGAGCGCCGCACCCCGCACCAGGGCGAGGCGCGCCCGAGTCAGAGCAGGGTCCGCCGCCACCAGAAACCTGAGTGTCGCGTCGTCCTTGCCCTTCGTCCACAACAGGTGGAACTGCGCCGCGACATCCTGCAGAAAAAAAGCGATACGGTGCGGTTCGTGGGCTTCGGCGGCGCTTGCCACGATGCGAGGCCAGCCAGCGAGCAGCCGAACGAGGCCGAGTTCGGCCGAATCGGCGAGAAGATCGAGCGGCGCCTCTGCCAGCTCCGCATCGCTCAGGGTTGCGTCCGGGAACAGCTCCGCGGCATGACGCATGACAGAGGCAGCGCGGGCGTGCGCATATTGCACATAGAAGACCGGATTGTCCTTCGACTGCTCCGTGACCTTTGCAAAGTCGAATTCGAGTGCCTGGTCGTTTTTCCGGGTCAGCATGATAAAGCGGAAAACGTCTTTTCCCACTTCGTCGACGACCTCGCGCAAGGTCACAAACGTGCCGGCACGTTTCGACATCCGCACCGGCTCGCCGTTGTCGAACAGATGGACGAGCTGCGTCAGCTTGACATCGAGGGCCGCCCTGCCCTCGCTCAACGCCTTGACGGCGGCTTGCATGCGCTTGACGTATCCGCCGTGATCGGCGCCCCAGACGTCGATCAGGTTGTGAAAGCCGCGGCGGACCTTGTCATTATGATAGGCGATGTCGGCCGCGAAATAGGTCCAGGAACCGTCCGATTTCCTGAGCGGGCGATCCACCTCGTCGCCGAATTGCGTCGCACGGAACAGGGTCTGTGGGCGCGGCTCCCAATCGTCGGGCAGTTTGCCCTTCGGCGGTTCGAGCACGCCTTCGTAGATCAGACCGCGCTCGGAGAGCGTTTCCAGCGCAGCGTCGACCGCGCCGCTCCCGACCAGTTCGCGCTCGGAGATAAAGGTGTCGAAACCCACACCGAGCACCGCTAGATCGGCTCGAATTAGCCGCAGCATCTCGGCCACCGCGAAGTCGCGAACCGGCCCGAGCCACTCGGCCTCCGGGCGCCCGAGCCATTTGCCGCCGTCGCGTTCGGCCAATGCCCGGCCGGTCGCGACGAGGTATTCGCCGGGATAGAACCCCTCCGGGATTGTGCCGACCGCTTCGCCGAGAGCCTCGCGGTAGCGCAGGAACAGCGAGCGC
Organism: uncultured Alphaproteobacteria bacterium; assembly: GCA_963847345.1. Taxonomy (GTDB): domain Bacteria; phylum Pseudomonadota; class Alphaproteobacteria; order ATCC43930; family CGMCC-115725; genus DATARH01. The sequence continues at coordinate 199,850 of CAWJZU010000015.1, read as the reverse complement.
GCTAGCACATCGACCTGCGCGCCGGCGTCGTTGATGTAATACTCGCGATGCACGGCGAACCCGGCCTTTGCCAAGAGCGCGGCAAGCGCATCGCCCACAACCGCACCGCGGCCGTGACCGACATGCATCGGCCCGGTCGGATTGGCCGAGACGAACTCGACATTGACCGGCTCGCCGCGGCCGAGATCTGTGTCGCCATAAGCGGTGCCGGAGCGCAGGATCGCGCACAATTGCGCGTGCCACACCTCGGGATCGAGCCTTATGTTGAGAAAACCGGGCCGCGTCGCTGCCACGGTAAAGCCGCTGCCGCGGTATCCGGCGCTTTCCAGCTCGCGCCCGGCTACCGAAGCTGCGATAGACTCGGCGAGCGCCATCGGGTTCTGCTTCGCCGGCCCGGCCAGCACCATTGCCGCATTGGTCGCGAGATCGCCATGCGCCGGATCGCGCGGCGGCTCGACCGCGACCCGGCCGAAATCGAGCCCGGACGGCAACGCGCCCCGCGCCGCCAAATCGTCGAGCGCCGCGATCACGAGGCGGCGGAAATCGGCGAAAATGTTGGTCATGCCGGGGTTTTATACTGGCGCGTAGGTGTCGAACAACCGACGATGCTCGTCGAGGGCAAATCGGTCGGTCATTCCGGCAAGATAATCGGCGACGATCCGCGCGCGCTCGGCTTCGCTCGCACTGGACGGCACGGCCCATTCGCCGGGCAGGCACTCCGGCTCGGCGAGGAACATTCGAAACAACTCGCGGACGACGCGGCGGGCTTTCGACCCCATGCGGTTGACCTTGGGGTGGCGATACATCCGCTCGAACAGGAAATGCTTCAGCGCCCGGTCATGGTCGCGCATTTCGTGCGAAAAAGCGGCGACCGGCGCTCCGAGAGAGCGCACCGCGTCGGTGCTGTCGGCCCCGCTTGCCTTCAGCCTGCGCTCGGTTTCGCCGGTCAGGTCGCGGACGGTGCGGTCGATCACGCGGCGGATCGCCTCGTGGATCAGGCGCGGCTCATCCAACCCCGGATAGCGCCGCCCGACCTCCTCGAACACGGGACCCACCAGCGGCACCTGGGCCAGATCGGCGACCGCGAAGAGCCCGGCGCGCAGCCCGTCGTCGAGATCGTGGTTGTTGTAGGCGATGTCGTCGGCCAGGGCCGCGACCTGGGCCTCCGGACCGGGAAACGTATGCAGATCGAGCGGGTGACGCCGGTCGTATTCGGCGATCGAGGGCGGCGGCTCCTCGATCGCGGCGAGCGGTCCGCGCAGCGGCCCGTTGTGCTTGACGGTGCCTTCGAGCGTCTCCCAGGTCAGGTTCAGCCCGTCGAAGCCGGCGTAGCGGCGCTCCAGGCTCGTCAGGATGCGCAAGGTCTGGTCGTTGTGGGAAAACCCGCCATAGGGTTGCATCGCGTCGTTGAGCGCTTCCTCGCCGGCATGCCCGAACGGCGTGTGGCCGAGATCGTGCGCCAGCGCCAGCGCCTCGGCGAGGTCCTCGTCGAGGCCGAGCGCGCGAGCGACGGTGCGGGCGATCTGCGCGACTTCGATACTGTGGGTCAGCCGGGTGCGGTAATGGTCGCCTTCGTGATAGACGAAGACCTGCGTCTTGTGCTTCAGGCGGCGGAACGCGGTCGAATGGATGATGCGGTCGCGGTCGCGCTGGAACGGCGAGCGCATTCCGCTTTCCGGCTCCGGGTGGAGGCGGCCGCGGCTCCTCCCCGGGTTCGACGCATACGGCGCGCGGGCGACGGCCCAGACCATCGCTGCAACCTACGCTCGCCGGCAACCGACCCGGTCCACCTCGGCATTCGGCCGAAATATCAAGCGACGGCGTTCGCCGCCTCGAACATGCGGCGGTGCAGCGCGTAGTCGTAGTCGCGTTCGAGCAGGGTTTCCGGGTCCCAGTCGCTGCGGCCGCCGCCGTAGAAATCGCCACCGTAGACGTGGATCGCGGCGGTCAGCCGGTCGAGCGGGTTGGTCACCGAATGGATCACGTCGCGCCCCAACGGCTCGGCGCACCCCTGACCCAGCGACTTGGCGCCGGCCGCCTCGATCAGCCCGCCGGGAGCGTCCGGCACGCGGCGCCAGAAGATATTGTCCTCGCGCCCGGTATAGACGCCGATCACGGCCCACATGCGGTGGTCGTGCGGCATGATCGTCATCCGCCTGCCCCAGACGACGTTGAGGATCGTCAGATTGTCCGATTTGTAGAGCGGCGTGACGCCGGCGCGCGCCGGCTCGCCGAGCGCAGCGAGGATCGCGGCGGGATCGGAATTGGCTCGCGCCAGCACCTCGCGCGCCGCTTTGTGGCTCTGATCCTGCCGCACCGCGTCGCGACAATCCTCGATGAACCGGTCAAGGTCGAACATGGTATACACTCCTGTGTCCCCATCCGTATCCGGCCTGGGCTACCCGAACCGCTGCTGGCGTCAAACGGCGGTTCCGACGATCACGCTCTGCAACGCGCCGCGCGCCTGACGCAGGCCCTCATACCGCCATCCGCCGGTCGCTAACAGCTCAGCGTGCTCCGCGGCGGTGCGCTCGCGCCCCGTCAACCCGCACATCATGTGAATGTCGAACAGCTTAGCAAAATGCGGCTGCTCCGGCCCGGGGATCACGTGCTCAATGGCGAAGAGGCGAGCGCCTTCGGCCGAGGCCCGACGAACGCTGGTCAGGATCCGGACACATTCCTCGTCGTTCCAGTCATGCAAGATGTTTTTGAGCAGGTAGGCATCGGCAGCTGGAACCTCCTGAAACATGTCGCCGCCGAGATATCGGCAGCGATCCGCGATGTTGAGCTTGGGGGCCCATAGAAATTCGGTGTCGGCTATGACTTCCGGCAGGTCGAAGACAATCCCGGAGAGATCGGGATAAGCTTCGAGGAAGGCGCAGGCGAGATAGCCATGGCCTCCGGCGACATCACAAAACGTGCGAATGCTTGTGAAATCCTCTGTCGCGAGTGCCGCCAATGCCCATTGCGCTTGGACCGCGGAATAGCTAGTCATCGCTCGGTTGAAGATTGCCCCGTAGCTCGCATTCTTGCGGGCGTATTCGAACAAAGGCATTCTGAACTCGCGCACGAACCCGTCCCGACCGCCGTCGCGCAGTATCGGAACAAGGTGCTTCCACACCGCGTAATGCTCCGGTCCCTCTTCGAGCAACGCCATCGCTTTGAGCGAGTGCGGGTGATCGTCGCGCAACAGCGTGCCGGCTTCGGTCAACCGAAAACCGCGCCGATCGTCCTCGGCGAGCAGACCGATCGAGGCGAGGGCTCGCATAAGGCGGTACAGCAGCGCCGGATCGGCGCCGACCTGCGGAGCGAGCGCCGCTGCGCCGACCGTCTCGTCTTGGTCGAGATGATCGAACACGCCAAGTGCCGCGCCGGCATAGAGGATCTGGCTGCGCCAGCGTCCGAAAATCAAATCGATGACGAGTTCAGGTGCGCTTGGCATGTCAATGTCCTCCCTGAATGTCTGATATTGACAATCGGACTCGCTACTCGGCAGCCCGCACCGCCGCCGCGGCGTCGGATTTGTGGCCCTTCTGGTGGAAGTAGTTTGCGCGATAGAATTCGAGCACGAGGTCGCGATAGATGGCCGGCGCGTAGCGCGGGGGGTTGTGCTCCGAGACGCAGTTCGGCAGGCACTCGATGACGCTGTCCGGGTTCGGGCTGTGGAAATAGGCGATCGAATAGCGGTCGGCGCCGCTGTCGTTCAAGACACCGTGCGGCGTCGACAGAAAGCGGTCGTTCGACCAGCGCCGCATGATGTTGCCGAGATTGATCAGGAATGTGCCGGGGATGATCGGCGGCGGAAACCACTCTGCCGGACGGCAGCCGCACCGCGAGGCCGGGCACGTCGGTGCGGGCGAGCGCGGTCATGAAGCTGTTGTCGGTGTGCGGCGCCTGCCCGAACAAATTCTCCTCGTTCGCGTCCTGCGGCGGGTAGTGCAGAAAGCGTAGATTGGCGTGCGCTTCGTTCGCGAAATAGGGCGCGAAAAAATCGGGGGGCATATCGAGCGCCGCCGCGAAGGCCGGCAACATCCGGTCGCACATCGCGCCGAGCGCGTGGAAATACGCCATCATGTCGCGCCGCATTTCGGAAACGCCGGGGATCGTCTCGGGCGGCCACTGGTTGCGCCCGCGCAACGGTTTGCCAGCGAGCACGTCGGGGTGGTCGGGGCCGCGGTCATGGCTAACGAAAAAGCTCTCGTTCCGGTTTGGACGCGTCGCCTTGTGCACGGTCGAGGCACCCTGCACCGAGGCGCCGACCGGCAGATATCCGATATTGTTCTCGTTCAGGCTGAGCTTGAGTTTTTCATCGAGCGGCAGTGCGTGAAACCGGCGCGACGCGGCGAAGGCGCGGTCGATCAGTTCCTCGGAGACACAGTGCCCGGCCGCATAAAAGAACCCGACATTCTCGCAGGCGTGCCGCACCTGCGGCGCGAGACGGCTGAGCGCGCGAAGCTCGCCGGCGAACAGCGGCGCGAAATCGATGACCGGGATCTGGGCCGCCGCCGCCTGGGGGTCCTTGACGCCGAATTCCTTGAACAGATCCATCGCCTTACTCCTGCACCGCCGCGGCAGTATAGCCGGCCCGGCGCGGCTGTCGGCCCTTGTTTTTGCTGATATCTGCAAGGAATCTACAAGAAATGCCGGGGTCGCCGCCCCCGGTCGGCATTCGTCTCGGCCCGCGAGGATACCGCGAGATTATGGCGATTTTGCCGACGCGGCGGATAGGATCAGGGCCGCAAACCTGTGGAGGCTCGCATGAGTGTCGTCACCATCGAAACCCGCGGCCCTGTTTCGGTCATCGCAATCAACCGGCCGGAAAAACTGAACGCGATCAACAAGGCGGTGGCGATCGAATTGCAGCAGGCCTTCGCCAAGTTCGATCGCTCGGCGCAGCGCGTCGCGGTGCTGACCGGGGCCGGCGAGCGCGCGTTTTCGTCAGGCGCCGACGTCACCGACCTGCCGGAGCTGTGGCGCTGCGTACCGACGGTCGGGATCAAGACCGAGAAGCCGTTATCGCCGCCGTCTCCGGCTGGTGCATCGGCGGTGGGCTCGTCATGGCAATGATGTGCGACCTGCTGGTCGCGGCCGAAAACGCCCGTTTTTCCTATCCCGAGGGCAAGGTCGGCATCACCGGCGGCATGATCGCGGGTCTCGCGGCGCGCATTCCGCACAAGATCGCGATGGAAATCATGCTGCTCGGAGAACCGATCGACGCACGGCGCGCCCACGAAGTCGGGCTGGCGAACCGCATCGCGCCGAATGGCGCGGCGATCGACGAGGCTGTCGCGCTGGGCCTCAAGATGGTCGATCTGGCGCCGTTGGCGCTGGCGACGATGAAACGCTTCGTCAATGAGCACGTTCTGCCGCACGGCCCAGCCGAATTGGCGGCCCGTTTCGGGGCGGAACTCGCAGCGGTGCGCAACAGCGCCGACGCGGCGGAAGGGGTGCGGGCCTTCAGGGAGAAACGCAAGCCTCGTTATGAGGGCCACTGACGGGCGGATCTGTGACGGGCAGACTTGCATCATCTGCATACCTGTCCCGCGAGGCGCTCGGGGGCGAAATCATCTGGTGGAATTCGCGCCGGCGTGCTTGCCGCACCGCCTCGCGTGTTTCCGCGTGGTTGCGCAGCGCGGCGCGATCGGCGTCGCTGACACTGGCGCGAGTGGGCACGACGCACGCGGTCGGGCACCGCGTCACGCCTTTTTTGCTGATAAACTGGGCGACTGCCCGGGCGTACTCGGCATCGAGAATCATTGCACCACCTGGGGGATGATGATGGTGGTGCATTCGATAACCCGGAAATCGTTAATAACCGGTTAGGGTAAACGCGTTAGGGTAAACACCGCGGCGGCCGATTGGGCGGATGGAATTGGCGCCACACGAACACTGCGATTATACCGCGTCCGCATGTTATCCTAGGAGATGACGCAAAGCGCGGGAGCCGCCTTTTGCACAATTCTGAGTTCTACGTCCGGTTCTGGGGCGTGCGCGGCAGCATCGCGGCGCCGGGGCCGAACACGTCGCGCTACGGCGGCAATACCTCGTGCATCGAGGTCCGCTGCAACGGAAAGCTGTTCATCTTCGACGGCGGCTCGGGGTTGCGCCTGCTCGGCAAAGCCCTGAAAGAAAGTGGCCAAGCGCATGATTTCGATTTGTTTTTTACGCACACGCATCTCGACCACTGCCACGGCCTGCCGTTCTTTGCGCCGTGCTACGACGCGCGCAACCGCATCCGCATCTGGGCCGGTCATTTGAAGCCGGATCACGCGGATCGCGACCATTCTCGGCAAGATGATGTCGCCGCCGCTGTTTCCGATTCCGATCGACATCTTCACCGCGAAGCTCGAATTCAACGATTTCGAGGCCGGTGATTCGCTGCCCACCTACCCCGGCATGCGCCTGCTGACCGGACCCCTCAACCACCCGAACCGCGCGACCGGCTACCGCCTCGAGGGCGACGGCAAGGCCCTCGTCTACATCACCGATACCGAGCACGAGCCGGGCCGGCTCGACCGCAACGTGCTGCGCCTCGCCGACCGCGCCGATTTGATGATCTACGACAGCACCTACACAGACGAGGAATACCCGGCGCACCGCAACTGGGGGCACTCGACCTGGCAGGAAGGCGTGCGCCTGGCCAATGCGGCGAAGGTCAAGACGCTGGTCCTGTTTCACCACGACCCCGAGCACGACGACGCCTTCATGGACCGGATCGCAGCCGAGGCCGACCGCACCCGCCCCGGCACGGTTGTAGCGCGGGAGGGAATGGTGCTGACGCTTTAACCTGTCGGCTGCAATCGGCCGAGCGCCGAGCTACACTCGTTCCTGCTCTGCGTCAGAACGGACGGGAAAGCGATATGAGCGCGAAGAAGCGGCAGATGCATCTCGGGGTGTTCGTTCTCGGCACCGGCAACCATTCCGCGGGATGGCGCTACGAGGGCGCCGCGACCAGCCATATGCAGCTGCCGGTCATCCAGGATATCGCCCGTACCGCCGAACGCGGCAAGTTCGACCTGCTGTTTATCTCCGACTCGATGGTGATGGAACCAGGCGACCACCCGTCGTTCCTGTGCCGCTTCGAGCCGACGACGCTGATCACCGCGCTCGCCGCCTGTACAACTCGTATTGGCCTCGGCGCGACGGTCTCGACCAGTTTCTCGGAGCCATTCAATGTCGCCCGCACCTTCGGGTCGATCGATCACATCAGTAACGGGCGCGCCGCCTGGAACGTCGTCACGACCGCCAACCCGAAAGTCGCGCTGAACTTCGGCCGCGACGAGCACCTCGAACACGAGCTGCGCTACGAGCGCGCTAACGAGTTCGTCGATGTCGTCAAGGGTCTGTGGGACTGCTGGGAAGATGGAGCGATCGTCGCCGACAAGAAGACCGGCCGCTATATCGAGCCGGCCAAGGTGCGTCCGCTGAACCACAAGGGGCGCTTCTTCCAGGTCAAGGGTCCGCTGAACATGGCGCGCTGCCCGCAGGGCCACCCGGTCATCATCGAGGCCGGCGGCTCGCCGTCGGGTCTCGAACTGGCGGCGCGCACCGCCGATGTCGTGTTCTCGGTGGTGCAGGCGGTGGAGCCCGCCAGGAAGGCCTATGCCGACCTGAAGGGCCGGATGGCGAAATACGGCCGGGCGCCCGACGAGATCGCGGTGCTGCCCGGCATGATGCCGATCATCGGCCGCACCCGGGACGAGGCGCGCGAGAAGCTGGCCAAACTGCAGAGCTGGCTGACTCCGACGAACGCCGCCGTGCTCGTCGCCAGCCGCATCGGCTACGATGTGTCCGGCCACCCGCTCGACGGTCCGGTGCCGCCCCCGCCGCCATCGTTCGAGGGCGGCCGCACCTTCACGAACGTGCTCTATGAGCGTGCCAGGCGCGAGAACATGACGCTGCGCGACCTCTACAACCTGACTGCGGCAGCGCGCGGCCACTGGGTCGTGTGCGGCACGCCGGAGACGATCGCCGACACGCTCGAAGAGTGGTTCGTCGCGGGTGCGGCCGACGGCTATAATGTCCTGCCGCCGTATTTTCCCGGTGCGTTCGACGATTTCGTCGATCTGGTCGTGCCGGAACTGCAGCGCCGCGGCCTGTTCCGCCGCGATTATGAGGGCACGACATTGCGCGACCATTTCGGCCTTCCGCGCATTCAGGAAGAGGTTGGACCCCGCACGACCCTCGGCGCGGCGTAGGCGGCAGGGGCGCAAAGCCGCTGTTCTGCGCACGCCTACGCGATTTCGGGGTGGGCCCGGATCAACTGTCCGCGCCCGTCACCATCACTGCGGCACGCGCCGCGACAAGCGGCTTCGGGCTGGACGGCGCCACATAATAGAGCCGGATTTCGTTCGGTCCCGGCGCCGTGGCCGGCAGCGACACGCGAACCCGGTCCGGTGCGATTGTGACGCCATCGCGGATCGCCGGCGCCGGGTTGTCCGGACTTCCGGCCGGCACGACGGTAAGCCGTAGCTGCGAGCCGTCGCGCAAGGCGCGGGCATCGACATCGACTGTGACGAGATCGCCGGCGCGCACCGAGACGTGGACCGGCACGACCGTAGCCTCCGAAGGCGGCGGGCGGCGCTCGGTGGTCTTGACCGGCTGGCCCCGCACGTATTTGACAATGACGGCGGCCGTCGGCAGATCCTGCGGCACCTCGGGCCTCACCGTCTGCGTGACCTCCATCGGTTTGTCGCGCGCTCGACCCGAGAACGTGTCCAGCATGCTGAGGACCGCCGGGCCAAGAACGACGATAAACAGAGTTGGCAGGATGAACAGGATCATCGGCACGGTTAGCAACGCCGGCAGCCGTGCCGCCTTTTCCTCGGCGCGCGTCATCCGCGCCTCGCGGAATTCGGCGGCCAGCACGCGCAGCGACTGGGCAAGCGGCGTGCCGAACTTCGCGGTCTGCAGCAGCGTGTTCACGACGCCGCGGATCGACGCCATGTTGGTCCGCATGTTAAGATTTTCGAAGGCTACGTTGCGTTCGGGGAGATAGGTCAGCTCGGCTGCGGTGATCGCCAATTCCTCGCTGAGCTCGGGCCAGGTCATCTCGAGCTCGCGTGACACCCGCAGCAGCGCCGCGTCGAGGCTGAGACCCGCTTCGGCGCAGATGACGAGCAGATCGAGCGAGTCCGGCAATCCCAGCCCGAGCTGGTGCGAGCGCTTCTGGGCCAAATTCTTCAGGTAGATGTCCGCTGCGTAAAACCCGAGCACGGCGCCGCCGAGCGCGGCGAGGGTGCGCAGGTTTTCCGGTATCGGCAGCAACTGCGTCCCCGACCCATCGACCAGGATGCCGAGACCAAGCGCGAAGGGCATTGACAGCCGCGCGAAGAAGTAGCGGACCATCGCCTCGTTCGACCGTATCCCGGCCCGCGCCAGCAGCGAGCGCGCCGCTTGCGCATGCTGCGACCGCAGCAGATTGAGCCGCACCACGACCGCGCTCATCAGATTCGCCGCGGTCATTCGCGGACGCGGCGGCCGCTCGCCGAGAACCGCCTCACGCAGGCTTTCACGCTGCAACGCGATGCGGGCGAAACGCCGGTCGAACGCCTCGCGCCCGCGCAGCGCGTACCAGACGGCAACGGAGGCGACCAGAACCGCCAGCGCAGCGAGACCGGCGATCAGGTCGTCGACGCTGAGCCAGTACGGCAGCCAGTCTTCCAGCCGGAAATCGTCGACCCGGGTGCTGAGCATCGCGGCCCCGACCGCGCTCAGATCTCGAACCGCGCCATCTTGACCATGATCCCGATACCGGTGGCCAGCATCAGGATCGCCAGCCCAACCAGCAGCATCCCGCGCACATCGGTGTACAGCGGCGCGATATAAGCCGGCGAGGTGAAGCTCATGACGGCGACGACGAACATCGGCAGCGAACCAAGGATCATCGTGCTGGCGCGCGCTTCGGCCGCCATTGCCCGCGCCTTGGCCCGCATCGCCCGCCTGCGGCGCAATACTTCCGAGAGATTGCTCAGTGTTTCGGCCAGATTGCCGCCGGTCTCGCGCTGCACGTTGAGCGCGATGATCAGAAAACGGAACTCCGGCGCGGTGATCCGCTTGGCGATGTCCCACAAGAGACTGTCGAGATCGCGCCCAACCATCATGCCGGCTTCGATGCCGCGCAGCTCGGTGCCGACCGGATCGCCGATTTCGTGGCCGGCATTGATGATCGCCTCGGTCACCGGCAAGCCGGCGCGCAACGCCCGGACCATCAGGTCGATTGCTTCCGGAAACAATGCAATAAAGCGCGCGACGCGTTTGCGACCCATGCGGCCAACGATGTAATGCGGAAGAAACAGCCCGATCGCGATGCCCGACAGCAAGCTCGCCATGGGGCTGAGGCCAGCGGCGGCGGCCAGCAATACGCTCGCCCCGAGCACGGTGCCGATTGTCCAGACGGCGTATTGGGCGAGCGTAAAGCCGCGGCCGGTTTTATCGAGCCGCTCCACCAGCGTGGCGCGGCGCGGTAGCCAGCGCAGCACGCGTTCGATCCCGGTGGCGCGTCGTCGGCGCGACAAAGGCCGTGGGGCGGCCGCACCGAGCGGCGCCGCGGTGTCCTGTCGCGCGGCGGCTTGTCTCCCCGACACTTGCACCACGCGGCGCCTGAGTTGCCGCGGCACGCCACCGGTGAACGCCGCCGCGAGCAGAAGCAGAGTCAGGCCGCTCATTACGCCAATGAAAAGCGAGATCCGGCCGATCGGATCGTTGAGCAAGGCGGACATGATCAGATCGCCTCGATCAGGGTGCGTTCGAGGCCGTAATACTGAGCCCGCGGCAGAAATGCCGGCCGGATGCCGCTTGACTGAAACGTGCCCCGCAGGCTTCCGTCGGCGCTTTCGCCCTCATACTGATACGCGAACAGATCCTGGGTCGTGATGACGTCGCCCTCCATTCCGACCACTTCGGTGACCTGAGTGACACGGCGCTGACCGTCGCGCATGCGGTTCACCTGGCAGATCAGATGGACCGCCGAGGCGATCTGCGTCCGCGTCGCCTTCGAGGGCAGATTGATACCCGTCATCCCGATCATGTTTTCAAGCCGGGTCAGCGCCTCGCGCGGGTTGTTCGCGTGGATCGTGCTCATCGAGCCGTCGTGACCGGTGTTCATCGCCTGCAGCATGTCGAGCGCCTCCTCGCCGCGGCACTCGCCGATGATGATGCGGTCCGGACGCATGCGCAGCGCGTTCTTCAACAAGCCCCGCATCGTGATTTCGCCGGTGCCCTCGAGATTGGCGCTGCGCGTTTCGAGACGGACGACATGCGGTTGCTGCAGCTGCAGCTCGGCGGCGTCCTCGATCGTCACGACCCGTTCGGCGCGATCGATCATGCGCGACAGCGCGTTCAACAGCGTCGTCTTTCCCGACCCGGTGCCGCCCGAAACCAGGATGTTGAGCCGACAGCGCGACGCGATCTTCAACACCGTCGCCATTGCCGGCGAGACGTTCCCGTTCGCCGCCATCGTGTCGAGCGTGATCGATTTCTTCGAAAATTTGCGGATCGAGATCGCCGCGCCGTCGATCGCCAGCGGCGGAATGATGATGTTGACGCGGCTGCCGTCGGGCAGGCGCGCATCGACGAGCGGGCTCGACTCGTCGATCCGGCGGCCGACCCGGGTCACGATCTTGCTGCAAATGTTCATCAGGTGCTGATTGTCGCGAAACGCAACGTCGCTCAGTTCGAGCTTGCCGCGGCGTTCGACGTAGACCTGCTTCGGGCCGTTGACCATGATGTCGGTGACGCTCTCGTCCGCGAGCAGCGGCTCGAGCGGCCCGAGCCCAAGCATGTCCGCGACCAGCAATTCGATTAGTTCGCGCTGCTCGACGTAGTTCAGCTGTATCCTGCTCTCGGCGAGCAGTTCCTGGACCCAGCCGGCCAGCTGCGTCTCGAAGGCCGGACGCGGCATTTCGGCCGCCGCCGCAATATCCATGTGTTCGAGGATCAGCGGTTGAATCTGCGCCTTCGCCGCCTCGACGGCCGCTCTGTGCGCCCCCCGTCGCGTTTCCCCCTCGCCGTCGCCCGGAGCCGCGAGGCGCTGCATGATCTCGGCGACGAGATCGCGCCGCGCCCCGCCGCCGGCGTCGATCGCATGCCGGACCCAATAGGCCTGCACCGCCGCCTCGACCATATTGGCCAGGTCGCCGCGGCTTAGTAGCGCCCGCCGTTCCGGGCGGATCTCTGCCTCAAGGCGCGCGGTAAGTTCGTCGCGCGCCCGCGCCAACCCGTCCTCGATCGACAAGATTTCCTTGGCCGGCGAGGGCGTGGCGGGTCTCTCCACCGGCCGCTTCTGGCGAGGCTCGCCGCTCCCGTCGAGCGTCGCCTGACGCCCGGACAACCCGGCGATGCGCGCCTCCAGCCCGCCCTCCGGGCGCGTTCGCCCAAACATCGCCACCATCGCGTTCGGTACCTTCGATTAGCCGATCGTCAAGCCGAAGATCTTGCGTTTTTGCCGCGCGCCGGGGCCGCGCAAGGCGGCGGCGATCCGTTCGGCGTCACGCGCGAGCGCGCTGCGCGGCGCGGCGAGCGAAACGGGCTGGCCGGCGTTGGTCGCAGCGGCGGCCGATTTCACGTCATGCGACAGCGTGGCGTCGAACGGCTTGCCGACCGCTTTTTCGAACTCGGCCTTGCCGATCCCGGCGCGCTCGGCGGCGGCGCCCGAGTCGACCAGCACGACCTGGCACTGCGGCGCGTGCTCGCGCAGGAAGGCTTGCAGGCGGACCGTATCGCGCAACCCGTCCAAACTGCGCTCGCAGACGATGACGACATGGTTGGCGGCGCCGAGAACGACGCGCTGCGTCGGGGTCACCCAGCGCGGCAGATCGACGACAACCCAGGCGAATTTCCGATGCAGCTCGTAGATCAGCGCGTCGATCGCACCGGCATCGACAATCAGCGTCTCGGCGACCGATGCCTCCGCCGCTAGGACTCGCAGCTTCTCGTTGATTTTGACCGTAGCGCGGTCGACAAACAGCGCATCGATGCGCGAGGGCTGCTCCAACGCCTCGCACAGGCCATTGCCCGGCTCGACGTCGAGCTTCAGCGCAACCGTGCCGAAATGCAGATCGAGATCGAGTAGGACCGTCGGCGCTTCTTGCTGTTGCGCGAGGATCCAGGCGCAGGCGACCGCCGCCGTTGTCGTTCCGACCCCGCCGCGACTGCCGACAAAAGCGATAATTTGCCCAAGCCAGCCTCCCGCCGCCCCCTTCGCGCCGTCGTCGCGGTCGAGAGCCGAAGCGAGCGCCTCGCGGCTGACCGGCTTAACCAGATAATCGGAGGCGCCGGCGGCGATCAGGTCCCGGTACAGACCGACATCGTTGACCGTTCCCAGGGCCACGATTTTCAGCGCGGCGCCCCCGGCCATTCGCGCGGTGCCGAGCACGGCGAACGGCGCCGGCGAAGCGGACAGGTCGATCAGCAGAACGCGCGGCGCGGCGCCCTCGCGTATTCGTCCAAGGGCAGCGTCGAAGGTCGGTTCGAGCTGCAGTTCGTCGCCGATCTGCAGGTCCTGGAACATGTCGCGGATGCGATCGAGCGTCTGCTGATCCGGCAGGACCGCCAAGACCCCGGCGCGAGCGGGCGTGATCGTGTCGGCTGGAGCGGTCGCGGCCGTTGCTGCTGTCATGGCTGCGCGCCGGCGCCGCCGGAGCCGGCTTCGGCGGGGGCGGCCGGCAGTAGAACGGCAGGGGCCGCCGCGATCGGTCCGATGTTTGCCGCCGCGGGCAGGACGACCTTATCGGTCAGGTACCGGTCGACTGCGGCCGCCGCGGGCTGGCCGGCCGCCAACCCAACCGGACGCGGCGCCGCCAAATCGGCCGGCTGAGCCACCGTTAGGCCGCGATTGACCGTGGTGGCGCAGCCGAAATTGCTGGAAGCGGTGTTTGTGAAATCGCCCGCGCCGGCGGCCGGCTTGCTCCAATCGGGACACGGCGGCAGCGCGACTAGGTAGCGTTCGCGCCGGATCACGGCCGCGTCGGCGGATAAGCCAAGACCCGGCGCGGGGCTCGGGACGATGCCGTAGGGCAGCAACGAAGCAGCAACCGCGTCGAAGCGCGCCGCGGCAACCGAAGGCGGCCCGGCGACAGCGACGACAACTCGATCGGACGGTACGATCCCGCCGCTCGCCGCGATCGCGCGCAGCCGCGCCAGATCGCGCGGCAGGATACGGCTGGACCCCGGCGCGAAGCGGACGGCGAGTTGCGCCGGCGCGGGGTCGACCCGCACCGTCTTCGACCATTCGCTTTCGGTGTAGTCGGCGGGAAGCGGAATGCACGCTGGCAATGCCGATGCGGCCAAGGCGGCGGTGAGCGAGAGGGCGTGGCGGAAAGAGGTCATCACGCGCCTCCGCTAATCAAGCCGAAATCCGATCGGACCGACCGAAGCCGGACCGGGAGCGGCGACGATGCCGGACGGCGCGGGCAGGCCTTGGCGATAGACGCCGGCGTCGATGACGCGCTGCGCGTCGTGTGGTGCGCGGAACCCGTCCACAGGGGTCGCCAGCCGTTGATCGGCCGGCTTGACGAGATACGGGGTGACGATGATGACGAGTTCGGTCTCGTTCCGTTTGAACCGCTCCGAGCGGAATAGCTGACCGAGAACCGGGATGTCGCCGAGCCACGGGATCTTCGATATGTTCTGCAGCACCCTGTCCTGCAGCAGGCCTCCGAGGACGAAGCTCTGGCCGCTACCGAGTTCGACGGTCGTCTCGGTGCGGCGCACGGTCAGTGCGGGAATTAGCGTCTCGCTTCCTGGTAGAGCAATCGCGCCTTCTGTGCTCAGCTCGCTCACCTGCGAGCGGATTTTCAGAACCAAATGCTCCGAGTCGATGATCGTCGGGGTGACGTCGAGCCCCACGCCGAACGGTTTGAACTCGATCGTCGTCGTCGGAAAGCCGTTTGTTGTGTTCGAGGCGACCGGCACCGGGAATTCGCCGCCGGCCAGGAAAGCCGCCGGTTGTCCGTTGGTAGCGGTCAAATTCGGCTCGGCGAGCGTGGTCAACAAATTCTCCTGCGCAAGCGCGTCGAGCGTCGCCAGCATCTCCGCGTTGCCCCCGCCGATGAGGAAGCCGATCGTGTTCCGGGCGGTGATTATGTTGTCGGTAACAGGGTTGTTGGTGTGGAAGGTAATGCGCCCGCGGAGTTTGTCCCAATTTACGCCGAGCGCCTTCAGGACCTCGCGGTTCACCTCGGCCACCTTGACCCGGATATTCACCTGATTTGGCGTTGCCACCGCCATCCGGTTTGACACCGTGCCCTTCGTCTCCTTGGCGATGGCGCTGGCCAGACCACTGACCGTCGCGGCCTCGCCGGCTGTCGATACGGTGCCGCCCAGCACGAGAGAGTTGTCGACCGAATTGATCGTGACGTTCTGGCCCGGCGCAAGCGCGTGGATCGATTGCCGCAGCCGCGACAAATCGTGCTCGACGCGGACTGGCGCGTTGAGCAGCACGCGGTCCTCGGCATCCACCGCATAGAGCGCGGTCTGTCCCGGCGCTTTCGCCGTGACATAGATCAGCGACGGCGACTTGACCTGCACATCGGCGACGTCGGGGTTGGCGACAAACACCGTGCCCGCCGCGCGCGGCAGGCGGATCAGCGTTCCCTTTCCGGCTTCAAGGACGATGGGCGAGCCGGCCGGTGGGACCAGCCGCGCACCGGCCGTTGGAGGCTCGGCAGACCGAACCGGCGCCGACGCGGCGGGTCGTGGCGGCCCGACCGTGATCGCTCCGCTTGGCGCGCCGACCGGCAGCGGTTCGTCAGCCAGCGCAGCGCTCGATATCAGGACGCACGTCGCCAGGGCCATCACCACAAAGTCGCGCATCACGACCCCTTTTCTATCGGAGAAGTTGTGCCAGAACTTTCCGTTTTGTTTGACTTGCCGCGCAAGATGGTTACCGGTCCGGGATCGATTCGCTTGTGGTCCTCCGCGCTCGGACCCCCGAAATCCGCTCCCGGAGCCGGCTGTACCACCGCGATCTTCGGCAGGAGCGGGCTGATGTCGCTGTCGACCGTGACGCTCGCCGCCTCGGCCAGCCGCAAATCGGCGGGGCGTTCGGGACCTTCGTCGCCCTCCTGGGGTGCCGGGACGAGGCTGCGCAGCGTCAACGCTACCTTGCCGATCTCGCCGGCCAGCGCGATGATCTCGCCCTGCTTCGGTGTGACCTCAAGCGTTGCGGTCTGCGCGACGACGGCTTCGCCGGCTTTGCCGTCAAGCCGCTGATCGATCCCGATCACACGCACGTCCCGCAGCACGGTCTGCGACGCCTTGTGCTCGTAGTCCTTTCCACCCTCATCGGATTTCGAACCGGCCGGGGACGGCACCGGATAGCTGAGCACGAGATCGACCCTGTCCCCAGGAAAGATGAACCCGGAAATCCCGGAGGTGACCGTCACCAGCAGCGAGATCGCCCGCATTCCGGGCGTCAGCACCGCAGCCAGAAATCCGCGATCGCCCGGCGCGATGATCTTTTCCTCGGTGATCGGGTCGCCGGCGGCGATCGGGTTCTTGACAACCCAGCCGGCGAACGAGTCAGGGTCGCGCGGCCCGCCCAGCTCGATGTAATTCTTGTCCAGCGCGCCGTCGGGCCAGATCTGCCAGATCAGCTCCTCCGGGCGCAGGATCCGCCCGCGGCTCAGCGCAGTGCGCGCGATCAGAACCGAGCGAAGGGGCTTCGGCGGCGTCATCTGGTCCGATTGGGCCATCAGCGCAGTGCGTTGCGCGGTGAGCCATTTTTGGGCGAGCCAAGCGGTGCCGGCGGCCAGGACGATTGCGAGAGTCAGGAGGAGGATACTACGGGCGCGCATCGACTTGCCTCAGCCGATGTGAGGCGACACGACAATGATCACCCCTGCCCCGGCGATGGCGACCCCGTAGGGCACCGCAGCCTCCGAGGCCGGCGTTTCGGCGACCATCGTCTGACCGAGCAGGGAGCGGGCGGCCAACGCGTATTTGCCGAACGGGCTCAGCAGGATCATGGCCAGCACGCCCCCGAGAACCCCGGTCGTGACCAGCAGCCCGAAGGTTTGCGGCGCGCCGGCCCATAAGGTCGCGGCGCTCAGCAGCTTGACGTCGCCGCCGCCGAGCCAACCTCGCGCGAACAGGGCCGCGCCGGCGAGAAAAATCGCTATGGCGCAGCCGAGCGCGCCGAGCACAAAGCTGACTTGGCCGCCGGGGTTCGGCGGCGCCGCGACATAAAGCGGCCAGGCGGCGCAAAGCAGCAGCGGCAGCAGGTTCGGGATCTTCAGCCGCCGGAAATCCTCGAACGCGGCGACCGCCATCACGGCCGCAAAAATACTCAGAGCAAGGGAGTGCAATGTCATCCGGCGCCATTACCGCCGGCCGAAGCGGCGCGCGGGCGGGTCAAATGCATCCGCACGGCGGCCGCTCCCGCCAGTCCTGGTTGCGGGTCAAGATCGCGCGATTATCGGAACTGGTCCTTAATAAAGCATGAGCAAGCCGGGCCTCGCTCCGCCGCCCTGGCCTGCTACTTGAGCTCGCGCCCTGGGCCTGACGCTAGTTGGCGCTATTGTGTCGACCCGGGATCGCCTCTAAAGTATTTGAATTCTTGGTGGACCAAACAGGGTCAAACTGGGTACTGGATTTTGACGATCCCAATGCCGTTTAGGCAGTAGCCGACCCTCGGGGGCGCGATGCCGCCAGCCCCTCGGAAATGGCAGCTAGGGCAGAAGGCAAAAAAGATAACCCAATGCGAACTCTCAAACCATGGTCTTTCGCCCACTTAATTGCGCAGGACAAGACATTTCACCGAACGAGGCCTTCAAGGATGGAGAACGAACTTTTAAAAATATGTTAATGCTTTCACCATAAATCCGACGACGTCGACATCCGAGATGATAACTTCTTACAAATGCTACGTGATTAGCTTGGCTCGCTTGCCAAAGAAACGCTTTGATTTTCTCGAAAGAAATCGCGGAACAAGGTTAAAATTCGAAGTCTTTGAAGGAGTCGACGGGGCGGCGGTCACGCTCGAGGAGTTCGTACAAAAAGAAATCATAGCGGCAAACGCAGTCCTTTATACGCGCGGTGTGATGGGTTGCGCCGCGTCGCATTTTTCTCTGTGGCAGAAAGCGGTAACGACGCAGAGCAATCTATTGATCTTTGAGGATGACGCATATTGCCGGCACGACATAGCCAATCAGATAGAAAAACTTCTATCCACGTTGCAGGATTGGGACATTATTCTCCTAGGCTACAACACTGGCGCAATCTTGGACTTCAGGATTGCCGAACATTTTAGCTTTGCAGGGTTTTTCTCGAACCTAAGGCCCTCGCACGAACAGCTTGAAGAATTCACCAAAGAAACGAGTAGCGTCGTCGCCGTTCGCCTTAACAATGCGCATGGGCTGTGTTCCTATCTCGTTTCTCCTCAAGGCGCTCGAAAGTTGATCTCATTATTTCCCATGGACAATCGTCCAGTTTTCATACCTGGCAACAGATTGGTGAGCGGACGAGATACCTTCCGTTGCATGACAACAGACATGATAGTGAACACACTTTATTCTAGCGCGAACGCGTACGCGATAGTTCCGCCCCTTGTCCTCCCTCTGCATGATCACCTCACGTCAACGACGCATGGCCCGTCTTCAAATCAAAGCGATCGAAAAGAGCAGCGCTCACCTCGGACGACCAAGAAGTCCTTCAGTCGCCTCAGGGACTGGGGTCGGCGATATATCGGCCATGTTAAGAGGTGGATGTGATGCGGTTCCGCCGGGACGTGCCCCGTCGCGACGCCCCCTCGCAGAATCGGTCAATTGCTGGCAAGCGAAAGGCCGATCCGACCGCTTGCCATCTTGTCGGCGCTGATGACTTCGAATGGCGACGGTCGGTCGCCCTAACTCCTATCGCCGAATGGCCGGTCCGGGCGGATGCGACATAGCTGCGCCGGGTACTGGACCCTGGAAACACATCGAGCCGATCTTGTGATGTACATGACAAAGATGTCAGACAACCGGGGTCAAACTGGGGACTGGCTAGTAGCTGTTCGCGTGCCGTCGCTCTAAGTTTACCCGTCATTCCCGCGAACGCGGGAGTCCAGGGGCCACCGTTCCATTTGCCTGCCCTGGGCCCCTCCCCGGACTTTGATCCGGGGATCACGCGGGGATGACGGAAGCGTTTCAAGCTAATCCGATCGCGCCCTAGCTCTCTCCCGCAAACTCGGGAAAGGGTTTCAAACTGTCACTTCGCCGCGGTCACCATGATCTCGACCAGCACCTCGGGACGCGCCAGATCGGCGCGGACGCAGGCGCGCGCCGGCGGGTTCTGCGGATCGACCCACTCATTCCACACCGAGTTCATGTCGGCGAACAAGGCCATGTCCTTGATCCACAGATTGGCGGTCAAGAGGTTCGATTTGCTGGTTCCGGCCTCGCGCAGATAATGGTCGATGCGCTCCAGGATCTGCCGGGTCTGGCCCTTCACGTCCTGGCTGGTGTCGGCGGCGGTCAGGCCGCACAGATAAACATTGTCGCCGCGCACGACCGCGCGGCTCATCCGCGGTCCCGGCCCTTGCGTCACGTCGATCCGTCTGATGTCCGGCATGAACCTGCCCTCCCCTGGTGAAATCGGTCTCGCCGGGCCGCAGTGTGGCGCGGCGGCGCGGTTTAGGGAAGCGGCTTCCCCCGGCGCGGCGCGGGGTCAGCCGGCGGCGTCATCCCGGTAATTGACGATGCGTTTGCCGAAAGTGTGGATGCCGAGCGTCACCAGCGGCTCTTTGCCGATAGCCCGAAAGGCGTGGGGACGGTCCGCTGGCAAGACGACCGTGACCCCTGGTTCGAGCGCGACGCGGGCGGGTTCGCTCCCCGGTTCATCGACCAGCCAAGCTTCGCCGCGCCCGGAAAGGACTGTCAGCGTCTCGACATAGGGGTGCGAGTGGACCCGCGTCTGATAGCCCGGTTGCGAGGTCTGAATCCCGGTTCGAATCGGCAGTCCCTCGCCGGTATCGTCGCCGATGATCGTCCGGTACGTGGCCGCTCCCGGCGCGCCGACAAACGCCACCTCCGGGCGCTCGGATGCGCGGATCACAGTGATCGTGTCGGGCATTGCTGCGTCCTCCCGTGCTTGGCTTTCAGTGAAATCTACCGCGGAGTAGCGCTCGTGGACAGCGGCGCCGACCCCAATATCACGGCTCGTCGAGCGTAAAGCCGTGCGCTTTGAGCCACGTCGCGAAGCCAGCGCCTTCCGGGGTCGCGGCTTGGCGCGCCTTGTCTTCGGACCAGCCGTAGAACTCGGCCGTCCCGAAGCGCGCAGGCTCGCGCTGGCGGTCCTTGATCGAATGGCGCGCGTCGCGCCGCCGGTCGTAGCCGTCCACCGCCTGCGACAGCCCGGAATCGTCGTAGCGGTCGATGTGCACGGTCGCTTGCGGCGGCAGGCGCATGCTGATGAAGCCCTGTTGCGCCGGCCAGCCGACGCACAACCCAGCCACCGGAAACACCTTGTCGGGCAGTTCGAGGATGTCGGCAACCTCGGCGATGCGGTTGCGCAGGACGCTGATCGGGCAGGTGCCGAGCCCCAGCGTCTCGGCGGCAAGGGTGCAAGTCTGCAACGCCAGCGCGGCGTCAACCGTTGCGTTGAAAAAGCCTTCGAGCCCGCCGTTGTTCTGCGGCTTACCGCGAAGTTCGCCGATCCGGTCGAGCCGCCTGGGGTCGCCGAGAAAGACCAGAAACACCGGCGCGTCGCCGATCCACGGCATGTCCGGGAACAGCGAAACCAGCCGGTCGCGCCGGTTGCGGTCTTTCAGCCACAGCGCCGAAGCCTGCTGGAAATCCGATTTCGACGAGGCCGAGAACGCCGCCGCCAGCAGCAGCCGGACCAATGAATCGGGGACGGCGCGCTCGCTGTAACGGCGGTGCGTGCGCCGCATCAGCAGCTGATGCAGCCACGGATTATCCGGCGCCTCGCCGCCGAGATCGACGGCGAACCCGAACCGGGCGTGGAGTTCTTCTTCGTAACTGCTTGTCATTCCACGCCTTTTTCCTTCCCGCTTCGGATCCGCCGCGGCCCGGAATCCCGGCTTCATTGCCGCACGCGGGCGAGTTTGCTGCATCTGCAGGGAATCTGCAGCTAACCGCTTCGTCTGAAAATCAATTTATCCGCCGATTCGGGCGATTTTAGCGGCGATGTCCTATTTGGCGGCGATCTTTAGCAGCGAACGCGACCGGCCGATCCGCGCCTCCCGCGGCAGAGGGTTTCAAACCGCCGGCGCTGCGCCTAACATCGCGGTGAGTGCCTTCGCGGAGCGCCGACGCATGCCCGACACGCTGACCACCAATTCGCCGATTATCGCCGCCTACCGGGCCGCAACTCCCGGCTCGGCCGAGCGGGCCCGGCGCGCGGCCGATCTGTTCCCGAGCGGGATCACGCACGATTCGCGCTACATCGAGCCGTACGGAATCTATGTCACGCGCGCCAAGGGGCCGCGCAAATGGGATGTCGACGGCCGCGTTTATGTCGATTATTTCGGCGGCCACGGCGCGCTGCTGCTCGGCCATTGCCACCCGGACGTGATGGCGGCGGTCCATGCGCAGCTCGACCGCGGGACCCATTTCGGCGCCAGCCACGAGCTGGAGATCGAATGGGCCGAGCGGGTCAAGGCGCTGATCCCGACCGCCGAGCGTGTCAGGTTTACCTCGTCCGGTACCGAGGCGACCTTGATGGCGGTGCGTCTCGCGCGCGCCTTCACCGGCAAGCCGAAGCTGATTCGCTTCAACTATCACTTCCACGGCTGGCACGACCACATGACGTCGGGCCACACGAACCATTTTGACGGTACGCCAACGACCGGCGTGCTCGACGCGGTGGCCGGCAACGTCCTGTTGTGCGACCAGAACGACGAGGCGGCGCTGGCGCGGCTGCTCGAACGGCACGAGGGCGAGGTCGCCGCCGCGATCATCGAGCCGACCGGCGCCAATGGCGGCAAGCTGCCGATCGACCCGGATTTCCTGCACGCGCTGCGCCGGCTGACAGCCGAGCACGGCGTGCTGCTGATCTTTGACGAGGTCGTCAACGGCTTCCGCGTCGCGCCGGGCGGCGCCCAGGAGGCCTACGGCATCCGCCCCGACCTGACGACGCTGGCGAAAATCCTCGCCGGCGGCTTGCCCGGCGGCGCCGTCACCGGGCGCAAGGACATTCTCGAACTGCTGGATTTCCAGGCGACGAAGAGCGCCGGCAAGGAGAAGATCGCGCATCCCGGCACGTTCAACGCCAACCCGCTATCGGCGGCGGCCGGCATCGCGTGTCTCAAGATCGTGCGCGAGACCGACGCCTGCGCCCGCGCCAACCAGTACGGCGAGGATTTGCGCACCCGGCTCAACGAAGTCTTCGAAGAGGAGCGGGTGCCGTGGGCGGCCTACGGCACATTTTCCTCGCTCGAATTGTTCATGAACCCCGAGCACGCGCTGATCACCCCGACCAAATTCAACCCGCTGGAACAGTCATTCGCGGCGCTGAAGAGCGACCGCACCGCCAACATCGTGCACAAGATGCGGCTCGGCATGATGATCAACGGCGTCGATCTGAGCAGCCATCCAGGCGGCGTGATCTCGGCGACGCACGGCGAGGCGGAACTCGAAGACACGGTCGCGGCGATGCGCAACACGGTGCGGCTGCTGCGGGCCGAGGGTGAATTGTAGCACTGTTACTCGGACCGCGGTCGTCCCGGCGGCGTTTGCGGGCCAGACACCCGCGGTCCAGAACTAACGCCCGGCCGCTGCCGGCCACTTCTGGCTGCGCGCGACCTGGGCGACATAGCGGCCGAGTTCGGCGCCGAGCTGGCGAGCTTCGATCTTCACGTCGCCGCGCTGCCGCGCCGTTACGCCGACCAGCCCGCTGCCCGCGAACTGGCGCGAATCGAGCTGAAGGGCGGCAAGCCGCTGCGGCGTCTGACCGTAAACCTGATAATCGATCGCCACGTCGACCGTGACGCCGCTGTTCTCGGCACCGACGCGACGCCGGCGTCCCTCATCGATCCGGCGGAACGTGCCGCTGACGATGATGGCGCGCATGCCGGGCTCGACCGAACCCGATTCGGAGCGGAGAACGTCGTAGCCGAGGCCGGTCAGATATTCGGCCATTCCGTCCGTCAGGTTGAACGCGACGGCCCGGCCGAGCCCCGCCGCCCGCTGGTCGCGCGGCACGCCCTGTTCGCCCCGGTGCAGCGAGAACCCGAAGCTCGGGTCGAGGGTGACGATCGCGGGCGAGACCGCGAATTCCCGGATCAGGATCGGGTTCGGGTGCGCCGTCTGGGCTTCGTATTGCGGGCCACAGCCGGCGAGGAAAACGAGGAAGAGAACACCCGCCCATGCGGCGGCAAGCCTTGAAGGCATCGGCCTATGCACCGCTCCTGATCGATGCCCGGCAACATAGCCGAAAACCGCCGCGGTCCAAATCCGTACCCCGAGCGCCGAGCGCCTCCCGCCGAAGGTCGCGTGCAATAGGATCGATCGGACACCGATTATTGACAAGCGCGGATTGACAAGCCCGGGCGGCGCTGCTGTATCCCGAACATAATGCAGCGCCGCACCTTTCTTCGGACCTCCATCGTCGCGTTAGTCGCGGCGCTGCGCCCACCTGCCGTTCTCGCCGCCGAGGAAAAGCGGCTGCATGTCTATAACTGGTCCGACTACATCGCTCCCGACACGGTCGCGAACTTCACGCAGGAGACCGGCATCGCGGTCACCTATGATTTCTATGACGGCAACGAGGTGCTCGAAGCCAAGCTGCTCGCCGGCCATTCCGGCTACGATGTCGTCGTGCCGTCGGCCAGCCCGTTCATGGCGCGGCAGATCACGGCCGGCGCGTATCTGCCGCTCGACAAGGCGACGCTGCCGAATTTGAAGAACCTCGACCCGCGCATGATGGCGCTCGCCGCGACGGCCGACCCCGGCAACCGCTACGGCGTGCCGTATCTGTGGAGCGTGACCGGGCTCGGATATAACACGACAATGCTCGACCGCGCGCTCGGACCGGATACGGGAGCTACGGGGTGCCGCGCGACAGCCTCGGCCTGGTGTTCGATCCGGAAATCGCCGCGAAGCTCGACCGAGCCGGCATCGAGATCCTCGACACGCCGCAGGAAGTCGTGCCAGCCGCGCTCACCTATCTTGGCCTCGACCACCGGAGCCATGATCTCGCGGACTTGGAGCGCGCTGCGGTACAGTTGGAACGGGCGCGCCCCTATATCCGGCGGTTCCATTCGTCGCAATACATCAACGATCTCGCCGCCGGGGACATCTGTCTCGCGCTCGGCTATTCGGGCGACGTGATCCAGGCGCGCAACCGCGCACGGGAGGCCGGCAGCCCGGTCGAGATCGCGTTCCGGGTGCCGCGCGAGGGGTCGCAGATGTCGATCGACATGCTCGCGATTCCAAGGGACGCGCCGCACCCCGACAACGCGCACCGGTTCATCGACTATATTCTGCGCCCCGATGTGATCGCGCCGATCACCAACGCGGTTTCCTATCCCAACCCGAACCTGGCGGCGGCCGCGCTGATCGATCCCGAGATCCGCGACGACCCCGGAATCTACCCGCCGCCCGAGGTGATGCAGCGTCTCTACCTCGACGAGCCGGCGCCGCGCGCTTACGAGCGGGCCCGCACCCGCGTCTGGAACCGGATCAAGTCGGGCTGCTGAGCGGGGCGGATGGCGCTCTTGGAGATCATCGCGGCGAGAAAGTCGTTCGCCGGCGCAGCCGCAGTGGACAACGTCTCGCTCGGCGTCGAGGCCGGCGAGTTCTTCGCGCTGCTGGGGCCCTCGGGATGCGGCAAGACGACGCTGTTGCGAATGATCGCCGGCTTCGAGACGCCCGACAGCGGCCGCATCGTGATCGACGGGACCGACGTGACCGACGTCCCGCCGTATCGCCGCCCGGTCAACATGATGTTCCAGTCCTATGCGCTGTTCCCGCATCTCGATGTCGCGCGCAACGTCGCGTTTGGTTTGAAGCAGGAAGGCATGGAGCGCCGCCGGCGCGAAACGCGCGTTGCCGAGATGCTGGCGCTGGTGCAGATGACCGGGTACGAACGGCGGCGCCCGCACGAGCTGTCCGGCGGGCAGAAGCAGCGCGTCGCGTTGGCCCGCGCGCTGGCGAAGATGCCGAAGCTCTTGCTGCTCGACGAGCCGCTGGCGGCCCTCGACCGCAAATTGCGCGAGGAAACCCGGCTCGAACTAACCGGCATTCAGCACCGGGTCGGTACGACGTTTCTGGTCGTGACGCACGACCAGGACGAGGCGCTCGGCATGGCCTCGCGGGTTGCCGTGATGAATTTTGGGCGGCTGGTGCAGACCGGCGCGCCGGCCGAGATCTACGAGCGGCCCAATTCTCGCTTTGTCGCCGATTTCGTCGGCAAGGTGAATTTATTCGAGGGCGAGGTCGGAGCCGGGCCGGAGGGGCTCTGGCTGGCGGTGGCGGATTTGCCGCTGCCGATCGCGCTGCCGCGCGCGAGCGGGTTGCGTCCGGGGATGCGCGTCATGCTGGCGCTGCGTCCGGAAAAGCTGATCGTGACTCGGGTTCGCCCGCCCGGAGTTGTGCTGGCCGCGACCGTTACGGCCGTCGATTACCAGGGGGCGCAGTCCTCGGTACGGCTGACCACAAGCGCCGGACGGGAATTGCACGCCTATCTGCCGAGCGCGACCGCCGCCGCGCTCGCCCGCGGCGCCGAAATCTGGGCTGGCTGGGAGCCGGAAGACGCCGTGGTGCTGACGGAATGATCGTATTCTCGGCCAGCTCCGATCGTCATCCCGGCACAGGCCGGGATCCACCGGTCAGTCATCGAAGCGGGGGAACCGTGGATCCCGGCGTTCGCCGGGATGACACGGGCGGAGAATGACCGCGTCCGCGCCGTGGCTGCGGCGGGTGCTGATCGGGCTGCCGTTTCTGTGGCTCGCGGTGTTTTTTTTGGCGCCGCTGCTGATCGTCGCCGGCATCAGCCTGACCGAAAGCGCCGACACGATCCCGCCCTTCGAACCGCCGATTGCCTTCGGCCCGCAGGGCGTCGAGAGCAATCTGACCGCCGCCAATTACCGACAGCTCGCCGAGGGATGTCTCAAGATTTACGCGCGCTCAGCTCGGTTATGCCGCGACCACGACGGTGCTGTGCCTGCTGCTCGGCTTTCCGATGGCGCTGGCGATTGCCCGGGCGCCGGAGAGCCGGCGCGCGCTATTGCTGTTTCTGGTGGTCCTGCCGTTCTGGACCAGTTTCCTGATCCGGGTCTATGCCTGGATCGCGCTCTTGCAACCGAGCGGGCTGATCAACCGCATGCTGCTAACGGCGGGGCTTATCGAGCAGCCGGTGCCGCTGCTCTACAATGCGTTTTCGCTGCAAATGGGCATGGTCTACTCGTACCTGCCGTTCATGATCCTGCCGCTTTACGGCAGCCTGTCGCGGCTCGACGAGAGCCTGGTCGAGGCCGCCGCCGATCTCGGCGCCCGGCCGTGGCGCATTGTCTTCGGCGTGATCGTGCCGCTGGTGCTGCCAGGCATTGCCGCCGGCGCGTTGCTTGTGTTCATCCCCGCGGTCGGCGAGTTCGTGATCCCCGACCTGCTCGGCGGACCGGACACGCTGATGATCGGCAAGCTCTTGTGGCAGGAGTTCTTCGACAATGTCGATTGGCCGGCGGCGTCGGCGACAGCGGTCGCGCTCGTGACGGTGCTGAGCCTGCCGCTGCTCCTGGCGCAACGACTCTTCGGGCGCGAGGGCACGGCGTGAGCGGCGGTCGGGGGCTCGCGGCACTTCGTGCCGCGTCGCTCGCCCTCGGGCTCGGGTTTCTGTACCTGCCGATCGCGGTGCTGATCGCGTATTCGTTCAACGGATCGCGGCTGGTCACGATTTGGGGCGGGTTCTCGACCCGGTGGTACGGCGCGCTGATCGACGACGAGAAATTCATCACCGCCGCGCTGACCAGCCTCAAGATCGCGATGATGGCGGCGAGCCTGGCGCTGGCGCTGGGCACCGCCGCCGGTCTGGCGATGAACCGCTTCACCCGGTTTCGCGGCCGTGCCTTGTTCGCCTTCATGCTGACCGCGCCGCTCGTCGTCCCCGAGGTGATCCTCGGCCTGTCGCTGCTGCTGCTGTTCGTCGCCGGGCAAGGCGTTCTCGGCTGGCCGGCCGAGCGCGGGGTGCAGACCGTGACGATTGCGCACGCCACCTTCGCCGCCTGCTTTGTCGCGGTGCTGGTGCGGGCGCAGCTGGCGGGGTTCGACCGTGGCCTGGAAGAGGCGGCGCTCGATCTCGGCGCGCGGCCCTGGACCGTCTTATGGCGGATCACGCTTGCCGGGGATCAGCCCGGCGCTCGTCTCGGGCTGGCTGTTGGCCTTCACGATGTCGCTCGACGATCTGGTGATCGCGAGTTTCGTGTCCGGCCCGGCCGCGACGACATTGCCGATGGCGGTGTATTCGAGCGTGCGGATCGGCGTGACGCCGGAGATCAACGCGCTGGCGACCGTGTTCCTTGGCGTCGTTTTCGCGATCGTGGCGCTCGCCTTTGTGCTGATCGTGCGCCATGAGAAACGGCGGCGTGCGCCGGCACGTACCTAATCGGCGGATGACGATGACGGACATGCGCGTTGTGCCGCATCGATGGGTTGTTCCGACATGCGGTGGGCGGAGCGATTCCGGTTCGGGATGGAGATTGAGGGACATTCGGGTGCGGCCTGACAGAGCGAAGCGGGTGGCGCGGCCAGGCGGGCGGCGCCTCTTATACCGGCCGGCCGCGAGCCTGACATACCCGGCGGCCGCGGCCGCACCCCCACCCTCCCCTCCCCTCCCCTGGCTCGACCCGGGGATCACGGGGGAGGGTTGGGGACGGGGTATCGGTCAGAGCCTCAGGCACTTGATATCTGTAGGCTGGCGCGGCGCGGTCGCGCCGGCTGCGGCGGCGATACTATCGCTCTGGGCCGGCGGCGCCGGCGCCTGCGACGACTTTGCCGCCGCCCCGTCGTCGCACTGGTCTGCTGCCACAGGTGAGAACGGGCCGGTGCTGTTGACGCCGTGCGGCGACCCGTTCTTCTCGCTCGGCGTCAATGCGATCGATGGCGGATTCAGGACCGAGTTCGCGGCGAACCCGGAGCGGGCCTATCGCTGGCAGCGCTTCGCCGGGACGCGCGCCGAATGGGCCGCCGCCACGCGCCGGCGGCTCGTCTCGTGGGGTTTCAACACGGCCGGCGCCTGGTCGGTGCCGCCGGGCGAGATCGGCCTGCCGAGCACGCCGGAACTCGAGCTGGGGCGCAACACCCAATTCGTTTGGACCGATCCGTTCGACCCGGCTGCCGACACCGCGCTGCGTCGCGCGGCTGCGGCCGCCGTGGCGCCGTATCGCGGCGATCCGCTGCGCATCGGCTATTTCTCGGACAACGAGATCGGCTGGTGGAATGGCCCGCTATTCGTCGCCTTTCTGACCTACCCGCGGGAAAATCATACGAAGCAGCGGCTCGTCGCGGTGCTGCGCGAGCATTACCGCGACGATTGGCAGGCATTCGCGCGCGATTTCATCCCGGCGCCGGGGACCGCAGGTTTCGACGATCTGCTTGCGGCCCGCACGGCGCCGCGGCTGCGCCCCGGCGGCGACGGCATCGCCGCGGTGCGCGCCTGGACCGCGATCATCGCCGGCGCGCTACTACAGCGCGATGCGCCAGGCGCTGCGCGATGCCGACCCGGAGGCGCTCTATCTCGGCGACCGGCTGCCGATCTATTACGACCCGGACGCGGTGCGGGCGATGGTGCCCTACGTCGACGCGATCTCGGTCAACTACAACGTCGATACCCCGGACGGCTGGATTGCGCCGTATTTCTTCGAAGGCCTGCACGGTTTGAGCGGCGGCAAGCCGGTGCTGGTCACCGAATGGTTCTACGCCGCAGCCGAGAACCGCTCCGGCAACCTGAACCGCACCGGCGCGCCGAACAGCGCCAAATTTGCTCGGACCAGCAACAACCGCAACCGGACCGGGCATCTGATGACCGTTGCAACGCAAGAGGAGCGTGCCCGCGGCGCCAGCCGCGCGGCACAGCTTCTCGCCGCGGCGCCCGATGTAATCGGCGTTCACTGGTTCCAGTATGCCGACGAGCCGCCCGGCGGGCGCGCCGACGGCGAGGACTATAATTTCGGCCTCGTCGATACCGACGATCGCCCCTATTACAAGCTGATCCGCGCGTTGAGCGCGAGCAACCGGCTGGCGCGCTGGGGCATGGCACGCGCCATCGCGCCGGAGCCCGGCGACGCTCGCAACCTCGTGCTGCCGCGGGCCGACATCGCGCCGATGACGCAGACGCTGGCGGATTGGCCGAAGGCCGCCTCGCTCGTGCCGATGATCGCGTCTCCCGGCGAGGTGCCGTTCGGCGACGTGCACCTCGCCTGGAATGAGGACGGCCTGTTTCTGGCGACGATCGCGATGGATTACTACGCGCCGGAACTGCTCGGGCCGGTTACGCCATTCCCGCGCTCCGAGGCGTTCCGCATCGCGCTGGGGGTCGATGCCGGCCCTGGGGCCGGTGGCGGACCGCGCCGCATCGAGCTGCGCGTCATTCCGAATCAGGTGGCAACGTCACCGGGAGACGCATCGAAGCTGAGCTTCGATGCGCAAATCTGCTGGTACGAGAGCGGCGACTCCTGCGCCGCGGTTCCCGGCGCAACGGCGCGCTATTTCGGGACGGCGCTCGACCAGCCGCGCGTGATCCTGAAGGCCTTCATCCCGTGGCAGCAGCTCGGGCTGGCGGGACCGCCGCACCGCGCCGATCTGCGGCTCGAAGTCGGGGCGACCGCGTTCTACCGCTCGCGCTGGATGTCGCGCAGCGGCCTGGCACCGGAGGTCGCGATGGAGAACCCGGCCCGATGGCTGCCGGTCAGGCTGGGCGGCGCGGCGCCGGACTGGCCGACACCGGAGGCTCTGACGAGCAGGGCAGCGGTGCGTACCAATTCCAATTGAACCGGCGCACGACATCCGCTTCGGCTGGCGGCGGCGGACTCGGGTACATAGTAGAGGCGGATCGAGGCGCCGACTGCGGGCGATCGGCTGATACGCGTCGAGCCAGCGATAGCCGGCGCAGTAGAACGCATGCGTCTGCTCGCTGAGCGCGATCCAGCCGGTGGCCGGTTCGACCGGGATACAGCGTCCTCGAACGGCGGCAGGCCGTGCAGCCGCAGATCGGCGCTGGTATGCAGGGCGAGATGCAGGCGGTCGACTCGCTGCTGTTTTAATACCGCGGCCAAGCGACCGACGTCGTGGCCCCAATCGAGGTCGGAGCCGGTCACGATGCGCTGCGGTTCACCCAGCGCGAGCTGGTTGAAGTAGGCGAGGTAATCCGGCGCCGCGAGCGCCCCCTCAGCCGGTCTGCCAGACCAGGAGCAAGCCGGCCAGCGCAACGCGGCGTCGGCAACAGCGGCTGAGCCAGCAGGCGCCCGAGCCCGATCGCAGCAACGATTGCAAGAAGCGGAAATGCCGGCAGGATGTGCCGCAGACCCGAGATTGATCGTCGACGGCATGACGCTCGCGATCATCGCGGCCGACGCCGAGCAGCGGCGCCATTCGCCGCCAGTCCCGGCGATGGCGGCGGACCAGGACCACCGCGCCGATGCGCGACGGCGATCAGGAACGGAATCGGCGACTTGACCAGGATCAAGACCGGGAAGAACGCCCAGTTGCCGTGTATGTCGATATGCGCCGAGAAAGAACGACGGCTGGCCATGGTCGGCAAAGTCGGCAGTTCGCGCGATGCCGCCGGCCAGAGTCGACGATGCCGTAGAGCGGATCGGCATGGCAGCCGTAAACCGCCCAGACGGTCAGCAGGAAGGCCGCAATTCGCGGCGAGCACGCCGCGCCAGGAACCGAAAAGATGCCCGAGGGTGCCAATTCGGCCAGCCACAGAACCAGCGATGGGCGAGCACCACGCCGCACGCCGCGGGAAAGAAACAGCAGGAACGAAAGCTTGGTGCAGACCGCAAGCGCGACGGCGACGCCCAGCAGCAGCCCGCGCATCGTGGAGCGGACGGTCCAGCCACAGCACAAAACGAGAAAAACGCCGCGGTGAATGTCGCGGCGAACGGCACGTCGGTTGTCGCAAGGCCGGAATGGCGCCAGAAGCAGACGGCAAATTGCCGAGCACGATCACCGCGAGCGCACCCTCTACCGCGCCGACATAGCGGTGGTCCAGAGCCACACCAGCACCAGGCAGGCGACGAAGAACGGCAAGACCCCCAGTCTTGCCAGCGTCAGCATCGCCGAATCGGGATGGCCGGCAGCGTAGAACAGCCGCCGGCCCTCGACCCACATGTCGCCGTCCGTTCTGCGAGCGATAGCCGGCGAGATAGGGACCGAGCGCGGCCGCGACCCGCGCCAGCGGCGGATGCAGCCGCTCATAGGTGAATTTGTCCTTGTCGAGGAGCTGCATGCCGGCCGCGATATGAGCCGGCTCGTCGAACGTGATCGAAATTACCGGATAGGTAGCGACGATTCTCGCGGCCCCGAGCAGGATGCTCAGCAGCGCCAGCCACCACAGGATCCGGGCGAGCGTTATCGGTCCGGCAGCCCTCCGCTTCGCCGGAGCAATAACGCCGATCGCGTCGGTCATCAGGCGCTGCTTCTCCCCTTGCCCCCGAAAACGGCATAACGGATCGAGGCGCCGAAATCTTCCCCCTGCGCCTCTCAAGACGCAACGAAAGTACCTCTCGCAAATCGATCAGGAGAGCATGAAAAACGACATTCGGACCGCCGGTGTCGCGACGGTTACGCCGCGGTGCCGCCGACGGTCAGCCCGTCCATGCGCAGGGTCGGCTGACCGACCCCGACCGGCACCCCCTGCCCGTCCTTGCCGCAGGTTCCGACCCCGTCATCGAGCTTCAGGTCGTTGCCGATCATCGTGACCTTGGTCATCGCGTCGGGGCCGTTGCCGATCAATGTCGCGCCCTTGACCGCCGGTCCCACCTTGCCGTCCTCGATCAGGTAGGCCTCGGAGGCGGAAAACACGAATTTTCCGGAGGTGATATCGACGCTGCCGCCGCCGAAATTTACGGCGTAGAGACCGCGCTTGACCGATGCGATGATCTCCCCCGGATCCTGCTCCCCGGCCAGCATGAAGGTGTTTGTCATGCGCGGCATCGGCGCATGGGCAAAGCTCTCGCGGCGGCCATTGCCGGTCGCCGCGGCGCCCATCAGCCGGGCGTTGAGCCGGTCCTGCATGTAGCCCTTCAGGATGCCATCCTCGATCAGCACGTTACAGCTCGACGGCGTGCCCTCGTCATCGATCGTCAAGGAGCCGCGCCGGTCAGGCAACGTGCCGTCATCGACGACGGTGACGCCTTGTGCCGCGACGCGCTGCCCGACCATGCCGGAAAAGGTCGAGGTCTGCTTGCGGTTGAAATCGCCCTCGAGGCCGTGCCCGACAGCTTCGTGCAGCATCACCCCGGGCCAGCCCGGTCCGAGCACGACCGTCATTTCGCCGGCCGGCGCCGGTACCGAGCCGAGATTCGCGAGCGCCTGGCGCAGCGCCTCGTCGACCTGCGCCTTCCAGTTCGCCGGATCGAGATAATACTCGTAGCTCACGCGGCCGCCGGCCCCGTGCGATCCCGTTTCCATGCGGTCGCCCTCGCCGACCACGACCGCCACGTTGAGCCGCACCAGCGGCCTGATGTCGGCGACGCGCCGCCCGTCCGGGCGCAGGATCTGCACCGCCTGCCAGACGCCGGAGAGCGACGCCATAACCTGCTTGACGCGCGGATCGCGGGAGCGGGCATAGGCGTCGATCTCGGCCAGGAGGCGCGTTTTCGCGCCGAGATCGACCATGCCAAGCGGGTTCAGATCGGTGTAGAGCGCCCGGTTGGTGCCGGCAGGCGGCTCCGCCAGCGCGCCGTGATGCCCACTCGCGACGGCGCGCACCGCCGTCGCGGCGCGCCGGATCGCCGCCTCGGAGAGTTCGGAGGCATGCGCATAGCCGGCCGCCTCGCCGGCCACCGCGCGCAGCCCGAAGCCTTGGGTCGTGTCGAACGCGGCGCTCTTGATCCGGCCGTCGTCGAGCGCGACGCTTTCCGACTGGCTGTATTCGAAGAACAGCTCGCCGTCGTCCATGCCGGAGAGCGCCTCGCCGACAATCCGTTCGACGCGCCCCGAATCCATGCCGGTGCGTTCGAAAAACAGGTCGTCGGTGACGGCGAGATTTGACATTGCGCGGCTCCGCTTCGGGCTGTTGGTCTCGGATGGATGCGGTCAGATATGGTTGTTCCGGGCCGGCCGGGAAAGACGCCCGGTTCGGCGGGGCCGGATGGCGGGCTGGCCTGCGACCCTGGGGCGCCGCTTGCGACAAAATGCAGGGCCGCGCGGACACCCGCCCGAGTTGTCGGTTCGGAAAACTTTGGTGTACGGTTCACTTAGTTACCGCCATCCCGGCCAGGCTGACGCAAGCCCGGTCGGGGAAAAGAGGCGGCGCGGGCTCGGCCGGCAGCCGAAGAATCGGCGCCCCGAAAGCAATCCTCCGAAGGATTGTCCGAAGGGTGGCCTCGGCAAACAAGTCACCGGGCCGGCGACATTGAACCACGCAGGAGCGTCCTCGTCGGAGAGGGGCTGCAAGGACATGATGCTGTTGACGAGGTGTCTCAGGCGGCGCGCGTCGGGCCCGGCGCTGCGGACCTGTCTTGTTATCGGGCTCGCCGCGATGCTGCTTGCGGGCCTGCCTTCCGCTGGCTGGGCATGGGGACCGGAGAACTGGCAGCTCGGGATGCAACCCGCGGCGACTCCAGTTAAGGAGGCGATCCATGCGCTGCACGATGAGCTGCTGATCATCATCTTCGCGATCAGCATCTTCGTGTTGGCGCTGCTGCTTTATGTGATGGTGCGCTTCCGCGCCAGCCGCAACCCGGTGCCGACCCGCACCGCGCACAACACGGTGATCGAAATTCTGTGGACCGTGGTGCCGGTGCTGATCCTGGTAATGATCGCGATCCCGTCGTTCCGCCTGATGTACTTCATGGATCGGGTGCCGAACGCCGAGATGACGATCAAGGTGGTCGGCAACCAATGGTTCTGGAGCTACTCGTACCCCGATCAGGGCGATTTGACATTCGCCAGCAACGTCATCCCGGACAAGGATTTGAAGCCGGACCAAAAGCGGCTGCTCGATGTCGACAATCCGCTCGTGGTGCCGATCGACACGAACATCCGGGTGCTCATCGCCGGGGTCGACGTCCTGCATAGCTGGTTTATCCCGGCGTTCGGGATCCAGTTCTACGCGATGCCGGGACGGGTCAACGAGACCTGGATGCGGGTCGAGTATCCCGGCATCTTCTACGGCGAATGCAACCAGATCTGCGGCATCAATCACGCGTTCATGCCGATCAAGGTGGTGGCGGTTCCAAAACCCGAATTCGAGAAATGGCTCGTCGAGGCAAAGCAGAAATTCGCCTCGGGGACACCAGCAGGCGAGGAAGCGCAGCCTACAAAAATCGCCGCCGTCGATCCGGCCGCGAACTGACAGCCAGAGGCCATGATGAGTTATCACGACACGCACGCCGCCGGCCACGCCGAGCATGCCGACCATCGGCCAGGCTTTGTCGCGCGCTGGCTGTTTTCGACAAACCACAAGGACATCGGCACGCTGTACCTGATTTTCGCGATTACCGCCGGGTTGATCGGCGGCGTGATGTCGGTCGTCATGCGCGCCCAGCTGATGCATCCCGGCAACGAGCTGATCACCGACCATCAGTTCTACAACGTTCTGATCACGGCGCACGGCCTGATCATGGTGTTCTTTGTCGTCATGCCGGCGACGTTCGGCGGCTTCGGCAACTGGTTCGTGCCGCTGATGATCGGCGCGCCGGACATGGCCTTTCCGCGCATGAACAATGTCAGCTTCTGGCTGCTGATCCCCTCGTTCTGTCTGCTGTTCGGCTCGCTGTTTGTCGGCTCCGGCGAAGGGGTGAACGGCGCCGGCGCCGGCGTCGGCTGGACGATCTATCCGCCGCTGTCCGGGGCAAGCGCGGCCGGGCACCCGGGGCCGTCGATCGACATGGCGATCCTGGCGCTGCATCTCGCCGGCGCGTCGTCGATCATGAGCTCGATCAATTTCATCACGACGATTTTTAACATGCGCGCCCCCGGCATGACCCTGCATCGGATGCCGCTGTTCGTCTGGTCGGTGCTGATCACCGCGTTTCTGCTGTTGCTGGCGTTGCCGGTGCTGGCCGGCGCGATCACGATGCTGCTGACCGATCGAAATTTCGGGACGACGTTCTTTGACCCGGCCGGCGGCGGCGACCCGATGCTGTTCCTGCATCTGTTCTGGTTTTTCGGGCATCCCGAAGTCTACATCATGATCCTGCCGCCGTTCGGCATGGTCTCGCAAATCGTCGCGACATTCTCGAAGAAGCCGGTATTCGGTTATCTCGGCATGGCGTACGCAATGGTCGCGATCGGCGTCATCGGCTTTGTCGTGTGGGCGCACCACATGTTCACGACCGGCATATCGGTCGATACCCGCGCCTATTTCACGGCCGCGACGATGGTGATCGCGGTGCCGACCGGCGTGAAGATCTTTTCCTGGATCGCGACGATGTATGGCGGTTCGATCGAGTTCAAGACGCCGATGCTGTGGGCGATCGGCTTCATCTTCCTGTTCACGATCGGCGGCGTGACCGGAGTCGTGTTGTCGAACGCCGGCGTCGATTTCGCGCTGCATAACACCTACTATGTCGTGGCGCATTTCCATTACGTGCTGTCGCTCGGTGCCGTGTTCGGGCTGTTTGCCGGCTTTTATTATTGGATCGGCAAAATGTCCGGCCGCCAGTATAACGAGACGTTCGGCAAGATCCATTTCTGGACGACGTTCATCGGCGTCAACCTGACCTTCTTCCCGCAGCATTTCCTCGGGCTGGCCGGCATGCCACGGCGTATCGCCGACTACCCCGATGCGTTCGCCGGGTGGAACATGGTTTCGTCGATTGGTGCGTATATCTCGTTCGCCTCGACGCTGTTTTTCATCTTCATCGTTTTCAACACACTGTTTTACGGCAGGCGGGTCGGCGCGAATTACTGGGGCGAAGGGGCGACGACGCTAGAATGGTCCGTGTCCTCGCCGCCGCCGTTCCACAGCTTCGATGAACCGCCGGTCATCGCGCCGGTTGCTGAGCATGCGCATTAGCGGCAGGGAAGCGGGACGGCGCGAACGAGAACGGGTACCGATGTGAGCGAATCGCCTTCAGCCTTCGGCCGAGCGGCTCTCGCAACCCCCTATGCCGGGGCGGCGGTCGGCGATTATGTCGCGATCCTGAAGCCGCGGGTCATGTCGCTCGTCGTGTTCACCGGCTTCGTCGGTCTGTTTCTCGCGCCAGGTCATCTGCATCCGGTGCTGGCCGCCGTCGCCGTGTTGTGCATCGCGGTCGGAGCCGGCGCGTCAGGCGCGATCAATATGTGGTATGACCGCGACATCGACGCGGTCATGCGGCGCACCGCCGGGCGGCCCTTGCCGGCGGGACGGATGCTGCCCGGCGAGGCGCTTGGCTTTGGCATCGTGCTCGCGGCGGGCTCGGTTGTCGTCATGGGACTGGCGGTCAACTGGGTGGCAGCGGAACTCCTGGCGCTGACGATCGGGTTTTACGTCTTCGTCTACACGATCTGGCTGAAGCGCCGCACGCCGCAGAACATCGTGATCGGCGGCGCCGCCGGCGCATTGCCGCCGATCGTCGGCTGGGCCGCGGTGAACGGCGACGTCGGCTGGGGCGCGGTCGCGCTGTTCACGATCATCTTCTTCTGGACGCCGCCGCATTTCTGGGCGCTGTCGCTCTATCGCAGCGGCGAATACGCGGCCGCAGGCGTGCCGATGATGCCGGTCGTCGCGGGGCCGCGCGAAACCAAGCGCCAGATGCTGCTCTATACGCTGATGCTGTGGCCGGCGACGCTGGCTCCGTTCCTGCTCGGCC
Organism: uncultured Alphaproteobacteria bacterium; assembly: GCA_963847345.1. Taxonomy (GTDB): domain Bacteria; phylum Pseudomonadota; class Alphaproteobacteria; order ATCC43930; family CGMCC-115725; genus DATARH01. The sequence goes on along the minus strand of CAWJZU010000015.1, from coordinate 162,946 downwards.
TGGCCGGATCATTCTACGGCATCGTTGCGGGCGTGCTCAGCATCCTGTTCACCGGGATGGCCCTGAGGGTGTGGCGCGAGGGCGACAGAGCAGGCGAACGTGGCGCGCGGCAGATGTTCCACTTCTCGCTGCTGTACCTGTTCCTGATCTTCGCCGCGCTGCTGGTGGACCGGATTGGGACGGGCGCGTGGTGAGCACCGGCGAAGACGTCATGGACGAAAGGCAGCGCCGCATTCGCGCCCGCAACCGCGCGCTGCTGCTTGTGTTGCTGGCGCTGGTGGCGTTGTTCTACGTCATCAGCATCGTGCGGATGAGCGGGGGCTAGGCTGATGCGGCCCGCCGAGCACCGCCGCAACAACGGCACCACGGTCGTGCTGCTGCTCACGGTCGTCTGCGGGATGATCGGGCTGTCGTTCGCCTCGGTGCCGCTCTACAGCCTGTTCTGCCAAGCGACCGGCTGGGGCGGCACGACGCAACGCGCCGCGGCCGCGCCGAAAGAGGCAGCCGATGCGTTCGTCACGGTCCGCTTCGACGCCGAAACCGCGCCCGATCTCGGCTGGGAATTCCGGCCGCTGACGCGCCAGATCCGGGTCCGGCCCGGCGAGCCGCACGAAGTGTTTTTCCGCGCGACCAACCGCGGCTCCGAGCCGGTGACCGGCAATGCCGCCTATAATGTGACGCCGACCAAGAGCGGCATCTATTTCGACAAACTGCAATGTTTCTGCTTTACCGAGCAGCGTCTCGGTCCCGGCGAGAGCCGCGACATGGGCGTCCAGTTCTTTGTCGATCCCGAACTGTTGAAAGATCCCTCGACGCGTGACATCGACACGATCACGCTGTCATACACGATGTTTCGCAAGCCCGACGCTCCGCAGCCGCGACCGGTGACGGGCGCGGCCGGCTCGGCGGGCGTTGTGGCGCCGGGAACGACCCCGACGGTGAACTGAGCGACACTACCGATTTTGGCGGACAGGACATGACCGACACGCACGCGACAGCGCATTTTCCCGCGCACGCCGACGCACACGCGCACGGCCACGAACACGGGCCGCCGAAGCACCCGTACCACCTCGTGGACCCGAGCCCGTGGCCGATCGTCAGCGCGGTCGCGGCGGGACTGCTGGCCTTCGGCGGCATCCTCTACATGCATGGCGGTCACGTGTGGCTGCTTGTGATCGGCGTCATCTCGGTGCTGTCATGCATGGCCGTCTGGTGGCGCGACGTGATCCGCGAGGCGACGTTTCAGGGCTTCCATACGCCGGTCGTGCAGCTCGGGCTGCGCTACGGCATGGCTCTGTTCATCGCCTCCGAGGTAATGTTCTTCTCGGCGTTCTTCTGGGCCTTCTTCTCGTCGAGCCTGTTTCCGCACGAAGGCGTGTGGCCACCCAAGGGCATCCACCCGTTCGATCCGTTCAGCCTGCCGTTTCTGAATACGCTGATCCTGCTGCTGTCCGGAACCACGGTGACCTGGGCGCACCACTCGCTGATCGAGGGCGATCGCAAGGGGCTGATCCAGGGTTTGACGCTGACTGTGCTGCTCGGAATCAGCTTTACCTGCGTACAGGCCTATGAATACACGCACGCCGCGTTCGGCTTTCGCTTCGATCCCGGGGTGGCCGGCGCCGGCGGCATCTATCCGTCCACCTTCTTCATGGCGACCGGGTTTCACGGCTTTCACGTGATCGTCGGCACGGTCTTTCTGTGCGTGTGTCTGGGGCGCGCCATCCGCGGCCACTTCAAGTCGGACCATCATTTCGGCTTCGAGGCCGCCGCCTGGTACTGGCATTTCGTCGATGTCGTGTGGCTGTTCCTGTTCGTCTGCGTCTATTGGTGGGGCATGGGCGCCGCGCTTCCGGCCGAGCATTGACTCGCGCGTTGGGCGTTGACAGCAGCCGGGCGCGCGACGAGAGGGGCCGGTTCGCGCCGGTATCGGTGCTGCGCGCGGCCCTGGCCTGCCGCTGCCCGCGCTGCGGCGAGGGTCCGTTGTTTGCCGGTTTGCTGTCCGTGCGGCCCGCTTGCGCGGTCTGCGGGCTCGATCTGTCGGGACAGGATGCCGGCGACGGGCCGGCGGTCTTTGTCATTTTTTTTCTCGGGATGCTCGTCGTCGGTCTCGCCGCCTGGGTCGAGCTGAAGTTTGCGCCGCCGATGTGGGTCCACATGGCGCTGTGGACGCCGCTGATCCTCGGCGGCGCGATACTCATGCTGCGGCCGCTCAAGGCCGCGCTGATCGCCCTGCAATACCGGCATCGCATTCTGCACCCGCCGGAGGCATGAGCCTCCCGTCGCGCTCGCGGCTGATTCCGGCCGCAGTTACAGCGGTGGTGGCCCTTGTTTGCCTGTCCCTCGCCGTCTGGCAGTTGGAACGGCTGCAGTGGAAAACCAACCTGATCGCCGAGCGTCGCGCGGCGGTCCAGTCGGCGCCGGTCCCGCTGCCGAAGACGCTGGACGAGGCAAGAAGTCTCGAATTCCATCCTGTTGTCGCGGAGGGCGTTTTCCTCAACGACAAGGAGATATTTCTTGGCGCCGCGTCACCGCGCGGCGGCGAGCCGGGGTTTCAGGTATTGACACCGCTGCGCCTGGCGGACGGCCGCATCGTTTTCGTCAATCGCGGCTTTATTCGTTCGGAGCTGAAAAACCCGGAAAAGCGCATCGCCGGCCAACTCTCCGGGACGGTGCGCGATCACCGGTCTATTGCGGCTGCCGAAAGGCAAACCGGGTTGGCTGGTGCCGGATAATCGCCCGGATATGAATTACTGGTTCTGGGTCGATTTGCCGGCGATGGAAGCAGCGGCGGGCCTGCCCGATGTCGCGCCGTTCTATATCGACGCCGACGCGACGCCGAACCCGGGCGGCTGGCCGAAAGGCGGCGTGACCCCGATCGACCTGCCGAACGACCATTTGCAATACGCCATGACCTGGTTCGCGCTCGCCGTGGCGGCGGTCGCGGTCTATGTCGTCTGGCGCCGCCAGACCGGAACGCCGCGCCCGCGCTGACACCCCTTTTCTTTCGCCTTCCCGCTGCCATGTGCTACTCGGGAGCGATCCACGGGAGTGCATCGAGTTCAGTCCACCGGCCGCGCACCGCTTCCTTGAAGCGCTCGAACGGGCTCAGTGCCAGGTTTCCGAGTTACCCGATTCAGAAGCGCCCGGTACTCGCCCGAAAACACGCGCCGGCTCGTTATCGGCGCCTACATCGTTTCCTGTCGCCGCCGTGGAGCGGATGTCGAAATCTTTGCGGTGCGGCGCGCGAGCCGCCCCGATTCGCGCCGCCGAGCTGCCGAACAGACCGCCGGAGCACGAACCGGGACCTAGCCCGCAAGCGGATGGCATCGTATCGGTGAAGCCCCGCCGCCACGCCAGTCGGCGCAACTTCAGGTACGGTGCCGCGTTACCGGGTTGCCTGTGATGCCGTTACGCCGCATTGCAGATGCGCGCGTCACCGCACTGCCGTGCCTGAGAGGCTCTGCCGATGCTGATTCGAATGTTTGTTCGCGTCGCGCGATGGCTACTGATCCTGCTGGCCCTAACGGGGATTGCGGTGACGGTAATCCCGGCAATCCCCGGCAATATCTGGTGGGTCCGCTATCTCGATTTCACGAGAATAGAGATCCTGATCACCAGCGCCGCGGTGTGGGTGCTGTTGCTGCTGGTTTCGCGAGGAGTAATCAGCCGTGTGGCGCTGCTCGCGCTCGCCGGTGCGATCGCCTATCAGGCTTATGTGCTCTACCCCTATACCGGGTTCGCTCCGCCGAATCAGATCGCGACCGAGACCTGCGCTCCGAATAGCCGGCTGCGGCTGCTTGAAGTCAATGTTCAGAAGACCAACCAGCACGACAATCGGCTGCTAAATATGGTCCGCCAGATCGATCCCGATATCGCATGGTTCCAGGAAGTCGATGAGTGGTGGCTGCAGAACCTGGCGCCACTCGCCGCAACGATGCCCTATCACGTCACGCAGGCGCAGCCGAACTATTTCGGCGCCGCGCTGTACTCGCGCTATCCGCTGTCGGATCCTGAGGTGAAGTTTCTTACCGGCTCACACGATCCGTCGGTCTTTACCGGCATCCAGCTGCCCTCGAACCAGTCGATCCGTCTCTACGCCATTCATCCGCGGCCACCGCAGCAGGGCCAGAGTACGGCGGAACGGGACGCGCAAATTTTGGCGACGGCGCTCGCCGCCCACGACGACAACCTGCCGCATGTTGTCGCCGGCGATCTCAACGCGGTTCCATGGGAAGACACTGTTCATTTGGCGAAGCGCGTCGGACGGTTTCTGGATCCACGCATTGGGCGCGGCTTTTATATGACCTGGAATGCGACCAGCCCGGTGCTGAAATGGCCGCTGGACCAGATTCTGCCGGGCCAGACGTTCACGTTAACCGCGCTGCGGGTATTGCCCGAGTTCGGTTCGGATCACCGTCCATATCTGGCCGAGCTGTGCTTCAATCCGGCTGCCGCCGCGTGGCAGTCGCCGCCGCCAATGTGGTCGGGCGACATCGAAGAAGCGAGGACGGCGGTGCTGACCGGACAGGGCAAGGCAGACCAGGCGGTTGCCCATCCGCCGCCGCAAAAGGCGAAATCTGTGGCGCCCGCCAGCGATGATGCGCCGACCTCGCCGTCCGGTGCGGTATCTTCGGCCGCGCCCGCCGGCGAGGCTTCCCCGTCTCGACCGTGAGGCGGTGAGCCATGGACGGCGACTCCCGTCGCGCCCTCGCCCTCGTGACCGGCGCCTCGCGCGGGATCGGCGCCGCCTTGGCGCGCGAGTTGGCGCGGCACGGGCACGATCTCGTGCTCAGCGCCCGCAGCATCGAGCCGATGCAGGCTCTCGCCGACGAATTGCACGACAGCGGCGCCGAAACCACGGTGATCGCGGCCGATTTGTCGACACCCGGCGCCGCTGAACAGCTCGCCGACGAGATCGAGAGATGCGGCCTCAGTATCGATGTCCTGATCAATAATGCCGGGCTCGGAGGGCTCGGCCGGTTCGACCAGATCGACCCGGCACGCGTCGGAGAAATGCTGCAGGTCAACATCGTTGCGCTGACCGAGCTGACCCGGCGCCTGCTGCCCGGCATGATTGCCCGCGGGCGTGGCCGGATCATGCTGGTCGGATCGGTCGCCGGGTTTTCGCCCGGCCCCGGCATGGCGGTCTACTTCGCCAGCAAGGCCTATGTGCTGAGCCTCGGCGAGGCGATGGCGCACGAGCTGCGCGGCACCGGCATCACGGTCACGACGCTGTGCCCCGGCGCGACAGGAACCGATTTCTTCAGCGCGGCCGGCGCGAGGCACGGCTTCCTCGCGCGGCGGCGGGGGCACATGATGGACGCCGACCGGGTTGCCAGGATCGGATACGAGGCTTTGATCGCGGGCCGCCGCGTCGCGATCGCCGGCGCGACAAACCGGCTGACCGCCTTCGCCGGCCGCTACGCGCCGCACTGGCTGACGCTGCCGGTTACGCAGCGTCTGATGTCGGATTGACAGTCGCCACCCGCAACAGTCCACCAAACAAGACGTCGAACAGAAGCCACATAAACTGCTGGTTTTTCTAAAGAGTAATACTTTCGGTAACGGTCTGATTCCTTCCGTCAATTGCTTTCCGGTGCGGCCCATCTGCTCTGATCGTTAAAGTACAGCATTGACGAGGGGTTCACCGGGCACCATCTGAGTGTTCGGCGCCGGCGGTCGCGCAATCGGGCGGATCGCGGACGGTGCTTCCCGTGCCTATTCGAGGACGGGTATTTGCGGACGGAGTGCCACATTGGACTTCGCGAACCTGACCGAACGCGCGCGCGGCGTCTTGCAAGCCGCGCAGATGGAAGCCCTGGCCGGGCGCCATCAAACCCTGCTGCCCGAGCATCTGCTAAAGGCGCTGCTTGACGACCCCGAGGGCTTCGTCGGACGCCTCGTGCGCGATGCCGGCGGCGACCCCGAGCTGCTGAAAAGCGGCGCCGACGAGCGGCTCGCCCGCTTACCAAAGGCGACCGGAGACGGGCCGCACCCGATCTACATGTCACCGGAACTCGCCGCCGTCCTGCAAGCCGCGAGCGAGGCGGCGCGCGCCGCCGGCGACCGTTTCGTCACGGCCGAGCGGCTGCTGGCGAGCATCGCGGCGCAAAACCCGCTGCGCGGCTTGTTCACCCGCGCCGGCGTCAATCCCGAGGGGCTTGGCGAAGCCGTCGAAAAGATGCGCCAGGGCCGCACGGCCGATGCGCCCTCGGCCGAGCAGAACTGGGATTCCCTGAAGAAATATGCCCGCGACCTGACCGAGGAAGCCCGCCAGGGCAAGCTCGACCCGGTCATCGGGCGCGACGACGAGATCCGCCGCACGATCCAGGTGCTGGCGCGCCGCACCAAGAACAATCCTGTCCTGATCGGCGAGCCCGGTGTCGGGAAAACCGCCGTCGTCGAGGGGCTGGCCCAACGTCTCGCATCGGGTGACGTGCCCGAGGGCCTCAAGGACCGCCGGGTGCTGGCGCTGGACCTGACTCTGATCCTCGCAGGCGCCAAGTTCCGCGGCGAGTTCGAGGAGCGGCTGAAGGCCGTGCTGTCCGAAATCCAGGCCGCCACGGGGCGCATCATCGTCTTTATCGATGAGTTGCACATGCTGGTCGGCGCCGGCCGGGTTGATGGCGGGATCGACGCCTCGAACATGCTGAAACCGGCCCTGGCGCGCGGCGAATTGCGCTGCATCGGCGCGACGACGCCCGACGAATACCGCCGCTATATCGAAAAGGACTCGGCCCTGGCGCGTCGTTTCCAGCCGGTCACGATCGACGAGCCGTCGACCGACGACGCCGTGTCGATCCTGCGCGGGCTGAAAAGCCGCTACGAGATGCATCACGGCGTGCGCATCACTGACGCGGCGATCGTCGCCGGCGTGCAGCTCGGGTCGCGCTACATCGGCGACCGGCGTCTGCCCGACAAGGCGATCGATTTGATCGACGAGGCGGCCTCGCGCGTGCGCATCGCGATCGACAGCAAGCCCGAGGCGCTCGACGGGCTGAGCCGGCGCGTCATGCAGCTCAAGATCGAACGCGAGGCGCTCAAGGCCGAACCTGACCGTGCCTCGCAGGAGCGGCTGCAAAAGCTCGAAACCGAGATGGCCGAGGCCGAGAAAGAGGAAGCCTCGATGGAGGAGGCGTGGCGCGCCTCGCAATCGCGCCGCACCGAGGGCCGTCAGCTGAAGGAGGAGCTCGACCAGACGCGCGTGGAGCTTGAACGCGCACAGCGCGCAGGGGATTGGAGCCGCGCCGGCGAATTGACCTATTCGGTGATGCCGGAACTCGAAAAGCGGCTCGCCGAAGCGGAGGCGCGCGCTTCCACCGAACGCGAGGAGGTCGGGGTGCGCGATGTCGCCTCGGTCGTGACGCGCTGGACCGGCATCCCGGTCGAGAAGATGCTCGAAGCCGAGCGCCAGCGCCTCAAGGAGATGGAGGCGAAGCTCGCTGAGCGCGTCGTCGGCCAGCGCGACGCGGTGCGCGCCGTCTCGCGCGCGGTGCGCCGTGCCCGCGCCGGGCTCAAGGACCCGAACCGGCCGACCGGCTCGTTCCTGTTCCTGGGTCCGACCGGCGTCGGCAAGACAGAGCTGGCGAAGGCCCTGGCCGAGTTCCTGTTCGACGACGAGAACGCGGTCACTAGGCTCGACATGTCGGAGTACATGGAACGACATACCGTATCGCGCATGATCGGCTCGCCGCCGGGCTATGTCGGGTATGACGACGGCGGCACCCTGGCCGAGAAGATCCGGAGGAAGCCGTATCAGGTCGTGCTGCTTGACGAGGTCGAGAAGGCGCATCCCGACGTGCTCAACGTCCTGTTGCAGGCGATGGAGGACGGCAGGCTGACCGATGGCCAGGGCCGCACCGCCGATTTCCGGCACGCGATCCTGATCATGACCTCAAACCTCGGCGCCGAGGCATTGCTCGGCCTTGGCGACGACGAGCCGATCGCGCAGGCCCGCGAAGAGGTTATGGACGCGGTGCGCCGCGCCTTCCGGCCGGAGTTCCTGAACCGGCTCGACGATGTGCTGGTCTTCGGCCGATTGGGGCGCGACGACATGGCGCGGATCGTCGATATCCAGCTTGCGCGGGTAAGCGAGCGTCTCGCCGAGCGCGGTCTTGCGCTGGCCGCCGACGAGGCGGCGCGGCGCCGGCTCGCCGAACTAGGCTGGGACCCGGCCTTTGGCGCAAGGCCGCTGAAGCGCGCGATCCAGAGCCTGGTCGAGGACCCGATCGCCGAGCTCCTGCTCGACCGCGACGAGCGGTGGCGAGGGCGAAACCGGTCTATTGACGCTGTCGGTTGTTGATGGCCGCCTCGCGCTCGACGGGGTCCTCGTCGAGGACGACGGCCGCCCGCAGGGCTTCAAGGCCCCGTCGCGCCCGCCGATCGGCTTCGCGCTGGTCGGCGGCGGATCGCCCCCCGGCGGAAGCAGCGCGGCGGTGCACTGACCAGCGCCCTGTCCCCTCTCCCGCATTGCGGGAGAGGGGACTCCATGAAGAATGTCTCGGGCAGCCCGGCTGCCGCCATGAGGCCCAGCCCTCGTGGCACCGGCAAGGCGCCCGGCGGCGGCGGATAGCTGCCGCTCCGCTGCACGACATCGGGGCGGTTCACGCCTGCGGCGGCCACCCGGATCAGCGTCTCGCCATTGCCGGGCTGCGGCACCAGTCCCTCGGCCACGGGCAGCACCTCCGGGCCGCCCGTCCCGGTCATATCGATAAACCGCATGCGCTCGGGCCGCGTCATGCTCGCGCCTCCCTGCAGATAGAATTGGGTTGGATCGCCCTATTGCGGGTCGAACTCGCGGTCCTTGCTCGGGATCAGATCGTAGGGCAGCGCAAAGCCGGGCATTGCCCGGAGCCGCCGCGACCAGGCTTCGAGATCGGGCCAGTTCGCGATATCGAAGCCGCCCTCGGCCATGAACACCATGCGGCCCCAGCAGCCGATATCGGCGATCGTGCAGCGCTCCCCGACCAACCAATCGCGGTCGCGCAAGGCTCTGTCGATAAACGACAGCGCCGCCTCGGCGCGCGGCCGGTACTCGGCGATGACTTCGGGATGCACCGGGCGGAACCGCGCCGCGTGTCTCACGCGTGCCACGGCGGTGATATGGTCGGCCTCCCACGACAGCCATTCGCGCGCCTGCCAGCGCTGCTGCTCGCTCGCGCCCTCGAAATGCCCGGTCTCGCGCGCGAGATAATCGAGGATCACGTTCGATTGCAGGATCGTCAGGCCCCGGTAGCGCAAGGACGGCACGACGCCCCAGCGGTTGACCGCGAGATATTCGGGGCTGTTCTGCACGCCGGTCTTCAGATTGACCGTGCGGAACGAAAACGGCAGCCGCGCCAGCGCGAGATACAGCATCGGCTTGTAGCTCGAACTCGACGTAAAGCTGCCGTAGAGGATCAGACGATCCGGGCTCGGCACCTGTCCCAACATAGCGCGCCCCCTACCCCACCCCCGTCGGGGCTCAGCGCGACGCGGTGCGGCCGCTGACGAGAGCGAGGCCGCGCAGCACGTCGATCGCCTGGATCAGCTGCTCGTCGCTCTGTGTGCCGATATCTCCGGTAGCGACAACCGCCTGCTGGTCCTTCGGCGGAGCCTTGGCGCCGGTCTTGTCGTCGGTGTTCTCCGGTTCCTTTGCCGGCGTGGCCGCCTCCTTATCCGTGTTCTTCAGCGCGCCGCGCAGATCCGCCTCGCGACGACGATCGGCTTGCGCCAGCTTTTCGAGCTTGAGCGGCGAGACGGCGAGGTCGGGTTCGAGCCCCTTGCCGTGGATCGTCCGTCCGCTCGGGGTCAGATACCGCGAGGTCGTCAGGCGAATGGCACCCTGGCCGTTCAGCGGGATCAGCGTTTCGATCGCGCTCTCGCCAAAGGTCTTGGTCCCGAGCAGCACGGCGCGACGGCTATCCTCCAGCGCGCCGGCCACCAGTTCGGCTTCGCGCGCGGTGCCGCCATTGACCAGCGCGACGATCGGCTGGCCGTTCGCCAGATCGCCGGGGGTAGCGGCGATTTGCTTCGTGCCCTCGCCCTTGCGGCTTTTGACAATCGCGATGTCGCCCTTGTCGATGAACGTGTCGGCCACCTTCACCGCGTCGTCGAAGCTGCCGCCGGGATTGTTGCGCAGATCGACGATAAACCCGATCAGCTTGTTGCCGGCCTGCTGCCGCAAATCCTTCAGAGCGGCGGCCAGCGCGTCGGGCGTCCCGGCCTCAAACGCGGCCAGCCGCACGTAACCGATATTGCCCGATTCGAGCCGCTTTTCGACGGTCTGAAAATTCGCCGGCGAGGCCCGCTTGATCTTGACCTCGAACGGCTTGTCGCTGCCGCGCCGCACCATCAGCGTGACCTCGCTGTCGGCCGGGCCGCGCAGCTTCTGCTCAATCTCCGGCAAGCTCATGTCATAGGTCGGCTCCTTGTCGATGCTGAAGATCAGATCACCCGGCTTGATGTCGGCAGCGGCGGCGGGCGATCCGTCGCGCGGCGACACGACCTTGGCGATGCTGTTTTCCATTGTCAGCACGAGCCCGGTCGCGGCGCTGTCCTCCGTCGCCTTTGACTGCAGCGCCTTGTACTCGGTTTCGGTCAGGTACACCGAACGCGGATCGAGACCGGACAGCATGCCGGAGATCGCGGTGCGCACCAGCTTGCTGTCGCCGACCGGCTCGACGGCGTCGTTGCGGATCCGCTCGAAGGCCTCGCCGAACAGGTTCAGCTGCTCGTAGATGGTGCCGCTCGCGCCGGCGCTTGCCTTGCCGCCTTTTGTCTGCGCCAGCGCCGTCTGCGTCGGCGCCATTTGGGGCGCCATCTGGGGCGCCGCGAACGCGATCAGAGCGAGCGCCAAAACCGACTTACGCATACTTGCAAATCTCCCGCCGGGTGCATGCCCGAACCATGCCGGCAAACTAGCCGAGCCGAGGTTTATTGCAATCCCCTCCGATGGCGAAAAGATGGCGGTTCGCGGGCTTCTCCGGCCCTGCTAACCGTAGGCGTTGCGCCGCGCGGCTGCCGGGCACCGCCTCGCCTGTTCCGCCCCGCATGCTGTCGAACGCCGCCGCATTCGCCTGCCCGGCTTGACAGGAAACGCTCGCGCCCTTAGCGCTTCGCGACCCGTCGCTCTAACTGGCCCGATATGCCCGACATAAAGCACACCGCCTTTTCCGGCCGTCTCGTCATCGTCGGCTTTGGCAGCATCGGTCAGGGGGTCCTGCCGCTGCTGCTGCGCCATATCGATTTGCGCCCGGACCAGATCGTCGTCATCACCGCCGAACTGCGCGGGCATGAGGTGGCCGAGGAATTCGGCGTGCGCTTTGTCGAGACGGCGCTGACCCGCGACAATTATCGCGCCGTGCTCGACAGCTGGCTCGGCGCCGGCGATTTCCTGCTTAACGTGTCGGTCGACGTGTCGAGCGTCGCGCTGATCGGGCTGTGCCACGACAAGGGCGCGCTTTATCTCGACACCTGCATCGAGCCGTGGCCGGGCGGCTATACCGACCCGAACCTGCCGCCCTCGGCGCGCTCGAACTACGCGCTGCGCGAGAGCGCGCTGGCGCTGCGCTCCACGGGCGATTCCGGCCCGACCGCAGTCATCACGCACGGCGCCAATCCCGGTCTCGTCTCACATTTCGTCAAGCAGGCCCTGATCAACGTCGCGCGCGACAGCGACCCGGCAACCGAGGCGCCGACCGATCGCGTGGGCTGGGCGCGTCTCGCCGAGCGCCTCCAGGTCAGGTCCATTCATATCGCCGAGCGCGACACCCAGGTCTCGTCGATGCCGAAGGAGCCGGGCGAATTCGTCAACACCTGGTCGATCGACGGATTTTACAGCGAAGGCTCGCAGCCGGCCGAACTCGGCTGGGGCACGCATGAGCGGCATTTCCCGATCGACGGGATGCGCCACGATTTTGGCGGGCAGGCGGCGATCTACCTGCTGCGGCCCGGCGCCGGTACCCGGGTGCGCAGCTGGACGCCGCTCGAAGGCCCCTATCTCGGCTTCCTGATCACCCATGGCGAGTTGATCTCGATCGCCGACTATCTAAGCGTGCATGACGGCAACACGGTCCGCTATCGTCCGACCTGCCATTACGCCTACCACCCGTGCGACGACGCGGTGCTGAGCCTGCACGAGCTGGCCGGCAAGAACTGGCGCCTGCAAACCAGGAAGCGCCTGATGATGGACGAGATCAGCGATGGCATCGACGAACTCGGCATCCTGCTGCTGGGGCCGCGGAAAGGCGTCTACTGGTACGGCTCGCGCCTGTCGATCGACGAGGCGCGCCGCGCCGCGCCGCACAACAACGCGACCTCTTTGCAGGTTACGGCGGCGGTCCTCGCCGGCATCGTATGGGCGATCGAGCACCCGCGCCGCGGCGTCGTCGAACCGGACGAAATGGATTTCTCCCGCATCCTCGACATCTGCCGGCCGTATCTCGGCGATGTCGTCGGCGTCTACGGCGACTGGACCCCGCTGCAGGATCGCGAACGGCTGTTCCCGGAGGATCTCGACCGCGACGACCCCTGGCAGTTCAAGAACATCCGCGTCGTCTGAGCCCTGCGTCGCTCTTCAGGACGGCGAATAGGTGAGCTTCTGTAAAGACAGACGCGGATAAGTGACACCCGACCGGGAGAAATGGAATGACCCAAGCCCTCGACGGCATTCGCATCATCGACATGACGCACAACCAGGCCGGGCCGGCCTGCGCGCAGATCCTGGCGTTTCTCGGCGCCGATGTGATCAAGCTCGAAGAGCCGAAAGCCGGCGATGTCGCGCGCACCGTACACCTCGAAAAACCGGGCACCGACAGCCTGTTTTTTCTGCTGTTCAACGCCAACAAGCGCAGCCTGACGCTCAATTTGAAGACCGACGACGGAAAACGGCTGTTCAAGGAGGTCGTGAAGCAATCCGACGTGCTGCTCGAGAATTTCGGCCCGGGCGCGATGGATCGGTTGGGGCTCGGCTGGGACACGCTGCGCGACCTCAACCCGCGCCTCATTTACGCGACGATCAAGGGTTTCGGCAGCTACGGCCCGCACGCCCACTTCAAGAGCTACGAGCCGGTGGCGCAGGCGATGGGCGGCGCGATGGCCGTGACCGGGTTTCCCGAGAACCCGCCGACCATCGTGCTGCCGGCGATCGGCGACAGCGGCACCGGGATGCACATGGCTATCGGCATCCTTGCCGCGTTGCAGCAGCGCCATGCGACCGGGCGCGGCCAGCATGTCGAGGTGTCGATGCAGGACGCCGTCGTCAATCTGATCCGGGTCAGCCTGCGCGACCATCAGCGCAACGGCGGCGTCTTGCCGCGCAGCGGCAACCAGGGCGGGCGCACCGTGCCGGGCACGACCTATGCCTGCGCGCCCGGCGGTCCCAACGATTACGTCATCATCCTGGGGCAGCCGCAGATGTGGCCGGCGCTGGTACGGGTGCTCGGGCGCCCCGATCTGGCCGACGATCCGCGCTTCAAGACGGCCGATTTACGCTGGCAGAACCGCGCCGCGCTGAACGCGATCGTCGAGGCGTGGACGCGGCAACGCACGAAGCATGACGTGATGCGGCTGATGGCGGACGCCGGCGTGCCGTGCGGCGCCTGCCAGGACACTGGCGAGGTGCTTGCAGACCCGCATCTGCAGGCGCGCGAGATGATCGTCGATGTCGATTACCCGACGCGCGGCACGTACAAGACGGTCGGCTGCCCGGTCAAGCTGTCGGACTCGCCGGTCGCCGTCACCCGCCCGCCGTTGCTCGGCGAGCACACCGCCGAATTGCTGCACGCGCTGTGCGGCGTCGAGGCGGACGATGTTGAGCGCTTGCGCGAGCAAGGCATCGTGTAGCAAACCGCGATGAACCATTCTCTTCGCAACCGCCGATGACGGCGCTCTGGCATGCGTCATTAAGTTGTAACAGGGGTTGACTGCGGTCCCGCCGCCCTTATTCTCATCTTCAGTATAAGCCTCCGCCCGACGGCGGAGGCGAACCGGACGGGACCCGTCCGGTTTTTCCGGGCATCCATAATGCTCAGTATGAGTATAAGCGGAGAAGGAGCCGCACATGCTTGACGCCGTCACCCCGACCCGCGCGACCCCGCTGCCGCTGCCTGACCTCTACGCCCGCGTAGAGCGCCACATCCCGGCCTTCGAATGGCCGGTTTTGGCCGATGACATCGCCGCTATCCTGAAGCTCAAGAAAGAGCGCAATGCGGTGATTTTGGCGCACAATTATCAAACGCCGGACATCTTCCACACGGTCGGCGACATTGTCGGCGACAGCCTGGCGCTGGCCCGCGAGGCGGCGCGCACCGACGCCGCGGTGATCGTACTCGCCGGCGTCCATTTCATGGCCGAGACCGCGAAACTGCTGAACCCGGAAAAGACCGTGCTGATCCCCGACCTGCGGGCCGGATGCTCGCTGGCCGAGTTGATCACCGCCGCCGATGTGCGCCTCATGCGCCAGCGGCATCCGGGCGTGCCGATCGTGACCTATGTCAACACCTCGGCCGCGGTTAAGGCGGAAAGCGACATCTGTTGCACGTCGGGCAACGCAAAGAAGATCGTCGAGGCGCTCGGCGTCCCGAAGGTCATCATGATCCCGGACGAGTATCTCGCGCGCAACATCGCGGCGCAGACCGAGGTCGAGATCATCGCCTGGAAGGGCCATTGCGAGGTGCACGAGCGCTTCACGCCCGAGGACATCCGCGAATTGCGCGCGACGCATCCGGGCCTGACAGTGCTGGCGCATCCGGAATGCCCGCCCGAGGTCATTGCCGAATGCGATTTCGCCGGCTCGACGGCGGCGATGGCCGATTTTGTCGGGCAGAAGCGGCCGCCCAAGGTCGTGTTGCTGACCGAGTGCTCGATGAGCGACAATGTGGCGCTGCAATACCCCGATCTCGATTTCGTGCGCCCGTGCAATCTGTGCCCACACATGAAGCGGATCACGCTGCAGAACATCCGGCACGCGCTCGAAACGATGACGCACGAGGTCACCGTCGCGCCCGAAATCGCCGACCGGGCGAGGCTGTCGGTCGAGCGCATGCTCGCGGTCGGGTAGGTCCCTCCTTGGACCGCCGGAGTCCTGGCGGCGGTCCGTGGTGGAAGCGAGTTCGGAAGCGAAGCTGGAATGCTGCAAATCCTGATTGAGCCGATCGTTCGCGCCGCGCTGCTCGAGGATCTGGGCCGTGCCGGCGACATAACGAGCGATGCGGTCGTACCCGCCGAGGCGCGCATCGATGCTGTCGATCGCGGCGCGCCAGCCCGGCGTGCTCGCCGGGCTTGAAGCCGGGCTGCTCGCCTTCGAGCTGCTCGACCCGACGCTGCGCATCGAGCGGCTGCATCATGACGGAGATCGTGTCGAGCGCGGCCAGGGGGTGGCGCGCATTGAAGGCAACGCCCGCGCGGTGCTCGCCGCCGAGCGGACCGCGCTGAACCTGATCTGCCGCCTGTCCGGTGTAGCGACCGCGACCCGTTCGCTGGTCGATGCGGTCGAGGGCCACAAGGCGAAAATCGTCTGCACACGCAAGACGACCCCCGGGCTGCGCATTCTCGAAAAGGAGGCAGTGCGGTTGGGCGGCGGCGCCAATCACCGCTTTGGTCTCGACGACGCGATGCTGATCAAGGACAACCATGTCGCGCTGGCCGGCGGGGTCGGCGCGGCGCTCGACCGGGCGCGCGCCCACGCCGGGCACCTCGTCAAAATCGAGCTTGAGGTCGATACCTTGGATCAGCTCGCCGAGGCGCTCGATCACGGCCTCGACGCGGTGTTGCTCGACAATATGGACCCGCCGACCTTGCGCCGCGCCGTAGCGATGGTCGCCGGCCGCGCCGTTACCGAAGCCTCCGGCCGCATCACGCGCGAAACCGCCCCCGAGATTGCCGCCGCCGGGGTCGATCTGATCTCGTCGGGCTGGATCACGCACAGCGCGCCGATCCTCGATCTCGGCCTCGACATCGCCGCAGCGTGACGCCGGCTCGAGCGGCGTCTTTAGGCGGGATATCCGCCGTAAAGCCGGGGATCTAATCTCCGCTTGAAACAGATACGGCTGGGGCCCCGGTGCGGCGCCAGCCCTGCCATATGACGGCCTCGTTCCCGGGCGCCACATCATCGCGTACCCGTCGCGCGTCGGCCTCGGTCATCATGGCGACCAGCAGACGGAACCCGATCTTGCGCTCCCACCCGAGCACGTGGCACGCCTTGCTCGGATCGCCGATCAGCAGGTCGACCTCGGCCGGGCGGTAGAAGGCGGGGTTGACGCGCACGATTACCCGTCCGCTGCGCCGGTCGATGCCGCGTTCGTGTTCGCCCCATCCGGACCATTCGATGTCGAAATCGAGGTGTTCCGCCGCCGCCTCGACGAACTCCCGCACCGTGTGCGCCTCACCGGTCGCCAGCACGAAATCCTGCGGCTCCTCGTGCTGCAGCATCTTCCACATCCCGACGACATAATCGCCGGCAAAGCCCCAATCGCGTTTAGCATCCAGATTCCCCAATTCGAGCATGTCCAGCTGCCCGTAACGGATCCGCGCCAGTGACTCGGTAATCTTCCGGGTCACGAACTCGCGGCCGCGCAGCGGCGACTCGTGATTGAACAGGATGCCCGAACTGGCAGCGATGCCGAAACTTTCGCGGTAATTGACAGTGGCCCAGTGGGCGAACAACTTCGCGACGCCGTACGGGCTGCGCGGATAGAACGGCGTCGTCTCGCTTTGCGGCACGTTCTGCGCCAGACCGAACATTTCCGACGTCGAGGCCTGATAGAAGCGGACCGACGACGTTGTGTGCCGGATGGCTTCGAGGATGCGCAATGGCCCCATCGCGTCCGCATCGGATGTGTACAGCGGCTGCTCGAACGATAACGCGACGAAGCTTTGCGCTGCCAGGTTATAAATCTCATCAGGTTTCACGCGATCGAGAGCGCGCATGATATTGGTCAATTCCGCCAAGTCGAAATCGACGTATTCGATCGCTTTCGCGACGCGCAGTTCGTGCAGCCGCCGGTCGCCGCCGCCCGAGGAGCGCCGCTGCCCCCCAAAAACGCGGTATCCTTGCTGCAAGAGGAAACGGGCAAGATAGGCACCGTCCTGTCCGGTAACACCGGTTATCAGCGCGGTTCGTGTCATTGCTACCCCCACGCGTCAATGTTCTACCCTGAGGATAGCCGATTGCTAAAATGCCGCAATACCATCGGTTCCCGCTTTGGAAGAAAAATGCAATTTCTGACGGTTGCCGCCCCAGGAAGACCTCGGCCATGCGACTGCCGCCTGCGGCAAGGCACATTCGGGTCGGTTCGGAGAGGCCGTGCGCCTTCCTCTCTGACGCGGAGGTGTTAAATCTCGACCTATTAGAGCCGATCACCGGGACGCGGCTGCGACCTGGAAACGCGTCGAGCAGCGGGTCGGGATGCGCCGGCTGGATCGGCGGGGAGCCTGCTGGTTCCAGCGCATGGGATTGCTTGACCTGAACGTAGCGACGCCGCAGCTTAGAGCCGGACCAAGCCGGACGAACGAGGCAATGCAACCCTGGTATGCTTTGCCGTCGAGGTGCCGGCGATAGTGCAATCAGTCAGGGAGTGGGTCGGACCTGTGTGCGCCCACGATGGGCATGAAGGCGGGAAATTCGGTGGCAATGGCTTGCGGTCGGACGCAAACGACAGACAGATTCTGCCGCCGCTGCCCCGAAGCATGATCCGCGCGTCCTTCTTCGCTTGGCGCCGACACGGTTCTTTCATGAACCAAACGGCTGGCGTTTTTGTTGCCGCCGTACTCGCCGCGTTCCTGATCGGGATGGCATCGGCTGGCGCCGGCGACGAGCCGGTCGCCACGGCGCCGATCCCGCCCCTGCCGGCGGAGCCGCCAAGCCCTGACACCCCGATGATGATACCGGCTGCCTCGCCTCCCAGGCCGAATTCGCCAGGAACGAAAACGGACTCGCCCAGCCCGGCGGCGGGCGTGCCCAAGACAAAGCAAGGAACCGCAGCCGCCGGGCCAAAGCAGAAACCCGGGCGAAATCCCGCAGCCACGGAGCATGCACGGCGGTCGAAAGGACTCGTCTCTCAGCACACGGCTACTCGTAATACCCGTCGCCGGAAGCGGGCCGCGGAAAAGGCCGGTGCTGCGAAAACCGCTGCCGAGGCAGCCGCCGCGGCCGAAGCCGCCGAAAAAGATACGGCGCGGCGCCGGGCGGCCGAACTCGGACACGAGGGATACCGGGGTGCGAGGCGGACGCGGCCCCAGGCTTTACCGGCGCCTGCGACCTGGGGGGCACCGCCCCACGGTGATATGACTTACGGCAACAAAATCTTCGGCAACAGGTCCTACAACGGCGGGACCTATCCTGACAGGAACCCTCCGCCGCCGCGAGAGGCGGACGGCCTGCAGCCACCTTACGATGCTCAATATCCGCGACCACCAATGTTTTACGGACCAGCTTATCCGCCGCCCGGGTTCAACGGGTCGCAGCCCGCGTATCACCCCGATCGGTGGGGGCGCGGCCCGATGCCGCCCTGGTAAGCCGAGCGGTAACTTCACCGCCGATGCCCAGCGCGCTGAACCGACGATACGGACGGAGGATAGTGTCGCGCTTCGGCCCGCACTGGTTGCGCCTCCTTCGATGCTTGGCTGTGCGGGTCCTCGAAGGATAGCCGGAGCTTTCCCTGGCGGGCATTGGCGCCGCGGTGCCCGACCGGTAACATCTTGCTTGGTCCGCCGGCGGCAGGCCGGTCTGGTGCTGGAGGATTGATATGCCGGCCTATTTTATCGCCGAGGTAGAAGTTACCAATCCGGAGGGCTACGAGCCGTACCGCGCGCTGGCCGGCGCCAGCATCGCCCAGTACGGCGGCCGGTTCATCGTGCGCGGCGGCAAGACCGAGCTGATCGAGGGCGGCCCGGAGCCAAAGCGGGTCGTCGTCATCGAGTTCGCCGACGCCGCGGCCGCGCGGCGCTGGTACAACTCGCCGGAATACCAGGCCGCCTTGCCGATTCGGCTGGCGAACTCGCGCGGCCGCGCCTTCATTGTCGAAGGCGCCTGACATCGTTCGGCGCGTTTGCGCCCGGGTCGTGTCGTGCAAGCGGGTGCCCATCTTGCGCCGCGATCCGGCATCCGGCCGCTCGAAAGAGGGATTGTTTTTCCGCTTGCGAGCGTATACCGACGGTTGATGATCGCCTGTTGGTTTCGGGATCCAAGGGGGAAGCAGAGTATGTCGAGGCGGATCGCGGTCACGGGCGGGGTGTCTCTTGCGGCAACCATCGTTCTGTCCGTCATGCCCGCGCAGACGCAGACGCTCTATTTTGGCGGTGAAGGCGGATGGACCCTGTTGCAGGACCAGAAGCTGACGGCCAGCGGCCTGCCGACCGCCACCGAGCGCTTCAATTCCGGGTTCGCGGTCGGCGCGCGGATCGGCTACGAAGAAGGTCCGTGGCGGTTCGAGGGGGAGTACGCCTATCGCCGCAACGGCGCCGATAGCCTCACGATCGGCGGAGCCAGCTTCGGTAACCTCAGCGGCAGCCGCCAGGCGAACGCGTTCCTGGCCAACCTCATCTATGAAATTGATCTTGGCTGGCCGGTAAAGCCGCATATCGGCGCCGGCGTCGGCGGGGTGTATCTGGTAGACAAGGCCAGCGCTCCCGGTGTCGGAACCTTGTTCAACGACAGCACATGGGAGATCGGGTATCAGGCGATCGGCGGGCTGCGTTACGAGGTGACGCCAACCATCGCCGTCGATGTCGATTACCGATATTTCGCTACAACCAACGCAACCTTCCGCACGTCGGGGACCAACATCGCGTACAAGACCGGCTACAACACGCAAAACGTGATGGCGAGCATTGTCTACCGCCTGGGACCGCCGACGCCGCCGCCACCGATCGAAGCTCCTCCGTTACCCGCGCCACCACCGGCCGTCGAAAAAAAGGTGTTTCTGGTTTTCTTCGATTGGGACAAGTCCACGGTAACGCCCGACGGGAGGCGTATTATCGAGCAGGCTGCCGCCGCCTATCGCGCCGGCGCGCCGGTGCAGATACAGGTCACCGGCTACACCGACCGCTCCGGCTCGCCCGGTTACAACCAGCGCCTGTCCGAGCGGCGCGCCGCCGCCGTTGCCGACGCGCTTGCCCGGCTCGGCGTGCCGCGCAGCGACATGACCGTCGGCGGACGCGGCGAAAACGACAACCGTGTCCCGACCGCCGACGGGGTCCGCGAGCCGCAGAATCGCCGCGTCGAGATCGTGTTCCCGTAGCGGCGCGTTCGGACGGCCGGCATCCGCCGAGAGCCGCTAAATTCCGGCGACAACGATGTTCGAACGCGAGGCGCGCTGGATTGGCGACCGGCTCGCCGACTACCCCCCACCGCTTCTGTCGCCGCTGCTCAATGTCGGCAGCGGCACAGGCGCGTTTCGCGAGACCGTGCAGCCCTGGATAGACCGCGATCTGCTTGCTCCGCTTGCGGCTCGTGGTGTCGAAATCGTGCATCTCGATGCGCGCCCCGAGGACGGCCCAGGGGCTGGCATCGATATTCGCGCCGACCTCCTACGGGACGCCGACTTCGACCGGGTGGCCGGGGCTCGGCAGTACGCGGCACTCTTGTGCTGCAACGTACTCGAACACGTGCACGATCCCGGCAAGTTCGCGCGCCGCTGCGCGATGCTTGTCCGGCCCGGCGGGATTATCGTCGTCACCGTGCCGCGCAGCTACCCGCATCACGCCGATCCGATCGACACGCTGTATCGTCCGACCCCCGAGGAAGCGGCGGCGCTGTTTCCGGATACCACGCTCCTCGCCGCTGAAATCATCGATCTAGGGCTGTCGTACCGCGACGAGATCAGGCGTCGCCCGTGGCTCCTGATGCGCCACCTGCTGCGGCTGCCAGTGCCGTTCCTCGGCTTGGCGAAATGGCGAAACTCGATGGCGAAGCCGTACTGGCTGCTCCACAATTACCAGGTCAGCGCCGCCGTGCTGCGCCGTGAAGGCCGACCGGTTTCGGCCTAGGTCCGGCTAGGTGACGTGGCTCTCGCTGCGATCGGTGAGCAGCGCATAGAGGGCATCGGGGTTCTCGGCTCCGCGCAATTTCTCGCGGATCGCGTCATCACGCAGCAGCCGCGAGACGCGGGCCAGCGCACGCAGATGCTCGGCGCCGGCGTCGGCCGGAGCCAGCAATGCAAAGACCAAATCAACCGGCTGATTGTCAAAAGCGTCGAACGGAATCGGCCGTTCCAGGCGGGCGAATACCCCGAATAAGCGGTGCAGTTCGGGCAGTTTGCCATGCGGAATGGCCAGTCCTCTGCCAAGCCCGGTGCTGGCAAGGCGCTCGCGCTCGGCGAGCACGTCGTAGATCCTCCGCTCGGGCACGCCGGTCGCCGCCGCGGCGCGCCGCGCGACTTCCAACAACGCCTGTTTCTTGTTGCCGGCGCGCAGCTGCGCGATCACGGCGCGCGGCGAAAGCAAATCCTCAACTTCCATCAACTTGGCTCAATAGGGCAGCTTGGTAACGCGGCAAGATCGAACCGGCGGCGCCACAGGCGTGACCGTCATCAACGGTATGTCATCGCCGGCTAGCGTCGCCCCCCCGGTTCACCGGGTCGATCCAGCCGATATTGCCGTCGCCACGCCGGTAGACGACGTTGAGTTCGCCGTGCGAGCGGTTGCGGAACAGCAGCACCGAAGTGTCGGCCAAATCCATCCGCATCACCGCTTCACCGACCGTCAGCTGCGGAAGTTCCGTGCTCATCTCCGCGATGACAACCGGGGCGATTCCGCCATCGGCCACTGCTTCGGCCGCGGCGCCAACATCCGTCTCGGTCGCGATATCCGCTACCTCATTCTCCTCTTCGAGGGGCGCGAGCACGAACGATCGCGCCATCTCCGGCCGCTCGCCTGCCGGGCGTGCCTTGCCGTGATAGTCGCGCAAGCGGCGCTTGTAGCGGCGCAATTGTTTCGCCAAGCGCTCGGCGGCCGAGTCGAACGCCAGATAATAATCTGTCGCCGACCCGCGACTGTTGACGACCATGCCGCGCCCGACATGCAGCGACAGCTCGACGGCGATCAGATGCGCTTCGCGGGAAAAAACCGCGTGAGCCTCGATCGCGGTTCGGAAATACTTCCCGAGCAGTGCTTCGAGCGATTCTTCGACATGATTGCGCAGCGCCTCCCCGACATCGACCTGCTTGCCCGTGACCGTCAGTTGCACTGCTGTGCTCCACTCAAGCCTTTGCGGGGTCGCTCGCTCGTCCGTCACGAATGATGGGCATCATGCAGGGCGGGATCAAGCGGCCGACCCGGCGTCACAGAGCCATTTGCTTCTCGCGTCGGCGCTGAACCGAAGACGGGATGCGCATCGCCTCGCGGTATTTCGCAACGGTGCGACGGGCGATCTCGATGCCTTCCCGCTGAAGCATCTCGACGATCTTCTCATCCGACAGCGTATCGTTGGGCGGCTCGCCGTCGATCAGGCCGCGGATCCGGAAGCGGACGGCCTCGGCCGAATGCGCGTCGCCGCCGCCCGAAGCAGGGATTGCCGACGTAAAGAAAAACTTAAGCTCGAAAACGCCGCGCGGTGTCGCGATGAACTTGTTGCTGGTAACGCGGCTGACGGTGCTTTCGTGCATGCCGATCAACTCGGCGACCTCGCGCAGAATCAACGGTCGCAGCGCCTGGACGCCGTGAAAAAAAAACGCGTCCTGCCGGCGCACGATCTCGGCCGCGACCTTCACAATCGTAATCGCCCGCTGGTGCAGCGATTTGACAAGCCAGTTTGCCGCCTGCAGCCGCTCGCTCAGATACTCGCGCTCTGCCTGGGTACGGATGCCGCGGATGACCCGGGCGTAATAGCGGCCGTTGACGAGCACCCGCGGCATGGTCTCGGGGTTGAGCTCGACGATCCAGCCACCCTGCGGCTGCGACACCATCAATATGTCGGGGATCATCGACTGCGGCAGGACCGCGTCAAAGGAGTGCCCGGGGTGCGGATCGAGCGATTTGATCTCGGCAACCATCTCGGCGAGATCCTCGGCATCAACCCCGCACACCTGCATCAGCGCCGCGGCGTTGCGGGCGGCGAGCAGCGGCAGGTGGTCGAGCAGAAGCTGCATCGCCGGATCGAGTCGGTTGCGATCGCGTAACTGCAGCGCCAGGCATTCCGCGAGATCGCGCGCGAAAACGCCGGGCGGGTCGAATTCCTGCACCCGTGCGAGCACGCGCTCGACATCCGTTCTGGCGCAGCCCATCTCCCGGGCGGCCGTGTCCAGATCGGTCCGCAGATAGCCCGCCTCGTCGAGCTGCTCGAGCAAATGCGCGGCGATGATCCGATCGACCGGATCGCGAAGATCGGCGCCGATCTGTTCGCTCAGGTGTTCGCGCAGACTGCGCGGACCTGTTGCCGCCCGCTCAATGGCCGGTTCAGAATCATCGCCGCGACCGGCCCCGTCCCGGCCACGCCATAAATCCCCATCGCCCCCGGCATCATGCGTTCGATCGTGCGTTCCATCGCCATTCTCGCCCGAAGCCGCATCCCAATGTTCGGCAGCATCGCCAACCACGTCACCGACACCGCCGGCCAGCTGCTCGGGAAGCGTCGATGGAGCGGCAGACGCCATACGGCCCGGCTCGTCGGGGCTGGCCGGCGCGTCATCGCGCTGCGTCTCGCCGGGTTCCAGCAGTGGGTTTTTCTCGATCTCAGCGTCGACGAATTCGCCCAGTTCAAGGTTCGACAGCTGCAACAGCTTTATCGCCTGCTGCAGCTGCGGCGTCATGACCAGAGACTGGCTCTGCCGAAGCTGCAGGCGTTGCGAAAGACCGATCCTGTTCACAAAGGGCTCCGTCGGGGCGGCGCTTACAAGCTGAACCGCTCCCCGAGGTAAACGCGGCGCACTTCCGCATCCGAGACGATCTCGTCGGGGGCGCCCTCCATCAGGACCCGCCCTTCATGCAGAATATAGGCACGATCGACGATCCGCAGCGTATCGCGAACGTTGTGATCGGTAATCAACACCCCGATGCCGCGGTCCTTCAGATGCAGCACGAGCTCGCGGATGTCGCCGACCGCGATCGGATCGATCCCGGCGAGCGGTTCGTCGAGCAAGATAAAATGCGGTGTTGTTGCGAGCGCGCGCGCGATCTCGACACGGCGACGCTCGCCGCCGGACAACGCGATCGCGGAGGCTCGCCGCAGGTGCTCGATCGAGAATTCGGCCAGCAGCTCATCGAGCATCGCCTCGCGCAGGTCAGGCTCGGGCTCCGCGACTTCGAGGATGGCTCGGATGTTCTGTTCGACCGAGAGACCCCGGAAGATCGATGGCTCCTGAGGCAGATAGCCGATGCCGAGCCGCGCGCGGCGATACATCGGCAGATCGGTGATCTCCTGCCCGTCGATTTCCACGCTGCCGGTGTCCGCGGTGATCAGGCCGGTGATGATATAAAAACAGGTCGTCTTGCCGGCGCCGTTCGGACCGAGCAGCCCGACCACCTCGCCGCGCTGCACCGATACGCTGACATCGCGCAACACCGGGCGGCGCTTGAAGCTCTTGCCGAGACCGTTCCCGGCCAGGCCGCGATTATCCGCGACCAGTCGCGGGCGCCGCTGCAGCCAAGCCGGACCGGCGTCGCGCGGCTGAACTCGTCGCCGGGTCGAGCATTTCCGGTCGCTGCATCCTCGCGTTGCGCGTCATGGGAGCTTGCGGTCGCCGGCCGGCGCAGCGCCGGGCTTGGCCTGATCGCGGACAAACAGACCCTGGACGCGCTGCTTGCCGTCGCCGGGACCGCCGCTCGGCATCATGCGGGCTATATTGTTGTTCAAATCCATCACCCCGCGCTGCCCTTGGATCACGTTCACGCCGCGCTGGATGACGACGTTGCCGATCAGCGTTGCGATGCCGGTATCTCCGTTATAGACGCCGTAATCACCGCGGCCGGTGTTCAGCGCATCGGTGATGACGACATGGCCCTGCGCATCGACGCGGCTAATTCGCAACTCACCTTCCTGCCCGCCGATGAGCGCGCCCGCGGGCGTCGCCCCTTGCGTCGCGGCGGCTCGCGGCGTGGGGTTCGCAGCGGCAGGCCCGGCGCGAGGCGCGCCTTTCGGCTGAGGGGTTGCCGACTTGTGCATATAGGCGGTCAGAATGTCGGCCTTGATCGTCTTGGTCGACCGGGTCGCGACCGCTTCGCCGCGCGCCACCGCGATCTGCCGATTGTCATACCACTCAAGACTGTCGCGGGCCGTTACGACATCGGTCGCGGTGGTCAGCTTGAGATTGTTGCCGGTGACCATCGCGAGTCCCTGGTCGATATCGTAGACGGCGCGATCGCCGGTCACCGTACTTGCCTCGTGCTTCAAGACGACGTTCCCGATCGCCTCGACGCGAATGATCTCGGTGTTGCCGCCACCCTCGCCGCTGACGGGGCCCGCCAAACCGCCCTCGGGCTTGGCCGGGGCATTGTCATCGGTCTTCGCATCGGTCTTGGCGCCAGCCTTTTCGCGATAATGCGCGATCAGCGTGTCGGCATGCACCTCGCTGTTTCCGCGGGCCGCGACGGCATTGCCGCGGGCGATATAGACGCGCTGGTTTTGCTGCCACTCGATGCCGGAATCGGCCTGGATGCGGATTGGCCCGTCATCGCCCCCTTGCGCTCCGGGAAGCCCGATCTGGGCCAGCCCCGATCCGAACGGACAAAGGGAAATCAGAATGCCGATCGCCAACGCGGTCTGGCCGTTTCTGCTGCGGTGTGCGGCGCGGCGGTCCGGCATGTCAGCGCTTCTTCGGGGCGGCGCGCCCAGTGTGCGATTTCGGGTGGTGAACGGCGGCCTTGGCCGGAGGCAGGCGCGAGACCTCCTGGTGGGTTACCGGCGCGGCCGGCATTGCCTCGGCCTCAACTTGCGCGGCGAGGACGGCGACCGGCGCCGGCACAGCCGGGGGCGCGCGCTTCGGCGCGACTTTTTTGGCTGCGTTCAGCACCATCTCGGCGTTTCCGGTAAAGATGATCGTGTCGCCCTTATCGATAATACGAAATCCTTGCGCCTTTATTTCGCCCGCCGGGCCATGCCCGGAAACAGGATCGCTGCCTTCCGCCGCATTCTGTGCGACATTGACCCGCGCGGTTTGCGTCAGGAAGCGGGTACCGTCCTGGTGCGTCACAGTAACGTCACCGAAAAGGTCGAGCATGCTCGCCTGCGATTGATAGATGGCGCTGACCGAACTGGCCCAGACTTTCGCGCCGCTGCGCAACTTGATTTCGGCGACCGGGGCCTGCAGCGACATCAAATCCTGGCGATCGGGGATCTGCCGTCCCGAAGCGGCGGTAACGACAAACGGCCTCCCCTCTCGGTCGAGCCCCGAGTAGCGCGGATTGACCATGCGCAATTCCTGCGCGTCACGCAGATCGATCGGCGGAAAGCTGAACCGCATCCGTTCCCAGAGCGGCACGAGTCGCGGCCAAACCGCAATTAGCAGCAGCAGCGACACCCCGATCGCCGGCAGGATGCGCTTCAATACCGCGACCCGCCACGTGTGGCGGCGGTCCACTGTGGCAACGGACGCAGCCCGGCGAGACGCGCCGGCGAATACCGGCAATTCGGCGTGCCCCTGTATGCTCTCGCCGCGCGCAGCCGATCCGCGGATGGCCAGCCTCATACCACTAGCCTCACGCCCCTTAGCCCCATGCCGCCATTCTCATGCTACCCCGGCGCGCAGACAGTCATGCAGGTGCAGAAACCCCGTCGGGCGCACCGCGTCGTCGACGACGAACAGGGCAGTGATCGCGAAGCGGTTCATCAGCCCCAGCGCCTCGGCGGCAAGGTGTGCGGGCGTGATCGTCTTCGGTTTGGCGCGCATGATTTCCGCCACCGTGCGGGCCAGCAGCCGATCGTTCATATGACGACGCAGATCGCCGTCGGTGATGACGCCGACGAGACGGCCCTCGCCGTCGCACACGCCGACACAGCCGAAACTCTTCGCGGTCATCTCGAGGATCGCTTCCGACATTGGCGTCCTGGGCGAAACCAGCGGGATCGCGTCGCCCGAGTGCATGATATCGGCGACGCGCAGCAGACCACGGCCGAGACGCCCGCCAGGATGGAACAGCTGGAAATCGGCCGGCGAAAAGCCCTTGCGCTCCAGCAGCGCAATCGCCAGCGCGTCGCCGAGAGCCATCATCATTGTCGTCGAGGTCGTCGGCGCCAAACCCATCGGGCACGCTTCGGCCGCTCCCGGCAACAGCAGCACAACATCGGCAGCCTGCGCCAGCGTCGAGTTCCAGCCGGCGGTTATCGCGATCAGCGGGATCTCGAAACGGCGCGAATAGGCGATGATGTCGGCCAATTCGCCGCTCTCGCCCGAATTGGACAAAGCAAGAATCGCGTCCTCGGCCCCGATCATGCCGAGGTCGCCATGGCTGGCTTCCGCCGCGTGGACGAACTGTGCCGGTTTGCCGGTCGATGCCAATGTCGCCGCGATCTTGCGCGCGACATGACCGCTCTTGCCGATCCCGGTTACGATCAGCCGGCCGCGCGCGGCCCCGCACAGGTCGAGGGCGCGCCCGAACGCGCGATCGAGGGTGCGCGTCAGCCGTTCGAGCCCGGCGATCTCGGCCCTCAGCACGCGGCGGCCGACATCGAGGTCGCGAGCCAGCGGACCCGCCCCGTCGCCTTCGCCAGCGCTGCGCGGTGTCGCGAGACCGGGCATCGGATCGACGGCGATCGTGGTCAGCACCGTGTCGAGCGACGCGGCTACGGACTTTTTCCCCAAGATAACTCCCCCTCGGCCCCGTTCAGGATCGGCGCGCGGCAAAGCCGGCCCCGAGTGTCTAATGCGCGAAAATGTCCTGCTCGGGCCAGCCTTCCAGGTCAAGCAAAGCGCGCGCCGGAAGGAATTCGAAGCAGCTCTGGGCAAGCGCGGTGCGCCCCTCACGCGCGAGCATCGCGTCCAGTCGCGCGCGCAGCCCGTGCAGGTGCAGCACGTCGGAGGCGGCATAACGCAGCTGCTCCTCGCTCAGCGAAGCCGCCCCCCAATCGGAACTTTGCTGTTCCTTCTTGAGGTCGACGCCCAGCAGGTCCCGGCACAGATCGCGCAGACCGTGCCGGTCGGTAAACGTGCGCACGAGCCGCGACGCAATCTTGGTGCAGTAAAGCGGGCGCGGCATCACGCCGAGATAATGATAAAGAATCGCGATATCGAACCGCGCGAAATGAAACAGCTTGACGATTTCTGGATCGCCGAGCAGCCGCATCAGGTTCGGCGCGTTGTAGCAGCCGGGCGCGAACTGCACGAGGTGCGCGTCGCCGTCGCCGCGCGACAGCTGAACGAGGCACAGCCGGTCGCGGTGCGGATTGAGGCCCATTGCCTCGGTGTCGATCGCGATCGCATCGCCGAACAGAAGCCCCTCAGGCAGATCGCCGCGATGCAGCTGATAATTCATCTCGCCTTTCGCCATCCCGCCGCAGGCCAAACTCCGCGCCTGAATTCCTTCGGACTATCCACCCCAGCGGGCGGCACGTCAATTCGGCGGGACTGAGCGGGATTGCCCGGTGAAGTCAGCGGCCGCCTCTCGGCGCCGCAGCGGCACGGCCGCGTGAGCGCATCGCATCGAGGCTCCACACGCCGGCCCCAACAAAGCAGAAGTATAGAAAGAGAAAACAATAGAGAATCGCGGCATCACCGCCGTTGCTGATTGGGAAGAACCCGCGCGGCGCGTGCGACATGAAATAGGCGAACGCCATCTCGCCGGAGAGCAGAAACGCGACGGGTCGGGTAAACAGCCCGAGCACGATCAGCACCCCGCCGGCCAGCTCCAGGATTCCGGCCAGTCCTGGAACAAGCGTAAACAGTTCGTACGCCCGCGGGGTCGCCCGCGGCGGAAAATTAAAGATTTTCTGCATCCCGTGCTCGAGAAACAGCAGACCGGCGACGATCCGCAGGATGCTCAGCACTCGCGGCTCCCAAGCCTGCCGCAAACGGCTCAAGGCGATCATCATTCTTCCCCGTTCGTGTGACGCCGCACGCGCCCGCGTCATCAGTTTATCGTAAACAGCGGCTGGTGTGGGGAAGTCGAATGGTGCGCCCGAGTGGAGTTCGAACCACCACTCCTTTCGGAACACGGACCTGAACCGTGCGCGTCTGCCAATTCCGCCACGGGCGCCCAATCGATCGGAGGGCCGAAATAAGCCGGGCGACCGGCGTTGTCAAGAATCGGTCCAAACCGCGGGCGGTGGCGGACGCCCCGGAAACACGCGATAACTGGACCCGCCAACCGGCACCCGGCCGAGTTTTTTGCGGCGGCCGCGCAGAGGAGGTTGCGATGAGCTTCGCGCTGAGCGCCGAGCAGCTCGAAATCCGCGACGCGGTCGCGCGGCTGTGCGAACGCTTCGGCGACGAATACTGGATGCAGAAGGACACTGACGGCGCGTTCCCGCACGAATTCCACAGCGCGATGGCGGAAGCCGGATGGCTCGGCGTCGCGATGCCTGAGGAATACGGCGGCAGCGGGCTCGGCATCACCGAGGCGGCCATCGTCATGCAGGCCGTCGCGCAATCCGGCGCCGGGTTCAGCGGCGCCTCGGCGGTGCATATGAACATCTTCGGGCTGCATCCCGTGGTCGTGTTCGGCAATGACGAGCAGAAGCGGCGTTTTCTGCCGCCGCTGATCGCCGGCAGGGAAAAAGCCTGCTTCGCGGTGACCGAACCCGATGTCGGCCTCGACACGACCCGGCTCAAGACCCGCGCGGTGCGCGACGGCAACGGCTACGTGATCTCGGGGCGCAAGATCTGGACCTCCACGGGCAGGTCGCCGACAAGATGCTGATCCTGACCCGCACGACTCCGTTCGAGGAGGCGCCGCGCCCGTCGGCCGGGATGACGCTGTTCTACACCGATCTCGACCGCGACAAGGTCGAGGTGCGCGAGATCCATAAAATGGGCCGCGCCGCCGTCGATTCGAACATGGTGTTTATCGACGGGCTGAAGGTGCCGCTGGAGGACCGCATCGGCGAGGAGGGGCGCGGCTTCCAGTACATCCTGCACGGCATGAACCCGGAGCGCATCCTGATCGCCGCAGAGGCAGTCGGTCTCGGGCGCGCCGCGCTCGCCCGCGCCGCGCGCTATGCCGGCGAGCGGATCGTGTTCGGCCGTCCAATCGGCCAGAACCAGGGCATCCAGCACCCGCTCGCGGAGCGCTGGATCGAACTCGAAGCGGCCGAGCTATTGGTCCTGCGCGCCGCCGCCGCCTATGACCGCGGCGAGGATGCCGGTGCCGTCGGGGCCCATGCCAACGCGGCCAAATACTTCGCCGCCGAGGCCGGGCACCGCGCCTGCGAAACCGCGGTTTTGACGCACGGCGGCATGGGTTACGCGCGCGAGTTCCACGTCGAGCGGTTTTTCCGCGAAATCCAGATCGCTCGCATCGCGCCGATCAGCCCCCAGCTGATCCTGTCGCACAT
Source organism: uncultured Alphaproteobacteria bacterium (assembly GCA_963847345.1). Taxonomy (GTDB): domain Bacteria; phylum Pseudomonadota; class Alphaproteobacteria; order ATCC43930; family CGMCC-115725; genus DATARH01. The sequence goes on along the minus strand of CAWJZU010000015.1, from coordinate 132,543 downwards.
CGCCGAGCGCGTCCTCGGATTGCCGAAATCGTATTGATCGAAGGACCGCCGTAGGATGGGCTGAGCGAAGGGAAGCCCATGCTGTGGCGCGGCCGTTGATGGGCTTCGCGTTGTTCAGCCCATCGGGAATCGCGAATGCTTATCGCTTCGAGAACTGGAAGCTGCGGCGCGCCTTGGCCTTGCCGTATTTCTTGCGCTCGACGACGCGGCTGTCGCGGGTCAGGAAGCCGCCGTGTTTCAGCACGGGACGCAGTCCCGGCTCGTAAAAGGTCAGCGCCCGGCTGATGCCGTGGCGCACCGCGCCGGCCTGGCCGGAAAGCCCGCCGCCCTGCACCGTGCACCACACGTCGAACTGGCCGAGCCGATCGGTCATGACAAACGGCTGGTTGATCAGCATGCGGAGCACCGGGCGCGCGAAATAGACCGGACTGTCGCGACCGTTAACCTCGATCTTGCCGTTGCCGGGCTTGATCCAGACGCGCGCGACCGCGTTCTTGCGCTTGCCGGTCGCGTAGGAGCGGCCGAGTTCGTCGCGAATCGGCTGTACGTCCGCTGGCACCGGCGCCATCGTGTCCGGAACGGCGCCGGGCCCCGTGGGCGCCGCCGGCCGTGCCGCGGCCATTGCCTGGCGCAGGCTCGCGAGCCCCTGGAAAGTCTGGCCGCGCGGGCCGCCCTGTCCGCCTCCCGGTTGCCCATCGCCCTGTTGTCCGCCGGGGCGCCCCTCAGGCTGATCACCCGGTCCGCCATCGCGCGTATTTTCGTCGGACATCGGCTCACGCTCTCACATTCTTGCGGTTCATCGCGGCAACATCGAGGTGTTGCGGGTTCTGCGCGGCGTGCGGATGCTCGGGACCGGCATAGACCCGCAGATGGCGCATGACCTGCCGCCCAAGCGGCCCGCGCGGCACCATTCGCTCGACCGCCTTCTCGATGACACGCTCCGGATGCTTGCCGGCCAGGATAGCGCCCTTGCTGCGCCCCTTGATGCCGCCGGGATAACCGGTGTGCCAGTAGAAGATGTCGGCCTGGCGCTTGTTGCCGGTCAGCTGCACCTTCTCGGCGTTGACGACGACGACATGGTCGCCGCAATCCATGTGCGGCGTATAGGATGGCTTGTGCTTGCCGCGCAGCCGCATCGCGATCAGCGACGCAAGGCGGCCGAGCACGAGACCGTCGGCGTCGATCAGCAGCCAGTTCTTTTCGATGTCTGAAAGTTTGGCGGAAAAGGTTTTCATCTCTCGCAGCCCGAAATGCCGGTCGCTCCCAGCGCGCGGCGTATTGCGTGCGGCCGGACTGAAGCGGGCGCTCCGTTTACGTCACGATGGCGCGCGCGTCAAGCAAAACGCGTTACAGGACAATGTGTTTGGGACAAGGTACCATGATACCTCGCCCCAAACGGCTCATTCGGCCAACGTGCCGATCGAACCCGGGGTGCCGCTCGGCGCGCGGGCCGGCTTGACCCGGCACGGTTCGGCGGCATTCTGCAGATGGCACACGTCGCACCGAAAGCGGGAGAAGCGGAATGAGCGACAGACAGCGCACCGCAATCGTCACCGGAGCAGCCGGCGGTATTGGCCGCGCGCTCGTGGGCGGGCTGCTCAACGCCGGGATCCGAGTCGCGGCCTCGGACCGGACCGCCGAGGGACTGGCAGCGCTGGCGGCGAGTGCGCGCGAGCGCGGCCGGGACGCGGCGCTGCTGACGATCGAGGCCGATCTGGCGCGCGACGACGCGGTCGACCGGATCGTTTCGGCGGCACGCGGCCGGTTCGGCACAATCGACGTTCTGGTCAACAACGCCGGAGTTGGGCAGGCGACGATCCGCAGCGACAACCGGCAGAACCCGATCAAGTTCTGGGAGATCACGCCGGAGCAGTGGAAGCTGTTCGTGGCGGTGCATACGAACGCGCCGATGGCGCTGTCGCGCGCCGTCGTGCACGACATGATGCGCCAGCGCTGGGGCCGCATCGTCAACGTGACGACGAGCCTCGGCACGATGATCCGCGCCGGATCGCCGACCTACGGCCCGTCAAAGGCGGCGCTGGAGGCGTTTTCGGCGATCATGGCGAAGGACCTCGATGGCACCGGGGTCACGGTCAACGTGCTGGTGCCGGGCGGGGCGACCAATACCGGGATGATCCCGGCGGAAGCGCCCTATGCGCGCGAGGAGATGATCCAGCCGGAGGTGATGGCGCCGCCGCTGGTCTGGCTCGTCTCGAATGCCGCCTCCGGCGTCACCGGCCGCCGCTTTCTGGCGGTGCATTGGGACAAGTCTCTGACGCCGGAGCAGGCTGCGGAGAAATGCGGGGCCCCGGTCGCCTGGACCAGCATCGCGACGATGCCGATCGAGCCGCCGCGCCGGAGCTGACGCACGGCAAGGCCCGTCACACCAACCGCGACTGGTGCACCGCGGCGCGGACGAAATCGGTGAACAGCGGATGCGGTTCAAATGGGCGCGATTTCAGCTCCGGGTGGAACTGCACGCCAATGAACCAGGGGTGGTCCGAAATTTCGACAATCTCCGGCAGTAAACCGTCGGGCGACATTCCCGAGAAGCGCAGCCCCGCCGCCTCGAGCGTGTCGCGATAGGCGATATTGACCTCGTAGCGGTGCCGGTGACGCTCGCTGATCCGGGTCGCGCCATAAATCTCGGCGACCCGGCTTTCCGGGTCGAGCACCGCGTCGTAGGCCCCAAGCCGCATCGTGCCGCCGAGATCGCCGCTGGCCTGCCGCTGCTCCAACTCGTTGCCGCGCATCCACTCGGTCATCAGCCCGATGACCGGATGCTCGCACGGCCCGAACTCGGTCGAGCCGGCGCCGGGCAGCCGCGCCAGATGCCGCGACGCCTCGATGACCGCCATCTGCATTCCGAAACAGATGCCGAAATACGGCACCTGCCGCTCGCGCGCGAAACGCACCGCCTCGATCTTGCCTTCTGAACCGCGCTCGCCGAACCCGCCCGGCACGAGGATCGCGTGCACGTCCTCGAGGCGCCGCACCGCCTCCTCCTCGGCCTCGAAAATCTCCGCGTCAATCCAGTCGAGCTTGACACGCACATTATTCGCGATGCCGCCATGCGTCATCGCCTCGCCCAGCGACTTGTAGCTGTCGAGCAGATGCGTGTACTTGCCGACGATCGCGATCCGGACCTCGCCCTCGGGCCGGCGGATACGGTTGACGATCGCGTCCCAGCGCGACAGGTCCGGCTCCGGCGCCTGAAGCCCGAAATGGGCGCAGACCTCGCGGTCAAACCCCTCGGCGTGATACGAGCCGGGCACGGCATAGATCGTATCGACGTCGATCGCCGGGATGACGCGCGACTCGCGCAGGTTGCAGAACAGCGCGATCTTCTTGCGGTCGCTCTCCGGGATCGGCCGGTCGCAGCGGCACAGCAGGATGTCGGGCTGGATGCCGAGCCCCAGCAGTTCCTTGGCGGAATGCTGCGTCGGCTTGGTCTTCAGTTCGCCCGCCGAGGCGATCCACGGCACCAGCGTCAAATGCACGAACATCACCCGCTCGCGGCCGAGTTCGTTGCCGAGCTGGCGGATCGCCTCGAGGAACGGCAGGCTTTCGATGTCGCCGACCGTGCCGCCGATTTCGCACAGCACAAAATCCTCGCCGGCCAGATCGGCGGTGATGAATTCCTTGATTGCATCGGTAACGTGCGGGATCACCTGCACCGTCGCGCCAAGATATTCGCCGCGCCGCTCGCGGGCGATCACGGTCGAATAGATGCGCCCGGTCGTAACGCTGTCGCTGCGCCGCGACGCGACGCCGACATAGCGCTCGTAATGGCCGAGATCGAGATCGGTCTCGGCGCCGTCGTCGGTCACAAAGACTTCGCCGTGCTGGTACGGACTCATTGTGCCGGGATCGACATTCAGATACGGGTCGAGTTTCCTGAGCCGCACCTTGAAGCCGCGCGCCTGCAGCAGCGCGCCGAGCGCCGCCGAACTAAGCCCCTTGCCGAGCGAGGAGACCACGCCGCCGGTGATGAAGATGAACCGCGTCATGGACCTCCAGCGTACAGGAAACAGCGATTACGTCCAGGGCGGGCAACCCGCCGCCCTGTCACGCTCGACAAAACAGCGAATTCCTCGGCGCCGATCAGCGCGCCAACGGCGCGCTCGGTTCGGCCGGCGCGGGAATTGCCGGTGCGGGGGCGCCGGGCGCAGCCGGCCCGGACGGCAGGTTCGGCATCAGTGGCGCCGTCGGCATTGGGCCGCCGCTTCGGTCTATAATCGAGCGCGGCCCGCGATCGGACTGGCCGAGCAGCACGAGAAGAATGCTCGTCGCGAAAAACGCCGCGCCGAGGATCGCGGTCGTCCGGGTCAGGAGGTTGGCGGTCGAGCGCCCGGTCATGAAGCCGGACATCCCGCCGCTGCCCATGCCGAGCGCCCCGCCCTCGCTCTTCTGCAGCATGATGACCCCGATCAGCGCGAGCGCGATCAGCACATGAACGATGAACAGCAAAATGATCATGGACGGGCGGCCGCAGCAATTTTCGGGGATGCCGCTAATCTAGGCGCTCGCGCCGCCGCTGGCTAGAAGCTTCGACTTTCGGCTCATGCGGGCCGCCTGCCTCAGTGAACGCGAGCGTCGCCGCCTGCATCGCCAAGCGGCCTGTGAGAGCGGGCAGGACGTGCGCGGTCCTAATTCTGGAGTCATCCCGCCGCGATTGCGATCGCCCAGAAATCGTCGGCCTTGAGGCTGGCGCCGCCGACCAGCGCACCATCGACCTCGCCGAGCGCCAGGATCTCGGCGGCGTTCTTCGGATTGACCGAACCGCCGTACAGGATCCTCGTGCCGGGCGGGATGCGGCCGCGGATCGCCTCGTGAATCGCGACGATGTCGCCTGTCGTCGGCGTCAGGCCGGTGCCGATCGCCCAGACCGGCTCATAGGCAACCAGCAGCTGCGCGGCGTCGGCGCCATCCGGCAACGAGCCGGCGAGTTGCGCCGCGACTACTTCGATCGCCCGCCCCGACTCGCGCTCCGCCTTGGTTTCGCCGACGCAGACGATCGCGACGAGTCCGGCGCGCCACGCCGCGCGGATCTTCGCCTGCACCTCCGCATCGGTCTCGCCGCAGCCGTGCCGGCGCTCGGAATGGCCGACAATCACGTAGCCGCACCCGGCATCCTTCAGCATTTCCGCACTAACCGAGCCGGTGAACGCGCCGGCCGCCTGCGCATGGCAGTCCTGGCCGCCGAGCGCGACGCCGCTGCCGGAGAGCGCCGCACCGATTTCGGGAAGCAGCGTGAAGGGCGGGCACACGAGCAGCTCGCAGCGATGCGCCTCGCGCGCCCGCTCGGCAATCTCGCAGGCCAGCGCGCACCCGTCGGCGCGCAGCATGTTCATCTTCCAGTTGCCCGCGACAAGCCGTTTACGTTCAGGCATTTGATCCTCCCCGCCGGGGCTGCGTCGCCGGGCGGCAAGGTTGCGGCCGCTACGGCGCATCTCTATCTTCGTTGACGATTACATTGGCACGATCACACCGGGATCGGCGCGGGTCAACCGACCGGCGGCGCCGCAGCCCTGGAGGCGAGCGTCTCCGACATGATGCAGGCAATCCGCGGCAGAGCGGGTTCGATTATCGTCAAGATTCTGTTTGCGCTTCTGATCCTGTCGTTCGGGGCCTGGGGCATTTCGGATTACCTGTTCCGCATTCGCGGCCCGCAGGAAATCGTCGTCGCCACGGTCGGCGACGAGAAGATCCCGGCCATCGAATTGCAACGCACGCTGGAGCCGGCGGTGGAGCGGATGCGGGCGCAATTCGGCGGTACAGTCGACATGCAGCTGGTGAAGCAGCTCGGAATCGTCGATAGCGTCCTCGGCCAGCTGATCGACCGCAGCCTGTTGAACCAGGAGACCCACCGCCTCGGTCTCGACGTGCCGGACGAGGTCATTCGCAACGCGATCTATGAGAATCCGGCGTTCCGCGGGCCGGACGGCAAGTTCGACCGACGCCTGTTCGCGCAGGTGCTGATGATGAACCGCCTCAGCGAGGACCAGCTCGTCGCGCGGATGCGGCAGGAAATCCCGCGCGACGAGCTGCTGCAGGCAGTCACCAGCGGGATCGAGCCGCCGCGTCCTATGGTCGAGTTGCTTTACCGGTTTCGCAATGAGAAGCGCGTCGCCGATATCGTCGGCATCCCGGTCTCCAAGGTCGCCAGCGTCGCCCAGCCCAGCGAGGCCGAGCTCACGCAATTCTATGATGCGCACCCCGATCTGTTCCGCGCTCCCGAGTATCGCGGCTTCATGCTGGCGAGCCTGTCGCCGAACGATGTGAAGCCGGAGGCCGAGATCACGGAAGACACGTTGCGCAGCGCGTTTGACGAGCGCAAGGACGAGTTCCAGGTGCCCGAACAGCGCCAGATCGAACAGATCCTGGCCCCGACCGAGGAGAAGGCGAAGGAAGCCGAAGACGCCCTCGCCGCCGGCAAGGATTTTCGCGAGGTCGCCGCCCAGATCGGCATGGACCCCTCCGCTATCGAGCTGGGGCTGCTGAACCCCAAAGAAATTCCGCACGAACTCGGCGATGTCGCGTTTGAGCTGCCGCTGAACCAGCCGAGCAAGCCGATCAAGACCCCGTTCGGCTACCACATTCTGCGGGTCGTCAAAATCGAACCCGGCAAGACGCAGAGCTTTGAGGAGGCAAAGCCGAAACTCGTGGCCGAGCTGCAGCATGCGCGAAGCGGCCGACCGCATCGCCGACATAGCGAACCAGGCCGACGACGCGCTGGCCGGCGGCGCGAAGATCGAGGACTTGCAGCAGAAATTTGGCTTCAAGCTGACCCCTGTCGCGGCGGTCGACGAGAACGGCCTCGACCCGGCCGGCGCCCGGGTTGTCCTTCCAGTCGCGCCCGACGAGGTTCTGAAGAGCGTATTCGCGACCGCGCAGGGGGAGACGACCCGCGTCACCGACACGCAGGATGGCGCGCTCTACGTGGCGCGCGTCGACAAGGTCATCCCCTCCGCCGTGCGCCCGCTCGCCGAGGTGCGGGACAAGGCGATCGCGGCTTGGCAGGCCGAGCAGAAGGAGAAAGATGTCGCCAAGCAGGCCGAGGCGCTCGCCGCCGCCGTGACGCCCTCGATGCCGCTTGCGATGCTCGCCGCCGAAAAAGGGCTGACCGTGCAGCCCGGCGTAACGTTTGGGCGCACGCCGGCGGCCGGACAGTCGTTCCCACCGGCGCTCGTTACCAAGCTATTCGCGGCCAAACCCGGCGAGGCGATCTCTGTCGCCGACGAGTCCGGCGGCTACGCGGCTCAGCTGAACGAGGTGCAGGCGCCGCAGACGGTCCCCGAGGACGAAGCCGCGAAACTGGCAACGCAGATAGCCGGGGAGATGCGGCTCGATGTTGCCAGCGAGTTGACGCAGGGGCTGCGCCGCCGCTACCCGGTCGACATCAAGCGCGACGAACTCGACCGGCTGTTCTGAGCCGAACCCATCGGCCGACGGGCGCGCAAATCGGGAGCCAAGGGAAGAAATGTCGTTAGAGGCGGAATTCGACCTCGTGTCGATCGGCGGCGGTTTCGCCGGCCTCGCCGCAGCGCTGCGCGGGGCCGAACTGGGGCTGCGCACCGCCGTCATCGAGAAGGGCGAAGACGAGCGCTATCTGTGCAGTTCGCGCTGGGCCGGCGGCATTTTTCACGTGTCGTATCATGACGTGAAGCTGCCCCCGGCCGAGCTGAAAGCCGCTATCGAACGTGCGACATCGGGCGAAACCGACCTCGAACTGTCGGAAGCGATTGCCCAAGATTGCGGCCGTACCGTCGACTGGCTCGCCATACAAGGAGCGAACTTCACGAGCGCCAGCCCGATCGGGTGGCACCGCTGGACGCTGGCGCCGCCGCGCGCCGCGGTGCATGGCCAAGACTGGCGGGGACGCGGTCCCGATCGGATGATCGCCGGCCTCAAGGAACGGCTTGAACAGCGCCTGGGGCGGATGTTTCTCGGCACCCGCGCGACGGCACTGCGCACCGAGGGCGGACGCTGCGTCGGGGTCGACGCGTCGCGAGCCGGCGCCGATCTGACGCTTGCGACGCGCGCCGTCGTGATCGCCGATGGCGGCTTCCCGGGCGACCCTGAGCTGTTCCGGCGGCATATCGGCCCGAGCCCGGAACAGGTCCTGCAACGCCATGCCGGCACCGCGGTCGGCGACGGGCTGCGCATGGCCGAGGCGGCCGGCGCCGCGCTGACCCGGCTCGACCGGTTCTATGGCCATCTGCTGAGCCGCGGCGCGATGCACGATGATGGGTTGTGGCCGTATCCGCAGATCGATGCGGTCGCAACCGCCGCGATCGTTGTCGATGACAACGGCCGGCGGCTGCTCGACGAGGGGCTGGGTGGCATCTCGATCACGAACGATCTGGCCCGGCTCGACGACCCACTCTGCGCGACGGTGATCTGCGACGCGGCGATCTGGGACAAGGCGGGCCGCGCCGCGCAGATCCCGCCGAACCCGCAGCTGGTCGAGGGCGGCGGGACGCTGCACGAAGCCGACACAATCGAGGCGTTGGCGGCATTGGCCGGCATAAATGCGGCCGCGTTGCGCACCACGGTAGATGCTTATAACGAGGCCATACGCAACGGGCAGCTCGCGGAGTTGTCGCCATCGCGCTCGACGAAGAGCGGCGCGCCGACGCCGATCGACACGCCGCCGTTCTACGCGATCCCGATCTGCGCCGGCATCACGAACACGTTCGGCGGCATCGCGATCGACGGAAACGGCCGCGTGCGCCGCCCCGATGGGTCGGTGATCGACGGCCTCTACGCGGCCGGCGGCTGCACCGGCGGGCTCGAAGGCGGCGGCGCGCTCGGTTATGTCGGCGGGCTGATCAAGGCCTGCGTTTTCGGCCTCCGCGCCGGCGAGGACGCCGCCCGCCGCCTGCGGGCGGGCTCGGCATAGCGTCTTACGGCCGTCGTCCGGTGTCGAGCAGCACCGAAGTGTACTCGCGATAGCTGATCCCAAGCTCCTCGGCGCGCGCCAGCCGGGCCAGCGCGATCTCGCGCGGCGGCGTCTTCCAGGCGCGGGCGCGCGCTTTTTTCCAGCAGAACTGGCGCCACCCCGCTCCGGGGTCGAGCGGTGGCCCGCCATTGTGGCCAATGCCGAAACAAACGGCAAAATCCGCACCGGAATTAGGTGGCATTGCGGGATCTCGCAACTCGAGGCCCGTTCACCGGCTAATTCCGCGCCGGTCAGATCGGCGGCAACAGCGCGGCGGCGACGCGGCGATCCTCGCCCGTCAGCATGTTGTAAGTCCGACAGGCCGCGCCGGTATCCATCGGCTCGACCGCGATCCCGCCCGCTTTCAGCGCACTGCGCAATTCCGCGCTGACCGGCGCGACGCGCCGCCCGAAACCGAGCAGCAGCAGTTCGATGCCGCCATGCGCGAGAACCGGCGCCAGCCCCTCGACGGTGAACGCCGCCTCCCCCCAGGCTTCGGTGCGTTCGGCAAACACCAGCACCGGGCCGAGATAGATCGTGCCGCTGACCCGGAAGCCGCTCGCCGCGTAGCGCTCGATGACCTGATGCCCGGCCCGGATTTGCGGGACGAGTTCCATCGCCGCCTCAGCGCGAGGCCCGCTTGGCCGGAGACGCTGCCCGCTTGGCGGGGGGAGCGGGGGCCGGCGTGGCCGGCTCGGCGTCCTTTGCGATCGCGCGCCGGCTGGGCTGCACGTAATAGAGGATCGGTGCCGCTATAAACAGCGACGAATAGGTGCCGATGAACATGCCCCACAGCAGCGCGATGCTGAACCCGCGCAGCACCTCGCCGCCCAGAAACAGCAACGCCAGCACCGCCAACGTCGTTGTCGCCACGGTCAGGATCGTGCGCGACAGCGTCTCGTTCAGCGCCAGATTAATCAGGTCGCGAAAAGGCATCGACCGATGCCGCCGCATAGACTCGCGGACCCGGTCATAGATCACCACCGTGTCGTTGATCGAGTAGCCGGCGATGGTCAGGATCGCAGCCAGCGTCGTCAGGTTGAATTCGAGCTGCAACACCGCGAACAGGCCAACCGTCGTGATGACATCGTGGAAGGTTGACACCATCGCGCCGAGGCCGAACTGCCACTCGAAGCGGAACCAGACATAAATCATGATCGCGCCGAGGGCGAGCACGGTCGCAAGCACCCCGGCACGGATCAATTCGCTGCCGACAGTCGGCCCGACGACCTCGACGCGGCGGTATTCGATATTCGGTCCGAGCGCATCCTGCGCCGTTTTGACCGCCGCCATCTGCGCCCGATCGCCGCCCGGCTGTTCCGCCATCCGGATCAGCACATCGGATGGACTGCCAAATTGCTGCAGGCTGATCTCGCCAAGGCCGAGCGAATCCAACTTCGAGCGCATGTTGGCGAGGTCGGCCGGCCCGGTTGTTACGCGCGCCTCGATCAGCGTGCCGCCGCGAAAGTCGATGCCGTAGTTGAGTCCCGCCGTCAGGAGCAGAACGACCGTCAGGATCGTCAGAAAGCCAGAGAACGCAAAGCCGAAGACATGCCAGCGCATGAAATCGATTTTCGGCACATGTCGGATGACGATCAGCGGCCTTAACACAGCGATCTCCCGTTTGGCACGCGAGTCATAGTGGGATCTCCCTCGGCCGCCAGCGCCGCAGCCAACCGACGATCTGCAGCCGGGTGACAAGGATCGCCGAGAACAGGGAGGTCAACACGCCGATGCTGAGCGTCACGGCGAACCCCTTGACCGGCCCCGAACCCAACCAATAGAGCAGGATACCGGCGACCAGCGTCGTGATGTGGCTGTCGAGGATTGTGCCGAAGGCGCGGCTGAACCCGGCTTCGAGCGCCGACAGCATCGTCCGCCCGCTGCGCAGCTCCTCCTTGATGCGCTCGTAAATCAGCACGTTCGCATCAACCGCCATGCCCATCGTCAACGCGATCCCGGCGATACCGGGGAGCGTTAGCGTCGCGCCGAGCAGCGACAGCACCGCGAGCATCAAACAGAGATTGAAGATCAGCGCGATATCCGCGAACACGCCGAACAGGCCGTAGAACAGCACCATGAACACGATCACCAGGATCACCGCGACGATGCTTGCAGTCGTCCCGGCCTGGATCGAATCGGCGCCGAGCTGTGCGCCGACCGTGCGCTCCTCAAGGATTGTGATCGGCGCCGGCAGCGCGCCGGCGCGCAGCAGCAGCGCCAGATCGCTGGCCGACTGCGCAGTGAAACTGCCCGAGATAATGCCGCTGCCGCCGGGGATCGGTTCGCGGATGACGGGCGCGCTGATCACCTTGTTGTCGAGCACGATCGCGAAGGGCTTGCCGACATTCTCGCGCGTCGCGTCGCCGAACCGCCTGGCGCCGACCGAGTCGAACTTGAAGCTGACCACCGGTTCGTTGTCGTGGAAGGTGGCCTGTGCGTCGACCAGCATGTCGCCGCCGACCATAACGCGCTTGCGCACGACATACTGCCCCGGCCCACTGCGATCATCGGTTGCCGGCAGGACCTCGTCGCCCGGCGGCAGCCGGCCCCGTCGCGCATCCTCCGGATTGACACTCGTGTCGACCAGCTGGAACGTCAGCTTGGCGGTGCGCCCGAGCAGCGTCTTAACGTGCTCCGGGTTGTCCACACCCGGCAACTGCACCAGGATGCGGTCGGCGCCTTGGCGCTGGATCGTCGGCTCCTTGGTGCCGGTCTCGTCGATGCGGCGGCGGATGATTTCGATCGACTGCTCGACCGCCTGTCGGCGGCGGGCATCGAGCGCGGCCTGCCGAAAGCGCATCGTGCCGGCTCCGTCCGCGGCGATTTCGACGGTCAGGTCGTTGTCGATCCTGCCGAGAACCTGCCGCGCCGTCGCGACCTGGGCGGGGTCGCGGATCGTGAACGCGACCGCGTTGCCCTGATTGCTGAGCCCGGTATAGCCGATCTTGGCGTCGCGCAGCGCGTTACGAACGCTCTCCTCGACCGAATTGAGGCGATCGCGTTCCGCCGCCGCGACATCGACCTCGAGCAGCAGATACGAGCCGCCGCGCAGGTCGAGACCGAGCGCGACCTGCTTGTGCGGTAGCCAGCTCGGCATCGTCGCGAGCTGCTGCTCGGTGAACAGGTTGGGGAGACTGAGAACCACCCCGGCCGCGCAGATCGCGCAGATCAGGATGACCTTCCAGTTTGCGAAATACAGCATGCTATGGTGACCCGGCCGGACCCGAGAGGACGCTACGGTATCAGAATGCCGGGTCAATACCCGGATCAGGTCCGGCGCCGGTTATGACATCTCTCTCGAGCACGCGACGATATCGATCCTCTCACTGTACCTTGTCGGCGGCGCGCCGGGCCGGTTCCTTTTCCTTCGCATCGCGTTCCTTAGCGGCGTCACGTTCCTTGGCGGCGTCGCGCGCCGCGGCCGGATCGGGCTTCGACAGGACGCTGGTGATCGTGCTGCGCAGTACCCGCACGCGCACATTGGGCGCAAGATCGACCTCGACCTCCTCCGGGCTCACCACCTTTGATACCGTGCCGAAGAATCCGCCGCCGGTCACGATTCGGTCGCCACGCCGCAGCGCCTCCAGCATCGCGCGATGATCCTTCTGCTTCTTCTGCTGCGGGCGGATCAGCAGGAAATAGAACACGACAAAAATCAGGACGAGCGGCAGAAATTGAATTAAGGCGTTCTGGTCCATAATCCCTCGTCAATAATCGCTCTTGCGGCGATCCCCGCGTCGGTCGGCGTCGGCCACCAGCCGAAAATGGTGCACGCCGTGGGTCGCGGCAAGCGATCCCGCGACCCGCCGCCTCGGCCGCGCAATGCGGCCATTGGTACCGCCTCGCCGGACGAAGGGCAATGCTTGGACGGCCGGGCTCGGGCATCGGGCGTGCTTTTCGCGCCGCAAGACGCTGTGGTAGCGTCCGCCTCCCCGCTTACTCGCCGGACGGAACGATGCCGGAACCCGATCTGATTCCGCTGCTGCAACGCATCGCCGACGCGCTCGACCGGCTCGCGCCGAGCGGCGCCGCGCTCAACGATCTCGGCGCCGCTGACGCCTTTGTTTGGCATGCCGACCGCGAATGGCTGGAGCCGGTACCTTCCGTCAACCGCGTCCCGATAGGCCTGTTGCGCGGGATCGACCGGGTACGCGACATCCTGCTCGCGAACACCGAACGCTTCGCGGCCGGGCTCCCGGCCAACAACGTGCTGCTGTGGGGCGCGCGCGGCACCGGCAAGAGCGCCCTCGTCAAGGCGACGCACGCGGCCGTCAACGACGTCAGGCCGGAACGCCGCCCCGGCGCGCTGGCGCTGATCGAGATCCACCGCGAGGACATCCCGACCCTGCCGCGGCTTTTGTCGCTGGTGCGCGACAGCCTTCGGCGCTCGATCCTTTTCTGCGACGATCTGTCGTTCGACCAGAACGACGCCAGCTACAAGTCGCTGAAAGCGGTTCTCGAAGGCGGCATCGAAGGGCGTCCCGCCAATGTCGTGCTCTACGCGACATCGAACCGCCGGCACCTGATGCCGCGCGACATGATCGAGAACGAGCGCTCGACGGCGATCAACCCGGCCGAGGCGGTCGAGGAAAAGGTCTCGCTGTCCGACCGCTTCGGGCTGTGGCTCGGGTTTCACAATCTCGATCAGGAGGTCTATCTGGCGATCGTGCGGGGCTATGCGGCGCATTACGGTCTGGACCTGCCCGACGACCAGCTCAGGGCGGAGGCCAGCGAGTGGTCGATCACGCGCGGCTCGCGCTCCGGCCGGGTCGCCTGGCAGTTCATCCAGGACCTCGCCGGCCGGCTTGGAAAGCCGCTCGGTTGATCGGTAGCGGTTACGGGGAGCGATCAGCAGCGCGTCGCCAGCAGCGAGAACGCGAGCGGCAGCCAGGCCTTGTCCGGCCAGCGATAGAGACCGTCCGCATCCCTCACCAGGATCTCGAACATCCGCCAGGGTACGCCCTCGTGTTCGTGCAGCCAGTCGAGCCGCAATCCGGCTTCGATCACACCGGTCACGATGTCGCCAAGGGGGTGAATCCAGGTATGGCTCATCGGATGCGTGAAATCGGCCGCGGGGTCGACGTAGTCGCGCTCTTGCGTATAGACGACCGGGTCACGCGAGAAGTAGGGCGCGTAAAAACCGGGCATGCCGTCCGCCGAACGGCTGAGGTCGTCCAGTACATAGGCCGCGGGATGAGCTTCGGCGAGGTACAGCGCGCCGCCGGGCCGCACCATCGCCGCGACCACTTTGGCCCACGCCCGGATGTCGGGCAGCCAGCAGATCGCTCCCCAGGTCACGAAGACCAGATCGAAACCGTGCGGCTCCGGAACGGCGACAGGCGCGTCGTAAACATCGGCTTCGACAAAGCGCGCCCGTTCGGCGAGGCCCATCTCCCGCGCCAGTTGTTGGGCGGCGGCGATAGCGGGCTGCGAAAAATCAACACCGACGATTTCGGCGGCGCCGCCTTGCAGCAGTTTCAGGCTGTCGGCGCCGAAATGGCATTGCAGGTGCAGTACCCGCTTGCCCTCAAGCGGCGGCAGTTCTTCGGCCTCGATGCCGTTGAGCGGCTCCTGTCCCGCCCGCAGCCGGTCGAGGTCATAGCCCCGCGGTCCCAGATGGATCGCAACCCGGTCGTCCCAATGCAGACGGTTGAGGCGGCGCCATTCCGGCTCGGCCATCGCTAGCCCGCGGCTCCTTTCCCGCCGCCGGCATTGGCGCCCGGCGTCAGCAGCTCGCGCGGATCGACCGCCTTCTTGCCGCGGCGCAGCTCGAAGTGGAGCTGCGGCTCGCTGACCCCGCCGGTATTGCCGACTTTCGCGATCACCTGGCCGCGGCTGACCGTGTCGCCGCGATTGACGAGCAGCGTATCGAGATGCGCGTAGGCCGAAATCAACCCACTCGGATGCTTGACCAGGACGAGGTTGCCGTAGCCGCGGATCTCGTTGCCGGCATAGGCGACAACCCCCGCATCGACGGCGTGGACCGGGGCGCCGCGCGCGGCCGCGATGTTGATGCCGGCATTATGGCCGCCACCCTTTGTTGATCCGTAACCACCGACGATGCGGCCGCGCACCGGCCATGGCAGATGCCCGCTTCGGCTCGACGGCTCCTCAGCCTCTGCCGACGCGACCTCGTTCTCGGCTTGCTGCGGGGGCCGTGCAGCCGGCTCGGCAGCAGGCGGTGACAGTTTTCCGCGTGCCGGAGCAGTCGGCGGCGGGAAACTGATCGCGGGAGCCTCAGCCGATTTTTTCCGCGCCGGCGCCGGGTCGTCGAGCGGAATAACTTCTCCCGCCTTGCCCGCCCGCTTGGAAGATGCCGGGTGCTCTGGCGGGAGCGGCGAAGGCTTTTCCGCTTCCGCCGTCTGCGCCGGCGGATGCGGCTCGGTGCC
Source organism: uncultured Alphaproteobacteria bacterium (assembly GCA_963847345.1). Taxonomy (GTDB): domain Bacteria; phylum Pseudomonadota; class Alphaproteobacteria; order ATCC43930; family CGMCC-115725; genus DATARH01. Next base: position 117,207 of record CAWJZU010000015.1, on the reverse strand, counting down.
GCCTGGAATGACGAGTTGCCGGCCGATCTCGATCTTGTATTCCGGCGGCGTCAGATTATTGGCCTCGATGATCGCCCGCTTCGTGACGCCGTACTCGCGCGCGAGATAGCCCACTGACTGCCCGGGACGTACGACGATCCGTCTTCCCGGTCCGGTCGGCGATATCAGCGGCTTCGGCGCCGCAAATTTCGGCCGAGCCTGTGCCGGTGCAATTGGCGCGGCTTCGATGCCATCCGGAGCGGCCCCTTTCATGATCACCGGCGCTTCGTGGCGATTCCCGGCACATGCGGCGGCGAGCGCCGCGAACGACACCGCGGCGGCGGCGCGCAAATGCCGCCTCAATCCGATTTCCCCCATCTCCCCTCCTGTCCGCCCCCCGACGGGCAAGAATGCTGATGCGCTTCAGAGTAATCCGGATAAGTCAAACGCCCTAAGATAGAATCGACCTTGTCTCCAGGTCACTATTCCTGGCCTGCCGCTTGGTCGAAAACGGCGCGCGACCCTCGCCCGATGTTTAAGGATGATGCCGCCGTCGCAACGCCGATCGCGATCGAGACGCGAATCGCCTTCAGTGCTATTCGAACAGGCGGCGCAGCGGATCGAGTAGGCCGACGTAAGTCAGATCCATGTTGATCGGCGTGATCGAGACCTTGTTCTCGGTCAGCGCGGCGATGTCGGTGCCGGGTTCGGGGTCGCCGACCTCGCGGATCGGGCCGATCCAGTAATAGGGCCGGCCGCGCGGGTCCCTGCCCTCAGTCAGGTTCTCGGCGATATCGCGCTTGCCCTGGCTGGTGACCGCGAAGCCAGCGACCCGGTCCAACGGCACCCCGGGGAAATTGACATTGATCAGCGTATTCGCGGACCAGGGCTGCCTCAGCAGACGGCGGATCACCTCGGCGCCCAGCGCCTTCCCGGTATCCCAGGGGATCGGTGAGCCGTCGGGATAATCCTGGCTCAGCGCCACCGCCGGTATGCCGAGCAGCGTCGCCTCCATCGCCGCCGCCACGGTCCCCGAGTAGGTCATGTCCTCACCGGCGTTGCTGCCGCCGTTGATGCCGGACAGCACCAAGTCCGGCCGCCGCTCGCGCAGCACCTTTTTGACCGCCAGCAGCACGCAATCGGTCGGCGTTCCGTCCACTGCATAGCGCCGCTCCGATATCTCGATGAGCCGCAGCGGCCGCCGCGTCGTCAGCGAGTGGCTGGCGCCGCTCTGCTCCTGGTCCGGCGCGACGACCCAGACATCGTCGGTCAGCTCGCCCGCGATCTGTTCGAGGATCTTGATGCCCGGCGATTCGATCCCGTCGTCGTTCGAGATCAGGATCCGGCATTTGCCGATTTCGATGCGCCTGTCAGCCATCGGCCTGTCAGGCATCGTTCTACCAACCATTGGGCGCCAGTACCTGCTGTCCAGCCATATAGGGCTGCAACGCCTCCGGGATTGCGACGGTGCCATCGGCGCGCTGGAAGTTTTCCAGAACCGCGATCATCGTACGGCCGACCGCGAGACCGGAGCCGTTCAGCGTGTGCATCGGGCGCGTCCCTCTGCCACCCGCAGGACGGCAGCGCGCCTTCATGCGCAGCGCCTGGAACGGGCCGCAATTCGAGCAGCTCGAGATCTCGCGATAGGCGTTCTGGCCCGGCAGCCAAACCTCGAGATCGTAGGTTTTCCGCGCCGCGAAGCCCATGTCGCCGGCCGACAGCAGCATCACCCGGTAGGCCAGCCCGAGCCGCTTCAAGCACCTCCTCGGCGCAGGAAGTCATCCGCTCGTGCTCGGCCTCGGAATCCTCGGGCCGCGTGATCGAGACCAGCTCGACCTTCGGAAACTGATGCTGGCGGATCATGCCGCGCGTGTCGCGCCCCGCCGCCCCGGCCTCCGAGCGGAAACACGCGGTCCACGCCGTAAAGCGCAGCGGCAGCGCGGCTTTCGTCGAGGATTTCGCCGGCGACGAGATTGGTCAGCGGCATCTCGGCGGTCGGGATCAGCCACATCCCATTGGTCGTGCGGAACATGTCCTCGGCGGCTTTCGGCAGATTGCCGGTCCCGAACGCGGTCTCGTCGCGCACCAGATAGGGCGGCGCGACCTCCAAGTAGCCGAATTCGCGCGTGTGCAGGTCCAGCATGAACTGCGCCAGCGCGCGTTCCAGCCGCGCCAGCGCGCCCTTCAGCACGACAAACCGCGACCCCGACAGCTTCGCGGCGGCGGCAAAGTCCATCAGCCCGAGCGTTTCGCCGATCGCCTCGTGCGGACGCGGCGCGAAATTAAAGCGCGGCGGATCGCCGACCCGCCGGATTTCGACATTGGCGCTCTCGTCGAAACCGTCCGGTACATCCGGTGACGGCAGGTTCGGCAGCGTCGCCAGCAGATCGTCCAGCTGCCGCCGCAATTCGGCCGCGCGGCTCAACGTCGCCTCCTCCGCTGCCTTGCGCTGCGCGATTTCGGCGAGCAGCGCGTCTGCCGACTCGCCGCGCTGCTTGGCGGCGCCGACCTCGCGGGACAGCCGGTTGCGGACGGATTGAGCGTCCTCGGCCGCGGTTTGCAGCGCGCGCCACTCCCTGTCGATCCCCAGGACCTCCGCTGCCCGCGCGGGCAAGCCGCGCCGCGCCAGGCCGCGGTCGAATTCGTCGGGATTTTCCCGGATCCATCGCAAATCGTGCATGAACAGACGCTATCCGAAAGATGTTTGGCCGTCCGAAGATTGAACACAGCCGAGAGCCGATGCCGGTCCCTTTTGGCCGTTATAGCCGGGCTTGACCCGGCCATCCGATGATGACGGTTGGATTGGCTGCAACTCCCTCGGTAGCCGCTGTAGGATGTAGGATCGGTTCAGTCGGACGAAACCCATTCCGTGTCGTCCGCCGCAGAAACGGGGCGCCGCTCACCCCGCCCGCGGGAGCCATTCCTTGAGGCGCCGGGCCCCTTCGGCAATGTCCCGAATCGAGCCGGCGAACGAGAGACGCACCCAGTCATCACCGTGGATCGGATCGAAATCGCGCCCCGGCGTCGCCGCGACCCCGGCCTCGTCGAGCATGCGCCGGCAGAATTCGACGCTGTCGCGGCTCAGCGCCGAGACATCGACATACAGGTAGAAGGCGCCCTCGACCGGCGCGAAGCGGGTCAGCCCGACCTCCTTGAGCATCGCGATCAGCACATCGCGGTTCGTGTGATACCGAGCGACATGGCCGTCAAGCTCGGCGCAGCAGTCGAACGCGGCCAGCGCCGCAAGCTGCGACAGGGTCGGCGGCGATACGTAGAAATTCTGCGCCAGGCATTCGACCGAACGCGCCAGCTCACGGGGCACCAGCATCCAGCCGAGCCGCCATCCGGTCATGCTGTAGTATTTCGAGAACGAATTGACGACGACGATCTCTTTTCCATAAGCGCGCGCGGTCTGCCCCGGCGCTCTCGTAGGTGATGCCGTGATAGATCTCGTCCGAGACGAGCCGGATGTCGCGCTCGCGGCACCATTCGGCAATCCGCGCCAGCTGCGGGGCCGGGATCATCGTGCCGGTCGGGTTGGCCGGGCTGGTGACGATCAGCCCGGCGATGTCGCCGATCCCGGCCAGCAATTCCGGGTTCGGCTGATAATTTTCGTTCGAGCCGACCTCGATCAGCACCGGTTCCAGGCCCAGCGCCGACAGGATGTTGCGATAGGCCGGATAGCCCGGCGCCGCCAGCGCCACCCGGTCGCCCGGCTCGAATGCGGCAATAAAGATCAGCTGAAACGCCGCCGACGACCCGGTCGTGACGACGACCTCGCCGGGATCGACCGCGACCCCGTACTGCTCGCGTAATGCCGCGCAATCGCCTCGCGCAGCGCCGCGATGCCGAGCGAATCAGTATAGCCGATGCGGTCCGTCGCCAGCGCCGCCCGCGCCGCGTCGAGCACGGCCCGAGGCGCCGGCGTGCCGGGCTGGCCGACTTCGAGATGGATGACCGAATGGCCCGCCGCCTCGCGCGCGCTGGCGGCGCGCAGCATGTCCATCGCCAGGAACGGCGGTACCTGCCCCCGGCGCGAGGGTCCGCGCGGCATCAGCGCGTCACCGGGCGATACCGGCCGGCGCGCAACCCGCCGCCTTGACCAACCGCCTTGTCGAGGCCGGGTGGCGCGACCAGCCGGTCGGCCGGCCGGATCGGCCGCCGCACCAGTTCGCCGCCACAATTCGGGCAGTACCCGCCGAGCACGCCCTCGGCGCAATCCTGGCAGAACGTGCACTCGTACGAACAGATGCGCGCTTCAACAGAATCGGCCGGCAGGTCGCGGTCGCAGCACTCGCAATTGGGACGCAGCTCCAGCATTGCCCGCAACCCGCCCTCGCGCCTCAGATATTGCGCCCGATCTGCCGTCCGGCGGTGGTACCGGCGATCTTTCCGAAAACGGATCCGGACACCAGACCCGTTCCACCCGGATAATTGAAGTAGAACAGGCCGCCGACCAGCTCGCCGGCCGCGTACAGCCCGGGGATCGGCTTCTGCGCCACGTCGAGCACGCGCCCGTCGGTGTCGATCCTGACACCGCCGAACGTGAACGTGACCCCGCAGGTCGTGCAATACGCCTCGAACGGCGGCTTCTCCAACGGCATCGCCCAGTTCGTCTTGTCGATCGCGAGGCCGCGCGTCGTGCGCCCGTCCTTCACGGTCGGGTTGTACGGGATGCTGCGATCGACAGCCGCGTTGTACTCGCGGATCGTCTGGATGAACTTCGCCTTATCGACCGGCGCGTATTCGGCCATCTTGTCGGCCAGTTCCTCGATCGTGTCGGCCGTGACCTTCGTCACCTGCCGTATCCGGTATTCGTCGCGCTGATACTGCACGACCTGCTGGTCGAAGATCTGCCAGGCGAACTGGTGCGGCTGGTTCAATATCTCGCGGCCGTATTTGGCATAGGTGTAGTTGCGGAAATCGGCGCCTTCGTCGCAGAACCGCTCGCCGGTGGCGTTGACCATGATCGCGAACGGATAGGAGTGCTTCTGGAAATTGTCGCCGACCGCCAGATCGCCGAATTCGGGAGCGTTATAGTCCCAGCCGACCGCGTGGCAGCCCGACCAGTTGCCGTACGGCATCGCGCCGATATCGAGCGCCATCTTGATGCCGCCGCCGGTGTTGAACCGCGTGCCGCGCACCTTCGCGAGGTCCCAGCCGGGCCCGAGATAGCGCGTGCGCATCTCGGCGTTGGCCTCGAACCCGCCGGCGGCCAGCACGACCGCCTTGCACGGGATCGTCGTCGTTTTGCCCTCGACATTGGCGACGACGCCGTGCACCCCGTCATCGTCGGCGACCAGCCTCTCGCCGCGCGCCTCGTACGCGACGTCGATGCCGTTCTTTTCGAGCGCGGTGAACAGCCCCTCGACGAGACCCGGACCGCCGCCCCAGGCCTCCAGCGCGAGCCCGCCCCAGAACACGAACTTGCCCTCGTGCTTGAACGCCTGGCGCGAATACATCGGCGCGAAGCGGATGCCCTTCGAGCGCATCCACAACAGCGTCTCCTGGCTCTTCGTGATCAAGAGCTCGGCCATGTCGGGGTTGCTGCGATAATCGGTGAGCCGGCCCAGATCGTCGTAATATTTGTCCTGCGTATAGGTGCCGAAATCCGAGGTCGCCAGCTCCTGCTCGGACAGGTCGCACAGCTTCAGCAGGTCGTCGACGCCGTTATAGACGAAGCGCAGCGCGCCTGCCGTATAGCGCGAGTTGCCGCCGCGCTCGTCGAACGGCGCCGCTTCGAGCACCAGCACCCGCGCCCCGCTCTCGCGCGCCGCCAGCGCCGCGCACATCCCGGCATTCCCGGCACCGACCACGACGACATCATATTCGCCCGAGATCGCCATCTTGTCGTCCCTCCGTCCATCCGCTCCGATCCGCCGCACCCGTCCTACCCCGCGCCGGAAAATGGGGCAAGGGGCCGGCACATGTCAGCCTCGGCCACGCTCCACTCCTTGACGGTCTAGCCGGCAATAATGCGCACGAACTCCACGACCCCTTCTGCTCCGAACCAGTCATCCACCCGCGCGCGAACCCTGCACCCGATGTGCGTGCCGACAACCTCGTGCGATATATAGTTCCGTTAACCAGAGGTTGTTCGGGGGAAGTTGGAGGCGCTCGAATGGCGGGCAGGATTTATTCGATCATGCTGTCGAGTGCCGGCACGGACTTGGCGGAGCATCGCAAACTTGTCCGGGAGGCGATAATCGCGGCACGTATGTTTCCGCTCGCGATGGAAAACGACGCCGACGCCGCGCTGCCCCAGGATTTGATCGGCGCCTCGCTTGCCAAGGTCGATGCGGCCGATGGCTACATCGGCCTGATCGGATACCGCTACGGCCAGGTATTGCCATGCCCGGTGCGAAACCCCGGTAATTTTTCGCTGACCGAGCTGGAGTTTCGCCGCGCGCGCGACCGCGACATCCCGATCTGCATGCTGGTCATGCACGACGACCATCCGGTTCCGCGAAGCGCGGTGCGCGACGAACCGGACGCCGAGGGCAAACTCGCCGCCTTTATCAAACTGGCGAAGGAGGGCCGTATCTACGCCGAGTTCAAATCGCTTGACGATGTCAAAGTGAAGGCGACGGCGACGCTGGCTCGCCTTCGGGAGTGGCTCGCGGAGCAAGCGAAGGCGAAGTCCAAGAAGCTAAGCGGTTCCGCCGGCGATAACGCGGCCGACCGGGAGCCGGAAATCCCGGCGCCGCCAGCCTTCTATGCGAAGCCCGCCTTTATCGGCAAATCGCACTTCTTCGGTCGCCAGCGCGAACTCGGCTGGCTCGACGAATGGGCCGCGACGCCGGGGGAGCCGGTGCTGATCTTCGAGGCGATCGGCGGCATGGGCAAAAGCATGCTGACCTGGGAATGGGTCCAGGAAGAAACCCGGAAGGAGCCGGGCGAATGGGCCGGCATCTTCTGGTACAGCTTTTACGAGGGCGGCGCGACGATGCACGATTTCTGCGTCACCGCGCTGGCCTATATGACCGGACAGAAGCTTGCCGATTTCCGGGCGCGCCCGACAAGCGAGCTCGGCGATGAATTGTTGCGGCAATTGACGGCGCGGCGCTGGCTTCTCGCACTCGACGGCATCGAGCGCATCCTCGTCGCCTATCACCGCCTCGACGCGGCACAGGCGGACGACGGCGATGTCGCGCATGACCCCGACAGCGCCAACCGGCCGCACGAGGATTGCATCCGGCCGGCCGACCAGCGACGCTACTCCAAAAACTCTGCCATGCGGCGCCGAGCAAACTTGTCGTCTCGTCGCGGCTGATGCCGACCGCGCTGCGCGGCATCGGCGCCCGGCCGCGCGACGGCGTACGGCATCGGCCGCTGACCGGCCTCGCGCCCGAGGATGCCGAGCTTCTGATGCGCGACATCGGCGTGCGCGGCGACAGCGCCCGCATGCGGCATTTCCTCGACCGGGAGTTCGGCTGTCATCCGCTCGTCGTCGCGGTCATCGCCGGCGTGGTTTACGATTTCGCGCCGGCGCCGTGCGATTTCGATCGCTGGCTGGATCACCCGGACGGCGGCGCCAATGTCAACCTCGCCGCACCCGACATCAGGCAGCGGCGCAACCATATCCTGAAGAGTGCCTTCGACGCGCTCGACGCCGATGCGCGCGAAGTCGTTACGCGCCTGGCGATCTGCGCGCATGCAATCGATTGGGAAACCTTGCAGGCGCTGAACCCGCGCCGCCCCACGCCGCCGGAAGAGGTGCCCGAACCCAGGCGGCCCGACGACGAATGGGATTTTGAGATACTCGAACTGAAACAACAGCTTTTGTCGGCCAGATCGAGCAAGAATAGGGCCGCGATCGAGGCGCGGCAGCAAGTGCGGCGCGAGGAATTGGAGGCCGAGTATCAGCAGGCGCGGCGCAAACGTGCCGCCTATCAAGCTGCGCTGACTGCATGGCGGCGATCCCCGGAATATCGCGCCGCCGACGAGTGGCTGCTGGCGTCTGCCGCCCAAACTCGAACGAAGCGGTCTCTTGCAATGGGACCGCGACGCCAAATTGTTCGACCTGCACCCGGTGATCCGCCATTTCGCCGTCGATTCGACTACCGCCGACGCGCGCGCCGTGACCGGGCAGGTTGTCGCCGATTTTTTCGCCTCGCGCCCCGCGCCGGCCTACGAAACCGCCGCCGCGCTCGCCGATCTCGATACCGGCCTGCAGATCGTGCGCGCGCTGAACCTCGCCGGCAAGACCGAGGCGGCATTTGCTGCCTATTTGGGCGGGCTGCGCGATGCCCTCCAGCGACTAGAGCTGCATCACGAGGCTTGGCGGTGCTGCGACCGCTGTTCCCGGACGGCTGGTCGCAGCGGCCGATCGCGGCCCATCGCGCTGCTTCTGTGGCGAACGAAGCCGGAACAGCACTCTCCCTGCTCGGGCGTCTGGACGAGGCACGTGCGCAGGAAGCGTTCTCAATCCGCGAAGCAGATGAAGCGCGGGCTCAGTTTCAATCTCGCGATCAGCTTGAGAAATTACGCCTGCGGACGTTTTTTCCCTTTCGCACAGCCGAGCGCCTTTATCGGCTGTCGCACGACGTTGCCGTCGCGAATAAATTCGGATGTCTACCTAGTAACGTGGGCAACCTCGGACTTGGTGATGGGCCTCGTCAGGCGTGGCGATCTCGCCGCCGCGCGTGCGATCTGGGCCAAGATCGAGGGGCGCGACAAGGTGACGTTTCGACGCCCAACTCAACGCCCGGATCTCATTCGTCGAGGCTCAGTTGCGGCTTTACGAGCGACACCTGGACGAGACGTGGCTCGGCATTGAGATTGCGCGGGCCGCGGAGTTGCACCAGCCCTTTTACGTTCGCGGGCTTTCGAGGGTATGTGGCGAGTTTCGTGCGGCGGCCGGGCGATATCGCGACGCGGCGGTGGCGTTCGAGACCGCGATCGAGTTGGCGCGCCGCGTCCAATTGCACGACACCGAGGCGGAAGCCGGGTACGCGATTGCGCTGCATCATCTCGGCCGCGCGGAGGAAGCGCTGGCGGCGGCGCGACGCGCCGAGCGGGGACCCGGCATGCCATACGCGGCGCTGGCAGAGTTCTATCAATTGACCGGCGACCGCGATAAGGCTCTCGCGCATGCCCGCTCGGGCTACACATTATATTGGAACGATGGCCCACCTTATTCCTACCATTGGGAATTGCAGCGCTGCCGCAAGGTACTCCGTGAACTCGGCGAGGCCGAGCCGCAACTGCCGCCCTACGATCCGTCGAACATCGTCGAGGAGGATTTCGAGCCGGAAATCCGCCGCCTGCTCGCCGAACACGCGGCAAAACAAGCCGCCGAAGGAAAAAACGGCGAGGATCGCTAGCGCCAAACCCGAGCCCCCGAAACCTGTCGGCGCGTTTCCCGGCTTCGCCCTGCGCAATGCGATGCAAAATCTCGTGCGTCCCGCACGGAGCGAATTACGCCCCGAGGCGTCGGCGGCCGGCGATCGATGCCGCTCGCACCGGCGCTAGAATTGCCATTATCGAGTGATACGTTTTGGCTCGAACAGGTCCAGAGGCGGGTGCCCGGGCAGGACGCACGGGTTTGGCTGAGAAGGATGGTCAATCGGAGAACAAAGTGGCGCGGTGTGCGGAGTTAATTGGGCGCGGCGGGGAAGATTCTCTGTAAATTTCCCGGAGGCTGCCGCAGTCGGGCGAAAACTCCAGCAAACCCAACGCCTTATGCTGGTTCACGGAGTTCCCTGCTAACTCCCTGATCAGCGCCGTCCCGGCGGCACATAGCCGAGCAAATTCGAAGGGTTCGAACCGGCGATCAAAAATTTTCCCTGCTAAATTCCCTGTTGGCAGGGAATTTGCCCGAAATCCGGGCCGGCTGTTCGCGTCACCGCGCCGAGGACCGGCGCCGCCGCTTTGCGTCCCATCCCGTCGGCCTGCGTCGCCAGGTCAAACCGTCTCCGCCACCACCTGATCGGCCGCGAGCAACCGATCGACATCCGTCAGCAACTGATCGACGGTGAACGGCTTCGCCAGCGCGGACGCCGCGCCGAGCGCGGTGGCGGCGCGGAGATAGACCGAGGCCGGCTCGGCGCCCGAGATCGCCAGCACCGGCACCTCCGGGCATTCACGCGCCAATTGCAGGATCGTCTCTATGCCCTCCATGCCGGGCATCACGAGGTCGGTGATCACCAGTTCCGGCGACCGCTGACGGCACATCGTCAATCCTTCGGCGCCGTCCCCGGCCTGTCTCACATCGTGCCCCGCGCCGGTCAGCACCTGCGCGATCAGGCGCCGGTAGCGGGTTTCGTCATCGATCACGACAATGTCGGCCATCTTTCACCTATCTCCGTCCAGACTTACGACGTCAGCGCGAGCCTGTGTCGGTTGACAGCCAGCGCGACCGGCGCCGGCTACGCCGGCTGGTGCCGTGCGGCATCAGCGAGACGACCTGTCAATTCGGAGCCTTGCCAGGCGGCAGCGAGCGCCTCATCGATCATCTTGCGCAGCTCGCCCCCAGTGGCGGCGCACTCGCGCGCGAGCTCCAGGTTCAGCGTGATGACCCCAAGCAGATTTTTGAAGTCGTGCGCGATCCGGTGAATTGCACATCCGCTCGCCCCGGTTTGCTCAGCCCTGCTTTCCGGGGAATGGTCGGTGCGCTCGGCCGGTTCGATCAGGCAGTCCAGCTCGATCACCGTCGAGCGGCCACTGATGTCCCGGCCCGACACGCGGTGAGCGGCGATTGACAGTTCGCGACCGTCCTTGTGGGCGCGGCTCAGCTTCCCTTTCCAGATCCCCCCGGTGGCAACATCCGACGCGCTCGCTTCCGATGCGCTCGCGCGATTCTGTTTCAGCAGATCGCCCGCGCGGCAGCCGATAGCCTCGTTCGCCGTCCACCCATAGAGCCGCTCAGCCCCTCGGCTCCAATGGATGATCCGCCCATCCACGATGCCCACGATTGCCTGTGCCTGATCCACGGCAGTCAAAATCATCATCGGATGAAAGGAATCTCTACGCGGCTCGACAGAGTTTCCCCCTTGCCGCTTCAGCCGCGGCCTTGGGCCGTTCGTTGCGCCGCGGCCAGGTCTGATCCGCCGGTCGGTGAGGCTCGGCTTGGCCACAACGGCCGCCGCAGAACGTCTCATTGAAAGGTACTCCCGTTCGATGTGACAACGTGCACGATACCACTTAAAATAGTATCTTGCTACTTTTTTCTCTAGATTCGACCACTGGGCATGCACCGAAAGTGCGAAATGCCTTACCAGCCAGCCGCAGCATCGGACCTTTTCACCCGCACGCGCGAGTTGTGCGGGAGGAACGACGCACTAAATTTGTTCAGCTCGATCGCGGCAATCCCCCGCTGAGTTCCCTCCGGACACATGGTTGGCTTGAGACGCGGCCATTCTCGGCTCGGGTGGAGACCGGGATTGCTCTGGTGAATTTGTCGCCCGGACCCTCGGTGCCAGCCCGGTTACAAGGCGTCCCGGGCGGGATTAAACTCACCCCAACCGTCGGCGGACCCGAGGCCGACGGAGGTTGGCGAGTCTCTACCCCCGGCGTTCAGGTTCGCATGAAGCTTTCGAGCTCGCGCTCGCAGAACGCAATCGCCTCGTCGATCGAGCGGCCCTGCTGTGTACACTGGGCGATCATCTTGCACATGATGCCCTGCGCGTACATCTGGACCCCGATCCGCGCCGGCGCCGGGTGGCCGGCAACCGACACAATAACATCGCCGCGCGGCGGAAAGTTGTAGAGCGTGCCCTGCGGCGGCGCGGCCTCCTCCCACACCTTGAAATCCGCCATGGCCTCGAATGGAGGGATATCGAACCCCTGGCTCGCGATCACCAGCTTCTCGACCGCGTTCTTGCTGGACAGGTGGAGCAGCAGGCTCTTCGCCGCCGCCTTGTTCGGCGAGAAATTCCAAATCCCCCAGTAGCGGTAGCGGCCGGAAACGTGCCGGCCCTTGGGCCCCTTCGGCGGCGGAAACGTCCATAACTGCTCGGCGATCTTCGGCTGGTCGCGCTTCGCCACCGCCCAGGCCGACGGAGCGTTAAAGATCAGCGCGCTGTTTCCGGAGATCAGCGCCTTGTTGTTCGACGCGTCATCCCACGCATAGACGCTTTCCGGAAACAGCGGCGCGGTCCGCTTGAACCATTCCAGCACGGTCCGGGTCGCGTCGCTATTCGCCGTGATGCGGCCTTCGGCGTCCACCAGCTGCGCGCCGTAGCTGTTGAACATCGCGCCGACCCACTGGACCGCGTCGCTGCACGTACTGAGTGGCATGCCGAACGGATGCCCCCCCTTCGAGCACTTTTCCGCGGCTTGCGTAAAGAAATCCCAGGTCCACTGGTCCTGCAGCTCCTTGTCCGGCGGCGCTCCGGCCGGATACATCTTCGTCACGTCGAGGCCGGCAAGCTGCTTCATCAGATCGATGCGGGCGCAGGGCGGTGATAGCGTGCTGCCGAACGAAGTCGGCACCGCGATCCAATGGCCATCCTGCTTGCCGAGATAGGTGGCCCCCTCGCTGACCGAACCGTTCTCCTTGATCAGGCTCGCCATGACGTCGTCTACCGGCTCCAGGCTCGCTGCATGGCCCGGTGCGTACCAGGCCGTGAGCTGGATGATATCGTGCCCGGTCCTGGCCTGCGCCTCGGCGGCCGCCGTGAGCAAGTCCTTGTCGCCGTTCGAGGTGATAAAATCGACCGTGACATCGACCTTTTCCTTCTCAGCCCACTCCCGAGCGAGCTGTTCGAGCGGCTTGTTGGCGCCGGGCACCCAGTGATCCCAGAACGCGACGCTGAGCTTGCCGGCCGCGTGCGAACCGCGCACGAACGGGCTCGCCAACATCGCCGTCGCGAGCGCCGCGGTCCGCAACACCGTCCGCCGTGGCGTCGTCATGATTCCCCTCCCTCAACCCAGTCCGATGTCTCGGAGCTAACCGTAGCGCCAGCCCGGCCGGCGCCTCAACCGAGTTGAACAAACGGTATGCTGTAACTGGAGCGGGCCGCTACGGCGCAGCGAGGTCGCCGTCCAACCACTCCTCGCCTACCGGTTTTGCCAATTCGGTTTGCGGCGCTCGGCAAAGGCGCGGGGACCCTCGACATAATCCTGGCTCTTCAGATTGGCTTCCTGCGCCGGGTAAGTGCGGGTCATTGCCGCCGCCAGCGTCGGCTCGTCGAGGCTCTTATAGACGACCTGCTTCGAGGCGCGGATCGCCATCGGCGAACATTCCAGGATCTGCCCGGCCCATAGCCTCGCGGCGGCGACGGCCTCGCCGGCCGGCACGACCTCGTTGACGAAGCCGAGTTCTTTCCCCTCCGCAGCCGAGACCCGCCGCCCGGTGAGTATCATGCCCAGCGCCGCCTTCTGACCGATCATCCTGGGCAGCCGGTGCACGCCGCTACCCGCGATCAGCCCGACTCGCGGCTCCGGCAGCGCGAAGACGGCGTTTTCGGCCGCGATGATAATGTCGCAGGCGAGCGCGGTCTCGAACCCGCCGCCCATCGCGACCCCATTCACCGCAGCGATCAGCGGCTTGTCGAGGTCGAAACGATGCGTCAGACCGGCAAAGCCGGTCTTGGGTCGCGGCCCGCGCCGCCCGGCGGCCTGGACCTTCAAGTCGTTGCCGGCCGAGAAGGCGCGCTCCCCGGCGCCGGTGATGATCCCGACCCACAGATCCGGGTTGGCGGCGAACGCGTTCCAGACCGCATCAAATTCCCAATGCGCCTCGCTGTGCAGCGCATTCATGACCTCCGGCCGGTTGATCGTGACGATGCGAACGCGGCCTTCGTCGGCGACGGTGCAAAAGCGGTTCTCGGTCATTCGGGTGCCTGGTCGATCGTGGCTGTGGAAACGCGATGGGCCGAGCACCTTCCCCGATCCGGCGCGCCGCGGCAACGCGGTTCGCCGTCCGCCGCGGTACCCGCGTGGCCGGCGCACTGGTGTTGATCGCAGATTACGGCACAATGAACCCCCGGCGCAGCGTTGAGGGATATGTAAATGCCTGTCGAGATCATCGGCTGGATCGCGTCGCGCGTGTCGTCGGAGATGATTCCTCCCTCCGGCCCGCCGTTCGACGCCGGCGTTGTCGCCGAGACGGCGCGCATCCACGAGCGGGCCGGCTTCGATCGCGTGCTGATCGGCTATTTTTCGGACGCGCCGGACGGGTTCCTGATCGGGGCGCATGCCGCCTCGGTCACTGAACGGCTCGCCTTCCTCTTGGCGCACCGCCCGGGCTTTGTCGCGCCGCCGCTCGCCGCCCGCAAGCTGGCGACGCTCGACCAGCTGAGCGGTGGCCGGCTGGCGCTGCACATCATCGCGGGCGGCAGCGACGCCGATCAGGCGAAGGACGGCGACTGGACCGACCATGCCGCGCGTTATCGCCGCGCTGCCGAATACGTTTCCCTTTTGCGCCGCACTTGGACCGAGCCGAGGCCGTTCGATCATGATGGCGAATTCTACCGGACCCGCGCGACCTTTTCCGAAATCCGCTGCCGGCAGGAGCCGCACATCCCGATTTACGGCGGCGGTGGTTCGGATCAGGCGATAAGGGCCTTGGCCCGGCATGTCGATGTCTACATGCTGTGGGGCGAACCGCTCAGGGATACCGCCGCGTTCATCGAACGGGTACGCCTTGAGGCGGCGCTTTACGGCCGCGAGCCGGCCTTCAGCCTATCGACACGGCCAATCCTGGCAGCAACCGACGCCGAGGCCTGGGACCGGGCTCGTTGGATCCTCGACCGGGTGCTGCGCAATCGGGGCGGCGCGCCGCCGCCACAGCGCCAAAATGTCGGCTCGCAGCGGCTTTTGCGGGCAGCCGATGAGGCCGAAGTGCACGACACGTGCTTGTGGACCTCGCTCGCTGCCGCGACGGGCGCACAAGGGAACTCGACGGCGCTGGTCGGCAGCCCCGAAACCGTCGCCCGGGCACTGCTCGAATATTACAAGCTGGGCGCCACCCGGCTTCTGATTCGCGGTTACGATCCGCGCCCCGATGCCGTGCAATACGGCGAGGAGCTGATCCCACGGCTTCGCGAACTGGTTGCACAGCATGAGGCGGCCAGCGGTCGCGCTGCTGTCCCACATCAGGCGGGTTTGAGCGTGAGATCCTCGTAGGGCGCCGTGAACGGGAAACCGGCGATCAAGCCGAAGCCCGACTCGCCGACCCGCGGCCCCACGCCGTTGATGAAGGCAAGATCCCAGATTGGTGCGAACATCGCGCGCTCGTCGATGATCTGCTGGATCTTGTACAGCATCGCTTCGCGCTTCGAGCGATCCGGTTCGACGGCCTGCTGTCGATACAACTCGTCGACATCGGGGTAGGAGCCGTAGGCGAAAATTCCGGTCTTCACGACATGCGCCGCGACGCGGGTGGCGGCGTTGCCGAACGCGGCAGGACCGATCTGGATCAAATTTTTGAACCTCCTCTCGCTGAACCCCTTGATAAAGGCGGCACGCTCGATCGCTCGCAGCCTGGTGCGGATACCGACCGCGAGAAGATTGTCGACAACGCTCTCGCCGAGATTGGCATAGGCGGCGTCACAGTAATACTCGCCGCCATCGAAGCCGTTCGGAAAACCGGCCTTTTCGAGCAGCCCCTTGGCCTGTTGCGGGTCGTAAACCGGCGGCGGTGGCTGCCAATAGAAATCGTAATGCGCCGGTACGATCGGGTTGCCGCTGACCAGCGCATGCCCCAGCATCAGCGCCGCGTTGCTGCCCTCGCGGTCGATGGCAGCGTTGGCGGCACGCCGGACGCGCACATCGTGCCACGGCGATTTGGGGTCCCATTGGTCAGCGAAATAGACGCAGAAATCCGCCTGGACGAGCGCGGGCTTCAACGTCAGGCCCGGGCTCCGTTGCAGCTCCCGAGCGAGTTCGCCGCACACCGAATAGGCAATGTCGATTTCGCCGTTCTTCAAGGCCGCCAGCCGCGTCGCCTCGTCCGGGATGACCCGCAGCGTCAGCCGTTTCACCGGAGGGGCTTTGCGCCAGTACAAGTCAAACGCATCGAGCACCAGCTCAAGCCCCGGCTTGAACGACACGAATTTATAGGGTCCAGCGCCGACCGGCGCCTTTTTGAACGCTTCTTCGCCGACCGTCTCGATATGTTTCTTCGGGACGATCCAGCCGGCCCCGGTTGTCGTTGCGTAAAATGTCAGAAAATCGGGCCACGGCTCGGCCAGGCGGAACCGAATATGCCGCGGATCCTGTATCTCGACCGCGGCGACGCGCTGGCGCATCAGCTCGTGCGAGGTGCCGCGATAGCGGTCGAAGGTGAACTTGACGTCCTCGGCGGTAACCGGGTCGCCGTTGTGGAATTTGGCGCCGTCGCGAAGGACGAACTCGTAGTTGAGGCCGTCCTCGCTGACCGACCACGATTCGGCCAGGCTCGGCGCCAGGTTCTTGCCCGGCATCGGCTTCACCATCGCATCATGCAGCGCGTAGAGGATCATGAACGGCGTGATGATCCCAGTCGCCTCGGCCGGGTCGAACCAGGTCGGCGCCAGCGACACATGCACGCCATAGACGAGTTCGTCACCGCGCCGTGCCGCCAACGCCAGCGTCGGCGCGCCCGCGGCGAGACCGAACGCGGACAGCAGCAGAAAGTCGCGCCGGGTAATCGTGCGGGCGCTATCGCACGGGCGGGTCTCGATGCGATCGCGAGGCATGTATCACTCCCCGACCCCGTTGTTCCCAGCCGGATCGTCGGAAAAGAAACTAGGCCAGCAACGTTAACAAAGTCTTTCGTGTCCTCGTCAAAACCGCAGGCGGCAAAACCGCAGGCTGAGCCCTGCCGCGGATACCCGCGATCGACTGGCAGCTGCCAAGAGCGGGGGTTTACCCCGGCCGCGGTCGGGTGTGTAGGAGGCGCACCGCGGGCCTATCCCAGGCACACAACCGCTGCAGCGATCATCAACGCCGTATACACGATCCACGCGTGGCCGGCGAACGAGAGCCGCCGGCTCACCCCGTTGCGCGCGCTAATGGATACCGTCTCGGCTGGCATCACGGCAATTTTGGTTAATGAATCGTGCATCGGGGTCGGTCAGATAATGTCTTAACTCACGGAAGGCAAATTGAATATTTCAATATAGAATATTGACGCAGTCAATGAAGCCCGGGAGACCAGATGAATAACATCTATCGTTGCGAACCTGCTACTCCGATTCGACTTTCGCAGTCAATAACTCCGCGGACTGCAGCAGCATTGACAGAAGCCACAGGACTCCGTCATCTCCACCCGTGCGACGCATCCAAACAGCGCTAATATCCCACGCCTCAACATTAAGGGGAACGGGGTGGCATTGGACCATCGCACTGTTCATGTAGTCACGGCCCACTCGTTCTCCAACGACGGCCAGCAGATCAGTGCCATCAAGCATGTGTGGCACCAGTGCAAAGCTCGGTATCTGGAGGGCGATACGCCGAGTGAGTCCCCGCTCCGCCAGCGCAGCATCAACAATACCGGCACTATCGCGGGTAACCGAGAGATGTGGCAGCGTCGCAAACCTCTCCAGCGTCAAACCGCCTGTTAATTCAGGGTGGTCTCGTCGCGCGACGCAAATATAATTCTCGGAATAGAGGAGAGCAGAGTTGAATCGCTTGGGCACGGAATGGAACAACCCCACGGCGATGTCTATCGTACCCTGGTCCAACATTGAAAATGCCGAATCAGCACTAATCGCATCAACAATATTGAATCGTGCATATGGCGCCGCACAGAAGAATGCTGGGATTCCAACAGATAGCGCATAATCAACATTGTTTGATGCGCCAATCGAGAACTGGCGCGTTGTAACCGCTGGGTCAAATTCTTCCGGGGCATTGAGCGCCGTCCGAATCTGGCTGAGCGCTTTTCCGATTGGGGGAGCCAAATCAAATGCTCGCGCTGTCGGGCGCATCCCCTGAGGCGTCCGAACGAACAAATCGTCGTTAACGAGTAGGCGTAGCCGGTTTAGCGCATTGCTCAAAGACGGCTGAGTTAGGCCTACACGCCGGGCAGCTCGCGACACGTTTTGTTCGATAAACAACGCCTCAAATACCAGTAATAGATTGAGGTTAAACCCGTGCAGGTGCGGATCCGGCATTGGCCCCTCCAGAAGTTATATGGGTTGGTCCAAACGTCGAGGCGGCTGACGCGAGCCGATTTGCGCCTGCCGCAGCCCGTCGCAGCGCTGCGTCAAATCATGCAGGCGCGGTTGGATCGGAGGGACCGGCGCACCGCGCTCGCACCGCCGGTAACAGCCGCGTCGTGCGGCGCAGTGTCGAGCATCGCGCCCCGCACGGCAGGGGCATGCGTGGCAATAATCACCGCGCCGTTGCTCCGATAAAAGTCACGAAATCACGCTACTCCGCGCAAACCCTGCCACGGAAGCGAAACCGGTGGTGCGACTGCACTGGGGGCAGGTTTCCGAACCGCCGCGGGTCGATTATATCGGCAGAAAGTGACGAGGCGGAACCGAACGGAGGCTCCGATGTCCGCACCGATTCGACCGCGCCGCAGTGTGCTGTACCTACCCGGCTCCAATCCGCACGCGATCGAAAAGGCGCGGGCGCTTCCCACCGACGGACTGATTTTCGATCTCGAGGACGCCGTCGCTCCCGAAACCAAGGAGGCGGCGCGCGGCAATGTCGCGGCGGCGCTGACGACCGGCGGCTACGCGGCTCGCGAGCTGATCCTGCGTGTCAACGGGCTCGGGACGGCCTGGGGACATGCCGATCTCGCGATCGCCGCGACCTTGCCGATCGATGCGGTGCTGCTGCCGAAGGTCGAGAGCGCCGAATTGGTGCGGCTGGCAATCGACATACTCGACACGCTCGGTGCTCCGCCGCAGGTTTCGGTGTGGTGCATGATCGAGACCCCGCTCGGGGTCCTCAGAGCGGCGGAGATCGCCGGCGCGAGCCCGCGGCTGGGTGCGCTGGTGCTCGGGACATCGGATCTGACAGAAGATCTGAACGCCCGGGAGACGCGCGGCCGGCTGCCGCTGATGACCGCGCTCGGCCTGGTGCTGCTCGCGGCGCGGGCGCACGGACGCGCGGTGCTCGACGGCGTACAGCTCGATCTTGACGACACGGCCGGGTTTGCGGCGTCCTGCCGGCAGGGGCGCGACCTCGGGTTCGATGGCAAGACGCTGATCCATCCCACGCAAATCGAGGCGGCAAACGCCGCCTTCGCGCCGAGCGAGGACGAGATCGCTCGCGCACGCCGTCTTGTCGCCGCCTACACCGCGGCAGTGGCGGCGGGAACAGGCGCGATCCGCCACGAGGGGCGGCTTGTCGAGGCGCTGCACGTCGAGGCCGCCAGGCGCACGCTGGCGCTGGCGGCGGCGATCGCCGAGCGCGGCGGCGGATTGTGACTCTCTCCCGCATCGCGGCAGAGGGTGGCTCGGCCGGTCACGGGAAGCCGAACGCGTCTGAACCCACCTCAGGTCGCTATTACGGCACCTTCTCGTCGGGATAGACGCCCCACAGGTCGGCGCGGTGCATCCAGCCGGAAACCGATGCGGTCTCGAACCGGCACCACGCCGCACGACACTCGGTCAGGCGGCCGATGACTCCGGGTTCGGCGCGCGCGACGAGAGCCGAAGCGGGATCCGGCTGGCGATGAATCGGTCTGATATCGCCTTTCGCGACGACGGCATGGCGCTTTCCGGTCAACAGGTTCTGCTGTACCCAGCCGGTCGTCCCGTCCCATTCGCGAATCCGGCGCCAATTCTCGAATTGCGCGATGATTTCGACCGGCATGTCGCGGCGCGTCAGCACCCAGTCGATCGGATAGCGCTGGCCGGGTCCGGTACGCAGATTGACCTTGTCCGCGTCCAGGCTGACAAAGCGCGGGAGCTTCAAACCATTTACATCATCCTCGGCGGCGAGCCCAGACGCGGAGGCCAGCGACAGCACAACGCCGAGAATGGCGCACCCAAATCTCTTCTGCCGGGCCATGTTCCCTCTTCTCAGGCCCAATCGTTCGCGCGAGCGATAGAGCCGGATGCCGCCGAGGGTCAAGGTCGCGAGGAAACCCGCGCAGAATCGGCGTTTCGGGCGGAAGTTCCGACCGTCTCCTTCGCCACTGGGCCGCAGGTCGGGCACTCCGGGTCCTTGCCGATTCGAATGCGGTGGAAGCGCGCGGCGAGCGCCTCGTAGATCAACAGCGTGCCGTCGAGGCTATCGCCGAGCCCGAGCAGTTCCTTGAGAACTTCTACTGCCTGCAATGTGCCCATCACGCCGGCGACGGCGCCGAGAATACCCGCTTCCTCGCAGCGCGGCACCAAATCGGGCGGCGGCGGCTCACGGAACAGGCACCGGTAGCAAGGATGACCGGCGCCGAGATACGGCCGAAAGGTCGAGAGCTGGCCCTCGAACGGCGACAACGCGGCCGCGACCAGCGGTTTCCGCAGCCGGAAACACTGATCGGTCAGCAGATAGCGCGTGGCAAAGTTGTCGCTGCCGTCCGCGACGAGATCGTAGCGGGCGATGATGCTCGGAGGCATTCTCGGGGCCAAGGCGCACCGGATGCGCCTCTACCCTGACATCGCTGTTCATCGCGTGCAGCGTGGCGCGGGCGCTCTCGACCTTGAGTTCGCCGATCCGCTCGGTCGCGTGCACGATCTGGCGTTGCAGATTGGTCAGGTCGACCCGGTCGTTATCGATGACGCCGAGCGTCCCGATCCCGGCAGCTGCAAGGTAGAGCAGCAGCGGCGAGCCCAACCCACCGGCGCCGACCACCAGCACGCGCGAGGCCAGCAGCTTTTCCTGCCCCTCCTCGCCGACCTCGTCGAGGATCAGGTGGCGTGCATAGCGGCGGAATTGTTCTTCGGTCAGTTCCATCGGATTTCCTGCCCAGAAGCGAGCGACCGTATCCGGGGCGCCCCATCGTATATCGGGTCCGGATGCCGGAATGGCGACTCATTACCCCTCGAATAGGGCAGTCGAAAGGTTGCGCTCGGCGTGGTCCGGCAGCACGGCAACGATCGTCTTGCCTTCCATTGCCGGGCGCGCACCGATTTCGAGCGCGGCGGCGAGAGCCGCCCCCGCCGAGGTGCCGATCGCCAGCCCATCGAGCCGGGCGGCCTGGCGCGCGACGCGCAGCGCGGTCTCGTGGCTGATGCACAGGATTTCGTCGATCAGCGAGGTGTCGAGAATGTCGGGGATAAAGCCGGCGCCAATGCCCTGAATTTTATTCGGACCGGGCGGGCCGCCCGACAGGACCGGGCTTTCCTCCGGCTCGACCGCGACTATGCGCAGGCCGGGCTTGCGTGGCTTCAGCACCGAGCCGACCCCGGTCAAGGTGCCGCCGGTGCCGACGCCACACACGACGACATCGACAGCGCCGGCCGTGTCGGTCCAGATCTCCTCGCCGGTGGTGCGGCGGTGGATCTCCGGATTGGCCGGGTTCTGGAACTGCTGCGGCATAAATGCGTCGCACAGGCCGCGGACGATCTCTTCGGCCTTGGCGATCGCGCCGCGCATGCCTTGGGCGGCCGGGGGTCAGTTCGAGTTCGGCGCCGAGAAGCCGCAACATCCGGCGCCGCTCGATCGACATGCTGTCGGGCATCGTCAGGATCAGCCGGTATCCCTTGGCGGCGCAGACGAAGGCCAGCGCGATCCCGGTATTTCCGGAGGTCGGCTCGACCAGCACGGTGCCGGCCCGGATATGGCCGGCCGCCTCGGCGGCCTCCACCATAGCCAGACCGATGCGGTCCTTTACCGAGGGAGCGGGTTGAAGAACTCGCACTTGGCAAGCAGATCGGCTCGGGCGCCCGCCTCGGCCGCCAGCCGGTGTATGCGGACCAGCGGTGTCGTGCCGATCGTTTCGAGGATGCTGTCATAGACGCGCCCGCAAAACTCGCCGCCCGAAAACCTGGCCGCCGCATCCGCGCCGGTCTCCATCGCCCCTCCGCTCCGGTTGCCACGCTGGATGTACCCTCGTGGCGGCCGTCCGGCAATCGCGGCAGACGATGAGAGGAGAGTTCAGCCGGGCGAGATCAGGCATTTGGTCTTCAATGGCCTGGGCCTCGATACGGTTCTTCAGGCCGCCTCGCGCATTGGCGCGACCGACGCCTTGCTCCGGCCAACCGGCATCTTCCGGGCGTGCGCCGAGGTGGGGCGGGAATGGTTGTCGGCGCGCCGTTCCTCTGTCTTCGCGGGCTCCGCCTCGGCCCCCTCGATGCCGAGTATGCGCCGCAGCGCCTCGCGGCCGCGCGACAGGCGCGAGCGCACGGTGCCGATCGGTACGCCAGCGATCACGGCCGCCTCGTCATAGCGCAGGCCTTCGAGCCCGACGAGCAGGATTGCCTCGCGCTGCTCCATTGGCAGGAGCCCGAGGCCGCGCTCCAGTTCGCGCAACTGTCGCGACGCGGTCGGGTCGGTGTTGGCGACCAGCACCGAGGCCATCTCGGTCACGTCGATATTGCCGCCGTCGCGGCTTGACCGGCGTACATCATTGACGTGCTGGTTGTGCATCAGCGTGAAGAGCCAAGCCCGCAGATTGGTCCCGTCCTGCCATAAATGCTGCTTGGCGAGCGCCCGCAACAGGGTGTCCTGAACCAGGTCGTCCGCCCGGCTGGCGTCGCGGGTCAATGCCCTTGCATATCGCCGCAAACGCGGAATTTGTTCTTCGAGCCGGCGGTGAAAATCGGACATCGAGTTTCCCTTTGGCGTTGGATCGAACACTGATCTAACGCCGCCGCCGCTACGTTGTAGATCGACCGCGCTGGGTTTTTGGTAATATGTTGTAAGCGAATACGGGATTTAAACCGTTCTTGTTTACGGCCTTGTGCAGGCAAGAGTGATTTCGTGCGAAGTTTTCAGCGTCCGTAACAAAGCTTATCGCAAGTTGGCCTAGTCCCGACAAAATGCGACGCGGAGTCCAACCGGGTTACGGAGATCAGTTGGTTACGACCGAGCAACGCGCCACAGCGCCAGCGATCTTCGACGGATCGGCTGTCGCGTCCAGGCCCCAATGACGTGTTGACGAAGCGCAGACCGATGCCGGCTATTTGCGTTTCGACGCCAAGGCGGGATTCGACGCCGCCCAGACGATGATCGCCTGGACAGCGTCGCCTAATGCGCGGTCGAACGCCTGCACTATCGACGGAAGCTCAATCGCCCCGGCCCGTGCCTCGCGGATTATTGAGGTCTCGGCGGCGATGTTGCGCCCCGGCATCGTGACAAGCTCGGCGGCGATGCGCACCCGAGCCAGCGGGGGGCCATCCGGCGTGTCATAGATCGCGGTAAAATCGCGGATATCGGTGTTGAGGACGTAATCGGCGCTCAGACCGAGACCCTCGGTGCTGACCCCGGCGAAGGCGCCGCTCTTCTCGAAACTTTGGATCAGCGCCTCCTTGACCAGGAACGGCGGACGGTCGACCCATTCGCCGTCGGCGTAGTAGTCGATCGCGACCGGGGAGCGGATCAACGCGATGCGATCTGTGTCGAGTCCGGCGGAGGCGGTCGGGGTGGCGATAACGAGCAGCGCCCCAACCCGCGGCGGCGTCTGCGCTGACGCCACGTTCGAGTTCAGACGATAGAGCTGCCGTTCCGGCGCTTTCCCCAGCAGCCCACCGCACCCGGCGGACAGCATCGGGAGGCACAACAGCAGCATCGCTGTGATCCCGCGGCGGCGGGCGGCGGGCTTCATCGCGGCCTGTATCCTTCGCGGCGGTCGCCGAACAAGAGGCTCATCGGATCGCGTTCGACATTCGTGACGACGCGGTTGGCGCTTGCGACGAGCTGCCGCGCCTCGGCGACAAGGCTGCCGACATTGGTCAGCGTCTGCTCGCTGAAGCTGCGCAGTCCGGGGCGGACATCCTGAAGCGCGCCCTGCAGCTGCTTGTTCGTATCCCCGAGGTTCTTGGCCACCTTGTCGAAATCGGAGATTGCCGAGGTCAAACGGGCACCGATGCCGTCCGGCCCGGCGTAGCTGCGCTCGATGCTGACAAAGAGCTTCGACGCCGCCGCGGTGGCGGAATTCGCGTTGGTGGCCAGTTCGGCGATATCGTCGTTGCGCGCGGCGAGCCCGGCGGTGAACACCCGCAGGTTTTCGAGGCTTTCGCTCAGAGCTTGGCGGTTCTTCTCGTCGAGGATCGTGTTGAACCGATCAACCGTCGCGTTCAGCTTGTCCAGCAGCTCCGGGCCGGAAGCCGCGACGCTGGCCAGCGTCGAGGGCACCGAGCGGATTACCGGATACCGCTCATTTCCTTCGGCTTTCAGGGGCGGTGCGTCTTGCGTCCCGCCGGTGATCTGGACAAATGACACGCCGCTCAAAAGGTTGCTTTGCAGCGTCGCGACGGCATCCTTCTTGATCGTCAGCCGGGGGTCGATGGCGATCGTGGTTTGGACCAGCGCCACATTGTCGGGGTCGATCCGGATATCCTCGACCTTGCCGACCGGCACGCCGTTGTACTCGACAGCAGCGCCTTCCCGCATCCCGCTCACCAGGCCGCTGAAATAGATACGATAATAGGCCTTGGGCGCGTTGAGCTGGCCGCCCGCGAGCCAGACAACGGCTCCGAACGCGAGCAGAACCATCGCGAACACAAAGGCGCCTACCGCGGCGTAATTCGCACGTGTTTCCATCTTCCTTGCCTGACTTACCGAGCCGGCTGAACCGCGCGGGCGCGGGGGCCGTGAAAATAGGCGCGCATCCAGGGATCCTCGTCTTTCAGATGCTGCGCCAAGGTACCGATTCGTATTTTCTTGTCGACCAGCACGGCAACGCGGTCGCAGATCGCGAACAGCGTGTCCAGGTCGTGCGTGACGAGGAACACGGTCAATCCGAGGCTGGCCTTCAGATCACCGATCAGCCGGTCGAACTCGGAAGCGGCGATCGGGTCGAGACCGGCGGTCGGCTCGTCGAGAAACAGGATCTCGGGATCGAGCGCCAGCGCTCGCGCGAGCCCGGCCCGCTTGCGCATCCCGCCCGACAGCTCCGACGGAAATTTCTCGGCGGTGCCTTCGGGCAGGCCGACCAGCGCGATCTTGCAGGCCGCGATCTCGTCCATCAGCGGCTCCGGCATCGGGGTGTGCTCGCGCAGCGGCACCTCGACGTTCTGCATCACTGTCAGCGAGCTGAAGAGCGCCCCGTCCTGAAACAATACGCCCCAACGCTGTTCGAGCGCGCGCAGCTCGGCCTCGTCGGCGTGCAGCACGTCGCGCCCCAGCACCTCGACACTGCCGCCCTGCGGCCGCCGCAGCCCGACAATCGAGCGCAGCAACACTGATTTACCCGAGCCGGAGCCACCGACGACGCCGAGCACCTCGCCGCGCCGCACATCGAGGTCGAGCCCGTCATGGATGGTCTGGCTGCCAAAACGGGTCACCAGGCCGCGCACCCGGATCACGATGTCGTTCTCCGCCCCATTCGGCATCGAGATCACCGGAACAGTCATATCCGCAGCATCGAAAACAGCACCGAAAAAGCGGCGTCGGCGACAATCACAAGGAATATCGATTCCACAACCGACTGCGTCGTCAATCGTCCGACGCTTTCGGCGCTGCCCGACACGTTGAACCCCTCGTAGCACCCGACCATGGCAATAATGGCGGCGAAGACCGGCGCCTTGATGACACCGACCCACAATGTCCAGCTCGTGATGGCGCCGCGCAGCTGTTCGAGAAAGATCGGCAGCGTGATCCCGAGCGTCGCCCACGTCATCAGAAAGCCGCCGAGCAGGCCCAGCGCATCGGCGTAGAAGACGAGGAGCGGCAGCGTCAGCATCAGGCCGAAAAGGCGCGGCAGCACCAGCACCTCGACCGGGTCGAGACCGAGCGTGTGCATCGCGTCGATTTCCTGATTGACCTGCATCGTGCCGATCTGCGCGGTGAAGGCGCTGCCGGAGCGGCCGGCGATGATGATCGCCGCCAGCAGCACGCCCAGTTCGCGAAGGATCGTGATGCCGAGCAGGTTGACCGTATAGATTTCGGCGCCGAACCGGCGCAGCTGGTCGGCCCCCTGAAACGCCATCACGATACCGATCAGGAACGATAACAGGCCGACGATCGGCGTCGCGTCGAGGCCGACCTGCTCCATTTGGCTGATCGTCGCGCGCAGCCGCAAGCGGCCCGGCTGGGCGAGCAGCCGTGCTATCGTCACGAAGACGAGCCCGCCAAACCCGAGGATCGAATAGCCGCGCCGCAGGATCCCGATCGTGACTTCGCCGAGGCGTGCGAGAAAGCCAGGGAAGAAGTGATGCGCCGGGATCGGGTGCGGCGGCGGCGAGATTACGCCGCGGTCGCGCAGCTGCTCGAACAGCGGCATCAGGTTCGGGCGCAAGTTGCTCAGCGTGACGGCGTGGCCGCGCCCGGCAAGCTCGCGCTCGGTGCGCAGCAGGAGCCAAGCACCGGCGGTGTCGAGCCGTTCGATGCCGGCCGCGTCGACAACGACCGAGCGCCCGGACGGCACGCTAAGGGCGCGCAGCCGACGATTCAGATCGGCGGCTTCGGTGACGAGCCAATCGCCCGCGGCATGCACCACGAGCACGCCCGCCTCCTCCGAGACAACAATCGCTGCGGGCGACGCCATGTGGGACCGACGAGATCTAACGGTTTGGGAATCAACGGGGCTCAAGCACTTTCCAAGTAGGGGAAAACCCGCTATCCCGCAACACCGAGCGACCGTGACCCGGCGAGACGACAATGGATTTCAAACAGCACATCCGCGCGATCCCCGACTTCCCGAAGCCGGGCATCCTGTTTTACGACATCTCGACGCTGCTGGCGCACCCGTCGGCCTGGCGCGCCATGATCGAGCAGCTCGCGGAAGCGATCAGGCCGCACCGCCCCGAGCTTCTGGTCGGGATCGAGTCGCGCGGTTTCCTGGTCGCGGCGCCGCTCGCCTATGCGCTCGGCAGCGGCTTCGCGATGGTGCGCAAGAAGGGCAAATTGCCGGGGAAGACGGTCCGGTATTCCTACGATCTCGAATACGGCACCGACACGATCGAAGTGCAGGAAGACGCGATTCAGCCGGGGCAGCGCGTCGTCGTGCTCGACGATCTGATCGCGACCGGCGGCACGATGCAGGCCGCCGTCGAGCTGGTGCGAACGCGGGGCGGCACGGTCGCGGCGGCGGCGTGCATCATCGAACTGGCGTTCCTCGAAGGTCGCCGGAAGCTCGATGTCCCGCTCGCCGCGATGATCAGCTACGATAGTTGAAGGCGGTCAGCTCAATACGCCGACCTTCTTCCGTTCGATCAGGTCGAAATCGATCGCGGCGCCGAGGCCGGGACCGGTCGGGGCGTGGACATAGCCTTCGCTGTCCACGACGATTTCCTCGGCCATGCCGTATTTCTGCATCGCGTCGGGCAGCAATACCTCGAACAATTCGGTGTTGCGGATCGCCATGATGACGTGCAGGTTCGCGACATTGTTCAGCGAGTTGCCGCCGTGATGGATTTCGTAGTTCATCCGGAAGGCTTCGGCGAGATGCGCGGTCTTTATCAGCGTCGTGATGCCACCCTTGACCGCGACATCGCCGCGCAGCATGTCGGTGGCGCGTTCCATGATCCACGGGATGTATGAATCGAGGCCGCCGATCGGGTATTCGGTCGCGAGGATCGGAATGTCGAGCTTCTGCCGCAGCTTGACGTAATTGTAGATGTCCTGTTCGTGCAGCGGGTCCTCGTACCAGTAGAACCCCATTTCCTGGATCGCCAGCCCGACCCGCAGCGCCTCCTCGTAGCGATAGCTCCAGGTCGAATCGAGCATGATCTGGTAGTCGTCCCCAACCGCCTTCCTGACCGCCTCGCATACCTTGATGTCCTCGCGCCAGCGCTGCGGCGGATGGATCTTGTAGGCGTGCCAGCCGGTCGATTGGTAATGCTTGGCCTGCTCGACATAGGCCTCGACCGAGCCGTGGATCTCCGAGCTGGCATAGGCGCCGATCCTGTCGCGGCAGGTGCCGATCAGGCGGTGGATCGGCAGCCCGGCGGCCTTGCCGGCAATGTCCCAGAGCGCGATGTCGACGGCGCCGATCGCGCGGATCGTCGCGACGCGGGCGCGTCCCCACAGCAGCCGGTTGAGCCGCTCGCGATCGAGCGGGTTCTGGTCCATCAGGATCGGCTTCAGAAAGCGGATCAGACCGGCCCCGTCGAGGCTCGCCGGGTTTGACGAGGTGCCGAGAAACGCGTGGCCCTCGATCCCTTCGTCGGTCACGACCCGCAGCAGCCCGAGGTCGCTTTTGCCCGTCGGCCGCGCCGTGTGGTGCCCGTAGATCGTCGAGGGAATGCTTTCCCAGGAAAAAAGGGTCAGCGTGACATCGGTGATCTTCATGCGCGCCTCTCGCCGGGATTGGTGGTTCGCCTCGCGGTCGGTCTCGACGGGCATCAAATCGCGATCGGGCGCCGGCCTCAACAGCTAATCCGGCAAGGAGCGGACCGCGAACGCGGAACGGCCCGCGCCGCGGCGGTTACTGACACGCATAGGTGGCGAGTTGGACGCTGCCGCTCAATTGGGTCGCGATGAGGGCGGCGCGTCTACCGGTCTGCCCACAATGCGCGTCGGCCTTGGCCTGCGCCGTCGCTTGAGTTGCGAGCGGGTTGGCTTCGCTCGGATACCAGCGCAGGACGATCTGCTCCGCCGAGGCCGACTGCACCCAGGGCGGCGCATCGGCGCAGCCGGCCAGCAGAACGAGCAGCAACAGTGCGGCCATGGTTCGGGCTTGCATCGATCACCTCGCGAACTGGGCAAACCCAGAATCACCCGGCGAACGCCGGAAGTCGTCCTCCGTCCCGCACCGGATCGCGGCGCTTGGAAGCGCGGCGCCGGCACGGCATTCTCGCCGCATCCGACGGAGGAGCAGATGGCATGGCGGAAGTAGCGGTCCCGGCGCGGTTCGAGATCGAGACGCGCGACATCGAGTATCTGCGGCACGGCGAGACGCCATTGCTGGCGCACCTGTATCGGCCGAAGGGAGAGGGGCCGTTCCCGGCGCTGATCGACGTGCATGGCGGCGCCTGGGCGTCGGGCGATCGGCTCAACAACGCGCCGCTAGACGAGGCACTGGCGAAAAGCGGCATCGTCGTGCTGGCGATCGATTTCCGGATGCCGCCGGCGCACCGTTATCCGGCCTCGATCGCCGACATTCATTTCGCCATTCGCTGGCTCAAGGCGCATGCGCAAGAGTTCGGCAGCCGGCGTGAGCTAGTTTCCGCGCTCGGCACCTCGAGCGGCGGGCATCAGCTGCTGCTCGCCGCATTGAAACCGGATGACCCGCGTTATGCCGCGCTGAATCTGGCGGAGGCGCCGGGAGAGGACGCGTTTTTGCCGTACATCGTGCTGTGCTGGCCGATATCGGACCCGCTCGCCCGCTACCGCATGGTCAAGGAGAAGGGAAACACGAGGCTGGTCGAGGCGCACGACGCCTATTGGGCGTCCGAAGCCGAGATGACGGAAGGCAACCCGCTCCTGATCCTCGAACGCGGCGAGGCGGCGATGCCGCTGCCGCCGGCGATCATGGTGCAGGGCACCGGCGACGATAACGTCACCCCGGATATGGCCGATCGCTTCGCCGCCGCGTACCGGGCACGCGGCGGCCAGCTCGACCTGCACAAATTCGACGGCCAGCCGCATACCTTCATTGTCCGCGACCCGGCGAGCGAGGCGTCGCGCCAGGCAACCGAGAAGCTGCGTGATTTCGTGCTGACGCAGGCCGGACAGGCCGGCGGGGGTTGACCTCGCTGGTTCGCTCCATTTGCGCAACGTCCGCACCCGCCGCCGGTCCTGTCACCGGCGGTCTCGGAAACCAAGCCTTGCGATAAGTGGGTTCGCGCTGGCCCCATGAGCCACGACGCTGAGCAGCACCGCAACGGCCGTAGTTACGGCGAGCGTTTCCTTCCCGGGAACGCCGGCATCGAAGACGATGACGGCGAACACAATGCTGGCCACCGACAAAGCATGCGATAGAGCCGCTGCCGCCGAGCGCCTGCGCCGTGGCGAAGCTTCCGTCCCCAGCGCGACAACCGGGACATGCAGCCAGTGCTCGCTGGTCCAGCCGCGCCGCGATGTAATCCGCCGAAACCAGGCTGCGAGCGCGGCCAACACGACCCCGGTGACCAGACCCAGGCCGATTTCCTCGACGATCACCAGGATGGCATGCGCCACGCCGCTGCGCCCACGGTTGCGAGGAGCTCACGAAACCATGGCGCACCGCGGGACCGCTACCAGGCCAAGGTGATCCCCACTTCGCCCGGCATGCCACCCGGAAAGTCAAGGATTTCCGCACGCAGCCTGTAGCCGTGCGGCTGCAGCTCCTTCTGGTAGAATTCGAAAGCGCGAGCGGCGAAACCGATCAGCGTGCTGGGCCAGTCGGGATCGCCATTGTTTATGGCTCGGCCGCCATCGTTGCAGAGTTCGCTCGGGAATGTGAACACCCGCAACTGCGTTTCGCCGCGTTCGGCCGCGGCGCGTAAGGCATTAGACAAGCGGGTCTTCACCTCCGGGTGAAGCTGCCGGTTCATGAAGGCTTCCTGCAATTGATGTCGCTCGTCGGCCTTGCGCTTGTCGGCTTCCGCGATCTCCTGCGCACGGGCCATTTCCTTCTCTACGGCAACTTTCTTCAGATCGCCCGGCCTGATCAATTCGTCCATTTTGTCCTCTCTGAAGTTGGGTCGACTCCGCCGTGCTTCATATCCGCGCACGATGACGCAACGCAGTGACCTAGATCAACCCGGCCACCGACAAACTGGTCGGGCGTCAATACCGCTCCGGCACAAAACTCCTGCCATGCAAGCCGGCTTCGGGGTCGTGCTTGTCGTGCTTCGGGCGCTTCGGAAGCTTCACCTTCTCCCGAGGGACTTCCTCGAAAGGCACGACGCTCAATAAGTGCGAGATGCAATTGAGGCGGGCGGCTTTCTTGTCGTCGGAGCGGATTATGTGCCAGGGCGCATGTTGCGTATCGGTGGCTTTCAGCATCTCGTCGCGCGCTTCCGTATAATTGTCCCAGCGGTTCCACGATTCGACGTCCATCGGGCTGAGTTTCCACTGGCGCAGCGGATCGTTGACGCGGGCCTCGAAGCGGCGTTCCTGCTCCTCTTTGCTAACCTCGAGCCAGTATTTAACCAGAATCAGGCCATTGTCGATCATGACCTTCTCGACCAGCGGCGCCAGCTCAAGGAATCTGCGATGCTGTTCCGCGGTGCAGAAGCCCATCACGTGCTCGATGCCGGCTCGATTGTACCAGCTGCGATCGAAGATCACGACTTCGCCGGCTGCTGGGAAATGCGTGATATAGCGCTGGATATACATTTGTGATTTTTCGCGATCGGACGGGGCCGGCAGCGCGACAACGCGAAACACACGCGGGCTTACCCGTTCGGCTATCGCCTTTATCGTCCCGCCCTTGCCGGCGGTGTCGCGCCCCTCAAAAACCACAACCACACGCAAGCCCTTGTACTTCACCCATTCCTGAAGCGCGCACAGGCCGGTTTGCAAACGCTTTAGTTCCTGCTCGTATTCCTTGCGCTTCATTTCGCTCTCCCTGCCGTGCATGCGCCGTCGCGGACTGCAACTGGGAACGCCGGCATTATGGCCAAAACCACAGCAGCAGCCGCAGAAATATGCAAAACCAGCCGCCCTCCGAAGAGCCGGCGGTGCGCGATCCTTAGTCGCCACTCAAGCGCGATGCAGCGTAATCGCACTGACATAAATCAATGGCATAGCTCGTGCAATCCTCTAGAGTAGGATATCTGATTTCGCGTGGTATGGAGAGCGCGATGAGCGAGAACGTCGAGGAAACCGTGCCAAGCCAATCGCTTAGCCTTCCCTTTCAATTTATTCCAGGCGCGAAAGACGCCATCGAGTACTGGGTCGACGCATGGCAGCGCTCGATTTTGCTGCTCGATGTGCTGCGCCAGCGCGGCAACAATTACGTCGAGCACAATGCGCGCAAGGCGCCGCACGTCCTGACCTTCGCGGCGGAACTCGTGCTCGACGGGCGCACCTTGCCGCGGCCGGTCAATTACGGACTGGTCCGCATCGTCCCGCCAGCCGGGCGTATCGATCGATCCCGCGCAAGCGCCCATTCATCGTGTTCGACCCGAGGGCCGGGCACGGGCCGGGCATCGGCGGCATGAAGCATGACAGCGAGATCGGCGTCGCGCTGGCGGCGGGTCACCCCTGCTATTTCGTCGGCTTTCTGCCGGAGCCGATGCCGGGCCAGACGATCGAGGATGTCTGCCTCGCCGAGGCGCGCTTTGTCGAGGAGGTCGTCGCGCGTCATCCGGAGGCCGAGGGCAAGCCGTGCCTGATCGGCAACTGCCAGGCCGGCTGGCAGATCATGATGATGAGCGCGATCCGCCCCGACCTGCCCGGTCCGATCATGTTGGCCGGTTCGCCGCTCTCTTATTGGGCCGGCGTGCACGGCAAGAACCCGATGCGCTATCTTGGCGGGCTGTTGGGCGGCACCTGGCTGACATCGCTGGCCGGCGATCTCGGTCACGGGAAATTCGACGGCGCCAACCTCGTCGCCAATTTCGAGTCGGCCCACCCGGACAACACCTATTGGAAGAAGATCTATCACCTGTATTCGAATGTCGACACCGAGGCGGCTCGCTTTCTCGATTTCGAGAAATGGTGGGGCAGCCCGGTGCTGCTGACCGCCGGGGAGATGCAGTCAATCGCCGACGATCTGTTTGTTGGCAACAAGCTGTCATCCGGCGAGCTGCGGACCTCGACCGGCATGCGGGTCGA
Source organism: uncultured Alphaproteobacteria bacterium (assembly GCA_963847345.1). Classification (GTDB taxonomy): domain Bacteria; phylum Pseudomonadota; class Alphaproteobacteria; order ATCC43930; family CGMCC-115725; genus DATARH01. The sequence continues at coordinate 84,588 of CAWJZU010000015.1, read as the reverse complement.
TCTGCGCAACATCCAGTCGCCGATCATCGTGTTCTGCTCCTGGGGCGACGATATCACGCCGCCGCAGCAGGCTTTGGGCTGGATTCTCGATCTCTACGACCACGAGGACGAAATCGTCGCGGCCGGCCAGACGATCGTCTACTGCCTGCATCAGAGCATCGGTCATCTCGGCATCTTCGTTTCCGGCAAGGTTGCGACAAAGGAACACGGCGAATTCGCCCAGGCGATGGACATGATCGACGTCATGCCGCCGGGTCTTTACGAAGCCGTCATCACCGGCGTCGATGAAACGGTGGAAAATCCCGAACTGGTCCGCGGCGATTTTCTGTTCACCCTAGAGGCGCGCACGCTCGACGCCATCCGGGCGCTTGGCGGCAACAGCCCCGAGGACGAGCTGCGCTTCGCCGCGGCGGCAAGAGTTTCCGAAATCAACAAGGGTCTTTATCGAACCTTTGTCGGTCCGATAGTCAATATGGCGGCAACCGAACAGGCCGCCACCGCGATGCGCGATCTGCACCCGAACCGGCTGCGCTTTCAAATGTTCGCCGACAGCAACCCGCTGATAACGCCGGTCGCCACCTGGGCCGAGCAGGTGCACGCCAACCGCCGCCCGGTCAGCGCCGACAACCCGTTTCTGGCTGTTGAGCGGATGATGTCGGACTGGATTGCCGGCGGGCTCGAAGCCTGGGGCAGGGCGCGCGACAGCCTTGTGGAGGAGATTTTCCTCAATCTGTATGGCGCGCCCTGGCTGCAGGCCATGATCGGATTGGCGGGGGATGAGCCGCGGACCCGGGGCCGGCGGATCGCTCGGGATCTGGCGCGCGAGGTGGTCGCGAAACAGATGGCGGCGCACCTGGAGCAACGGATCGAGAGCGGCGGGATGGCCGAGGCCAGCGTCCGCGCCCTGCTTTATATCCGGATGCCGGACGGTGCGGCCGACGAGCGCGGCTTCGCCGCGCTTCGACAGATCGCCGGCGAGCTGCCGGCGGACCAGCGCGTGGGCTTGAGCCGGTTCAAGGAGATTGTCCATGACCAGTTCCTGATCCTGCACCTCGACGAGGAGCGCGCGATCGCGGCCCTGCCGAAGCTGCTGTCGGGGGACCGGCGCGCGCGCGAGACCGCGCTGGGGCTGCTCCGCCGCGTCGTCGAGGCCCGTGGCGCTCTGAGCGAAGAAAGTTCCCGGCGGATGCAGCGCATCGAAACCTTGTTCGGCAACCCCCCCTCCGCGAAGCCGGGCGCCGCACCGATGGAAGAGGCGGCGGGATGATGAGGGCAGTAATGCAGAAGAGCCCGAATCATCGTGGCGTCCGGTACGAGCGCCTGTTGGCGGCGGCCCGCGATGTGCCGCCGGTGACGACCGCCATTGTGCATCCGTGCGATCGGGTATCGCTCGAAGGCGCGATCGAAGCGGCCAAGCTCGGTCTGATCACGCCGATCCTGGTCGGGCCCCCCGAGCGCATCCGCGCCACGGCCGACGAGGCGGACCTCGACATCTCGGGATTTACCATCGTGGCCTCGGCGCACAGCCACGATTCTGCCGACAAGGCCGTCGAACTCGTCCGCCAGGGCAAGGCCGAAGCGTTGATGAAGGGCAGCCTTCACACCGACGAGCTGATGGGCGCGGTCGTCGCGCGCGAAACCGGAATCCGCACGGCGCGCCGTATCAGCCACTGCTTCGTCATGGACGTCCCCGGCCACAAGGACCCGCTGATCGTCACCGACGCCGCCGTCAACATCACCCCCGATCTCGCCGGCAAAGTCGACATCGTGCAGAACGCGATCGACTTGGCGCGGGCGCTGCGGTTCGAGGAGGTGCGGGTCGCGATCCTCTCGGCGATGGAAACCGTCAACCCGAAGGTGCCGTCGACGGTTGAGGCGGCGGCCCTGTGCAAGATGGCCGATCGCGGTCAGATCGTCGGCGGGATTCTGGACGGCCCCTTGGCGCTAGACAACGCGATCAGCGAGGAATTGGCCGCCATCAAGCACATCGTCTCGCCGGTCGCGGGGCGCGCGAACGTCCTCGTCGTGCCCGATCTGGAAGCAGGCAACATGCTTGCGAAGAGCCTGTCGTTCCTCGCCGGCGCCGACGCCGCCGGGATCGTGCTCGGGGCGAAGGTGCCGATCATCCTGACCAGCCGGGCCGACTCGGTCGTCACCCGGCTCGCCTCCTGCGCCGTGGCCAGCCTCCTGGCCGATGCGCGGCTCCAGAGCGCGAAGGCGGCAATCAGATGAAGTCTGACCGCCTGTCATCCCAGCCGGACCGAAGTGCGCTGCCACCGGTATTGAGCGGCCTCAACGCGCTCATTGTCGGGGTCGCCAACGACCGCTCGATCGCGTGGGGATGCGCCCAGGCGATGCGCCTCGCCGGCGCCGAAATCGCGATGACCTATCTGAACGACAAGGCGCTGCCCCATATCGAGCCGTTGGCGCGCGAAGTCGGGGCGGCGTTGCTGCTGCCGCTCGAAGTCCGCGACGACGCCCAGGTCAATGCGCTGTTCGAGGCGATCGCGCAGAAATGGGGACGGCTAGATATTCTGGTGCATTCGATCGCGTTCGCGCCGCGCGAGGCGCTGGCCGGGCGGGTCACCGATTGCCCGCGCGACGGGTTCCTGACCGCGATGGACGTCTCCTGCTGGTCGTTTCTCGATCTGGCGCGCCGCGCCGAGAAGCTGATGACCGGTGGCGGCACGATGATCACGATGAGCTATCTCGGCGCCAACGAGGTGGTCGAGAATTACGGGATCATGGGGCCGGTCAAGGCCGCACTCGAATTGGCGGTGCGCTACGTGGCGGCCGAACTCGGGCCGCGCGGCATCCGCGTACACGCGGTCAGCCCCGGGCCGCTGGCGACCCGCGCCGCCTCCGGCATTCCCGATTTCGACGAGCTGATGAGCCATGTCGCGAGCCACGCGCCGGCGCGCCGTCTCGTCACGATCGAGGAAGTCGGCGCCGCCTGCGTGTTTCTGGCGTGCCCCTACGGCGCGGCGATGACCGGCGAGACGCTGTACATCGACGGCGGCTATCACATTCTCGGGTAGGTGAGCATGTCCGTGCCGAACGAGGCTGCCGAACCGCTGATCGGCGTCATCAACGCCGGCTCGTCGTCGCTGAAATTTTCGTTCTACGAGGGCGAAAGGCGGCTCCTCTCGGGTCAGGTGGACGGGATCGGCGTGCACCCCGCGGCGCAGGCCGTCGGCCCCGATGGCAAGGCGATCGCGCCGCCGGATTTCGCCGGTCGCCCACCGGCGTCGCCAAGCGAGGTGCTGCCCGCCATGCTGCCCTGGGCGCGCGAGCAGCTTGGTGACCGGCATCTCGCGGTGCTCGGCCACCGCGTCGTGCACGGCGGGGCGCGACATTCGAGGCCGGCGCGCGTGACGCCGGAGCTGCTCGCCGAACTGGAAGCGCTGGTACCGCTGGCGCCGCTGCACGAGCCGCACAATCTGGCGCCGATCCGCACAGCGCTGACGATGAACCCGGAGCTGCCTCAGGTGGCGTGCTTCGACACGGCGTTTCACCGCACCGCGCCCGAGCTGGAGCAGGCCTTCGCGCTGCCTTACACGCTGTACGACGAGGGCGTGCGGCGCTACGGCTTTCACGGGCTGTCGTACGAATACATCGCCTCGGTCCTGCCGCAGCGCGCCCCCGATCTTGCCGGCGGGCGGGTGGTGGTTGCCCACCTCGGCAACGGCTGCTCGGCCTGCGCGATGCAGGCGGGCCGATCGGTGGCGACGACGATGGGGTTCACGGCGCTCGACGGGCTGCCGATGGGCACACGCTGCGGCGCGCTCGACCCCGGGGTCATTCTCTATCTGATCCAGCAGAAAGGCATGTCGCCGGATGCGGTTACGGATTTGCTGTATCGCCGCTCCGGCATGCTGGGCCTGTCCGGAGTCTCCTCGGATTTCCGCGAATTGCTGGCCAGTTCTGAGCCGCGCGCACGCTTTGCGATCGAGGCGTTCTGCTACTGGACGGCGCGCCAGATCGGATCGCTTGCCGTGGCGCTCGGCGGGCTCGACGGGATCGTGTTCACCGCCGGCGTCGGGGAGAACGCCGCGCCGATCCGCGCCGCGATCTGCGGGGCCTGCGCCTGGCTCGGCATCGAGATGGACCCGGCGGCCAATGCCGCACACCGGATCCGCATCACGACGCGAACCAGCCGCATCAGCGCCTATGTCATCAGGACGGACGAGAACCTGATGATCGCCCGGCACGCCCGCGCGCTGCTGCACGGCCCGGCGGCATAATCGCATCGGCGCCGCGACGGGGGCGAATTCCCTGCGGCAGGGAATTTTTCCGATCCGGCGCCGGAGCCTTTACGAGATTTCGCCTTTCCGTACAAGGGCTTGGCGAACACTGAGCCGATTGGTCGGCGCCGCAAACAGTGAAATCGGCGGACGGGAACAGCGACTGTCCGCGACCGAACAGGGAATTACCTACGCCCGATCAGGAAATTAAAGCAGCGCCATCGCAGCGGCTCCTCGTCTCGATCCGGGTGCAGTATGCGATGCGATTGTGGCAATTTTCGTGCCGTTGAATCGCCCCGGTATTGATCGCGCGGCACACGCCCGTTCCGGTCGCCGGCGCCGCCCTACGGCACCGGGCAGGGCTTGGCGTTCCAGATTTCGGCGGCGTACTGGGCGATCGTGCGGTCGCTTGAGAATTGTCCGGAGCCGGCGATGTTCAGGATCGCCCTTCGCGTCCAGCCGTCGCGATCGGCGTAAAGCTCCAGCAGTTGCCGGTCGGCATCGAGATACGATGTCAGGTCGGCCAGGTGCATGTAATGGTCGCCGTGGGTCAGCAGCGTGTCGCGCAGCGGCTCGAACACGCCCGGCTCGTTCCTGCTGAAATGGTTCGAGAAGACCAGGTCGAGGGCGGCCCTTGTCTCCGGCTCGTGATCGTAATGCCAGTGCGGGTTGTACCAGCCGCGGCTGCCGGCGACCTGGTCCGCCGTCAGTCCGAACAGGAAGAAATTTTCCTCGCCGGCGGCCTCGGCCATCTCGATCGTGGCGCCGTCGCGCGTGCCGATCGTCAACGCGCCGTTCATCATGAACTTCATGTTGCTGGTGCCGCTCGCCTCGTAGCCGGCGGTCGAGATCTGGTTCGACACCTCGCTCGCCGGGATCAGCCGCTCGGCCAGCGACACGTCGTAGTCGGGCAGGAAAACCACCTTGAGGCGGCCGCGCACCGCCGGATCGCCGTCGATCGTGCCGGCGAGGTTGTTGAGAAACTTGATGATCAGCTTGGCCAGGTAATAGGCGGGGGCCGCCTTGCCGGCGAAGAAGAACGTGCGCGGCGCGATTTCGGCGTCCGGGTTCTGCCGCAGCCGGTTGTAGAGGATGACGATGCGCAACCCGTTGAGCAGCTGCCGCTTGTACTCGTGGATGCGTTTCACCTGGGCGTCGAAGATCGAATCCGGATCGACCGTGACGCCGGCGCTCGATTCGAGCCATTGCGAAAACCGCGCCTTTGCGTCGCGTTTGGCCTTGCGCACCGCATGCGGAAGGCGGGGTCATCGGCCAGCGGTTTCAGCTTCTCGAGTTCGGAAAGATCGGTGACCCACCGCTGGCCGATTGCCGCGGTGATAACGCCGGCCAGCTCCGGGTCTGCCAGCAGCAGCCAGCGCCGCGGCGTGACGCCGTTGGTCTTGTTGTTGAAGCGCTCGGGGAACAGCTCGGCGAGGTCCTTGACCGTGACGGTGCGCAGCAGACCGGAATGGATCGCGGCGACGCCGTTCGTGCTGTGCGAGCCGACGATCGCCAGATTGGCCATCCGGACCCTCCGCTCGCTGCCTTCCTCGATCAGGCTGATCCGCTCGACCCGGCCCTCATCGCCCGGAAATCGGCTACGCGCCTGATCCATGAGACGCCGGTTGACCTCGTAGATGATCTCCAGCTGGCGCGGCAGCAGCATTTCGAACCAGGCCACCGGCCACTTTTCCAGGGCCTCGGGCAACAACGTATGGTTGGTATAGGCGAGGGTGCGGCGGGTCAGGTCCCACGCCTCGTCCCATCCAAGCCCGGCCTCATCGAGCAGGATGCGCATCAGTTCCGGAACGGCGAGCGACGGATGCGTGTCGTTGAGCTGGATCGCCACTTTGTCGGGGAGCGCTCGCCAGTCGGTATTAACTCGGCGAAAGCGCCTTATGAGATCGGCGAGCGAGCAGGCGACCAGGAAATATTCCTGCACGAAGCGTAGCCCCTGACCCATGCTCGTCGAGTTGTCGGGGTAGAGAACGCGGGTCACCGACTCGGCGGCAAGCTGTCTTGCTAGCGCGCTGACAAACTCGCCGGCGCTGAACACCTGGAAGTCGAAGCCGCTGGGCGTTGCGGCGGCCCACAGCCGCAGCGTGTTGATCGTCTTGCCGCCGTAGCCGACGACCGGGCGATCAAAGGGCATGCCGAGCAGGCTGGACGGGCGGCCGGGTATCGCCGTCAGGCCGCCGCCCTGCACCTCGAACGAGCAGCCGAGCTTGATTTCCACCATCTCCTGCGGTCGCGGAACTTCCCAGGGATCGGGGTATCGCAGCCAGTTGTCGGGCTGTTCGTGCTGCCAGCCGTCCTCGACCGCCTGTTTGAAGATGCCGTATTCGTAGCGCAGCCCGTATCCCATGGCCGGGAGCTGCATTGTCGCCATCGAGTCGAGAAAGCACGCGGCGAGCCGGCCGAGCCCGCCATTGCCGAGCCCGGCATCGGGTTCCTCCTCGAGAAGCGAAAGCCCGTCGATCTGCTTCTCGTCGAGAAAGCGGCGCGCAATCGGGTCGAGGCGGAGGTTCAGGATGTTGTTGCTGAGCGAGCGCCCGATCAGGAACTCCATCGACAGGTAATAGACCCGTTTCGGGTTCTCGCCGTCGTAAGTGTGCTCGGTCCGGTGCCAGCGTTGCGAGAGGACATCCCGCACCGAGCGCGCGACGGCTTCGTAACGTTCGCGCGGCCCGACTTCGGCCGGGTCGATCACGTCATCGAACATCAGGTGCCGCTCGTAAAGCGCGTCGCCGCTGCCGGTGAATTTGATCGGACCGCAGCCGTACTGCTGTAACAGCTCCGGCGGAATGGGCTCGTCCGCCCAGTTTGTGACAGAATCCGTCTGGTCGTTATTCACGACTGTGCCTCCCCTCGCCGGCCGCTTTGCAGGATAGCAGACGACCGGGTTTCGTTTGTGTGACGGATGCCGTGGAACCTTACACCGCGATCGGTCCGTTCCAGACTTTCACCGCCGGTACGCCGCGGTAATCGCCGAGAATGCAGAGCGTGCCGGTATCTAGCAGAAAATGTTGGCCGCTCCCGGCCGGCAGCCCGATCCAGCGCGCGACGAGCACGCGCAGCACGTGCCCGTGCGCGAACAGCGCCACGTCGCCATACGCGGCGCGGGCGCGCGCGATGACGCGATCGACGCGGGCGGCGACCTGCTCCGGCGTCTCGCCGCCTGGGGCCCCGTCGCGAAAGATCTGCCAGCCCGGCCGCGATTGATGGATTTGCCCGGTCGTAATTCCCTCGTAGTCGCCGTAATTCCACTCCATCAGGTCGGGTTCGACGACGGCCTTGTCGCCAAGACCCGCCAGAACGCAGGTTTCGCGGGCGCGCTGCATCGGGCTGACGAGGACGAGACCAAAGCTTTCCTTGGCCAGCACGGGACGCAACTGCTCGGCGAGACGGCGCCCATTGTCGGTCAACGGGATATCGGTCGTGCCGGTGTGCTCGCCGCTGAGACTCCAGGCAGTCTCGCCGTGCCGGATTACGAACACCTTCATCATGGTCTCCGCGATTCAGACGTTGTCGGCTTCGGTCGAGCGGGCGCCGGAAGCCGCAGTCCCCTGGATGGCCTCCCGGCCCCAGCTCCAGCCCGTAATGTCGGGCATGTCGTCGCCGTAACGGGCGATGTACTGCTTGTGCTCGATCAGCTTGTCACGGATCGCCTGCTTGGCATAGGCGGCGCGGGCGCCCAGCTGCGGCACGCGATCGATTACGTCACCGACCAGATGGAACCGGTCGATGTCGTTCATCACGCACATGTCGAACGGCGTGCTCGTCGTGCCCTCTTCCTTGTAGCCGCGCACATGCAGGTTCTTGTGGCCGTTGCGGCGATAGGTCAGCCGGTGGATGAGCCAGGGATAGCCGTGAAAGGCGAAGATGATCGGCTTGTCGGTCGTGAACAGCGCATCGAAATCCTTGTCCGACAGCCCGTGCGGATGCTCGGTCTGCGGCTGCAGCGTCATCAGGTCGACGACGTTGATGACGCGCATCTTCAGCTCCGGAGCGTGCCGGCGCAGCAGATCGACGGCGGCCAGCGTCTCCAAGGTCGGGACATCGCCGCAGCAGGCCATCACGACATCCGGCTCCGCGTCGCGGTCGTTGCTGGCCCATTCCCAGATCCCGAGCCCCGCCGTGCAATGCTTGAGCGCCTCGTCAATTGTCAACCATTGCGGCGCCGGCTGCTTTCCGGCCACCACGACGTTGACATAGTTGCGGCTGCGCAGGCAATGGTCGGTGACCGATAACAGGCAGTTCGCATCGGGTGGCAGGTAGACGCGGACAACTTCCGCCTTCTTGTTCACGACGTGATCGATGAACCCCGGATCCTGATGGCTGAAGCCATTATGGTCCTGGCGCCAGACGTGGCTGGACAAGAGATAATTCAATGACCCGATCGGTCGCCGCCACGGAATGTCGTTGCACACCTTGAGCCACTTGGCGTGCTGGTTGAACATCGAATCGATGATGTGGATAAACGCTTCGTAGCACGAGAAAAAGCCGTGCCGACCTGTCAGCAGATAACCTTCGAGCCAGCCCTGACATTGATGCTCGCTGAGCACCTCCATGACGCGCCCGTCGGGGGCGAGATGGTCGTCGTATGGCTCGATTTCCGCCATCCAGACGCGATTGGTGACGTCGAGTACATCCTGCCAGCGGTTTGAATTGTTTTCATCGGGGCTGAACAGGCGGAAGTTGCGCGCTTCGATGTTCAGTTTCATCACATCGCGCAAAAAGCGGCCCATGACCCTGGTCGCCTCGGCCGTGGCGGCGCCGGGCGTCGGCACTTCGACCGCGTAGTCGCGGAAATCCGGCAGCCTGAGGTCGCGCAGCAACAGGCCGCCGTTGGCGTGCGGGTTGGCGCTCATGCGCCGCTCTCCACGAGGCGGCAGGTCGGCCAGCTCGGGACGCAGCCGGCCGTTGTCGTCGAACAGTTCGTCCGGCCGGTAGCTCTTCATCCAGGTTTCGAGAATGCGCACGTGCTCGGGGTTGTCGTGCATCTCGCCCATCGGCACCTGGTGCGCGCGCCAAAAACCCTCGGTGCGCCTGCCGTCGATTTCCTTCGGGCAGGTCCATCCCTTGGGGCTGCGGAGCACGATCATCGGCCAGCGCGGGCGTTCCTTGTTACCGCCGTTGCGCGCCTCAGTCTGGATGCGCTTGATCTCGCCGATCACTGTCTCCAGCGTCGCCGCCATCAATTCGTGCATTGTCGGCGGATCGTCGCCCTCGACGAAATAAGGCGTGTAGCCGTAGCCCCGGAGCAGCTGCTCCAGTTCCTCGGGGCTGATCCGCGCCAGGATCGTGGGATTGGCGATCTTGTAGCCGTTGAGGTGCAGGATCGGCAGCACCGCGCCGTCCGTCGCGGGATTGAGGAACTTGTTCGAGTGCCAGCTCGTCGCCAATGCTCCGGTTTCCGCCTCGCCGTCGCCGACGACACAGGCGACGATCAGATCGGGGTTGTCGAAGGCCGCTCCATAGGCGTGCGACAGCGCATATCCCAGCTCGCCGCCCTCATGGATCGAGCCCGGCGTCTCCGGCGCGACATGGCTCGGGATCCCGCCGGGGAACGAAAATTGCGTGAACAGCCGCTTCATCCCGGCTTCGTCTTGCGAGATATTCGGGTAGACCTCGCTGTACGTCCCCTCGAGATAGGCGTTCGCGACCAGCGCCGGCCCGCCATGCCCCGGACCGGTGATGTAGATCATGTCGAGGTCATGTTTCTCGATCAGGCGGTTCAGGTGGACGTAGAGGAAATTGAGACCCGGCGTCGTGCCCCAATGCCCGAGAAGCCGGGGCTTGATGTGCTCCTTGGAGAGCGGCTCCTTCAGCAGCGGATTGTCGTAAAGGTAGATCTGGCCTACCGACAAATAATTCGCGGCGCGCCAATACGCGTCGATCAGCGACCGCTCGGCATCCGACAGCACATTTGGCACTTTAGCCTCCCAAAAGCGAGAAAAACTGCAACGAAACGCGCAGCCGTTCCGACAATTCCTGAGCCCGGCGCCGCCTGCGATAGTTCGGCTTCACTCGGCGCGGCCGAGTCAAAATGATGCGGCGGCGCTCTCCACCCTCGATATAGAATCCGCAGATGACGGCGCTATTGCAACGAGCGCGCACCCCGATGCCGGCGCGCCGTCCACAAGTGGTCGCGACAATTCGCGTCGCCATGAAATTTTGCGGCTCCATCCAATGCCGACCTCCACCCATTGCCATCGCGCAGAACATTCCAGTCAAGCGATCGGCGATCTCGTGCGCCACTTCTAACGCGTCATGACTTCAGCCCAACGCTCTGGACACTCTCTCCGGTGACACGCGTATGCCATGATTTGGATCAACGCGGGCAGCCAACGTCACGTAGATGTTCGCCGGCGATGCCGCACGGGGCTCGCTCGGAAGCGGAGCATCGTGATCGAGAGACCGTGCCAGTGCGTACCGCGTGTCAATTCATCGTTTTGATGTCTGAGCGGCTTCCAAAGGATTATGGTCCGCGAACCGCGTCGCGGGTTGCGGCGATCCGACCGGTTCGACCCGGACCCCGGCTGGGCGAAAGTCGAGATCGTGAATTAAGTGAGGGCCCCGTCACCCTCGCTTCGCCGCAGAATACAGTGCACACCAGTCGCAGGAATTTGGCTGTCCGATGAGCACGACGAAGATCGAGTTCGCTAACGGCCGCAGCCAAGGGCTCGGACGTTTCTCGCGGTTCATGCGGCAGCGGCCGCCGGCAATACGCGCGTTGACCGGCGCCGCCATGCTGGTCTGCGGGCTCGTGGCCTCGGTTGTCGCGCAGCAGCCCGGGCCGGCCGCGGTTGCGGTCGGGACCGTGATCGCGGAGCGGAAACCGATCGCCCGGATGGCCGATTTCGTCGGTCGCATCCAGGCGATCGAACGGGTCGATGTTCAGGCGCGGATTACCGGCTTCCTGGAACAGGTGCTGTTCAAGGAGGGCGAGACTGTCAAGGAAGGGCAACCGCTCTATCGCATCGAAAAAGATCTGTTCAAGGCCGATGTCGAACAGGCGCAGGGAGCGCTCGAGGCCAGCAAGGCCAAGAAGCTGCTGACGGCCATCCAGTACGAGCGTGCCGAGCAGCTGACGAAGACCAGCGCCGGCACCGTTGTCGCCCGCGATCAAGCGCTGACTGCCGACCGCTCCGCCGCCGCCCAAATCCTGATCGACCAGGCCAATTTGGAAACTGCGAAGGTCAATCTTGGCTACACCGATATCGTCTCTCCGATCTCCGGCAAGATCGGCCGCACGATGGTCACGAAGGGCAATGTCGTCAGCCCGCAGAGCGGCACCCTGACGACGATCGTCAGTCAGGACCCGATATATGTCCTGTTTCCGGTCAGCCAGCGCGCGTTGATGCAGGCGCGCAAGGACGCGCACACGGCCGATATCGCTGGGATAAAGGTGCGGCTGCGCTTTGCCGACGGCACGGTCTACGGACAAGTGGGCAAGATCGACTTTGTCGACGTCACGGTAGACAAGACGACCGACACGGTGCAGGTCAGAGCCGTTTTTCCCAACCCGAAGGGGGAGCTGATCGACGGCCAGCTAGTGACGGTCAATCTCGAGTCCGGGACCCCGCAGGACCAGGTCGTTGTGCCGCAATCGGCCCTGATCGCCGACCAGCAAGGGGTTTACGTCTTTATCGTCGAGGACGGAAAGGCCGCGATCCGCCGGGTCAAGACAGGGGGACCAAGCGGTGGCGGGATGATCGTCAGCGAAGGTCTGTCCGGTGGCGAGCAAGTCGTTGTCCAAGGTCTGCAATCCTTGCGGCCCGGTACGCCGGTAACGGCAAGTCCCGCGGCACCCGGCCTGGAGCAGGGCTAAATCGATGTTCTCCGCCATCTTCGTCGACCGGCCGCGGCTGGCGATCGTCATCTCGCTGGTGACGGTGATCGCCGGACTGGTCTCGCTGCTCGTAATACCGATCGCGCAGTATCCTGATATCGTGCCGCCGCAGGTCCAGGTGACGACGGTCTATCCCGGCGCGAATTCGTCGGTGGTCGAAAATACCGTCGCGCAGGTGATCGAGGCGCAGGTCGTCGGCGTCGACAAGATGATCTACATGAAGAGCGTCAGCGGCGACGATGGCAGCTATTCGCTGCTGTGCTCCTTCGAACTTGGCACCGACCCCGACATCAATACGGTAAACGTCAACAATCGCGTCCAGATCGCGTTGGCCAGCCTGCCCGACGAGGTGAAGCGGCAAGGCGTCACCGTAAAGAAGAAATCATCCGCGCTGCTTGGCGTCATCGCGGTCTACTCGCCAAAGCGTAGCTACGACCAGCTTTTCCTGTCGAATTACGTCACGATAAACCTGCTCGACCCAATCAGGAGCACCCCGGGCGTCGGGGACGCGGTGTTGTGGGGCCCGCAGGATTACGCGATGCGGGCCTGGGTCAAAACGGACGCGCTGACCGGCCTTAACCTGACGACCGGCGACATCATCAACGCGATCCAGTCGCAGAACGTACAAGCCGCGGTGGGACGGATCGGCGCGCGCCCGATCTCCAACGACCAGCAGCTGCAGCTCAACGTCCAGACCAAGGGTCGCCTGACCTCCCCGGAGGAATTCGAGAAGATCGTGATCCGCACCAACCCGGACGGCTCGGTGCTGCGGCTGGGTGATGTCGCGCGTCTGGAACTGGGCGCCGCGAACCTCGATCGCGAGACCAGGTTCAACAGCGCGCCGGCGGCGGCGATAGCGATTTATCAGACGCCCGGAGCGAACGCGATCACGACACTGCAGGCGGCGAAGGACAAGCTCGCGCAATCGCAGAAGCGCTTTCCCGACGATCTGGCATGGAAGGTGACATACGACCCGACGGTTTTTGTCACAGACACGATCCATGAGGTGCAGAAGACGCTGATCGAGGCCTTCATCCTCGTTGTGCTCGTTGTGTTTCTGTTCCTCGGCAGCGTGCGCGCAACGCTGATCCCGACGCTGGCCGTGCCGGTCAGCCTGATCGGCACCTTTATCGTCCTAAACGCGATCGGCTATTCGGCCAATACCGTGTCGCTGCTCGCCATCGTTCTCGCGATCGGTATCGTCGTCGATGACGCGATCGTCGTCGTCGAGAATGTCGAGCGCGTCATGGAAGAGCATCCCGAGCTGTCGCCGGCCGACGCCACCAAGCGCGCGATGGCAGAGATCACCGCGCCGATCATCGCGATCACGCTCGTGTTGCTGTCGGTGTTCGTACCGGTGGCGTTCATCCCCGGAATTTCCGGGGAGCTGTTCCGACAGTTCGCCGTCACCGTCGCCGTCGCGATGTTTCTCTCGGCGATCAACGCGTTGACACTGTCGCCGGCGCTGTGCGGCGTGCTGTTGCGGCCACATCACGGGCCGCGGCGTGGGCTGATCGGCATCGTGATGCGCAGTATCGACCGGGTGCGCGACGCCTATGGCGATGCCGTCGCCCGCATCGTCCGATTCTCGTTTATCGGCCTCGTCATGGTGGTGATCGCCGGCGTCGGCACGGTCGCCTTGCTGCGGTTAACCCCGACCGGTTTCCTGCCGGAGGATGACCAGGGCGCATTCTTTGTCGTCATCCAACTGCCGGGCGGAGCCTCGGTGGCGCGAACGCTCGACGTGGTCGGGCAGGCGGAACAGGCCCTGAAAAAGGAGGAGACGATCGCCGATTACACCTCGGTGGTCGGGTTGAACTTTATCGACAACTATTCGCAGCCGAACGCCGCCTTCATCGTGGTGACGCTGAAACCGTTCGAGGAACGCAAAGGGGCCGATTTCGGGGTCGACCGTATCGTGGCGCGGCTGCGGCCCCAGTTCCGGCAAATCGGCGGCGGAACGGTGGTGCCCTTGAAACCGCCACCGATCATTGGCCTCGGTACCGGCGGCGGCTTCACCTACGTGCTCCAAGATCTGCGGGGCGGCGATGCGCAGGCGCTCGCGCAGGTCGTACGCGGTCTCACGATAGCAGCCAACGAAGACCCGCGACTAACCGGTGTCTTCAGCACCTTTTCGGCCAACAATCCATCGGTCTATCTCGATATCGACCGCGACAAGGCGCAGATACTGGGGGTGCCGCTCGACAACGTCTTCCAGGCGCTGCAAGCCTCGCTCGGCGGCTACTACGTCAACAACGTCAACCTGTTCGGCCGCACCTGGCAGGTCCAGGTACAGGCCGAGGCGGAGGATCGGCGCGGCCTCACCGACATTTACCGCATCAACGTCCGCAACGGGGAGGGCAAGATGATCCCGTTGCGCAGCCTCATCGAACCGAAGGTCGTCACCGGCCCCGCGGCGCAGATCCGCTATAATAATTTGAAGGCCGTCACGGTGCAGGGCGGCCCCGCGCCGGGCGTATCGACCGGACAGGCTTTGAACGCGATGCAGGAGGTCGCGGCGCGCACGCTGCCCGACGGGTACGCCGGCGAATGGACCGATACCGCCTTTCAGGAAAAGCGCGCGGAAGGCAAGACCGCGCTGATCCTGGGTTTTGCCATCCTGTTCGCATATCTGTTCCTGGTCGCGCTCTACGAGAGCTGGACGATACCGGTGCCGGTCCTGCTGTCGGTCACGATCGGCATCGTCGGCTCGGTTGGCGCTATCGTTCTGGCGGGGCTGACTCTCGACCTCTATGCCCAGATCGGGATGGTAGTGCTGATCGGCCTCGCCGCCAAGAATGGCATTCTGATCGTCGAGTTCGCCAAGGAGCGCCGCGAGCATGGCGTGCCATTGCTGCAAGCCGCGACGGATGGCGCGCGCGACCGGTTCCGGCCGGTGATGATGACGTCGTTCGCGTTTATTCTCGGGCTCTATCCGCTCGTTGTCGCCGCCGGCGCCGCACAGCTCGCGCGGCGCAATGTCGGCACCCCGGTTTTTGGCGGAATGATATTCGCGTCCTTTATCGGGATTTTCGCGATACCCCCGCTCTATGTCATGTTCCAGGCAATTCGGGAGCGCCTCAGACCGGCGGCGGCAGGTAGGGGAAAACCCGCCGGAGGCGAGGCTCCCGCCGGCGAGCATTCGGCGGCTGCGGAATAGTCAGATCGTCGCCGAAATACGGTCGGCGGGCCTCAATGCATGCCGGCGAAGCGTAGCGTCGCGAACGCCATCCCCCAGATCGCGACGACCACTGTGATCAGCTGGAGCAATGTCGGCATCTGCGACACGCGGCCATCCATACGGGCGAGGTCAAGCTCCATCTTGCGCGTCGTCGATGTCAGATCCGTCACGTTTTGCTTGAGGCCGGTCACGTCCTGCTTCAGACCGGAGACGTCCTGCTTGATGCCACTCATGTCGCGGCGCAGGCCCCGCAGCTCGGCGAGTATCTCGCCGATCGCCGATTCCAACGCTGTGACGCGCGCCTCCATGCCCGGATCATGGGGATCGGGACGAGGCGGCACAAGGGGACCTTCGTCGGGCATCAGGTGGGCATCCGGTTCGCGGCGATCTTGCCGTCCTTTATGACCAGCGCGATCCGGTCCGGGTCGCACAATACGGAAATGTCGGCGAGCGGATCGCCGTCGATCACGACGAGATCGGCGAGCTTTCCGGGCGCGACGGTGCCGAGCCGGTCCTCCCAGCCCAGGCACTCGGCGGCCCAGCCGGTCGCGGCTTGCAGCGCCTGCATCGGGGTCAATCCGGCCCGGACCAGGCAGTCGAGTTCGCCGGCATTGGCCGGGTGACCGTGGCCGCCGGCGTCGGTGCCGGCCACGACCCGGACGCCGAGGTCGAGCGCGCGGCGGATCGCCGTAACGTGCGCCTCCTGCAATGCTTCGGCGCGCTCGCGCACATGCGGCTGCGGCGAGCGGCGGTGGTACTCGTAGACGAGGAGCGTCGGCACGAAAAACATGCCGCGCTCGGCCATGCGTTCGAGGTGGCGCGGATCCTCGGCCAGATAACAGCCGTGCTCGATCGAATTGACGCCGGCCTCGATCGCGATATCGAGGCCGCGCCCGCCGAGCGCGTGGCACATCACGCGGCGGTCGTGCGCCCTGCGCCTCGTCGACCAGTGTGCGCATCTCGTCGAGGGTGAAGGCGCCGTCGCGCGGCCCGTGCCCGGGTCGCGAGCTGGCCCCGCCGGTCGTGGCGCATTTGATCACGTCCGCGCCGGCCCGCACCATCTTGCGCACGACGTCGCGCACATCGGCGAGGCTCGTCACGACGCTATGCGGCACCAGCGGGTCGCCGGGGATGCAGCAGCAATCGTCGAGCGCCAGCCCCGACGGGCTGATCGCGTCGCCGATGCCGCCGATCGGCGAGATGATCGACAGCGACAGCATCAGCCGCGGACCGTCGATCAGCCCTTCCTCGATCGCCCGCTTGAACCCGGTATCAAGCCCGGCGGCGTCGCGGATCGGCGGTATAGCCGGCGGCCAGCGTCTGCTTCAGCACCGCGGCGGTGCGCAGGTGCCTGGTGCTCTGCGGTTCGTCGAGCCGCCAGCGATGCGCCATGTCATAGCGATGATTGGCCATGTGGTCGTGGCAATCGATCAGACCGGGCAGGATCGTCATCCCCGACAAGTCGATGACCTGCGCGCCCGCCGGAAATTCGCTTTCGTCGCGCGTCGTGACGGCGTCTATCCGGTTGTTCTTGACAACGATCGTTGCCCCGTTGACGGGTCCGGAGCCGGTGCCGTCGATCAGCCTGCCGCCTTTCAGCACGATCATCTGTTTCCTCCTTGGCGAATACCTATCTACAGGCCGGTCATGGCGGCTGTGTCCGCTGCATGCTCAGGGAAAGGATACCGAGTTGGTAAGCGCCGGGCGAACCCGATTGCTTTCAGCGTCATTCGTGGCACTCGCGGCCGCATTGATGCCGCTTCTGACGCAAGCAGTAATTCCGCCGGCGGGGGCGCAGACAATGCAGCTTGCGCCGCCGCCCACGAGCCTCGCGCGGGTCTGGTTCCTGCGCCAGTTCGAACCGTCGGAAGCCCTGTCGACCCCCATGATGTACGTGAACGGCGCACCGATGACGCCGAGCATGCCGGGGACGATCTTCTATCGCGATTTCGCGCCGGGAACCTACACGTTTACGGTCGATAGCTGCGGCTCCGACACCAACCAGTTCCCAACCGTGCAGCTTGGTCCCGGCGCGCAGTACGAGTTCGAGGTGCAGTCGCTGGAAAGCTTCCGCCCGCCCGACTGTCCGCGCGGGACTGGGGTCTTCTATGTCCGGCCGGTGCAGCCGCGTTTCTGCAGCTATACCTGCCGCAGCTCGCCTATCTCGGCCCGCGCTGATCGCTGCCCGTGGCGCGGTACGGCACTTACCGCCGCAGCACCAGCATCTTCTTGATTTCGGCGATCGCCTTGGCGGGGTTTAGGTTCTTCGGGCAGGTCCGGGTGCAGTTCATGATCGTGTGGCAGCGATAGAGCCGGAACGGGTCTTCCAGCGCGTCGAGCCGCTCGCCGGTCTTCTCGTCGCGGCTGTCGGCCAGCCAGCGATAGGCCTGCAGCAGTACCGCCGGGCCGAGATAGCGCTCGCCGCTCCACCAGTAGGACGGGCACGCGGTCGTGCAGCAGAAGCACAGGATGCATTCCCACAACCCGTCGAGCCGGGCCCGCTCCTCGATCGATTGCGGCCGCTCGCGGTCGGGCGGCGGCGGGCTTTCGGTTTGCAGCCAGGGCTGGATCGAGTGGTACTGCGCGTAGATGTGGGTGAGGTCCGGCACCAGGTCCTTGACGACCGGCATGTGCGGCAGCGGGTAGATCTTGACGTCGCCCTTGATGTCGTCGATCGCCTTCAGGCAGGCCAAGGTGTTCGTGCCGTCGATGTTCATCGCGCACGAGCCGCAGATCCCCTCGCGGCACGAGCGCCGGAAGGTCAAGGTCGTGTCGATCTGGTCCTTGATCTTGATCAGCGCGTCGAGAACCATCGGCCCGCAATCGGCGAGGTCGAGCGTGTAGGTATCGATCACCGGGTTGCGGCCGCTTTCCGGGTTCCAGCGGTAGATCCGGAAGCGGCGCGGGTTTTTCGCGCCCGGCGGCGCGTCCCAGGTCGTGCCGGTGCCGATCTTCGAATTGGCGGGCAGCGTGAATTCGGCCATTTACAGTGACATCCGATTAGTTGTCATTGCGAGGAGCGAAAGCGAGAAGCATCTCGACAGCCTGCTTCCGTGACGGCGCGAGATGGCTTCGCGCAGCCTGTCCTCGGGCGGCGCGGTGCGCCGATCCGTGGGCTCGCAATGACAATTTGTTTGTTAATACACACGCGCTTTCGGCGGAAACGCCTGCACCTCGTTCGACAGCGTGTACAGGTGCACCGGGCGGGAGCCGAGCCGCACGCCGCCGTCGTGGTCGAGCCATGACAACGTGTGCTTCAGCCAGTTTTCATCATCGCGCTCGGGGTAATCCTCGCGAGCATGCGCGCCGCGGCTCTCGGTGCGGTTGCGCGCGGAATGCATCGTCACGACCGCCTGTTCCATCAGGTTTTCGAGTTCCAACGCCTCGACCAGATCGCTGTTCCAGATCATCGAGCGGTCATTAAGGCCCAAATCGGCGTAGGTCTTCGCGGCTTGCTCGATCTTCTGGACGCCTTCCTTGAGGATTTCGGCGGTGCGGAAGACGGCGCAATTGTCCTGCATCACCCGCTGCATATGCATGCGGATTTCGCCGGTTTTCAGCTGGCCATCGGCGTGGCGCACGGCGTCGAGCCGGGCGAGCGCCTCCTCGCCGGCATTGGCGGGCAGCGGCGCGTGCTTCTGCCCCGGACGCACCAGTTCACCCGCCCGCAGCGCCGCGGCTCGCCCGAACACGACGATGTCGAGCAGCGAATTGCACCCCAAACGGTTGGCGCCGTGCACCGACACGCTCGCCGCCTCGCCGATCGCCATCAGCCCGGAGACGACCGCGTCGGGGTCGCTGTCGGTCGGGCGCAACACCTCGCCGTGATAGTTGGTCGGGATGCCGCCCATATCGTAATGCACGGTCGGCAGGATCGGGATCGGCTCGCGCGTCACATCGACGCCGGCGAAAATCTTCGCCGTTTCCGAGATGCCGGGCAGCCGCTCGTTCAGGATCTTCGGGTCGAGATGTTCGAGATGCAGCAGAATATGGTCCTTCAAGGGGCCACAGCCGCGCCCCTCGCGGATTTCGACCGTCATCGAGCGGCTGACGACGTCGCGCGACGCCAGGTCCTTCGCGTGCGGCGCGTAGCGCTCCATAAAGCGCTCACCCTCGCTGTTCGTGACATAGCCGCCCTCGCCGCGCGCCCCCTCGGTGATCAGACAGCCGGCGCCATAGATGCCGGTCGGGTGGAACTGGATGAATTCCATGTCCTGCAGCGGCAGACCGGCGCGTAAGACCATCGCGTTGCCGTCGCCGGTGCAGGTATGCGCCGAAGTGCAGGAGAAATAGGCCCGCCCGTAGCCGCCGGTGGCGATCATGACGATGTGCGCGCGAAAGCGGTGGATCGTACCGTCCTCTAGATTCCACGCCATGACGCCGCGGCAGACACCCTCGTCGTCCATGATCAGGTCGAGCGCGAAATACTCGACAAAAAACTCGGCGTTATTGCGCAGCGATTGCTGATAAAGCGTGTGGATGATCGCGTGCCCAGTGCGGTCGGCGGCGGCGCACGCGCGATTTGCCGGCGCGCCATCGCCGTATTCCTTCATATGGCCGCCGAATGGGCGCTGATAGATCTGCCCGAGTTCGGTGCGCGAGAACGGCACACCGAAATGTTCGAGCTCGATGACGGCCGGAATCGCCTGGCGGCACATATATTCGATCGCGTCCTGGTCGCCAAGCCAATCCGACCCCTTGACCGTGTCGTACATGTGCCAGCGCCAGTCGTCGTCGCTCATGTTGCCGAGCGCGGCGGCGATACCGCCCTGCGCCGCGACCGTGTGGCTGCGCGTCGGAAATACCTTCGAAATGCACGCGGTGTTCAGCCCGGCCAGCGTCGCGCCCAGGGTCGCGCGCAGACCCGCGCCGCCGGCGCCGACAACGACGACATCGTACTCATGATCGGTGATCGGATAGGCGGCAGGCATCGGCCTGAATTCCTTTGGGTGCCGTTCGCGCCTTCGGGGAACACCCTCAGGAAACGAACGCAAGTTTGAGCACGGAGAAGATGCCGAGCGCGGCGAGCAGGAACGCCGCGAGCTTCATGACGATCAGAGCGGCGAATTTGGCGCCCTCGTTCCCGACGTAATCCTCGATGACCACCTGCAGTCCGAGCGCGCCATGATAGAACGTCGCCGCGATCAGCAGGACGAACAGGACCGCCGCGACCGGATTATCGAGCCACAGGATGACGGTGTCGAGATCGGCCCCGGCCAGCCCGATGACCGCGATCACGAACCACAGCGCCAGCGGCACCAGCGCGATCGACGAGATCCGCTGCCACCACCAGTGCTCGACGCCTTCCTTCGCCGAGCCGAGCCCAATCGCCCGGCCCAATGGCGATCTCATCCCCGGTTGCGCCATATCTATGGTCCCCACTGCGCGATGCCGGCGATCCACGCGAGGATCGTCAGGATCGCGGTGCCGGCCAGCACCGCCCAGCCGCTCGTATAGACGCTGGGCAAATCGAGCCCGCGACCGGTGTCCCACCACAAATGCCTGATGCCGTTGCAGAGGTGGTAGAACAGCGCGACGCTCCACCCGAACAGCAGCAGCAGCCCCAGCCACGAGCCGAGAAACCACTGCACCGACTTCGAACGTATCAGGCCCGTTGGCGGCGGCGAGCAGCCACCACACGAGCAGGATCGTGCCGACAGTCAGCGCGATGCCGGTGAACCGGTGCAGGATCGACAGCACCGAGGTCAGCTGCCAGCGATAGACTTGCAGGTGCGGCGACAGCGGTCGCGGGTCGATCGTCATGCGGAGGGTTCCGGCAACGTACGTTCCCAATCAGGCCTGTGACTTAGTCCGCGGCCGGTAGGGTGTCAACGGAGCCGCTCGTACTCTCAGCTACGCACGCGCCGGCTGCTCTGGCATTGCGATGCAATCGTCAAGCGGTATGCGGCGACCGATTTCCCGGAAGTTGCTTTCGGCGCGGTCTCGGACGAACCGGACGCCGAGAGCCCCTGACGGCGCCATCACCGCCAAAAGCCTCCCCAAGTTCCTCGCCGCAAACCACCGGTCGGCTGAAAAACCGGCCGACCTCAGCCGGCCTGTTCAGTGGTCGGGT
Organism: uncultured Alphaproteobacteria bacterium; assembly: GCA_963847345.1. GTDB lineage: Bacteria > Pseudomonadota > Alphaproteobacteria > ATCC43930 > CGMCC-115725 > DATARH01. The sequence goes on along the minus strand of CAWJZU010000015.1, from coordinate 63,235 downwards.
CGATCATCTTGCGGACTTCGGTGATCTTGGTCGCCGGAAAACCGCTGATCTCGGCGTGCTTGCGGATGATGTCCTCGTCTTTCGCCAGGTACACGCAGAACGTCTTGTCGGCGGCGACATAGCTTTCGACCCATTGGATGTCGGGGCCGAGGTCGCGCAGCACGCCATTCGATTTGGCGGCGGCTCCCCTCAGTTCCTCGCGCTCCAGGCTGCCGGCGCCGGGAATGTCGCGTTCGATGATGAACTTGCGCAATGCCATGATTTCCCTCCCAGCTCCGTGTGCGCCGATTGTACCGGCCGCGAACGCCGGAGACGAGTCATGGTTGCACCTGACCGGGATTGCCTTTAGAGACCGACCGATAGCCATATTCTTGCCGTATCGTATGTCGTTGAGGTTAGGAAGCGGGCCGGCAGCGGGCCGCCGCAGGCTCAACCCTCAGGCGATTGCTTTCTGCTGATTCCTCTCATCTTCAGCAAACGATATACGGCGGGTCAACCGAGGATTGGATAAGCATGGAATACACGACGCTCGGGCGAACCGGGCTCAAGGTCAGCATCGCCGGGCTCGGCTGCGGCGGCTTCAGCCGCTTGGGGCTCGGCACCGGCAAGAGCGAGACGGACGCGATCGGCATCATCCGGGCCGCCTTTGATCTCGGGGTTAATTTGTTCGACACGGCAGCGTCCTACGGTACCGAGCCGGTGCTCGGCAAGGCGCTGCGCGGCGTCCCGCGCGAGCAGGTCGTGATCTGCACCAAGGCGCCGTTCGGCGTCAGCAACCCCGACGCTACGCCGGAGAAGGCCGTCGCCAGCCTCGACCGCTCGCTCAAGGAACTCGGCACCGATTATATCGACGTGTACCAGCTTCACGGGGTGGCGCCGCGCGCCTATGCGCACGCTCTGGACGCGATTGCCCCGGCGCTCTTGCGCGAAAAAGAGAAAGGAAAATTCCGCCATCTCGGCATTACCGAGACCGCGCCGGGCGACCCGAGGCACGAGATGATCCGGCGCGCCTCTCAGGACGGCGTCTGGGATGTCGTGATGGTGGCGTTTCACATGATGCACCAGAATGCGCGCGAGGCGGTCTTTCCGCTGACCCGGCAGCACGGCGTCGGCACGCTCCTGATGTTCGCGGTACGCAACATCTTTTCGCGTCCCGATCGGCTCGCCGCGACGGTGCGCGAGCTGGCCGATTCCGGCGAATTGCCGCGCGAGATCGCCGACGAACCCGACCCGCTCGGCTTCCTGGTGCACGCGGGCGGGGCCAGCAGCATCATCGACGCCGCCTACCGTTTCGTGCGCCACGAGCCGGGGGTCGATGTCGTGCTGTTCGGTACCGGCGACACCGGGCACCTGCGCACCAACATCGATTCGCTGCTGAAGCCGCCGCTGCCGCAGGCCGATCGCGACCGGCTCGCCCAGGTATTCGGGCATCTCGTTGGCGTCGGGCTCGACGCGCCGCACCTGACGCCGCTCAGCCGGCGAGGCACGAGCGGCTGAGGCCAGGTTCCGACGATCGGCCGGCTCCCCTACGCCGGAAACGCGTTATCGGGTTCAGCGCCGCTTCGGGCGAACCGGATCGTCGGTCTCGGTGCGGCGAAGCAGGTAGTCCAAACCGCCAACCCGATACCAGCGATAGCCGTACCCCTCGATTATCAGACGGTGTTTGCCGTCATCGTCGGCCTGGCTGTGATCTTCCGACAGTAGATTGACCAGCAGATCGGCGCGGCTCTCGTTCTCGCCGCCGGGACGGACCGCAAACGCGACTTCGTGCGGCTTGCCATCGAAATTGTGGACAAACAGCACCGAGTTGTTTCGCCAATCATATTGAATGACGAGCACGGCCGCGTTTCCAGCCGGTACGACGGTGAAGTCGCCCCAGCCAATTTCCGGAAGTTCCTTGCGCATGCGGATTATGCGCTCGGTCCAGTTCAGCAAAGATTGCGGATCGCGGCGCTCGATCGCTGCGTTGATGTGCTCGTACCCGTACGGCCCGGCGGATATTACCGGCACATCCGGCTTGTCGCTCTTTGTGAAACCGCCCTGCGGCTCGCTGGACCATTGCATCGGGGTACGGGCGCATTGCCGTTCCGGCAGGGACAGATCGTCTCCCATTCCCAATTCGTCGCCGTAGCGAATAACCGGAGTGCCCGGGAGCGTGAACAAAAGGCTGTAAGCGAGTTCGAGCCGCCGCCGATCGCCATCGAGCATCGGCGCAAGCCGCCGGCGGATACCGCGGCCGTATAGTTGCATGTCCGGCTCGGGACCGAAGGAGGCGAACACTTCGGCGCGTTGTTCTTCGGTCAGTCTGCCGAGGTCGAGTTCATCGTGATTGCGCAGGAACAAACCCCATTGCCCGGTCGCCGGGCGCGGCTTAGTCGCGTACAATGCTTCGGCGAGCGGTCCGGTATCGCTCGTCGCCAATGCGTAGAACAAGTGTTGATTGACCTGGAAATTGAACATCATATGCATGCGGTCGCCATCGTTTCCGAAATATTCCATGTCGGTTTCCGGCAGTACGTTTGCCTCAGCCAAGACGATGCAGTCGCCGCGGCGCCACTGCAGAAATTCCCGAAAGCGACGAAGCATGTCGTATTGTTCTTCGGGTTGGCGGATATCGGGACCTTTCGTCGCGATGATGAATGGCACGGCGTCCATTCTGAACCCGGACACACCGAGCTGGATCCAGAAGCCCATGATCTTGAGAATCTCGGCCTGCACCTCCGGGTTCGCAGTGTTGAGATCGGGCTGAAACTCATAGAAGCGATGAAAATACCAAGCCTTCGCTTCCTTATCGTAGCTCCAGGTAGATTCCTGCACACCGGGAAAAACAATTCCGTCATCGGCGTTTGGCGGCTTCTTTTTTGACCAGACATACCAGTCGCGGTATTTCGAATCCGGGCTGCGACGGGCGTCCTGGAACCACGGGTGCTGATCCGAGGTATGGTTGACGACGAGGTCGATCAGAACGCGGATGCCGCGCTGGTGGGCCGCGTGCGTGAATTCGACAAAATCGCCGAACGTTCCGTACCGCGGATCGACCGCGTAATAGTCCGCAATATCGTATCCGTGATCGCGCTGCGGCGAGACTTGAAACGGCATCAGCCAAATGGCCGTCACGCCCAGGCCCTGCAGGTAATCGAGGCGGCGCATCAACCCTGGAAAATCGCCGATTCCGTCGCCGTTGGCGTCCATGAAGGTGCCGACCGACAGGCAATAGATGATCGCATTCTTGTACCAGAGATCGTTGATCATTCGACGTCGCGAGGGAGTTCGAGGGAGTTAACGTGTTTCGGACACAAACAAATCTAGCCGGGATTTGGCTCCGCCCGCGATGCGCAGGGGCCTCAGCCTGCCTCCTCGGTGCGGTCCGGCCGGGCGTGGATGTGGACGTGCCGGCCGCCCAATTCTTCCAGAATGCGAAGGGCGCGCGCTTCGAGGTCCGGGTCGGCGCAGCGCACCCAGAGCAGCACGGCGCCGGCGTTGAGCGCGGCTGCGAATTCGTCGCGGTGCGGCGGCGCCGTGTAGTCGTCGAGGATTTCCTTTAGCGCTGCGCCGCCGAGCCCGGCCCCGACAAGCGCCGCCACCGTCGCCGCGATCGGTCCGCCCGACAGCAGCACGATGCCCGGCAATAGTGAGCGGCCCGATATATTTCAGTTCCTCGGTCAGCCCAGCGGCGGTCAGCTTGTCCCGCTCGTCTTCGGCCACCGCGAGCGGCTGGTGCGAGGCGAGCACCGAGAGATCGGTCTGGTCGAACCCGGCGGCAAGCAGCGCCGAGACGGCGCGGCGGAAATGGGCCCGGTCGGGGAACGAGGCAACCGCCTCCCGAATGACCGGAAACGGTTTCGGCTCGGTTTCGGCCATCGCGATCCTCCATTGCGCCAGCTTGATTGCCCCATGGTAACGTCGAAACGACGTGCGCGCTCGCGCCGGTTTTCCCGCCCGTTTCTGTCCTACTCATTGACAATGATCCCCCGGCCCGCCCGTCAGCCCGATCCGGCTTCCGCCGTCCCGCCCCCCGCCTCCTTCCCGGGCACGGCAGCGACGCCGGTTATGGCGCAGTATCACGAGATCAAGAGCGCTCATCCCGGGTGTTTGCTGTTCTTTCGGATGGGCGACTTCTACGAGCTGTTCTTCGATGACGCGGTCGCCGCGTCGGCGGCGCTCGATATCGCGCTGACCAGGCGCGGCAGGCACGACGGCGCCGATATCCCGATGTGCGGCGTCCCGGTCCATGCCGCCGATTCGTATCTCGCGAAGCTGATCCGCGCCGGCTTCAAGGTTGCGGTCTGCGAGCAGATCGAGGATCCGGCCGAGGCGCGGCGGCGCGGCGGCAAGGGGCCGGTCAGGCGCGCCGTCGTGCGCGTCGTGACCGCCGGCACGCTGACCGAGGACGGGCTGCTCGACGCGCGGCGGCACAACTACCTCGCCGGGGTCGCTGACGTGGGTGGCGAGTTGGGGCTGGCCTGGCTCGACCTGTCGACCGGCGCATTCTCGCTGGCTCCCTCCAGCGAGGCGACGCTCGCCGCCGACCTCGCGCGGATCATGCCCGGCGAGATCCTGGTGCCGGAGCGGCTCTTGGCGCGCCCGGCGCTGTTCGAGGTGTTCGGCGAATGGAAGGCGGCGCTGACCCCGCTTGCCAACCCGCGCTTCGACAGCGAGGCGGGCCGGCGGCGGCTCGAAGAATTCTATGGCGTCAAGGCGCTGGACGGGTTCGGCCAATTCAGCCGTGCCGAGATCGCTGCTTCCGGCGCACTGGTCGATTACGTCGCATTGACGCAGCGTCCGGGCGAGGCGGACAGGGGTTTGCATTTGGCCCCGCCGGTGCGGCTCGCACCCGATACGGTGATGCAGATTGATGCCGCGACGCGGCGGAATCTGGAGCTGACCGAGACCCTGTCCGGGGAGCGCCGCGGGAGCCTGCTCGCGGTGATCGATCGCACGCTGACCGGGCCGGGGGCGCGGCTGCTGGCCGAGCATTTCGCGGCGCCGCTGACCGTCGCGGTGCGGATCACCGCGCGACATGACGCGGTCGAATTTCTGGTCGACCGGCCGATGGTTCGCACCGCGCTGCGCGAGCGGCTGCGCCTTGTTCCCGACATCGAACGGGCGCTGAGCCGGCTCGGCCTCGGACGCGGCGGGCCGCGCGACCTCGCGGCCCTGCGCGACGCGCTCGGCGAGACGGCGTCGCTGCGCGCCGCTCTGTCCGCACCCGGTCTGGTGCCGCTGCCTGAAATGCTGGGAGAGGCGGAATGCGGGCTTGGCGAACACCGGGCGCTCGTCGAACGGCTCGGCCGCGCGCTGGGCCAGGACCTGCCGCTGTTCGCCCGCGACGGCGGGTTCATCGCTGCGGGTTACCTGCCGGAGCTGGACCAGCTGCGCGAGTTGCGCGACGACAGTCGGCGCGCGATCGCTGCGTTGCAGGCGCGCTACGCCGAGGCGAGCGGGATCGCCTCGTTGCGCATCCGGCACAACAACGTGATCGGGTATTATGTCGAGGTCTCGGCCGCGGCCTTGGAGAGGCTCGGACCCGGCAAGCTCGGCCCCGATTTCATCCACCGCCAGACGATGGCCGGGGCGCAGCGCTACACGACGGCCGAACTGGCCGAGCTCGAACTGCGCATCGCCAGCGCCGGTGAACGAGCGCTAGCTCTGGAACTGCGCCTGTTCGACGATCTCGTCGGCGAAATCATGGCGCGCCGGACCGAGGTCGCGGCGGCGGCGGCGGCGATTGCGGTGCTCGACGTCGCGGCATCCCACGCCGAGGGTGCGGTCGAAGCCGGCTGGATTAGACCCGAAATCGATCCGGGCACCGCCTTCGAGATCAGCGGCGGGCGGCACCCGAGCGTCGAGGCGGCGCTGGCCGGGAAGGCGGCGTTCATCGCCAATGACTGCGTGCTCGGCGAGGACCGGATCTGGCTCGTCACCGGCCCGAACATGGCCGGCAAGAGCACGTTCCTGCGGCAGAACGCGCTGATCGCGATCATGGCGCAGATCGGCGCCTTTGTGCCGGCGCGATCGGCGCGGATCGGCATCGTCGACCGGCTGTTCAGCCGGGTCGGGGCTGCCGACGATCTGGCGCGCGGGCGCTCCACCTTCATGGTCGAGATGGTCGAGACCGCCGCGATCCTGAACCAGGCCGGGCCGCGCAGTTTTGTCATTCTCGACGAGATCGGGCGCGGCACCGCGACCTTCGACGGGCTGTCGATCGCCTGGGCGGCGCTCGAACATCTGCACGAGGTCAATCGCTGCCGCGCGCTGTTCGCGACGCATTACCACGAGCTGACCGCCTTGGCCGCGAAGCTGCCGGCGCTCGCCTGCCAGACGATGCGGGTCAAGGAATGGCAGGGCGACGTCGTCTTTCTGCACGAGGTCGCGCCCGGCACCGCCGACCGCTCCTACGGCATCCATGTCGCGCAAGCTCGCCGGGTTGCCGCCTTCGGTCACCGCGCGCGCCGCCGAAATCCTCGATATTCTCGAAAAGGGCGAGGAGGCCGGCGCGCTCGCCCGCCTCGCCGACGAGCTGCCGCTGTTCCGCGCCGCCGCGCGCCGCCCGGCTCCCGAACCCGCCGCGCAGCCATCGCCGGTGGAGGAATTGCTGCGCGAAATCCGCCCCGACGAACTCACCCCGCGCGAGGCGCTGGAGCTGATCTATCGGCTGAAGGCTTTATTGCGCGACTAGCTTCAGCAGTGCTGCGACGCCGCCGAGTATGGCAAGGATCTGTAATCCGCCTGCTCCGAACATCCACTTCAGGCATCTCAGCTTTCAGTTCGGCGACCCGTAAATCCAGGTACTCCCTCGTCACAACCGTATCAATGATCGCATCCGAGATTGCGCTTGCCATGTCTTGCGCCTGCTTTGGCGGAAACCCGGCTTCAGCTGTGACAGCTTCAATATATCGAACGCAACCGATGCCATGGGCTGAAAACACGCTGAATTGGCTGTTCCGTCAATCGGCTTCTATCGTCCGCCGATTGGCGGGCCGGGGCGCCTGCGCTACTGTCTGCCTAGAGCTTTAAGGGAGAGATGGCGATGGCTGAAGGCGCGCGCGAGCTGGTCCGCTTCGAAAAAGACGGCGAGATCGGGGTCATCACGGTCGACAACCCGCCGGTCAATGCGCATGTCGCCCGGCGTGCCGGAGGGGATCGTCGCGGCGCTCGACAAGGGCAACGCCGATCCGGCGGTCAAGGCGATGGTGCTGATCGGCGCCGGGCCGCAGCTTTATCGCCGGCGCCGATATCCGCCAGTTCGGCAAGGGGCCTTCGACGCCGCCGACCGGCCGCCGCCATTACAATGTGATGGACGAAGGCGACAAGCCGGTCGTGGCCGCGATCCACGGCTATGCGCTGGGCGGCGGGCTCGAAACCGCGCTTGCCTGCCACTACCGCGTCGCCGTGCCGAGCGCCAGGGTCGGGCTGCCCGAGGTGCAGATCGGCATCCTGCCCGGCGCCGGCGGCACGCAGCGCCTGCCGCGGCTGATCGGCCCGAAGGCGGCGCTCGACATGATCGTCACCGGCCGCCACGTCCCGGCCGAGGAAGCGCACAAGCTCGGCATCATCGACGAGCTGGCGCCCGAGGGACGGCTCAAGGAAGCGGCGATCGCCTTCGCGCGCCGGGTCGCCGACATCACGGCCGCTGCCGCGCCTCCGCGATCGCGACGAGCGCCTCGCCGAAGGCACCCCGGAGGTCTTCGACAACATGCGCAAATCGATCGCGCGCCGAGCCCGCAACCAACGCGCGCCCTATGCCTGCATCGAGGCGGTCGAGGCGGCGTGCAACATGCCGTTCGACGAGGGCTGCGCTTTCGAGCGCAGGCTGTTCGACGAACTGGTCGGTTCCGAGGAGGCCAAGGGCGCTGCGCTATGCTTTCTTCGCCGAGCGCGAGGTCACGAAGCTGCCGCACATACCGCCCGGCACGCAACAGCGCCCGACGGACAAACCCGGCGTAATCGGCGCCGGCACGATGGGCGGCGGCATCGCGATGAGCTTCGCCGATAATGGCTTCGACGTGCGCATCACCGACGCGACCCGGGAGGCGCTCGATCGCGGCATCGCCCGCATCCGCGGCAATTACGAAACCAGCGTCAAGCGCGGCAGCCTCGCCGCAGGACGAGATGGAGCGGCGGGTCGCGCGCATCCATCCGGTGCCGAGCATCGACGATCTCGCCGATTGCGATGTGATCATCGAGGCCGCGTTCGAGCAGATCCCGGTCAAGGAGGAGATTTTCAAGAAGCTCGACCAGGTGATGAACCCGGGCGCGATCCTGTTCTCGAACACGTCGGGCATCGACATCGACATCATGGCCAACGTGACGAACCGGCCGCAAGACGTTGCCGGCACGCATTTTTTCGCCCCGGCCAATGTCATGAAACTGTTCGAGGTCGTGCAGGGAACGAAGAGCGCGCCCGACGTGATCGCGACGGCGATGTCGCTCGGGCGAAAAATCGGCAAGGTCAGCGCGCTCGCCGGCAACACCGACGGTTTTGTCGCGAACCGCAGCCGCGCGCCGTTCGGCATGGAAATGAACATCATGCTCGAAGAAGGCGCGCTGCCCGAGCAGGTCGACAAGGTCATGATCGATTTCGGCTATCCGATCGGGCCGTTCGCGACATCGGACCTGTCCGGCCTCGATATCGGCTACGACACGCGCAAGCGCCGGACACAGCAATATCCGAACTATAGGAAGCAGCCGATCGCCGACCGCATCGTCGAAGCCGGGAGACTCGGCCAGAAGACCGGCGCCGGATGGTATCGCTACGAGCCCGGCGACCGCACCCCGCGGCCCGACCCGGAGGTGGCGCGGATCATCCGCGAGACCGCCGCCGAACTCGGCGTCGAGCAGCGCCAGTTCACCGACGACGAGATCCTGAAGCGGATGCTGTTCGCCAGCGTCAACGAGGCCTGCAAGATCCTCGACGAGGGCAAGGCGTTGCGCGCGAGCGACATCGACGTAATGTGGCTGCACGGGTTCGGCTTTCCGCGCTATCGCGGCGGGCTGATGTACTGGGCCGACACGATCGGCGTGCGCGAGGTCTACAACCAGATCGCCGCCTGGCATCAGCGTTACGGCGAGCGCTGGGCGCCGTCGCCGCTGCTGCGCCGCCTCGCCGAGGCCGGCACGCCCGCTACGCGAGGCGAAAGGCAACTGGCCGATGTGAGCAGGCGCTTGAGCATCTGCGGGTGCTGGGTTTGAATTGGGTCGAGTGCCGGCGCGGCCGGCAATGAGGAGGGAAACCGCAGAAATGGACGAACCGAACCTCGTCGAATACGCGTGCGCCGATCGCATCGCGACGATCACGATCAACCGGCCCGACAAGCTGAACGCGGTCAGCGACGAGGTCGTCGCGCAACTCGCTGAGGCATTGCGCCGCTTCGATCTCGACGAGGAGGCCGAGGTCGCGATCCTTAATGGCAAGGGACGGGCGTTTTCGAGCGGCGCCGATGTCCGCCAGCGGCAGCTGCGCAGCCGCGACGAGTTCGAGAAGCTCGGCGGGCCTCAGGGCTGGGGAACCAATTCGGCCGATCTGTTGACCCGCTCGGTCAACTGGAAACCGGTCATCGCGGCGGTGCACGGCTATGTGCTGGGCCTTGCGCTGGGGCTGACCCTGGAATGTGATCTGATCGTCGCCGCCGAGGGCACCCGCTTTCAGCTGACTGAAACGAGCCGGGGGCTCGGTGCCTCGCGCTATTGGGCGCTGTTCCAGTATCGTGCGGCCGGCGGGTTCGGCGACGAAATCGCGCTGACCGGGCGCTTCTTCACCGCCGAGGAAGGCTTCAAGGCCGGGCTGTTCAACCGGCTGGCGCCCGAGGGCAAGCATCTCGAAGTCGCGCGCGAGCTGGCGCTGCAGGTCGCGAAAAACCCGCCGCTCGCGGTGCGCACGACGGTGCGGACGCGGCGCTGGTACATGCAGCGCCTGACGCGCGAGGCGCAGTTCATCGCCGAGCCGTTCAAGCTGTACCTGACCGAAGATTTCCAGGAAGCGGCCCGCGCGTTCGCCGAAAAGCGCCCGCCGCGCCCGTTCAAGGGACGGTAGGCGGGCAGTGGAACGCGCCAACCTGCCGCTGGCCGGGGTGGTCGTGCTCGATTTCGGGCAGGTCTATCAGGGCCCGTATGCGACGATGCTGATGGCGAAGGGCGGTGCCGACGTCATCAAGATCGAGCCGCCCAACGGCGAGCCGCTGCGGCGGCGCGCCCCGCCGGGCAAGAGCACGACCTTTCCGATCGCGATGCTGAACGGCAACAAGCGCGCGATCACGCTGAACCTGAAGCACGAGCGCGGCCGTGCGCTGCTGTTCCGCATGGTCGAAAAGGCCGACATCCTGCTCGAAAATTTCGCGCCGGGCGTGATGGACCGGCTCGGCGTCGGCTACAGCGTCCTGAGCAAGATCAACCCGCGCCTCGTCTATGCGTCGGGCACGGGTTACGGGCTGTCGGGGCCGGACCGCAACAATCTCGCGATGGATTTGACGGTGCAGGCGATGGGCGGGCTGATCAGCGTCACCGGGTTGCCGGACGCGCCGCCGCTCAAATCCGGACCGGCCGTCGTCGATTTCCTATCCGGCATCCACCTGTACGCCGCGACGATCACGGCGCTGTTCGAGCGCGAGCGCACCGGACGGGGCCGCATGGTCGAGGTCGCGATGCAGGAGGCGGCCTACGCGACGCTGACCTCGCAGTTCGAAGCCTACTGGCAAACGGGAAAGGTGCCGCCGCGTACCGGCAACGCCAGCCACGGCCGGGTGCCGATCAATGTCTATCCGACCAGTGACGGCTATGTCGCGATGAACCTCGCGGTCGAGGAGCATTGGCACAGCTTGCTCAAAGCGATGGGCCGCGAGGATTTGCGCGACGACCCGCGTTTCATCAACAACGCGGCCCGCGTGAGCAACCGTGAGGCAACCGATGCGCTGATCGCCGGCTGGACCCGTACCCTAGGGAAGTTCGAGGTGTTCGCGGTCGCCCGCCGGCACCGCATCCCGCTGGCGCCGGTGCGCGATGTCGGCGAGGTCATGCACGACCCGCACATGCACGAGCGCGGGTTTATCGAGGACATAGAGCATGACGAAATCGGGCCGGTAACGGTGCCGAACTCGCCGCTGCGCTTCCACGGCGCCGACCCGGTGCACGCGATCCCGAGCCCCAAGCTTGGCCAGCACAACGACGAGATCTACGGCGGCTGGCTCGGTCTTTCGGCGGAGGCAATCAGCGAGCTTAAGACGGACGGCGCCATCTAAATCACGACACTCGCGCGGATCTGATAGATCGCGGCTCCGGAAGGCAGCCGATTTCCAGCCCCTCAGGTGGCGGAGCGGGTCGTGTTGATCATGGAGCCATCGCTGCCGCGCAGTTCGACCTTTAAGAGGCTCTGTTGTTCGTCATACCAGACCTCCTGCGGGATCGTCGTCCTGATCGAATAGCGGTGCGCCGTGAGCGCGCGGCCCTGGATGACGAGTTGTTCCTCACCGCGGTCCACGACCGAGACAGGCATGACGCTGCCGTCCTTCGGGTCGAGCGCGGCCCGCATGCGCACCAGCGAGGCGTTCCATAAATTGGCCGGCATCGTCGCCGGATCGACTTGGCTAACCTTTCCGTCGGCGTCGACGGACAGCCTGTCGCCGGTTCGTGTCGCGCTGACCCGGTGGATGCTGCCATTGTCGTCGGTCACGGCCCTCAGCGCGGCGAGCTTGCCGCCGACCCAGTGCTCGGTGAGCCGCTGCTCGTAGCGGTAGACGGTGATAAACGCGATATTGACCTGAATCCTCGTCGCGGTTTCGGCGATCGTCCGATCGCCCTCGCGCTGCAATTTCACGCTTGTGCTGCCGATCTGCTCGCCGTTGCGCGTCACGGCGAAGTTCATCGTCGTAACCTTGCCGTCGGCCTGCGCGGCATTTCCCGTGACGATTGAAGCAGCGGTGATCAGCGTCCCCAAAACGAACGAAAAAACTCGCATCGGACCTCCCCTGAGGCGGAAGCATAGGAAGAGCAGCGAATTGCGGTGATTTCGTGTTCGCCCGGAATCAACCAAGCCCCGGCCTCTCTCGACACCGATGCTCTTCTTCGTTTGGACAATCTTGGCGCTGGTCTATGTCAACCGAGGCCGGCGAGAGATCCAGCAACTCGAACACGCCCGCAGCGAATCCCAGCCGGGGCACTCCTCCACGCTGTTTCAGCGGCGGCTCATCGCAGCGGTGACATTTCGCGTTTTGACGCACCGCATCGGGATTAGCGCAGCGGGGAGATGTCGCTCATCGCGCCTCCTCCGGCCGGTACGAGCGGCCGGGCGGGTAGGTGTCGTATTTCGGCAAGGCCGGGTTCAGATGCTCCCAGGGCTGCGCGCTCCTGACGAAGATGTCGGCCTCGGGGCGGAACTCGCTCGGGTCGTCGAGCGTGCCGACGCGCAGCCCGACGATATCGGGGCGGGTCGCGACCTGGACATAGAGCGGCGAGCCGCAATCGCCACAGAAGGCGCGGGTGATTTCGTTGCCGCTGTCGGCCCTGCCGACATAGGATTTTGCCGCGCCCTGCGTTATCTGGAATCCCGAAGCCGGCACCCGCATCGCGGCGATATAGGCGGTGCCGCTCGACCGCTGGCAGTCGCGGCAATGGCATTGCAGCGAAAAGATCGGATCGCCCACGGATTTGTAGCGCACCGCGCCGCACAGGCATCCGCCGGTCCTGACCGACATCGCATTTCTCCCCGCAAAGCTCAGATCGCCAGTTCGCACCAGATCGGGGTGTGGTCGGAGGCGCGATCCTTGGCGCGCGGCGCCTTGTCGATGTCGCAGGCGGCAACCCGGTCGGCGGCGTGCGGCGACAGCAGCAGATGGTCGATGCGCAGCCCCTCGTCGCGGTGCCAGCGCCCGGCCTGGTAATCCCAGAACGTGTAGCGGTGCGGCTCCAGGTGAAACACGCGGTAGGCATCGGTCAGGCCGAGATAGAGCAGCGCGCGGAAGCGCGAGCGCGTCTCGATCCGGCACAGCGCGTCGTCGCGCCACGCCACCGGATCGTACACATCCTCGTCGGCCGGGCAGACATTGTAGTCGCCGGCGATGACGAACGGCATCTCGCGCTTCAGCAGATCGCCGGCGTGGCGCACCAGCCCGTCCATCCAGGCGAGCTTGTAGGTGAATTTGTCGGTGCCGGATGGGTTTCCGTTCGGGACATAGGCGGCCGCGACGCGCACCTCGCCGCCGTCGCCGGCGGTGCCGAACGAGGCCTCGATGTAGCGTGCCTGATCGTCTTCGCAGCCGGGCAGGCCGCGCACGACATCGCGGGCCGGCTCGCGTGAGACCAGCGCGACGCCGTTATAGGCGCGCTGCCCCAATGCCTCGACATGATAGCCGAGCGCCGCGATCTCCAGCCGCGGAAAATCGTCGGCAAGACATTTGATTTCCTGCAGACACAGAACATCCGGCTGCGCCTGTTTCAGGTATTCCAAAAGATGCGGCAGCCGCACCTTGACCGAATTGACGTTCCAGCTCGCGATTTTCACGGCAGCCCTCCGCGCCTGCCGGGCTGACGCTAAATCGAAAACGAGTTGCCGCAGCCGCAGGACGAGGCGGCGTTCGGGTTTTTGATCTGGAACGAGGCGCCCATCAGGTCTTCGACAAAGTCGATCTCAGAGCCGTTCAGCAGGTCGAGCGACACATCGTCGACCACCACCGCGACCTCGTCGCGTTCGAACACGTGGTCGTCGGGGTTTTGCTGGTCGTCGAAGGCAAGCCCGTACTGAAACCCAGAACAGCCGCCGCCCGACACCGAGATGCGCAGAAAGGCGTTGGCCGCCTCTTCCTGCTCCCTCAGCGCCGCGATGCGCCGCGCCGCGCTCTCGGTTACGACGATCTGGCGCTCGGCCGCCACCTGATCCGGCATTACCTCGCTCATTTGTGCGCGTACTCCATCTCGTCCGACCCTATCCGGATGCTGTATTTAGGCACTCTCGGCCACACCTGAAAGCCGAGATCGCGGGGGACGACCCCGGCGGAAGGAGCGGATCATGCTGCGAGCCCTGCCCGGTGGACGCAACCGCGGCAACAAGGACGAAGCGCAACCCCCCGACGCCGACATGCGTCGCAAGAAGGGCGCCGACAAGCTCGCCTATCTGGCAGCGCTCGAAAAAAAGGTGCTGTGGCTCTCGACCTGGATGATCCACAACGCCAACCATATCAGGCCGAGCCGCGACGGGCTGAAGGTCGGCGGCCATCAGGCGTCGAGCGCCTCGGTCGCGACCTTAATGACGGCCCTCTATCTCGATGTGATGCAGCCGCAGGACCGGGTCGCGGTCAAGCCGCATGCCGCGCCGGTGTTCCACGCCCTGCAATATCTTCTCGGACGGCAGAGCCGCGACAAGCTCGAACGGTTCCGCGGATTCGGTGGGGCGCAGTCCTATCCGTCGCGCACCAAGGACGGCGCCGACATCGTCGATTTCTCGACCGGCTCGGTCGGTCTCGGGGTCGGGATCACGCTGTTCGCCTCCCTGGTGCAGGACTATCTGCGGCTGCACCGGATGGTTCCGACCGATACGCCCGCCGGGTCGCATGATCGCGCTGGCCGGCGACGCCGAACTCGACGAAGGGCAACATCTTCGAGGCGCTGCTCGAAGGCTGGAAGCACGACGTGCGCAATCTCTGGTGGATCATCGACTACAACCGCCAGAGCCTCGACGCGGTCGTGTCGGACCGCCTGTTCGGCCGGATCGACGCGATGTTCGAAATGTTCGGCTGGCGCGTCGTCACGCTGAAATACGGCAGGCTGCTGCAGGCGGCTTTCGCACGTTCCGACGGCGAGCAGCTGCGCGAATGGATCGACGCCTGCCCGAACTCGCTCTATTCGGCGCTGGTCTACAAGGGCGGCGAGGGCTGGCGCGAGCATCTGCGGCGCGACCTGAACCGTTATCCCGGCATCCGCACGATCCTTGACGAGCACGACGACCCGGCGCTGGCGCGGCTGATGACGAATCTCGCCGGGCATGATCTGGGCTCGGTCCTCGACGCCTTCCATGCCGTCACCGACGACCAGCCGACCTGCTTTATTGCCTACACGATCAAGGGCTACGGCCTGCCGTTCGCCGGCCACAAGGACAACCATGCCGGGCTGATGAACCCGGACCAGATGGCCGCCTTCCAGCAGGCGATGGGGGTGTTGAAGGGCGCCGAGTGGGACAAGTTCGCCGGGCTCGATATTGACACGGAGGAGCTTGGCGCGTTTCTCGCCGATGTGCCGCTGGCGCGCCACGGGCAGCGCAATCATCGGACACCGGCGGTGCCCGTCCCGCCGGAACTGCCGGTACCGCGCGGCGCCCGCCTGTCGACGCAGGAAGCGTTCGGCCGCATTCTCGGCGGGTTGGCCGCGGAGCAGAGCGACCTCGCGGCACGGATCGTGACCACCTCGCCGGATGTCACGGTCTCGACCAATCTCGGCTCCTGGGTCAATCGCCGGGGGATTTTCGACCGCGCCGAGCGCGGCGATACGTTCCGCGAGGAGAACGTCGTCTCGGCGCAGCGCTGGGCGATGGGGCCGCACGGCCAGCATCTCGAACTCGGCATCGCCGAGAGCAACCTGTTCCTGCTGCTTGTCGGCGCTGGGGCTGGCGGGGCCGCTGTTCGGCGCGCGGCTGCTGCCGATCGGCACCGTCTACGACCCGTTCATCAAGCGCGGTCTCGACGCGCTCAATTACGGCCTCTACCAGGACTTGCGCTTCATACTGGTGGCGACCCCGTCGGGGCTGACGCTGGCGCCCGAGGGCGGCGCCCACCAATCGGTTATCGAGCCGCTGATCGGCATCGGCCAGCCCGGCCTCGCCGCGTTCGAGCCGGCCTATGCCGACGAGCTGACCGTGCTGCTGCGCTGGGCTCTGTCGGAAATTCAGCGCGACGGCGGCCGCTCGGTCTATTTCCGGCTTTCGACGCGGCCTCTCGCGCAGCCCGAGCGCCGGATCGACGACGCGCTTGCCGAGGCGATCGTTGCCGGCGCGTATTGGCTGCGGGAGCCGGCAGGCGACGCCGATCTCGCCATCGCCTATTGCGGCGCGGTCGCGCCCGACGCAGTGGCGGCGCACGAGGCGATCGCGGAAGACGTGCCGGGCGCCGGGCTGCTGGCGATTACCTCTCCCGGCGCGCTTTACCACGACTGGCAGGAATTGCTGCGCACGGGACGGCCGGGTACCGCGGAACGTCTGCTGGCGCGACTGCGGCCGGGCGCGGCGCTGGTCACGGTCACCGACGGCCACCCGGCGACGCTATCGTGGCTCGGCGCAGTGGCGCGGCGGCCGATCGTGCCGCTCGGGGTGGACCGGTTCGGCCAGACCGGCGACATTCCGGACCTCTACCGCGAGTACGACCTCGACCGCGACGCGATCATCGACGCCGCCGCGCGCGCCTGCCTGCAGGCCGATCGGGCGACCGGCGCCGCCTGAGAAGACCGGTCCGCTATTGCGGGCCGGCGCGCATCGAGGCGGGATGTCCCGGCAGTTTCAGCTTCTGTCCGGTATCGGTCAGCTTGTCGCCATCGACTTTCAGGATCGAGACGTCCTGGTCGATGAAATTGCCGACATAGAGATAACTACCGTCCGGGCTGAACACGACGCCCTCGGGCAGCCCGCCGACCTGAACCTCGCCGGTCTTGGTGACCTTCTTGCCGTCGATCTTCAGCGCCACCACCGCGCCGCCCGGATGGTAGTAGAAGGCCTTTTTGTCGGAATTCGAGCCTTGCAGCAGGATCGCGACGGCAAGATTTCCCTTCGGGCTGATCGCGAAGCCCTCGGGTGCGTCGCCGACCACGACACGGTCAATGACGCGCGCCGGGTTCGCTTCGAGATCGATCACGCTGACCGCATCGATATTGCCGTCGGAGCCGCCGCCGCCGCCGTTATCGGCGGTCAGAGCGAGCTTGCCGTCCGGCGTCACAGCGAGATTGTACGGAAAGACGCCGACCGCCAGGTCGCGCTTGTCATAGGTGACTTTGCCGCCGTTGATCGACAAGAGCGCGATCTTGTTGGCGTTGGATTTGGCCGCTAGCGCGCGCTTGCCGTCGGGCATGATCGCCACCGCGCTGACCTGGTCCGCGGGCGCGCCGACCGACACTGTGTCGGTCACCTTGACGTCGTCCTTGCCATTGATCGCCAGCACCGACAGGCTGCCGTCGGCGCGGTTCGCGACCAGCGCCATGTCGCCCTTCGGCGAAATCGCCATGCCCGAGGGCTGCTTTCCGGCCTCGACGGTGCCGACGATTTTCGGCGGGTTCTGCTTCAGATCGACAACAAAGATCCGGTTGTCGGGGACGTTCTTCCAGCCCGCGCCATCCTTCTCGGGATTTATCGAGTTGGCGACCAGTGCGAATTCGCCGGAGGGGTGGATCGCCAAATTGACCGGCGGGCCGGTGATCGTGTTTTGCAGCGGGATCGTCGCCGTGATCTTCGGCGCGTCGGGTTTCGAGATATCGACGACCGAGAGCGTATCCTTGCCCGGCTCGTGCTGAACTGCCTTGCCGTTTTCGTCCCAGGTAATCTTCTCGTCATTGCCGACGATCATGGTCTGAGCGTTCGCCGGTCCGATGGCCAGCGCCCCGAGGAGCGCCGCGGCGCTCGCGACCCGGCCCGCCCATGTCAATCCAGGCATATCCCCTCCCGATATCTTCGGCGCCGCAGATGCGCCGGCGGCAATGCTGCGCCGAGACGCGCGCCGCCGCAAGAATCAGTCCGCAACCGCGGTCTTGACCGTAACGGGCGCAACGTCATGCTGGACGGGCTCGGGCCGTCTGCTGTCCCGAGGGAGGGCGCCGCCAATGGATGTCGCGTTTCTGACGATCGCCGAGCTGAACCGGCTTTATGACACGCGCGAACTGTCGCCGGTCGAGGTGACGAAGGCGCTCATCGACCGCATCGCCGCGCATGACGGCAAATTGCACAGCTTCCTGCTCGTCACCGGCGATCTCGCGCGCTTGCCGAGGCGCGGGCGGCCGAACGCGAGCTTATGGCCGGCTCGCGCCGCGGCCCGCTGCACGGCGTCCCCTGCGCGCTGAAGGACATCATCGAGACCGCCGGCATCCGTACCACGGGGCATTCGAAGCTGCGCCAGGAGCACGTCCCGTCCGCCGACGCCGACATCGTCGCCCGGCTCATGGTGATGTCACCGCGTATGGCTGGCTGCAGATGCCGCTGACCGCCTTCCTAGGCGGGTCCTGACCAGGCGAAAGCGGCTTGGCCCGCGCACGCGGCCGCAGGCGGGGCTTCTGCCCGACATTACGGCGAATTAATCCGCTTGAAAGCGCGCTGTCAGGTTGTCATGCCATGTTGGCCGCGGATCACTCGTGCATCAGGAGAATGCTCACATGACGGAACATCCAGCCGGCTCCGGCCACCACCCCTGGGTCGGTAAGGCGCGCTCCGCTGCTGTGGGGTTCGGTCTCGGCGCCACGCTGGCGCTGTCACCGCTGGTCTGGGCCCAAAATCCCTCGACGGACACGCCCCCGAACGCCGCCCCGCCGCTGTCGCACGGTGCGCCGACACTGCCGCAGCAGAGCTTCGCGCCGCTGGTCAAGCGCGTGCTGCCGGCGGTCGTCAACATCTCGGTCACCGAACAATCCGGACCGGAGATGATGGGCTACAGCGGGCGAGACCAAGAGTTGCGGCAGTTCCGCGGGATGCCAGACCAGTTTCGCGGCTCGCCGTTCGAGGACTTCATGCGCCGGTTCTTCGATAACAATGGCGGCGACGACGATTCCGGAACCCCGGGCCCGTTCTCCGAAGGTCCCGGCGACGGGGGCGCCAAGCGGATCGCGCTCGGATCCGGCTTCATCGTCGACCCGTCCGGAATTGTCGTGACGAACAACCACGTCGTCGCCAAATCCTCGAAGGTAGAGGTCGTGCTGCAGGACAACAGCCGGTATCCGGCACGTATTCTTGGCCGTGACCCGCGCACGGACCTCGCCGTGCTGAAGATAAAGGCAGACAAGCCGTTGCCATATGTCGCCTTGGGCGACAGCAGCGCGGCGCAGGTCGGCGACTGGGTCATCGCCGTCGGCAACCCGTTCGGGCTCGGCGGCAGCGTCACGACCGGCATCATCTCGGCACGCGGGCGCGACATCCATTCCGGCCAGTTCGACGACTACCTGCAGATCGACGCACCGATCAACCGCGGCAATTCTGGTGGGCCGACCTTCAACGCCAACGGCGAGGTGATTGGCATTAACACGGCGATCTACTCACCGAACGGCGGCAGCGTCGGCATCGGTTTCGCGGTGCCGTCAAACGTCGCGAAAAATGTCGTCGAGCAGATCGAGAAGAGCGGCAAGGTCAGCCGCGGCTGGCTTGGCGTGCAAATCCAGGAGGTCACGCCGGCCATCGCGGCCAGTCTTGGCCTTGGCGACGAGGGCGGCGCGCTGGTCGCGAACGTCACGCCGAACAGTCCGGCTTCCCGCGCCGGCCTGAAGCAGGGCGATGTGATCCTGTCGTTCGACAACGCCGATTTGAAGAAGATGCGCGACCTGCCGCGGCTCGTCTCGAACGCACAGCCGGAAGCGCCCGCGCCGATCACAGTGTGGCGCAACGGACAGCGGAAAGAGCTGAGGGTGACACTCGGCGAAATGCCGGACAACCTGCAAACCGCATCCGCCCGCGGCAGCGAGTTGGGCGAGGAGCAGGGGGCCGAGGCACTCGGGATGCGCTTCGGCGCGCTGACGCCCGATCTGCGCCGGCAGATGCGCGTCGGCCGTGATGTGCAGGGCGTCGTGGTCACCGGGATCGACCGCAACAGCCCAGCCGAATTGTTTGGCGTGTCGCGCGGCGACGTCCTGGTGTCGATCAACCAGGAGCCGGTTCGCGATCCGGACGAGGCGGCGCAGACGCTGCGGAAGATCGCGAACTCACCGCAGAAGAACGCACTGCTGCTGCTGAACAGAAATGGCACTTCCCGCTATGTCGGTGTGACGCTCGGCAAGAACGCCGGGTAGATGCCTCGCCCAAAAAGCGACGCGGCAGCGAAAAGGGCGCCTGAAAAGGCGCCCTTCTTCTTTTGATTTTTTCCCGCTACGAGACAGCCGCGTGGCGGCTGTGGCCGCGAGCGCCGGCCGATCAGCGATGCCGCCAAGCGCCTCCAGCACTGCCGCCGTGGTTAGGGGCTGTCAACGGTACCCGCGCTTCCAGGCGTTCGAGTTCGATGCGGGTGCGTGCCCCGGCCCGCAGCAGACGGTCGGTCGCGTCACGCAGCGCCAATCGGTTCTCCTGCGTGTCCTCTGTCATGGCAGCATCAAACGCGCCAAGAAAGGAAGCGATGTCGGTCTCGACGCGGGCGCGTAACACTTGATCGATAAACGACCCGGCCGCTTCCTTCCGGGCAGCCGGGGCGGAGCTTGCCTCATCCACGTTCTGCCGCAGCGGCCGTTCGGGTAACGGTCCGGCCTCCGAAAATCCGGCCGCTTCCGGACGGCTTGGCATCGGGTAGGGGGAGCGGACCGCGGGCGGCGCAAGCTGGCTGTCCGTGGCTATGGGCCGATCCGCCGATGGCCGGTCCGTCGATGGGAATAAAAGCTCGGAAGAAGCGTCATGGGATGCGGTACCATTGCCGAGGGAAAGATGCAGCCTGTGACGCGTGTCCGCCTCGCTCCGCGACAACGGCGACGCGGCCCGTTGCCCGGATCCGACGGGCCCGGGCCCAACCGGCACGGGCTTGCTGTTTCCAGCGCCCGCGGACGCTTGCGGCCGCAGGGGCTGTGGAGCGCGTTCGGCGGCACCGTCGCGAACAAACCCGCCGATCTCACGGGAGAGCCGAGTGTCGCGCGCGTAGCCAAACCGTTCCGCGCCAGACGCGCTGCCGGCATCGGACCCGGTCGCCCTGGCCACCCCGCCGCCGCGCTCGGTCTGCTCCTCGGGGCGCGAGCGCCTGCCGAGCCCGGCCTCCGATTCGTTCGCGATTCCCTTGACCAGTTGCGATTCCCGCTCGCTCGGGCTCGCTTCCGGGTTGTCCCGGGCCGGTCGGCGGGCTCGACTCTTACTGACGACATAGCTTATGGCCGGCGGCGAGCAATCATAGGTCCGCGCGATACTGGCAAGCGTCTCCCCCGCCTCGTATCGGGTCATGATCAGCGGCCAGTCCGATTGCGGAATTTTCCCTCTTTTATTCGACTTTTCCATACCAAGGGCCTTGAGTTTACCTTGCCTTACATTGGTGATCGGCCCATTAGCGCACGGCATCGCTTCGGTGCCGTTGTCACCCGGAGGCTCCAATCGCAAGAAATGGACGAGACCAGCGTCATCCGCCGGCATCTCGGTGACAACCTTACAGGGGTGCCCAAAACATCTCTGCCGGCCGGTAATATAATATCAGCAAAAGTTAACAAAGCAAAGGATTTTATCGGTTGCACCCGCCACTCTTCGCGCTCTACTTCGCCCGCCGCAAGCTGATCCCGCGGCATCCTAATAATCTTTCCGGGATTTATAATATTTCTTGGGTCTAGCGCCTGCTTGATGCTACGCATCACAGAAACGGCCTCTCCGTGTTCGGCATCAAGAAAATCAATCTTGCCATATCCGATGCCGTGTTCACCGGTACATGTACCTTCCATTGCGAGCGCACGGGCGACCATACGCTCGTTTATCCGACTTGCTTCGGCTATTTCTTCCGAAGACTGTGGATCTATCATAAATATTAAATGGAAATTGCCATCGCCGACATGACCGGCGAGCGCGGACGGGATTGCCGATTGCGCGAGGTCACGCTTCGTTTCGCCGATGCATTCGGCCAGCCGTGAGATCGGTACGCACACATCAGTTGGCCATCCCTTTGATCCGGAACGCAAAGCGAGCGCCGCGTAGTAGGCGTCGTGGCGCGCTTGCCACAGTCTCGAGCGTTCTTCGGGGCTGGCCGCCCAGCGGAAGTCATTGCCGCCATGCTCATCCGCAAGTGCCTTGACCGTCTCAATCTGTTCTGCAACTGCCGCATCGCTGCCATGAAACTCAAAAAACAGTGTCGGCGCAACTTTGTGATTTAGTTTCGAATATTTGTTAATGGCATCCATTTGTGCTTCGTCGAGCAATTCGATCCGCGCCACCGGCACCCCGGTCTGGATCGTCTGAATCACCGTATCCACTGCCGCTGCGATCGTCGGGAAGGCACAGACCGCGGCGGAGATCGCCTCAGGGATCCCATACAGCCGCACCGTCACTTCGGTGATGATGCCGAGTGTGCCTTCCGAGCCGACAAAGAGCCGGGTCAGATCGTATCCGGCTGCCGATTTGCGCGCCCGCCGGGCCGTGCGGATGATCCGGCCATCCGCCAGAACGACTGTTAGCGCCAGCACGTTCTCGCGCATCGTCCCGTAGCGCACCGCGTTCGTGCCCGAGGCGCGGGTCGCCGCCATGCCACCAAGCGAGGCGTCCGCGCCTGGGTCGATCGGAAAGAAAAGCCCGGTATCACGCAAGTATTCGTTGAGATGCTTTCGCGTGACTCCCGCCTCGACTGTAGCATCGAGGTCCTCGGCGTTGACCCGCACGATCCGGTTCATCCGCGACAGGTCGATACAAACACCGCCGTGTAGCGCCGCGACATGACCTTCGAGCGAGGTGCCGGTGCCGAACGCGATGACCGGCGTATTGTGCGTCGCGCACAGCCCGACAATCGCCGCGACCTCTTCGGTGGATTGAGCGAAGGCGACCGCGTCGGGGGCATGCGGCGCGTGATAGGATTCGTCCTTGCCATGCTGCTCGCAGATTGCGGCGGCGGTCGACAGCCGGTCGCCGAGACGCTGGCGCAGCGAGGCGAGCAACGCCGGGTCAAGCGGCACGCGTTCCGGTAGAGCAACGACCATTTTAATCCAGTTTAATCCAGTAAGATGCGAAAAGAGACTAACGTTACTACGGGCGGCGGGCCCGCGCGACCGCTGCGGACTGATATAGAGGTTGACCGTCTGCTTTTCAGCCGGGAGGCGCCTTTAATCTCTCGTCTGCTTCGGATGCCTCTGTTGCGCCGGCTTCATGCAACGCGCTTTTCGATCTTGGCGAACGGGCTCAGACGGAACCAGGCTTGCAGACTGGCCTCGAGCTGCCGGCTTCCGGTGATGACAAGCTTATCGTTCGATTTTGCCTGCGCAATGCCCGTGTAGCCCATCCAGATTTCTGTCATCGTCCGCAGATCAGTGACAAGGTATAGGTCAACGTCCACCCCCGGATCTACCGAACACAGATCGACCTCCTCGCCGGGCATCACAATTAACCACCAGTTTTTCCTTGGTTCGGGAAGATCGGAAAAGATTACTTGGATTATGCTTCGGCGTGGTGGCATCGGAGTCGTATTGATGCCTCGGCGGATGTCCCACATCAGCAGATTGGGATCCAGCTTTTCGAGCGACGATTGCGTCGTAACCCATTTCTGCCCCCAGCTGCCGACTGCCTCGACGACCTGTGCGAGATCCTTCCCGGCCGGGGTCAGCGTGTATTCGTAAAGATCGGGACCACCAGGTATCTGGGAGCGCGCCACGACGCCTGCCGATTCCAGTTCTTTCAGGCGCTTCGAGAGCAGCGCGGGCGACATCCTCGGCACGCCGCGGCGGATCTCGTTGAACCGCGTTGATCCGGCGACAAGCTCGCGCAGCAGCACCATGGTCCACCGCGTGCACAGGATTTCCGCCGCCATCGCAACCGGGCAAAACTGCTGATAGCTACCCTCCGCCATACCCCGCTCCCGTGGATTTCGCGCCGATCGGACAACGACAATGTGCCGATTGCGGCGGCGGCTCCAGTTCAGTTTCTGTATCGGGACGATTCACTTCGTGAACTGGCTCCGGGTAGACCGGATGCGGAAAACTGCCATCGCGCTGACGGGCTGATCCGAATGCGTTCAGACGAAAGGAGAACCTATGCCACTCGTCGATATCGAACTGATCGAAGGAGTTTTCGACAAAGACCAGAAGCAGGAGATGATCCGCCGCGTTACCGACGCGATGGTCGGGGTCGAAGGCGAAGCGATGCGCGGCGTTACCTGGGTCCGGGTCCGCGAAGTCGCGAGCGGAGAATGGGCGATTGGCGGCAAACCGCTGACCGCCGCCGACGTGAAGTCGATGCAGCAAAAGTAAGCCGTTATCGGGGCGGCTCGGCCGATTGGAGACAGCGGCCGGGCCGCACCCGCTTCCAGCCGCATTGAGCAGGGCGCCGCCAACGCGTACCTTCGAACGAGAAACAGCTGAGTTTGCGGGAGTCCGTGATGGCCCCAGGGCTGACGACGACAGGGCCGAATGCGTTGGCGGCGGTCACGCTCGACGACAAATACAGCCTTGTGACGGGCCGGATCTATCTGACCGGGACGCAGGCGCTAGTGCGCCTGCCGCTGCTGCAGCGCCAGCGCGACGCCGCGGCCGGGCTGAATACTGGCTGTTTTATTTCCGGCTATCGCGGCTCGCCGCTCGGCGGGTTCGATCAGGCGTTGTGGAGCGCGCGCCGCTTTGTCGAGCGCAACCACCTCAAGTTCCAGCCGGCGATCAACGAGGAGCTGGCCGCCACCGCGGTCT
This sequence comes from uncultured Alphaproteobacteria bacterium, assembly GCA_963847345.1. Taxonomy (GTDB): domain Bacteria; phylum Pseudomonadota; class Alphaproteobacteria; order ATCC43930; family CGMCC-115725; genus DATARH01. Next base: position 38,740 of record CAWJZU010000015.1, on the reverse strand, counting down.
GGGGCAGCCAGCAGATCGGGCTGTTTCCCGGCGCCAGATATGACGGCGTCTTCGCCGTCTGGTATGGCAAGGGGCCGGGCGTCGATCGCAGCGGCGACGCGCTGAAGCACGGCAACTCGGCCGGCACCGCGCCTCATGGCGGCGTCTTGGCGCTGGCGGGCGACGACCATACCTGCAAATCCTCGACCCTCGCGCACCAGTCGGAATTCGCGTTTATCGACGCGCTGATCCCGGTCCTGAACCCGGCCGGGGTCGAGGACATTCTCGATCTTGGCCTCTACGGCTGGGCGATGTCGCGGTACGCGGGCTGCTGGGTGGCGCTGAAGACCGTCGCCGAGACGATGGACAGCTCGGCGTCGATTTCGGTCGATCCGGGGCGGGTCGATATTGTCTTGCCGCAGGATTTCGCGATGCCGCCGGGCGGGTTGAACATCCGCTGGCCCGACCCGCCGCTCGACCAGGAAGCCCGGCTGCATCGGTTCAAGATTCCGGCGGCGGTCGCCTTCGCCCGCGCCAACCGGCTCGACCGCATCGTGATCGACCCGCCGAACGCGCGTTTTGGCATCGTGACGACCGGAAAATCCTATCTCGACGTGCGGCAGGCGTTGGAGGAACTCGGCATCGGCGCCGAGGAGGCCGCTACACAGGGCCTGCGGCTTTACAAAGTCGCGATGCCGTGGCCGCTCGAGCCCGAAGGTGCGCGACGATTTGCCGAGGGGCTCGACGAGGTGCTGGTCGTCGAGGAAAAGCGCGCCGTCATCGAGACGCAGCTGAAGGACCAGCTCTACAACTGGCCGGCCGACCGGCGTCCGCGCATCCTCGGCAAGTTCGACGAGGCCGGCGAGTGGATGCTGCCGTCGAACGGCGAGTTGTCGCCGGCGCAGATAGCCCGTGTGATCGCCCGGCGCCTCACCGCGCTGGGCGACACGCCGCGGTGGCTCGGCGAACGCATCACCCGCCTCGATGCGCGCGAGCGGCAGATCGGCGGAAACGTGGTGCCGTTCGCCCGCACGCCCTATTTCTGCTCCGGCTGCCCGCACAACACCTCGACCCGCGTGCCGGAAGGCAGCCGCGCGCTGGCCGGGATCGGCTGCCATTACCTGTCGCAGTTCATGGACCGCAACACCGCGACGTTCACGCAAATGGGCGGCGAGGGTGCGGCGTGGATCGGTCAGGCGCCGTTTGTCGAGACAACGCATGTTTTCGCCAATATCGGCGACGGCACCTACACCCATTCCGGCATTCTGGCGATCCGCGCCGCGGTCGCCGCCGGGGTCACGATGACCTATAAGGTGCTGTTCAACGACGCCGTCGCGATGACGGGCGGCCAGCCGCTCGACGGCGGCCTTACGGTGCCGCTTGTCGCGGCGCAGCTCGCTGCCGAGGGCGTAAAGCAGGTCGTCATCGTCACCGACGAGCCGCACAAATACCCGCCCGGCACCGAGTTCCCGCACGGCGCGACCGTGAGACACCGCGATGAACTCGACCAAGTACAGCGCGAACTGCGCGAGATCGGCGGCGTCACTGCGATCGTCTACGATCAGACCTGCGCCGCCGAAAAACGCCGCCGCCGCAAGCGCGGCCGCTTTCCGGACCCGCCGCAACGCGTCTTTATCAATGATCTGGTGTGCGAAGGCTGCGGCGATTGTTCGGCGACCTCGAACTGCTTGTCTGTCGTGCCCGTCGAGACCGAATTCGGCCGCAAGCGCACCATCGACCAATCAAGCTGCAACAAGGATTTTTCCTGCCTCAAAGGCTTCTGTCCGAGCTTTGTGACCGTGCATGGCGGCAGACCGCGCAAGCGCAGCCCCGCCGACCTCGCCGAAAACGACCTGCCACCGCTGCCCGAACCGGCACTGCCCGCGCTCACTGAGCCTTACGGCATTCTCGTGACCGGGGTCGGCGGCACCGGCGTCGTGACGATCGGGGCGCTCATTGGCATGGCGGCGCATCTGGAGGGAAAAGGTGTCGCCGTGCTCGATCAGCTCGGCATGGCGCAAAAGGGCGGCGCGGTGATGAGCCATGTCCGCATCGCCGAGCACCCGGATCAGATCCACGCGGTCCGCATCGCGGCCGGCAGCGCGCGCCTCCTGCTCGGCTGCGATTTGGTCGTGTCCGCCAGCGCCGAGGCGCTGTCGAAGGCGGCCCCGGGAACGACGCGCGCCGTTATCAACAGCCACGAGATCATCACCGGCGACTTCACGCGCAATCCCGACCTGCCGTTTCCGAGCCGCGACCTGCGCGCCGGCGTCGCCGCTTCCGTTGGGCAGGGCGGCGCCGACTTCATCGACGCGACCGGGCTCGCGACCGGTCTGCTCGGCGATTCGATCGCCAGCAATCTGTTCATGCTCGGGTATGCGTACCAGAAGGGCCTCGTGCCGGTGTCGGCGGTGGCGATCGGGCGCGCCATCGAATTGAACGGCGTCGCGGTCGAGTTCAACCGCGACGCCTTCGGCTGGGGCCGCCGTGCCGCGCTCGATCCGGCGTCGGTCAAGGCGCGCGCGGTGCCGCCTCGCGCCGTGCCGGACAGCCATCGGCTGTCGGAGAGCCTCGACGAGATCATCGCCCGCCGCGTCGCCTATCTGACGCAGTACCAGGATGCCGCCTATGCCGAGCGCTATGCCGGTCGCATCCGGCGTCTGCGCCAGCTCGAGGCGGCACGCTGCGCAGGCGCCACCGCGCTGACCGAGGCGGCCGCCCGCGCGCTGTTCAAGGCAATGGCCTACAAGGACGAATACGAGGTCGCCCGGCTCTACGCCGAAACCGATTTCTCGGCGCGGGTCGCCGAGCAGTTCGAGGGTCCTTACGAATTGCGCTTTCACCTCGCGCCGCCGCTGCTGGCCGGCCGCGATTCCAGCAACCGGGCATCTTAAAAAACGGGTTTACGGCCCGTGGATGCTCGGCGCGTTCCGGGCGCTCGCGCGGCTGCGCCGGCTGCGCGGCACCGCGTTCGACCCGTTCGGCCGCACCGCCGAACGCCGCGCCGAGCGGCGCCTGATCGCCGAGTACGAAGCCGTTCTCGACGAGATCGAGCGCGACCTGTCGCCGGAGAACCACGCCGCCGCCGTCGAACTGGCGCTGCTGCCGCTCGAGATCCGCGGCTTCGGCCACGTCAAGGAGGCGAACCTGAAGCGCGCCAAAATAAAGGTGGCCGCGTTGCTCGCCCGCTTCCGCGCGCCGCCGCCGCCCGCTCTCGCCGCCGCCGAATAATTCCTGTCGTGCCCGCCGGGAAACTCATCGGCGCAGGTCGCCGTCCGCGGCATTAAAGTGGGGTTCTGGACGTGCAGCCAAAGACGATGCGACTTCGCGGTCGGCGCCCTGGCCCTGATCGGCGTTTTCACGGCGTCTGCCGCAACCGGCGACGTCAGGGCCGATGCCGCGCGTGGGTTGGCGCTGGCCGAGCGCTGGTGCTCGCAGTGTCATGGCGTGCGTCCCGACCAAGCCTCACCGATGTCGAAGGCCCCGACCTTTTCGGAAGTCGCCGCCGAACCCTCGGCCACCGAGCCGTCGCTGCGCGTCTTCCTGCGGACGCCGCATCCTAGTATGCCGAATTTCATTCTGCAGCAGGACGATATTGACGACCTCGTCAGCTACATCCTGTCGATGAAGCCAGCGAGGTAAGCGCGGCCAGCGAGGTCGCGATTTCGGCGACGACCGCGTCCCAATCGCCGGGGCGCTTCTGGCGGAACAGGCGCATCGTCGGATACCATGGGCTGTCGCGGCGGTCGAGCAGCCAGCGCCAGTCGGCGGCGAAATGCAGCATCAGCCAGACCGGGGCGCCGAGCGCGCCGGCGAGATGCGCGACCATCGTATCGACGGTGATCACCAGGTCGAGATTGGCGATCGTCGCGGCCGCGTCGGCGATCGCGTCGCTATCGAACACCTCGATCATCGGCAGCGCCGCCGGCGCCTCACGCCAGCGGCGATATTCCGGGCCTCGCTGCAAATTGACCAGCGCAATGCCCGGGATAGCGGCGAGCGGCGAGAGTTGCTCCAGGCAAACCGAGCGCTCCGGTTTCCACTCCCCGGCGGCCCAAACCAGCCCCGCGCGCACCCGCCGGGGCATTGCGGAAAGACGCCGCGCCGCCTCGGCCGACCGGCCGCGCTCGGCGCTCAGATACGGGATCGTCCTGGGTATGCTATCGATCGTGGTGCGAAACGCATGCGGCAGCTCGGTCACGTCGATTTCGGCGTCGCACCCAAAGCGCGCGGGCGGATAGTCCTCCTCTCCCAACGGTACGAGATCGGCGATCCCCGGCAGGCGGCGCAACAGCGAGAGAAGCTCCGGCTGCGCCTCGACGCAGACCCGCGCCGCGCGCTCGGCGAGCAGCGGCAGATAACGGGCGAACTGAATAGAGTCGCCAAGCCCGTGATAGCAGCGCACCAGGATCCGCGCGCCGGCCAGCTCGGTCCCGTCCCATACCGGCCGCGTGTGCCGCGGCCAATCGGCGCCGGTGATCCCGGCGCTTTGCCGCCGCTCCCGGTCGGCGTCGGCGAGACCCCAGGCGCTTTCGAAATCGCCGCGCAGCATATGGCTCATCCAGCCGAAATCGCCGGGCACCAGCCCACTCATCGCGGCGCCGCGGTCAATGCCGATGGCGTCGGCGAGACGGGTCGCCGCTGTATGGGTGTTCAGCGCCTCGTCGACCCGGCGCAGCAGGAACAGTGCCTCACCACGGAGGAAATGCGCGGCCGGATCATCGGGACGCAGCCGCAGTGCCGCTTCAAGCACTGCGACCGCCTCGGCGAAGCGCTGCTGCGTCATCAGCCGCCGACCGGTGCTCAGCCAATCCTCGTCCCACATCGCCGGACTCCGCCGCGCTATCCGTCAGCCGAACAGCCGTCGCCACACCGCGTTCCAGCCGCCTTGGCGAGGCTGGTAAGCCGCACCCGGCCGCTCCGTGCCGGGCGGTCCGAAGCGTTCCGGATATCGAACGACATTCAGACTCGCGCGTGAAACGACGCTGCGCTAGGATGCCGCATCGGTAGCAAACGCTGGAGAGGACCGCTGATGACCCGCGCCTATAACGTCGTCGATGCCGACGGTCATATCCTTGAGCCGCTCGATCTCTGGGACAAATACATCGATCCCAAATTCCGCGACCGGGCGCCGCGCATCGTCAAGGACAACGAGAGCGGCAAGGAACGGCTGATTATCGAGGAGCATGCGGTCGGCGATGGCCAGCGCGGCATCGGCCGTATCGGCGCGGTCGGGGCCCGCCAAGGCGTCGTCGCTGGCGACACGATGGAATACAAGGAAGGCAAGCCCGGCGGGTTCGACCCGCACAAACGCATCCCCGACATGGATGCCGACGGCATCGACGCCGCCTTCCTCTATCCAAGCCTCGGCCTGTTTGCCGGCGCGATCCACGACCCGCAGCTCGCCGCGGCGACCTGCAATGCGTACAATCGGTGGCTCGCCGACTACTGCAAGCCATACCCGGATCGGCTGTTCGGCGTCGCGATGCTGCCGATGCAGGATGTCGACCTGGCGATCGCCGAAATGCGCTTTGCCAAGAAGGAGCTGGGCTTCCGCGGCGGCTTCCTGCGGCCGAACCCGTATCACGGCACCAAGATGATCAGCGATCCGATGTACGAGCCATTCTGGGCCGCAGCCGAGGATCTCGATTTCTCGATCGGCTTCCATGAAGGCGCCTCCAGCGGCATGCCGACCGTCGGCGTCGACCGCTTCGAAGGCCGCGGCGCCCGCCACATCGTCAGCCACACGATGGAGATGATGCTGGTCTGTCTCGCGACGATCTGGGGCGGGGTGTGCGAGAAGCACCCGAAGATCCGCATCGGGTTCCTGGAGTCAGGCGGCGGCTGGATCGCGCCGTGGCTCGACCGGATGGACCGCCATTTCGACGATCAGGGCTTCAACGATTCCGGCCTCAAGACCCGGCCGAGCGAATTGTTCCAGCGCAATTGCTGGATCTCGTTCGAGCCGGTCGAGGGCAGCCTGAAAGTGCTCGCCGATTATGTCGGGCCGCACAAGATCATGTGGGCGACCGACTACCCGCACCCGGACGGGTTCTTCCCCGGCGCCCCGGACATGGTGCGCGAGCGCCTGAAGGGCCTCTCGCCCGAGACCCAGCACAAGGTCATGGCCGAGGGCGCGATGGGCTTTTACGGGCTCAACTGACCCGCCCCTCCCTATCGCTTTCCCCGCCGGCTCCCGCTGGCGGGGGAAGCAGGGCGGGAGATCGGTCAAAAATTCGGTTTATCCGCCGGCGATCACCTCTACGCTGTTAGATGGCCGGCGGGCGCGGGCTGGCGGTGTTCCCGGCGGCAGGGTTTGTCGACATCGAGCGGATCGCCCGGCCGCGCGCTTCAGGCGACAGCGCCCGCAGCGTGTCGAAGTAGGCCAGTTGCCGCGTTGCCGATTGCGGATCCAGGTCGAGTCGCGCGATCCGCTCGGCCGCCCGATTGTCGCCTTGCAGGGCATAAATCAGCGCCAGCGTCTGCCGTTCGCCCGGGGTGCCCCCCGGCCCGAGCGCTATGGGACTGAGGACCGCGACCGCCTCGCCATATTGGCCCGATAACGCCAGCGACAGCGCCAGATTGACCGACAACCCGCGATTCCCCGGCAGAAATTCGAGGCCGCGGCGATAGCTGGCTTGCGCCGCCGCGTGGCGTCCCGCGAAATCGTCGGTAACTCCAATCAGCTGCAGAAGCTTCGGGTCGGCTGGCGCCTGCTCCCGCGCGACCCCGAGCGGCTCCAGCGCGAGTTCAGGCTTGCCGGTGCGGAGATACGCGCGCGCCAGCCCGCGCAGCGCGGCGGGGTCGCGCGGCTCGCGCGCCAGCGCCGCCTTGTAGGCCACGATTGCCTCGTTGATCTGACCCATCTCGACGAGCGTGTCTCCGGCGGCGGTGAACGGCGCGGCGGCAGCCAGGTTCAGTTCGGCCGCACGCCGGTAGAGGCTCACGGCCGTATCGAGGTCGCCTGCGCCGCGCGCCGTTGCGCCAATATGCATCAGCGCGTCGTAACTTATCGGCGCGGCGGTCAGCCGGCCGCTGGAGGCCAGCGGGTCGAGCCCGCGGCGCTGCACGTTTTCGCAGGCGGCCAGCGCCAGTGCCGCGAGAACCAGCAGCGCGGCCGCCGCGACTCCCGGCCCGCGATGTAACGCAAAAATGTTCTTCGCCGCCCTCACCCCAGGCCTCCCGGCTGCGGGTTGGGGGAAGACCGTTGCCGCCCGTCGCGGCTGGCCGCCATCCCTCCCGCTGCCGCGTTTATCATCGGATAAGGCGGCTTGCGGCGTCGATAAATCCTGCGTTTGCCGCCGTTTGTCTGGCGCGAGCGACCGCAGGCGCCGCGCACAATTCAACCATTCAGCGAATCGTACGTATTTTCGCGGGCTGTCCTGATCAGGACAGCGCCGCCGCGCCCTGCGTCACCATATCCTTTGCCGCCTGGCCCCGCAGCGCCTGCTCGATCGCCTCCAGCGCCGCCTCGGCGCGGCCCGCCTCGGGCCCGCCGGCCTGCGCCATGTCGGCCCGCCCGCCGCCGCCTTTGCCGCCGAGCGCCTCGGCGCCGGCCCGCACCAGTTCGACGGCGTCGAAGCGGTCGGTCAGGTCCTTCGTCACGCCGACGACGACCGCGGCCTTGCCCTCGGCCCGCGACACGATCGCGACAACTCCGGAACCGATGCGCCGCTTCAGATCGTCGGCCAACCCGCGCAATTCGCGTCCCGGTACATCATCGACCAGCCGGCCGTCGTACGGGACGCCGCCGATCAGTCGAGAGCCTTGAGCGGACGCCGTTCCCTTTCCCGCCGCGCTTCCGGCAGCAACGATGACCCGCCGGCTCTCGGCTAGCTCTTTTTCCAACCGGCGGTTTTCCTCGACGAGCCGCGACAGCCGAGCCGGCAGCTCGGCCGGGCTGGTGCGCAATGCCGAGGCGGCCTGCCGCAGCAGCGCCTCCTCGCCGGCGACGTGAGCCTCGGCCGCGGCGCCGGTCAGCGCCTCGATGCGCCGCACGCCGGAGGCGATCGCGCTCTCGCCGACGATCTTGAAGATGCCGATATCGCCGGTGCGTCGGACATGCGTGCCGCCGCACAGCTCGACCGAATAGGGCCGCGCCGGGTCCTCGGCCGCGCCCATCGCCACGACTCGCACCTCCTCCCCGTACTTCTCGCCGAACAGCGCCAGCGCCCCCTCGGCGACGGCGCGTTCGGGGGTCAACAGGCGGGTGCGCACTTCGCCGTTGTCGCGGATGCGGGCGTTGACCTCGGCCTCGATCGCCGCGATGTCTTCTTGTGTCAATGGCTTCGGGTGGCTGAAATCGAAGCGCAGGCGGTCCGGGGCGACCAGCGAACCCTTTTGCGTGACATGCTCGCCGAGGCGGTGCCGCAGCGCCTGGTGCAGCAGATGCGTGACCGAATGGTTAGCGCGCAATTGCCGCCTTCTGCCGCTCTCAACCCGCAATTCGACCGCGTCGCCGACGCTGAGCGTGCCGTGCCGCATCGTGCCGAGATGCAGGTGCAGTTCGCCGGCCTTCTTTACCGTGTCGCGCACCGCCAGCTCGCCGCCGTTCGGCGAGAATATCGCGCCGGTGTCTCCCATCTGGCCGCCCGACTCGGCATAGAATGGAGTCTGGTTGACGACGATCCCGACCTCGTCGCCGGCCAACGCCTCGGTGACGCGCTCGTCGCCACGCATGATCGCCTGGATCACCCCCTCGGCGACCTCCGTGTCGTAGCCGAGAAACTCGGTGGCGCCGAACTCGTCGCGCAGCGCGTACCATTGCGCCTCGGTCGCGGCCTCGCCGGAGCCGACCCACGAGGCGCGCGAGCGGGCGCGAGCCTCGTTCATCTCGGCCTCGAACCCGTCCGTATCGACGCCGATGCCGCGGCCGCGCAGGATGTCCTGCGTCAGGTCGAGCGGGAAACCGTAGGTGTCGTAGAGGGTGAACGCGACCGTTCCCGACAGCCGACCGTCGCGGGTCAGCCCCGGCCCCGCCGCCATGTCGTCGAGCAGTCCGAGGCCGCGCTCCAGGGTCTGCCGGAAATTGGTCTCCTCCAAGCGCAACGTCTCGGTGATCAGCGGCTGCGCCCGGATCAGTTCGGGGAAGGCTGCGCCCATCTGCGTTACCAGCGAAGGCACGAGCCGCCACATCAGCGGCTCCTTGCAGCCGAGCATCTGCGCGTGCCGCATCGCCCGCCGCATGATGCGGCGCAGGACATAGCCGCGCCCCTCCTTGCTCGGCAAGACGCCGTCGGCAATCAGAAAGGACGAGGCCCGCAGATGGTCGGCGATGACCCGGTGCGACACTGCCTGCGGTCCGTCCGGCGCAACGCCGGAGGCCTCGGCCGAGGCCGCGATCAGCGCCCGGAACAGGTCGATGTCGTAATTGTCGTGCTTACCCTGCATAACGGCAGCGATGCGTTCGAGCCCCATGCCGGTATCGACCGATGGCTTCGGCAGCTTTATGCGCTCGCCGCCCGGCAGCTGCTCGAACTGCATGAAGACGAGGTTCCAGATCTCGATAAAGCGATCGCCGTCCTCGTCAGGGCTGCCGGGCGGCCCGCCGGGAATATCCGGCCCGTGATCGTAAAAGATTTCCGAGCACGGCCCGCACGGTCCTGTGTCGCCCATCGCCCAGAAATTGTCCGACGTCGCGATGCGGATGATGCGCTGTTCGGAGAGCCCAGCGATCTTCGCCCACAGCCGCGCGGCGTCGTCGTCCTCGGAATACACGGTGACCAGCAGCCGGTCGCGGGCCAGCCCGAATTCGCGAACGACTAGGTTCCAGGCCAGCTCGATCGCGCGTTCCTTGAAGTAGTCGCCGAACGAGAAATTGCCCAGCATCTCAAAAAACGTGTGGTGCCGCGCTGTGTAGCCGACGTTTTCGAGGTCGTTGTGCTTGCCGCCGGCGCGCACGCATTTCTGCGAGGTCGTGGCGCGCTGATACGGGCGCTTTTCGACCCCGGTAAAGACGTTTTTGAACTGCACCATGCCGGCATTGGTAAACAAGAGCGTCGGGTCGTTGCGCGGCACCAGCGGGCTCGACGGCACGATTTCGTGCTCGTTACGGGCGAAATAGTCGAGAAAGGCGGCGCGGATGTCGTTGACGGTCTGCATGGCGGGGATTTGTGGCAGGCGGGGGGCGTTGCGCAAGAGGTTCCGTGCGCCGGCGTTGCGGCCGTCGCCGTAAAAACCGGTATGTGGGCTCGCGGTAGGCGGCTAAATCACGTCAGCCCGGCTCGGTTTCCAGACCGGCATCGGCCAGCTCCTTGAAGCCGCCGATGTTGAACACGGCCGCATAGCCGAGATCCTTCAGTGTCTTGCCGCTCAGCGCCGAGCGTCCGCCCGAAGCGCAGTAGACCAGGACCGTCTTGCCCTTCGCGAACGCGGCGTTGTGATAGGGGCTTTCCGGGTCGGCGCGGAATTCGAGCATGCCGCGCGCGACATGAATCGCGCCCTTGATCTTGCCGCCGCCTTGCAGCTCGGCGGCGTCGCGGACATCGACGACGAGCGTGTTGCCGCGTTCGATCAGCGCCTTTGCCTCAGCCGGCGGCACGCGCGGCACCGCGGCGTTGGCGGCCGCCAGCATTTCCTTCAGGCTCGTCGGCATCTCTTTGCTCCCTCGCACGGTCGCGGGCGCCGCGCGACGTTGATCGCGGTGCGGGCATTGCCGCGCAAACCGGGCTCCGCAAATTCTCAGATGTGGCGCCGTCCCGGGATACGTCAATCCCGGAACCCAGAGGGCGTCCTGCCGTTAAAGGCGAGCACGCCCGCGACGATCGCGGCTGTGGGAGGAGGCGATGGTTCGGGTCCGGCGCGGGTTTTACGCGATCCTGGCGGTCGGAGCCGCCGGGCTGCTGATCCTCGCCGGTTTCATCATCTATGCCGCGGTCACGCTGCCGCGCTCGCCGGTCGCGTCGGCCGATCTGCCGTCCTCCGCCGTGATCTATGCCACCGATGCGGGTGAGAAATTCGCAGTCCGCGGCGCATATCGCGGCGATCCGATCGCAGCCGACAATTTGCCGCCCTCTCTGGCCAAAGCCGTCGTCGCGATCGAGGACCGCAGCTTTTACGAACACTGCGGGATCGACCCGCGCGGCATTGCCCGCGCCGCCTTCAACAACGTCACCGGTTCCGAGATCGAGGGCGGCAGCACGATTACCCAGCAGCTCGCTCGCCTACGCTATCTGTCCTCGGAACGGACACTCCGCCGGAAGGCGCAGGAAGCGATGATTGCGCTGTGGCTCGAAGCGCGGCTGACCAAAAACGAGATCCTCGCCCAATATCTGAACTCGGTGTATTTCGGCGCCGGCGCGGTCGGGGCGGACGCCGCGTCGCGGCGCTATTTCGGAAAGCCGGTGCGCGATATCGACCTGGCGCAATCCGCGATGCTGGCCGGGCTGATCCGCGCCCCGTCGGCGCTGGCGCCGAGTCGCAATCCGAAGGTGGCGGAGCGCCGCGCAGGGGTCGTCCTCAGGGCGATGCTCGACGACGGCGCCATCGACCGCGCGCAGTTCGAGGCAGCACGCGCCGAGCCGGTCCGCCTCGCGATCGCGCCCGATCCGGAACCCGACCAGAATTATTTCATCGACACCGCCGACGCCGAGGTAAAGCGGCTGATCGGCGACCTACCGCTCGATCTGACCGTCGCCACAACGATTGCCCCGCGGCTGCAGGCAGCGGCCGATCGCGTTGTCGGTTTTTGGCTCGAACGGGAAGGTGGTAGGCGCAACGTAAGCCAGGCCGCGCTGGTCGCGATGGCGCCGGACGGCGCGATCCTCGCGCTGATCGGCGGCCGCGATTATCTGCAAAGCCGGTTCAACCGGGTCACGCAGGCGAGCCACCAGCCCGGCTCGCTGTTCGATCTCTTCATTTATCTGACCGCGTTGAGCAATGGCTATCGCCCGGACAGCACGATGATCGACAAGCCGGTCAAGATCGGCGACTGGGAGCCGAAGAATTACGACGCGCATTATCGCGGCGAGGTCACGCTGCGCACCGCCTTCGCCAATTCGATCAACTCGGTTTCCGTGCAGCTGCTGCAGGCGGTCGGCGTCGAGCGCGTCATCGCGATGGCAAAGAGCCTCGGCGTCGAGGCAAACCTGCCGGCGAAACCGGACGTGGCGCTCGGCCGGGGCGAGCTGACGCTGATCGAGATGACCCGCGCGATGGGGGCGATCGCGACCGATAACAAGATGATCGAGCCCTATACGGTGCGTGCGATCACCGCCAAGGCGGGGCCGCTTTATACGCGTCCCGAGCCCGTTTCGGACCCGCCCGACTGGAACCGGCTCGACATGATGCGGCTGCTCGAAGCCGTGGTGACAGACGGAACCGGCAAGTCGGCGCGGCTCGGCAATCGGCGGTCCGCTGGCAAGACCGGGACGACCGACGCCTATCGCGACGCGTGGTTTGTCGGGTTCACGACGAACCTCGTTGTCGGGGTCTGGGTCGGCAACGACGACAGCAGCCCGATGGACAAGGTCACGGGCGGCGATCTGCCGGCCCGGATCTGGCGCGACTTCGTCATCGAGGCGGAGAAGATCATGACCGAGCCGGCCGCCCCGCCCGCGGTCGGCAGCTCCGGAAAACCACCGACGCCCGCGAGGGCCATCAAAGCCGCCGCCGCGAGCCGTTAGATCGGATACCCGCCGTGTGCTTTACCGGGCCGGCGGGATCAGAATCGCGTCGACAGCCAGATCGCCAGCCGCGAGCCGGCCTTCGCGAGAGCGGAGACGAGTTCGAAGCCGACGCTGTCGGCGGCGCCATGGGCCAACGCGGCGTCGCGATGGCGCAGTTCGTCCGCGCGAAAAGAAAGTATTCGCTCGCGCAGCGCCGGCTCGGCATCGCCGAGCCGTTCTGCCTGATTGTTATAATGCTCGTCGATGACCTCCTCGACCCCGACCGTACAGGCCATCGCGGCGCGCTCGCCGAGCAGCGCCGTCGCCGCGCCGAGCGCAAACCCAGTCAGATGCCATAGCGGTTGCAGCACCGTCGGCCGCACCCGGCGCACCCGCGCCAGCTCCTCGAAATCGGTCAAATGGCGCTTCTCCTGCTCGGCCATGCGGCGGATCTCGTCGCGGGCACGGCCCTGGCCGGAAACCGCGAGCTGGCCGTCGTATATTCGAACGGCTCCATATTCGCCGGCATGATCGACGCGGATCATCGCCTCGACCTCCGCTTCGGGCGGTGGATCGCCGGGCAGGTAGGGCGGGCGGTGCACGTTCAAAGCGACATCATCACCGGACGGTCCGACGCGCCGGAAGCGCGAGCCGGAACGCGACGGCGCAGATCGCGGCCATCACCAGCGAGGCAAGCAAATTCAAACCGGCCAGCGACACGCCGAAAAGCGACCACTGCGGCTGATCGCAACGCACAACCTGCGCATTCAGGATCCGTTGCCGCATCTCTTCAAGCGTTGTTGGCGCGGCGGTGCTCGGGGTGCAGGCGCTCGGACCGGCGAACCAATGCTGTTCGACCCCGAGATGGTAGAACGCAAAACCGGCGCTGACGAGGAAGACAAGCCCCAGCACCAGCGCCACCCAGGGGAGCGAACGGCGGTGCCCGACGAACAGCGCGACGATCGAGATCGTGATCGCCATGGCCCACGGCCAGCGCTGTAAAATGCACAATTCGCACGGGGCGAGACCGCCCCAATACTGCGAGAAAAGCGCCGCGCCAAGCACGATGGCGCTCATCACCAGGACAAAGCCGGCAAAGGACTGAATCGACGGCATCATCCGCAATAGATAGCGCAGCGACCGGACGCCGCCAACGCGCCAGGCAAGGCACTGGTCAACACGCCGGACGCCACCGCTACATTGAAATGGTCCGCGCCCGCTCCCCACATAATCGGCGCGCCGCCCACGGCGCGTCGGCTTTATCGGAAGCCGGCTGTCCTTGTCGCCGGAAGGTGTCGATGACCCCAGAGGAACGCGATCTGATAACGACCTTGCTCAGCCGGCTGAAGAGCGCCGGCGCCGCGGGCCAGCAGAAAGACGCGGAGGCTGACGCGCTGATCCGTCAGGCCGTGCGCGAGCAGCCGGACATGCCATATTACCTCGTGCAGACCGTCCTGATCCAAGATTTGACCCTGAACCAGGCGCAAGGTCGGATTGCCGAGCTCGAGCAGCAATTGGCCGACGCGCAGTCGCAGAAATCCTCCGGGACAAGTTTTCTCGGCGGACTCTTCGGCAGAAGCGAGCCGCAGCGCGAAGAGCCGCGCATCGGCCCATGGAGTCGCGGTCCGCAAGTCGCGCCCCCGCAATATGGCGGCGGTCCAGGACCGGGATACGCCCGGCCGGGATACGCTCAGCCTCCGGGGTATCCGCCGCAGGGGGATTCTGGCCAGCCCCAGCCGCAGGCGGGCGGCGGGATGCTCGGCGGCGGTGGCGGGTTCCTGCGCTCGGCGGCGGCGACCGCGGCCGGCGTCGCGGGCGGCGCCCTGTTGTTCCAGGGCATCTCGTCGATGTTCGGCCATGGCTACGCGAACAGCCTTTATAGCGGCGGCGCCGCGAACCCCGGCCTCGGCGAGACCGTGATCAACAATTACTACGGCGACAGCGCCCCCGGCGGGGACTACGGCGGCGGCGGCGATTACGGTTCCGATCCCGGCTACACCGGCGGCGGTCCGGATGACAGCGGCGATTACGGCGGCGGGGATTACGGCGACGGCGATTACGGTGGCGGTGGCGATCTGGACGACAACATCTAACCGTCCGCGATTTGTCGAGGTGACGCCATTGGCCGAGGTTCTGGCCCCGCGCCGGTGCGGCGTTCAGCCGTACCGGCTCCAAGCACTAACGGCCACCGAGCCTCTTTTCTTTGCACGAACGGCCGATTAGAACGGAGCAGGTAAACCCAACCTGCCGGACCACGATAACAATAGCAGCATGCCGGCCCTGATGGCATCCAATCCAGGCGACCGATCGGAATCGCCCCCCGACACTGGACAAGAATCCGCGATAGTCACCTGCGGCTGCCAGTGCGGCGCCGTGCGGTACGAGTGTGGCGGAGAGATCGGCCCTGCCAATTATTGCCATTGTGCCGACTGCCGAAAATGCACCGGCAGCGCGTTTAATATCGGCGTTCGAGTTACGGTCGAACAGTTCCGCATCGTCAGCGGAGCGCCCAAGGGCTTCACAAAGACGGGCGAGCGGAAATTCGTTGACCCGACACTTCTGCCCGGAATGCGGGTCACCGCTCTACACGTCTTCGCCGCGGCATCCCGAGTTCGTTTACCTGAAAGCCGGGCGTCTCGACAACCCGGCCGTCGCGCGGCCGACTCATCAGAATTGGACACGGTCGCGGGTTTCGTGGGCGCACTCAGCCCGGCATTGCCGACCTTTCCTTAAAGCGCCGCCGGATCAGGCCGGTTCGCCTATCGAGGCTCGTCCTCCATCGATCGCGGCGGATAGGCATGCTGTTGGCCGTCCCGGTCGGTCACGACCCACTCCCCGGGCGTGCCGCAAGACACCGCCGCGCTCGGCCCGATCGGCACCTTGCCCCAGCCGCCCGGTATGTCGAGCACGTAAGTCGGCTGGCACAGCCCGGAGAGGCGGCCGCGCAGTGCGCCAACAAGACGCTGACCCTCGTCGATGCCGAGCCGAAAATGGCCGGTCCCTGGCGCGAGATCGGGATGGTGCAGGTAATAGGGTTTGACGCGCATCGCGACGAAGCCGCGGAACAGGCTTTCGAGCACCGCCGCGTCGTCGTTGACGCCGCGCAGCAGGACGCTCTGGGACAGCACCGGGATGCCGGCTCGCACCAACCCGCCGACCGCCGCGCGCATCGCCGGCGTCAGTTCGCGCGGATGGTTAGCGTGGACGACGACGTAGACCGCCTTCTCGGCTCTCAGCGCAGCGATCAGTTCTGCCCCAACTCGCCCCGGCTCGGCGACCGGCACCCGCGTGTGAAACCGCATCACCGCGACATGCGCGATTCCATCGAGCCGCCGCACGATCTCGGCAACCCGCCGCGGCGACAGCAGAAACGGATCGCCGCCGGTGACGATCACCTCCCAGATTTCGGGATGCGTTTCGATATAGGCAAAGGCATGGTCGAGCGCGTCGGGTGGCAGCACGCCATCACCCTGCCCGACCTGCTCGCGCCGAAAGCAGAAGCGGCAATAGACCGGGCAAATTAGGATCGGCTTCAGCAACACCCGATCCGGGTAACGGTGGACGATGCCAAGCAGCGGCGAATGATGCTCGTCGCCAATCGGGTCGGGCCGGTCCTCGGGGCTGTCGCTCAGCTCGACGGCGCTGGGCACGAATTGGGCCGCGATCGGATCGGTTGGATCGGCGGGATCAATCAAGGCCGCGATGTCATCGGTTATCGCGACCGAAAACCGCTCCGCGACCCGGCGCAATTCGCGCTCCCGCTCCGGCGGGACAAGACCGCGTTCGACAAGATCGGACGTACGCTGGGGCATCCCGCATCATCTGCGACTGCAACGCGACAGGCACAAGCCCGGCCGCGATCATCGGTGGTTTGCTCCCGCAAAAATTCGGGCTGATGCCGGCTCAACGGCGGGAGAATCGAGGCAACAATCCGCGCAGCAATATCGAAGAGCTGCTCGTGGGCCTAGATCTTGCGCTCGCCAGGATTGCTTGGGAGGTCCCATCGATGCCGACGATGGCTCGCCGGTTGGCACCGCCGCCGCTCGCCAAGCCGCCCAGAGGGATCGCGCCGCCGCAAAGATCTGCTTCAAATCGCACACGGCGCTTCATATACCTGACGGGCTAATCATCTACCTGTGACTGTCGGCTTGCTACCTGCCGATACCATTTCCTGTGACCACCCCGTCACCCGTCGGTTTGATCGTGGGCCATATCCGCATCTCGTCCCAAAGCAGCACTCTGGGAAGCCCGCCCGTTCTCTGATCGATAAACCCGGGTTGCGACAGACCAGCGCCCTTCTGGCTCGCCATATCATCCGCCGATAAACTCCTGCCGCTGGCGGCAAGCTGCATCCGCAGATCTTCGGCCCACCCCACCGCGGAAAGGTCCGCGGCCCGACCGGCGCTAGGAAGAACCAGCGCTCCAAAAGCGAGCGCGCCGATTAAACCGAGTTTGCTTAGCTCGGTTCGTGGTTTCTGCAACGAATTACCCATCTTGCCGCCTCCCCGGCTTTGGAAACCCGGTGCTACTAAGACAGATACCAAAGCACGCCCCCATTTGTACTGGCCTTTGATTCGCCTTTTGCCGCTTGCACGCGAGGCCTCAGCGGAACTGCGCGTTGGCTGCCTGCAATCGGCTCATCAATGTGGCCGCGATGCTCGGCTCGAGTAGCTTTGACAAACCGTTGACGTCGATATTCGCTGTGATCACCTGCCGCACCAGTTGATCATTCGCACTGTTGCTGACCGTATTGCTGATTCCGCCGGCCCCAAGGCTGCTGAGGATGCGCGTGAGGCCATCGTTTATGCTCGACTGGACCGTCGCGGCCGAGGAGTTCAGCTGAACCTGGTTTGTCGCGTTGCCTGCCGTGAAACCGGTGGGCAAGACGGAACCGTTCGCGGCGGTAGTGATCACCGCGCCGGCGGGCGAATCAGGCGAGACGGTGAAAGTCGGCACGATGACCCTATGAGCCAGCGTGTCATTGACGAACGTTGCCTCCTGGAATGAGAAGGTGACGACAATTCCCGAGCTGCTGCTGAACCCGCCGCGAACAGAGGCCAGCGTCCCGCTATCCAGGGCGGCGAGGGCGATATTCTTTGCCACCGGTGCGGGCGTGGCGGACCCCGCCGCCGTCCGAGGGGAAATGTCGGCCGTTTGCCCCGACCGGGGAAGAGGGCTTGAACACCCGGCCACTGCAATCAACGTCAGAGCAGTCCAGACGAACGGTATTCTTTGCCTAGGTCGCACGCCGCGCCTCCGTTCAGAAGCGCCCTAGACCGAGCATCGCCGGCCGCGCCAAGTTGGTGAGGTCGATCGCGTAGCGGGCCAGCTCCCAGGGTGGTTCCGGCGCGGCACTCCATCGTTTGTCGTCCGCGAAATGCTGCTGCGCCTGCTCGGCATTGGTCAACACAAGAAAGAAAACACCGCTCCAATGTCTTTCGAACTCGCCCAGCGGTTCGCTTCGCAATCCGTTCGCCGGGTCGGCGAGCAACACCCAGCCGTCGCGAATACTTTGCAGGACCACAAAATGGGCGTAGCCGCGGACGTTTACCAGCACGATGGCGGGCACCCGTACCGCCGCGAGCTTCTCCAGCGGCGCCCGGTAGCCGTTTGACTCGATCCCCCGCCGAGTCAAGTAATTCTTAATATCCAGCAATGAAAATCCCGATTTGGAGATGACATCCTTGTCACCGTTATCGAACATGTCTTTGAATATCTCTTGCTCATCGACCTTTATGTCGTAGTTGTAGCTCAAGAGCGTGGCCAGCGCCGCCGAACCGCAGGAGAAATCATATTGCTGAGGGATGGTGGCGCTGTATTTTTTTTCCTGGAAGCCCTGCACGTTCATCGTGACCGCGGCACCGCCGAAGCCGAAGCCGCTGAGAAAAAGTCCACCCGCAGCCGCCGGGAACGAAAGGACGGCAGCCTGCGCCGCCGTCCCAAGGCAAACTGCCGCCGCTATCGCGCGGCTTCGTTGGATGTACACTGGCATGCAAGCTCGCTGACCTGTCCGCACGTTTTATCGCGTCTCAATGTACATTAATGACGATCGAGGTGCTTTGCTGGAACAGCGAGTTGTTCCCGGAGTTCTGAAAAACCGTGGTGATCCCGGTGTTGTTGTTGATCGAGTTGGTGGTTGAAATCAACCCGGTGTCGCTGGTCCCGATTACGGTGTT
Organism: uncultured Alphaproteobacteria bacterium; assembly: GCA_963847345.1. Taxonomy (GTDB): domain Bacteria; phylum Pseudomonadota; class Alphaproteobacteria; order ATCC43930; family CGMCC-115725; genus DATARH01. Next base: position 19,980 of record CAWJZU010000015.1, on the reverse strand, counting down.
GCCTTTCAAAGCGCCATTGCTGAGCGCGCCGTCGAAGGTGAAGTTAGTGTCAACACTTATATTTTTGATGCCGCGGGCGGATTGACGGCTGAGCTCCGCCGCCGGGATAGCCGAGCCGGCAAGGCCTTGGAGCACACCCGTTCGATTTCGCTACGGATCCGTTATCGCCGGCCAGGCAGGACCCTCCGAAACCGACCGCCGCGGCGATCAGAGCCGCAATGGCCCAGGTGGCGGACGTATGCATGTTACTCTCCCACACTGGTTCGTTCGAAAAAAGGGTGGTCCGCACCCCCGCCGGCACAGCGGCGATGCGGACCACTTCAGCGAACCTACGCTCTTATTTGGACCGGTCCCCACCGGCACGCCCACGCTCGGGCTAAACCCGCTGAGGCCGCCGCCATTGCCGCCGACGGTCGAGGTCAGAGCCACCGAGTTCTGCTGCACCGCGTTGGCGCCGGTGTTCTGGTTAGCCTGCAGAATGCCCTGGCCGCCCATCGAGTACGTCATATGGACGCTGCCGTCATAGCTGGACGCCCCACCGGTCTGCTTGACCTTGTTATTTGTCAAGCTGGCGGTGTTGAACGACGAGCCGGCGCCACCCGACGCTGTGGTCGTGTAAGTGGTGGTCGCGGTGTGGGTCGACGTCTGGCTCAGGCTACCGCTGCCGATGACCGAGTCTTTGAGAGCCCCGGCGATGTCGATCTTGGTGTTGCCCGAGATCGTCTTGGTGTTGCAGCTGTCATTGTTGTTGTTGCTGTCGTTGGTATTGTTGCTGACGGTTGTGCTGTCCGTGGTCGCTCGTGGTGGCAGTTCTTGGTGTTGTTGCTGGCCTTGGTGTTGTTGCTGTCATTCGGTGCTGTATGACTGGCCTTGGTGTTCTGCGTCGTGGTCGTTGGTGTTGTTGCTCGTCTTGGTGTTGTTGATGGTCTTGGTGTTGTTGCTGTCGACATTGCCGCCGGCCACGGTGCCGCCCTTGGTGGCCACGTTCTTAGTGTTGACGCTGCTGTCGGTCTTAGTGATGGTGGTGGTTTTGGTGTTGTTGCTGTCGACATTGCCGCCGGCCACGGTACCGCCCTTGGTGGCCACGTTCTTGGTGTTGTTGCTGTCGACATTGCCACCGGCCACGGTACCACCCTTGGTGGCCACGTTTTTGGTGTTGTTGCTGTCGACGTTGCCACCGCCGCCACGGTGCCGCCCTTGCTGGCGAGGTTATTGCCGTTGGCTTGCAGCACCTTGCCGCCCTTGCTGGCAGAAACGCTACCGTTATCAGCGGTCGTAGTGTCGGTGCTGGTGTCGGTCTTGGTGACGGTGGTGGTTTTGGTGTTGTCGCTGCTGCCGCCTGCCAGCGTGTACCGCCCTTGGCTGGCCACGGTCTTGGTGTTGCCTTGTCGATGTTGCCGTTGCAGCGGCGGTGCCGCCCTTGCTGGCCGAGGCGCCGCTGCTTGGTGACGGTAGTGGTGTCGGCGCTGGACTTGGTGATGGTCGTGGTCTTGCTCTTGTTGACAGTGGTGCCTCGCCCTTGGTGGTGGCGCTGCCGCTGTCGTTGCCGCCATGTGCCGTGCTCTTGGTGTTGCCGACAGGTCTTGGTGTTGTCGCTGTCCTTGGTGGCGGTGCCGCCCTTGCTGTGCCGAGGCTGCCGTCTGTTGTGACGGTGGTGGTCTTGGTGTTGTCGCTGTCATGGTGTAGTGTGTTGTCGTTGGCGTTGCACGGCGGTGCTGCCTTTATCTGGCGGCAGCGCCATTGTTGGTGGGGGTGCCGGTGGTGGTGTTGTTGCTGTCCTTGGTGACGGTGGTGGTCTTGGTGTTGCCGCTGGCGATGTCGCCAACGGTCTTGGTGTTGCCGCTGTTGATGTCGCCGACGGTCTTGGTGTTGCCGCTGCTGTCGTTTACGGTGCTGCCGCCGTTCGCCGCTTGACCGCCCTTGCTCGCCGCGGCGCCGTCAGTAGCCGCAGTGCCGCCTGTCTTGGCCTCGGTCTCCGTCGAGGTCTTGGTGTTGCCGCTGCCGTTGTTAACGGTGCTGCCGCCGTTCGCCGCCTGCCGCCCTTGCTGGCCGCGGCGCCGTCGGCCGCTGAGTTGCTGCCGTTAACGGCGACCGGAACGGTGTTGCCATTTAAGCTACCGGCCGGGACCTCTTGGGCAAACGCCCCGCCTGCGGTGAGAGCCAGGATTGCGCAACTGCTGAGAAGAAGCTTTCTCATTCGATAGTCCCCTTGATTGTGCCCCACCCTCTCGGCGGAGGCGCTGCGTCATGCGCGAGCCAGGGAAGGGCTCCGGCAGTAGACTAGGTCGACCGCCGCCAAGCCCCTCGCTCGTCGCTCTGGTTACTGAGCAACTAGCATGCCAAACAAAATCTAGGACCAATTCTGCCGAAATAAGCCAATATTTTGTGTCTTGCCACGTTTTCGGCCAGCTTGAGACACAGTTTGAGACGAATGGTGAGACAGCTGTCTCAAATCGATTAAGGATACGGTGTCTCGCATCGATTAAGAAAGCCTGTCTCAAATAGATTAAGAAAAGCTGTCTCGCGTCGACGCATATCGCGGCGCGGCCCGAGCCGACGGTCACCGCGGACGCCGCACGTGCGGCCTGGCGGGCCGCCGGAGGCTCGTCGAATCCGGATCGCGGACGAGGAAATTTGGCGACAGCTCGATTTGGTTGCGATCCAGCATCCGATAGAATGTTGCGCGCGAGACGCCGAGCGCGCGGGCGGCTCGGGTCATATTGAACCCGCTCTCCTCCAAAGCCTCGAGCATTGCTCCCCGTTCGGCATCGCTGCCACGGACATGCCGGGCTGGCATGCGCAGCGGTTTTGGAGGCGCGACTGGCCGATGCGTCGCGGGCTCGGGTCGCGGCCGCGCGACCGGGTGACGCCTCGCCGGCTCGGGGTTCAGCCGGAGGTCGGGGGCATCGATCGATGGGCCCTTGTTGAGAACGACGGCCCGCCGGATCGTCGCGATCAACTCACGGACGTTGCCGGGCCATCGGTGCGCCTGCAACGCCGCTAGCGCAGCGGGCGTGAGATCCGGTGCCGAGCATCCCAGCTCGCGCGCGGCCTCACTCAGGAAATAATTGGCCAGGACTTCGATATCGCCGTCACGGTCGCGCAGAGGCGGCAGGTGGATCGACAGCACATTCAAGCGATAGTAGAGGTCTTCCCGCAGCCGGCCGGCGGCAATGGCGTCCTGCAGCGAGACGTTGGTGGCCGCGACGACGCGCACATCCGTCTTGATCGGCTTGCGTCCGCCGATCCGCAGGATCTCTCCCTCTTGCAGGAAACGGAGCAGCAACACCTGCAGATCGGCCGGCATGTCTCCGATCTCGTCGAGAAACAAGGTGCCGTGTTGGGCGTGTTCGATATGCCCGCGCTTTGCCGAAGCCGCACCGGTGAACGCCCCTTTTTCATACCCGAACAACTCCGATGCGACGAGCGAAGCGGGCATCGCTGCGCAATTCAGCGCTGCGAAAGGTCCTGCCGCCCGCCGGGAGTGGTCGTGAATGGCTCGGGCAACCAACTCTTTGCCGGTGCCGCTCTCGCCGGTGATCAATACAGTCAGGTCACAGTTGGCAAAGCAGCGAATCTGGTCGAATACTTCGACGATTGCGGGACTGTTGCCGACCATGAACTGGGTCGGCGAGTACTCAGCCGCAGCCGCCACCATCGGTTCGCCCGCGCGCTTTGGCGTCGGCACCGGGAAGATCCGAATCGACGGATCAACGTTCATGGCATGTCCTCCGTCACTGAAACTGTAGTGCAAAGTGCTTATTCAGTGATAATCGCCACGAGGATCGTCACACAGCCCGATCGCGGTTTGAATCGCCCCTTCGTATTGTCGAGATTTGATCCCGGTCAAATAAATGCAAAAACTGTGCCGAACAGAAAAATGCCAATGATCCCAAGGCACTATCATTGAGGATACGCCTCTTGCATGGGTGAAGTGTAAAGTCTTTCGACACCCCGCCCCTTCCTCATCGCAAGTTCTTTCCCGATCTCAGGAAGGATAATCCTAGTATTCATACGACCTCGATCACAATTTGTAATAGAGCCAATCACGCGATGCCCTTGCCCCGCTGCAAGCTTTTCCGACAACCTCCCTCGGCGCGGCAGGTATCTCAGCCGACAACCGCTTCCAGCTGCAATCAACGCGCGCATAGCCGGTGCAGCACGGACTTCTCCGACACGGCTTTTCGTGCCGGCTACCAGTGGTCGTGAGCCGAGCGGCATGAGGTTCCCTTCGGCCCAGGTCCACAACTGCTGGATGCAGAGCTCCAGGAGCGGGAGCTGCAGGGCGGGGCACGCTCGATCTCTTCGCTTGGGAAGGTTTACCGGAAAGTAAGGCCTATTGCGCCAACGATTATTTCAATGAGTGAGACCTCGACGTTCCGTCCGTCTCAAATCGTCACAACAAAATCGTAATTTACCAATAAACACAGTGTGTTACGATCAATTCGTCCAAGCCGCCAGCGCAGTGTCATAGCGGTCCGGCCGGCCCGGCTCACCCCAAGCGGAACGAGCGACAACGGGAGGCTCGCAGGTTGGTGGCACTGGGCACATTTCTCGCGACGGTTGCGCTCGCAAACGGGGGCTTCCGCTCGATCCACAAGCGCGGACGCCCGGTTGCGAGGTCCACCCGGCTCGATCAGCGATAAGGATCGGTTTCGTCGATATTCAATTCGGCGGTGCGAAAGCAGCCCGGCTGTTTTCGGCCAAGCGGAAGGCATGCCTCCCTGAGCGGCGGCGCCAACGACCAATTCCGTCGAATGACGGTAACTTCCGCCGGCCTTGCTGCGATAGCCGGTCCGGGGTCGAATCATGTTTGCGCGGCAACGCTGGATACGGGCTCAATTCCGCCCTAAAATTTATTTCGCATCGGAGGATCACATCCTGCGGTAGAGCTGAACGTATCGGCTGAGACGGGCGAGAGGTGATGCGGGAACGCAAATATGTGATCGGGAACGAATTACGGCGGCTCACGACATTCAAGCCGGGAGAGCCGCGCCACCCGGGCCGGGTCCGTGCGCGCGCCCCGGCAATGTTAATTGCGGCTTACCTGTTTTTGGTGCCACAAGCTGGTCTGGCACAGGATGATCCAGCGAAAGAGCTGACGGCCCTCCGCGCCGAGATCCAACGCGAGTTGGCAAAGCTGAAGCAGCGGGAACGCCAGCTGAACGAAGAGGTGCGGCGGCTGGACCGCAAGAACCGGCTGCTCGATGAACAGCTGCAAAAGCTGCAGGCTACGGGAACCGCCCCGACGGTTCCAGCGGCGACGGAAACCCCTCGCCAGCCCAGCCCGGAGAAAAGCCAGCCGACCGCGCCCAGCGCCGTGATTGCCCAGGCGGCGGCTCCGGCAACGCCAGAGCCGCCAAGCGATGCGTCGCCGGCCGAAGGCGAGGCGGCGCCGATCGCCGGTCCTTCCGCGGAGCAGCAGCAAGCTCGCCAAGTCGTCGAGACCGCGCCTAGCCTTTCCAATGTCGGCGGCGTCCTGACGCCGAAGGGTCAGATCGTCATCGACCCGTCGTTCGAATATGATTATTGGGCGCAAAACCAGCTTGGGGTGAATGGCTTCCAGATCATTCCCGGCATCACCTTCGGCAACATTTTTGCCACCCGCTTCGAGCAAAACATCTCGACCTTGGCGGTGACGGTACGCGGCGGCGTGACCGATCGACTGGAACTGAACGCGAAGGTGCCCTTCGTATGGAACTCCGGTAGCGTCAGCAGCCTCATCCCGGTCGGCACCAACGCGCAGCTGCTGTCGGTCGGCACCGACGGCGTCGGCATCGGCGACATTCAGTTCGGCGCCAGCTACCAGATCAATTCCGGCCAAAGCGGCTGGCCGATTTTTCTCGGCAACATACTGTACAAGTCGGCTACGGGTACTAGCCCGTTTGACGTCCCGATCATTACCCTCAATGACCCGAACGGTCAGTTCCTATCGGGAACGCCGAAGTCGTTGGCAACCGGGACCGGGTTCAACCAGATAACGCCGAGCGTGACGGTGCTGCTGCCGACCGCCCCCGGGGTGCTGTTCGGCAACCTTCAATGGGCGCACAACATCGGCCAAACGCAGAACGTTCAGGACCGCCAGGGGGGTCCTCCCATTCCGGTGGATCTGCAGCCGGGCGAGGCGCCGGCGGTCACCTTCGGTATCGGCTTTGCCCTGAACGACCGTGCCGCGCTTACGTTGAGCTACCAGCAAACTCACGTCTTCTCGGCCTCCTCAAACGGCCAAAAGATCCCAGGTTCCTCCTACTCATTTGGTACATTCAATTTCGGCCTGGGCTACCAGATATCGCAGTCCACCCGGCTCAATCTGAGCATCGGCATCGGCGCCGGCCCGAATACGCCGGCTGCAAAAGTACTCTTGGAGGTCCCCTACAAATTCTCGCTGTAAGGCACGGTTCTCCGAGATCCGCTGGAGCGGATAAAGGTGCTTTCGGCGTCACGAGTGACTATGGCGACAGCGGATGCGCCCAACTTTCCTGTGCATTCGAGCGTTCTCACAGCTGAAAATGGCGCTGCTCCTCCAAATCCGCTGGCCGCCGCAATGACCGGAAAGGAGCAATTAGGCGCAGTTCCCGCCACCGGACTGAGCGGCCCCTGGCAGCTTCGAAAACGATCCTTGTTGGAAAGGTCTGTAGCCACAAGCCGGCAAAGCAGAACCAGTAATCGCCGACCTTGGTCAATTTCCACTTGGTCTTCGGGACTTCTTGCCCGTGAACTCGGAACGTGAGACGCTGGAATCAGGCTCCGACCGCACTGCATATCAAACAGCCATCCGTCTCGAAGATCAAAAAACAGACCGACATGTACCTATCGACGCTGCGCAACCACATCGAAGCAATCGGCGGAGAGCTTGATCTGGTGGTGAGACTGCCAAGCGACCTGCAATACGACTGCATCAGCGCCGCGATGGTCTTAGGTGCATCCCATAGCGCTGAAGCTGGCGGTGGTACTCGATATCGGCGTTCAGCTTGACGATCACACCGATAATGTAATCTTCATTTGCACAACGAACGGCTTCACGGTTTTCCGCACTGGTGGTTCGGTTTAATTTTCTTATTAAGATAGATGCTTTTAGAATCGGACTGCAGAAACCCCTGGACACAGTGCGCGCGCTTAGACGCCGAAAAACGCTTGCTATGTTGTGGAACTTCCTAGTCTAGAACTCCGCGACATGCGCGTTCCCGACAGCATTGTCGAAGAGAACGATCGTATCTTGATCGACGGCTTCTATGTCGAGGTCACACTTACGTACGATAGCGTCGTCGCCCCCGCGAAGAACGGCCGACCGTTTGGGATTAAAGCGCTTCGCCCAATTCAAATGTAACGTACAGATGTACTGGATACTTGTATGGCGGGCGTGCAAAATTCGACGGTACGAATGACTGGATTTATGCATTTATTTCTGCTGCGTTCGATCGGCTTTGAGCCTGGCCAATTTAACGAGCGGGGAAAGCGCGTTGCCGTACTGCGGATGGTCCCACTCGTAGAACGCAATTACAACCTTGTCGAACTTGGCCCCCGCGGTACCGCCGAAAGTCACCTCGTCCAGGAAGTATTGTCCTATGCCACCTAATTTCCGACGGCAAAGCGATGGTCGCGCGCATGTTCGTTAATATGGCGACCGGCCAACGCGGCCTCATCTGCCAAGACGATGTCGCTTGCTTTGATGAAATTGCCAGCGTCGCCTTCGATTCGTAACCGTCCGCTGAGGGCCGCCTTGCGTTGAGGCGCGCTGTCGGGGTCGTCTTGTAGCACCGGTGCAAATGACAGTGCGTGCACCAGTGCAAGAGACGGTGCGATGGCGCGAGTTGAGGTGATCACCGGGCCGGAACGGCGGCGGCGCTGGTCCGAGGAACAGAAACGGGCGATTGTGGGTGCGAGCTTGGCGCCGGGGGCGGTGATCAGCGAGGTGGCCCGTCGCGCCGATGTCGGGCCTGGGCAGATCTATCGCTGGCGCAAGGAATTGGGTGCCGTCGCGAACGGGTTTGCGCCGGTGCTGATCGCACCGCCCGACACGGCAGCGGGCGGTCCGGCGTGCGATGAGCCGGCAATCGAAATCGAGCTGACCGGCAAGGTTCGGGTTCGGATACCGGGCTCGGTTCCGGCGGTATTGGCGACGGCGGTGGTCAAAGCGCTGTCGCGGCGATGATCCCGGTCCCGTCCGGGGTGCGGGTGTGGCTGGCGGTCGGCCACACCGACATGCGGCGCGCATGAACAGCCTGGCGCTGCAGGTTCAGGAGAAGCTCGGGCGCGCACTGACGGCGGCCCTGGCGGCCGAGCGCGAGGCACGCCAGCAGGCCGAGGCAAGGGCCTCCGGCGCCGAGGCGCTGGTCGCCTACTACAAGCTGCAGATCGCCAAGCTGCGGCGCGAGCAGTACGGGCAGTCCTGCGAGCGCGGCCGCAAGCTGCTCGACCAGCTGGAGTTGCAGCTCGAGGAAGCCGCGGCCAGCGCGGTCGAGGACGAGATCGCCGCTGTGCCGGTCGGCAGTACGACGGTGCACCCGTTCACCCGCAAGAAGCCGGTCCGGGCGCCGTTCCCGGCGCATCTGCCGCGCGAGCGTGTGGTGATCGCCGGCCCGAGCGCGTGTCCGTGCTGCGGCGGCAAACTCGCCAAGCTGGGCGAGACCATCACCGAGACGCTGGAGGTCATGCCGCGGCAGTGGAAGGTGATCCAGACCGTGCGCGAGAAGTTCACTTGCCGGTCGTGTGAGAAGATCACCCAGCCGCCGTGGGCCTTTAGCCCACGGGCTCGACCCGTGGGGCCGTTCCATGTCATTGCGCGGGGCCATGTCGGGCCGAGCCTCTTGGCGATGATCCTCTATGCCAAGTACGGCGAGCATCAGCCGCTCAACCGGCCGAGCGAGACCTATGCCCGCGAGGGTGTCGACCTCGACGTCTCGACCCTGGCCGATCATGTCGGCGCCGGAGCGGCGGTGCTGCGCCCGTTAACCGAGCTGATCCGCCGCCACGTGTTCGCTGCCGAGCGTGTCCACGGCGACGACACCACGGTGCCGCTACTCGCCAAGGGCAAGACGATCACCGCTCGGTTATGGACGTATGTGCGGGACGACCGGCCGTTTGCCGGGCCCGATCCGCCGGCCGCGGTGTTCTTCTACTCGCGCAATCGCGCCGGCGAGCATCCCGCCCGGCATCTCGCCGGCTATGCCGGCATCCTGCAGGCCGATGCCTATGCCGGGTTCGGCGAACTGTATGACGGCAAGCGCAAACCGGGGCCGATCACCGAGGCGGCGTGTTGGAGCCATGGCCGGCGCAAGTTCTTCGAGCTGGCCGATCTGCGCCAGGCGCCACTTGCGGTCGCGGCGGTCCGGCGCATCGACGAGCTCTTCGCGATCGAGCGCACGATTAACGGCCTCCCGGCCGGCGACCGGCTGGCAGCGCGGCAGCGGGAAAGCAGGCCGGTTGTCGCCGATCTCGAAAACTGGATGCGCACCGAACGTGCCCGGCTGTCGCGCCATGCCGAGACCGCCAAGGCGATCGACTACATGCTGACCCGCTGGACCGCCTTCACCCGTTTCCTCGACGACGGCCGCATCTGCCTCAGCAACAACGCCGCCGAACGAGCCCTACGCAGCATAGCCCTCGGGCGTCGGGCTTGGTTGTTCGCGGGTTCCGACCGCGGCGGCGAGCGGGCCGCAGCGATGTACACCCTGATCGCCACCGCCAAGCTCAACGACATCAGCCCGCAGGCCTGGCTCGCCGACGTGCTCTCCCGCATCGCCGACCACCCCGCCTCCCGCCTCGACGAGCTTCTGCCCTGGCATTGGAAGCCGATCCAACATCAAGCCGCTGCCGCTTGATCACCAACCCGTCGCGGTCCTCGCCCGATGCTTACCAATCGCATAACAGGCTGTGTTTTGGAGACCCACGCCTTCGCGAAGATAGGAGAACAGAGCCTTGCGCCGCTCCTCCTCGCTCGGCGAGCAGGCGGCGGCAGCGGCGAGATGGCCTAGAACCGCCAGTGAAACCATGTTCACGGTTGTGGTCTTGCCGCCGCCGCGCTGCCCCGCCACGACGAAGAATGCAGGACGTTCACGGAGGAGCAACCGCTCCAGGATCGTCAGCGCACAGGCGACAACGACCGACCTGCCATCGTAGTCGGCTGCGAGGTCGCACAGCCATTCATGCGTCAGGAAGCGCATCGCTTCTGCGACAGCTTCAGGGGTGGAGTCGGCGGATTTCGGGAGGAGCGCCTCCAGTTCAGGCGGCATGCAGAACACGATGCCCCGGTCACGATCCAAACCCCGCCCGGAGAGAAGCTCCCCATGGGGTAGGACGATCGGCAGGGTGGCGACCGGCAGCGCGGCATCGCTTCGGACCAGGAAGTGCTTGACGAATGGCGCCGGTAAATGGACGGCCGACCGGTGGCGGCATCGACATTTCAATATGGCGCTCGATCAGTTCGGTGAGCGCGATCTCGTCGAGACGCGTCAAAAGCGGCTGTTGGGGCGCAGGGAGCCGCGTCTCGGCGCTGTCGCATTCGTTCGATCCCCAAGGCGTCAAAAGGCGCAACTTTGAAACCCGGCGCACACGTACCTGTACGACGACTCCTTCGGCGTCCCGCATCGGCGGTTCGGGAGCGCGCGACCGGCCAAGCACCTCGTTGAGCGCCTGCATTTGCGGCAACCACTCAGCATCGGCGGCAGGCGCCGCGAGCTGCGGCCGAGGGTCTTGGCGTTCGACGATGCGGCGGGCGCGCTCAGCCGTGGCTTGCCGCTCGGCCTGCTCCCGGCGGGCATGCTTGAGCTTTACATCCAGCGCGCGCTTCCCGACGCCGCTGCGGGTGCCGGCAATGTCGCGGAGCCGCTCCATCTCGTCCGCGTCGAGGTCGGCAGCGAGCACAACACGAACGAATGTTGCCGCCGTCTCTTCCTTCGAGCTGTTGGCCAGCGCCGCTTCGGCAGCGCGCGCATCCAACCGCAACTCGTAGACGGTCCGCCCGTGGGCGAAGCTGTGTATCCACGGCGTCCCATCCGCGCGCCGTATGATGCACGCGTTGCACTGGCCGTAACCGGCGCCTTCGAGCGGATCGGCGAGGGTCGCGCCTTCGAAACGCATTTTTGGTAGCGGTTATGTAATTGAGCGGGAACCGTGCTGAATATCGAGGAATGCGGATTGCCGGCTATTTACCGAACACGACCTGTTATTTTGATTTCGGCGTTGTGTTCGCCTGCTCCAGGCGACGCAGGGCCATCCGCAAAGCGCTATCACTCGGCGGTAAATTGAGCGTGACATCGGAGCATTCGATCCGCTCGACGCCGGCGCCCGCCGCGATCTCTATGAAATCCTCGAAGAACGCTACGGCCGCCGCTCGACCATCCTGACCAGCCAAGTCCCGGTCGACAAATGGCACGAGGTGATCGGCGATCCGACATACGCCGACGCCATCCTCGACCGCCTCGTCCACAACGCACACCGGATCGATCTTGCCGGCGACAGCCTGCGCCGGACCCGACCGAGACCAGCCTCAAAGGATTGACCGCCAGCCTGCTTGTCGCCAAAACCAAACCGCCAGCAGCACGCTCTCAAGCGGGCGACATCATGTCGGAACAGCGAGCGACATGATCTCGGAATAACCGCGCGACATCATCGGAATCCGCACACAGTGAGAGGATTTCCGACTTCCAGCACCCGGTCAGCAGCAACAAGCGGACCGCGGCGGCGGTGCTGCTGAGCTTGCGCTCATTCTCCATTGCCGCCAGCGTGTCGGCCAACCGCGCAACCTCGGCTTCCGACAGAAACCGTGCCTTCTGCGCGCTCTTTAGCAGTTGCGCGCCCTTGGCAGCATTCGCTGGGATGAGCCGGCGGCCGACCGCGAATTGCAGCATCGCGCCGAGTATCGCGTCCTCGTCGAGCAATTCGGGCAGGTGCCACGACACGACCTGCGGACAGATCGGGGTGTGATCCGAGCTGGCGCGCTCGCGCATCAGCGCGCGCGATTTCTTCATCCGTTTCTGCGCCGTTTCGAGAAATGCGCGGTTCTCCTGCCGCGGCAGCTGCGCCAATAGCGAACGCAAAGTTGCCTGCGCATCACCGACCAGGCCGATCTCGGCCGGATAGCGCAGCCCGACATGCTCGGGCTTGATGTCGATCTGGAGGCAAGCCGCCTGTCCGGGTTTCAGCAGGAAATGTCAGTATTTCCACGCTTTTTGCGCTTCGGGCCGAGTAACCCACGCCTCCTTGCTTGGGATACTCGGATCACCGCCCCCGACCAGGCAGCCGGGTTAGTTGTCGCGCTCAGGACCTCGGCTTTTTTGATCCGGCACCTCGTGCTCGCCAAGGACCCGCTTGACCGCCGCCCGGAGCATATCGTCGATTCCGTCTCCATCGCTGCGCTGATCTTCACCCTTGCCTCGTTCGGTTGGACGGTCTACCGCGACCTCACGAAGGACGGCGATGCCGCGAAGGCGAACCCGGCGGAAATGGATAGAGAGGGGAGACAGACCGTTTTGAACGAACCCCGACCGTACACCCTGGCCGAGATGGAGGCGCGGTTCGAGTCGCTGCGCCGCGAGCGCGGCCCCGAACATTCCGAAACCCTGGCCGCAATGCTCGAACTGGCGGAAATGCTGTGGACGCGCGGCCGGCTCGCCGAGGTGCGGGCGATCGAGGAGCACGTGCTGCAAGCGCGCCGGCGCGCTCTTGGCGAGGCGCACGGGGATACGCTGAAGGCGCTCGGCAAGCTGGCGGCGACGACCGGCGCGCAAGGCGATCTCGACGCCGCGCGCCTGATGCAGGAGGAGGTGCTGGCGCGCGGCCGCCAGGCGTGGGGCGATATTGGACGCGACACGTTGCGCGCGATGAATAATCTGGCCGGCACGATCGCCGCGCAGGGCGACTTGGCGGGAGCGCGGGCGCTGCTCGATCACGCGATCGACACACTGCATCAGGAATTCGGCCCGGCCGATCCCGACACGCTGATTGCGCTCGCGAACCTCGCTGCGATATTGTGGCAATTCGGCGAGCGCGGCGAGGCGTACTGGCTGCAATCGGAGCTGATCGAGACGAGGCGGCAGGCGTTCGGCGACGCGGACGCCGGGACCCGGGCGGCGGTCGCGGTGCTCGCGGCGATGCACCGCGACGGCATGCCGTGACACCACCGGAAGGCGACCGGATGGGCCGATCGTCGTGCCACGACCCGTTCTTGAGCACCTCGGCGGCGGTGCGGCCCATCGCGGCGGGCGGCTTCTTCAAGAACTCTTAGACTAGATACGTCGTCGGCGGATCCCGGCGAATGGCCCAAAGGCGATTACACGACACGCGGTTGAACGCGGCGAGCTGCAAGCCAACTCGCATTCGCCTTACGGAGCACATGCGGCGGAATCTGCACGGGCTTGCCGTTCCGGACCAAGCCGGCTGTCTTCACTGCCGAAGCGAGCGCCCGTTTGAAATCCGACATGGGGTTGTCCGACTTTCGCCCGGGGAAGATATACCGAGCGGTATGAGGCAGGCTCCGCAACGCTGCCAACAGGCAATCGTCGAGTGGGATACGCCAGCGGGACGCGGCTGTCTTCGGAGTCCAGCTGTCCCGCGGTTCGATCTGGCGAAACCTTGGGCTTCGTTGATAGCATCCCACGTGAAGTTGAGAGCCTCACCCCCGCGGCATCTCGCCTCCGCGAGTAGCACACGTAATCGTTCGCCTCGCCTGTCACCTCGGAGGCACGCCGCCCCTATGCACGCGCGGCGTGATTTGCCAAGACACGCCCCACTTGTCTTTGCACCAACCGCACGCACTCTCCTGGCCGCCATTGCCGACGATGGCGTTCCAGGAGCGGTCAGTCTCCTGTTGATCGTCGGTGGCGATCTGGAACGAGAAGGCTTCGTTATGCTTGAACACGGGACCGCCGTTGAGGCCAATACAAGCGATGCCGGCGACCGTGAATTCCACTGTAAGCACGTCGCCCGCCTTCCCAGACGGGTAATCGCTCGGCGCACGATGGACGGCCCCTACCGCGCTATCAAGAAATGTTTGCACGTAGAAGCGGGCAGCATCTTCGGCGTCCTTGTCGTACCATAGGCGAACCGGCTCTGTTGCAAAACCGTGGCGCGGTCCGGCGGGAGGGTGGTGACCTTCAAAGACAAGTGGCGCGATTTGTCAGCGCCATGGGGCGCCGATCACGAGCGGGATGAGTGTCCGTAAGAGGATCGGACAACGGACAGTCCGCGCCGTCCGAGGAAATGTAGCCTCGACCTCGGCAGAACCGTTTCATATGAGTAGTACGGATTAAATATCATTTAAGGGAGGACTACCGTACACTCGGCTCATGGCTGCGACCTTCATCGGCTATGCCCGCTGCTCCACCGACAAGCAGGACCTCGCCGCCCAGAAGGCCGCCCTCGAAAAGCTCGGCGTCGCGTCCGAACGGATCTACACCGATCATGGATTAACCGGGACGAGCCGGTCTCGTCCTGGCCTCGACCAGGCGCTCGCCGCGGTGCGCGCCGGCGACACGCTCGTCGTCCCCAAGCTCGACCGATTGGCGCGATCGGTCCCGGATGCCCGCACCATCGCCGACGCCCTGGTGGCGCGTGGCGTCAAACTTGCCTTGGGATCGAGCGTTTATGACCCGGCCGATCCGATCGGTAAGATGTTCTTCAACATCCTGGCCACCTTCGCCGAATTCGAGGCCGATCTGATCCGTCTGCGCACGCGCGAAGGCATGGCGATCGCCCGGGCGCGCGGAAGGCTGCGCGGCAAGCAGCCCAAGCTCTCGGATAAGCAGCAAAAGGAGCTGCGCCGAATGCACGATACCGGCGAGTATGCGATCAGCGATCTGGCCGAGCTGTTCTCCGTCTCGCGTCCGACCGTCTACCGCACTCTCGCACGGCAGGCCTCCGCCACATAGCGCTGACAAATCGCGCCATTTATCTGTGAAAGTCACAGGGAGGGCCGAGCCGTGTCGGACTTCAAAGGACGCCACTTCGAGGGCGAGATCGTGCTCTGGGCGGTGCGCTGGTACTGTCGCTACGGGGTGAGCTACCGCGACCTCGAGCAGATGATGGGCGAACGCGGCGTCGCGGTCGACCACTCGACGATTTTCCGATGGGTCCAGAAGTACGCTCCGGAGATTGAGAAGCGCCTGCGCTGGCAGTGGCGCCGGCCGCGCTCGACGAGCTGGCGCATCGACGAAACATACGTGAAGGTGCGGGGCCGGTGGGCCTACCTCTACCGCGCCGTCGACAAGTTCGGGAACACGATCGACTTCTACCTCTCGCCGACGCGCAATACGAAGGCGGCCAAGCGCTTCCTCAGCAAGACGCTGAACGGCTTGCAGGACTGGGACAAGCCGCGCGTCATCAACACCGACAAGGCGCCGACCTACGCCGCGGC
This sequence comes from uncultured Alphaproteobacteria bacterium, assembly GCA_963847345.1. GTDB lineage: Bacteria > Pseudomonadota > Alphaproteobacteria > ATCC43930 > CGMCC-115725 > DATARH01. The sequence continues at coordinate 4,628 of CAWJZU010000015.1, read as the reverse complement.
GCTCGCCGAGCTGAAGAAGGAGGGCAAGTGTCCGAAGGACACACAGCATCGGCAGGTGAAGTATCTCAACAACGTTATCGAGGCCGATCATGGCAAGCTGAAGCAGCTGATCGGCCCGGTCAGAGGCTTCAAGACGCTGAAGACGGCCTATGCGACGATCAAAGGCTTCGAGGTGATGCGCGCGCTCCGCAAAAGTCAGGCGGCAATCTTCAACATCACCCGTGACATTCGCGGTGAGGCGCGCCTCGTCGAGCGCGCCTTCGGTCTCGGCGCTTGCGCATTGGCCGAAGCCGTGCAGTTCGTCAGTGAACGGCTCGAACTCGAAGCGGCCTGAGCAGGAGAACCCAATCCCCAATCGGGGCCGTCACGCGACCCTATCCGCGGTTTGCAACAGAGCCCTCGATATCGACGATACCTTTGACCGCGTGCATGGCGAGCAGCAGTTGCGCCTGTTCAACGCCTATCATGATGATTACGGCTTCCAACCGATTGTCGTCTTCGACGGCGAGGGACGGTTCGTGACCGCGCTGCTGCGGCCCGGCAAGCGGCCGGGCGGGCGCGAGATCGCCGCCTTCGTGCGCCGCCTGGTGGGCGCTATCCGCGCCCAGTGGCCCAGGGTCGAGATCCTGCTGCGCGCCGACAGCCATTATGCCGCCCCCGCAGTCTTCGATTGGTGCCGCGTCAACCGCGTCGATTGGGTGCTCGGCCTCGCCTCCAATCCGGCATTGCGCCGTCATGTCGCTGCGCTGGAGAAAACCACCGCCGAGCGCTTCCGGGCGGCGCCCAAGCGCGGCAAGTTACGGCGCTTCGCGCAATTCTACGATGCCGCCCACAGCTGGAGCCGGGTCGAGCGCATCATCGCCCGGGTCGAGGCAGGACCCGAGGGCACCGACACCCGCTTTATCGTGACCAATCTCGAAGGGGGCCGCGCCAAGCATCTCTACAAGGGGCTCTACTGCGCGCGCGGCCGGGCGGAGAACCACATCAAGGCGTGGAAAAACCACCTCGCTGCCGACCGAACCTCCTGCCACGCGGCCGAGGCCAACCAGTTCCGCCTGTTCCTGCACGCCGGCGCCTACTGGCTGTTGTGGTCGATGCGACGCCTGATGCCGCCGCGCTCCGCTTGGCGTGTCATGCAGTTCGACACCTTGCGGCTGCGCCTGTTGAAACTCGCCGCCCGCGTTGTCGAACTGAAAAAGCAGGTCAAGATTCACCTGCCGTCGAGTTCCCCCGATCAGGCGATCTTTGCCATGCTGCTCGACCGCCTGCCGCGCCTGATCACCTGAAAACCGGGGCATGTGCCCCGTCCGCTCCCCGCAACCGCCAACACCTAGCTGATCCCGCCTCAAAAAACTGCCGCCGCAGGATCGACGTGCATGCCTCGGCAACCAAAACGGGAGCGCTATGATCTACGCAATGGACCCGTATTTTTGTCCTGCATAGATCGGGTTAGATGGGGTCACGGGCCAGCAACCGGCAGAAGTTGCGCTGGCGGCCGTCCCTCAGAGTGATGGTGTCAAGAAACGGAGTCAGGCGCAGCCTGCTCCAAGCATCATCGAGGGACGACCATGGAGCACTATGCCGGTATCGACGTGTCATTAGAAAGCGCGAGCCTGTGCGTTGTAGATGCGACAGGGCGGATTATTCGCGAAGCAAAGGTGGCCAGCGAGCCCGAGGTATTGATCGCTTGGTTCAACCGCCTGGAGCTCACGATGACGCGGATCGGGCTTGAGGCCGGCCCGCTCTCGCAATGGCTGTATGCGGGAATGCGGAAGGCGGGCTTGGCGGTCGAGCTGCTGGAAACCCGGCACGTCCGCGACGCATTCAGGGCGATGCCGGTCAAGACCGATCGCAAGGATGCGCGCGGTATCGCCCAGCTCATGCGGCTCGGCTGGTTTCGTCCGGTTCACTGCAAGTCTTTGCCGGCACAAGAGGTACGTGCGCTGTTGACGGCACGCAAACTGCTGCAGACCAAGAACCATGATGTCGAGATGAGCCTGCGCGGTGTACTGCGCGGCTTCGGGTTGAAGGTTGGCCCCACGACACCGCGAACTTTTGCAAGTCGCGTCCGCGAGCTGGTCGCCAGCCATACGACATTGTCGACAATTGCTGAGGCGATGCTGGCGGCTCGGGATACGCTGTTCAGCGAATGGCAGAAGCTCGAGAAGCGCCTGCGATCCCTGGCCCGCGACGACAACCGTGTTCGACGGCTAATGACCACGCCCGGTGTCGGCACGATTGTCGCGCTCACCTACGTCTCGGCAATCGACGATCCCGGCCGTTTCAGATCCTCGAAAACCGTCGGCGCGCATTTCGGGCTGACGCCCAGGAAATATCAGTCGGGCGAGACCGATGTGACCGGCCGCATCTCGAAGATCGGCGATGCCAGTGTGCGCACCGCGCTCTACGAGGCGGCCAATGTCATCCTTACCCGACCGGTGAAGGCCTCCACCCTGAAGAGCTGGGGGATGCGCCTGGCGGCCCGCGCTGGAATGCGCAAGGCCAAGGTTGCGCTCGCACGTAAACTCGCTGTGGTTCTGCATCGCATGCTGGTCGATGGGACGAGCTTCCTCGCCGACAAAGCGGCGGCGACCGCAACCCGTTAAGGAAAGGAGATCGCAGGTTCGGGGACGAGACACCAGCCCCCGGAGCAAGGTCCCGTTGCCGGGACGATGGATCGGGTCAGGCCGCATGTTACACAGCGGCGCCACTTTGGATGACTGCGCGTATTTAGATTGGCCGGCCCGTTCCTCATCCGACCCCATCAGGAGGCGGCCACGCGCCGACCCCGGACAGAAGCAAGACACCGGCAACAGGATCATGGCTCAGAGGGATTGACGAACCAACGACCCGTGACAGAAGAAGCGTAATATAAGCGCCCGGAGCGCCATCCCGGCTTGGGGGTGCATCTTGAAAGTTGCTATTTTGTTCCCACCTAAAGGTAGCGCCCGGCGCCGGCAATTCTTACTCCGCAAATCCTGGACAATGTCCCTGATGTCTCAGGGGCAGGTTTTTGCGTCTGCCGGCGCGTAAACCACACAAGAGGACAATGATAAAAATGATTGAAGACAGGGGGAATGCCCTTGCGGATTTTGTTGCTGAGGCAAAACGGTTCCCGATGTTCCCGATGCTCACCGCAGAACGCGAGCATGAGCTCGCACAGGCTTGGCGCAATCAGGGTGATGAGGCGGCGCTACGCGAGCTGGTCGGCAGCCACCTGCGCCTCGTTATCAAGATCGCGCGCGGTTTCTCAGGGTACGGCCTGCCGCTCGCGGACTTGGTTGCCGAGGGCAATGTCGGCCTGATGCAAGCCGCGCAAAAGTTCGAGCCCGAACGCGGTTTTCGCTTCACGACATACGCGATGTGGTGGATCCGCGCGGCAATTCAGGAATATGTCCTGCACTCCAATTCGATCGTGAAAATGGGCACCACGGCGGCGCAGAAGAAGCTATTCTTCAATCTGCGGCAGATGAAGGGTCGCTTGGAGCAGCACGAAGCGGGTGATCTCTCGCCCGAGGTAGTCGAGACGATCGCTGCTGCGCTTGACGTGCCGGCGAAGGATGTCATCGAGATGAACCGGCGAATGACCGGCGCCGATGTTTCGCTAAATGTCACGATAATGGAAGACGGCGAAACCGAATGGCTCGACCGGCTTGTCGACGACGAACCGACGCAGGATTTGGTGTTGGCTGAGGCCGATGAACGGGCGCACCGACACAAGCTGCTCACCGAGGCGCTGGCAACGCTCCACGAGCGCGAGCGCGAGATCCTCATCGAGCGTCGGCTGCGCGATGAGCCGTTAACCCTGGAACAGCTGAGCCGACGGTTTGATGTCTCGCGCGAACGGATTCGGCAGCTCGAAGTACGAGTTGTCGAGAAGCTGAGAAAATCGATCCTCAACGCCGCTAAAACGATCGCTTTGTCGGCTGATCTCGCTGCCGCATAGCGCTATCCAATCGCCGCTCAGCCCGCGCGCCAAGTTCGGTTAACGGCTGAGCGCTTGCGCAACTTGCTAAGCCGGTTACGCTTCCGGTCGCTAAACAACGATACGTGAGATGCGCGCAGATTTTATGTTCACGCCTGGCGCGGTTCTGCGCCATCTGTAGTCAGGAGCAAAACGAGTATAAAAAGATGTCAAAGATTCCTCAGGATGAGTGGGAGACCATTGCGCAACGCTATTCAAGAGGCGAAACACTTTCTAGCATCGCCCGGCATTACGGCTGCACACCTCCGGCCATTCACTATATTCTCAAACAGGTGAAGAAGCTAAAATCCGACACTGCGGAGTCCCAAGTTGTCGCTCGCCCGCAAAGCGCAGCGGAAACTGAATCGCACCGTCCAGATGCGCCGCGGACCAATCAAATCTCACCCCCGACGGAGATGGCAAAAGAGATTTTAAGTCGGCCGCAGCCGTTGCCATTCCGATACCCGCGCGATGAAAAGGGTGGGCGACACTCGAATCTACCGGCAGCATCCGGGCAAAACGGAAGGTCGACTGCAGCAGCGCAGAAGCCCCTTGGCGCGGGCCGCGCCCCCGCTCTGACGACAGAGTGCGCGTTCCGGTCGAAGGTGATCACGGATTCCGGTGGAAGCTGATCACGCAATCCGGTCGAAGGTGATCACGGATT